>JBGATM010000009.1:0-160777 GCA_044229175.1 Vicinamibacteria bacterium | reverse complement strand
GTAGGCGGTCGCCCAGTCGGTGGAGTTGAGTTCGAGGGCCGCGCGCTGCATCTCGCGCTTGTCGCGAAGGGCCGGCTGCTGCTCGGCCCATTCCACCCGCAGATTCGCGACCGCGCGCTGCGCTTCGCCCTTGAGCAAGGGGATCGCCTTGTCCGCGAAAGCGAAGGCCTGTGCGTGGGCGCCGTACGACCACGCCCACCTCGCGGCCTCATCCCAGCCCGCACCCGCGGCGTCGGCATTCGCGGAAGCCCACGCGGCCGCCCACTTCTCGATGGTGGCGAGCGCCTTGTCGCGCTGGCCGAGGTCCATCTGCGCCTGGGCGAGATGCCGCAGGGCCTCGGGTTCGGGCCGCGCTTCGAGAAGCGTCGCGAGCTCCGCGGTCGGCGTCTTGTAGTGAACGCGATGGGAGTCGACCAGAGAGAAGCGGGTGGCGAGTTCGTAGAGCCAGTCGACTTCGGTCAGGTCTTCCCAGGGAATGACGGGTTTCGGCGACGCGGCCAGGAAGACGGCGCCGGCGAGGCTGAGCGCGCCGATGCGAGCGAACTGCCGCGAGCGCGGTTTCACTGGCGCACCTCCAGCATGGCGCGGGAGAAGCCGACGTTCTTCGCGAGATCGACGGCTTCGAACACGACCTCCTGCATGCCGACCGCGGAAGCCGGCAAACGCAGCCGGCCAATCGAGGCTTGAGCGGTCTTGTCCCATCGAAGCGGGACGGGCGGAAGGTTGCCGACCCGCGCAGAGAGGAAGATGACATCGTCGTCGGTGGAAGCGGCGAGGATGATGTCGTCACCCACGCGCGCGAGCTTCTGCACCTTCGGCGAGATCTTGGGGGCTCGGCCATCGATGACGAAGGTCTTGGACTCTGTCGCGATGCTTCCGCTGCGATCGCGCATCACGATCTGTACGGAATACCGGCCGTCCTTAAGGGATTCGGGAACGAGGAAGCGTCCTTCGAAGACGTTAGACTGCGGGCGCTTCACCAGGGGCAGTTTCAGACCGAACGGGAAGAGCGCGGTCGCCATGACCGTGCCCTCATCGCACTCGACGCGAAGCACGGGGTCGCCCGGCTGGATGCGTCGCGGACGCAGCAGGGAGCGCGGCGCGGCGAGGAAGGCGGTATAGGGCGTCACGAATTTGTAGCGTCGAGAGAGTTCGATGATCTCGTCGACCCACTCGCGCCTCTCGCCTTCTTCCTCGATGCGACGCAGCAGATCGTCGACCCGCGCGCGCGCCCAGCGCCTCGGCAGATCGCGGGCCTCCAGGGCCTTCGCAGGAAAGGCAACGGTCAGCGTGCTCGCGTCCTTCGGCAGAATCCCTGTGGCCACGGCCAGGCGGACGCCCGTCGCGGGCTTCGAGTAGCGGCCGACGAAACCGGAGAGCGAGAGGGGAGTCGGGGGCTGCACCATCACGGGATAGATGTCGCGGAGCCCAGGATCTCCGAGGGTGACTCGAAGGGAGCCTTCGTTCGCAGCCGGAGCTAACCCCGGTGCCTGGGCCTTCGTGGGACTGAGAATTCGCTCGAAGAAGAGATCCGCCTCGGGCTCCGAGGAAAGCGCCGTCACCACTCCCTCCGCGGTTCCGCGAAGAGCGGCGCCGGCATCGGGGGTGGCGACGCTGACGAAGAGAGGAGTCCTTCGCCGGGCCGCGCTCAGATCCTTCGACGGCGGCATGGCGACGCCGTCGGTGAAGAGCACGAGCCGTCCCTTGTCGCCGTCGCCCACGAGCTTCTGCGCGGCACGCAGGGCCTCGAGGATGTTGGTGCCGGGCGAGAGGGCGCGGGCCCGAAGACGCTCGAGCGACGTGGTCTTCACGAGATCGATGGCATTCGCGAGGGCCGGGGGCGCGTCCACGGTCGCGTCGAAGGGCACGAGCGCGAACTTGTCTTCCGGAGTGAGGGCCCCGAAGAGACGAACGAGGCGCTGATAGGACATCTCGAGCCCGGAGAAGCGATGCGAGAGGGAGGTGTCGAAGAGAACCACGACCGAGAGAGGCGCGCGCTTCGCCGCCGTCCCCGGTTTCGCAGGGCCAGCCGCGCCCGAGCTCCCGGCCACCGACGCGGGCGGCAGAACCTCCATGAGAAAGAAGCCATCCTTCTCCGGAGGAATGTCCGCGGGGCGCTCCCACGGGGCGAGAGCGAGGCCATCGGGCATGCGGCCATCGGGGTTTCGAAACGCGGAGAACCTGAGCGGCGCCTCGTCGCGCAGTCTGAAGCGGACGATGAGATCTCGATCGAGTTTCACGTTCGTGCCCTCGAAGGAGACACCGTCGGCCGAGGGCTGGAGCGGCAAACCATTCGCGATCGCTTCGTAGATGAGACTGCTCAGTCCCACGCGGATGCGAAGGGTCCGCGCGGTCAAAGGCTCGCCGTCCACGGGGGCGAGGACCATGCGGAACTCGCCTTTCAACCCGACCACGCTGACCTCCTGCTGGAACTGAAGCTCGAGGCGCTTGGTGGCCCGGGCAGGAATCGGAGCGACCTTCACCGAGAAGGGCGCGGAGCCCGAGGGGGAGGAGGTGGCGGGACCCGAGCCGGGTTCGCGATCCTCTTCCTCACCCTGCTGCAATAGCCCTGGATCGATGCGCTGGGTGGTGAGCGCCTCGTAGATCGCGCGGGCGCGACGCTTCTCCAGAATGACGCCGGGGATGCGCACCAGGCCATCCCACACCGCGAAGTCACCAACCGCGGCAGAAGGCGCGAGAGCGAAGCGGTACGTTCCTTCCTGGATCTGGTCGGTGTGGTTTTCGAAGATCTGTCGCACGTTCACGCGGGCGTAGCCACGCGCGATCGACGCGTCGATGGTCATCTCGCGCAGGGAAAGAACGGCGGGATCCTGGCGCCCGGTGCTCGTCGGCACGAGCATCCCGGACTGCGCGAAGGCCGTCGCGGCGCTCAACGCGAAGGCCAGGCCGGACGAGAGGCGAAGCGACCGCTGTGCTACGGCTGAACGTCCCGCTCGACCGACCATCGTGTCAATCCCTCGTCCGTCCCGATGTAGAGAAAACCGCCCATCTCGAGGAGTGCAGTGACCCGCTGAGACGGCAGCGATAGCTTAAGCGGTTCGAAGCGCGTCCCGTCTCTGGAGAGTCTGAAGAGTCCGGCCCCGTCGGTCCCCGCATAGACGCGACCGCCCGCTTTCACCAGACAACCCGTGTTCACCTTGAGTCCCTCGGTTTCGGGGAAGGATTTCCACTCACCCTTGTCCGACATCCGGCCGACTCGCCGGACCAGGCCCCCTCCATAGGTGCCGATGAGGACGCTTCCGCCCGCGGGCAGGATCGCGGTGACCCACGGGTGCGGCAGCTTGCCTTCGCCCGAGGCCACCCGCCAGCGAACCTTGAGGTTCTCGACGTAGCCGAGGCCCGACGGAGTTCCCACCAGCATTCCTGCCTCGACGGGGGCGAGAGCGGTGGCCTGGTTGCCCGGGAGGCCGTGAAACGCCGAGAGCAGCTTCCGTTCGGGAAGAAGGACTCCCTCGCCGAAGCCGATGGCGACCCCGCTCCCAGTTCGCGCCAGTGAAAACGCGGCTCCCGAGCCTTCCACCGGCGTGACCCGCGCGCCATCGAACCGGAAAGCGCCGCGAAGACTGGCGACATGCAGGACGCCGCCGGCGTCGAGCAGAGCGTTCACCGCCCAGATCGGCGACGAACCGGTCTCGGCGAGCGCGCGAAGCATCATGGGCGCCTCCGTCTTCGTGGCGGTTGGAAGATCGAGAACGGAAGGTTGAATCGGCACGAGTTCGGCGAGGCCGCCGTCGAAGAAGCCCACGACCACGCGGCCGCGATACGAGGCCAGGGCCCCCACGTGGGAGTTTCCGAATCCTTCCGGTTGACGCCGCCTCGAAATCACCCTCCAGGCCTCATTCGATCTCTCCGCGAGCCCATCGGCGGTGTCGGCCAGCAGAAGGTCTCCCGCGGTGAAGACCCGGCGCACCTTCGAGGGAGCGGGTTCAACCTGCAGCCGGCCGGCCGCGTCGAACCGGCGGACGAGGGTGTCGGGAGGGTCGGCCGCGGCGAAGAGCCGGTCCCCGTGAACCGTGAGCGACCCGAGGTTCCCCCCATTCGCGACGGACCGGAGCACGCCGTCATCGCCCGCGGCGAAAAGACCGGTCGGTGTCGCCGCGTACACCCGGCGATCGAAGACCACCGCCTCGTCGACCCAGGGGGAGGGCGCACCTTCCATGCGCAACGAACTGGTCACTCCCCCCTCGGTGCTGAACATCCCCGCCTCTCCCCCGCTCCAGGTGCGGCCGCCCTCGCCCACCGTGATCGAACGAACCGGCGACCGGTGCAGACGCATCATCGAGCGTTCGGCGAAACCGATCCTGAAGAGACCTTCGCGCGCGCCGATCCAGAGTTCGCCCGCCTCGGTCTCCGCGAGGGCCCGGACGTGGAGCATCCCGAAGCCCGATCGCAATTCAGACCAGGAGCCATCGCGGTAGACGAACAGACCTTCGAGATCGAGGCCCACCGCAAGGTCGCCCCGCCACGAGGACATGGCTCTCGCGCGTCGCGTGGGAAGAGGCACGGAAATGTCGATCCGGTCGAGCCCGGCGGCCCTTGAATTCGGGGGGGACTCAAGCCGGGCCACGCCAAAGGCCCCGGCGGCGTAGAGGCCTCCGGGCAGGGCGACCACCGACTCCACATCTTCGCCGCCCCAGAAGGGGAGCGCCGAGCGGTCCGGGACGGCGACGAGTTCCACCGGCTGTTCCTCGGACGGGCTGGCGACGAGCGCGCGGTCGACGCGGCGATTCAGCACGAAGGCCGCCGAGAGCGCGAGCACGAGGGCGAAGGTGAGCCCGAAGGACCCGAGTTTCCTAGTCGACAGGGCGGCCCCCCCGAGCATCCGCCGGCGAAACGACGCCGGATCGCGAGGTCGGAGCCATGCTTGGTTCCCGGACGGACATGGGAGCGGAAGGGTAGCACCGTTGAGGCCCGGACCACGGCGCGAATCCGTTTAGGATCGGCCGCAGGTGACCGCGCTCTACGAGACCGACCCGAAAGCCCGGGGCTCCGCGGGAAGGCTCGCGCGCGTGCTCTTCACGGCCCTCGCCCTGCTGGGCGGGTTTGCCGCCGTCCTCGACCTCGCGGGCCGCCTTCGTCAACCCATCATCGTGGACATCGGGCCATCCACCGGTCGTTATGGTTCGGGGTTCGAGGACAGCGAGGAAACGCCCCCCACCACCTCTCGATGGACGCGCCAGAACGCCGAGTTCGACATCCCGCTCTCCGTGGACGCCTCGATGGCGCGCTTCTCCGTTCGGGCCGCGCGCTATCTCGACGAGCCGACGCGCATCACCGTCACCGTGGGCGGCAAGCCGTTCGGCTCCTTCGAGCAGGCCCGCGGGCGCCAGCGCATCCAGGAGGTCGAGGCTCCGTTGCCCAAAGGTCCTCTGAACCTCGGCCTCACCAGCGACGACCCGAAACTCGGCATGGCGCTCGACTGGATCCGCATCGACGGGGCGCGGTGGAGCGTCCCCGCGAGCGAATGGACGGTCTGGATCCTGCCTCTCGGCATCTTTGGCGCCCTGCTTCTCTCCGGCACTTCGCTCGCCGTCGCGGGGAGCGCCACCGCGCTGATTCTCTTCCTGCTCGCGGCGGCGGCGGCCGTCGATCCCTTCGGCTTCGTCCACAGTATGCGCGACGTGGCGGTGCCGGCGATCGGCTTTTCCATCCTCGCGGCACTCCTCTTCCGCGGACAGACCGCGGTGGTCCTGGCCGTGACCGCGACCGTCCTCCTCAAGGGCGGCTTTCTCTTCCACCCGAACTACTTCTACAACGACGTCCGGCAGAACGATCGCTACGTCGGCGCGTTGCGCAGCTACGAGGGCTCGATCATGGAGAGGTCGAGGAAGGCTCAGGTCGATCTCGGCGTCGGATACCCGCGAATCGTGGCCGGGAAGAAGTACGCGTTCCCGTACTCGCCCGTCTTCTACCTGCCCTTCACGAAGCTGCCGCCGGATCGCGATCTCGTGGTCCGCGCGATCAAGCATGTGGCGCTCTTCTCGACCGTGGTCGAAGTGGCGCTGGCGTTCGTGCTCGCGCGGCTGCTCGTTCCGTCCGCGGCCACGGCCGCGGCCTGGTTCACCTTCGCTTTTCCCATTCTCACCAGCCGGATGCTGTACGCGATGTGGTCGACGCTGGCGGGCCATGCCCTCGATCTGCTCGTGGTGGTGATCGCGGTCCGTGTGCTTGACAGACCGAAGGATCCCAAGGCCTCGGCTTTGCTCTTCGCCGCGACCCTGGCGACGTTCCTGACCTACGTGTCGAGCCTGTTCAACACGAGCACGTTCCTCCTCGTTCTGGCCCTGCTCGCGGCCGCGGTCCGCTTGCGCGTTGTCGCCCTGTGGCTGGTCGCGGCCATGGCCGTGGTCTTCGGCCTGTATGGAGATTTCACGCTGACCTTCGTGCGGGAGATCCTGCCCGCGATCGTTTCGGGGGCCGGTCGCGCGGCGGCGGGCGCCTCCGCAACCGCCAACAGCGATCCCGGCTCCGTCCTCGGCGCCTTCTCCCGCATCGTCCTGTTCTCCGGCTACGGTTTCCCGCTCTTCGCGCTCGCCGGTCTCATCCTGATCGTTCGCCGGCGCGATCCCGCCGCGACCACGGTCAAGGCCTACGCCCTGGCCTTCCTCTCCCTGGTCCTGCTCCGCGGCGTCTCCTTCGGCCTGTTCAAGGACCTCAAAGAGATCGAATATGCCGGGCCCGCCTTCGCCATCCTGGCCGCGGTGGCCTTGGATCGAATCGAGTGGCGCGCCGCGCGCTGGTTCATCGCCACCGGTCTCGTTCTCTCCGGCATCTGGATGCAGCACGGGCACTTCGAAACGTGGAGTCAGCTCGTTCTTCGGTAGAGTTCGGGCCGTCCCATGCCCGCCGTCCACATCGAAAACGCCTCGTTCGCCGTCACCGGAGGGTGTGGTTTCATCGGGGCCAACGTGGTTCAGCAGCTCCTCGACCAGGGAGCGAGCCGCGTTCTGGTCCTCGATTCCCTCAGGGCGGGACGGCGGGAGCGCCTTCCCAAGGACGACCGGATCGTGTTCGTGGAAACGACCCTGGGCGAGACCCCGGTGGAGAAGCTCGCGGAACTGCTCCACGGCGTCGACGGCGTCTTCCACCTCGCGGCCGAAAAGCACCGGCCCTCTCTCGACTCCCCGCGCCAGCTGGTTCTCACCAACGTCCTCGGAACCCGCGACGTGATCGAAGCCGGAAAGGCGGCGGGGATCCGGAAACTCATCTTCTCCTCCTCGCTCTACGCCTACGGACGGATGTCCGGCCCCCCGATGGTGGAGACTGAACCGTGCCATCCGCACACTCTGTACGGCACCACCAAGCTCGCGGGCGAGAACCTCGTCGACGCGGCCTATCGCTCGGGCGCATTCGCCGCGGTGTCTCTTCGCTATTTCTTCGTCTACGGGCCGCGGCAGTACGTGGGCACCGGGTACAAGAGCGTGGTGGTCGCGAACTTCGAGCGGATGCGGCGGAACGAGCCTCCCCTCATCCACGGCGACGGCGAGCAGGCTCTCGACTACTCGCACGTCGAAGACATCGCGCGCGCCACCCTTCTCGCCATGTCGCGCGAGGTGAACGGAAAGGTCTTGAACGTGGGCTCGGGCAAGGCGCTCTCGGTCAACGAGCTGACCGAAGCCATGATGCAGGCGGCGGGCGTGCGCTTCGAGCCGGTCTTCGACGAGGCCGACGACACCGCGGGGAGCTGCCGGATCGCGAACACCGGTCACGCCGAGAGCCTGCTCGGTTTCCGTTCCCATGTGCCTCTCGACGAAGGCCTTCGGTCCACCTGGGAGTGGATCCGCGCGCAGCCCCTGTGAGCTCCGTCGAACTCTCGGTCGTCGTGCCCTGCTACAACGAGGCCGGGAACCTGCCGGAGCTCGTGGCCCGTCTCCGCAGCGTCTTCGAGAAACGGAAGGTCCGGGGCGAGATCGTCCTCGTCAACGACGGCAGCCGCGACGACACCGGGAGCGTCATCGATGCCCTGGCGAAGACGCACCCCGAAGTGGTGCCTGTCCATCACGAGAAGAACCGGGGCCTCGCCGCGGGCTGGGACTCGGGCGTCGCCAAAGCCACCGGGGTGTACGTCTGCCTCATCGACGCCGACCTCCAGTACCAGCCCGAGGACGTGGCCCGCCTCCACCGCGAATTACTGCATACCCGCGTCGACATGGTCCAGGGTTATCGAAGCTCGATCGGGCGCCAGCGCGATTCGAGGTATCACCTGTCGAAGGGCCTGAACACGCTCCTCAACACCCTGTTCGGGATGCGACTGCGCGACAACAAGTCGGGTTTCGTCATAGCGCGACGCGAAACCCTCGCCGACATCCTGCATCGCCGGCTGAAGTACGCGTACTTCCAGACCTTCATCGCAGTCTCCGCGCATGCGAAGGGCTACTCGATCCGCGAGATCGAGACCGTGTTCGAGACGCGGCTCGTCGGTCAGAGCTTTATCCCGAGCTTCCCCTTGCGCCTGATCGTCCGCGTTCTTATGGACCTCGCGAAGGGATTCGTGGAATTCCGCCTCGCTCCCAAGCAGGAGAGCCTGGTGGCCGATTTCCTGAGCCGGCATCCTCCCACGCGCATCGACGCCGAACTCTCGTGGTCGAGGCGTCTGCGGCGCGCCGTGTACTTCCGGACCATGCCCTTTCATGCATGGCTCCTGACCCGGCGCACGGAGTTGTACTACCGCGAACTGAAGCAGAGCCAGTGGTTGTCGCTCGCGGAGATGCGGCTCCTTCAGGAGGAGAAGCTTCGACGGCTCATCCGCCACGCCTATCACCACGTCGGCTACTACCGCGAGCGCATGGACGCGCTCGGCCTGGGTCCCGAGGACATCAAGACGCTCGACGATCTCGCGAAGCTGCCGCTGCTGAGCAAGGCGGACGTGCGCGAGAACCTCCACTTCGATCTGCTCTCCGACAATCACGACAACGACCGGATCCTGCGCATCGCCACCTCGGGCTCCACGGGCGAGCCGTTCGTCTGCTACGCGGATCAGCACCAGCTGGAAATCCGCCTTGCCTCCACGCTGCGGGCGATGGAGTGGACGGGCTGGAAGTTCGGCGACCGCCAGGCGCGGCTGTGGCATCAGACCCTGGGGATGAGCCCGTCGCAGGTGGCGCGGGAGAGGCTCGACGCGTGGCTGCTCCGCCGCCTGTTCGTTCCCGCGTTCGAGATGTCGGAAGGAGCCATGGCCGCGTTCCTCGGACGACTCGCTACCTTCAAGCCGGTTCTGATCGACGGCTACGCGGAGTCTTTCAACTATCTGGCCGGGCACCTGGGTTCGGCGAAGAGCCGCCCCGATCTGCGACCCCGCGGCATCATCTCGTCGGCCCAGGCGCTGCCTGACGAGAGCCGACGAATCATCGAAGAGGCCTTCGGCGCGCGGGTGTTCGACAAGTACGGCAGCCGGGAGTTCTCGGGCATCGCCTACGAGTGTGACGCGCACGAAGGCCATCACGTCATGGCCGAGAGCTACATCGTCGAGATCCTGAAGGACGGGCGCCGCGCGCTTGCGGGAGAGGTGGGCGAGGTGGTGATCACCGACCTCAACAATCTCTGCCTGCCCTTCATCCGCTACCGCGTGGGCGATCTGGCCGAGGCGATGGACGAAACCCAAGCCTGTCCGTGCGGTCGCGGCCTGCCCCGCGTGGGCCGCATCGAGGGGCGCGTTCAGTCCCTGGTGATCGGCGCCCACGGTCGGGTGATGCCGGGGACGTTCTTTTCCCACCTGTTCAAGGACTACGACTACCTGGTGCGTCAATACCAGGTGGTGCAGGAAGAGCGCGGCGCCATCGTCCTGAAGGTGGTGAAGGGCGGCCGGTTCTCTCCCGAACTCTTCGAGCGCGAAATCCTCTCAGTGCTCCGCCAGTACCTCGGCGAGGAGACTCGGATCGACGTGCAGTTCGTGGAGCTCATTCCCCTCGTTCGCACGGGCAAGCGTCAGGCCGTGATCTCGAAACTCAGCCTCGACTTCCAGAAGCTCGAATACCCGGAGCGGCCCGGGCGTTGACTGGCGAGGGTGCAACCCGCACTCTGAGCGCCGGCCGCAGGGCGGCGGGTATCCTCCGTACTTGCGCCGCGCCACGCTCCCGAAGAAAGGACCCAGGCCGTGACCCTTAAGACTCTCATCGGAATCCCCCTTCTCGCCGCCGGCATCGCCGCCGCCGCGCCATCGATGCCCCCGAAACTTCCGCCGCTGCGCGAGCAGGATGCGATCCGCCAGGAGTGGCTCAAGCAGCGCCTCGAACGCTTCCTTCCCACCCTCATGCGCCGCCACGGCGTGTCGATGTGGCTGGTGATCAATCGCGAGTACAACGAGGACCCGGTCTTCAAGTCGCTCATTTCGCCCTCGGTCATGTACGCGCGGCGCCGCACCATTCTGGTCTTCTTCGACCGCGGCGGCGACAAGGGCATCGAGCGCCTCGCCCTCGGCGGCGGAACGAACGGCGGTCTGTACGAAATGTACCGGGACCCCGACAACCCGGGCCGGGAGATCATGGGCGATTCGCAATGGCGGACCCTCCGCAAGGTCATCGAGCAGCGTCAGCCGAGCACCATCGCCATCGACATCTCTCACACCCACGCCTTCTCTGACGGCCTCTCCGCCGGAGAGCGCGAACAGCTCGAGTCCGCGCTCGGACCCTGGACGTCGAAACTTGTGCGCGCCGAGAACCTCCCGCTCGAATACCTCTCGATGCGCCTGCCGGAGATGGAACCGTACTACGTGACCATGATGAAGACCGTGCACGCGCTGATCGCCCGCGCCTTCTCGAACGAAGTCATCACTCCGGGCAAGACCACATCGAAGGACGTCGAGTGGTGGCTGCGGCAGAGCGTCAACGACCTGGGGCTTGGCGAGTGGTTCCCTCCGACGGTCTCGGTCCAGCGGCCGGAGCGAAAGGCCACCGAGTTCGCGGCAACCGCGCATCCCGAGGCGGAAGTCATTCAGCGCGGCGACCATCTCCACGTCGATTTCGGGATCTACGCCATGGGTCTCGCCACCGACACCCAGCACGTGGGCTACGTCTTGAAGGAAGGCGAGACCGATGCTCCGGCCGGACTCCAGAAGGCTCTCGCCAACTCGAACCGGATGCAGGACATCGCGTTCGAGGAGATGCGCCCGGGACGGACCGGCAACGAGGTCCTCGCCTCCATGCTCGCCCGGATGAAGAAGGAGGGAATCGAGGGCTCCATGTACTCGCACCCGATCAACGACTACGGGCACGGCGCGGGGCCGCTGATCGGACTGTGGGATCAGCAGGAGGGCGTGCCCGGGCGGGGCGACGTCACCCTGCTGCCGAGCACCTGGTTTTCGATCGAGCTGCAGGCTTCAACGCCCATCCCCGAATGGGGCGGCCAGAAGATGCGGTCCGCACAGGAGGAAGACGCGATCCTCGGGCCGGACGGTGCGATGCGCTGGGTGCTGAGCCGGCAGACGAAGTATCACCTCGTGAAGTAGGGGGCTGGATCAGAAGCCGGTCGCGATGGCCGCGGTGACCGCTAAGGCGCCCAGGGCGAGCAGGGCTCCGAACAAAGGCAGAGCGAATCGGATCCATTTCTCGTAGGGTACGCTCGCCGCGGCCAGCACCGCCATCATGCCGCCGTTCGTCGGGGTCACGATGTCGGTCAGTCCGGCCCCGTACTGGTAGGCGAGGACCACGGTCTGCCTGGAAACGTGGACGAGGTCCCCGACCGGGATCAGCACGGGCATGGTCAGAGCCGCCTGCCCGCTCACGCTCGGCACGGGAACGTGGATGCCCACGTGCAGGATCATCATGCCCAGCGCGGAGGCGTAGGAGGGCAGGGTTTCGAGGGGAGTCACCAGGGAATGAACGAGGGTGTCGATGACATGGCCCTGGTCGAGGACGTATGAGATGGCGCGGGCGATGCCGATCAGCATGGCGGCGGTGGCCATCGAGGCGAACCCTTCGGCGAAGGCCATCGCGGTGCCGGAGACGCCCAGGCCGCCCACCAGGCCCGCGACAATCCCCATGGCCACGAACGGCGCCGAGAGCTGGTCGAAGTCCCACCCGAACTTCATGATCCCGACTACGAAGATCCCAAACGACAGGAAGACGGTGCCGAGAATCGCGAGATTCCGGCCGTACAGCGGCGCCGCCGGGCCGGCCTCCGCGCCGGGCTCATCCATCGCGACTCTCGTCCGCGCCGCATAGCGCATGGTTGCCGCGATCCAGACCACCAGCGAGACCGCGAGGAACATCGTGCGGAAGGCGGCGCCCGAGCCGGGCTGCAGCTGGGAGAGCTTTTGCGCGATCAGGACCTGAAAGGGGTTGACCGGACTGAAGGAAGCGCCCACCGCGGCGGAGCCTGCGCTCACCGCGACCGCAACCAGCGGATCGAGGCGAAGGCGGCGGGTGAGGAGGAGAAGAACGGGGATCAGGGCAATGATCTCCTCCTGCATGTTCTCGAGCGCGCCGAGGGTCGCGAAGAGCAGGGCCACGATCGGGATCACCAGCATGCCCCGGCCCGCCGACTTCGTGACCAGCAGGTCCACCAGGGAGCGCAGGGCGCCGGTCTTGTCGACCACGGTGAAGGCTCCTCCGATCAGGAAGACGAAGAAGATCACTGCCCCCGCATCCGCCATTCCCTTCGGAATGGCCACCAGGGCCTCGAAGGGAGAGATCGGATTGGGCACGGTGACGTGGTACGAACCGGGCGTCACCACATCCCGGCCCGTGGCTTCGTCCTTGTGGCGATCGTACTGACCGGCCGGAAGCACCCAGGTCAGACTCGCGGCGAGGGCTACGCACGCGAAGAGAAGCGAGAGAGGGTGCGGGAACTTCATGAAGGGAGACGGTGAAGGCACTATAGCCTCGAGGCGAAGGCCTGGATGGGAGCGTCCTTGCGCCGAGGCGGGAGCTGCGGCTGGTTTAACGTGCGCCGAGAATGGGAGACGAAGTCGAGCCGCAAAGCGCCCGGGCCATCCGGGGGTTCGTCGCGCCCCAGACCCTGCTGAACGAGGTGCAGAACACCGCGCCCTGGCTCCCTCCGCCCGAGCGAATCCCGACCGGAGACATCCTGACCCGCGCTCAGGGTCCGTTGGGCTTCCTGAGCGTTCTCGCCGGCTACCGGTTGGAGGGAGCCGCCCCGCAGGCGCTCGCGGGCGACCGGACCCTCGACTACTTCGGCCTGTGCCTCGCCTGTCATCACGCCACCGTCGCCACGTTCGTTCCCACCGACGTCGACACGAAGATCCGCGGCCTGCTGTGGCGTCTCATCAAGGATCCCGCTCAACTCGATTCGATGGTCGAGCTGACCGAGGCCTTCTGTTCGTGGGACGTGGCCCCGGTCTCCAGGCGCACGGTCGCGGTGGGCGACCTCGGGTTGTTCGCCGGCCATCACGGCGAGAGGCTCTCCGTGCTGGTCGCGGCCCTCGGTCGCGCGATTCACCTCGGGCGGTCGGATCTGGCCGAACGGATGCGCGACCAGATCGCGGCGGAACTGACGCGCGAGTCGCGCGGCCTGCGCGCACTGCTCGCCGGGCGCGACGAACTCGATGTGCTGCGCATGGCCGCGGTGATGACCCACAACGCGGGAGACATCGATCAGTCGATTTCGTTCTGGCCGCAGTCGCCGGCGCACACCGCGGCGGCGACCGACATCAAACGCCTCGCCCACGAGAACGTCCGCCCCTGGGACGGGAGCTTCGCGCTGGCCGCGAGGATCTACAAGGCGACGCTCGCTCCCGAGGGCCATCGCAACTATCCGCTTCGACCGATCCGCTCGCTGCGCCAGTCGTACGACTTCCTGATCCAGACCGCGCCCTTCCTGGACGACTGGGGCGAGAGGATAGCCACAGACCCCCGGCTCGGAGACCCGGATCGCAGCGAGGTCCTCGAGGCCCTGGTCATGGGCTGCCGGAAGATCCAGGGTCAGCGTGGGTATCAACGCGCCGCGGCGGGGATGGTTCTGGGGCTCGGGAGTCGTGTCGACGCGGTCGTCTCCGGCATGCCCGCGCGAGCGAGGAGCGAGTTCAAGGACGCCGAGCTTCGCAAGGCCATGGCCGTGCCCCGGGTGTCTTTCGAGTCATCGATGAAGTCGATGCTTCGAAGGGTGCTGCGGGACTGATCAAGAATCATTGCTAAGCGAAGCGGCCGGCGATGTGATATATATTAATGAGTTGTAATTCATTAATAGCCGCTCGATCGACGAGGAAGAACTCCTGTGACCGAAACGAATACGCAAGCAAAGGCTGCCGGGAAGAACGTGAGCGAGCTCGAAGCCCGCCAGGTCGCGGAGGCCGCCCGCGAAACTCAGTGGAAGCACCCGAGTTTCGTGAAGGAACTCTTCCTCGGCAACTTCCGCCTGGATCTCATTCACCCGTATCCCCTCACCGGCGATGAGCGCCCCGAATTCCGCGAGTTCTACGAGAAGTTCAAGGCCTTCCTCAAGAAGGAGGTCGATCCGGCGGAGATCGACCGCACCGGTGAGTATCCCGAGCACGTGCTCGACGGGCTGCGGAAGCTGGGCGCTTTCGGCATGAAGATTCCGAAGGAATACGGGGGCCTCGGCTTCACCAACGTCGAATACAACCGCGTGATGAAGCTGCTCGGAACCTACTGCGGGAACGTGGGCGCGCTGCTCTCCGCCCACCAGTCGATCGGCGTGCCCCAGCCGGTGAAGAACTTCGGGACCCCCGAGCAGAAGAAGAAGTACCTCCCCCGCTGCGCCAGGGGCGAGATCTCGGCCTTCGCGCTGACCGAACTCGGAGTCGGTTCCGATCCGGCCCGCGTCACCACCACTGCGGAGAAGACCGAAGACGGTTCGGCGTACATCCTCAACGGCACCAAGCTGTGGACCACCAACGGAACCCTGGCCAAGCTCCTGGTCGTCATGGCCTGTGATCCGAAGACCCACAAGATCTCCGCGTTCATCGTCGAGACCGAGTGGAAGGGCGTGATCATCCAGCACCGGTGCCGTTTCATGGGCCTCAAGGCCCTGTCGAACGCGGTCATCCACTTCGACAACGTCCGCGTTCCTGCCGAGAACCTGGTGGGCGGCGAGGGACGAGGTCTCAAGATCGCGCTGACCACGCTCAACGACGGCCGGCTCTCCATTCCCAACATCTCCGCGGGCACGGTCAAAGCGGCGCTTGAAACCGTCCGCAACTGGGCGAGCGTGCGCGTCCAGTGGGGCCGTCCGGTCGGCCGCCACGAGGCGGTCGGGCACAAGATCGCCGACATGGCCGCCACCGGCTTCGCCATGGAGGCGCTCGTGGAACTCGCGACCCAGATGTCGGATCGCGGCGGCGCCGACATCCGCCTCGAGGCGGCTTCCGCGAAGGAATGGAACAGCGTCCGCGGCTGGGAGATCGTCGACGATCTCATGCAGATCCGCGGCGGACGCGGCTATGAGACCGAGAACTCGCTCGAGTCGCGAGGCGAGACGCCGATCCCCGTGGAACGACTGATGCGCGACTTCCGGATCAATCGCATCTTCGAGGGCTCGAGCGAGATCATGCATCTGTTCATGGCCCGCGAAGCCGTGGACACCCATCTGAGCGTGGCCGGAGCGCTGGTGAACCCGAAGTCGACCACGGGCGAGAAGCTCGCGGCGCTGCCGAAGATCGCCGCCTTCTACGCATGGTGGTACCCGACACGCTTCTTCGGGTGGGGCCACTGGCCGCGTTTCTCCGAGTTCGGCTCGCTCGCGAAGCACCTGCAGTTCGTGGACCGGCGCTCCCGCAAGCTCTCCCGTTCGAGCTTCCACGGAATGGCGCTCTATCAGGCGGGCCTGCAGAACAAGCAGGCGTTCCTGTTCCGCCTGGTGGACATCGTGAACGACCTGTTCGCGATCTCCGCGGCCTGCGTCCGCGCCCAGGCCCTCGTCGCAGCCGGGAAGCCGGAAGCCCGCGAGGCCGTGGAGCTCGCCGATCTCTTCTCGCGCAACGCGAGCCGCCGGGTCGACGCTCTCTTCAAGGCCCTCTGGAACAACGATGACGCCCGCAAGTACGACGTCGCGAAGCATGTCCTGGACGGCAAGCACGTGTGGATGGAGGACGGCCTCATGGGCCTCTCCGAGGCCGGCGCGCACAAGAAGGCAGAGCCAAGCTCGCAGCCCCGCGCGGTCGCCTAATCGCTCGTTCGCGGCGCGCCCTGTCCAAACCGAGGTATCTTCCGCGCGATGCGAAGAATCCTGGTTACCGGAGCGCTCGGACAGATCGGTTCCGAGCTCGTGGTCGCGCTGAGGGAACGCTACGGCAGCGAGGCGGTCATCGCCTCCGACATCCGCCTGCCTCCGCTCGAGACCCTTCACCCGGGCGAGCGTTTCGAATTCCTGGACTCCACGAACGCGCGCCAGATCCAGGACATCGTCCGCAACGGCGAGGTCGGAACCATCTACCACCTGGCCGCGCTCCTTTCCGCCACCTCGGAAGAGAAGCCTCACGTTGCCTGGGAGCTGAACATGGGGGGGCTGTACAAAGTCCTCGAAGTCGCGAGACAGCACGACTGCAAGGTGTTCTTCCCGAGTTCGATCGGGGCCTTCGGCCCGGGCACGCCCAAGGACAACACACCACAGGACACCATCCAGCGGCCGACCACCATGTACGGGGTCACCAAGGTCGCGGGTGAACTGCTCTGCGACTATTACTACAAGCGTTTCGGCGTGGACACCCGGGGCCTCCGGTTCCCCGGCCTCATCTCCTACGCCGCCCCCCCGGGCGGCGGAACCACCGACTACGCGGTCGCCATCTTCTACGACGCCATCCGCTACGGCCGCTACACCTGTTTCCTCAAGCCCGACACCCGGCTCGACATGATGTACATGCCGGACGCCATTGCCGCGCTCATCGCGCTGATGGAGGCCGACCCCGCCAAGCTCCTCCATCGCAACTCCTTCAACGTGACGGCCATGAACTTCACGCCGGTGGAACTGACCGCCGAGATTCGAAAGCACATCCCGGCCTTCGAGATCCGATACGAAATCGATCCCGTCCGCCAGGGCATCGCGGATTCATGGCCCAACTCCCTCGACTGCTCGGCGGCCAGGGCCGAGTGGGGTTTTTCCCCAAGATACGGCCTGGGCGCCATGGTCGAGGACATGTTGACCAAGCTCAAAGCGCGAATCCGCTGACCCTCCCATGCCATTCAATCGCCTCTCCCAAGCCCTGAACGCGGAAATCGCCACCATCGACGGCCGCGGTTCCAGCAAACGCCATGAAGTGGTGATCGTGGACGTCGCGCCGCCCCAGGACGGCCACGGACCAAGGTACCTTCTGCAGGGAGAGGGCCGGAAGCCCTTCCTCAAGATGAACTCGAACAACTACCTTGGCATGGGCCTGCGGCGGCAGGTGGTCCAGGCCGAGGAGGCGGCGGTCGGCCGGTTCGGCTGCGGGCCCGGTGCCGTGCGTTTCATCAGCGGCACCTATGAGCCTCACGTGGCCCTCGAGGCCAGGCTCGCGGCCTTCCATGCGCGCGAAGCCGCCATGGTCTTCTCGTCGGCGTACGCAACCATCATCTCGACCATCGTGCCCCTGATCACCGCGGAGACCGCCCTCATCTCCGATGAGCTGAACCACAACTGCATCATCAACGCCATGCGTCTGGCGCGGCCGAAGGAGAAGTTCGTTTACAAGCACAACCAGGTCGCCGACCTCGAGTCGTCCCTCGAGAAGGCCGCCGCCCTCGGGGCCCGGAGAGCGGTGGTGGTGACGGACGGCATCTTCAGCATGCGCGGCGACCATGCGCCCCTCGTCGAGATTCAGGCGGCGGTCCGGAAGTTCGACCCTCGCTTCCCCGAGAACGCGGTCCTGGTGGTCGACGACTCGCATGGCGTCGGGGCCTTCGGCGGCTCCGGCCGCGGGACCGAGGAGTACACCGGCTGCGAGCCCGTCGACATCCTCGTGGGCACGCTGGGCAAGGCCTTCGGCGTGAACGGCGGTTACGTGACGGGCTCGAGAGTCCTCGTCGACTTCCTGCGCGAGACGTCGATGATGTACATCTACTCCAATCCGATCACCCCCGCCGAGGCTGCGGCCGCGAAGGTGGCCATCGACGTCCTCGATTCTCCCGAGGGCCTCGACCTTCTCAAACACCTTCGCGCCATGACCGCGAAATTCGAGAAGGGTCTCATCGACCTTGGTTTCGAGACGATCCGCGGCGAGCACCCGGTCACGCCTCTCGTCGTCCGCGACACCCCGAAGACGCAGGCGCTGGTGAAGCACCTCTTCGCGAACGGGATTCTCGCGACCGGGCTCTCCTATCCGGTGGTTCCCAAAGGGGACGAAGAAATCCGCTTCCAGGTCTCGGCCGACCACACCACAAAGGACATCGATACCGTGCTGGGCGCGCTCACGACATTCAGCGCCTGACCGATCCGGCGGCGGGTAGCATCTGGGCATGATGCCCGCCCGCTCCCCACTCGTCCTCGTCTTCAGCCTCGCCGCCCTCGCCGTATCCGCAGGCACCCACGCGCAAACGCCCGCGCCGGTCCGGAAGACCGCCCCCCCGGCCCGGGCCGCGGCGGACCGCACCCCGCCCGCCCGATTCTCCGATCCGGACCGCGCGAACAAGCTGGCCCGCGCGTTCCCGGAGATCGACAAGGCCTTCCTGAACTTCGCGCAGGCTTCGGAAGTGCCCGGCCTCGCCTGGGGCGTCATCATCGACGGGGCTCTGGTGCACGCGGGCGCCACCGGAGTGAGAGACACCGCGTCGAACGCGAAGGCCATGCCCGACAGCGTCTTCCGCATCGCCTCGATGACGAAGAACTTCACCGCCATGGCCATCATGAAACTGCGCGACCAGGGCAGGCTATCGCTGGATGCGCCGGCGGCCCGCTACGTTCCCGAGCTCCAGGGCCTTCGGTATCCGACCACCGACTCTCCCGCCATCACCGTGCGGCACCTTCTGTCCCACTCGGAGGGATTCCCCGAAGACAACCCCTGGGGCGATCGACAACTCGCCGAGACGGACGCGACGCTTTCCCGGTGGATGCGCGCGGGCTTTCCGTTCTCCCGAGCACCCGGGATGGGCTACGAGTATTCGAACACCGGCTTCGCGATCCTCGGCCAGGTGGTGGCGAGGGTCTCGGGAATGCGGGCGCGCGACTACATCGATCGCGAGATCCTCAAGCCCCTCGGGATGACCTACACCAAGTGGGAAGCCTCGGCCGTACCCGGCGACCGGCCCGCTCGAGGCTATGGGCGCATCGACAAAGAGTGGGTGGCCGAGAAGCCTCTGGCCGACGGATCGTACGGAGTGATGGGCGGGCTCTATTCCTCGGTGCCGGATCTCGCGAAGCTGGTGTCGCTCTATCTCTCCGCATATCCGCCACGCGACGATGAGGACACCGGTCCGATCCGGCGCTCCTCGCTGCGCGAGATGCAGATGCCCTACTCGCCCTACCGGTCCACCGCGCTGCGCGCGACCGTCAACTCTCCCCTCTCCCTCTCGTCGGGCGGCTATGCCTTCGGCCTGGGCGCGACGCAGACCTGCCGCTTCGCGCACTCGGTTTCCCACGGGGGCGGCCTGCCCGGGTACGGCTCGCAGATGCGCTGGCTTCCCGAATACGGGGTGGGGATCGTGGCCCTCGCGAACGGGACTTATGCGGGACCGGGCCGCGCGGTGAACGAATCCTTCGAGGCGCTCGCGAGAACCGGCGCGCTCAATCCCCGAGTGCCTCAGCCCGGCGCCGAGCTGCTCAAGGCCAAGGCGGCGGTGGACGATCTCATCGTTCAGTGGAGCGACGCCGGACTCCAGAAGATCGCGGCCATGAACCTTCTCCTCGACCGTTCACTGGAACGACGCAGGAAGGACTTCGAGACCCTCCGGGAGAAGCACGGCGCTTGTCGCGCGGAAACGCCCATCGAGGCGGAGAACGCGCTTCGCGGCCGGTGGACGCTCGCCTGCGAACGCGGGCAGATCAAGCTCAACCTCACCCTCGCCCCGACGCTTCCCCCCACCGTCCAGTACCTCGAGGCCACGTCGGTGCTTCCGCCCGGCCCGGCCTTCACCAGGGTCGCGGACTCCATCGTTCGTTCGATCAACCAGAGAGAGCGTCTGGGCGAATCGCTGGTTTCGCTCAGCGCTCCGCCCGACGTGGCCGAGCAGCTCGAAGCCTCCCGGGCCTGGGGGACCTGCGCGCCGGGTGAACTCATCAGCGGCGGCGGCGAGAGCGGCACCCTGCGCCTCAACTGCGAACGCGGGAATCTGGACATGAGGCTGACCGTCGACGCCGCGGGCCTGCTGACCGGTCTTCGCATCTCGCCCGCCTCCGGCGAAGTCTGCGTGCCCTAGCCTGGGTCTATCCCTTTCCCGACGTCGCCAGGGCGCGACCGCCATCGACATCCACGCGCGACAGCAGGAACGCTCCGACGATGAAGAAGACGCCGAGACCCAGCAGGCCCGCCCGACTCGATCCGGTCACGGTGACCGCGACCCAGAAGAGCGCCGGACCCATGATCCCGGCGAAGCGGTCACCCACCCCGTAGAAGCCGAAGAACTCCGACGATTTCTCCTTCGGAATGAGACTCGCGAAGAGCGATCGCGACAGGGCCTGCGCCCCTCCCTGGGAGGTGCCGATCAGAAAGGCCAGGAGGAAGAACTGCCAGGTTTCGGTCATGACGAAGCCCAGGGCGCAGATGGCGAGGTAGACGAGCAGGGCCAGGTAGATGGCCTTGCGCGTCCCCATCGTCGCGGCCAGGTGGGAGTAGAAATACGCGAAGGGGAGGCCAATGAACTGAACCGCGAGAATGGCGAGCAGGAGACTCGACTGGGGAATCCCGATCTCGGTGCCGTAGGTGGCGCCCACCCGGATCACGGTGTTGACCCCGTCGTTGTAGATGAGGAACGCCGCCATCATCAGGAGCGCCTCCCGGTACCGCTTGAGGTGTCGGAAGGTCTCCAGCAGTGAGTTCACCGTGCCCATGGTGGCGACGAGCACGGATCGCCTCGCGCCGTTGTTGTCACCGCTCGCGGGAGGCTCGGGCACGTTCCTGAACAGCGGTATCGAAAAGACCGCCCACCACAGCGCGGCGAAGGCGAAGGAAGCCCGAGTGGCGGCGCCCGCGCTGGAAAAGCCCCAGGCCTTCGGGCTGGAGATCCAGAGCAGGTTCAGGGCCAGGACCAGGCCGCCGGAGAGATAGCCGAAGGCATAGCCCGCGGACGAGACGAGATCGACCTCGTCGGCCCTGGCCACGTGGGGAAGAAGGGAGTCATACAGGATGAACGAAACCGCGATCGCGATGTTGGCGAGGCTGTACCAGACGAGGCCGGACACCCAGTCCCCCGGTTCGACGATCCCGATCCCCAGAGTCGCCGCCGCGCCCAGGGTGATGAAGACGGCCATGAGGCGCTTGCGGGCCCCGGAAAAGTCGGCCATGGCGCCGATGAAGGGCCCGACCACGGCGACCACGAGCGCGGCGATGGTGGTGGCCGAATAGAAGCGGGCGCTCGATTCCGCCTTGGTGAGGCCGCTCGCGAGAACGTTCGCGAAGTAGACCTGAAAGACCTGGACCACCGAAGTCATGAACACCGAGTTCGCCCAGTCGTAGGCGACCCATCCCCGGAGTTCAGGGCGAGAAAGTCCCAGGCGACCGAGGAGCGAGGCCAGCACGTTCCGCGCATTCTGCCATTGACGCCGGGCGGGGCGACGTCCCTTTGTTGTCAGAATAGAAGCTCAATGAAGAAGAATCCGCCCTTCGTCCTCCGTGTCCCGATCATGTTCCACGACGTCGACGCGGCGGGCACCGCCTACTATCCCCGCCTCGTCGACTTCTGCCACTGCGCGTTCGAGGCGCTGTTCAATGCCCGTATCGGGCCCGCCTACTCACGGGTGATCGGCGGAGGCGTCGGGTTTCCCTCGGTTCATTTCGAGGTGGATTTCATCAAGCCCATCCGCCATGGCGACGTCATCGAGATCGGTGTCTCGGTGGCTCACGTGGGTCGGACCTCGGTGGCGCTCGCCTTCGAGGCCCGCCGCGGCAGGACGCTTCTCTTCCGCGCGAAGAACGTGGTCGTGGTGGTCGACCTCAAGACCATGACCAAGCGGCCGTTGAACCCCCGGATGCGCCGGCGGTTCCTGGCCCTCGCCTAGTTCAGCACCAGTCGCTCGACCAGGTCGACGCGCCGAGCCAGATCTCTGACGAGGACGTGCTCGTGTCTCGCGTGGGCGCCATCGCCCATCGGTCCGAGTCCGTCCAGGGTGGGAACTCCCGCGGCCGCGGTGAGATTGCCGTCCGAGGCGCCACCGACGCGCTCACCCCGAAGTTCGAAGCCGAGATCGTGAGCGATGCGCTGAGCACTGGCGAAGAGCGCTCGCGAGGCGTCGGTCTCGGCCAGGGGCGGGCGGTCGAACCCTCCCTCGACCGCAACCCGGACCCGAGGGTCCTTCGGCCGCCACGCGCGCAGCTCGCGTTCGAGCCGCCCCGGCTCGGAGGGCTCCCACACCCGGCAATCGAGGGTCACCTCGGCGCTTTCCGGAACCACGTTGGTCTTGGTCCCGGCCGAGGCCAGCGTGGGCGTGACCGTGGTCCCCGTCCCGGCATTCGCGAACTTCGGCGCGTCGAGCACAAACTCGGCGAGCGCGGTGAGCGCGGAGGCGCCCTTTTCGGGATCGAGGCCGGCGTGCGAGGAGACCCCGGTGAACCGGAGGCGGAACAGGCCAGTTCCCTTGCGAGCCACCTTCGCGGCCCCGCCGGCCGCGGAGGGTTCGAGCACGAGAACGCGGTCGTGCTTCTTCGCTAGGTCGATCAGCAGGGCGCTCGAGGCCGAACTTCCAACCTCTTCGTCAGGAACCAGAAGGAGGGTGACGCGGGGGGATGACGGCCGCGCGCGGAGGCGATCGAGCACCTGGATCGCGACCGCCGCCCCGGCCTTCATGTCGAATACCCCGGGGCCGCGCACCACGGTGCCGTCGTTCGAGAAGGGAATCTCCGCCAGGGTTCCCACCGGCCAGACCGTATCGATGTGCCCGAGGAGGAGCGTGCTCGGGCGGGCCGCATCGGATCCGACCGTGGCCACCACGGCATGGCCGCGAGACGGGCAGGGCACGGTCCGGGCGATGCCTGAAGCATCGCGGTTCAGCCGCTCGCAGATCCACGCCGCCACCGCGGTCACCCGATCCGCATCGTCCGAGGGCGACTCCCGGGTCACCAGTTCGCGCAGGTCGTCGAGAATCCGGTCGGTAGTGTTCATGGAAGGGATGATAAGAGCCTGGCCCGCCGGCCTGATCTTTTCAAGGATGGGCGGGAACTTCATCGCCCCACCCTTCGTTATTGCAGGTAGACAGGAGAATTCCATGACCACGCTCTTCATTCTCGGCCTGATGTTCTGTGGCGCCGTCTTCTCGCTGGTTCTGATCCCGCTCGTCCTGCTGAAGATCGTGCTCGGCCTGGTGATCGGCCTGGTCGTCATCCCCTTGAAGATCCTGGGGGCCTTCATCGGAGGGCTGACCCGGGGAGTCATCAAGGGGACGTTCCTGCTGGCGCTCCTGATGATCCCCCTCGCCCTGATCGCCCTGCCCTTCACCATCCTGGCCTTTGGGGCGTGGCTCCTCTACCGGATCCTTCGGCCGCGGCGGCCGCCCCAGGCCTACGTCGTCGCCTGAGCGGGAAGCGCCCGCTTCAAGGGCTATTTCGGGCGTCCGATGAAGCCCGCGCGCCGGAAGGCCACGAAAAGGCCGATGCCCAGGGTGGTCATGAAACCCAGAGTCCCGAAATACCCCAGGGGATGGTGGAGTTCGGGCATGTTCTCGAAGTTCATCCCGTAGATTCCCGCGATGAGGGACAGGGGCAGAAGGATGCCGGACATCACCGTGAGCACGCGCATGACCTCGTTGGTCTTGTTGGCGGAGGCGGCCTGCAGGCTGGCGAGGACGCCATCGAGAAGATCGCGGGAGGAGTCCACCGCGCCGCGCACCGCGAGCGCGTTCCCCAGGACTTCCTGAAAGGACGACTTCGCCTCCTCGCTCACGAACCGGCTCCTCTTGGTTCCGAGCAGCATCAGAACGATGTGCAGGGAGGCCGCAAGTTTCTTCAAGGTGAGGATGTTCCCCGCCACCTCGTTCAGTCCTTCCTGAGCCGACTCCGAATCGCCCAGAACCAGCCGGGAGTCCAGGACGTCGAGGGCGTTGTCGTTGGCGAGGTTCAGGTGGGCGCAGTCGTACAGACACCGTTCGAGAAACAGGAACGCGATGAAGGCTGGACTCTTCCCGGCCACCCGGAAGGCGTCCTCGCAGCTCGCCTTCACCGCATCGACCACGTCCATCTGGCGCCGGTGGTAGGTGATCACGTACTCGGTCGAGAGCACGAGGATCATCCGATCCAGTTCGATCGCGCTGATGCCTCGGCGGGTGTCGAGGTGCTTTTCCGGATCCTCGACCTCGTAGAGATAGAAGGCGAGAGCTTCCGATCTCTCCACGATGCGCGGAAGGATCTCCGGATCGTCGAAATGGGAAACCAGGCGCAGGTTGAGCTCCAGCTTCACGAGCAGGTCGTTCAGCACGCCGATGTCCCCGCCCTGGACATCGATCCAGCTGAACACGCCCTCGTCGAGCAGCTCCCGGTCCAGTTCGTCCCGGGAAAAGCGACGGACTGATTTGTCGGTACGAGAGAAGCTGACGCCGTGGAAGCCTGATTCCGCTGTGATCACCTGTTCAGTCTGCCATCCCACCCG
The DNA here is from genome assembly GCA_044229175.1 of Vicinamibacteria bacterium. GTDB lineage: Bacteria > Acidobacteriota > Vicinamibacteria > Fen-336 > JAGNNV01 > JAGNNV01. The sequence continues at coordinate 136,139 of JBGATM010000009.1, read as the reverse complement.
TCGATTTCGAAGCGCACTACAATCGAGTGGATGAGTCTCGAGGACATTCTCTCCCGTCACCAGGCGTCGGAGGCTTCCGAGGAAGCGGACCGGATTCGCATGCGGGAGTTCGCGCGGAACCACTCGAATCCATTCGATCGCGCCATTCCGGAGGGCCATTTCACGGGTTCGGGACTGGTCATGGCTGCGGATGGTTCCGCGGTGCTCCTGCTTCATCACGCCAAGCTCCACCGGTGGTTGCAGCCCGGGGGCCACGCCGAGCCTGGGGAGACGCGGGGCGAACAGGTGGCGAGCCGGGAGGTCGCGGAGGAGACCGGCCTCACGCCCAGGCTCCATGGAGGCGCACCGCGGCCACTCGACGTCGACATCCACACCATACCCGCCCGAAAGCTCGACCCGCAGCACGAGCATCTTGACCTGCGCTACCTCTTCATCGCCGATCCTGAAGCGCCCCTGCGCTCCGAGCCGCCCGACGGAACCGGGCCCGCCATCGCGGGCCCGTCGCTGCGCTGGTTCGAGGTGGAAGCGGCGCTGGCCATGGATCTCGATCCGGGTCTCAAGAGGATGATTCGCAAGGCGCGGACCCTTCTGACCCGGGTCGCCGGGACACCCGACCCGCTCTGAGGCAAGATGACTGGAACTGGAACCTAGGCTTGGAGAAACCATGAACCCGAAGGACCGCCTCATCGTCGCCCTCGACGTCGACTCCCGGGAGCGCGCGGAAAGACTCGTCGAAGAGCTCGGGCCCCATGTCGGCATGTTCAAGGTGGGGAAGGAACTCTTCACTTCGGAGGGTCCGGAGATGGTGCGGTCCATCGTCGCTTCGGGCGGACGCGTCTTCCTGGACTTGAAGTTTCACGACATTCCCAACACGGTGGCCAAGGCGGTGGGCGCGGCGTGGAGGCTGGGCGCATTCTTCCTGACCGTGCACGCCTCGGGCGGACGCGCCATGCTGGAGGCCGCGGCCTCGGCCCTTCCCGCGGAGGGGACCCAGCTTCTCGCCATCACCGTGCTGACCTCGCACACCGACGAGTCCCTACGGGAGGCCGGCGCGCGCGGGACGGTCCAGGAGACGGTCCGTCAACTGGCGGTCCTGGCCCGCGAGTCGGGAATCGACGGGGTGGTCTGCTCGCCTCACGAGATCGCGCTGATCCGGGAGACCGCGGGGGACGACCTGGTCATCGTGACCCCCGGGATTCGGCCCAAGGGCGCGGCCAAGGGGGATCAGGCGCGAGTCACGACGCCCGCCGAGGCGGTGCGCCTCGGGTGCGACTACATCGTGGTGGGTCGACCGATCACCGAAGCGGCCTCGCCCGCGGACGCGGCTCGGGCCATCGTCGAGGAGCTCAACCGCGGCTGATCGTGTTCGAGAGCTCGTCCCGGTCGGTGGCGCCTTCAACGCGGGGAAAGAGGCTCGCGAGCAGCGCACCCGCGCGGTCGACCGCGCCCACGAGTCCGTCGGTGAATCGACCCTCTCGGAAAGCCGCGGACATCGAGGACGCCATCTCGTCGAGCGGCGCGGTTCCCACCCGCGAGGTGATCCCTGAATCACCGAGCACCGCGAACTTCTGACTCCGGGGCGCCACGAAGATGAGGATGCCATTGCGCTCCGCGGTGCGGGTCATGCCCAGGCGCTCGAAGGCGGTGGCCGCCTCCTTCACCACATCGCCCACCGCCTTCTCGGTGGCGTGAATCCGTATCTCGCCGCGAGACCGGAGTTCGGCCGCGCGAATGGACTCGACGATGCGAGGCTCGTCAATCTTTGAGAAGAAAGAGTCGGTCATATGTCACCAGCTTCCAGAGGCGCCGCCGCCGCCGAATGAGCCGCCGCCGCCGGAGAAGCCTCCCCCGCCCCCACCCCACGAACTGCCGCCGCCACTCGACCAGCCGCCCCACGACGAGCCTCCGCCCGATCCCCAGGTGGAACCACGCCGTCCGCTCGAGGTCCCGTGCCCCGAGTAGGTGCACCAACCGCTGCGGATTCCCATGACTTCCCGGATGATCGGAAGGATGACGCCCACGAAGAGGAAGAAGATGACGACGGCAACGATCAGCAGGGTGTCCGAGGACGATTGTCCGCGGACGAGAGGCTTGTACTCGCCTTTGGTGGCAAGAATGATGGCATCGACACCCGCGAGCAGGCCGTCTCCATACTTGCCTTCCCGGAATCGCGGAGTGATCTCGTCGTTGATGATCCTTGAGGCCAGGGCGTCCGGCAGCGCGCCCTCGAGTCCATAGCCCACCTCGATGCGCACCTTGCGATCGCCGACGAAGACGAAGAGGACAGCGCCGTTATCGCGGGTCTTGTCACCCACCCGCCAGGCTTCCGCGGTCCGGTTGGTGTACTCCTCGAGGGACGCATAGCCCTCGGGGACGCGATCCGCGACGACGACCAGCACCTGATTCGAGGAGGACTTCTGGAATTCCCGCAGGCGCTGCTCGATGCGGGACGCGACCTCCGGGGAAACCATCCCGGTGCTGTCGGTGAAGAAGTTCGCGGGCGGAGGAGGAGCCTTTGGCTGGGCTCCGACGAGGCCAGGAAGAAGAGCCAGAGCGATCGCGATCAGCGCCCGGATGGGCGGGAAGCGCGAGGATGCCCTGGCCATGAGGCTCAAGGACCGGCTACTTCGTGGGCGCGGGAGCGGGCGACGGTCCGAAATTGAAGTTGACGCTCGGAGGCTTCTCGCTTCCCGTGACCGCCTTGAAGTACGGCTTCTCCTTCATGCCGAACAGACCGGCGAAGAGTCGGGCGGGCATCCTGAGGATGGCGGTGTTGTAGGTCTGCGCCTTCTCGTTGAAGCGGCCGCGCTCCACCGAGATGCGGTTCTCCGTGCCTTCGAGCTGGACCTGAAGGTCCCGGAAGTTGGCGCTCGCCTTGAGGTCGGGATACGCCTCCGAAACCACGAGGAGCCGGGAGAGCGCGGAGGAGAGACCGCTCTGCGCCTTCTCGAACTCGGCGAGGGAGGCGGCATCCCCGGGATTCACCTTGATCTGACCCACGCTGGCCCGCGCCTGGGTGACCGCCTCGAGGGTCGACTTCTCGAAGTTGGCGGCGCCGGACACGGTGGCGACGAGGTTCGGGATCAAATCGGTGCGTCGCTGGTAGGCGTTTTCGACCTGCGCCCATTGGGCATCCACGGCCTGCGCGAGGCCCACGAGATTGTTGTAGGTGCCCATGAGGGCGAGACCCACGATGCCGACCACGAGAAGAACCGCGACGAGACAACCTATGGCTTTCATTTCTTCATCTCCACCTGGGCCAGGGTCATTGCCGGCCTGGTTCCAATCATAGTCGCCCGCCCTTGTCATGGTATGGTTGTCAGTCTGAAATGAAAACGAAGTTCATTTTCGTCTTAGGCCTCCTTCTGGGAACCACCGGGTGCGCTTCGAGCCATGAACCCGGTGCTTCCGGGAACCCTTCCGCGAAAGTCGAGGCGCCGGACGGAAACGACGGAGCGCGGCTCGTGTCCCTTCTCGATTACGTGGCCGCGGACTACCGCGGCGCGGTCTCCGGGGGCGTGGTGGTGTCGGCGTACGAGTACGAGGAGCAGCTTGGCTTCATCGAGACCGCGATCGCGCTCGTTCCCAAGGCAAGCCGAACCCCGGAAGACACGACCGCTCTCACCGCGCGCGTCGAGGCCCTTCGCGCCGCGGTGCGAGCCAAGGAGGATGCGGCGGTGGTGGCCTCCCTCGGTCGGGCGGCGCGGGAAGAAGTCGTCTCCCGGCTCGGGCTCATCACCACCCCGCGAAGTCGGCCCAGTCTCAAGAACGCGGAGTTGCTCTATGCCCAGGCCTGCAGCACCTGCCACGGAGTCGACGGGCTCAGCCGGACCGAGGTGGCGGCCTCCCTCGTTCCAAGACCCACGAGCTTTCAGGATCCGGGACGACGGCAGGCCCTCTCGCCCTATCGCATCTACAACGCGCTGACCCTTGGCGTACCCGGCACGGCCATGCCCGCGTTCGAAGCCTTCTCGCCCTCCGAGCGCTGGGACCTTGCCTTCTACGTGCTGCGCCTGGCCCACGCGGGTGAAAGTGCGGCGGGACCGGTATCCATGACGCTGGCGGATCTCGCGGTGCGCTCGGACGCGGACGTGCTCGCCTCCCTGCAGGCAAGCGGTCATCCTTCGCCACGGGAAGGCCTGGTTTTCGCCAGGCGAGAGGCGGCCTTCTCCGAAGCGCCTCTCGGCCTGGGCGTCGATCAGACGCGCTCCATGGTTCGAAAGGCGGCGACCCTCGGCGCGGCCGGCCGCGTCGCCGAGGCCGATCGGGTCGTTCTCGACGCCTACCTTCAGGGTTTCGAACCTCTCGAGGCTCAGATCAGCGCCCACGATCCGAACCGGACCCAGTCGGTCGAGATCGCCTTCCGCGACTTCCGCGCGGCCCTGGTGGGCCAAAACCCGGCCCTGATCCAGAAGCAGGCGGCCATCCTCGATGAGCTGCTCTCGCGCTCGGGTTCAAGCAGCGGCGACAGCCTTCCCTTCGTCGCCGCGTTCATCATCTACTTCCGTGAAGGTGTCGAGGCCGCGCTGCTCGTGGGAGCGCTCCTCGGCGGGGTCAGAAAGCTCGGACGCGCGGATGCCAGCCGGGCCATCCACGTCGGTTGGACATCGGCCCTCCTGGCCGGGGTCATCAGCTGGTTCCTGTTTTCGCGACTGATCGCCATCGCACCGTCGCAGCGCGAGCTGGTCGAGGCTTTCATCGGCCTGCTCGCCGCCGTGGTGCTCTTCAGCGTGAGCTTCTGGATGATCTCGAAGGCGGAGTCGCGAAAGTGGATGGCGTTCCTCAAGGGCCAGATGAACCGCGGTCTCAGTTCGGGCCGGGTGTGGTCGTTCGCCGGCCTCGCCTTCCTCGCCGTGTACCGGGAGTGCGCGGAGACCATCCTGTTCACGGAGGCCCTCCTGATCGAAGCGGCGGGCCGCACGTGGCCGGTGTTCGCGGGGGCGATCGCGGGCCTCCTAGGCGTGGTGCTCGTCGCCATCGCCATTCGAAATACGTTCCAGCGGCTGCCCCTGCCCGTCTTCTTTGGAGCCTCGGGCTTCCTCCTCAGCCTTCTCGCCGTGGCCTTCGCGGGCTCCAGCATCTCCGCCTTCGTGGCGGCCGGTTACCTGACTCCCCGCCCCATCGCGTTTCCGAGTTTCCCGATGCTTGGCATTCATCCCGACCTCTCCAGTCTCGCGGTGCAGGGCCTGCTGGTCCTGCTGCTCGCCCTGGCCGCGATGAAGACGGTCCGGGACTCGCGCCTGCCCGACCGGACCTGATCGCCCGCCTCGGGGCCCCGGAGCATCGAGGGGCAACAATTAAGATGGCTGAATGAGCAAGCTCGAACCCCTCGGCATCAAGCGTCTGGAATCGGTCCACTACTACGTGCACGACCTGGAGCGCTCGCGGCGCTTCTACGTGGACATGATGGACTTCGCGGAGATCGGGACGAGTTCCGACGAGCTCACGCGGCGCGGGAAGCAGAGGTCGGTCGCGTTCATGGCCGCCAATTGCGTGGTGGTCTGCATCGCCCCCGAAGGCGAGGGCGGACGGGCCGCGCGGTTCCTGAAGAAGCACCCCGACGGCGTCGGCACCCTCAACTTCGAGGTCGAGAACATCGAGACCACCTTCCGACTGCTCGAGGAGCGGGGCGGCACCCCCATCGAGGACATCGAGCGCGCCACCGACGAGAAAGGCGGCTCCCTCGCCTGGTTCTCCATCACCACTCCTTTCGGGGATACCACCTTCCGTTTCGTGGAACGCAGGGGCTATCAGGCCCTCTTCCCGGGTTTCGTCCCGCATGGGGCTCCGAAGGGAGGCGCGAACCGTTTCGGGTTCCAGGGCTTCGACCACACGACCTCGAACTTCCAGACCATGAAGCCGGCGCTCCTCTGGATGGAGCACGTCATGGGCTTCGAGCGCTTCTGGGGCGTCGAGTTCCACACCACGGACGTGGGCAAGGAGAACAAGAGCCACGGATCCGGACTGCGATCGGTGGTGATGTGGGACCCGCACTCCGGGGTGAAGTTCGCGAACAACGAGCCGTGGCGACCCTTCTTCAAGGCCTCGCAGATCAACATCTTCAATGAGGAACTGAGAGGCGACGGCGTCCAGCACCTCGCGATCTCCGTGAAGGACATCGTGTCCTGCGTTCGCGGCCTGCGCGAGCGGAAGGTCGAGTTCATGCCGACGCCCTCGACCTACTACGACATGCTGCCGGACCGGCTGAAGCAGCTGTCCATCGGCTCCATCGACGAGGACCTGAACGTCCTGCGGGAGCTCGAGATCCTCGTCGATGGCGACGGGCCGCATTCGTACCTCCTGCAGATCTTCCTGCGCGAGGCCTCCGGCCTCTACAAGGAATCGGCGGCGGGCCCGTTCTTCTTCGAGATCATCCAACGCAAGGGCGACGAAGGGTTCGGGGCGGGCAACTTCCGCGCCCTGTTCGAATCCATCGAACGCATGCAGACCGCCTGAGTGGCGATCCGCCTGATCGTCTGAGTCTCAGCCCCGGAGGCGACAAAGGGCGCGGAGACGCGGATCGCCGGTGTCGAAGGGTTCGGCGCGCCCGAGGGCCTCGAACACGCCGAACAGGGCCGCGGTCTTGCGGACGTCGGGTTCGTCGCTGAGCACGCAGACATCGGAGGCCAGGGCGAGCCGACGGAGAGCCTCTCCCGCGTCGTCCATCCTCTTCAGGCCCTCGAAGGAATAACCCCCGAAGGAGGCCGGCGGCTCGTACCAGAACACCGGCCCGGTTCTCGAGGTGTAGCCGCCTCCAACCGCGAGCCCCGGCGCGTAGGCGTGCGCCGCCACCGCCGCGTGATGGAACGGGAACGCGAGCAGTACCCCCTTCGCGCCCAGCCGCGCTTCAAACCTGACCATGGCGCCCCGCCAGTCCTCCCGGGCCGAAGGCTCGATGGTCAGGTAACGAAAGACGGCCAGCCCGTTCAGGCCGAGGATGAAGGCGGCGACGAGGAGGCCGGCGCGACCAGCGCGCGTCAAGGCCCCCGCGGTCAGCAGGAGGAGCGCGGCCATGGAGAGCGCGAAGTAGCGGGGAGCGAAGCCGATCGGCACGAAGGCATCGAGCGCGAGGACGCCGAGGGTGAACGCGCCGAAGGCTCGAGTCAAGAAGGCCGGGGCTTCAAGGGACTTCGGGTAGTGGGCGCTCATGAGAAGCAGGATCAGCAGGATGATGCCCAGAAACTCGATCCGGGCATCGAAAGGAACCGGGGTCAATCCGAAGAGCACCGGGGAGAGAGCGGGCCGGGCCGCGGACCAGGCGATTTTCGAATCCACGCTGGAAGCGGCCAGAGCAAGAGCCTTCTGGAGGCCGGGGGCGCACAGTAACACGCACAGGAGGCTCACCAGGGCGAGGCGGAGCCGCGCGCATCGTCGGCGGCACTCGAAGAGCCACAGCGCCACCATCAAGACGCCCAGGTAGGAAAACGAGGTCGCGACCAGGGCGGCGAGGGCGGCCCTGAGGTCGCTCTTCCCGCTCGGTGTCCCGCCGAGCTCACCGAGGAAGAAGAACGCGCAGCAAAGGAGCGCCGAGTACGGGCGCAATTCGTGGGCGAAGGTGAAGAGGTAGGCCGAGCCCGGAATGAGGAGCAACGCCGGCCACCGTGAGGCGGGGCCGAAGAGCCGCTCCGACGCCTGCAAGCCGAGATACACCGCGAGACCGCCAAGGCCGATGGAGACGACGCGCAGGTTCTCGTTGCCAAGACCCGCGAGCGAAAACAGCTTCACCAGGGCGTAGAACGCAGGCGGGGTGAAGCCGTCCAGATTGGCCTGGTGAATCAGATCGACGAGCGACCGCGAGGACGCCCAGACCGTGAAGAGCTCGTCGTATCCGAGGCTCTGCCCGGCCCGAGTTGCGAACGCCGCCGCCACGAAAGCCAGCGACCCGAGCCCGAAGAGCCGACGCGAACTCAAGGTCGCGAGGCCGTCAGTTCGAAGGTTTGGCCGCGGGCCGGGGCGCCTGGGGTTTCCGGGTCACGAGCAGGTGATGATGGCTGTGGAGGTCTGGATAGCCGTATCGGAAGTTGAGCTCGCGTTTCGGCTGGGCCGCATAGAGCGCCAGCAGGTCCTGGGCCTCGGCTTCCGGCGCGGGAAGGAACGGCGCGTCGAACTGCCCGTAGGCCAGGACCTCGAAACCCGCCTTCTGAGCGTAGTGAGGCGGAATGCCGGTGGAGTCGGAGAGCATGAACTCCATGTTCGCGAGCAGGTAGTTGCGGATCTTCGAGAACCCCGAATTCCACATCAGGTAGCTCGCCGCCTTGGTGATGGCGGTGATGCGTCCCTTCGCCTCGAGATGCTTCAGGACCCCCGGGACCTTCCGAACACCCGAGTCGGAAAGATCCGCGGCGATGTGACGATGCACGCGCAGCGGAGCGTTCGGGTCCGAGGCCTTGCGGAAGGTGATCTCAGAGTTGGAGAAGGCCACCGAGAAATCCGGCGACTTCCACACCTGGTTCAGCTTCGTCGCGGTCGAGCCCTCGAGGGCGGCGATATCCTGTTTGGAAAGCTCGACCGGCATCCCCTCGGGGGTCAGATTGAAGAAGCGCAGACTCACCGGCTCCTGGCCGTGAACGGCGAGTCCGGTGAGGAAGAACGCGAGCTGCCCGGGGATATCGCCCTGCTGAAGCTGCATCATGTTTTCGCTGGTCGATTCCGTCCAGATGAGCAGGCCGCTCACCCGCCGCCTCACCTGGGTGAGGCTGAATTCCAGCCGTTCAGGCGTAATGCCGACGATGCGCCGTGGATCGCCCGCGTACTCGAGGGACAGGGTCGTGACCTCGGTGAGATCCGGATAGGTGGTGAGCGCGGAAAGAAGATCGCCGCCGCCGAAGGGATACACCACGGTGGAAGGCAAACCCTTCGGCTGAAGCCCCACGAGGAAAGGCTGCGCCATCGCGACGTACTTGGTCCGGTAGCTGGTCATGGTCTTCTGGAACAGATCGCAATGCCGGGCCACCACCGCCTCGTACTCCTTGGGCACGGGTTCCGAGCCCGCGCAGGCGACCATGCGGAAGAGGAGTCGGAGTTCCTTGTCGAAACTCTGGGACCGGTCGGCGGCCACGGAAACCGGCGGGCTCACAGGCGTCGCGGACGCGGGAGCCACGGTGGGTGTGGCGGGGGGCGGGGTCGCGGGCTGGGCCTGGGAGCAGGCCGGAATCAGAAGAGCGAGGGCAGCGGGAAGGAAGGGCTTGAGAGATCGGATCATGGGCATTGGAGCCGGTGAGAGTAACATCCGCGCTCCCATGAGAGCGAGCGGAGGTCATCTGGGCCTCAGATCCGGAATCGGCCTGGTGGTCTCCAACATGGTGGGCGCCGGCGTGTTCATCAGCGCCGGCTTCATGGCCCAGGACCTCACCCCCGGCCAGATCCTCATCTCCTGGGTCCTCGGCGCCATCATCGCCATGGCCGGCGCGCGCGCGTACGCCACCGTCGCCACCTGGGTCCCGCGCTCGGGAGGCGAGTACCGCTACCTCTCCGACCTCATGCACCCGGCCCTCGGGTGCCTCGCCGGGTGGGGCTCTCTGCTGGTGGGCTTCTCCGCGCCGATCGCCGTGGATGCCCTGGCCGCCGGTGAGTTCGCGCGGACCCTCGGGAGCCCGCTCTCCCCCTCGCTGTTCGGCGCGGGGATGATCGTCATTCTCGGGGTCATGCACGCCACGGGTCGGCAGGCCTCCAAGCATGGCCACAACCTTCTCTTCATCGGGAACGCTCTGCTGCTCGCGGGCTTCGTGGTCACCGGCCTCTTCTTCGGGACCAATGCCTGGCCCACCTGGGTCCCGGCCGCGGCCGCGACCTCCACCGCCTTCCCCAAGGAAGCCTTCGCGCGCGGCCTCTTCTTCATCGCCTTCGCGTTCTCCGGATGGAATGCCGCGACCTACGCGGCCTCCGAGTTCCGAGATCCCAAGCGGGATGTGCCGCGCGCCCTCCTCATCGGTTGCGGTCTCGTGGCCATCTTGTACCTCGCCGTGAACTGGGTGTTCGTGGCGAACCTCACGCCCAACGACTTCAAGGTGGTGTTCGGCTACGACGAGAGCAAGGTGACCCTCGGCCACGTGATCCTCAGCCGGATCCTGGGCGCGACCGGCGGCTTCATCATGTCGCTGCTGGTCCTCGTCGCCTTCATTTCCGCGGCGAGTGCGATGACCATCGTCGGCCCCCGCGTGTACGCGACCATGGCCCAGGACGGTTACCTGCCCGCCTTCCTTCGCGTGGAGGAGGGAAAGGTACCGGTCAAATCCATCGTGCTTCAGTGCGTGGTGGCCCTGGTGATCCTCGCCACCCACACTCTCCAGCAGGCCCTCGCCAACGTCGGCGCCATCCTCACCCTGTTCGCGGCCCTGGTCTCCGTGTCCATATTCCGACGCGCTCTCTCGCGGCAGAGCGGTCTCGAGAAGCCAAACGCGCTCACCCTTGTCGCCGCGGGGATCCACGTGACCTCGTCGGTGTTCATGCTCTACTTCGGCTTCAAGGATTCGACCAAGCTGCTCGTCTGGGTCGCCGCGGTCCTGGCCGCGGGACTGACTTTCTGGGCGATCGCGCGACCGCGGAACGTGACGACGCCGAGCTAGACGGCCGCCCCGAACACCTTCCCCACGAAGGCGGTCACCGCCATGGCCAGGGCGCCCCAGAACAGCACGCGGGCGGCCGACTTCCCTACCGGGGCGCCCCCGGTTCGTGCGGCCACGATCCCCAGGGCGGTGAGCGACAGGAGTGAGGCGGCGGCCACGGTCTCGGCCACGCGGGAGGCCGGAGCAAGCAGGGCCGAAACCAGGGGGAGCGACGCGCCGACCGCGAAGGTCGCCGCCGAGGTCAGCGCCGCCTGGACCGGCCGCGCGGTTGTGATGTGGGAGATGCCGAGTTCGTCCCGGGCGTGAGCGCCCAGAGCGTCGTGCTCGGTGAGTTGATGTGCCACCTGGGACGCGAGTTCGGGCGTGAGGCCTCGCGACTGGTAGATCATCGCGAGTTCCAGATGCTCCGACTCGGGCTCGGTCAGAAGTTCCTGCTGCTCACGCGCCAGATCGGCCGCTTCGGTATCGGACTGCGAACTGACCGAAACATACTCGCCGGCCGCCATCGACATGGCGCCCGCGACCAGGCCGGCCATGCCCACGGTCACGAGTTCGGCGCGATCGACCTGGGCGGCGGCCACCCCCACGAGGAGGCTCGCGGTGGAAACGATTCCATCGTTCGCGCCAAGAACGGCGGCGCGCAGCCAGCCGATGCGATCGGTGCGGTGGGTCTCGCGATGAGTGTGACGGGCCATGCGCTCTAGTGTAAGGCGTCCAAGTAGAGGCGGCGGCATGACGTCGATCATGGGGAGCGAGGAGGACGCGTGCTACGGTCGCTCCATGGATCCTCTCGCCGGCTCGAACTGGAGTTCCACCGCCACCGTGGCGGGCTTTTCACAATCTCCTCCGAACGCCGTGCTGATGAGATTCATCGGGGACGAACGACGTCTTCGGCCCCTTCGCCGCGTCCTCGACATCGGTTGCGGAGCGGCGCGAAATGCGGGGCCGCTCGCGGATTCCGGCCTGGAGGTCCTCGGTACCGACCTCTCGTGGCCGATGCTTCAGGCCGCGCGATCCAGGCCGCGCTCGAGCCAGGGGCGTCTGCAACTGGCCCTGTCGCCCATGGAGATCCTGCCGATAAAGGACCGCAGCTTCGATCTGGTGGTGGCTCATGGTATCTGGAACCTCGCCCGCTCGGGCGTTCAGTTCCGGCAGGCGGTTCGGGAGGCCGCGCGGGTGTGCCGGCCGGGAGCCGGCCTCTTTCTCTTCACCTTCTCGCGAAACACCCTGCCCGCAAAGGCGAAGTGCGTTCCCGGCGAGACCTTCGTGTTCACGGAATTCTCCGGCGAACCTCAGTGCTTCCTCAACGAGGAACAGATCCTCGCGGAACTGGGCCAGTGCGGATTCGTCCGCGATCCGCCGGTCCCCCTCACCGAATACAACCGGCCCCAGCCCGGACAACTTCAAGCCCCTCGCGGGCCGGTGATCTACGAGGGAACGTTCCGACGCCTCCCGGACTGACCCAGGCACCGCTTAGGTACACTCCGACCTTCTTCACGAGAGGTCTCAAGTGACGCCACGAATGCCCGCCCTGACTCTTCTTTGCCTCGCGTCCTTCGCTCAGGCGGAAACGCAGACGCCGGTCGCGCCCGCCGAGCGGCTCTTGTGGCTCGCGCGGATTCCGGGCGTCTCCGGCCACGAGACCGATGTTCGAAAGGCGGTGGCCTCGATGCTGCCCGCCGGCCTTCACGCCGAGACCGACACCCTTGGAAATCTGGTGGTGCGCATGGGCTCGGGCTCGCCGCGCACGCTGGTGACCGCACCCCTCGACGAGCCGGGCTACGTGGTCTCCGGAATCACGGACGAAGGCTACTTGCACCTTCACCGGCACACCACCGGGCTCGCGCATCCGCTCGCCCACGAGTATCACGTCGGCCAGCCCGTCCTGATCCGGACCGCATCAGGCGCCTACGTGAACGGCGTCACCGCCACCCCATCGACCCACCTCCGCAGCACCCGCCCGGCGGGCACCGATTCGGCGGCGCGCACCATCGACGATCTCTTCGTCGACGTGGGCGCAGCCTCTCGCGACGAAGTCGCGGCCCGCGGCATAAGGATGCTGGACGCGGTCACGCTGCGCGAACGCGCGGCGAGGCTGGCGGGGACCGAGGTCGCGGGCATCGCGGCGTCCTCCCGGGCCGGCGCGACCGCCCTCGTCGAAATCGCGAATCGACTCGGGACCACGCGGCCCCAGGGCACGATCGTGCTCGCCTGGACGACGCAGGCCTTCTTCGGGCAACGCGGCCTGCAGCGGCTCGTCGATTCGGAGAAGCCGGATCGGCTCTTCGCCTTCATCGGCGCGCTTCCTCCCGCGAAGGACGCGATCGGCTCGGCGGGAGATGCGGGCGGCGGCCCCCTGGTCCGCGAAGACGATGCGCTGCTGACCGCGGCGGGCGCCACCGTCGGCGCGAAGCTCCAGAAGCGAGCGAGCGCCGAACTTCCCTTCTCCTCCGCGCGCGGTCTCGAAACCCACGTGATCGCGGTGCCGTCACGCTATGCGCAGACCCCCGTCGAGACCGTCGATGCGCGCGACGTGGAATCCGCAGCCCGCCTCGTGGCCGAGGCCGCGGGTCTCGGCGCTCTGGGTCCTGCGGCGAGCCTGCCTCCCCAGCCCGAGCCTCCCTCGGTCACGTTCGGCGAACCTGATCTGCGTCTGCTCGCGGGCCTCGTCCGCGCGTATGGAGTCTCGACCCGCGAGGAGCCCGTGCGCGCCGAGGTCCTGCGACGACTTCCCGCATGGGCCCGACCCGAAGTCGACAAGAAAGGCAACGTGATCGTGCGATTCGGCCAGGGCGGCAGGCCTCTGCTCTTCGTCGCCCACACCGACGAGGTCGGTTTCGAGATCGCCTCGATCAACGACGACGGCACCGCGACGGTTCGCCCCCAGGGCGGGATGTACTTCTCCCTCTACGAGGCGCATCCCGTCATCGTCCACACCGGCAACGGTCCGCGCGACGCCGTGCTGGCACCCCGCCGCAACTACTCCACATCGACGGCGCTGGAGCCGGAACTCTCCGCCCTGCTCCTCGATACCGGTGCTAAGTCGCGCGCGCAGGCCGAGTCGCTGGGTTTCGCGGTCGGACAATCGATCACTCCAAGGAAGGATCTGGTGAAACTCGGCGAGCAGCGCGCCTCCGCGCGATCGATGGACGATCGGAACGGGTCGACCGCCCTGCTCCAGGCTCTCTCGCGTCTCGATCCAAAGACGGTGAAGAACCAGGTGACGTTCGCGTGGTCCGTCGAAGAAGAAACCGGACTCGCGGGGGCTGCGTTCATCGCGGAGAAGGAGAAGTTCGACACCGTCTTCGCGGTCGACACCTTCGTGTCATCCGACACTCCGGTCGACTCGCGCCGACTTGCCTACGCGCCGCTCGGCCAGGGCGCGGTCCTGCGCGGCCTCGACAATCGAACCCTCGTCCCCGAAGGGGTGATGGACCGGATCACCGCAATCGCGAAGGAGAGCGCCATCCCCCTGCAGATCGGGGTGACCGGCGGCGGCACCGACGCCGCGCCCTTCAGCCCCAAGGGCGCCATCGACGTGGGTCTCTCCTGGCCGGGGCGCTACTCGCACTCGCCAGCGGAGGTCATGGACCGACGGGACCTCGAATCGCTCACGCGCCTGCTGGTCGTCCTCGCCCAGAAGTACTAGCGCACGGCCCGGGGCGTCGGGGCGGGCGCGGATCGCCCGCAGGCCTCACACCGCGTTTCGACAACGGAACCCGGGGGGCTCTTCCCTGCCGCGCCGGCATGAGACCTCCACCGGCTACCCCGAAGGTCGAAGCGCCGACCCTTCCGAGTCCGCTGCGTTTCGGATCGGATTCCTGGACCGGAACCAGGAGAGGCTTCTCCGCACTCGCTTCTCTGGCCGTTCAGGGCCGGACCGGAGGTGTTGTGCCTCCGGCCCCGCTCCCCGGCATGCTGGGCCAGCAGCGCTCAGATTCCCCGCCAACCGAACGCCACGACGATGAAGAGTGTCCGGGTCGGATTGCCATTTCCGGATCACCCAATTCGTAAGGGCGGTATCCCCCACGGGCGCAAGGTCGAAAAGAGCTTCAAGATATCAGCGGGCGGCTAGTTGCCGTTGACCACCATCACCATGTGCATGTTGGGAAACCCGAGAGCCGCCATATCGGTGGGATTCGGTACACCACAGTCAACAGCGGCAAGGTAGGTGGGGTGGCTCTGACCGAGGCTGTTGCTACCAGGATTGAACCTGTTGTTGGCGGGTGCTCGACCATCCGGCATGAATAACTCGACCACTAGATCGGTGGTTGTGGGACTGACGAGCGAGCCCGTCACTGGAAAATTGACCACCGCTAGAGAGGTGTCCGGGATGGCGGTCGGTAAGTTGCCTATCGAAGTGAGGTTGGCGAATAACAGCGGGCTCGCCTTGGGTATCGAGTAGAGGCGAATCTCGATCGGCTGGGAGCCACCGGTGCCTTGGGCCAACTCGACGCCGATATCGACGCTGGTGACGTTGAACTGCGTGGTCACACCATGATCGGTATCGAGGAAGAAGCGCCGAAGAAACCGGTTGGTGGTGTGGAAACCGCCAGCGTTACAGTATACGGAGCCCGCCGTGATGGCCACGGCGTTGGTGTTCTGGGTGAGATGCTTGGCAGGAGTAGTGGGGGCCGCTGAAGCCTCGCCAGCTCTCGAATCCAAGAAGAAGGTCCGCGTGGCCGTGGTGCTGATGCGGTCGTCAAGGCTTGCCTTCACGGTGTAGCTTCCCGCGGTCGCGTAGGAGTGCTTCAGCAAACAGGAGCCGCAACCGGTCGTATCGATCGCTCCGTCACCCCATTCGACCTTGAATCTCGGGCCGGCAACCTCCGCCGGATATTCGGCCCACAGTTCAATCGTCTCGCCCACACTCATCGCGTAAGTCCTTCCGGGGTCGGCGTACTGGCGCAGTACAGAGGCGCCCGACGAGGTCTGTCGATCCATCCGCAGACGGACGATCTCGAGAGGACCCGTGCCCACCTTGACGTCCCCGACCGCCGAAGCGCTGACCAGCCCGCCATCGAGCGCGGCTGCGCCAGCGGACGCAGTCGGGCCGGCGGGAGAAGGCGCCGGACCTCGTGAACAGGAGGCAACGACGAGAGCGGTGGCGATGAACCATCGGCCGAGGGAGTGTGGCGTTGTCATGGGAACCTCCACTTTGCGCGCAGCTGTTATCGATACGAGAGGGTTCATCCCCGCCAGGATGTAATGAAAAAACCATAGCACCTTTGGGGGCCGCGGGTGACGGGCGCCACTGGGGCCGGGTTCGCGGCTCGACGAAGAAGGGGTCAGGCAACTTCCTCGGTTTCTCCAACTGATTGGGACCCTGCGGCTTGAAGGGTTCCCATCGGTGCCACAAACGCGGCGGTGGCCGGGTCCTCAAGGCTCCGCGGTGGCGGGCATGAGGCTCGAGATCAACGGGCCGCAGTTCGAGGTGGGGTGCACCGGGCGCGAACCGTGCGCCGGGACGAACTGCGGCGACTGCACCCGGCACCGGCGCCGAAGACCGGGGCGGGTTCGGGCGGCGGTGTGGGCGTGACCTGCGGCGCCGGCGCGACTATGGTGAGCGTCACCGCCAGGAGCGAAGGAGCCCGCCCGATCATGGGACGAGGCTACACCGGCCGGTGAGACGAGGGATCTCGCAGCGGCGCCCCCTCAACCGTCGAGCTTCTTCTT
Source organism: Vicinamibacteria bacterium (assembly GCA_044229175.1). Classification (GTDB taxonomy): domain Bacteria; phylum Acidobacteriota; class Vicinamibacteria; order Fen-336; family JAGNNV01; genus JAGNNV01. The sequence goes on along the minus strand of JBGATM010000009.1, from coordinate 119,898 downwards.
CAGCTCGACCAGGAGATTGAGCGCCTCGATCGGGGTGAGGGCGTTGACGTCCGTATTGCGAAGATCATCCGCCACCGCGTCGGAGACGGGAGCGAACAGGGAGAGCTGGCGCTCCTTGGGGGCTCCCATGACGCCGGTGCGGGCGAGTTTCGGCCGGCCCTCCGAGTCGAACTCGGTCTGCTCGAGGTTTTTGAGGATCTCGCGGGCCCGCTTCACCACGGGGGACGGGAGACCGGACAGCTTCGCGACCTGGATTCCGAAGGATCGGTCGGAGCCGCCGGGCTCGACTCGACGCAGGAACAGGATGTCGTCCTTCCACTCGCGCGCGGTCACGTGCAGATTCGACACCGTCGGCCGATCGACGGCGAGGTCCACGAGTTCGTGATAGTGCGTCGCGAACAGGGTGCGCGGACAATGCGGGCCGCGCTCGGCCAGGTGCTCGGCCACCGCCCAGGCGATGGAAAGGCCGTCGAAGGTCGCGGTGCCTCGTCCGATCTCATCGAGCAACAGCAGGCTGCGCTCGGTGGCATGGCGAAGAATGTAGGCGGTCTCCTGCATCTCCACCATGAACGTGGACTGGCCGCGCAGCAGATAGTCGGAAGCGCCCACGCGGGTGAAGAGCCGATCGCACACCGTCATCTTGGCCTCGAGGGCCGGAACGAACGAGCCCATCTGGGCCATCACCACCATGAGGCCGGTCTGGCGCAGGAACGTCGACTTGCCGCCCATGTTGGGACCGGTGACGATGAACAGCCGCGGCGAATCCTGGGCCGCGCCGAAAACGAGGTCGTTGGACACGAAGGGGTTCTCGGTGGAGGACTCGACCACGGGATGCCGACCCTCGCGATACACGAGCTCTCCATCCGACGACAGCCGGGGCTTCACGTAGTTGAGGCGCTGGGCGGCCTCGGCGAGGGAGGCGATCACATCGATGATGGCGATCGCGCGCGACGTGGCCTGCAGTTCCTTGACGCAGGCGAGCGCTTCTTCGACGAGGCCGGCGAAGATTTCCTTTTCGCGCTCCAGGAGATGTTCTTCGGCCCGAAGCACCTTCTCCTCGAAATCTTTCAGTTCGGGAGTGACGAATCGTTCGCCCGAGACCACGGTCTGCCGGCGGATGTAGTCGTCCGGCACGAGGTGAAGGTTCGGCTTGGTGATCTCGATGTAGTAGCCGAAGACGCGGTTGTAGCGGACCTTCAGCGACGAGATCCCGGTGCGTTCGCGTTCGTGCGACTCGATCCTCGCGATCGCCTCCTTGCCGCCGGTATGCAGGCTCCGGAGCTCGTCGACCTGCGGATCGACTCCAGGGCGAACGAGCTCGCTGTCGCCCACGGTGGCGGGCGGCGAATCGACGAGCGTGCTCTGGATCCGATCGGCCAGTTTCTCGTGGGCATCGAGGGCCTGCACCTGCCCGCGCAGCAGCGGCGCGTTCAGCTCGGATCCGGCAACCTGGGTGGCGGCCACCCCGCGAAGCGAGGCCGCGAGGGACGAGAGATCGCGCGGGGTCGCCCGTCCGAAAGTCAGCTTCGCGACCAGCCGGTCCAGATCGCGGATCCGGGCCAGGGCGTCCTCGAGGTCGCTGCGGGTGCGGGTCCGGAACGCGAGTTCCTCGACCGCGTCGAGGCGGTCCTGGATCGGCTCGCGGCGCGACAACGGCCGCAGGATCCAGTCGCGGAGCAGGCGGCCCCCCATGGGCGAGTGGGTCTGGTCGAGCACGGAAAGGAGCGTGCCGCGAGGCGAACCGTCGATGAGGTTCTCGACCAGTTCGAGATTCCGCCGCGTCGACTCGTCGAGGATCAGGACGTCGCCGTCATCCCGATGGGTGAGCGAGGTGACGTGGGACAGCTCGCGTTTCTGCGTGGATTTCAGATAGAGGAGCAAGGCGCCCGCGGCGGTGGTCGCTTCGGGCATGCGCTCGCAACCCATGGCCTCGAGGTTGATCACACCGAAGTGACGCAGGAGTTCCTCGCGCGCGCGCTTGGTGTCGAACTCCGAGTCGAGCTCGAAGACCGAGGCGCCGATCTTCGCGGTGTCGAAGTGATCGGGCTTCGCGACACCCTCCGGCCACAGAAGTTCGCGTGGTCCGATGGCGAGAAGGTCGTCGAAGAACGCCTCCACCCGGCCCTCGCCCCGACGCTCGAACACGAAGAACTCACCCGAGACCGGATCGATGACCGCGGCACCCAGGGCCGATCGCCCGGGGTAGCACGCGGCGATCCGCGAGGCCTGGGCGAGAGGCGATTCGTCGTCGATGAAGGTGCCGGGAGTGATGACGCGGACCACGCCGCGCTTGACCACGCCCTTGGCACCCTTCGGATCTTCGAGTTGCTCGCCGATCGCGACCCGATGACCCTTCTCCACCAGCGCGCGCACGTAAGCGTCGAGGGCGCGAACCGGCACCCCGCACATCGGAATGGGTTCGCCCGTGGAGTCCTTGGCCCGCGACGTGAGCGCGATATCGAGCAGCGGAGCCGCGATGGTCGCGTCCTCGAAGAAGAGTTCGTAGAAATCGCCCATCCGGAAGAAGAGAAGCGCGCCCGGATGTTCCGCCTTCATGCGGTGGTACTGCTGCATGGCGGGGGTGGGCGTCACGGACATGGGCGTCGGGGGTTTCAATCGAGGTAAGAGGGTCGGCGAGTATAAGCTCCGCCTCTTCAGTGCCTTCCCTCACCCCGCCGCCACCCCCGCCCCTGGTCCTGGCCCTCGACACCTCGTCCTCCCTCGGCAGCGTGGCGCTCGCACGGGACGGAACCCTCCTGAACGCGCGCGCGTTCGAGGCCGATCACGGCCATTCCCAGCGCCTCCTGCCCGCGATCGAGGGGCTCTTCTCCGACGCGGGAGTGAGCGTGGGCGACGTCGACCTCTTCGCGGTCGTGGTGGGACCGGGTTCGTTCACGGGCCTTCGGGTCTCGCTCGCGAGCGTGCGGGGCCTGGCCGGGGCCCGGCCCTGCTTCGGCGCCCTCGCCACCGATGTCGCGGCGTGGGCGGCGCGGGGGCGCGGTGCGCGGATCCTGGCCGTCACCGACCTGTTTCACGGTGAAGTGTTCGCGAGCGCCCATGACGAAGGCGGCGCTCTCATCTCGAGCCGTGAGTCCGGCGACCTGGGACCCGTGCTGGGCGCCCTGAAGGATTTCGTGCGCGCGCCGGCCATCGCCACCGGTTCGGCCGCGACGAAGCATCGGGCGGAGATCGAGGCCGCTTTCCCCGGCATCCAGTTCCTGGCCCTTGACGGCGGCCTCGCCCCCCATCTTGCCGCGCTCGCCGGGGCGAAAGCCTCCGTGGAGACCACCGTTCCCGCCGGGGAGTTGCTCCCCTTCTATCTGCGCGACCCCCTGACCCGGGGCCTGCTCAACTCTCAGCCACGAGACAGGTGATGGCCGGGCCCGACGACAGCGCTCCCCTGGCGGTCGAGTTCGGTCCCGCCCGCGAGGGTGATCTGGACGCTCTCGCGTCCATCGAGCGCGACTCTCCGCGGGCCTGGACCCGCGAGGCGTTCTCGGCGGAATTCGGACACGCCCCGCCCACCCTGTTCGTTCTCAGGTCCGCGGGCGTCGTCGTCGCGTTCGTGGTGGCCCGCATCCAGGTCCCGGACATGGACATCGTGAATCTGGCCGTGCGCCAGGACCGGCGGGGACGCGGGTTGGGCCGGCATCTGCTCTCGTCTCTCCTCGACCAAGCCGCGGCCAGCGGCGTCAAAAGCGTGTTCCTCGAAGTTCGAGAGGGGAATCGGGATGCCCGGAAACTCTACGCCGCCGCGGGATTCAGGGAGGTCCAGCGGCGCCGGGGTTTCTACGCCGAACCCGTCGAAGATGCGATCCTGATGCGACTGGAAATGAGCCATGAAACAGGGTTGAAAGCTCCAAGAAACGCGTGCTAGGGTCGAAGTCCTGAAGCCACCTCCTCCCTTGACCTTGAGGAGCGAATCTTCTTCTTCGATAGCAAAACCAGGAGGTCTCACGATGCCGTCATTGAACGCCGTGTCTCGGGAGTCGCTGCTTGCAAGCAACGAGGAATACCGCAGGCTCTACCAGGAGCACACGGAGCTTGAGAATCGTCTCAAAGCCCTCTCTGAAAAGGTGGTCCTCACCGACGCCGAACAGATCGAGGAATCGAAGCTCAAGAAGCTGAAGCTCGCCGGCCGCGACCGCATGGAGGAGATCGCGCGGAAATCTCATTGACGCTGCCCGTCTAAAGACCCCCTCGAGACGTGCCCGGCGGCCCAGGAACGCCCCGCCCGCGGGGTGTCTCGGTCGTCGTTTTGCGGAAACTAAGGATCACCCGTTTTGAAGATCGCTCCTGAAGGCCTGCCCTTCGTCGCTGCCGCCATCGTGATCGCCGCCGCCTCGGCGTACTTCTCATGGCGGGCCTTCGCCATCCTCCTCATCCTCGCGGTCTTCGTGACCGCGTTCTTCCGCGACCCCTTCCGCGAGATTCCCCAGGGGCCGGGGCTCGTGGTCTCACCGGCCGACGGCAAGGTGGTGCTGATCGTTCCGACCCCCGAGGGACACCCCGCGGGAAAAGGCTCGACCCAGATCTCCATCTTCCTCTCGGTGTTCGACGTTCACATCAATCGCGCCCCCATCGCGGGCCGGATCACCGACGTGGTCTACAACAAGGGCGAATTCCTTCCCGCCTTCGACGACAAGGCATCGCTGCGCAACGAGCAGAATCGCGCCTTCGTCGAGGGGCCCGAGGGCCGGGTCGGATTCACCCAGATCGCCGGACTCATCGCCCGGCGCATCGTGTTCCGCAAGAAGGTCGGAGACGTGGTGGCGCGGGGCGAACAGGTGGGCCTCATCCGGTTCGGATCGCGCACCGATGTGTTCCTTCCCCCGGGCACGACCATTGACGTGAAGGTGGGCGACCGGGTGAGCGGGGGAAGCTCCGTGATCGCGCACCTTCAAGAACCCTCGCCGAAGCGTCCCGCGTCATGACCATCACCGACCGCCTCAAGAAACCCGGGCTCAAGAAGGGCGCGGCGCTCCTGCCGAGCCTCTTCACCATCGGGAACCTCTTCCTCGGTTTCTCGGCGATCATCTATTCGCTCCGTCTGGAATTCGAGACCTCGGCCCAGCTCATCGTGGTCGCCGTGATCTTCGACATGCTCGATGGGCGGATCGCTCGCATGACCGGCACCACCTCGGAGTTCGGCGCGCAGCTCGACAGCCTGTCGGACATCGTGTCGTTCGGCGTGGCTCCCGCCATCATCGCCTACCAGTGGGGGCTCGCCACGCTGCACAAGTCGTTCCTGGCCGCGTTCTTCTTCGTGATGTGCGCGGCCATCCGGCTGGCCCGCTTCAACGTCCAGAGGAAGGTGGTGGACGGCCGCTACTTCGTGGGCCTCCCCTCTCCCGCCGCCGCCGGCTTCGTGATCTCCATCATCTACTTCCGGCCCGAGCCCATGAACGACCGCGTGGGCGCCGCCTTCGCCATGACTCTCCTGGTCATCGGCGCGTTCCTGATGGTCAGCACCCTGCGCTACTGGTCGTTCAAGACCTTCGACCTGCGGAGCCGTCGCAGCTATTTCGCCATGGTGGGAATCGCGGCGCTCCTCGCTCTGATCGCGACCGAGCCCGCCTGGGCCCTTCTCCTCTGGTCCTGCGGCTACACCGCTTCCGGGCCCGTCGCCTATCTGATCGGCCTGGTGCGGCGCAAGGGAGATGGAGGAGGCGCGGTCAGCACCGAGGCTCCAACGCCCGCCCCCGAGCCCACAGCCGCGACTCCCTGAGCACCTGGACAACCCCTGGTGAACAGGCGCCCGCTCATCGGCGTCGGCGCGGTGGTCTTCAGCGCCGACAACGAGATCCTCCTCATCAAACGGGGCAAGGCCCCGAATCTTGGCCGCTGGATGGTCCCCGGGGGGACCCTGGAGTGGGGCGAGACCCTTGAAGACGCGGCGGTCCGGGAAGTGCGCGAGGAAACCGGCATCGACATCGAGATCGAGACGTTCGTGGAGATCATCGAGGCCATCACGCCCGGCGAGGAAGGCTTCCACTACGTCATCATGGACTACGCGGCCCATCCGGTCTCGGGCACGCTGGCCGCGGCCTCGGACGCGCTCGACGCGGTCTGGGCGCCGGCGGGGTCGCTCGGAGACTACGACCTCACCCCCGACCTGGCTCGCGTCATCGAGAAAGCCCGTCGCGCGACCGGGCGTCTCTAGAAAGGCGGGGCTTCAGCCCGCCGAGAGGGGAAGCCGCAGAGTGGCGCGAGTGACCTCGCCATCGCGCTCGAGTGACGCTGAGCCGCCGAGATCCTCCGCCACCTTCTTGACGAGGGCGAGACCGAGGCCCGAGCCCTGAGTCTTGGTGGAGAAGAAAGGTTCGAAGAGTCGGGCGCGCGTCTCCTCGTCGAAGCCCGGCCCGGTGTCCTCGATCACGAGCTCCGAGGATTCCCGGACGGGAAGACAGGAGATCCTGATCTCGCCTGCGTTCCCCACCGCCTGCACGGCGTTCTCGAGAAGGTTCCGGATCGCCCTCTCGATGAGCTTCGACTCGCCGCGAACCGGGCAGGGGGGGCCGAAGCGCGCGACCAGCCGAAGTCCCTCGGGGAGCACGTCTTGATAGGGCTTGATCACGCTCCGGGTCAGAACGCTCATGTCCACGCGCTCGCTGCGATCCACCGGCTCCCGCACGAAGGCCGCGAACTCGGAGGCGATGTCCCGAAGCTTGGTCACCGATTCCAGGATGGTGCGGGTGCACACCGCGATCACCGACTCGAAGCTCTCCGAGACGATGCCGCTCGCGCGGTACGCGCGCTGCAGGTGTTCGGCGGAAAGCTGGATGGGGGTGAGCGGGTTCTTGACCTCGTGGGCGACCTGAGCCGCCATGTCCGCCCAGGCCGCGAGCCGTTCCCGACGCTCGATCTCCCTTTGCTGCCGGGCGAGGTCGTGGGCCATGGTGTTGAAGGAATGCGCGAGTTCGCCCACCTCGTCTCCGGTCCGCACCGGCACCCGCACGGAAAGATCGCCCCGGGCGATGCGGCGCGAGGCCACGGTCATTTCGAGGACCGGCCCGGAAATTCTCCGGGCCAGGAACCAGGCGAGCATGGTGGCGACGGCGAGAAGGGACAGGGCGGCGATCCTCATGCGCGTGTCGAGGTCGCTCAAGACCGCGGCCACCTGGGCCTCACGGTTCTGCAGATTGACGCGAACCAGCCCGGTGCGGCCCGCGGGCAGAACCAGACGGGCCGAGACGGCGGAGGGCACCAGGCCGCCGGGCGGCCGGTGGAACATCATGTCCCCGTCGGCGAGAACCAGACGGTTGTAGGCATCGGAAGGAGCGAGCCTCGAAAGAAGACCCGCGTCCACGTCCTCCCTCACGTTGGTGGCCACGAGTTCGCCGGATTCGTCGAACAGCTCCAGGTCGTTGGAGACGAGGGCCGCGACCCAGGAGATGGCCGCGTCGGAGATGGCCAGGGGTCCAAGCACCTCCGCTTCCTGGAAAGCCGAGAGGTCGCTCAAGGACTTGCGCGCGATGGCGGCGATGCGCCTCGCCTCCGTCTCGGTTTCGGACACGAGCCTTTGCGCCACGAAGTCGCGGACCAGGGTCTGGAAGAAGAACAGCGAGAGGGCGGAAAGAGTGAGGAAGGCCACGAACAGGCGGAACGAATGGCGGCGGAAGAGGCCGAGGGCGGCCGCGCGCGCGCGACTCCGGTTGCCAAACCACGCCCCCAGACCAAGGGCCAGAACCACGAGCCCGAGGCCCCGGCCGAGGAGCCTTACCCCCAGGGTCCGAAAGGGCGCGCTGGGGGTGGCGCCCGCGATTTCGAACACGTAGGTCCGCTGGTCGAGCGGGACTTCGATGCGGGCCCCTCCCGGTCCGGGGAGTGAAGCGAAGGGAACCACCGCCGGATCCTGGATCCACTCTCCCGCGGGCCCGCGCATCCCCACCAGCCGAACCCCGTTTTCCTCGGAGAGCATCCGCAGAGCCAGGGAGAGATCGGAGACCGCGCCGATGCGGACGGCGCCGAGGAGCTCGCCCGCGGAGAGAAGAAGACGCTCCGACACGAGTCCCCGCGCCTGGGCCAGGTCCCCGCCGCCTCGGAGGGTCGTGGCCCGGGGCCACGACCCGCTGGTGGGCAGCGGAGGCTTGGGACCGCGCGGCACGTCCCGCGCATACCGGCTCACCACCGCCCCCGACCGGTCCAGCACTTCAACGAAGGAAGGAAGGAAGGGTTGAGAGAGAGCCGAGTCCGACCACAGATCGAAGGCGAGCTCCTCCGTGCCGAAGCGCCCGGCGGGCGAGGCTTCGAAGAGGCGCGCCTGATCGATCACCCTCTCCGTGGCCAGAAGGGTGGCCTCGAGCGGACGGAGGTGCGCGCGAAGGACGGACTCGACTTCGCGCCTCACCGAATCGCGCTCCTTCGCCCGGGCCGCGAACTCGGCCACGAGGGCGGTGACCGAGAGGGCCGAGAGAGTACACAGGAGGGCGAGGACGAAGGGCCGCGGCTTCTCGAAGTCGAGCCGCGCGAATCGGTAGGTGGCGCCGAGGGCGGACAGGAAGAGGAGGAAGAGGAGGAGCGAGGTCATCTCAAGATTCACGGGGAGGACGGCGCCGCCGTGGGTCTCGGCCGAGTGCGGTGAGATCCGGGCGAAGGTCACGCCGAGCACGGTGATGCTCTCGCGAGTGTGGTCGCCCGGGGCCGGCTCGGAGTGATCCGAGTAGTCCAGGCCGAGCTTCCGGGAGGGATCGAGGACATCGACGACCTCCATCTGGTCTCCTTCGCCGCGCCGGGTCTCGAGAAGGGGCGTCGAAACCAGAACGAACCAGGGCCCGGGTCCGATCGCGGTCACCACCAGCGCGGCCCGGGAGCGGGTCGCGGCCACGAAGCGGGCGGGTGCGGACGGGTCCACCTCGGGAAGGCGCAGCGGATCGATGGGAGAGCCGACCCAGGCCACCCTGCGGCTGTCCGCGTCGTACACGCCGATGCTCGAGCCATCCTGCCGGTCCGCCTTGAGCAGGACGGCGAAGATCTCCGACCTCGACTGATCCGTCTTCAACTCCTTCGCCACCGCGCTCGACAGGGCCACCGAGCGGTTGAGCAGAGCCAGGGCCCGATCGCGCGCAGCCTGCACCTCGTCCCCCCGGGCCGAACCGACGAGCCCAAGCGCCAGAGCCAGGAAGAAGAGGACGCGTCTCACATCTGGTACAGCATCAGGTAGACGACGACACCGGTGATCGATACGTAGATCCAGATCGGGAAGGTCACCCGCGCGATCCGGCGATGAAGATCGAAGCGCGCCTGCAGCGCCCGGCTCAAGGTGGCGATGGCCAGAGGTGCTACCAGGACCGCGAGCACGGTGTGGCTCAGGAGAATTCCGAGATAGAGGGTGCGCATCGGGCCGTGACCGGAGAACTTCACCGAGCCCACCTGAAAGTGGTAGGCGAGGTAGCTCATCAGGAAGACGACCGAGCACGAGAAGGCCGCGAGCATGAAGCGCCGGTGCGTCTCTTTCCGCCCTCGCTTGATGCTCAGGTATCCGAAGAGCAGGCAGACCGCGGAGGTGAGGTTGAACCCCGCGTTGATCGCGGGCCACAGCGGCGAGGTCACGACGGGTTCCCCGGCCTGAGGAACGGGAGCCGCCGGAGCCGCGCGCGCACGCCCGCGCGCACCGAGGGCGAGAGAGTCCAGGCGGCGAGCGCGACCACGCCATAAGGCGCCATGGCGAGGCCGATGATCGCGTAGTTCATGGCCTCGCGGGTCTGCGGGGACGACGCGGCCACCGCGTCACGGCACAGCGAGCACTGGGCGGACGCGTCCGTGGAGCCTGCGAAAAGGGCGAGGAGGCCGAGGGCCACGGAGCCCGCGAGGGGCTCGAGGCATGGCCAGAGAATCCGCCGAGGTTGCTTCATCGCACCGACAGCATGAGAACCGAGCGGCTCTCGATCACCAGGACGAGGACGAGCGCCAGGAAGAGAAAGGCGACGATGCCGCCGGCGATCAGGCCGGAGCGGTGGGTGCGCTTCAGCTCCATCCATTCAAAGACGAGGAGCGAGGCCTGGGCGAGGGCCGCGGGCATCACCACGAAGAACGCGAAGGAACGGGACACCCCGAAGGCGACGGCGCCCGCGGCCGAGAACACGCACAGGCTCCGCACGAGCATCCCGGCGATGCTCCGGTTGGTCGGCCAGTAGGGTCGAAGCGGGTCGATCATGTTCGTTTCAGAAGAAGTAGAAGGTCGAGAGGATGAAGATCCAGACGAAGTCGACGAAGTGCCAGTACAAGGCGACGCTCTCGAGCCGCTTCTCGTCGACGGGCGCCTTCGCCCCCAGGAGCCAGGTCATGAGGAGGAGGCCCAGGGCCACGTGCAGGCCGTGAAGCCCGGTGGCCAGGAAGAAGACCTGCATGAAGGTGGAAGCGCCCCACGGGTTTGAAACCAGAGGAACACCCGGGAGCGTAGAGAGGGCGCGCGCGGTGCCGATCACGTCGGACCACTCGTAGGCCTGAATGGCGAGAAAGAGGGAGCCGGCGAGCAGGGTCCAGACGAGCCACCTCCGACAGAAGATCGGATTGCCCCGGCGAAGCGCGTCGAGCGACTCGTTCAGGGTCGCGGACGAGGCGATCAGGATGAGGGTCGCGAGAACCACCGGACCAAGCGCGAGGGCATCGCCCGGACGCGGCCAGGGGACGGTGCCGCCGAAGCGCAGGAAGAGTCCGGCCGCGAGGATCGAGCCGAAAAGAAACCCTTCGTTGACCAGGAACGCCCACACGGCCAGCCGGTACGCGGGCCACTGGATGAGCGGGACGGTGCGGGAGGGGACGGTAGCGGTCATTGCAGGCCGAAGAGGAGGAAGACGATCGCGCACAGGAGCGCGGTCAGGAAGTGCGTCACCAGCCGCGCAAGCAGGAGGGCGTTTTCCGATGGCCCCCCCGCCTCCGCGCGCAGGATCCAGAATGCGAAGGCCCCGCCCAGGATCGCATGAACCGCATGAACACCCAGAAGCAGGACGACGAAGGCGTTGAACGGCATTTCGAGCCCGCCCGCGCCCGAGACCACGGACGCGATCACGGCGAGAGCCCCCACGAGGTACAGGCCGCTCGAGAGCGCCAGTCCCATGAAACCAAGACGTCTCCGTCTTCCCTCGAGCCGGGCCGCGACCTCGATGGCTGAAGACGCGGCGAACGCGAGGACGAGCAGCGCCGCCGGCCACAAGGCGGGCGACGGCCTCCAGTCCGCGAACGACCGGCGGACGAGATAGGCGCTCACCAGGGACGCGAAGAGCATGGTGGTCGCGGAGAGCGCCGCCACCACCGCGACGCGGGTGGCGCTCTCGAACGCGGGCGAACGTCCCAACGGTGTCGCGGCCAGGGCGCTCACTCGCTCTCCCCTTCGACCGCGGGTTCGGACCATTCCAGAGAAGGCGCCTGCCAGGGATTCGCACCGGCCTTGGCGCCCCGTCTCATGCTCCAGAAGAAGTTCACGAGGAACAGGATCTGCGCGATGGCGAGGGCCACCGCGGCCCAGGTGATGAAGGCGTTCATGGGGGCGAGCGGCTTCAGGTAATCGTACTGATAGGGATCGTAGACGCGGCGGACCTGGCCGCGGAGCCCGGCCAGATGCATGGGAAAGAACGTCGCGTAATAGAAGACGAAGGTCAGGAGGAAGTGCGCCGCTCCCAGCCGTTCGTTCATGAGGCGTCCGAAGAAGAGGGGAAACCAGTAGTGCACCCCGGCGAACACCCCGAAGAGCGCCGCGCCGGCCATGATGATGTGGAAGTGGGCGACCACGAAGGCGGTGTCGTGGAGCTGGATGTCGATCTGGGTCTGGCCCAGCCAGATCCCGGAAAGCCCGCCGGTGACGAAGAGCGAGAAGATCCCGAGCGCCCAGAGCATCGGGGTGGTCAAGCGCAACGGCCGGTTCCACAGGGAGGCGATCCAGTTGAAGACCTTGACCCCGGAGGGCACGGCGATGAGTGTCGTGGTCACCGCGAAGGCCGAACCGAGAAACGGGCTCATGCCGGACACGAACATGTGGTGCCCCCACACCAGGAAGCTCATGCCGGAAATGAAGGCCATCGCGTAGACCATCGAGGGGTAGCCGAACACGCGCCTTCCCGTGAACACGGTGAACAGGTCCGAGGTGATCCCGAGCGAAGGCAGCATGATGATGTAGACCTCGGGATGCCCGAGGAACCAGAACAGGTGCTGCCACAGGATGGGCGAGCCGCCGCCGCCCGGAACGACCTCTCCGGAAAGCACCAGGCCCGTGGGGATGAAGAAGCTCGTGCCGGCATGGCGATCGAGGAGAAGCATGGTCGCGGCCGCGGTGAGCGAGGGGAAGGCGAGCAGGCCCAGGATCGCGACGAAGAGCATCGACCAGGTGAACAGCGGCAGGTCCATCATGAGAAGGCCGGGCCGTCTCATGGCCACGATGGTGGCGAGGAAGTTGAGGCCGCCCAGGGTGAAACTGACGATGAACAGAGCCATGGCCAGGAGCCACAGGTCCTGGCCGAGATTCGATCCTGCGATCGCCCCCTTGAGCGCGGAGAGCGGCGGATAGGCCGTCCATCCCGAGGCCGCGGGGCCGGAGGGAGTAAAGAACGACACCAGAATCACCACGGACGAGATCGCGTAGATCCAGTAGGACAAGGCGTTGAGTCTGGGAAACGCCATGTCGCGAGCGCCCACCTGCAGCGGGATCAGGTAGTTCCCGAAACCCCCGATGAGGGCCGCGGAGAGGACGAAGAAGATCATGATCGTCCCGTGCATGGTGAAGAGCGCCGCGTAGAACTCGGGCTTCATGATCCCTTCGTCGAACCCCTGGGGCAGGAACCTCGAGACCGCGCGGAACTCGTGGGAGGGCCAGGCGATCTGCATCCGGACCATCAGCGCGAGCAGGCCGCCCACGAGCGCCATCCCCATGGAGGTCAGCAGATACTGGAGGCCGATGACGCGATGGTCGAGGGAGAAGACGTAGCGGGACCAGAAGCCCTGCGACTCGCGGTTGCCGCTCATTGCAGGGCCTCTTTCACCTTGCTCGCCCACTCGGTCTTCGGGACCACCTCGACCATGCCGCGCATGCGGTAGTGGCCGAGGCCGCAGTGCTCGGCGCAGGCGAGTTCGAACTTTCCGGTCACGGTCGGGGTGAACGTGAACTCCGTGGCGAGGCCGGGCATGGCGTCGCGCTTGATCCGGAAAGGAGCCACGAAGAAGCTGTGAATGACGTCGAGCGAGCGAAGCCGCACGCGCACCTCGCGTCCGGCGGGGAGAACGAGCAGGCCCTGGGGAAGGATGATGTCGTCCTCGGCCGCCGGATCCTTCTGGTCGAGGCCGATGAAGTTGAGCTCGGCCTGGTCCACGAGTTTCGGATCGGTGCGGCCGAAGATCCCGTCCTCGCCGGGCAGCCGGAAGTTCCACGCGAACTGTTGCGCGACCACCTCGACCACCACCGGCGGCTCCGGGGCGTTCGTCGCAGCCGCGGCCAGGGCCCGCGAATCGATCTCTGAATTCACGAGGAGAGCCACCAGCACCATCGCGGTGAGTGAGGTCCAGAGGATCTCCACGCGCAGGTTTTCGTGGGGAATCCTCGCCTCTTTCGGCCGCCGGAGCAGCGCCATCACCAGAGCGACGTGCGCGCCCAGGAAGACGATGCCGGAAACCGCGAGATTCAGCGAAATCGCCGAGTCGATCCGTCCCCGGTCGGCGGCGAGCGGAGGCAGCGCGTTCGTGCCCAGGGCGTAGACGGACCAGGCCACGAACAGGGCGGTGAGTAGAGCGAACACCCGCGCCAGGGCTCCGCCGTTCTTGGGGGCTTCAAAACTCATGAGCCCGCAGAGTCTATTGCCCGAACCTCACCGATGGGGTGCCCCCCTCGTGCGAGGCGGGCGCCTTCATGGTCGGGGTTTGGCGTCGGCGGTCGGGGTCGCCACTTCGCAGGGTTGCGCCGAGAAGCGAATCTCGTAACCGGCGCCGACCGAGCGAGAGACATTGGGACGATGGGCCAGCGCTTCGTCCAGGGCGCGACCCACGTCGCGCCCGCGGGCGGTTCGGGGCTTCGCCTTCGGAGTCGTATAGCAGACGCTGATCCCGGAAAGTCCGTCCGTCGATTCGAGCGCGCCCAACGCGGTCGCGAGGACCCGCTCGTCGAGCTCGAACCCTTTGAGCACCTGGGTGGGGATGGCGACATCCTGCGCCGCGACGGGCAAGCTCAGGCTCCCGGTGAGGCTGCGCTGGATGGCTTCGCGAGCCGCGGCGGCGAGCGGCGGCCCGAGGTGAAGCAGTCGGACCTGAATCCCGTCCGCGCGGCGCCCGATATCGACAGCAAGCAGTTTTCCCGCCGACTCCTCAGGCCAGACCGACGCCAGACCGCTTGCCACCAGTCCCTGGGCCTGTTCGAGGATCTCGGCCGGGCGAACGGGAGCGGGCGCGGCCAGGGGAGCCAGGTTCACGCCCTGGGCGTCCGTGACCGCGGATACGCTCAGTCGCGGCGCCACCCCGGAGAGTTGGCGGATCTGACCGTCGAGACGGCGGCGTGTCTTGTCGGCATCTTCAGACGTTCCAAGCAGGACCAGGGTCACGTCCACCTGACGGCGCTCCACTCGCGTCTTGGTCTGAAGCACCGGACGCGGTTCCTTCTCCACGGCCTCCCTGACGCCACGCCTCACTCTGACTTCCCAGGCGACCTCGTCCAGAGCGGCTTTCAGCGGAATGAACACGATGCCGAAGAGCACGAGGGGCATCAGGAAACGAAGGAGATGGGCGTCGGGCCGTTGAAACAGGGCGCCGAAGCGGGAGGCGAGAGCGCGCACGACCGCAGACGCCTCCTGAAGCAACTCCGCGCGCTCGGTGTCGGTTGGATCCACCCGGTTGAACCCGAGCGCCAGGAATATCGCACCGCCCACGGTGATGATGGCCACGATATTCGCCAGGAAGAGGAGCCCGGCGCCGCTCGCCACCGGCCAGACGCCCGCGCCTATGCCGTAGCCGGCGACGCATAGAGGAGGAACGAGGGAAATGCCGATCGCGGTTCCAGCGCCCGCGGTCACCACGTCGGAGGTGCCGCGAATGCACGCGTAGAGGCCGGCCAGCGCGCAGAAGACGGCGGTGATGAGATCGAGGAGGGTGGGCGATACCCGGGCGGCAATCTCGGCGTTGACCTCGTGGAAGGGAAGCAGGACGGTGATGAGCGCGGACCCCGCCACCGCGACACCGACGCTCAACACGATGCGGATCAGCGCGCGCAACGAGAGAAGGGGCGAGCCAACCGCAAGGCCCAGGGCCAGGGCGATGATCGGATCCATGAGCGGGGCGATCAACATCGCGCCGATGATGACCGCGCTGCTGCCGGTGACCAGGCCAAGGGTTCCGATGCCCACGGACACCGTGAGCTGGAGCCAATACCCGATGGACTCGCTGGCGTCGCGCCGGATCATGCGGCCCAGCAGGGCCGGGCGCCGGTCGGGGGAACTCCCGATGCCCCGGAGGAGGCCGTCCTGCAAGGCGTCGATACGATCGCCCGGGGTCACGGACTCCTGCTTTCCGGCGGCCGCTCCATCGACTTGAGGCGCGGGGGCGGAGGCGTCACGACCATGGCCGAGGACCGGGTTCCCCAAGAGGATGGAAGTCTACGCTCCGGTCAGGCCGCCCGGCCCCGGCGGGCCGGAACCGCGCGGCGCCGGGTCACGGAGATCGTCTTGGATCGCCGCTTCTGCTTGAGGATCTTCTGGGTCACCGACTGAAGCGCCGCTCGCCCGTTGGCCTCGATCGCGACCGCGGTGAATTCTCCGCTCAGCGCCTGGATCTCACAACGGAGCTCGACTTCGCGCGGACGACCGATGAACTTCCATTCGATCCGATGGATCCGCCGAAAGACGTGTCCAAACGCCACTTCGCTTCGATGCAACTCCTGGCGATCGGCGGCGTCCAGCTCGACCCCGCGACAGCGAAGGATGACTACGGAATTCTGAATGCTTTCGGGGACTGCGGCAGGGTTCTTCATGATGGACCTCCATGGGAATGAAGCCGGACAACGAGAACGGAACAGGGAGCGGCCCTGAGGATCTGCTCCGCGGTGCTTCCGAGGAGCATTCGCCGCAGGCCCGTCCGACCTTCCGTGCCGACCACGAGCAGACGAGCCTTCAGTCGACGGGCCGCGGCCACGATCGATACGCCGGGAATTCCCTCCTCGACGAGGGTCTGCCCGTTCAACCCCAACTTGGTCATCGCCGATGCCAAGGCGTCCCTCGCCGCTTCGCGCAGGAGCTGATACTCCGCCCCCGTCATCGCGTATCCGAGGCCGGCGCCGACAGCCTCGGGGACCACCGGCGGAGGCGGGGGAAGCTCGGCCACGTGGATGACCGACAGGGGCGCGCCGAGGCCTTCGGCCAGATAGGCCCCGGCCACCACCGCGGGGAAACCCGGATCGGAGAGATCGCTCGCCGAAAGGACCGGCCCGGTCCCCTCGCCTGGGCGCACCACCAGCACCGGGCTGTGCGCGTGGCGGACTACCCGCAGGGCCACCGAGCCCAGGGGCCCGATCGTGTCAGGGCTCGAAACCGCGCCAAGGACGATGAGGTCGGCGCCCAGCTCCTCGGCCACCGAAACGATGATTCCCGCGGGCGAACCGACATCGACCCGGATGTCCAGGTCGGCCCGTGGCCGGGAAGTGAGGCGCTCGACGCGTCCGGCCACGGCATCGGCGGCCAGGCTCATGAGCGCGGGCAGATGGTTGAAGCTCCTCTGCGCCAGCTGGGGGAACAGAACGTGACTTCGAGACGTCTCGGGAATCGCATGGACGAAAGCCACGGTGGCGTTGTGCCGCTTCGCCCACGTATCAGCTTCCATGATGGCGCGGTCGCCGCCTTCCCGGAGGTCGGTGGCGCAGACGATCAGTCGGGGCGTTTTCATGGCAGGTCCTTTCCATCAAGAAAGTATCACAGATTAGTTTGTACACAAAACAAAATGTGGAGTTCATGGTAATGTCTAGGAGAAGGACAGCCTGGGGCACGCAGCGGTTTCGAATCCTCCGGGACAGCCCATGGCGCACGCTGAGAAGCGCGCAGAGCGGGGGATGCGGCCGGGCGGCTTCGGCATCCTCGTGACCCAGGGCCTGGTGGATGACGTGATCTACGGCGAGAAGGGTAACGAGGTCGCTCTGGTGCGTCACCTGGAACCGACCGGGATCTGAGCCGAAGCGATCCATTCCTGATGGCGTCCGCAGGCAGAGACCGGCCAGACAATCGCCGGCTCACTCCCTCAGGGTTCGCCCTCGCGGCAGGGGCCCACTCAGGTCGGGGCCACCGCGGCAGTCATGTTCCTGACGACCCTAGAACTGCCCGAAAGGGGTCGAACCCCCGAGCAGCGGCTGGGAGACGGGCAGTCGGAACAGCCGGATGGCGTTCTGGAAGAGGATCAGAGCGCGGTCCTTCTGGGGCATGTTCAGCTGTTCCATGAAATCGAGATACGACCCCATCGCGGCGAGCGGCCAGTCGGTGCCATACAGGCATTTCTCGGGCTGGACTCCCCAGGCCAGCATCTCCTGCACCTGCTTCAGCATGTAGCTTTCGAACCGGTCATCGAAGTCTCCGAGAACCAGACCGGAGAAGTCGGTGTACACGTTCGCGTTCTTGTAGACAACCTCCATGCAGTCGCGAACCCAGGGATTGCCGAGGTGACAGATGACGAAGTTCACGTCCGGATGATCGACCGCGACCTCGTCCACGTGGATGGGGTGCGAGTACTTGATCTTGCCGCGGGGCGAGTAGGTGTCGCCGCTATGGATCATGACGGGCAGACGGTTCGCTCGGGCGAACTCGTAGACCGGTTCCAGCGACGGGTCGCTGGGGTAGAAGGGCTGGTAGCCCGGATAGAGCTTCAGGCCGCGGATCTTCCCTTCCGCGACGCCCGGCCGCAGGGCGTCGAGCTGTTCGGCTCTCACTCCCTCGAAGGGAATCCCGGCGACGATGAAGAGGCTCTTGAACGGCCGGGTGGCCTCGACCAGGGTGGCGGTGTCCGGGCGGCCCGGGTTCACTTTGTAGGAGGACAGGATGAGGGCGATGTCCACCCGGTTCCTTCGCATCTCCCGCAGCAACTGCTCGATCGACTGGTCGAGCGACGAGATCGTCTCGTTGTGATAGTTGTTGAGATGGACGTGGCAGTCGATGATCACGTTCCGAACCCCCGGAGCATCAACTCTTCCACCACGATTCGAGAACGCGGGCCGCCCATTCCCGGCCCCCCAGGCCAAAGGCCAGGGCCAGGGCGAGGCAAAACGCTCCGAAGGCCATCTGAAACGCGGAAACGAGGATCTGGCCGCCGATCGAGAGCTCCTCTAGACCGACCGAGACCACGAAGAGCGTGATGGCGTACTGGGCGAGGACGCTGATGGCCCTCGGCCCGGATATCCCGATGTTGTTGAGATAGGAGAACGTCAAGGCCCCCACGAACTGCCCGAGCAGGGACCCCATGATCACGAACAGCAGGACCGCGATGCCGTTGGGAATGGCTATGGCCAGGCGATCGAGAAGGTGGCTCGCGGTGTTGACGCCAAGGATGCTCAGGGCGGCAAGCAGGGCGGCGAGAGTGGTGACCCAGTAGACGGCGTCGGCTACGAGGGTCGCAGTCGTGGACCTCACCCCCCCGCGCACGAGGTAGTCGTCGATCCCCACCCGTTCCGCGGCGTCGTCGAGTCGCATCATGCGAAGCAGGCGCCGGATGAGATTCCTGAGCCCGCGCGCCACCAGCCAGCCGATGATGAGCCCCAGAAAAGCGAAGAAGACGCGCGGGACGAACGCAACCGCCCGCTCGCCCAGGCCGGCGAAGCCATCGAGGAGGCCCTGGATTTCAGTCAACACGTGGAACTCCCTTCGGAACTTGCTTCCGGCGGGCCGTCCGGGCTTTCGCGGGAGGCGGCGCCGGGGACTTCAGGGGACGGGCACCCACGCGGGCGCGGCCCTCGAGCTGGCGCAGCATGCGCCGGAACTCCGGCTGCTTGAGCGGGAACCGGATCCGATAGAGCCGGCGGTAGACCGCATAAAGGACCCGGCGCAAGGCCGGAGCCGAAAGGGAGCGCACTCTTCGGTCGGACGTGGGCTGCAGGTACAGAACCAGGGGAACCACGGCGGTGCCGTCGGTCGAAGGCTGGAGATAGTCGAGATCAAGCGCGAGCGCTCCCCGGCGACGCATGGTCTGCAGCCAGGGATTGCCCTCCTCGACCTCGCCCATCATCCCAAGGAGCCTGGGGTGCCCCGCCGCGAGGGCGTCGCGCCGGACGAGTTGGACCAGTCGCTGGCGAAGCCTGGATCCCACGTGTCGCCCGGCCGCGGAGGGTCGAACCGCGAGATAGCCGACGAATCCGAGGTTGGCGATGGCGAGGTAGGTGCCGCTGATGAATCCGAGGACGCGTTCTCCCTCGTGGGCCACCAGGAAGTGGAAGTTGAAGGGAGCGAGAAGGCCAAGCCTCTTCTCCTCGAAGAGGTTCTTGAAATACTCGCGGCCGATTCTCTCGCTGGCGGGAAATATGGCCGCGTAGAGGGAGAACGCGCGACGGAACCGCGGATCGCGGGCCGAGGAGACCGTCGAGATGCGAACCCGTCTGGGCGGCGCCGCCATGTCAGGCCACCCGGAACCCGAACATTCGTCCCGATACGCCTGAAATCAGTTCCATGGCTCCACCATTCTGGCACAGGCGATGAACGGCTTGCCCCCGCCGATCGGCCCCAATATTTCCGCGGGTCTCGCTGCAGGAGTTCGGCGCGGCGCCCACGGGTTCCCGATCCCTCGTTGACGGGCGGGCGCGTCGGATCGGATAGTACTTTGAGTTCCAACTAATATAGGATACACCCGCGGCCGCGCCACGGCCGCACGGCCGACTCAGGTGACCATGGTGGACCAGGTTGAGACTTTCATTGCGAAGAAGGAGTTCTCCAGGGCGATCGAGACCCTTCTCGCGCAGTCCCGGGCGAAGCCGCTCTTCCGGCGCCTGCGCCTCAAGCTCGCCGATGTCTACATCATGGCGGGGCAGGCGCCCGCGGCGGTGCCGGTGCTGCTGACCCTGGCCGACCAGTTCGCGAGCGACGGATTCATCGCCAAGGCGATCGCCATGCTGAAGCGGGTCGAGAAGATCGAGCCCGGACGCCGCGACGTGGAGACCCGTCTCGCGCAGCTGATCCAGGACAAGAGTCGACGCACCCAGGCCGTCCGCCCGCCCCCGCCGCCCGTCGGTTCGTCGGCGGTCGTGAAGTTCGGCCTCGAGGAGATCGACCATGCCGCGGACTTCCGGTTGGGCACGGAGGCCGCGGCCTCGCCGTTGCCGGCCACCCCGGCCGCGCCCGCCGCCGATTCGTCGCCATCGCTCGCCGCACCCATGATCGACGCCGAACCGGAGGAGGAGGAACTCCCGCCCAAGGAAGACCTCTCGACCCCGCTCTTCGACAGCTTGAAGTCGGAGGAGCTGGTTGCGGTCATGCGCGGCCTTGAACTCGTCTCGTTCGAGCCTGGCGACCTCATCACGGTCGAAGGCGACGAGGGAGACTCCATGTTCATCCTGAGCTCCGGCAAGGTCAAGGCCTACGTGCGAGGTCCGGGCGGCAGGTCGACCAAGGTCCAGGAATTCGAGGAGGGCGATTTCTTCGGGGAGATCTCGGTCCTCACCGGAAAGCCTCGGACGGCCACCCTCGCCGCCGCGGAACCGTGCGACTGCCTCGAACTCAGCCGCGCGGTTCTGACCGAGATCACCGGCGCCCATCCAGAGGTCAGCGACGTCCTCCGGAGGTTCCAGGAAGAGCGGGCGATCTCGACGGCTCGGATGATGATGGCCAGGCGAGGCTAGCCGAGTGTCGAGATTCCAGGGTCGCGCGACATCCCGCCATGACGTCTCCCGGAGCAGGGCATGAGGCCTGGCGCCCGCGGACTGCTCTGGCTGGCTCTGGCCACCTCGACCGCACAGCCCGCGCTGGCCCAGGCGCCTTCGCCCACTCCCTCCCCGGAGATGGTGGTCGAGGCGGCGCCGGACTCGCCCCGCGTCTCGGTCCAGGAATACCTGGATGCCTGCCGGGCCGGCCAATATGAGGAAGCGGCAAGATACCTGGCGCTCGACGGCTCCCCGGCGCGGGGGCCTGAACTGGCGCGGCGATTGAAGGCCGTTCTCGACCACCACCTCTGGATCGACCTCTCCCTGCTTTCACCTCTCTCGGAGGGAGACCGGAAGGATGGCCTGGGCGAGGGAGTCGATCGCCTCGGCGCGATCCCGGGGCCGTCGGGCCGGCCGGAGACCGTACGCCTGGTTCGGAAAGTGGATGCCGACCGCGTGCGCTGGGTTTTCTCGTCCGGCACGGTGTCGAGGATCGACGTGTGGTACGACGCCCTGGGCGATCGCTGGATCCGCGAGAATCTCCCGGAGGTGCTGCTTCGGCCGGGCCCCAGCGAACTCCTGTGGTGGCAATGGATCGCCCTCCTTCCCCTCCTCGCTCTCGCGTGGGCGTTCGGCCGGCTGTGTGGCGCCCTCTCGCGCCGGTTGCTCGCGCACCTGTCGTCTCGAACCCAGTCGGAGTGGGACGACCAGCTGATCGGCCGCCTGGCCGGGCCCTTGACCCTGGGCTGGACTCTGGTGTGGATGGCGGGGTTCCTCACTCTGCTTCACCTCAACCCGCCCGCCGATGAGCTCCTCCGGCGATGCCTCAAGGCCTTCGGTCTCGTCGCCGTCTTCTGGGGGCTGTGGCGGGTGGTCGATCTCGCGGCGGAGGCGGTGCGGGTACTTCCCTGGGTCCAGGAGCGGCCTTCCGCGCGCTCCATGCTGGGTCTGGGCGAGCGGCTGGGCAAAGTCGCGGTGGCCGCGATCGGGATCGTGGCCGCGCTCTCGGAGCTGGGCTACCCGGTGGCGAGTCTGCTCGCCGGGCTCGGTCTCGGCGGCCTTGTCTTCGCGCTCGCCGCCCAGAAGACGGTGGAGAATCTGTTCGGCTCGGTCTCCCTCGCGGCGGACGAGCCGTTTCGAATCGGGGACTTCGTGAAGATCGAGGACTTCGTGGGCACCATCGAAGCCATCGGTCTGAGGTCGACGAGGATACGCACCCTGGATCGGACCGTGATCGCCATTCCCAACGGCCGCCTCGCCGATATGCGCGTGGAGTCATACACCATGCGCGACCGCATGCGTCTCGCCTGCACCGTCTCCCTCGTCTACTCGACCACCGCCGGACAGATGAGGGCCGTCCTTGCCGGCCTCGAGCGGGTGCTGCGCGCCCATCCGAAGATCTGGCCCGACACCGTGGTGGTGCGCTTCAAGGAACTGGCCGCGTCTTCCCTCGACATCGAAATCATGGCCTGGTTCCAGACCGAGGACTGGGGCGAGTTCCAGTTGATCCGGCAGGACATCCTGATCCAGTTCATGGATGTGGTCGAGCGCGCGGGCAGCGGCTTCGCGTTCCCGACCCAGACCGTCCACGTCCAGTGAGAGACTGAACCGCTCGGCTTCTCAGCCGATGGTATGGTCAGTGGGGTGGCTCCTGGCGCGCTTCTTCTCGACGGTCTCTTCCCTTCAGACCTCACGCTTTCGGTCGAAGCGAGCTATCTGGTCCTGCTGTTCGCGCTCCTGATCGTTCCCAAGGCGCTTCAACGGTACCGGATTCCGTCGGCCGTGACCGCCTTCTGCTTCGGGGCGATCGCGGGACCGGGGCTCGGCCTCTTTCATCACGATCCGACCATCGCCCTGTTCGCGACACTCGGGATCAGCGCCCTCTTTCTCTTCGCCGGCCTCGAGGTGAACGGATCGGAACTCCGGGGAGAGGCCCGGGTCCTGGGCGAACACCTGGCGTTGCGCCTGGCCGCGCTCGGGGCCTCGACCTGGGTCCTGATGAACGCAGTCGAACTCGAGTGGCGTCCCGCGGCGCTCGTGGCCCTCGCCCTCCTGACTCCGTCCACGGGCTTCATCCTCGACTCCCTGCCCGCCCTGCGCCTGGCCCCGGGCGAGGCGTTCTGGGTTCGAGCCAAGGCCATCGGCACGGAGATCATGGCTCTCACCGTGCTCTTCGTGGTCTTGAAGTCCGGCAGCGTCAAGACCCTGACCCTGTCCGCGCTGGCCCTGCTGGCCCTGGTGGTGGCGCTCCCCCTCGTCTTTCGAGCGTTCGCGCGATTCATCGTCCCGCACGCGCCGAAGACCGAATTCGCCTTCCTGCTCATGGTCGCCGTGCTGTGCGCCCTCGCCACCCGGGAGCTGGGTGTCTACTACCTGGTGGGCGCCTTTCTGGTAGGAGTTGCCGCCCAGCGCTTCCGCCGCAAGCTCCCTGCCCTGGCCTCGGAACAGATGCTTCACGCGGTCGAGGCGTTCGCATCGATCTCGGTGCCCTTCTACTTCTTCCATGCCGGCGCCGAACTGAGACCCGACGATTTCAGCTGGCCGGCTCTCGGCCTGGGTCTCGTCTTTCTGGCCATCGGCGTTCCCATGCGGCTCGGGAGTCTCGTGGTCCATCACCGGTTTCGGCTGGCCGCCGCGCAAGCAGACGCGCTGCGAACCGCCATTCCTCTTCTCCCAACCCTGGTCTTCACCCTCGTCATCGCCGGGATCCTGCGGGAGCGATTCGAGATCAGCCCCACGCTATTCGGCGGCCTGGTGGTGTACGCGCTTGGCACGACCCTGCTTCCGGCCCTCATTCTGAAATCCCCGCCCCTGGAGTTTGATTCGCCCGAAGCCCCGCCCCTGTCCGAACCCCTGCCTCCCTCGGTGGAGCCCGTCTGACGCCCGCGGGCGCACAGAACGCGCCCTGAGTCACGCGGGTTTCGAGTCAGTGCCCTTCGCGCAGCTCCAGCAGGGCGTCGTCGATATCCCGGGTCGCCTCCTCCGCGACGCGCGCGTCGATGTGGCCCTGGTGAAGGGCGAGATCGAGGGCGGCTCGTTCGGCCAGAAGCAGGCTGCGGCGAATCTCACCGGTTTGAGCATCGGCCCGTTCCGGATACACAAGAAGCAGCGATTCCTGCGCGCGCGTCGCCTCGGCCTCCCGGGCCTCGATCTCCTTCACCAGCGTCGATTGAATACCGGGCGGGACCTGACCGGTCTCGTGAAGCTCCCCGAGTCTCCTCGAAGACGCGGCCGCCCGGATCCGGTCGGCGGTGACGCGCTCGAGTTCCTGCTCTCCCCGCGGGCGCGAAAGGATTCCCAGCCGCCGCAGCAGCGGCCCGATGCTGAGCCCCTGGACCAGCAGCGAGAGGAGCACCACCCCGGACACGAGGGTCAGGAGTTCCTGATGAGAGGGGTGGCCGGAGCCCTGCCATCCGCTCTCGTCGATGCCCAGCACCAGGGCGATCGGGATGGACCCGCGCAGTCCCGACCAGGCGACGACGGCGCGCCAGGAGGGAGGAAACGGTCGTCCCGCCCCGGCCAGGGCCGTTCCGGCCACCCAGATGATGGCCGCCCGGGCGAGGGTCATGCCCACGAAGGTCAGGGCGAAGCGTCCCGCCAGGGGAACCAGATCGGCGCTCTGCAGAGCGATGCCCATGAGCAGGAAGACCAGGGAGTTCGCGATGTAGGCGGCCACCTCCCAGAAAGTGGTGAGGGCCAGCCTGGTGCGCGCCGACATGGAGTGCACCTTGGCGAAGTTGCCGATGATCAGGCCGGCGGCCACCACGGCCATGACCCCGGAGACGTGGGCCGCCTCCGCCAGCAGATAGACGCCGTAGGCCAGGGCCAGCGAGATGACCACCTCGATCAAGTGGTCGTCGATCTGGGCGAGCAGGCGGTGAATCAGGTACGCGGCCACCCCGCCCAGCAGCAGACCTCCGACCACTTCGAAGAGAAAGAGGCCGACCATGCCGGAAGGTCCGGTGGAGCCGCCCTCGAGATACTTCAACACCACGAGGAAGAGCACGACGCCGATGCCGTCGTTGAAGACGCTCTCCCCCTCCACCAGCATGGCCACCGGACGAGGGACGCCCAGGGATCGGAACATCGCGAGCACGCTCACGGGGTCGGTGGGCGCGAGCATGGCCGCGACCAGAAGGGCCACGCCCCAGGAGTACCCGTTGATCTCGTGCACGACCAGGCCGGTGGCGGCGAAGGAAAGCAGGGTGACGGGCAGAGCGAGCACCAACACCTCGAGCCATCGGGCCCGAAGGCTCTTGAGGTCCATGGCCAGGGTTCCCTCGAACAGCAGGGGCGGGAGGAAGACCAGGAGCAGGATTTCCTTCGAGATCTCGATGCGATGGAGCACTTCGAAGAAGCCCACCGCGATGCCCACGAGCACGAGGGCCACGGTGTAGGGCATGCGCACCCGCTTGGAAAAGAGGGCCACCAGGCAGGCGACGGACAGCAACTCGACCACGGAGCGGGTCGCCGATTCGGCGGGCGCGGCGAGATCGGGGCTGATCACGTCCGGTGGCACTCTAATGGACGCGGACGAAGACTCCGGGGCATCAAACTTCCCTCACCGGAGCGGCAGCCCCCGAGGGAGGCACGGGCTCAGCGGCTACGATCACACCTCGCACCCGCTCGTAGAAGGACTCGTGATCCACCAGATGACTGGCCGCGTATGCGCTCATGGCCGCGATCATCATGGGGAACAGGGCGGAGTGCCGGTCGGTCATCTCGAGGACCAGTACGAACGACGTGAAAGGCGTGCGCGTGACCCCGGTCAGGAACGCGACCATGCCGAGCACGATGAGGAGCCGCGGCTCGATGGGCGCGAAAGCGGGCGCGAGCGCCGAAGCCATGGCCGCGCCGGAGGCGAGGGCCGGCGCGAAGATTCCGCCGGCTCCGCCCGCCGAGAACGAGAGGAAAGATCCCGCGAGTCGTCCAAGCACCAGTCCGGCGCCCGCCGGCGCCTGGCTGACGAAGAGCAGATCCTCGATGACCCCGCGGCCCGAACCGAGGGTGGCGCGGCCGGTCAGCATGACGAGGGTGGCGAAGGCGAGGCCGGTGGCCAGGGCGAAGCCCGCCTGCGCCCGGATGCTTCTCAGGCGTGCGCGGAACTGGAATACCGAGAAGAGAGCGCGCGCCCACAACGCCCCCACCAGCCCAGCCGCGCCGCCAAGGAGCGCGCACCAGGGAAGATCGTGATTCGACCAGACGCCGATCTTCGGAAAGCCGAGGTAGAGGTAGGGGCCCAGGATCAACTGGGCGACGAGGCCGGCCACCAGGACGGCGTGGAGCACACCGGATCGAAAGGAGGCGATATGGGTCCGGGCCAGCTCCTCGATCGCGTAGACGATCCCGCCCAGGGGTGTGTTGAAGGCCGCGGCGAGACCGGCGGCGCCCCCGGCCAGCAGCATGGAAGATGTGGGAACGCGGGGCCAGAAGCTCGGCAGCCGGGCCTGGACGGCCCGGAAGATCGCGCCCGAGATCTGAAGGGTCGGGCCTTCACGGCCGATGGCGCCGCCGCCGGCCACGGCGATGCACGAACTCAGCACCTTGACCACCGCAGCCCGCGTGCTGAGGAGCCGGTTCACCATCGCCTTGCCGCTGTTCGGCGCGGCCGCGGCCATCAGTTGCGGGATACCGCTGCCGGACGCTTCGGGGGAGAACACGAAGACGAGGGCCCACGATGCGAAAAAGGCCAGGGGGCAGGCGATGAGCAAGACCCAGGACGATTGGGTGGCCACGGCCCGGAAGTTCTCCTCGAGGATCGAGAACGCCCGGGCGTAGCCAACCGCCACCAGGCCCGCGATGGCGCCCGCGAACCAGAACGGGAGCACCTGCAGGGTCGATTTCCGGACTCTCGGTGAGGCGACGAGGTCGGGAACCCGGTCGAGCCAGCCGCGAACGATCCTAAGCATCCGGCGCTTCCCGGGCCTTCACAGCACCTCGGTCCACGGGGGCGAGGCCGCGAATGCCGCGTGGATGAGGCCGACGTGTGAGTAGGCCTGGGGGAAGTTGCCCCACATCCTGCGGCCGGACGTGTCGTAGTCCTCGGCCAGCAGACCGAGCGGCGACAGAGCTTCGATGATGCGGCCCATGACCACGCGCGCCTCCTCCACCTGATCGGTGCGGACGAGGGCCTCCACCAGCCAGAAGGAGCAGATGACGAAGGCGACCTCCGGCTGGCCGAAACCGTCATCGGCCCGGTAGCGGAAGAGCCACCCGTCGCGGGACAGCCCGTTCCGGATCGCCTCGATGGTTCGATGCACGTGGGGGGAACCGGGGGGGAGGAACCGGAGAGTCGCCATCTGGAGCAGGGAGGCATCGAGATCGTGACCGCCGTGGCTCGACGCGAAGGAGTACAGCCGGTCGCTCCAGGCCTCGTGGACGATCTGGTCGCGGATCTTGCCCGCCGCTTTTTCGAACTCGGCGGCAATCTCCGGCTTGTGAATGCGCGCCACCCTCGCCATCCGATCGGCTCCCGCCCAGCACATGAGACTCGAGAAGGTCTGCGGCTTCCAGTCCGTCCGGTATTCCCAGATGCCCGCGTCCGGGGTGCCCGCGACTTCCACGGCCCGGCGCGCGAGACGGGTCAGCAGGTCGAGGGCCTGGGGGGAACGCTCCGCCTGGAAGCGCTCGTCGAGATAGACGGGCGCCAGGGCCAGGACCATCTCCCCGAAGATGTCGTTCTGGGTGTGCTTGGCCGCCGCGTTTCCGACCCGCACCGGGCCGTTCCCCTCGTAGCCGGCCCAGCCTTCCTGCACGCTCTCGCTCAGGTCCGAACTGCCGTCCACGCGATAGAGCGGATTGAGCTGGAGATCCGGCGCTCCGCCCGCCACGTCGAAGAGATAGTTCACGAAGTGTTCACGCTCTTCGAACTGACCCAGGAGGCGGAAGGCGCCGAGGCTGTAATACGCGTCGCGCAGCCAGCAGTAGCGGTAGTCCCAGGTGCGGCCCGAGCCGGGCGCCTCGGGAAGGGAGGTGGTCATGGCCGCGACGATGGCCCCCGTGTCTTCGAAGCAATGGAGCTTGAGGACCAGGGCGGAGCGAATGACCTCGTTCTGGAACGCGGCCGGCACGTTGCACTGCATCACCCATCGCTGCCAGTAGCGCAGGGTCTCTCCCAGGAAGCGGGAGGCGAGAGGGGCAAGCGCCTCCTCTATCGGCGCGCCCCAGGTGAGGACCAGATGCTTGCGGCTGGTAAGAGCGAACGGCTGCCCGGAGAGATAGGACACGGGCACGTCGCTCGTCAGTCTCACATGGGAGGCGAAGCCCTCGTAGCGGACGTGGTTGGAGCCGAAGACTCGATCCGGCACGGCTTTGGACCAGCCGAGCCGCGGCTCGCAGGACACGCGAATGCGCGGTGTCCCTTCCAGGGGCTCCACGATGCGAATGAGCTGGGTGGGCCTGAAGATGCGATCGAACTGGACGAAGCGCGGCGCGAAGTCGACGATCCGGAAGGACCCGGCCTTCGTCTCGAACCGGGTTTCCAGGACATTGGTGTTTTCGATGTACCGCTGTTCGCCGCGCTCGCCGCTCTCGGGCCCGATCTCGAAGCGGCCGCCCTTCTCCGCGTCGAGGA
The DNA here is from genome assembly GCA_044229175.1 of Vicinamibacteria bacterium. Classification (GTDB taxonomy): domain Bacteria; phylum Acidobacteriota; class Vicinamibacteria; order Fen-336; family JAGNNV01; genus JAGNNV01. The sequence goes on along the minus strand of JBGATM010000009.1, from coordinate 91,534 downwards.
GCGACGAAAAGACCGGCTCGGAGTCGAATCGGGGAAGGCAACACCAGACCACGCTCCCGGAACGATCCACCAGGGCCGAATACTGACAATTCCCGATGAGTCCGAGGTCCTCGAGGTGCATGGTCCAGGGAAGGATAGCGGTAAACAGTTGGAGCACCAACTGAATGTGCCGGGCCGGCGTTCAGACCGTTCGGCTAGTTCACGGTCTTGTGCTCATGCGTCCGCTTGAGCAAATCGTCGCTCCAGCCGCTGGTGTGACACTTGGAGCAGAACGCGCGTGTGGGAATCACCAGGCCCGCGGCACGCGCCTTCCCCACGTCCTTCATGATCGCGAGGCTCTTGTACTCGCTGCCCGGACCGTGGCAGGACTCGCAGTCCAGCGGCGGAGTACGGGCAGCGTGAACGGTCTTGGCCCAGGAGGTGAACTGGAGCTTGTGGCAGAGCTTGCACTTGTCGGCCCCGATCCGGACGAGGCCGGGCTTTGTGGGGCCGACCTCGACGAGGCCGCCGATGTCCACGGCGATGGGCACATGGGCAGCGACGGGGGGTGGCGGTGAGCTCGCGGGCGGGGCGATGGTTGACTCGGGATGGGGGGCTGGCGTCGATTCCTTGTCCGGAACTTGCTGTGGGGCGACCGGGGCGGGAGCAGGAGGCGCCGAGCCCCGCGGTGACGCGTTCGGAGACACCGTCTCAGCCTTCGGGGGGGAAGTCTTCCCGGGAGTGGCGGCGGCGACCGGCCGTTCACTTTCGGTCCGCGCGACCGACTCCGTTGCCGTCGGGAGCGTCTGGCCGGCAACGGCAGGTGACCCGGTCGGGGAGGGCACGGGTTGTCCGGGGGCCGGGCTTGATGAGCAGCCGGCGATCAGGAGGGATGTGACAAGCAGAACTCCCGGGATCATGGCCAAGCCGAGCCTCGAGGTTCTGAGCATTGATGCGGCTAATCTTCTTTCCATCCCAACATGCTAGGCCCTTTGCGAAAGCTCTTCCGTGCGCTGGGCCGCGCAGGTCCCGAGGGGCCGGTCGGCGGAGGATAGCGGCAAACGGTTGGAGTACCAACTGAAAATAGAATATCCTTTTACGGTGCGGCAGCCCATCAAGTTTCTTGTCGTTCTGGTCGCCGGGCTGGGCCTGCTGACCTGGGGCGCCTTTCTGGTGATGCAGGAGACCACGCGGGGCTGGGTGGAGCGGGACCTCACCCTGCGCGCCCGCCTGGCCGCCAGCGGCGCGGCCCCGGCCTTGGCCGCGGGCTTCCGGTCGGGCAAGCCCGCCGACCTCCGCACCTCCCTCGCCAACCTCGTGCGGGACGAACGCATCCTCGGAGTCTCCGCGTGCGCCCCGGAGGGGCGCCTGGTGGCGACCGCGGGAACCACGCCGGCCGGTTTCGGCTGCGACCGGGTGAAGGACTATGTGCTTCCTCCTGGACTTCCCCCGGGGTCGCCGCCGGTGGAGTGGATGCACGTCGCTTCGCTTCCCGGAGGGACCACTCACCTGAGCGGCCTTCCCATCGTCGACGAAGCGGGGATCGCCGGCTTCGTGATTCTGGTTCACGACATGGGGTTCGCCGAGCGGCGCGAGGCCCAGGGCCGAAATCTGCTCCTCATCGCGTTCTTCCTGCTCGCCCTGTGCGCCTCGCTCGTGACCATCGTCGCCGTGCGGCTGTCCTGGCGCGGCTGGACCCGACAGCTTCAGCGTGTTCTCAGGGGCGGGGCGCAGAGCGATGAATTCCGGCCGCTGCTGCGCGACGTTCGCGAACTGGTGGACGACATCATGACCGAGCGGGACGCGGACGGCGACAGCGGGGCGTGGACGGCCGAGCGGCTCAAGCACACCCTCAAGCGGAATCTCCACGGCGAGAAGATCGTGGTGGTCTCGAACCGGGAACCCTATATCCACGACCGCGCCCCCGACGGTTCCATTCGCGTGCTGCATCCGGCGAGCGGCCTGGTCACCGCCCTCGAGCCGGTCATGCGCGCCTGTTCCGGGGTGTGGATCGCCCATGGCAGCGGCACCGCCGATCGAGACGTTGTCGACAAGCACGACCGCGTGATGGTTCCTCCCGAAGAGAAGATCTATTCGATCCGGCGGGTCTGGCTCACCGAGGAGGAAGAGAAGGGCTATTACTACGGCTTCTCCAACGAGGGCCTTTGGCCCCTGTGCCACGTGGCCCATACCCGGCCTCTTTTCCGCACCACCGACTGGAACCACTATCAGGCGGTGAACCGGAAGTTCGCGGATGCGGTCTGCGCGGAAGCCGAGATCGAGGATCCGATCGTCCTGATCCAGGACTATCACCTCGCCCTCGCGCCGCGCCTGATCCGCGAGCAACTGCCGCGTGCCACCGTGATCGGCTTCTGGCACATCCCCTGGCCGAACGCCGAACGTTTCGGAATATGCCCCTGGCGGGAGGAGCTGCTCGATGGCATGCTCGGCGCCAGCATGCTGGGCTTCCACACTCAGGCGCACTGCAACAACTTCATGGATTCGGTCGACCGCTATCTCGAGTCGCGAATCGATCGCGAGAGACAGGCGGTCGTCCAACAGGGCCGGAGCACCTTGATCCGGCCCTACCCGATTTCCCTCGAGTGGCCGGTTCGCTGGCTCGCTGACCTCCCTCCGGCCGCCGAGTGCCGGCGCAGCGTCCTGGCCGAGCTCCAGCTTCCCGAGAGCACGCTGCTCGGCGTAGGCGTCGATCGGCTCGACTACACCAAGGGCATCGAGGAGCGGCTCCTCGCCGTCGAGCGGCTGCTCGAGCTTCGCCCGGAATTCCTGGGAAAGTTCGTCTTCGTGCAGCTTGCGGCTCCCAGCCGGACCGCCATCGACCGTTACCGCGACCTGAATGCGAGCGTCGAAGCCATCGCCGGGAGGATCAACCTCCGCTTCGGCGCCGCGTCCTACCAGCCGATCATCCTCAAGGCGTCCCATCACGAGCCTCCGACCGTGTTCCGCTACTACCGGGCCGCCGATGTCTGCTACGTCAGCAGCCTCGACGACGGCATGAACCTCGTGGCCAAGGAGTTCGTGGCCGCGCGCGACGACGAGCGCGGCGTCCTCGTGCTCAGCCAGTTCACGGGCGCGGCCCGGGAGTTGACCGAAGCCCTGATCGTGAATCCCTACGATCTCGACGAATCGGCGGGGGCGTTGGGCGCCGCTCTCACCATGCCGCTCGAGGAGCAAAGAACCCGCCTGCGTTCCATGCGGGCCTTCGTCGCCGAGTTCAACATCTATCGCTGGGGAGGACGCATGCTGCGCGATGCCGCACGTCTGCGGCGTCGCGATCGCCTCACCGGCCGGCTGAGCGACCGCTTCGCCGCCCATTTCCCGGGGGTCGAAGCATGAAGGACATCCTGGCTGGACCGCAGCAGGCTCTGATTGAGCCCTTCGCCTGGTCGCAGACCCTGCTCGCCTTCGATTTCGACGGCACGCTCGCCCCCATCGTCGATGATCCGCCGGAGGCGGCCATGCGGCCAGGCACTCGGAGCCTTCTCGCGCGGGCGGCCGTGCTCTACCCATGCGTGGTCATCTCGGGACGGGCGCTGTCCGATGTCGCCAGGCGCGTGAAGGGCCTGGGCCTTCGGGGCGTGGTGGGCAATCATGGAGTTGAGCCATGGCGAGCGACTCAGCACACCCACCGGCGGGTCCAGGACTGGCGTCCCTTGTTCGAAAAGTTCCTGGAAGGCGAGGTCGGGGTCGAGATCGAAGACAAGACGTACTCCCTGGCCATCCACTTCCGCCGTTCCCGCTCCAAGAAGCGGGTCCGGGACCTGATCATGAGGGCGGCCGCGGGGCTCGAGGACGTTCGCCTCATCGGAGGGATCGAGGTCGTGAACATCGTCCCCTCGGACGCGCCCCACAAGGGCATCGCCCTGGAGCGGGAGCGCGCCCGCCTTCGTTGCGACACCGCCATCTATGTCGGTGACGACGAGACGGACGAGGACGTGTTCGCCCTCGACCAGCCGGGCCGCCTGCTTACCGTCCGCGTGGGCCGCAAGGCCACCTCGCGCGCGGATTTCTACCTCAAGTCCCAGGCCGACATCGACGCCTTCCTCCGGGTCCTCATCGGCCTCCGCGAGCGATGGACGCGGATGGGAGACCTCATCGCCGCGGCCGGACAGGTCCGATGAAACCGCTCGATCCGCCGATCGACCTCGGCCCGGACCTGGCCTTCCTCCGGGAGCTGTGGGCGCTCGATCACGCTTTGCAGAAGCGCTCGAAGCGGATGGCGAAGGACCTCGGGGTTACCGGACCCCAGCGGCTCGCTCTTCGGCTCGTCAGTCGATTCCCCGGCCTTCCCGCGGGCCGTCTCGCCCGGCTTCTCCATCTGCATCCGAGCACGGTCTCGGGGGTGATGAAGCGGCTGGTGAGCCGCGGGTTGCTCTCTCGCCGTTCCGATGGACCCGATCGGCGGCGTTCGCTGCTCCAGATCACCCCGGCCGGACTCGCTTTGCTGGGGCGGCCTGAACCGACCATCGAGTCAGGGGTTCACAAGGCCCTTCACGCCCTGACCCGGGAGGAAGTCGAGAGCGCGATCAAAGCCCTGGGGGTGGTGGCGCTCAGCCTCAGGGACCCGACCATGGGGCCGGACCCCGCTCGATAGGAGCGGTCGAATCGAGTGGGAAACCCGGTGGTTCCCGCGCCCAGTCGCGGCGCGGGGGCCGGCGCGCTCGTTCCGGGCTAGATGTCGGCGCGTTCGAGGCGACGGCCCGCCCAGAAGGCGGGCACGAGAATCCAGCCGATGAGCGAGAGCGCAATCAACGCGCCCGCTCCCGCGGGCCCGTGCGTGAAGCGAAGCAGCGCGAGGGAGGCCGCGCCGAAAGCGCCCGTGCCCTCCACCAGAAGCAGCGCCCCCGTGCGCAGGGCGCCGATGGGATTCACGAGGCTCGCCAGGATGAGGACGCGCGAAGCGGCGCCGGAGGGAAGGAAGGTCGCAAGGCCGAGGGCGGCGAGATCGATGAACACTTCGCCCACGAGCCACGCGACGAGCGCGAGCGCGAGGGCCTTCGTGCGCCTTCGACCGAAGGCGTCCGCGGAGAGGAGCGCCGCGAGGGCAAGGAACACGGCCGTGGCCACGAAGGAAGCGGCCAGCACGATGACGAAATCGCCGATGCCCTCGGGACCGGACTGGGTGTAGACGAGGAGCCCGGCAAGGCCAAAACCGAACGACTGGGCCAGGGCGAGGGCGGTGAAGAGTCCGAGCAGCCGGCCGAGCAGGATGGTCCGCCTGGAGACGGGGAGAGCGAAGACCACCTCGGCGGCGCCCCGCTCCAGGGACAGCGAAAGCACGCCCAGCATCAGGCTCACCAGGGGCACGATCAGCACCACGAGGTGAACCAGCGATGCGGACGTGCGCGCGAAATCCTGGACGCCGTGGCCGCCGGAAATCACATACCCCGCGGCGGCGACTCCCCCGGCGAGGATCGCGAACACCACGGCGAAGATCTGGGTCCACCGCGAGCGGAGGGCGATCTTCAGTTCCTCGGCCGCGAACAAACGAAGATTCATGATGAAGCACCCGTGGGAGGCCCCTTGGGGCCGAAGACTTCCAGGAGGGACAGAGGCTTCCCATCCCTGGCCGCAGGATCGGAATCCCGCGAGGCGGGGCTTTCATGCGCCACCAGCTTGTGGTTCATCGGTGTGGCCAGGTTCTCCACGCGGGTATAGACCGCGCGATCGGCGCGCACCCAGGTCCCGGTGCGATGGTCCGCCACCCAGGCGACCGCCCCTTTCTCCTTCACTTCCCCGCTCCGGACGAACTCGGCGAAGCAGCCAGGGTCGTCGAAGAATCGCGGCAGTTCCCCGGGCGCGGTGATCTGCGCGGCAAAGCGGATGTCCGATACGGGCATGCGACAGGTGGCGCACAGGTCCCGGCCTTTGACCAGGTCCTCGGGGCGCGGTTCCCCATCGCACGAGACGAGCGCCAGGGAAAGCAGAAGCACGAGGCGCTTCACCGGGCTTCTCCCCGAGGGCCGACCATCTCGCGGTAGAGATCGTCGAGACGGCCATCCTCGGCCACCAGGTCGACGATCTGATGTCCCCGAGCCAGGATCAGCTCGATGACGCGGGGACGCATGCCCGCGGGTCCGGGAACCACGAGTTCGCCATCCGTGAACACCGCCTCGGGCGCCATGACGCGCAGACCGGCCAGGGTTGACGGGTCGAGCGAGGGTACGCGAAGCCTCATGTGTCCCCGTTCGGCCAGACGGTCCTTCATCTCGCGTCCGCCGATGTCGGCGACAAGGACGCCGTCGACCAGGATGGCGAACCGGTCGGCCAGCCGCTCGGCGTCGCCCATCTGATGAGAAGTGAAGAGGACCGCGCGGCCGTCCGCCCGCGACTTCGCGATGACCTTGTAGAACGCCTCCAGGCCGTCGGGGTCGAGCGCGGCGGTGGGCTCGTCCAGAAGGAATACGGGGGCGTCCGGAAGCAACGCCACCGCGAGGCCCAGACGCTGGAGCATTCCGCCCGAGTACGTGGACACCGCCCGGACCACCGCGCCATTGAGGGAAGCGACACCGAGGGCCGCGGTGGCATGGGCCGCGTCGACGCCGCGAATCTGGCGGTGAAAGTTCAAGACCTCCTGGCCGGAGAGGGAATCCTGGAAAGCGACGCGCTGAGGAAGGAAGGAAAGGCAGCGCCGCGCCTCGGGCTCGCTCGCGGGGCGGCCGGGGTTCCCCACCAGAACCACGCCGGCCGTGGGCTTGACCAGGCCGGCCGCGGCCTTGAGCGACGTGGTCTTGCCGGAGCCGTTGGGTCCGAGGAGGGCCACCACCTCACCCCGGCCCACGTTCAGGTCGAGACCCTTGACCGCCTCGTGCTTTCCGTAGGTCTTGACGAAACCGCGGAACGAGATCATGCCGCCCCTCCCGCGCGCTGCCCGAGGTGAAATCCCGCGAGACCGAGAAGCATCAACCCGGCCGAGACCAGCAGGCCGAGGAGACTGGCGGCGCCCCGCACGCGCGCGGCCACGGGCACGGCCGGGAGTTCCGGCGCCTTGGCCAGAGGGCGGTCATCGGCAACCGCGATCTTCCGGAGCACCGGGAACGTCCGCTCCGCCAGGCCCAGGGCCTCGGCCGCCGGGGTGTCGACCAGCAAATCCGCGGCGATCACGTTCCCCCGGAAGTGATCGAAGACGCTGCCGAGGGTGAAGGGGCGATCGCTGGCTCCATCGCCGTCGAGGTCCGGCTCGAGGTTTCCGGTGTAGTAGTTCCCGGTGAAGATCGTGTCGGTGCGCGTGCCCACGAGGAGCAGGGGCGAGCGGTTGGAGACGAAGGAGTTGGACTCGAAACGCTGCCCCGACACCGAATCGTAGAGGACCACGGCCACGTCCGATCCCGCGATGACATTCCGCCGGAATGTGTTCTTTTCCGACCCCTCCACGAACAGGCCCCGCGCGTTGTCCGCGAGCAGATTGTCCTCGGCCAGGACGTTGTCACAGACCTTGAGGAGCAGACCCACCGAAGCGAAGCCGCGGTTGCGGATGAACTGGTTCCGCCGGAAAACGATCCGTTTCGAGTACATGAGGGCCGCGCCGGCCGCCCCGTTCTCGAAGACGTTGTCCTCGAACAGATTGTCGTCCGAAAACATGTAGTGGAGGCCGTAGCGGATATCGGTGACCCGGTTCCCCCGAATCACGCCGCCGGTCGAGGACTGCACATAGAACCCGTCGCGCACGTCGCGGATCACGTTGCGCTCCAGCCGGAACCCGTGCGAGTTCCAGAGGTGAATTCCCGAGCCCTTCTCCCCCGGATCGAGGCCGGGAATGCCGAGGATCTCCGTGTCCTCCACCACCGTTCCACTGGACTCGCGCAGGTAGATCCCGAAGAGTGAGTTCCGGATACGGCATCGCCTCACCGTCGCATCGCGACCGGTCACATGAATGCCCGACGAGTCCCGACCCAGGTCGCCGCCGCGCATGCCGTCGATGCTGAAGCCCTCGATGGTCACATCGGCCGCGCGCACGCGCACCACGCTGCCGTGGCCCGAACCGACAAGGGTCACCTCGCCTTGGGCGCGGAGGGTCAGGGGGCGATCGAGGAACAGATCGCCTCGATAGGTGCCGGCGTGGACCACGATGATCGCGCCCGGGGCCGCCTCATCCACGCGGGACTGGAGGGGGGACTGGTCACCCGGAGCCGGCCGGCCCTCCACCTGTCCCGGCGTCACCGCCCCGTCGTCGCCGGGCGGCTGCGGGGCCGCGCCCGAACCCAGAAGCAGCATCACCGCCATCGCCCCGGTCAACATGTCGCGCTCAGGCTGAAAACGGCCGGCGGGCGCTTCGGGCCGCCCACACGAAGCCCAGGATCAAGAGGAGGGCCGAAGCGCCCAGGGCGTACGACCCTAGCGCTGGATACGAGTAGACCTCGAAGTTCGCGAGCTGCTTGTACCCGTACATGGGCGGCATGAAGGGAGCCACCTTCACCGCGGCGGTGGGGGCGAGGTTGTGACCATAGCTCCACATCTTGTAACCGAAGGACCACAGGGCGAAGGCGCCGAAGTAGACGAACAAGACCACAGAATCCACCAGATGGGTCAGCCTGCCCATCACCACGGTGCGCAGGAACAGAAGGGAAAACGCGCCGATGACGAAGGGCATCCACTTGAATTCGCCGAAATCCTCGGTGGCAAGATCACGCATTCCGATGTAGTGGTTCAGGACGTTGATCTCCTTGACATCCTGACCGCCGTTCCCGCCCACGAGTTTGTAGCTGTAGATGAACAGCCGCAGGCCGTCGGGATACTGGGGCGCGAACATGGTCATGGTGTAGAGGGGCGAGGTGAAGGTGGGGATGAGGGCCAGAGCCGCGCAGAGCACCATCACCCGGGGGCCAAGATCGAGGGGGGCGTCCAGGAAGGCATTCGCCCGTTTCAGGAAGTCACGCATGCGGCACCCCTTTCAAAAGGAGGGGCCGTGGTCCTGAGGGAGGAGGACCACGACCCCACGACTGCGAAACGCCGACCGCCCGCTAGGACGAGCCTCAGCGCACGATGAAGTAGCCCTGCATCTCCTGATGCAGAGCCGAGCAGAAGTTGGTGCAATAGAACGGGAACACACCAGCCTTCTTGGCCTTGAACGTCACCGTCTTGGTCTCGCCCGGATCCACGACGATGTTGATGTTGTAGTCGAGCAGTCCGAACCCATGCAGTTCGTCGGTGGTCTGCTCGATGTTGGTGATGGCGATGGTCACCTCGTCGCCCGCCTTCACTTCGAAGTCGGTCGGAGTGAGGGTCGAGCGAACCGCCACCATCTTCACCAGGACCTTGTTGCCGTTTCTGGTGACGCCCGCGTCCTTCACGTCCCAGATGGCCAGGGGATGCTTGTTCTCCTCCTTGGTGTAGACCTCGATCGGATGCAGCTTGTCCGCCTTGATCATCTGGGCGTAGTGGGGCTCGGGCTCGGTGAAGGCGTCGTAGATGAGCTTCATCTTCTCTTCGCTGATGTCCACGAGCTGCGACGATTCGGGCTGGCTCGGACCGACGGAGAGATGACGCCCGTGAGAGAGCTTGTTGAGGCCGACCAGGTACTTGCCGTCGGGACTGACGGTGTCTCCCTCCGCGGCGGAGAGGTGGCCGATGGAGTAGGACATGGGAACCTTGTCCACCACTTCCCAGGTGCCGAGCTTCCACTTCGCGATGGCGCTGTCCACGAACAGAGAGGTGTACGCCCAGTTGTCGGGCCCGAACTGGGTGTGCAGGGGGCCGAGGCCGACTGGCACTTCCGCATCCTTGATGTCCTCGTACTTGAGCACGGGGATGCCGTCCTCGTCGCCGGTGAAGTTCTTGTTCTTGATCGCGGTCTGGATCTTCTCGATGTTGAACACGGTGGTGACGCCCTGGAGCTTGCCGGAGCCCACGATCCACTTGCCCTCGGGGGCCACGTCGACGCCGTGGGGCGACTTGCCGCAGGGGAGGAAGTACACGAGTCCGGGGATTTCCTTGGGATCGAGAACCTTGACCCCACCGATCATCTTGCCCTTGCCTTCGGCTGCCGACTTCTCCGCGAGTCTCCAGTCGACCATGGCGATGTAGTCGCGGTCCTTCTGGGACGCGGTCACCTCGAGCTTGCCCGTGGCCTTCTCGGTGTTGTAGGAGGTGAAGAACACGTACCCGTCGGACGCCTTCTTGCCGGCATCGCCGAGGTCGTAGTCGAAGGGCGGCATGACGATCTGCCAGCCGAAGCTCAGTTCGCCCGATTTCGGATCGATCTTGATCCCGGTGATCACGCCCTTGTAGTCGGACGCGTACTTGTCGACGCCGGCCACCGTTCCCTTGGGAATGGGAATGGAGAAGCGCGAGGCCATGACCGAGTACTCGCTGTTGGGGGTCACGAACGCCGACGCGTGGTTGCCGGACACGTTCGGGATGGGCCCGAGGATCTGCTTGGTCTTGAAATCGCGCAGATCGATGCGGGCCACCCGACCGTTCATCTCGTTCACGAAGAGCCAGCGGCCGTCGTAGTCGCCGTTGGTCTCGGAGAGCTTGGGGTGATGGAGATCGCCCCAGGTGAGGTCGGGTCCAAGCATCTTCTTCGAATCGTCGTCGAAACCGTAGCCGGTCCCCGGGTAGGGGGTGAAGACGGGGATGGTGGTGATGTGCCTCATCGATGGCACGCCATAGACGTACACCTGGCCGGAATGACCGCCCGACGAGAAGAGGTAGTACTCGTCGAGATCGCCGGGGGCCACGTAGGTCTTCTGGGCCGCGATGGCCACGTCCGACGTGGCGCCTCCTCCGGATTTCTGAGCTCCCTTGGGAGCGCTGGGGGCGCACGCCACGGCGAAAATCGCCAGGGCGAGGATGCCGTATCGGGACATCTCCGTTGCTCTGATCGTACGCATGTTTCTTTTCCTCACCTTTTTGATTTAGTGGCGGGCCGCCACTGGAGCCGCCTGTTTGTCCGCTTTCGCCGCGGTTGCCTTCTGCTTCTCGTGCTCCGCGTAGGCTTCGCGGAGTTTCGAGATCGCCACCGCCTTCTCCTCCGGCGTGAGGATGATCTGGCGGGAAAGGACCACGGACATGGTGCCCGTGGGTTCGCGAAGGAAGTCGTCGAGCGTCCGTCCGAACCGCGACTGCACGTCTTCGACCGCGGTCGAGAGATCGGGCCCGATCTGAGCCGGGCTCTTCACTCCCAGTGCGGAGATGGAGTGGCATACGAAGCAGCCGGTCTTGACGAACCACCCGCCCGGGCCCGTCTTCATGCGCTCCTCGTCGGCCTTCTCCTGCTCGGTCTGCGGCTCGGAATGCGGTACCCCGGGGATGAAGGCGGCGGGAACCGGCGACTTCTTCCACGACAGGACCAGCATGGCCAGGGCCTGGGCGTCCTTGGTGCCGAAGTTGAAGTTGGGCATGACCGTCTCGGTGACCAGGGACCGCGGGTCCTTGAAGTGCGCCACGTGCCAGGCGAAGGATGTCTTCTGGCCGGACAGGCGCCCGTACTCGTACTGCTCGGCTTCCTTGTCGCCGACGTACGTGAGATCCGGCCCGATGGTGCCGCCGCGCCCGTTGACCACGTGACAGCCGCGGCAGCCCTTCTCCTGGACCAGCTTCTTCGCGTGATTGATGGCGTCGGCGCCCTTGGTCTCGCGCTCGTAGCGGTGGCACACGTTGCAGTTCATCTGCATGAGCGCGGCCTTGTTATCCACCAGGGAGTACTCCGAGCCGAGCTGCTTGCCGAGGAGCGGCTCGTTCCAGTGCTCGATGGGCCCGTGCGCGGGGCCCGCGTCGATGGCCCAGCCCTGGCCGCCATGGCAGGAGGTGCAGCCGAAGGTCTCGGGGGGATGGCTCTTGAGGATCTCCGCGGGATGCGTGCGGAAGGGCTCGTCCGCGGTCTCGAAACCCTTCCAGCCGAGGGCCTGGTGGCAGGTCACGCAGCGATCCGCTTTCGCCATGCTGGGAATCCAGATCTGCTGAAGCCCGGTGGGGACCGTCTTGGCCTTGTCCGGCCCGAATTTCTCGGAGACCAGGCGCTTGAACTCGGCCTGGTACCAGCGCCACTCGTGCTCGCGGTCGTTACGCGCGAAGAGAACGGTGGAGATGACGAGCAGGACGCCGACCACGGCCAGCACGGGCTGGTCGATCCGGGGATAGGGGGAATTGGTTCGCTTCTCCATGGCTTCCTCCTAGAGCCGTCCCGGAATGTCGGGCCAGGCTTCCCAGGGCCAGTAGATGTGCCAGTACGGACCGCGCATCACCGTGCCCACGAAGGTCAGAGCCAGGACAAAGGCGCAGAGCAGGATGAAGACGAGGTTCTGCCTGCGGCGGGCGCGGGCGAACCAGACGCCGGCCGCCTCCTTGGGACTGCGATCGAGCCACGGCCACAGGATCAGCAGCGTGACCAGGGCGCCGGGCAGGACCACGCCGCCCACGAACGCGCCGTTGACCGTGAACGAGCCGATCTTGATCGTGGTGTCGGTGACGATCTCCTGCAGCCAAAGGAAGTACCACGGGGCCTTGGCCGGATTGGGCGTCACCAGCGGATTCGCGGGCTCCTCGAGGGGCGAGCGCACGAAGGTGGCGAGGATCGAGATGATGGCGATGGTCGCGAGGGTCACCAGATTGGCCCGGCGCACGAGATCGGGAACCGCATTCACCATCTTGTCCAGCCGGCTGATGGAGGTCGCCTTGATGACCGGAGACGTGCCGCGGGCGATGCCGAGGAGGGTGTAGGTCTTGGTGGAACTCGCCGGGGCTTCCTGAAGTTCGTTCTCTCTGGCTTCCTTGTCCACCGCGGCGAGACCGCCGTCCTTGCGCACTCTCCACATGTGGTAGGCGAACAACGCGCCCACCGCGATGGGGAGAACCACGATATGCAGCACGTAGAACCGGATCAGGGTGGGCTGGTCGATCGCGCGGCCGCCGATCAGGAGCTCGCGCACCTGCGGTCCGATGAACGGAATGGACGCCGCGATGTTGGTACCCACGGTGACCGCCCAGAACGCGAGCTGATCCCAGGGCAGCAGGTAACCCGTGAAGGACAGGAGGAGGGTGAAGAGCAGCATGAACACGCCGATCACCCAGTTCCACTCGCGCTTCTGTCCCTGCCCCACGCCGTTCTTGTAAGCACCGGTGAGGAACACCCGGACGAGATGGAGCGCCACCACGACCACCATCAGATGGGCGCCCACGCGGTGGACGGAGCGCAGCCACGAACCGAAGGTCACCACGTATTCGATGTCCTTGATGGACGCGTAGGCGCGCTCGACCGAGGGCACATACAGGAACAGGAGCGGCCCGCCCGAAAGAATCAGGAGGAGAAAGAGGGCGGCCGACCCGGTGCCCAGCCAGAACGAGTACTTCCACGCGAGAGACGCGCGGGAGACCTTGGCCGGGAACATGTGCAGGGCGAAGTTGGAGACGATGGCATCGCCCGACTCACGGTCGGAGCGCGGCCGGAAGCTCCAGAAAGGCTGCGGGTGAACGCCCGGAGCCTCCGGTGCCCCGGACCGCTTGAGGAAGGAGAGGAAGGGAAAGGCCATCGGTCTTGTCCTCAGGCGAGAGTGAGTCGGAAGTCGCGCGCCACTTCCTGGGCGAGATCGACCACGAGCGAGCCGTCATCGACGGAGATGGAAAGGTGGTACCAGGCCAGCGCGCGGGGCGCGGGGCCGGCCACCGCCTTGCCGTCGCCTTCATAGCGGGAGCCATGACAAGGGCAGAGGAAGCGATGAGTGAGCCGCATCTTCACGCCATCGACTTCCTTCGTCTCGGGCTGGGACATGGCCTCGGCGCGCACCGTGCAACCGAGATGCGTGCACACCGCGGAGATGGCGTGGAAGGTCTTGCCTTCGCGGAAGACGAACAGACGCTGGTCGGGCAGGAACTTGAGGCCGTCCGGAAAATCGGTGGGCATCCCGATCTTGACCGTGGTGGGGGCGTCGTACGACACGTTGGGGACCAGCGACCTCAGGGAAGCCGCCGCCTGCAGGCCGAGGCCGCAAACCCCGGCGCCGAGTCCGGCTTTCATCATGAAGTCGCGGCGATTGTTGGGTTCGGCCATCCTCAGCTCCTCTTCTCTTCCACTTGAGCGGGCGCGTATCGCTCGGTGATCTGAAATTTCTCCATGGTCATGGCGTCGGTGGGACAGCGGATGGCGCACAGGCCGCAGCGGATGCAGCGGTCGTCGTCCTTCACCATGGCCGCCAGAGGCAGGCCGTTCGCCTGGGCGCGTTCCATGAGTTCGTCGCGCGCCGCCTCGGGAAGGTCCAGGCTCTCGACCGGTACGATGGCGAGGCAGAACTCGGGACACACGTCGACGCAGCGCGAGCAGAGAATGCACTTCTCCGGGTCGTAGATGGTCTGCACGTGGCAAACCAGGCATCGCGACGCCTGGGTGCGCGCTTCCTTCGCGTCGTAGCCGGTCTCGACTTCGGCGATTCCGGTCCGGCGACCGACATCGAGTGTCGGAGCGGCCTTGCGGTCGAGGATTTCGAAACCCGCGCTCATCCGGTACTGGGCGGTGGGCAGGACCTCGATGGCGAGAGTGCGCTCGATGCGCGCGCCCTCGTGTGAGAAGTGTTCGTGGATGGACCGCGCCGCGCGCTTGCCGTTCGCGACCGCCTCGATGAGATTTCGCGGACCGAACGCCACGTCGCCGCCCGCGTAGACCCCGGGAGCGGTGGTGGCGAGGGTGGTGGCATCGATCTTCACCGAGCCGCTGCGCAGGACCTCGACCCCGTCCTCGGGCTTGAGGAAGCTCAGGTCCGTCTGCTGGCCGATGGCGAGGATGCAGGAATCGGCTTCGATGGTGAGGACGTCGTCGTCGTCGTAGACCGGCGCGAAACGGCCATTCGCATCGAAGACCGAGCGGACGGCGCGAAGTTCGATCGCCTGCAGCCTGGACTCGCCGAGGAATCGCTTGGGGCCGCGGCCGGGAAGGAAGGCCACACCCTCGTGCTTGGTCTCCTCGAACTCCTCGTGCCCCTGGGTGGTGCGGAGAACCGGCATCTCCTCGAATCGCTCGAGGGAGACGATGGTCACTTCGGAGGCGCCTCCGCGGATCGCGGCGCGGGCCGAGTCGATCGCTTCCTTCGCACGCGCCTCGGACTCGGAAACCAGGGTGTCGAGTTCCTGCTCCGCGGTCTCGCGACCCAGACGAAGCGCGGTGCGGGCGGCGTCGAAGGCGACGAATCCGCCGCCGATCACCACCACCTTTCGTCCGAGGGGAAGGCGATACCCGCGATTGACGTTGAGGAGGTAGTCGACCGCCTTCACGACGCCATCGAGCTCGACGCCGGGAGCGGACAGTTCGCGACCGCGGGACACACCGACCGAGATGAAGAAGGCTTCGAAGCCCTGGGCCCGGAGTTCCTTGAGGCCGAAGGTCGGGGTCAGAGGCGCCTTGGTGCGCAGGGTGACGCCGAGAGACAGGATCTTGTCGATCTCCTGACGGATCAGGGTTCGAGGCAACCGGTACTCGGGAATGCCGAACCGCATCATGCCGCCCGGCTCTTCCGAAGCCTCGAGCACGGTCACGTCGTAGCCGAGGAGGGCGAGGTCGTGCGCGGCGGCGAGGCCCGCGGGGCCGGCGCCGATCACTGCGACCTTCCGGCCTTTGGCGGCATTGGGCAGCGCACTCACCGGTGCGGTGGGCAGATGGCCAGGGAATCGGTTGCCTTCCCCGATAAGGGTGTCGCGCAGGAGGTCCTGGGTGTCGGGACGGATCGACTCGGCGCCATAGCGCTCGGTGACGTAGCGCTTCAGAGAACGGATGGCGATGGGGGCGTCGATGGTCCCACGCCGGCACGCGTCTTCGCAGGGCGCGGCGCAGACCCGCCCGCAGACCGACGCGAAAGGATTCGGCGCGCGCGCGGTGAGATACGCCTCCTGGTCGCGGCCCTCGGCGATGAGCTGCACGTAACGACCGGCATCCGTGCCGACCGGGCAACCGGACTGGCACTTGACCTGGCCCTTCCAGTGTTCGAGATCCGGCAGGCGAACCTTGAGAGTCGTCATGGAAAGACACTCCTCCGCCCGATGGTCATCGGGTATCGACGACCCGCCCAGCTTGGCAGCGCCTCAAGACCCTCGGAAAGAGCCATTTGCATCATTTCGAGACGGATTGTGACGAGCCATTCGGGCTCCGCTCATGACCGCTGTCATGTCGGCAAGAAAATTGTGCGCTGGCCGGGGAATAACATCGCCTGGTGCCCTCGGCCCTCTTCCGACCCGTGGCCCTGGCCCTTGCCGTCCCGTTGTTATTGGGGATGCCGGCGGCGGAGGCCAACCTGCTGCGCAACGGGAACTTCCAGGACGACTGGCTCACCCTGCTGCCGGAGAACCAGAACCATCACTGGTGCTACTCGACGGGATTTCAGAACCGTCGGGACTACAACCCCGATACCTGGGTCCTCTCGGGCAGCTGGAAATGGGTGAATGCCGACGGGCCGCGCGGTTCAAGACGCTTCTTCCTCGAAGGTCCGCGCTCGGAAGCGGCGCAGCGGGTCAACTGGATCACCGTCCATGATGACCGGCGACGGGACGGCTTCCCCGACGCCGGCGGATTCCCGGCCCCGGCTCTGCAGCGAAGCCTCGATCCGCTTGCTCTCGTCCGTGACCTCACCCTGCGGGTACGGGTCCGCGGGGAAGACGTCCCGAAGGACGGCGCGCATCTCGAGCTTGGATGGGCGCCGCCCGGTCCGATCGCCGCCGACGATCCCATGGGCGCGCCGGTGCCGCTTACGACCTCCGTGTCGGCCTCGCTGCCGTCAGGGACTTTCGTCTGGCAATGGGTTGAGCTCCGGCTGCCCGCGGCGCAGTGGCTGAAAGCCGCGCAGGAAGCGGCGGCGAAGGACCCGAAGGAGAAGGCGGAAGCCGCGCGAAACGGCGCCGCCCTGCCCGGCGTCGCCAGTGTCGCGGTTCGTTACGCCGGCGCTTCGGGCCGGATCGAGATCGAGAGAGCGGAGCTCACCGCCGCGGAGGCCGCCGCACCGAACCTCCTCCAAAACGGCGGTTTCGAGTCGAAGGACACGGCGGGCTGGCCCGTGGGGTGGAACCGTCCGGAGAAGTACCGGTACTTTCCTCCCGCGCTCTATTACCTCTTCAACACATGGCACAACGGGCCTCTTGAAAACCGCGGTTTCGCGGCCCGCGACACCCTGATCCCGCACGACGGGTCGGCCAGCCTGAAGATGGTAGTGCCGTCGGGCGACGAAGTTCAGGTCGCCTCCGCGCCCGTCGCTCTCAACCAGGTCGAGCCGCGCCTGATCGAGGTCAGCGTCTGGGTGAGGACGGATCAGGTCAACATGCTGCAGATCGACGGCCTGAGCGATACCGGCGAGCGGCTCGACGGCTTCAACTTCATCCACAAAGCGCCGGTCTCCGTCGGCACCGACGGGTGGCGACGGCTGAGGCAGGTCTTCAGGCCGCGACGGCCGATCCGCTCCCTTCGCCTGGTGCTGGCCGCGCGCGGCGTCAACGGCTACACCCTCGGCGACACCGGGGAAACGCCCCAGGCGAACGCCACGGGCACGATCTGGTGGGACGACGCGCGTGTGTTCGAACCCGAATCGAAGCCGGGCGACCTTGAGAGCCGCGGAGTGAAGCGCGTCGCAGCAGCGACCGAGGCGCCGCGAACGGCCTATCTCGAGGATCTCGATCCGGGCGAGCGCCTCTTCGGCGCCAATCGGATGAAGGCCACGGTCGTGAACCCGGGCGTCGCGCGAACCCTGTCCCTCGTCTGGCGCTTCACCACGTTCGACGGCCGCAAATGGGAGACGCGCTCGCCCGCGCGAGCCTTCGCCGGGGGAGAACGCGCCTCGGTCACGGTTCCGTACGAGCTTCCCCCGTCGCTTCTGCCCGCCTACTCCGAGCACAAGGGTGAAGTGAGTCTGGTGGATCAGGCGGGAAGAACGCTCGCCGCGAGCGAGTTGTGGTTCAGCACGTGGAGCACGCCGATCGACCTGGAACTGGGGGCTTTGTACCTGGCGCCGGAGCGGAAGCAGTTCGTGCGGTTGAATCTGGGGTTTTCGGCCGCGACCATGGCGCGAGTCGCCTCGGTCCGCCTCGACCTCATCCGACGGGGCTCCGGCGCCATCTTGAAGTCGCGGACCGTCGCGGCCGGCCTCGAGGAAGTGACGGCGCAGCGGGAGCGCATCCCTCTGGACCTGCGCGAGGACTTCACCAACCTCATCCTGGCCGAGCTCGACGTCTCGAGCCTTCCGGTGCAGCCCTTCGCCTCGCCCGAGCGCAACTGGTTCGTTCGCGCCACCGCGATCGACCGGGAAGGCCGGGCGATCTTCTCGAAAGACTCGCAACCCTTCTGTCGACAGGCTCCTGCGGGCGCGCAGGCCGGTGTCGCTTCGGTGCGAATCGACCGCGCCAATCTGCTTCGCGTGAACGACGAGCCGTTTCTGCCCTGGGCCGCGGCGTATGGCCACGTCCCCGTCTACGCCGGCGCGAAGGCCGGCGGCGCGCCTTATCGGGATCTGCCCAACCTGCCCGCTTGGTCCATCTATGACGGCTTCACCGCGAAGGGATACACACGCGCGACCGCGGATTTCAACTCGGCGAGATATGTCGCCGGCTCGATCACCAGCCGGGCCGAGGCCGAGAAGCGGTGGGCCAGCGACAACCTGCTTGCTTCGACCGCTTTCGTAACCCCCGGCGCCGTCTATTCGACCCGCGAGCTCGCGAAAGCCGCCGGTGGCCCCGAGGCCCTGAACGCGAATCTCCTCTTTCTGAAGACCGCGCCCATGGTGGTCTCGGTGGCACCGGGCATCGAGGAGGCGTTCGGCCTCTTCCATGCCGTGACGCCCGCCCAGATCGCGGGTCTTGAAAGCGTGGTGAATTCCCTTCGCGCGGCCACCGGGAAGCCGGTGATGGTCGGGCACGGCGGCTACTGGAATCGTTTCGAGTTCGAGCGCGTGCCGTTCTTCGACATCTTCGATCCCGAGACCGAGCCGCTCTATCCCGCGAATCTCCACACCGACCTGATGCCTCTGATCAAGGGACAGGAGAAGGCGATCTGGCTGCGGCCGCAGATGTATGAGGACGTGCCCTACGAACGATGGCGCTTCCACGTCTACGTTGAACTCATGCGCGGCGCGCGCGGCTTTCAGATCGCTCATGGGCCAGGAGACGCCTCGCTCTTCCGAGGCCTGGGCGGAGAACTCGAGGGACTGAAGCCCGTGCTCTGGTCGACCGACCCCGGACCTGCCGTGCGGATCTGGCCTGAGATGGAGCACTGGGTCCGCCGACAGGCTGGGCGCACATACATCATGGCCGCGACCACGCGAGGGCTGACCTTCGGAAAATGGAACTGGCAGAATGGGGCCAGCGGACCTCATGGCCGCGCCAGGGTGTCGGAAGGCGAAACCGTGGTGAGGGACGAGGCGAACTCCTACGGCGTTGGAGAAATCCTGCCGGCGGGACCCTCGCTGCACGGTGTCCAGTACCTTCCCGATGCGGGACGTCACGCGAAAGGAAGCCGGGTCGTTCAATGGGTGTGGCTCGATCCCAAGGCGCCGCCGCGCAATTTCGCCATCACGGTGAAGGCCGATGGACGATTCACCCACGTAGCGGCGTGGGGGCCATTCGATGTCGGTCGATTTCGAAGCGGACCCGGCCTCGAATGGTTCCTTCACAGCTTCTACCGCCACTCGGACGGATTCCTGGGCTGGGGCAAGGATCTGCTCAATGCGGCGCTCCCCTACGTGCCGCGCGATGTCCGAGCCATGGGCGATGCCCCCCGACCCGGCGAATGGACGAAGCTCGCGGTCGACCTCTCGGACATCGGGATCGCAAACGAGTTGGTGGACGGCGTCGGCTTCATTCACGACGGCGGTCGCGTCCTGTGGGGCCGAACCACGATCGAGAGCGGCTCGGCCTCCCAGACGCTGTGGGGCGATTCGATGGGACCGCCCCCCGCGAATCTGGCGACGGCCAGAATCGAGGTCGATGGCCTCAAGGCGGGCGCCCGGATCAAGGTCCTCTTCGAAGACCGGGAGATCGTGGCCGGACCCGGCTACTTCGTGGACGATTTCCGCGGACAGGACCTGTACCAGCGATTCGGCGGCGGCCCCGGCGTGGGCTATGGGAACGACCCGGTGGCCCTCCACATCTACGAGATTCCCTGAGGCCAGGCCGTCTCGCAACCACAGCCGGCATCTCTCGCGATCCGGTGATGGAGCGAGCGGTATCGTTCCTCGACCCGATCACCAAACAGAGGATCCTCCTCCGGCTTCGTTGCGGCGTGGGCGTCGATCCAGTCCTCCGCGCTCAGGGCCTGGCCGAGCGGGAATAACTCCTGCTCTTCGAACGCCATGTGCTTGCGGTAGAGCGCGATGTACTCGAGCGCCGGCCGTTCCACGGCCTCGCGCGGCATCAGGGCTCCGCTCAGCACCGAGTCCAGAACGGCGAGAAACCGAGCGCCGCTTTCGGCGATCCGCCGGTGCTGCCCGGCAAGTTCCTCGACCTGGGCGCGGGCCGCGGGAAGGCGCTGTGCGACCCGGGCGAACACGACGTCTTCCTTCGGGTGGTGAAAACGGTCGGGGTAGTTCGTGAGGTAGAAGAAGATGTCCTGCACGAGCCCGTAGTCCGGCTGGTCGCCGCGATGAAACAGAGCTATCTGTGACTCCAGCAGGTCGAGGAGCCTCGAGAAGTTCAGGTGTTCCTTCACGAGCGCATCGAACTCGCTCGCAGATCCCCTTCGTTCCAAAGGCGCCCCACTTAACGAGAGAAGGAATGCGCTGTCTTCGAGCGCCACCACGTCGTGCGCGATCGCCTTGTCCAGAACGAGCACGCGTCCGGCGGGAAGGTCGGCGGTCTGGTCCTTCAGGTTCATCTGCACGCGTCCGGTGAGGGTCTGCACCGAGATTCGCTGGTCCGTCTGGTGCTGGCGAAGGCGCCGGCCCGCCTTCAAGACGATCAGAACCAGCCGGAAGTCCTGGTGCTTGACCAGCGTCCTCGCGGTGTGTCCACCAATCTGCCAGAGAGGCGAGCTCCGGAGCGCCCTGGTCTCCGCGGCAAGATCGAAGGACAGACTCGGTCCGGCGAGGCTCTGCGCCACCCAATCGGCGGAGGTGGGTGGGGATGGCGGGTGTGGCATGACCATTCTCCTTTGCGTTTTGCGGCGAACCGAGGCTTCAGAACGTGGTTCTCGAGGTGTACGTGGGTGAACACGTCGCTCTCAAGCTGCTTGAGCTCGGAGAAGAGGGTGTTGTAGCTGTTGCAGGCCCACTCGGGAAGGGTGAACTCGTCGCTCGCCGCGCGGATGCGCTCGAGGAGCTTCGCGACCGCGAGGTGTTCGTCCAGCATCGACCCGAGCTGCCGGGCGATCGCCGATGGATCGGGCTCCTGCGACATGAGTGCGGGGAACAGCAGCTGCTCCTCTTCATCGAGATGAGGCAGGAGCGCCGCGGAGATTTCCTCGACGGCGGCCTCGAGGTCACGGAGCTTCGGGTTGTGATCGCCGTGCACGCGGCTCACCTTCGTGGCCAGGGTCTGGACGAACGGGAGGGTCTTGCGGAGGTACTCGTGGTGCTTCGACACGATGTAAGCCACGAGCCGAGGCGTGGTGAGCTCGCGGGGGTCGTCCTGCCGTTCGCCGCGCCGCTCGGCGATCGCGCGGGACAATTCGGCAAGGAGAGCGTCCACATCGACCTTCTTGGCCAAAGCAGCCGCCTCGATGCTCTGATCTCCCTGGCAACAGAAGTCGATGCGATGGCGCTGGAAGACCTGGGCGCATTCCGAGTGGTCGAGGACGACACTGGCGACAGGCTGCTGGCGATTGAGGGTTGGATTTTCCATATGAGGGTCTTCTGCACGTTCCGCGCCACCGCGGGAAGGCCGGCATGAAAGGCCCTGTTTCGAGGCGAATCGACCCTTGGCGGGCCGGGCTGTTCCACCAAGCGTTCCAATCTGTACCGCGTGGAACAACCTGAGCCCCTTGATCAGCGGTCTGGCGCGACGCCCGCGAGCGGCACGGCCTGTGCATCTCATTTCGTGCAACGCGCTCGCATAGCGCGGGAAACCAGGACAAAGGACCAAACATGCTGATCTCCCTTAGATCCCGCTCGCAGACCGAGGATCTCGTGGGCCTCCTCCTCGACTGCCACCAGCGCATTCGGACCTTCGTGCGCCTTGCCGAGGAGGTCGGACGGCGCACCGATCTCCGGGAATCCGACGTGGTTGATGCGTGCCAGCGCTGCGAGCGTTACTTCAAGGAGGCGCTGCCCCTTCACATCGAGGACGAGGAGAAGAGCTTGTTGCCCCGGCTCGGCGGCCTGGGTCAAGGTGTCGATGGAGCGCTCGGCACCATGCAAGCCCAACACCTCGAACACACGCCTCTCCTGCTGGCCCTGCTGGATGCCCTGCGCATGGTTCAACTGGAACCAGGAGCGGAGCCGCGTCGGGAGCATCTGCGGCACGTCGCCGCTCAACTGACGACGGAATTCGAAAAGCATCTCTCGCTCGAGGAGCAGGTCATCTTCCCTGCGGTCCGGCACCATCTCTCACGCGACGCACAGTCCCTGGTGGTTCAGGAACTGCGGGCCCGGCGACGGCCGTCGGCCAAACCAACTGCCTCATGAGCCGCGCCATTTTGCCGCGCGGTTCGCCGCAGGTTGCCGCGATCCGCACGACCATTCAGATCAAGCGCGTGTATCAGCCTGCCGCGCGCGGAGACGGCCGGCGATTCCTGGTCGAGCGCCTCTGGCCGAGAGGTATGAAGAAGGAGGCGCTGGTGGCGGACGGCTGGATGAAAGAGGTGGCGCCCAGTACAAAGCTCCGGCAGTGGTTCGGACACGAGGTGGAGCGCTGGAACGAATTCTGTAAACTGTATCGGAATGAGCTGGACGCGAATCCATCCGCCTGGACGCCCCTTCTCAAGGCCGCAAGACGGGGCAAGGTAACCCTGCTGTATAGCGCTCGCGACACCTTGCACAACGGGGCCCTTGTCCTGCGGGACCATTTGTTGTCGCGAATGACGTCTCGCGGTCGTGGTCGCAAGAGCCCCGTCGCGTGACGCGTAATCGGCGCTCGGTTGGATACCACTGGCTGGCGCTGTCCGTGGCAACGCTCGCGACCAGCGGCGTGCTCGCCATGGGCGTGGCCGCGGCACGGGTGCCGATCCTGGCGCGCCACCTCACGAACACGGACCTCGCTCGCCGTGTTCTGGTCGTGCACGTCGACCTCGGCATCCTGGCCTGGTTCTCGGCATTGCCGGTCGCGCTCTTTCACTTCCACCGGCTGACGGCACGGCAATCGAAGGACACGAACCGGGCCGCGGCCTTCGCCCCATGGCTTTCGAGCGCCGGGGCGTTGCTGCTTCTCGGCGGGCTCATCCCCGGCGCCGGGGAGGTCTACATCGTCAACTACGTGCCCCTCTTCACTCACCCCCTCTTCACGACCGGGCTGGTGCTCTTCTTCGCGGGCGTGGCCGTGAGCTATCTCGATCGCGGCGTTCTCAGCGCCAGAGCGACATGGCCCCCTTCGCCGCCGGTCGCAAATGCGAATACCCGGTTTCCCCGGGCGGTGACGGGAACGTTCGCCGCGATCGGCGGCCTGATCAACCTGGGAGCACTCTACGTGCTGGTAGCTCTGGTCGCGCTGGGAGCCGGAATCATGCGCCCGCCGGGTCGTCTCGAGGACGAAGGCTGGTTCGAAATCCTGATGTGGGGTCCGGGCCACGTGCTCCAGTTCGCCAACGTCGCCTTTGTCCTGGCGGCCTGGGCGCTGCTCGCCGCCTGGGGATCGGGGCGATGGATCGGCCGCTCGGTGCGGTGGGTGCGTCTCGCTCTCGCCATCCCGCTGCTGCCGATCCTCGGTCTGGTTGCCGCGGGGCCGTCGTGGCAGGCCTTTCAGTATGGGTTCACCTTGCTGATGCAGTGGGCGTTGTTTCCCGCCGTGCTGGTCTTCCTGGCCTTCGTCCTCGTGCCGCACTTCAGGTCCCGGGAGGCCACCCTGGAGCCGCCGTCTCGGGCCGCCCTGTGGCCGCTTTCGGCCAGCGTCGCGCTCATGCTCATAGGCTTTCTCTACGGCGCGCTGATCCGGGATTCCGACTTGCGCATTCCGGGCCATTACCACGCCTGCATCGGCGCGGTAACGCTCGCGTACATGGCCCTTGCCCTGCTGCTTCAAGGCGACGGGTTCGACGCAGCGGACGCCTCTCGATCGCTGCGCCTCGTGGCGGTTCTTTATGGCGTAGGCCAGCTCGTGTTCGCGACCGGTCTCATGCTCGCGGGCAGCTATGGCCTGGGGCGCAAGATCTACGGCGTCGACCAGCACATCAGTCGGACGGGGCAGGGCATCGGGCTTGTCGTGATGGCGGTCGGCGGCATGCTGGCCTTCGCCGGGGGCGCGGTCTGGGCGGTGGCCGCGCTACGCCGGATGCGGGCGCCCGGCGTCAAGTGATCCTCGACCGATTCGACTTCGTGGCGTCCCGCGTTTTGACGGTCACGGTTGGCTGCGCTTCGCGTTCTCGACGCTGGCGATCGTGTCCAGCGCGATGACGGAATGCGCATAAGCGCCGCCGGCGCGCATTTCAGCGGCAACCCAGATGGCCTCCATGATCTCCTCGGATGTAGCTCCGTGCCGCAATACCGCTTTGGTATGCCCCCGGATGCAGTATGGACATTGCGTGACATGCGCCACCGCGACGGCGATCAACTGCTTGGTCTTGGCGGGAAGGGCCCCTTCGGCGAAAACGCTCTGGCTGAATGCCTTGAACGTCTCCGCGACGGTGGGGACAAGCCTCCTGCGTTCCTCGGCGGCTTCTCTGGTTGCCGTCGGATATATCGGGTCTGGTTCGGACATGATTGTGAGAACTCCTGTTTGTTTTGCGGCTCAACGGGGTTGGGCTACCGGTGCGCATGCTCGACGGGCGCCGCCGAGTGCTCGCTCGTCCCCTCCGCCGCGGTGAAGACGCCTTCGACCCAGTGGGTGAGAGGCACGTAGGCGGCCACGAACTTCCGTCCGGCCGCGATATCCCCGGGTCGAAAGTCCTTGTTCGTGCGAGCGAGCGCGAAGCGTTCGGCCAGGCCGGCGCGCACCTTGGCGACGAGCAATCTTTCGAGCTCGTCCGTCGTTCCGAGCTTGAGAGCCCGATCTGTCGCGGCGATGATCGGTTCGGGTTCGCTCTCGACAAGCCCGGTATATGGAGCGCCTTCGCCGGCGCGATGGATCCGCACCACGGTCTCGAAGAAGTAGCGATCCGCAAGCGCCTTCGCCTCGGGCCCAAGGGCACGAACGGCCAGCGCCTGCTGGAAGGCGTTCCTGATGGTGGCCTCGTCTGTGGGGCGAACCCAGTGCAGAACGAGGCTTGGATCACCGGCTTCGAGGGCAGCGGCGGCGGCCGTCACCACGGGCCCTTTCGTCGTATCGCAGTGCGCGAAGGCGGACGACGAGACGGCGACGCTGGCAAGCAGAGCGACGGCAAACGCGGCGCGGTGAAACACCGCGATGTGGCGGTCAGTCATTTGGTTCTTCATGACAACACCTCGTGCATGTCTCATGCCAAAACCGGAACCCTCCAGACCGGCAGGATTCAAGTCCCATCGGAGCCTGAGCGTTCGACTCAGTCCACCAGCATGTTCCAGAATGTAGCGCATGGAACATCCAGGTCCGGTTTGTGGCGTTTGCGGCCTTGTTCCCCAGGCGCCCCGCCTCAACGGCGCGACGCACCTCGTCGCCCAGAGCAGCGCCATGCAGATTCTGCTCAAGCGCGTCGCCCGCTTTGCTGCGAGCAACGCGCCCGTCGCTGTTCTCGGCGAGACCGGCACCGGCAAGGAGGTCGTCGCCCGGGTTCTCCACGCGAACTCGCCGCGGGCGAAGCAGCCGTTCGTCGCCGTCAACGTTGCCGCGCTGCCGGCGGAGCTTCTCGAGTCGGAACTGTTTGGCCATGCGAAGGGAGCGTTCACCGGGGCGGCAAACGCGCGTCGAGGCCTCTTCGAGGCGGCGAACCGGGGCACCCTGTTTCTCGACGAGATCGGCGAAATGCCGTTGCCCCTCCAGGCGAAGTTGCTTCGCGCCCTGCAGGATGGCGAGCTGCGGCGGGTCGGCGAAAGCGAGTCCTACGCGGTCGATGTGCGTATCGTCTGCGCGACCCATCGCGACCTCGCCCTGCGTATTCGTGAGGGCGCCTTTCGGCAGGATCTCCTCTATCGGCTGAAGGTGCTGACCATCGAAATGCCAGCGTTGCGTGAGCGCAGGGACGACATCCTCCCTCTCGCCCTCCATTTTCTCGCGGAGGAGAAGGCCCGGACCCGCGGCTTCACCGTCGCGGCAAGGAAGAGCCTCCTCAACTACGCCTGGCCCGGCAATGTTCGCGAGCTCCAGAACGCAGTCAGGCACGGCGCCGCCCTCGCGACGGAGGCCGAGGTCGACGACGAGGACCTTCCCGACGAATTGAAGCGGCCGGTCGCCTCCCGGCAGTCAGGAACGGCGGGGCGCGCGCCGCAGGTCTTCAAAACCCTCGCCGAGATGGAGCGCGACCACATTCAGCGGGCGCTCGATGCGTGCGGGGGCTCCCAGTCGGAGGCGGCGCGGATCCTCCGGGTCGCGCGCAACACCCTTTGGAGAAAACTGAAAGCGTAAGCACGAGTGCCCGGTCCTTTATCCTGTACCCTCGATGCTAGGCGAGGCACCCACGCCACCGAAGGAGCTTTCATGACCGAACAAACCGCGGAACCCACTCATCTCTCGCCCTGGTGGCGCCACGCCACCATCCTGGTCATGATCGCGGGCTTCTCGGTGCTCACCCTGGTCACGGTCCTGACGTACACGAACGCCCCCCCGATCCCGGCGCGGATCACGGACACGGCGGGGGCGACTCTGGTCGACGTCGCCGCCATCCTGCATGGTCAGGAGGTCTTCCTCAAGTACGGCTTGATGGAACACGGATCGCTTTGGGGACATGGCGCGTACCTTGGCCCCGACTACAGCGCCGAGTATTTGCACCGTTTGGCGGAGATCTGTGGTGATGCGGCTTCGGATTTGAAGACGAACCGCTACGACGCCGCGGCCGACACGCTGGTCTTCACGCCCTGCGAAGCGTCCTCCCTCGAACGCCAGGGCCAGGAGTGGGAGCGGTATTTCCGCGGTGAGACCCCGGCTCCCGGCCTGGGCGCCAAGTACATCAAGGATCCCGCCGAGGTGAAGGATCTGAGCGCGTACTTCGCCTGGGCGGCCTGGGCCACCGTGGCCAATCGGCCCGGCAAGAACTACTCGTACACGAACAACTGGCCGTTCGAACCCCTGGTCGGAAACCGCCCCACCACCTCCACCTACCTGTGGAGCGCCACGAGCCTGATTACGCTGCTCGGGGGCATCGGCGCCATCCTCTTTGCCTTCGGCAAGTTCGATTACCTGGGCTGGGGCGGGGCGAAGTCCGCCGCCCACTTCCACGACTCCGCCCTTTCGGGGTGGAAGCTCACACCCTCTCAATGGGCGACGGGAAAGTTCTTCGGCGTGGTGGCCGCCCTCTTTCTGCTGCAGAGTCTCGCGGGCGGCGCCCTCGCGCACTACCGGGTCGAGCCGGGGGCCTTTTACGGACTGGATATCGCTTCCTACCTTCCCTACAACCTCCTCAGAACCTGGCACCTCCAGCTCGTGATTTTCTGGGTGGCCACGGCCTGGGTGGCGGGGGGATTGTTCCTCGCCCCGTTGGTGGGCCGCGAAGAGCCCAAGGGCCAGCGCCTGGGCGCCAACATTCTTTTCGGGGCGCTCGTCTTCGTGGTTCTCGGGAGCCTGCTCGGCGAATGGCTGGGCATCAACGATCGGTTGGGAAACCTCTGGTTCTGGTTCGGTCACCAGGGCTCGGAGTATCTCGACCTCGGCCGGGTCTGGCAGGTGCTTCTCGCCGGCGGTCTCGGGCTCTGGCTGGTGCTCATGTTCCGCGCCCTTCGGCCCGCGATGAAGGTGCCCGGGCGTTCAGAGCTGGCCTCGCTCTTCCTCTATGCCGCGGCCGCCATTCCCCTCTTCTACCTCCCCGCACTCTTCTACGGCCCTCACACCAACTTCGCGGTCATCGACAATTGGCGTTTCTGGATCATCCATCTGTGGGTGGAAGGGTTCTTCGAGCTCTTCGCCACCGTTCTCGTCGCCACCATGTTCCACCAGATGGGGCTGGTCAGCGTGACCACGGCCACCCGCGTCGTGTACCTCGACGCCATCCTGTATCTGGGCGGAGGGATCATCGGCACCGGACATCACTGGTACTTCACGGGTCAGGGCACCCTGAACATGGGCCTGGCCGCGGCGTTCTCAGCCCTCGAGGTTGTGCCCCTGACCCTGTTGACCCTTGACGCCTGGGACTTCGTGCGCATCAAAGACCGCCCCTGCGCCGACTGCGGCAAATCCTTCGCGGGCGGTCAGATCTGGTCGATCTACTTCCTGATGGCGGTCGGCTTCTGGAACTTCGTCGGGGCCGGAGTCTTTGGCTTCCTCATCAACCTTCCCATCGTCTCCTACTTCGAGGTCGGCACCACGCTCACCACCAACCACGGGCACGCCGCGATGTTCGGCGTCTTCGGGATGCTGGCGCTTGCCGTTCTCGTCTTCTGTCTCCGCGCGATGCAGATCGACGCGACCTGGGAAAGCACGGTCAAGTTCGTTCGCACCGGATTCTGGGGCCTCAACGTGGGGCTCGCCCTCATGGTGCTCACCGACCTCTTCCCCGGCGGAATCCTTCAACTCGTGGACGTCCTCGACAACGGGTACTGGCACGCACGCCGCCTGACCTTCCTCATGGAGGGCACCTTCCACACCCTCGAGTGGGTTCGAATCCTCGCCGACTCGGTGTTCCTGGTGTTCGGTGTGGCGCCGATCTTCATTGCCGCTCTCCGGTCGCTCGCGAAACGCGATGCTCCGCGGTCCGCGGCCTGATACCAACGCCTCACCCAAGCTTTTGCGATCAATCGCTTATGGCTCGGATCCCGCTTGTCGCATCGGCCGCGGCTTTGGAAATTCCGTGACGCCACATCAGCCCCATACCTCCCAGCACGGCGATACTGGCGCTGAGAGCCGCGAGCGGGGACCCCGAGGCCGGACCGGCAACCGGGGCAACCAGCAGGTAGGTATCCAGCCAGCGTCCGGCCAGTACCACGGCGGCAACCTGCGAAAGCGTCGGAGCGTGACACTTGGCGCCGGCTGAGAGCAGGATCACGAAGGGGGCCACCCAGTTGAGGATCAGGTTCAAGAAGAACAGCGCCGACCAGCCCCCGCTGAGGCGTGCCGCATAGTGGCCGGTCTCCTCCGGCAGATTGCCGTACCAGATCAGCAGGTACTGGCAGAACCAGATGTAGGCCCAGAACGTGGAGAAGGCGAACAACAGTTTGCCGAGGTCGTGCAACACATTCGGCTGCAGGCGCGCGGTCAGGAGACCGGCCCGGTCCAGCAGCACGGAGAGCAACGCGACCGCCGCGATGCCGCCCAGGAACGTACCCGCGAATACGTAGACGCTGTACATGGTGCTGAACCACTCGGGTTCGAGCGACATGCCCCAGTCCCAGGCGGCCACGGAATTGGTGATGGCATAAACGATCAGGAAGCTCACGGCGGTGCGTCCGAGGCGCTGACCGTTCGCGATCGATGGGTCGTGGGAGAACGCCGCGAGCCGTTGCCGGATCGCGCCGATCAGCGAGAACCAGAGCACCAGTACGACCAGCGCTCGCGCCAGGAACAAAGGCGCGTTCAGCCAGGCTGCCTTTTCTTGCAGCAGGTGGCTGGCTTCCATCACCTCCGGCCTCGCCCAGGGATAGAGGGCCTGGAGCCCGAACACGAGGCAGCAGACGAGCGCCACGACGGGCGCCGGCAGCGTGCGCGCGAGCAGGATCGGCACGCTGCGAAGCGGCAGCCACCAGCGTGCGCTGGCCGCGGCCTGAATTGCCAGGAACACCGCCCCTCCCAGGGCCAGCGTGATCCCGAACAGAGCCGCGGTCAGGATCCCGGACCAGCCCTCGGAAGGCTGCACCATAAGGCAAATGAGAGCGACGCCGGTCCCGCCCACCACACAGGTCCACTGAAGGGCGGCGTGACTCTCCAGAGGGCGGTAGAGAAGGTGCGCCGTGCCGGGCGGCCTCATTGGGGGCCTCCTGCCGCCACCGGCGCCGCGCCTGCGGCCGGTTCGGGTTCAGGAAGCGTGCCCTGGATCTGGCGCAGGTAGAGGATCACGCGCCAGCGGTCGTCGGGTCGAACCTGCGTTGCGTGCGACGGCATGATGCCCTGGCCGAGCGTGATGATGTGGAAGACCTGGCCGTCGGGGAGGCCTTTAGCCCGGGCCGCCAGCAGGCTCGGCGGGTTTGGAAACCGGCCGATGATCGGCCCATCGCCTTCCCCTCGCGGCCCGTGGCACACGATGCAGATCGTCTCGTAGACCTTGCGCCCGCGCTGCAGGTTCGCGGCCGTGGCGGCCATCGGGTTTCGCCATTCGCGGCCCGCGCGTTGCGCTTCCTCCGGCCCGGGTGCGTAAGGGAAGGGCCCGTGTTCCGTCGGAACCGTTCCCTCGGGCGGGAGTTGCAGCGTCTGAGCGCGCGCCAGGATCGGGTTCGGTTCATAGGCGTGGTAGGAGACTGAACGGAACATGTCGGGGAGAAACACCCAGCCTGGCTGCTCCGGCGTGGCGGGACAGCCGATCAACGTGACCAGACCGAGGCCCGCAACCGCAAAACCTCGCAAGCGCGGGCTCATGCGTGTGATCTCCATCCCTTGATCACCTCCTGCGCACCCAGCGTCGAGCAGACCACATCGAAGCGCCGGAGCGAGAACGCGCCATCGTGCTCCAGCACCAGAACCACGAAGCGGTCGTCGGTCACGCCGGCGTGCGGCTGGCGCCCGGCCCGCTCCGGGCGAAGGCGCGGGTAGAGCCGCCGCCGGGCAAACAGGGCGGCGAGAGTGGCGCAGGCGCCCACCAGCACGGTCAGCTCGAAGGTGACCGGCACGAGCGCGGGCAGCGAGAGATCGGGTTTGCCTCCGATGTTCATTGGCCAATCCACGACGTGGACCCAGGCCTCGAAGAACAGCTTCGACGACCCGCCCACCAGCCCGCCGATGAGCGTGATCCAACCCAGGCGAGTCGGGCGCAGCGCAAGAGCTTCCTCCATGCCGTGGACCGGGAACGGGCTGTGGACGTCGCCAACCTCGAAGCCCTCCGCGCGCAGGCGCTTCACGGCCTCGAGCGTGCGCGCCGGATCGTCGAAGACGAGGGCATGGACCCGCCGCTGCTCCACCACGGCAGGGTCGCGGTGCGGGACGGCGAGTTCGTGGGTGTCAAGAGTGTGCATGGTCCTCCTCCCGCTGCAGGGCCAGGGTGTGCTTCACCTCATGAAAGGCCACCACCGGCGCCACGCGCACGAACAGCAGGAAGCAGGTGAAGAAGAGGCCGAAGCTTCCCAGCAGGATCCCCAACTCGACCAGAGTAGGGACGTAGATGCTCCACGATGAGGGCAGGTAGTCGCGGTGCAGCGAGATCACGATGATATTGAAACGCTCGAACCACATCCCCACGTTGACCAGGATCGCGCCCACGAACAGGAGCGCCTCCGAGCGACGCGCGCGGGCGAACCAGAACACCTGCGGCACCGCGATGTTGCAGAAGACCATCAGCCAGTAGGCCCAGGCGTAGGGGCCGAAGGCCCGGTTCCAGAAGGTGAAGCGCTCGAAGCGGTTGCCGCTGTACCAGGCGATGAAGACCTCGGTCGAGTACGCGAAGGCCACGAGCAGGCCGGTGGTGAGCAGAACCCTGGCCATGTAGTCCAGGTGGCGCATCGTAATCAGATTCTCAATGCCCATCAGCCGCCGGGTGATCAGGAGCAGCGTCATCACCATCGCGAAGCCGCTGAAGACGGCGCCGGCCACGAAATAGGGGGGAAAGATCGTGGTGTGCCAGCCCGGGATGATGCTGGTGGCGAAATCGAAGGAGACGATGGTGTGGACCGAGACCACCAGCGGCGTTGCCAGTCCGGCGAGCAGCAGGCCGGCTTTCTCGTAGCGCTGCCAGGTGCGCGCGGAGCCGTCCCAGCCCAGACTGAGCCAGCCGTATATCTTCCGTCGCACGCCCCGCGTGCGGTCCCGCATGGTCGCGAAGTCGGGGATCATGCCCATGTACCAGAACAGCAGCGAGACCGTGAAGTACGTCGAGACCGCGAACACGTCCCACACCAGCGCGGAGCGATAGTTGATCCAGAGCGGGCCGCGCGAATTCGGGTACGGGAACATCCAGAACGCGAGCCAGGGCCGGCCCATGTGGATGAGGGGGAAGATGCCGGCGCACATCACCGCGAAGATCGTCATGGCCTCGGCCGCGCGCGCGATCGAGGTGCGCCACTGCTGCCGCAGCAGGAGCAGGATCGCGGAGATGAGCGTGCCGGCGTGACCGATGCCGATCCAGAAGACGAAATTCGTGATGTCGAACCCCCAGCCCACGGTGCGGTTCAGGCCCCACACGCCGATACCGACCTTGATCGTGTAGGCGACGAGCGCAATCCCCAGGAGCAAGGCGGACGAGGAAGCGAGAAACGCCACCCACCAGGCGCGCGTGGCGGGCCGTTCGAGGGGAGCCGCGATCTCTCGCGTCACCCCAGCGTAGCCCGGCCGACCCTCGACGAGGGTCTCGCGCGGCGGCCACGGTGCGAGGCTCACGCTCATACGTGCTCTCCGTCTTCACCCTTTGCCCCGCTGGCGCGCACCCTGATCCGGGCGAGATAGGTGATGCTTGGCTCCACGCCTATTTCGGCGAGGACCTGGAAGGCCCGCGGTCGCTTCCGCAGCTTCGCGATCACGCCGTCTGGATCCAGGCGATCGCCGAACGCGATGGCCTGGGCCGGGCAACTCTGCTGGCACGCGGTCTTCACGTCGCCCACATCCTGGCCACGGGAGCGCGCGGCGAGGCGCGAAAGCTGGATTCGCTGGACACAGAAGGTGCACTTTTCCATCACGCCGCGGGAGCGCACGACCACGTCCGGGTTCAGAACCAGGCGCTCGAGCGGCCCGCCCATCCGCGGTTCGTTGTTGAACCAGTTGAAGCGGCGGGTCTTGTACGGGCAGTTGTTGGCGCAGTAGCGCGTGCCCACGCAGCGGTTGTAGACCTGCTGATTGAGGCCATCCTCGCTGTGCACGGTGGCGGCCACCGGGCACACCGTTTCGCACGGGGCATGGTCGCACTGAGCGCAGAGCATCGGCTCGAAAAGCACATCCGGCTGCTCCGCCTCGCCCGAGAAATAGCGGTCGATCCGCAGCCAGTGCATCTCGCGGTTGCGGCGCACCTCGTCGGGGCCGACCACGGCGACGTTGTTCTCCGCCTGGCACGCCACGACGCAGGCGCTGCATCCCGTGCAGGCGTCGAGGTCGATCACCATATGCCACTGCGGCGAACTCTTCTCCGGGTTTGGCCACAGGTCCCGGGCGGGGTCGTAGTGCTCGTGGGGCGCCGCCTCCGCGTAACTTCCGAGTTGGTGGACCACGTCGCGGCCCGCGGTTGTAGCCTGGGGCTGGACGATGGGCAGCGGCGCGAACGCGCCGGTCTTCCGCACCACCGCGGTGAGGCCCCGGCGCACGAGCCGGCCACCGGTCCAAACGGCCAGCCGGAATGCGTTGCCCGCGGGGTCGGCGTCGCCGTCGACGCGCCCGTAGCCGACCGGCAGTCCGAGCACGGCGGGGTGCTGGCCGGGCATCACCCGCACGGGCAGCGAAATCTCGCGTTCGCCCACCTGGACCGCAAGCACGTCTCCATCGCGCACACCGAGCGCGAGCGCCCGTTGCGGCGCCACACGCACGCACGCCGTCCAACTGACGCGCGTGAGCGGGTCGGGCAGCTCGCGCAGCCACGGCACGTGCGCTCGATGACCGTCGCGCAGACCGACCTCCGCCATCAGCTCCGCCTCGAGCCCGTCGGCCGGGGAGGCCGGAGGAAGGAAGGCGTCAGCGTTGGCGACTCTCAACGTTTCCGCCGCAGACCGGGCAGGTCTCGTGGTGGCGGATCGGGGGGTAAACGCGGCGGCGGCCGCCGCGGGCGCGAGCGCCTGCGCCACCGCATTCGTCCATACTGATTCGAAGTTCGGCGCCCCCAGCAACTGCCGCCAGGCCTCCTTCAGGTGGAGCCGATAGTCGGTAACGGCGGCGCCGGACCAGCGCAGGAAATTCTCTATCGAATGTCGCGTGT
This sequence comes from Vicinamibacteria bacterium, assembly GCA_044229175.1. GTDB lineage: Bacteria > Acidobacteriota > Vicinamibacteria > Fen-336 > JAGNNV01 > JAGNNV01. The sequence continues at coordinate 57,453 of JBGATM010000009.1, read as the reverse complement.
CGAAGATCGGCCGGACCATAGGCTGCGCCAGCGTGAGCACGCCCGCGCGCGGCATCGCGTCACCCCAGGCCTCGAGTCCGTGGTGCGCGGCGGCCACCGCGTGACAGGCCGCGGCGGTCGCCGTCGGCCGGTCTGTGATGGCGACGGAGAGCGGGAGCGCCGCGAAGGCGCTGCGGAGCGCTTCGTCGCCCGGAAGCTGATCGACCGGGTCGAGGCCGAGAACAAACAGCGCGCCAACGGCGCCTTTCTCCATTGCCTCCAGAAGCTCGGCCAGTTCACGGTCGAGGCCGCGGCGGACCAGGGTCGGGCGCGCGAGGTCCAGCGTGGTGCCCTCGCCGCCGAGCACGCGATTGACAAGAGCCACCGCGATTTGCTCTCCGAGGTCGCTGGCGCCGCTCACGACCAGACCATGCCCCCGCGCCTCAACCAGCGACGCGGCCACGCGCACGGTGGGTTCCTCCAGCGCGCCGATGGGGGGCAGCGAGACCAGCGTGGCCTCGAGTGCGGTCGCAAGCTCGCCACCCACCGCATGCGCCGCGTGGCGCAGCAGCCAAAGTGCCACGAGGCGGCGCTCGGCGGTGCTGGCCAACAGCCGTTCGTCGGCGGCGGCTCCGGTGAGCGACAGCGTTCCCTCGAACTGGACGTGACGAAAGGCCCGGCCCTGCTCCGCCGCCCGTCTCCGCGCCGCGTAGGCCGCGGTGGCCGCCACCGGATCGGGGCCGGTGCCGAGCAGGTCCGAGCCCAGCACCACCAGCAGGTCCGCCTGTTCGATCTCAAGTGCGGGGGCGAGCCGCGCACCGTCGAGGTGTTCGTAGGCTTCGAGCCGCGTCGACATGGACTCGGGGTCGGCGTCGTATTCAACGAGCGTGCCGCGGAACGGCTCAAGGAAGGCCTCGATGGCGCGACGGGCGGTCGGGCTCGTGATCGTGGGCGAAAGAACAGCCACCCGCTTGCCGCTGCCGTGGACCTCGGCCAGACGACGGACGACGAGGGCGTCCATCTCCTCCCAGGTGGCCTTCTGCCCGCCGAGGGTCGGCCCCTGAAGCCGGCCCGCATCGTAGAGCGCGCGGAGGTCCCCTTGGCCGAGCGCGCACAGTCCGCCGCGCGAGAGCGGATGCTGCGGGTGCCCTTCGAGCTTCACCGGCCGCCCGTCGCGGACCGTGGCCACGAGACCGCACGACGCGGGGCAAGCGCTGCAGGTGCTCGCGTAGTGCAGCGGCACGCCCGGCGTCAACTCTTCCGGCGGCAGCAGGTACGGCAGGGCGTGGCGCACGGGCAGCCGCTCGCACGCCGCGATCGAGGCGGAGAGGGCCGCGAGCTTCAGGACATCGCGACGGCGCAGCTCAGCGGTGGCGGCGCCGAAACCAGGATAGGCCCGCTCGGGTCTGTCATCCACCACCGGCCGCTCGAGAGCCGCGTCGAGCTCCATCCAGGTGCGACGGTCGGGGCGGAGATCTTTCATGGTCTCACTCGTCAGTGGTGGCAGACGGCACAGTCCGTCAGCCGATTGGCCTGCGCCGCGCGCACTGGCGCGCCGCGCCCCAGGCTCGCCGTTCCCTTGCGGTGGCAGTCGAGGCAGAAGCCCATGGTGAGCGGCGCAAACTGCATGACGCGCCCCATGCTTTCGACGGGGCCGTGGCAAGTCTGGCAGGTGATTTCGGCCTGCACGTGGGGGCTGTGGTTGAAGTAGACGAAGGCGGGCAGGTTGTGGACCCGGACCCAGGCGATCGGCTGATTCCGCTCGACGGCCGTGCTCACCTTGAGGACTTCCGGGTTGTTCGGCAGAACCTGCTTGTGGCAATTCAGACAGATGCTCGCGGAGGGAATCCCCGCGTAGCGCCCGCGCTCGGCGCCGGTGTGGCAGTACAGACAGGGGATCTGCATCGCCCCCGCGTGGACGGCGTGGGAGTACTTGACCGGCTGCGCGGGCGCATAGCCCTGGTTCGTGGGCTCGCACGCCGCGAGGCCCAGCGCCGCGGCGAGGGTGGCGATCCTAGGCAGTCGCATGCACGCTCATCCTGAGAGTCTCGGCCAGCCGGCGCACCAGACCCACGAAGGTCACGGTCCACGCCAGCAGCGCGACGAAGACGGAGACGCGGGGGATCGCCATCAGAAAGGGCAGCTCGAACACCTGAGCCAGGCGGAACGTGCAGACCGTGTACATCCCCAGCGGGAAGACCGCGCCCCAATAGAGGGGGTCGTAGGCGACTTCGAAGCGCCGGTAAACATGGCGCCAAACCGCGAGGGTCACCAGCATGGGGATCCACCAGGTCGCGGTCGCCCAGAAGAGCACGGTGAAGCCGAGCAGGAACGGAACCATCCTCTGGAGCAACTCTGAGTTTGGAGCGTTGGCGACGAGCGTCGTGCCCGCGAGGGTCGAGATCGCCATGGCGCCCATGTTGATCCAGTACGGCGGCATCAGGTCCGAGGGCGAGAACTTGAAGAAGGCATAGCGGTAGAAGATGAGCGAGATCATCCAGATGTAGAGCATCCCGCCGCACAGCCAGAACACCAGGGTGAAGAAGAGCAACTCCTCGCGGCGGTGTGTGAACTCAGGCGCCAGCAGGCCTCCGAGGTTGGAAATGGACTCGGTCGCAACCACCGCCACCAGCCAGCCTCCGTTGATGCCCTCGGCCAGAGAAGGTTTCGTCTCCTTGACCGTGAAGGCGGTGAAGATCGCGTAGATCAGCAGCAGCCAAAGCGCGATGGACAGGGTCCACAGCGCCAAGCCCACGCCGTACTCGCCTCGCACCAGCACGAGCTGACCGCCGAGCACGCTGGTTCCGGCCACGATCGTGAAGAAGCCGACGCCGCGCTGGTGGTCCACCAGGTCCTCGAAGAAAACGGATGGGTAAACGACCACCCGCGTGATCGTCAGCGCCCACAGAACCGGGAAGGCGACCAGATTCACGGCAACGAGCGCCTGCGCGACCGGCTCCATGCCCAGGAGATGCGCGGCCACCGAGACGATGCCCGTTGCCATCACCAGCGCGAAATACGCGGGGTGCAGGCGCCTCACTCCGGCGCGCAGCACGCCTTCTTTCTGCGCGTCCGTTGACCACGCCGTGACGACCCTCATCTAGGTCGCCCCCCGTCGGCTTGGGGAGCCTCCGGGCCACGCCCCTTCATCGCGCGCGCGGTCTTTCATCTGACCGACCGCCGACATCCCGGTTTCCAGGACGGGGAATGCTTTGCCTTGCTCGGTCATGGCGCTACCCGACCAGCGGCTCCCCGCGCTTTCGGTTCCAGATGACCACTTGCAACGGGCGCCACAGGTACGGCACCGGGGCCACGAGTACGTGGACGAGGCGCGTGAAGCTGAAGGCCGCCAAGAGCACAAAGGCTCCGATCACGTGGAGCCGAGCGAGCAATGGCAGGTCTACCATGCGCTGGATCTCAGGCTGGAGCAGAAAGATCGAACGCAGATAGGGCACCACAGCCTGGGTGTACCAGGCGCTGCCCCAGCGCAGGACCAGTGCGACCCACAGGCCCGTGATGATCTGGAACAGCAGCAGTGCGTAGACCAGGAGATCGGTTGGGCTCGTGTTGACGCGCAGGCGCGCCGCGCTCGCCCGGCGCAGGATCAGGCCGAAAAGGCCGATGAGGGTGAGCAGACCCGCAATCAGGCCGCTTGCCTCGAACACGAACAGCCGAAGCGGCGCCCGGTTCCACAGCGTGAGCTCGCGCGGGAGCAGGAAGCCCAGCAGGTGGCCGAAGAACAGGGTCAGGATTCCGACGTGGAACGGCACCGAGCCCCAGAACAGGCGCCGGCTCTCGAGAAACTGCGAGGACAGGCTCGAGAACGAGAAGGGATCTCGCCGGTAGCGCCGGATCGAGACGACCAGGAACAACACCATGGCGACGTAGGGGAAAGCCCCGAAGAACAGGACGTCAAGCACGGCCCGCCTCCAGCGTCTGAAGCGCGGCGGGTCGCGCCCCGGCATCCGCCGTTGCCTGGGCCGCGTCGCCGAGCAACTCCGGCAAGGCGCGGATCACGTCGCTCCAGGGGCTGCGCGAGCCGCCCAGGGCCTGGGTCATCTTCGCGAGGGCCGGACCGACCACGATCGACAACAACGGCTCGGCCTCGCCCGGGTCAATCGCGCCCAGGAGCCGGAGCACGACCGGCAGAAAATCCGGGAGGTCGTCGCCCTTGGCCACCCCTGCCTTCCGCAACTCGCCGGCGAGGTTGGCGTTGAAAGCGCCGCGCTGATAGGTGTCGCCGAATACCTGATAGCCGACGTGAAGCGTGCACACGGGATTCAGATCGAAGAGTGCGGTATAGCGCTCCTCGGCCTGTCCGATCGGCGCCGTCTCAATCCACACGGCCATCTCCCACAGCGCCCGGGCCAGCGCCGTGTGATCACCAGCGGAGAGTTCCGCGGCGCGACGCGCCACCGTCGCGGTCTGAGCCGTCGGATACTCGAGGCTTTGAGCGACCAGGTCGAGGGTCTCGCGGTTCATCATGGCTAGGCTCCTCGCTCGGGACGTCGCCTTCGCCCGAACCCTTCGAACCCCTTGGCCTCGAGGGGTTCCTCGAGCATTTCGATCGCCTCTTCGCGGTGGGCGGGCGGGATCACGAAGCGATCATCGAGTGACGCGATCGAGGTGAGCCGGTAAATCGCCTCAGCCTGCTCGACCGTGCAACCCGCCTCGGCCAGCATCTGCTTCGCTCTCTCCATGTCCACATCCCCCGCGGTCACCGCGCGTCGGTAGTTGCGCACCGCGAGCTGCTTGCGCAGGGCGTAGCGCACCACCCCCTCGTTGCCGGCGCCAAAAAGGCTCGCCATGTAAGTAATGGGCAACCGGTACCGATCCACCGACCCGAGGAAATCCTCGATGGTGGTGTCGTAACCGTTGTCGCCATTCTTGGCCATGACCGGAAGCAGCGGCGGCACGTAGAACAGCATCGGCAGCGTGCGGTGTTCGGCATGGAGCGGCAGGGCCAGGCCCCACTCCATGACATACCGGTACACCGGCGAACGCTGCGCGCAGGCGATCACGTCGGGCTGGATCCCGTTCTTTACCGCTCCGGCGATCACCTCGGGATCGTTCGGGTCCAGGATAAGACCGCGCTGCGCCGCCACCAGATCCTCGTCTTTCGCTCCCAGGGCCGTCGGGATCCGGTCAGCATCGTAGAACACGACGCCCAGGTAGCGGATCCGGCCGACGCAGGAGTGGAAGCAGGCCGGGGGCTGGCCCGTCTCGAGCCGGGGATAGCAGAGGATGCACTTCTCGCTCTTGCCCGTGGACCAGTTGAAGTAGACCTTCTTGTAGGGGCAGGCGGTGACGCAAAAACGCCAGGCACGGCAGCGCTCCTGGTTCAGCAGGACGATGCCGTCCTCACCCCGCTTGTAGAGGGCGCCCGAGGGACACGCGGCCACGCAGGCGGGGTTCAGACAGTGGTTGCAGATGCGCGGCAGGTAGAAGAAGACCAGGCGCTGGACCTCGAAAAGCGCCGCGCGCTCGGCCGCGGACACTTTCTCCAGGTTCGGGTCGTTGGCCGCGTAGACTGGCGAGCCGCCCAGGTCGTCATCCCAGTTCGGGCCGGCCTCGATGTTCATGGGCTCGCCCGTGATCATCGAAATCGGTCGGGCCGTGGGCTGGTCGGCGCCCTCCGGTGTGTCGAAGAGGTCCTGGTAGCGGTAGGTGAAAGGCTCGTAGTAGTCGTCGACGGTGGGCAGATTCGGGTTATGGAACACGGTCATCGCGCCGCGCACCTTGCCGACCGCGCGAAGCTGGACGCCGTTCGTCACCTTCTGCCAGCCGCCCTTGTACTTCTCCTGGTCCTCCCAGGACGTGGGGTAGCCCGTGCCGGGCTTGGTCTCCACGTTGTTCCACCACATGTATTCAGCCCCGCGCCGGTCCGTCCAGACGTTCTTGCAGGCGACCGAGCAGGTGTGGCAGCCGATACACTTGTCGAGGTGAAAGACCATCGAGATCTGCGCTCTCACGTCCATGTCTTCCTCCTAGAACTCCACACGCAACGTCACGAGGGCTTCGTTGGGGTGGAGGGTCGAGTTGTGGGTCCGGGCGGCGTGCCAGGAGTATTCGGCGGTGAGGTCAACCCCCGGGACGATCTCCACTCGGACGCCGGCGTCGATCTTGGTCCAATCCCAGGTCACGGACAGGCCGGGGAACTCCCTGGGCCCGTCGAAGCCGTTCTGGAGATGGGACACCCTGACCACCGGCTGGATCCAGTTCAGCGCGGGCGATTCGCCGATCGAGAGGACGCTATTTAGATCAAACCGCCAGGCCAGCTCGGCTTCGAAACCGCGGCGCGGAAGGTGGGCGATCTCCTGGTCCACGTACTGGCCGAACAGCCGGCCGCCGCCCCACCGTCCCTGGACGTTGACTCCGTACTCGCGCTTGTCCCGGCCCGAGTAGGGAAGCGGGAAGCCGGCCCCCTGGAGAAGCTTGATGTCGCCCCCGTAGTACGTGCCACGGAGGCGCACCGTGTCCTGGAGCCTGCGGCCGAAGGCCCAGCCGAGCACGTCGAGCCCCGCGCGATCCGAGCCGGCGCGATAGCCGAGCCCGCCTCCCCACTCGAGATCGCCGTTAACGGTGACATCCGTCGGTTTGGCGTCGTAGAGGATGGGGAAGCCGGACTGGTATATCGGGTTCACGTTTCCAGGCGCTCGCTCGGGGGTCCCGTTGTCTCCCGCGAGCGCGTTCGTATCGCGAAAGAAGACCGGGTTGCCGTTTCCCACCATGGCTCGCCAGTACACGCGACCCAGGGTCCCGCCGAGCTGCACCTGGGGCTGCTCGAAGCGTCCCACCGCTGTGCCCCAGAGTCCGTAGTGTTCCAGGCGCCTCTGGAGCTGCCTGCTGAAGCGCGGGGCGAGGCCCACCAGCACATAGAAGGACGTTCCGCCGGACTGGAAGCCCTCCGGTGCGCGGCCGACGCGGACCCAGGCCTCCCGCAGCTGGAGGCGGTCGTCAGAGGATGTGGGGTTCCGGTTGTAGAGATCGAGGAAGTGCACCTCGACCTTCGCGGTGACGCCCGACATGATCTCCCCCTCGCCCCTGAGCGCCACGTTCGGGAGCTCCAGGGAGCTGCCGGGGTCGACGGTGCGCATCATGACCCCGGTCTGGCCCTGCGGGATCAGTTCGGGCGGGAAGGGGAAATAGACGGGTGAGGACACGTCCTTCGAGTTGCGGAAATCGACCTTGATCTCGCCGCCGAGGTGAAAGGGTCGGCTGTCTTCTTGCGGCGCGGGGCTCGGTTTCGGCGCAGGCCCTGTCGGCTCCTGTGCAAAAACAACTCTCGTCGCCACGAGGGCCAGCAAGGCCGGGAGCAGGACGCAACGCACCTTCACCGGCAAGCTCATCGAGGGGACCTCCGCACTAGAACTCCGCCTTGGCGAGCTTGCGGATCCGCACCGAGGTGTCGCGGTTGACGCCCGTGGGTCCCCAGTAGTTGAAGTGGAAGGTGAATTGCCCGTACCCGCCCATCATCAAGACGGGCTTCAACCGTATCCGGGTCAGGCTGTTGTGGCCCCCGGCGCGCCGGTTACCGCGAAGCGGGGAGCGCGGCACGCTGATCGTCCGTTCCGGCGAGTGATAGACGATGCAGACGCCGCGCGGCAGCCGCGCTGACACCACCGCCCGCGTGCACATGACGCCGTGATCGTTGTGGATCTCGACCCAGTCATTGTCCACGATGCCGATGCGTTCGGCGTCCTGATCGTTGATCCAGACCGGCTCGATCCCCCGCGACAGCGTCAGCATGCGGTGGTTGTCGTAGTACGTGGAGTGGATGTGCCACTTCCCGTGGGGCGTCAGGTAGTTGAGCAGCAGGCCGTCCTGCACGCTCTCGCGCAGGTCTCCGTACTCCGCGGGCAGAGGCACTGGCTTGTAAGTCGGCAGATTCTCGCCGAAGTCGATGTAGCCCGGATGGTCCAGATAGAAGTGCTGACGCCCGGTCAGGGTGCGCCACGGCAACAGGCGGTCGACCTGCGTCGTGAACGACGAGTAGGAGCGCCCGTTGGTCATAAGACCGGACCAGCAGGGGCTGTTCAGCAGTCGGCGCGGCTGGGCCTGCAGATCCTTGTAGGTCACCCGCTGAGAGCGTGACCCCTCGGCCAGGTCGGTGAGCGCCAGGCCAGTCTTCTTCTCCAGGTACTGGTAACCCTTGTACGCGATTTCGCCGTTGGTCTCGGGGGCGAGGTGCAGGATGGCGTCGGCGGCCTCGTGCGCCTCGCGCAGCGAGGGATACACCTCCCCTGAGACCTCCACGGTCGGTCGGGTCGCGATCAGCTCTTCGTACTCTGCGGTCACATCGAGCTGCACGCCATGAGCGCCGATGCCCGATCGGATGCCCGGACCCAGGGCGATGAACTTCTGATGCAGCTTCTTGTAATCGCGGGTGACGATCTTGAAACCGGGCATGGTCTTGCCCGGGATCGCCTCGCACTCGCCCTTGGTCCAGTCCAGGATGTCGAGCTGGGCGATCTCCGCCGGCGAGTCATGGGTGAGAGGCGACATCACCAGGTCTTCGACCGGTTCGGGCAGGTGCCGGATCGAAAGCTCGGCCGTTTTCAGGGTGATGCCCTTGAAGAGGTTCCAGTCCGGCTGCGACTCCCAGGCCGGGGGCACCGCCTCCGACAGGGGATGGATGAAGGAGTGCAGGTCGGTGGAGTTGAGGTCCGCCTTTTCGTACCAGGTCGCGGCCGGCAGCACGACGTCGGAATACAGCGCCGATGTGTCCATGCGGAAGTTGAGGTCCACGACGAGGTCGAGCTTGCCTTCGGGCGCGTCCCGCCAGACCACTTCCTTGACCTTGCCCTCCGCCTTCTCCTTGGCGATCAGGTTGGTGTGGGTGCCGAGGTAGTGCTTGAGAAAGTACTCGTGACCCTTCGCCGAGGACATCAAGGCGTTGCCGCGCCAGATGAACCAGACCCGCGGCCAGTTCTCGGGAGCATCCGGGTCCTGGACCGCAAACTTCAAGGCGCCGCTCTTCAACTGCTGAACCACATGGGCCACCACTTCGGCCTCGGTCTTGGCCCCCGCGGCCCGAGCTTCTTTCACCACCTCGATGGAGGAACGATCGAACTGGGGGAAGAAGGGCAGCCAGCCGTTGCGGACGGCCTGCACCTGCAGATCCATGGTGTGGCCCTTGGCGATGGACGTATCGCTCGGGACCGGGTGGTACTCGGTGAACTCGGCCTCGTAGCGCCACTGGTCCGAGTGGACGTAGTGCCAGGAAGGGGCGTTCTGAAGGCGGGGCGTCATGCCCCAGTCCTTCGCGAAGGTGATCGCCGACCAGGGCGCTACGGGGGCCAGCTTCTCCTGGCCGACGTAGTGGTTGAGGCCGCCGCCGTTCTTGCCCACCGAGCCGGTGAGCATCAGCGCCGCCATGGCGGAGCGGTACATCAGGTTGTTGTGGTACCAGTGGTTGATGCCGGCCCCGATGATGATGCAGCACTTGCCGCCGGTCTTCTCCGCGGTTCTGGCCCACTCGCGCGCGAACGCGATGACGGTCTTCCGGTCGATGCCGGTCAACCTCTCCTGCCAGGCCGGGGTGTAGGTGAGGTCGGGGTCGTCGAAGTCCGCGGGGTACTCGCCGGGCAGACCGCGGGAGACTCCGTAGCGCGCCATCAGCAGGTCGAAGACCGTGGTGACCAGACGCAGCTTGCCGTCGGTCGTCGTCACCCGCACCGCCGGCACGCCGCGCAGGGCAAGGGTGTCCGACTCGTACTGCTCAAACTCGACGAGCGGGGCTTCCTGGTGACGCCCGAGCAGGGTCAGCAGCGGGTCGATCGGCTCCCCGGTCCTCGCGTCCTCCAGCTTGAGGTTCCACTTTCCCGGCGCTCCCCAGCGGTGGCCGACCGCGCCGCCCGGCATGCGTGGCTCACCGCTCCCGGCGTCCAGCACCAGGTACTTCCAGTCGCCGTTCTCCTCGTCCCGGTAGCGGTCGAGATTGCCGGCTCGCAGCAGCCGACCGGCGCGGTGTCCCCGCCCCGAGGGCTCCAGCTCCACCAGCATGGGCGAGTCGGTGAACTGTTTGAGGTAGCTCTCGAAGCTCGGCGTTGGCCGATCGGCGTAGAACTCCTTCAGGATCACGTGGCCGACCGACATCCAGAAGGCGCCGTCCTGGCCAGCGTGGACGGGGATCCATTGGTCCGCGTACTTGCTGACTTGAGAGAAGTCGGGCGCCATCACTACCAGCTTGGTGCCGTTGTGGCGCGACTCCGAGATGTAGTGACAATCGGGCGTCCGCGTCATGTTCGGATTCGATCCGATCACCGCGATCATCTTCGCGTGGTACCAGTCGGCCGACTCGGCCACATCCGTCTGTTCGCCCCAGACCTCGGGCGAGGCGGGCGGGAGGTCGGAGTACCAGTCGTAGAAGGACAGGTTCACCCCGCCCGCGAGTTGCAGGAACCGAGCTCCCGCCGCGTAGCTCAACTGGGACATGGCGGGGATCGGAGAGAAGCCGTTGATCCGGTCCGGTCCGTGCTTCTTCACCGTGTACACGTTGGCCGCCGCGATCAGCTCCATGGCCTCGTCCAGCTTGACCCGGCGAAAACCGCCCTTGCCACGGGCTCGCTGGTAACGCGCCCTCTTCTCGGGGTCGCTCTGCAACGATTCCCAGGCCATGACCGGATCCTCGTGGCTGGCGCGGGCCTCCCGCCACAGATCGAGCAGCGCGCCGCGCATGTACGGGTACTTCACCCGGATCGGGCTGTAGAGATACCAGGAGTAGGAGATCCCGCGCTGGCAGCCGCGAGGCTCGTACGGGGGGAGGTTGCGGTCGATCAGCGGATAGTCGAGGGCTTGCATCTCCCAGGTGACGATCCCTTCCTTGACGTAGATGTTCCAGGAGCAGCCGCCGGTGCAGTTCACGCCGTGGGTCGAGCGCACGATCTTGTCGTGCTGCCAGCGGTTCCGGTAGAACTCCTCCCAGGCGCGCGTTTGCGGGCTGACCAGATCCTTGATCCACCTCATGGGAGGCTCACCTTTCTGCGCACAAGCGGCAGGCGCACTCCGCGCAGGCGCCGGGCCCACGCCACGTTCAGCGCGATCAACACGACGACGGTTCCCAGCAGCGCGACGAGGAGCAGGCTCAGGGCGTCCTCGGCTGCGGGCTCCTTACGGTTGGCGTCATAGAGGAAGGCGCGGAGGGCGAACACCTCGTCGGGCTGGAGCGGATGGTCCACGAAGATCCTGGCCATGGTGGGAAAGGGCGGGCTCTTGAGCGCGGCGTCGAGGCCCTGGTCGCCAAGCCGGCCAAAGACGTTGGTCAGGTCCTTCGCGAGCAGACCGCCGGCGATCCCGCCGCCCGCGCCGAGCACGGTGTGACACGAGAGGCATTGCGCGGCTCCTCCCTTCAATGCCTCCTGGCCCAGGAACAGATCGCGACCGCGCGCGATGTCGGCGGCCGTCGCGGTGGCGACCGGAGTGAACCTGCCGGCGAGGTCGCACGGCTCCTTCGAACAGCGTTCAATGAGACTGGTGAGACTCGAGACCTCGCTGTCCGAAAGACCCAGGTCGGGCATCCGGACACCGGCAAACTCGGTCACGAGCTGGCGCGCCGTCGGGTCGCTGTCGAGCATCGTCGAGGGCGCCTTGATGAAGCGCTCCACCCAGGCGCGGTCGCGGCGATCGAGGGCGCCCTGGAGATCGGGTCCCACCCGCTTGCCGCTACCGACGGTGTGGCAGGACCCGCACTTTCGCGCGAACAGTTCGACCGTAGGGTCGACCGGGGCCGGAGATGAGGCCGCTGCGGGTGAAGGCGCCGCGGCGGACTGCGCGCGAGCCACCGCGGGATGCGTGAGAGCGGCGACGACGAGGGCCGAAAGAGTAAGTGGACGCAATCGGGAGTCTCCTGCTGGGCGCTGTCACTGCAGAGGTCGTGCCACAGCGTAGCCATCGAAAGGAAATCTCGCGGGGGCCGGGAGTTGCGGACTTGCGCCTCCGGTCGCAACTCTCACGGTTGAGAGGGCAGGGTCGGGGCAGCCCTCAGGACTGAGAGTCCGAAACCGGCAGATTGAAGGCGAGTTGCTTGAGAGTCACCGCTGGTGGTGTTGCGCCGGCCGCGCAGGTCCTCCGCCACCCAAGGTCACGAGTTCCTACCGGGGTCAGGGCGCGCAAGCTGTGCTCCGCCGCGCGGGTCAGCGCATCGCGTGGGCCACGTAAACAGCGACGGCGAACACCAACGCCGCGCCGGCCTGGTGGAGCGCCGCGAGCGACAGCGGCACGATCAGCAGCAGCGTGGAGATACCCAGCGCGAGCTGGATCGCGAGCGCCGCGAGGAGCGCGTTGCCGCCCTTCTTCGCGCGCGCCGGCACGCCGTCCGCGGTGCGCAGCTTCCACCACAGCACCGGCACGAGGAGGAACAACAGCCACGCGCCGACCCGATGGTCGAACTGCACGGTCGCCATGTTCCAGAAGAAGTTCGTCCACGCCGGCTCGCGCATCAGGATCTCGGCGGGGATCCACGCGCCGTTCATCAGCGGAAATGTGTTGTATGCGAGGCCGGCGCGGATCCCCGCGACGAAGCCGCCGGTGAGCACCATCAGCAGCGCCAGCGCGACGATCCCGAACGACCAGCGCCGCGCGGAGCGCGCCCCGCGGGTCGCCCTTGCCTCGCGCCGCGAATGCAGGAGCGAGAGCGCGACCCACAGCATCGAGCCGAGGATCACGAACGCGAGCCCGAGGTGCGCGGTGAGGCGGAACGGCGACACGCGCGCGTCGTCCACGAGGCCGCTCTTCACCATGTACCAACCCATCGCGCCCTGCAGTCCGCCGAGCGCGAAGATGCCCGCGAGCTGAAAGCGGTGGCCTGCCGGCACCATGCGCTTCGCCGCGAACCAGGCGAAGGGCACGAGGAACGCGACCCCGACCAGCCGCCCGAGCAGGCGGTGGAAGTACTCCCACCAGAAGATGCCCTTGAAGGCCTCGAGCGACATGCCCTGGTTGACCTGCTGATACTCGGGCGTCGCGCGGTACTTGTTGAACGCCACCTGCCAGTCGTGATCGGTGAGGGGCGGGAGTGTCCCGACGATCGGCTGCCACTCGGTGATCGACAGCCCCGAGTGGGTCAGGCGCGTGACGCCGCCGACCACGATGATCGCCAAGACCAGCAGGCAGCAGGCGAGGAGCCAGAGGGCGACGGCGCGCTCGGCGCGCGTCGGTGCCTGCGATGCAGCATCGCTCCCGGACACGGATGCGAAAGAGGTGGCCACCGGTTCCAGATCGCTGACCGTCGCGGGCGCAACCCGTCCCTGGGATGCAATTCGCGACCCAGGAGCGCCGGTCATGTTGAGGAGGGGCGGGCCGAAGGGGATTCGCGTTCCGTGTTTCCGGCGCGCGCCAGCAGGTAGTCGGTGACTTCGACGGCCGAGTAACCGCGCCGCCCTTCGTGGAGCAGGCGCCCGAGGCTCGTCAGGTCGTCTCCGGCCGTGACGATGGGCGCTTCGGCGGTCCCACCCCGGCGCTGCCCCAGCCCGACCGTGGCGATCAGGCCGTTGCAGATGCACTTGCGGCCTACGGTGTCTTCGACACGCCCGCCCTTGCGCACGTAGTCGCCCACGGGTTCGCCGGGACAGCGATAGCCCAGGCTGCCGTCGCTCCGCCGGTATAACTCACGCAGATAACCCAGGTCGCAACGCCGTGGGCGCGCCTCGTAGACGGCGGCTTCCGAGAGAGTGCCCGCGAGCTCGACGACCTTGAATGGAAAGCCGGTCGGTGACGCGTAGGGGTCGGTGAACACGCGCGCCGTCCCACGCTCCACGCTCTCGAGCACTCGCTCCCGCAGCGCGTTGTCCAGGCCCGAATCCGAGGACAGGGCGTACGCCGTTCCAACCTGCACTCCGGAAGCACCCTCGGCTTGCGCCCGGCGCAGTCCTTCGGGCGACGCGTATGAACCGGCCAGCCAGAAGGGCAGTCCCAGGGCACGCAGCTTGCTCAGGTCCACGGCGTCTCTCGGCCCGTAGACGGGCTGGCCCTGCTCCAGGGTGAGGGGACCGCGGGGCGGCGCGTTGTGCCCGCCGGCAGTCGGACCTTCCACGATGAATCCATCGACTCCGCAAGCGCGCTTGGCCAGGCTGAGGGCCAGCGTGGCGGAGGCGATGATGGCCAGGAAGAGCGGCCGGGGGAGCTCCGGCCCGGGATTCGGCAGCACCTGCGCCGGGTCGAAGCACAACTCGAAGCGGTCTTCGGGCTCGGCTCCGGTGACGTGCAACGGCAGGGTCGCGGCCTCGTGCCGGCAGAGGCGGTCGAGCAGTCCGGGGATGTCCCGCGGGATGCCGGCGCCCACCAGCACGTAGTCCACCCGCGCGAGCAGCGCGCCATAGAGGGTGGCCGGCGTGGGCAACTGGATCTTCTCGAGGAAGTTGATGCCGACCAGCCCGGCGTGGCCTTCCTTGGCCAGGAAGACCTCGACGAAGCCGCCGGCCACGGCCAGTTCCTGGCGCTTCCCGGTCGGCGCCGCAGTGAACATCGGCGTCTCCAGGAACGGCGCTTCGCCGAACTCGCCACCGGGAACGAAATAGGCCTCCAGCACACGCTCGGCCAGCGTCGGGTCGGGAAAGTGACTCAGCGCCCGCCGGGCATGCCCATCAGGGTCGCCGCGCTGCAACCGACGGGCGAGCACCAGGTCGAGCGCCGTCCCCGAGACCACGCCGAGCTGCCCCTGCTGGGCAACGGTGCGCGCCAGCTTAAAACTCGACACCGCCACTCCCATGCCACCCTGGATGATCTCCGGTCGAGCAGTCACGGGCGCCTTCTTCGCACGGCCGTGACGCTAGCACGTCATGCTCGGCGTGAGACGCACACTCGTGGCAGTGTTACACAACTCTTACAAGGAAGCAGTGGCTACCGACTCGACGACACCTCGCTGGTCGCCGTGATCCCCCAATCGCGGCTTCCTACTCAGAAGACCGTAGTGGCCTTCAGGAACAGTGTGTGCCCCTGGTTCGATCGTTCGCCGAATGCGGCCGTGCCTCGCTGATAGACGACCTGAATCGTGCCGAAAGGCGGCAGGTAGCGCCAGACGAACGCAGCCTGGATGTTGTGGCGTTCAATACCGGTGTTGATCTGGTAGAAGGCGCGCAGAAAGAGGTCCTTGGTGAAGTACTGGGTCGCCCGAAAGACATGGATCCAGGTGCTCTTCCCCTCGGGATCGGGGGACTGCCAGAGGCGCTCCAGCGAGTACTCCGCCGACAGCTGGGGGGTCAGCTTTCTGCGCGCCACCACCGACCAGAGCTGGAAGTCGGCGTCGTAGTTCCGGCCGAACTCGACGCCCAGGCGCACGGAGTTGTACTCGCGGGTGTTGTAGCCCACGCCCAGCTCGATCTGCCGGTTGCGAAAGTCCTTCTCGAACCGGATGAACTGCTCGGTGAGCCCGGCCTTGGCGCTGAACCGGTTGCGGAATTGCACGTCCACCGACTCGTCGATCTGCCAGTTGCGCAGCGTGCCGGTCTGGCTCCAGTAGATGTTGTAGTTCGAGTTGTATTCAACTTGCTCGAAGGCGCCCGAACCGACATGCCATGTCTTCGACAGCGCGGAATCGAGCTCCCGCCGGTCGTCGTCCGGGATGCGGCCGATCACGTTCAGGTTGTCGCGAAGCCGGCTGCCTAGGTGCGTGTAGCGGACGTGAAAGTGTCCAGTGGGCGAGTCGTAGGACGGACGGAGGTAGAAGGCTTCCGTGCCTCGGCTGTAAGGTCCCCAGCTCTGCACGACCTGGGCTGTCATACCGGTGAACTTGCTGAAGAAGAGATTGGTATCGACGCTGACGGATCCCTGGTTCCGGCCGGCGAGGCGACGGTTGTCCAGGTTGACCGCGATCGACGAGCGCCCAAGCACGTCGCGCTGCAGCCGACCCACGGTGAAGTTGGCGCTCCCCTGGGTGTCGTCCGGCTCGGTCTGGGCCGTGATGAACGCCGCCGTCCATGGACCCTGCCGGCCCAGCAGCTTGCCGCCGCCCCGGATGTCGGCGACGCGACGCGAGTAGAAGGTGCGGATCCGCTGCGCGAACAGTTCATTGCCCTCCAGGAAGAACTGTCGCTTCTCGGGCAGCGACACCTCGAAGCGCGTCAGGTTCACCTGCTCGACGTCGGCCTCGACGGTGGCGAAGTCCGGGTTGAGCGTGCCATAAATCGCCATCTGCGGCGTGATGCTGTAACGCGCGTCGATTCCGGCTTCCCAGTCGGCCGCCGTCGCATCCTGGAGACGCGTCAGGCCGTAGGGCACGATCTGGTGGCGCCGGGCCGGAGGTGCTAGGTCAAGTCCCACCAGCCTGCCCGCCTGCGACACGCGCGCGATATTGTCGAGCGGGCCGGACCACGAACTGAACTCCAGAGTTCGCCGTCGCTCCCGCCCGAAGTTGATTCCCCATTCCCGCCCGGATCCCGTCGCGTAGGTCAGAGACGATAACGGGATGGCGAACTCGGCCGACCACCCGTAATCCGTCGTTCGCGCGACCGAGCGCCAGGGTCCGTCCCACGTGTTGTCGGTCTGCCGGCCGTCGTCGGTCACCCGGCCGTCCATCTGCGTGCCGAGCGGGTTCGTGTAAAAGTAGTACGCGGTCTGGCGATCGTTCGCCGTATCCAGCAGGACCACGACCGAGTCGTCCGACAGGAGATCGCCATCCCGCTGGGTCAGGCGCGCGGTCAGCGGCTCGCTGTCCCAGCAGCGAAATGCGACGTAGATGTGGGTGGCGTCTACGAGGACGCGGGCTTCGGTCCGCACGGACGCCGGCTCTCCTCGCCTCGGCTCGAACTGTACGAACCCGCCGGCGACCGGCGCGCCCCCCCACTCATCATCCTGCACGACGCCATCGATCACGGGCGGCTGCGCGGGTTTCACGGCATTCGCGATCGGCCGGTGGCCGGCAGGCGTCTGCGCGAGCACCCAGGCCGGCGTCAAGAAGAGCGCCAACGGCAGTGCCCATGCCCGGAAGCACATGAAGCAGTAGTTTCCCAGCGGTCGGCAGGTACGAAATAGTGCGCGCCGCCCAGCACGGATCAGGATCTGACGTCCTGTGGTCGCTGGCTCGGCCCCCCGCATCAACGCCGGACGGTGGCGGGCTGTCCCGGGCCGCCGGTCAGGCGGAGCAAGATCAGCGACGAGACGGAGTGCTCCTCGTACAGTTCGTCGTTGAGCACGGCGATCGCGCAACGAACGTCCGATTTCGGGTCGATCGCCGCGTCGTCGTCGGCGTGACCGGTCTTGAACTTGCGTCCCATCTCGAGTGTCCACCCTTTCCCGTCATGGACGCCCCTGCCGCGAACGTCGGCCATGCTGCCATCAGGCTCCTGCTGCTCGAAGGAATCGACAACGGCCCCCGCGAACGCCGGCGGCGCGTCCTTCTGCCGGTAGGGCGACCGGCCCGCGTCCTGCGCGCGGAGGATGTAGACCAGCCGGCCACCGTGGAGATCGTGCTTCACCGCCCTCGGGTGGCTGATGGGCGTCTGGCTGATCACGTGGTGCTTGTCATCGACCCAGCCGATCGGATTCCCACGGCCGGCCTTCCAGTGCCACACGTCCGCCTTGTACGAACGTGTGACCGTGAGCATGCTGATGCCGAAGTCCCCATTGATAGGAAACTCGATGGCGAACTGGTCGTCGGGTCTTGACGGACGTTCATACGCGAGCTTGCCCGCATCCCACACGAATGGGTCGCGCATGTCGCTGCGAGTGCGGTCGGGCCACTGCGCGGTCACGAACAGGGAGTCGTCCGTGTGCAGCGCCCGAAGGATGACGGGCACCGGGTGATCGCCGCCCATCGCTTCGCGGACGAACACGGTCAGCGGTCTGGCCGCCGACCAGATGTCCTCGAGCTGGCCGTCCAGCTTCGGCGCGCTCCCCACGTAAACGGATTCCCACACCGCGGGCGACGGATCGCCCGTCCAGCCCTGGCCGTCTGCCGGCGTCAGGGCCGGGCGGCCGCCAGGCGCCTGGGCGACCGCCGACGAGCCCGCGAGTACGAACAGCGCTAGAAGCGATGACTTGAGCATGGGGACGTCCTTTCGAATTCAGTATTCATCTCGGCCACTTTGCGAGCCTGGGGCCTGGCCAACACGTCGCGCAAAAAATCTCCCTGCTGGATGGGTTGCCCCGTGAGGCGCGCCACGCAGTATCGCACGGCGTCAACGAGCCCCACATCTACTCATGGCGGTCCGTCAGGACTGAGAGTCCTGCCTGCGCGGGGTGTTGGCTTGACGGCTACGGCCTCAGCGTCGCCAGTCAGAAACAGGCAGCGATCGAGCGAGTCACGCCGCGCCCGCGCCTTTGAGGCCCAGGCGCTCGAGACGCCTGAAGAGCGTCGCCGGGGAGATCCCGAGTTCGGCGGCTGCGCGTTCGCGATTGCCGCCGCACAGGCGGAGGACCAGCGCGATATGGGCGCGCTCCGAGCGGTCGACGGCGTCCTGCAGGGCAAGGCCCGCCGAGCCTTCGCGGAAGTCCGTGGGAAGCTGGAGGAGGCCGATACTCCCGTCGTCGGCCAGGATCAGCGCGCGTTCGAGCACATTGGCCACCTCGCGCGCGTTCCCGCGCCAGGGATGCTGGCACAGCGCGCGCATGGCCTCGGGCGTCAGGTGTGGCGCCGCGGCCCCGTTGCGCAGGGCGTGGCGTTGGAGCAGCTGGTGGACCAGGCTCGGGATGTCCTCGGGCCGCTCGCGCAGCGGCGGCAGGTGGATGCGCAGGACGTTCAAGCGATAGAAGAGATCTTCGCGGAAGCGCCCGTCGTTCACCATGGCGCCCAGATCGCGGTGCGTGGCGACCAGAATCCGCGCGTCGAACGGCGCCGTGCTGTCGCTCCCCAGCGGCTGCACCTCACGCGCCTCCAGGGCGCGCAGGAGCTTGGCCTGCACCGGGAGCGCCATTTCGGCGATCTCGTCAAGGAACACCGTGCCCAAGCCGGCCGCCCGCAGGATCCCTTCACGCCGCCGGTCGGCGCCCGTAAAGGCGCCGCGCTCGTGGCCAAACAACTCGCTCTCGATCATCGTCTCCGGCACCGCGGCCAGGTTCACAGCAAGGAAGGGCTGTTCTCGGTCGGCGCCCAGGTTATGGATCGAACGCGCCACTACCTCCTTGCCCGTGCCGGTCTCGCCCGAGATCAAGACGATCGAGCGACTGGCCGCCGCCCGGCGCACCCACTCGAGTACATCGCGCATGGCTGGCGAGTGGGCGACTAGCTCAACGTCGCGGTGCTGCTGCACCGCTCGTCGCAGACGCGCGTTCTCTCGCTTGAGCTCGCGCTGCTCCAGCAGGCCTGAGACCTTCCGCCCCACCTCTTCGAAGATCAACGGCTTGAGCAGGTAGTCGTGAGCGCCGATCCGCAGCGCCTCAATGGCCGAATCCACGGAGGCGTAGGCGGTCATGAGGAGCACCCCGAAGTCCTCGTCCAGTTCGTGGGCGCGCTGGACCACGTCAAGGCCCGACATGCCAGCCAGGCGCAGGTCGGTGATCAGGATCGCGTGAGTGCGCCTGGCGAGCAGATCCACCGCCTCCTCGCCCGTAGCCACAGCGGTGACCGCATGGCCCAGCCGGGCCAGGTACTGGGCCAGGGCGTCGCGCTGCGCGCGTTCATCCTCGACGATCAGGATCCGCCCGCCAGGCGGCGTCATGCGATCCGGGCCGCAGCCGCCGGTCGTGCCGAATCGGTGTCGAGGCCGGCCGCGGGAAGCATCACCACCGCGGTCGTGCCCTTGCCGGGCGCGCTGTGCAATTCGACATCTCCCGCCACCGCCCGCAGGATGTCGCGGCTGATGCTGAGACCCAGACCCGTCCCCTTGCCCAGGGCCTTGGTGGTGAAGAGCGGCTCGAAGCAACGGCCAAGAGTGGCGTGGTCCATGCCGACGCCGGAGTCGTTGACGCGCAGGGCCACCTGGGCGCCGGCTGGCTTCACCTCGATGCGCAGGGTGCCGCCTTCGGGCATGGCGTCGAGGGCATTCAACAGCAGATTCAGAGTCACCTGCATCAGGTGGTCCTCGACCATGAACACCGGTGGCGTCTCGGGGTCGAACTCTTCGAGCGTGCTCACCCCGCGCATGCGCGGATCGTGACGCACCAGTCGCAGCGCATCGCGCACCACGGTTTGCACCGGCACCAGGGTGGCCTCGTCGCGCCGCCTGCGGGCGAAATCCACCATCTCGCGCAGAATGCGGCGGAGCCGCATAACCTCTTGTCGCACCGTGCCGACTACGGAGGCGTCGTCGGGCCTGAGGCGGGCCTCGTTGAGGAGTTGAAGCTGGGCCTCCACCGACGCCAGCGGATTACCCATCTCGTGGGCGACGCCGGCGGCCAACTGGCCGAAGGCCGCCATCTTTTCCTGATGCAGCAGCCTTGCCTGCAGCTTCTGCTGTTCGGTGACCACGCGCTCGACGATGAGCACGAAGTCCTGTCCGTTCGGCAGCCGCAGCGGGTGGCTCTCGACCGCCAGCATCTCGCCGGTGTGCGGATCGGTGTGAATGCCGGATGTAGTCTGTGAAAGCGCAGTCGTGAAGGTTACGCGGGCCGGGCATTCCGCGCACTGACAGCTCCGGCCCGCGAGCGTATCGTAACAGTGCGTGCCCACTAGGGGACCGCCGTGAACTTGCTCGGCCATGCGGTTGGAGCGGACCACGCGGAGGTCGCGGTCCAGAACCACAAGCGCGGCCGGGGTCGCATCGACGACCACTTCCAAGAGCCGCCGCGAATCCTGCGCTTCGCCTGCGAGACGGCTGATTTCTTCGGCAAGAACGGCCTCGCGGCGACGGTGCTGGCGCCAGCCAATCAAGCCAACCGTCAAAGCCGTGAGCAAGCTGGCAGAAAGGCCGCGAAGGTAGTGGATGCGATGGGCGGCCTGATCATCGAAGACAGTAGCCTGCTCCACGCCCTCCCAGACGAGAAACATCAGCAGCACGCAGAGCCCCCCACAGGCGGCAAGAACCAGCCAATCAGACCATTCGGGGGTGGGCAGGGGTTCCGCGCGCGTGGCTCGCATGGGTGTCGCCTGGCTCAACTCTGGGGCCAGGGTAGAGGAAACGCCTATGACGGCTGTCATGGGCTCTGCCGAAGGGTTCGATGGCCACTGCTGAGGGGACGGCTCCACCGCCTCAAATCCAGTGTCGTCTAGACAGGTCGAGGTTGATCTCGATGTGTCGGAAGACTTCGGGACCATTGCAGTACTCTTTGAGCTTGACCTCCGGAAACGCCCTCAGCGAGGCGAGGAGGCGGTCCGCCTCGTCCGGACCGGCAGCCTCGTCGCAGATCTGATAAGCGCCCGCGGGCTCTTCCTCCCGCCGGTTGTGGGGAGTCAAGACGGACAGGATCTGGCCCACGATGTCCGGGGTGGGCGTGGGGACAAGTAGAGAGGCGATGGCGCCGTGGTCCAGCCGAAGACGAGAGAACAGACGCGGGTAGATGCCTTTGAGCCGGGCAACCGGAAAGAGGATCTTTTCTTCCATGCCGATGTGTTTGAGGAGCCCGGCTCGAAAATCTCCGAAGGGGCCGGGGGCTATGCGGTCCGGTTCAGACGTCGCCTGGCGCAGCAGGGCGTCCAGCCGGTGGTGATCGGCGGCAAAGTAAAGCGAGAGGGGTCCAGGCATGGTCGGTCGCGGGTGGACGCGTTTCATTTTGGACGAGAGCGGCAGGTCATGTCCATGGGCCTGCTCACCCAGCCAAGGAATGCCTCCCGCACCCACTGCCGCGGTCCCGTACCAACTTCGCCGATCCCGATGGAGAATGAGCCGTGAACCTGCGGATTCTCGCGCTGGATTTCGACGGCACGATCGCCATCAACGGCGAGCTCGACCGGAACGCGGCCGAGGCCATCCGGGAGGCTCGGGTTGCGGGGCTGATGGTGGTCCTGGTGACGGGCCGCATTCTGAGCGACCTCGACACGCGGCTGCCGGAGGCCCCTCTTTTCGACGCGATCGTCGCCGAGAACGGGGCTGTGCTCCGGCTCCCGGCCCAACCGTCGCCCATCCTGCTCAGCCGCGTCCCGGATCCCCGGTTCCTCGCCGAGCTCGAGCGGCAAGGGGTCCGGCATCGCCACGGCAGTTGCGTGGTCGAGGCCGCGGCCGATGCTTCGCGCCAGATCCTCGATTCGATCCGCAGGCTGGCCGTCCCTCTCGGCATCAGCTTCAACCGGGACAGGCTCATGGTGCTCCCGCTCGGTGTCACCAAGGGGACCGGCCTCCAGGAGGCGCTGTGGCGGTTGCGCGCGTCGGGCCACAACGCCATCGGCGTGGGCAACGCCGAGAACGACCATCCGCTGCTCGAGGCGTGTGAGTTCGGCGCCGCCGTGGCCTGGGGCAGCGAGGCCCTGCAGGGTGTCGCGGAAGCGGTGATCCCGGGCAACGACCCGAGCGCCATCGCCCCTTTCATCCGCGGGCTTCTCCCGGCACGCAGGATCTCCCTGGCGTTCAGCCGCCGTCGCTGGATTCGGCTCGGGACACGTGACGACGGGGCGCCGCTCGACCTGGTGCTGCGAGGCCGCAACGTGCTGATCGGGGGCGACCCCAAGTCCGGCAAGTCATGGATCGCCGGACTCCTTTGTGAGCAACTCATCCTGCAGCGCTACTCGGTGTGCATCCTGGACCCGGAGGGCGACTACGGCTGCCTGGAAGCGCTTCCGGGTGTGATCGTCCTTGCCCTCGACAGCGAGGACGCTTCCCTTTCCAGGGTGGAGCGGGCCCTCGGTCAATCGGACCTGAGCGTGATCGTGGACATGTCGGCCGCGGCTCAGGAGACCAAGCAAGGGCTCGTGCGTCGCGTGCTGGGGCTGGCCAATCGTCTGCGCAGGCAGACCGGGCTGCCTCACCGGATCGTGATCGACGAGGCTCACTACTTTCTCGGGAGGCTCGATGACCCCGAGCTCTTCGACCGCGACCTCGGTGGTCACGTGATGGTGACCTACCGGACTGCCGACCTCTCCGTGGACGTGCTGAATGCGACCGACGCCGTCATCGTCACCCAGGTCGCGGACCAGCGTCAGGCGCTGGCTCTGCGCGGGCTCGCGCCGCGAGTCGGGACGACCGCCGAGTGGCTGCATTCGCTCGCCAGTCTCGCCGTCGACGAAGCCCTGCTGCTGCCCGGCGTCCAGGAGTCAGGCGAGCAGCTGGTGCGCTTCCGGATCGCTCCCCGCGTGACGTTGCACGTGCGTCACCGGCAGAAGTACTGCGACATCCCCGTGGCGCCGGGACGCGAGTTCGTATTCACCAGGCACGGGCAGGCGACGGGACAGCGCGCGCGGACGCTGGCGGATCTCGTCTCGCTCTTGCCCGCCCTGTCGGACGACGTGCTTCGGGGCCACCTGGCTCGCGGAGACTTCCGCCGCTGGGTCGAGCGCGTGTTCGGCGATGCGGACCTGGCCGACGCGATCCGCAGCGTCGAGGGGTTGGAGCTTCCACGGGCGCGGGAGGCGCTGCGGCGCGCCATCTCGGACCGCTACGGCGAAGCGGGCGCGTGAGGGTCCGAAGCTGGGGCTGAATGGCCTACGCCGCAGACCCGAGATGGTTCGGCGCTGGGCGCGTCGTCGCGGTGGATCGGGTCTCTCGCAGATCGACCATCCCATCACGGGCCAGGCGATGGCGCGGTGCAGGTCCGATGTGGTGAACATGCCGACCAACCGCCCTTCCTCAATCACGGGCAGGCACTCCACCAATTGCTCGCCCGCTCGGCCGAACCGGCTGGTCGCCGAGAACATCCGGTACTCGACGTAGGCCCGAACCTCCGTAGTCAGGCTGAGCCTCACCGCCTGGATTGCTGTCTTCATGCGCTCACTCCTCCTTGCCTGGACCGCGTCAGACCTCATGACGACCTCCGAACGGCTTGCGGTCCTGCGTCAGGTAAGGGCAAACAGCGGGCCAGGGCCGACTGGATCGGCACGCGGCTGGCATAACTCTATCTATGCCATATTCTTAGAGCCATGGTCGACACTCGGCGCGGCGTACTCGCCGCATTCGAGTGCGGTGCGCAGGAACTGGTGGACGAACGTAGGGATCGCCTCCCGGCGGTCGCGGAGCGGCGGAACCGTGATCACGAACGCACCCAGGCGGAAGTACAGGTCCTCGCGGAAGCTGCCCGCGGCCACCGCCGCTTTCAGGTCCCGGTTGGTCGCAGCGATCACCCGCGGATTGACCCGCGTGCTCCGCTCCCCGCCGACTTTGCGGATTTCGCCTTCCTGAAGCGCGCGCAGGAGCTTCGCCTGGATCGTGGGCGCCATCTCGCCGATCTCGTCAAGGAACAGTGTTCCCGTGGTGCCGACCTCGAACAGCCCCGTCTTGTCGCGCACCGCGCCCGTGAACGCGCCGCGCACGTGTCCGAAGAGCTCGGATTCCAACAGGGCCTCCGGCAACGCAGCGCAGTTGATCGAGACGAATGGCCGAGTGGCCCGCTCGCTCTGATCGTGGATCATGCGGACGATGAACTCTTTCCCCGTGCCGCTCTCGCCGTAAACGAGAACCGTGGTGTCGAGAGGAGCGACCCGGGCCGCCATCTCGAGCACTTCGCGCATCCCCTCGCTCTGGAGCACGAACTGTTTCGAGTCCGCGGCTTTCGCCACGCGCTCCCGCAGGACATCAAGCTCGCGCTCGCGGTGCGCGACCCGTCGCTCGCGACGCGCGAGTTCCTGGAGCCGCCGGTGCACGGCGCCGCGCGCGCGCTCGACCTCCTGGCCCAGATCAGCGCCCCGGAAATCCAGGCGAAGGTCCCCGAGCGTCTCCCATCGTGCGGCGTCTTTTCCGATCAGGGAACAGTGGGGCTCGCCTTGGCCCAGGCAGGCGGTCTCAGTGTAGTAGACCTCCTGACTGAGACACGCGCTCGCGTATCCACTGGCATAGCCGATCAAACTCCAGCAGACGGGGTTGGCACTCCTGCCGAAATGATGGACATGCTGCTCGGCTTCATAGGAATCGTGCCACTCCACGTCCGAGTCGGGCTGAAACGTCATCAGCTCAACATGTCCGGCGTCAAAGAGGCCGACGATGGACCCGTTCGTCGTCCTGATTCGCGACGGCGGCGGCCGGATCCTCGGTCAGATCGAGATTGACATCGACAGGCACAAGCCGACGCCTCTTTCACAACCTGGTCCACGTCCAATGGGTGCAACAGCGTCGCGGGGCGATGATCCATCAAATGAACTATTCCAGAACTCAGGTTCCAGGCCTTTTCCTTCAAGGTGCACTCTTCCTCGGCGTATTCGCGGCGGCCTGTTCTCAGCCAGTGAGTCCGACCGATCCGCCCGGAGGAAGACCCTTCACGGGCGCGGGGCTCCCGACGCTGGCGGGTCGAGAAGTCACCTGCGCCGGGCCGCGAGAGAAATCGTTCACCCTCGAAGCGCGCGAGACCACGGTCGATCTCGGAATGGGTATGCGATTCAACGCCTGGACCTACAACGACAAATTGCCTGGACCGGTCCTGGAGGCCTGCGAAGGGGACCGCGTGAAGATCAGCATGGCGAACCACGCAGGCACCGCGCATGGCCTGGATTCACACGCGCTCCGAACCAGCATGATGCACTTTGGTCCGGTCGAACCGAACGAATCCCTGACTCTGGACAAGACGGTGGATACCCCCGGCGCATTCATGTACCACTGCGCCTCTGGTCCCGTCACGGACCTGCACATCAAGAGCGGCTTGTACGGAGCCATGATCGTCTACCCGCGCAACCGGCCGCTTCCGCCGGCACGGGAGATCGTGGTGGTGGAGAGCGGGGTCTACGGCGACCCCGACGCATCCGGGCTCATCCCCGGCACCTCACCGGCGAGGGCACAACGAAACGATCCGGCCTTCATGATGTTCAACGGCCGGCTCGAGCACGAGAACCTGGCCGTCGCTCCCGGCGAACGCGTGCGCGCCTACGTGGTAAACGTCGGCCCGGGAGTGGCCGCGATGCATGTGATGGGAACCATCCTGGAAACGGTATACGACGGTTCATCGGAGGCCCGTGGCGTCCAGACCTACGGGATCCCGGCCGGGAGCGGCGCGGTGATTGACTTCCGTATTCCCGAGGCGGGAACGTACGGTCTGGTTGATCACGACCGGCTCGCCTATCTCCCCTATGGAATGGTGTTGACATTTGAAGCGCGAGAGGCCGGGTCGATGACTCGCAGATAGCGAGTCGCGCAGTGGCCGGAACGGCCTCGAATCCCCCAGGCGGTACCGATGAAGAGCGATCGTCCAGAATGGTCCTTGGCGGAGGACGTGCTGAGAGCGGCGGTTCAGTACGTGGCCACGTTGTCGCCCCGGTTCAACTGGGTGGGGATCTACATTCTCAAGGGTGACACGCTCGAACTGGGCCCCTTCGTCGGCGCGCCGACCCGGCACACGCGCATCGGAGTCGGGGTGGGGGTTTGCGGCGCCGCGGTGGAACGGAACGAAGACATGAACGTCGCCGACGTCTCGACTGCGGAGAACTACCTCGCCTGCAGCCTGGAAACGCGGTCCGAGCTCGTCGTTCTCATCCGGGACGGCAACGGCCGGATCCTCGGCCAGATCGATATCGACAGCCACACTCGGCGGCCTTTGGACCCAGGGAGGAAAGCGCGGTCCGGAAGGTCGCGGAGGCTCTGGGAACGCTCTGGCCCGGCGCGGAGGGGCTCGACTAACCATCCGAGGCGGCCTTCGAAAGAGCGACGCGGGGCGGCACGCTTCCAAGCCTCAGGTCTTCGGACCCCCGCGCGTGGCGACCCGGTCAATGCCTTCTATGAAGCGATAGAGCGCGACGTTCGCGGTGAAAAGTGCACCGGATATCAAGGCTCCCGGTCCCACCACCCCGTAGTGACCGGCGAGGAAGGCCTCCAGAGTCGCGGTGAGAAGCCACATCTGGACGACGAGCAGGATAGAGACGAGGGCGATCGCACCGTCGAGCGCGGTGAGGCTCCGCGAGGTGGGGCGCGGGTCACTCATGCCTTCGTCTCCGGGGAAGGCTCGTCTCCCGAGCCCAGATCCACGCCGACCGCCCACAGCTCGTCGCCTCGCTGATCGAGCACGATCCGGGGCAGCGGGCGGGGCGGCGGACCCTGGAGGACGCGGCCGTCCTCTATGGAGAAGAAACCGTGATGGCAGGGGCACTCGATCCGCTGCCCATCGGTCGCGGGTATGACCGCGCAGGACAGGTGCGTGCACTTCTGCGAGTAGGCCACATACCGGTCCGACCGGGTGTGAAAGAGGATGCAGGGGTCCTGCGCTCCCGGGTAGTTGAAGAGTCTGACCCCGCCCTTCGGGATGTCGCCAGCTCGAGCGACCAGGGTGCGGGGAAAAACCTCGTCCTTCCGGAAATACGATCGCGCGAGGATCCACAGGTTGCCCACGAACATGCCGAAGCTGGTCAGGACCAGGAATTTCCCGAACTGACGGCGGGCCACGTAGCGCTCATGAGCCGCCTCGATCGAGAACTCATCGCGCCACAGCTTCATGCCTGCTCCTCCCACATGTAGTCGACCACGTCCACGCTCACGGCATCGACGGTTTCCGGAACCATCATGTAGACCTTGGTCGTGACCTTCTGCTTCCCGAAGAAGAAGACGTTCGTCGGTTTCTCCCGGCGGCCGAGCAGGATCTCCTCGAGGGGCACGTAGGAGAGGGCCTGCGACGGGCACACCGTCGCGCACATGGGCTTCTTCCCCACCGAGGTGCGGTCGTAGCACATGTCGCACTTCATCATCTGCTCCTGGCGCACCATCACCTTGGGGATGCCGAAGGGACAGGCCAGCACACAGTTCGAACAGGCGATGCAGCGCGGCTTCAGCGACGACTGGACGATGCCGTCATCGGTCTTCTTGATCGCGTCCGCCGGGCAGACCTGGGCGCAGGTCGGGTCGTCGCAGTGCATGCAGACGAAGGGCACGGTGGCGATGGTCTGGCGGCGATCGATGAAGTCGAGGTGAATCATCGACTCGCCCCGGTGGTTGTCGCACTCGGCGCAGGCGTTCACGCACGACTCGCAGCCGATGCAGCGCGAAGGGTCGATGAAGAACTGGCGGCCGAACACTACTGGATCACCCGCAGTTCACGCCTCGGAGCGCGCTGAGACCGCCCCGGGGCCCTCGATGTCTTCGACCATTCGGGCGGCGCCATCGCTTTCTCGATCCGGCACGCGGACACCTTGAACTCCGGGATCTTGCTGCGCGGATCGAGGGTTCGATGGGTCAGCTGGTTGGCGCTCCTGAGGCCGGCCCAGTGATACGGGATGAAGACGGTGTCGGGCCGGATGGTCTTCACCACCAGGGCCTGGATGGCCATCTGATGGCGTTTTGTCGTGACTTTGACCCAGTCCTCGTTCGCGATGCCGTGGGCTTCAGCGAGCCGCGGGTGGATTTCGAGCCGGGGCTCGGGATACTGATCGACGAGCGCGCCGATGCGCCGCGTCTGCGTGCCCGACAGGTACTGCGACACCACCCGGCCGGTGGTGAGGTAGATCGGATGTTCCTCCGTCACCGGATCTCCGCTCGGCCGATACTCGGCGACCACGAAACGCGCCTTGCCGTCCTTGTGGAAGAACCGAGCGCCTTCGAACAGACGCGGCGTGCCGGGATGGTCCTCGGCCGGGCAGGGCCAGAAGACGCCCATCTCCCGGTCGATCTTCTCGTAGGTAATGCCGTAGTAGTCGGCGATGCCGCCGCGCGACGCCTCCCGCAGTTCGTCGAAGATCTCGCGCGGCGCCTGGTAGGGAAAGAACTTCTCCTTGCCGAGGCGTCGGGCGAGATCGCAGTAGATGGCCCAGTCGTTGCGCGCTCCCTCCGGAGGCGTCACCGCCTGCTGAATGTGGACCACGCGGCCTTCAGCGGTGCAGGTGATGCCTTCTTCCTCCTCCTGAAGGCTGCCCGCGAGCACCACGTCGGCGTGGTGAGCGGTCTCGGAGAGGAAGAAGTCGACCACGCCGAAGAACTCGAGCTTCTCGAGGGCTTCTCGTATGTAGGTCGAGTCGGGCAGGGAGACGAGCGGATTGAAGCAGATGGAAAGGAGTCCCTTGATCTCTCCGCGGTGGATCGCCTCCATGATCTCCATGGCGGAGAGCCCCGCCTGCGGGATTTCCTCCGGCGTGACGCCCCACACCTTCGCCACGTGCGCGCGCGCCGCCGGGTCGGAGATCGACCGCTGGCCCGGAAGCTGGTCGCACTTCTGGCCGTGCTCGCGCCCGCCCTGGCCGTTGCCCTGGCCGGTGATCATCATGCACCCCGCGCCCTCCCGGCCGATGTTGCCGGTGGCCAGGCACAGGTTGATGAGGGACAGGACGTTCTCGACGCCCTTCGATTGATGTTCGATGCCGCGCGCGTGCAGGGCGATGGCCCGGTCCGCGCCGCCGAAAAGTCGCGCCGCCTTTTCGATGGCTTCGGGGGGCACGCCGGTCAACTCGGCGGTCTTGCGCGGATCCCAACCCCGGACCGACTCCTCCACGTCTTCGAAACCCACGGTGTGATCGGCAATGAACTTCGGTTTGGTCAAGCCGTCCCGGATGACCACGTGCAGCAGACCCATCATCAGGGCCACGTCCGTGCCCGGCCGCACCGGCAGGTACATATCGGCGTTGCGGGTGATCGGGGTCAACCGCGGATCGATCACGATCAGCTTGCCGCCGTTGTCGCGCATCCGCCACAGGTAGTCGGTGGTGATGGGCGCGCACTCGGCGACGTTCGCGCCGGTGACCAGAACCACCTGGGCCTTCGGAATGTCGCTCCACGGATTGGGAGAACGGTCGACCCCGAAGGCGAGTTTGTAGGCGGTGCCCGCCGAGACCATGCAGAGGCGTCCGTTGTAGTCGATGTGCCGCGTGCCCAGCGCCACCCGCGCGAACTTGCCGAGGAGATAGCTCTTCTCGCTGGTGAGCGAAGCCCCGCCGTAGATCGCGACCGCGTCCTTGCCGTGCTTCTCCTGAATCGCGCGGAGACTCTGCGCGGTGAAGTCGAGGGCCTCGTCCCACGTCGCCCCTCGAAAATCGCCGTTCGCTGCGCGCATCAAGGGGCTGAGCAACCGGTCGGGATGCTCGTTCTGCAGGTAGCGCTTGACCCCCTTGGGACAGAGCTTTCCCTGGTTGAACGGGAATTCGTCCCACGGCTCGAAGCCCACCACGCGGTTGTCGCGCACTTTCAACTGGATGCCGCACTGCTGGCCGCAGAAGCAGCAGTGGGTCTTCACCAGGTGGTCGGGAGGGGCTTCCGAGCCCTTCTGCCAGCCGCCCGAGGGCGTGTAATTCGGATTCGGTCCGTAGCGCTCGACGAGCGATTCGGGGTGCGGCGGCGCCTTAGCCATGGCTGTCCTCCTTCAGGCGCATCTGGGCGCGAGCGATGGTCTTCCTCTTGCAGGGAGGACAGATCTCCTGCCAGGTGGAAGCGGACCCCTCCATGGCGTAGTTGAAGCCGAGTTCGGGCAGCACGCGGTTGAGGTCGTCGATGTGCATCCGCGAGGCAAAGCGCTCGCCGCACGAGGCGCAGGACGCTCCCGGACCCTCATCGCCGGCATCCTGGTAGAGCTTCACCCCAAGCTGCGCCGGCCGCTGGAACATGTGAAAGAACTTCCCGAAGGGCAGGTAGAGCAGGGCCGAGATCACGGTAATCGCGTGGAGGATGGAGAGGAACCCATAGAACTGACCGCGCAGCCACAAGGTGGACGCGGTGAGCGCGAGACCGGTGACGGAGATCGCGAAGAGCAGGATCAACGGAAAGAAATCCATGCCGAACGACTGCACGGTCATGGCGCTGTTGTCACGCATGCGACGACCCAGCGAGAGGGCGATGCCGGCGAGAACCAGGACGGCGGCGATGTCGAGCCCATGGAAGAGCAGCCAGGCGAAGACTGTCCGCACCGGGAAGGACATGGTCGGGAAGCCGAAGACGTACGTGACATAGGTCAGCGGATCGTCGGGCAGTGTTTCGAAATGGATCCAGCCAAACACGAGCGGGAATGTGATGGCGGCGGCGAGCAGGCACCCCCAGAAGAGAAACTGGTGCATCCACCAGCGCCGGGTCGAGCGATGACGAATGAAGGTCTGGCCCAGGAGATGCGTTCCGGTAACCACGGCGAGGCGCGGGAGGCTCTTGAGCAGACCGCGACGGAAGGCCAGCTCGAATCCTCGCCGGAAGAAGATCCGGGTGGGCGGCTTCTGCAGCCAGACCGCGTAGTGAAACGCCACACCCCACGCGGCGAACACCGAGGCGAAGGTGTAGATCACGAGAGCCGCATCGAAATTCTGCAGGTTCCGGGAACCCACCACGATCGATGCCACCAGGAGGCCCGCCACCATGGTGGCCCACCCGCCGGCGCGAAGCTGGTCGGCGATCTGCTGCTGCCCGGGCGTGAGGTTGAGTTCGAGCGCCTCCTGCTTCGGCAACAGGACGCGACGGTTCAAGACGAACAGGCCGAACGAGGTGGCCGCGAGCAGGGCGAAGCCGGGCCACACCTCGCCCGTCCGGTCGCGGAAGAAACCGAGGAGCAGGGGCGGAAAGAAACCGCCGAGGCCGCCCGTGGCGCCCACCAGACCGGTGACCGCGCCCGTTTCGTTCGGGAAGAACTGGGGCACGAGCTTGAACACCGCCCCATTGCCGAGCCCCAGAAGAGCCGCGCATCCAAGCGCCCCGACGGTGAAGGGGACCATCGCCTTCCACGACAACAGGAGGGCGAAGGGAATCAAGCCAAGGAACACCGCGTTCAGCACGCGGGCGCCGCCGATGCGGTCGGCGAGCGCGCCGCCGAACGGTCGAAGCACGGTGGCCAGCACCACGAAACCCGCGGCCCGGAAGCCGGCGTCGGCCGGGGTCAGTCCGAAGTCATCCTTGAGAAGGGTGGGCAGGTAGATGGCGAAGGCGACGAAGCCGCCGAAGGTCAGGAAGTAGAAGGCGGAGAGCACCCACGAGAGACGCTCGCGCAGCAACAGCGCCACCATGTCCCCGACTCCTTTGGGAGCGGACTTCGCAGGCGCGTCTCGCGCGAGCAGCCAGAACACTCCGCCCCACAGGAAGAGCGCGCCGGCGAGACCGGTGAACACTCGTTCCCACCCCACCGCCGCGGCCAGCAGGGGGCCCAGGAAGACGGCGGCCGATTGGCCGATGTTGCCCATGCCGTAGACCCCGAGCACGCCGCCTTGCTTCGCGGCCGGGCTCCAGCGCGAGACGTAGCTCACCCCGACCGAAAAGGATGAACCGGCAAGGCCCAGGAAGAAGGCGGTGACGAGGAGGGCTCCATAGGTGTCGGCCTGGGGGACCAGGAACACGGGAATCGAGACGGTGAGCATCAGGATCGAGAACACGTTCCGTGCTCCGAACCGGTCGGCCAGAATGCCCATGGGGAGTCGGGCGAGCGAGCCGAGCAGCACGGGAACCGCGACCAGCAGCGCGGTCTCCGTGGACGAGAGGTCGAATCGCTGACGGAACCGGACCGCGAAAGCGCTGATCAGACCCCAGGCCGCAAAGCAGATCCCGAAGGAAAACGTACCGAGGGTCAGATGACGACGGAGGGGGCCGGCGGTTTCTTCGGTCGACATCGCTTTCCGCAGCATACGGGGCGAACCCGTGTCCCCCTTCAGGCCGAGGGGAAGCTATTCGCTACTCGGCGAACCGGGGCTTCAGAACGTGGTTCTCGAGGTGCACGTGGGTGAACACATCGCTCTCGAGCTGCCGGAGTTCGGAGAAGAGGGTGTTGTAGCTGTTGCAGGCCCACTCGGGAAGAGTGAACTCGTCGCTCGCCGTGCGGATGCGCTCGAGAAGCCTCGCGACCGCGAGGTGCTCGTCCTGCATCGACGCAAGCTGACTGGCGATGGCGGACCGATCGAGCTCCTGCGCGGTGAGGGCCGGAAAGAGCGACTGCTCCTCGTCGTCGAGGTGGGGCAGGAGCGCCGCGGAGATTTCCTGGACTGCGGTCTCGAGGTGGCGGAGCTTCGGGTTGTGATCGCCGTGCACGCGACTCACCTTGGTGGCCAGGGTCTGGATAAACGGGAGGGCTTTGCGGAGGTACTCGTGGTGCTTCGAGACGATGTAAGCAACGAGCCGTGGCGTGGTCAACTCGCGGGGATCGTCCTGCCTATCGCCGCGCCGATCCGCGATGGCCCGGGACAGTTCGGCGAGGAGAGCGTCCACATCGACTTTCCTGGCGTTGGCGGCGGCCTCGATGCTCTGCTCTCCCTGGCAACAGAAGTCGATGCGGTGGCGCTGGAAGACCTGGGCGCACTCCGAGTGATCGAGGACGACGCTTGCGACTGGCTGCTGACGGTCGAGTATTGGGTTTTCCATGCGAAGGGGTGTTGCACATTCCGCGCCACGACCTGATCTAGGCTGCGCCATGGCCCACATCCCTGCCCCACTTCTCGCCCTCGCCAAGCTCAGATCCGATACCTGCGATGTCACCTTCGGCACGCGGGAACACCAGCAGGCGCCCCCTCACACTCACCCCACCACCAATCACGTGGTGGTCACCGAAGGAACGCTCTACTTGACCCTTGAAGGCGTGGAAACACCCGTCCGGGCCGGGGACTGGTGCACCATTCCCGCCGGCGCTGAACACGTCGAACGCTTCGAGGAAGCCACATCGGTCGTCGTGTTCTGGGTCAAGCCGGTATAGAGGGCCGGCCCGAGTCGCCGGCAATCGGCTATCGGTGCGCGTGCTCGCCGACCGGCGCGGCGTGCTCGGTCGTCCCCTCAGCGGCGGTGAAGACGCCTTCGACCCAATGGGTAAGAGGCACGTACGCGGCCACGAACTTCCGGCCGGCCGCCACATCCCCGGGTCGAAAGTCCCGGGTCGCGCGAGCGGCCGCGAAACGCTCAGCCAGGCCGGCGCGCACCCCGGCGACAAGGAGCTTCTCGAGCTCGTCCGCGGTTCCGAGTTTGATCGCCTGGTCGGTGGCCGCGATGATCGGCTCGGCTTCCGTGTCCACGAGCCCGGTGTACGGGGCACCCTCGCCCGCGCGGTGAATCCGCACGAGGGTTTCGAAGAAGTAGCGGTCGGCGAGTGCTTTCGCGTCGGGCCCGAGCGCGCGAACCGCGAGAGTCTGCTGGAAAGCGCTCCGGATGAGGGCCTCGTCCGAGGGGCGTACCCAGTGCAGGACGAGACTGGGATCACGAGCTTCGAGGGCGGCGGCGGCCGCGGTCACCACGGGCCCCTTCATCGTGTCGCAGTGCGCGAAGGCGGGCGACGAGAGGGCGAGGACGGCAAGCGAGGCGACGACAGCGGCGGCGCGGCGGAGGATGGTGTTGTGGCGGTCAGGCATCTGGTTCTCCATGGTGAGAACCGGAGCACGTCGCGTGCCAGGACTGGAGTTCCTTCAAACCGGCCCCGGGCGTTTGGCCTGTTCCAGCGAAATGTTCCAGAATGGAGCGCATGGAACGCTCGAATCCGGTTTGTGGCGTCTGCGGCCTCGTTCCTCAGGCACCCCGGCTCAGCGGCACGACGCACCTCGTCGCGCGGAGCCCCGCGATGCAGATCCTGCTCAAGCGCGTCGCCCGTTTCGCCGCGAACGGCGCGCCTGTGACCGTCCTCGGCGAAACCGGCACCGGAAAGGAAGTCGTGGCCCGGGCCCTCCATGCAAACTCGCCGCGGGCGAAGCATCCGTTCGTGGCGGTGAACGTTGCCGCCCTCCCCGCGGAACTCCTCGAGTCGGAGCTGTTCGGCCATGCCAAGGGGGCGTTTACCGGAGCGACGACCGCTCGACGAGGCCTTTTCGAGGCGGCCGACAAGGGCACGCTCTTCCTCGACGAAATCGGCGAGATGCCGTTGCCGCTACAGGCGAAGCTGCTGCGCGCCCTCCAGGACGGCGAGTTGCGGCGGGTTGGCGAGAGCGGAACGTATGCGGTCGACGTGCGCGTGGTCTGCGCGACCCACCGCGACCTCGCGCTTCTCATTCGGGAAGGCGCCTTTCGTCAGGACCTCCTCTATCGCCTGAAGGTGCTGACCATAGAGATGCCGGCTCTGCGCGAGCGCGCGGACGACATCCTGCCGCTCGCCCTCCACTTCCTCGCGGAGGAGAAAGCCCGGAGCCGCGGCTTCACCGCCGCGGCCCGCAGGGTCCTCCTCGACTACGCCTGGCCCGGCAATGTTCGCGAGCTCCAGAACGCGGTCAAGCATGGCGCCGCCCTCGCCCTGGGGGCCGAGGTGGACGCCGAAGACCTCCCCGATGAATTGCAGCGGCCCGCCGCCTCCCCCGCCTCACCGCCGGGGCCGCGCGCGCCCGGGGTCTTGAAGACCCTCGCGGAGATGGAGCGCGAGCACGTCCTGCAGGTGCTCGAGGCCTGCGGGGGCTCCCAGTCGGATGCGGCGCGGATCCTCGGCGTGGCCCGCAACACTCTCTGGAGAAAACTGAAAACGTACTCCTGACGCGAATCCCGCCGATGCAGGGCCCACGTCAAGCATTCCTCGTGTGCCTCTCCTTCTCGGCAAGCGCCCCCAGTAACTCGTCGAACGAGTCAGAGAACTTCCGAATTCCCTCATCCTCGAGGTCCTGGAGCAGGGCGTCGGTTGAGATGCCCAGCCTTTCGACTTCCCGGAAGACCGCGTGAGCGCCGGAGAGATCCTCACGGATACGGATCTTCGGGTGTCCGTGGTCGCGGTAGGCCTCCAGGGTCTCAGGAGGCATCGTGTTGACGCTGTCCGGCGCGATCAGGGCTTCGACGTAGTACAGGTCGGGCAAGGCGGGGTCTTTCGTCGAGGTCGAGGCCCACAGCGGCCGTTGGATCGAGACGCCTTTCTTGTGGAGGGCGGCGAACCGTTCGCCTGCGAATACCTCCTCAAAGGCCTCGTAGGCAATCCGGGCATTCGCTATGCCGAGCTTTCCCCTGACCTGATCTGCCAGGGAAGGCCTTGCCTCCGGGGCGA
The DNA here is from genome assembly GCA_044229175.1 of Vicinamibacteria bacterium. Lineage (GTDB taxonomy): Bacteria > Acidobacteriota > Vicinamibacteria > Fen-336 > JAGNNV01 > JAGNNV01. The sequence continues at coordinate 21,726 of JBGATM010000009.1, read as the reverse complement.
TCCTCGTTGTGGCCTCGATCTTCCGGTCGGCGCTGGTGTCCACGCGGCTCACAAAGAAGCTCGCAACGGAGCGGATGTGCTCGACCGGCAGACCTCTCTCGATCCTTTCCTCCATGGCCGAGAGATAGGCCTCCATGACCTCGCGGTAGCGTGCGACAGAGAACAGGAGCGTGATGTTGACGTTGATCCCGTCGGCGAGGCTGGCCCGGATCGCCTCCAGGCCTTCCCTGGTCCCGGGAATCTTCACCATGACGTTGGGAAGGCCGCACGCACGCCATAGCCTGCGTGCCTCCTGGATCGATCCGTTGGGGTCGTGGGCGAGCTTCGGTCCCACTTCGATGGAGACAAAGCCGTCGTTGCCTCCGCTCCTCTCGTAGACCGGCCGGAACATCCGGGCGGCGCCCCGCACGTCGCGCACGGCGAGCCACTCGAAAATCCGGGCTGCGTCCTTCGTCTGGCCGGCGAGGAGACGGATCTCCTCGTCGTACAGATTCGTGCCCGCAATCGCTTTCTGAAAGATCGTCGGGTTCGAGGTCATTCCCGAAAGCCCGTCCTCGTGTATCAGTCTCTCGAGACTTCCCCCTTCATACAGGTCGCGGCGGATGAAGTCGTACCACACGCTCTGACCGAGCTCTGACAGCCTCTTCAATGGATTGGCGCTCTTGAAAGAGCCGCGGGGTCCCCGGTTGTCTGTAACACTCATCTTGGCCTCCAAGTGCATCCCACTTCGTCCGCCGCCGGAAAGATCACCCGTCGTTCCGCGGCGGGAGTCGGCCGGAAAGGTCGGCGGCGCGAAAGGGGCCGGAATGGGCGATCAGCGTCCTCGCGGCATCGACCTGTCCCCACACGTTCCACAGAAGGACGCCGCGCACCCGGCCGCCCGCGAGGTAATAGATCACTCCCTCCCGGAAGCGATCCTTCCAGTCGGCCACGGTTTCACCGCGAGGGTCCATCTCGCCGACCGCTTCATACCCCAGGTCGAAAAGGTCCGAGTAGAAGAACGGCAGATGCGTGTAGGGGGCGCGGTCGCCGGCCATGGCGCGCCCCGCCGCCCGTCCCATGGTGAGCGCGTTGTCCTCGTGTTCGACCCGGATTCGCGTGCCCAGGCTGGGGACGGTGAAGCGGGCGACATCGCCGGCGGCGAAGACATCCGGATGGGTGGTGCGGAGGTACTGGTCCACCAGGATGCCGTTGTCCACCTCGAGTCCGGCAGACCTGGCCAGGTCCGTCTCCGGCACGATTCCGAGGCCGGCCACGACCGCGTCGAACGGGGCGGTGGGCCCGCTCCCGGTCTCGAGGACAAGCTGGGACCCATGTTCCGCGAGACCGGTCACGGCCTCTCCGGGTCGAACCTCGACACCCTTGTCCCGATAGTAGTCGCCGAGGAACTTCGACAGGTCGGCGGGAAAGATCCGGGCGCCGATGCCGTCCTCGGGAAAGAAGAGCGACACCCTGCAGCCCTGCGACGCGAGGGCAGCCGCGATCTCGGAGCCGATGAAGCCGCCGCCGATCACCGCGATGGTCCTGCCGGGCTTCGAGAGCGAGTGGAGCTTCTTGTAGTCGCTCAGCGAGCGAAAGTAGATCACCCGGTCGCCCCCGAAAGGAAGACGTCGGGGCGAGCCGCCGGTGGCGAGGAGCAGTTTGTCGAAGGCGAAATCCCTTCCCCGATCGTCCCGCAATCTCTTCACTGAAAGGTCGAGTGAGGTCGCGCGCCGCCCGAGGTGCAGATCTGCGCCGGCCTCGCCGGTGTTTCGCCAGATGCGATCGAGCGGCTCACCTTTCCAGAGCGCCTTGGACAGAGGGGGGCGGGCATAGGGCGGGTCGGGCTCGGCGCCGATCAGGCCGATGGAGCCCGTCGCATCCAACTCGCGGATCCCGCGCACCGCGGCGTCCGCGCTCATGCCTCCACCAACGATGAGGTACTTGTAGGGTTCCATGTTCATTCTCCTGTGGTCGGTCCCTGAACGGTCACGCCGCGCAGGCCCCTGAGGAACTCGCGCTGCCATCGCCTTTTCTTCATGACCCCGCGAGCGGTGGTCGTTCTGGTGATGACCCCGGGTCTCGAGACGCCTCGCATCTCCATGCAGAGATGTCGCGCCTCGACGGAAACCATGACCCCGGCCGGGCCAAGACGCTCATCGAGCAGGGCCGCGATCTGGGCGGTCATCCGCTCCTGGAGCTGGGGGCGGCGCGCGTAGTACTCAACCACCCGGGCCACTTTGGACAAACCCAGGAGCCGCTCGCCCGGCACGTACCCAACGTGCGCGGTGCCGAAGAACGGCAGAAAGTGGTGGGCGCAGATCGAGTAGAAGGAAATGCCGGTCACGGAGACGATCCCCTCGTACCCGTCGGTATTGGGGAAGGTGCTCAGCTGCGGTTCCGCGCCGGGGTTCAGGCCCGCGAGCAGTTCCTGGTAGGCGCGCGCCACCCGAAGGTCGGTCCCGGCGAGGTTCGGGTCTTCGAGGTCCAGGTCGAGCGATTCAAGGAACCCTCGAAAAGCGCCGGCCGTTCTTCCCAGGCGGAGGTCCGCCCCTCCTTCGTCGGTGTCCCGGGGAGCCGGAGAGAGAGCGTCCAGGCCGCACGAAGGCCTTCCGAAAGCCGGTTCGGATCGCGTTGCGTCCATCCGTGGGAACGGCCGAGGGACGTGCGGGGCGGCGGGACTGAAGACGCTGGCGGTTGAAATCGACATGGTCGCTCCTGGTTCTTTCTAAAACTAATGTACACTATTTTAAGAAGCGGAACCTGTCAAGGGAGAAATCCACAAGAAACAGTGTTGACTGTTTTAGAGTGAGGTCATGGAGCCCAAGGAGCGTGAAAACCAGATCGCGGGGCTTTCGGCGCTGAGCGATCCCGTGCGCCGATCGCTCTACTTCTACGTGGCGCATCGACCGCGCGACGTGAGCCGCGACGAGGCGGCGCAGGGGGTGGGAGTGTCGCGCTCCCTCGCCGGGTTTCACCTGGACCGGCTGGCCGGCGAGGGTCTTCTGGAGACGAGCTTCCGAAGGCTGTCGGGCCGGGCGGGGCCGGGCGCGGGACGGCCGTCCAAACTCTACCGTCGGTCCGCCCGGCAGCTGGCCGTGAGCATGCCCCAGCGGGAATACGAGCTGGCGGCCCGCATGCTGGCGGCCACCGTCGACGAGAGCGGAGCGAAGCAGCGGGACTCCCTCAGGCGGAAGGCCCGGTTGACCGGCAGGCGAATCGGAGCCGCCGCCCGGGCCGGGGCCAAGCCGAGCCCGGGCCGAAAATCGCTCCTCCCGGTCGCGATGTCGACGCTCGGAGCGCATGGATACGAGCCCGAGCAGACGTCGGGGGAAGTCCGGCTTCTCAACTGTCCCTTCCACGGCCTGGTGACCGAGCACAAGGACCTCGTCTGCGGAATGAGCCTCGCCTTCATCGAGGGAATGGTGGCGGGGCTCGAGCTCAAGGGTGTGAGGGCTGTTCTCGATCCCATGCCCGAGAGGTGCTGCGTCGCCCTGAAGATGACCGGTCGAGACTGATCGCGCCAGCCGCCAGGTTCGAACGCCCTGGCTCCTTTCACAACCGGCCGAACCAGGGATGGGTGCAACCGGGTCGCGGGGCGATGATCCGCGCATGAAAGATTCGAGAACGCTCGGCCCCGGCCCCTTTCTTCTGGGTGGACTCCTCCTCGGCGTGTTCGCGGCCGCCTGTTCCCCTCCGGCGAATCCCGCGGTCGCGCATGGAGAAGGACCTTTTGCGGGGGCCGGACTCCCGACTCTGGCCGGCCGGGCGGTCACGTGCGCGGGTCCGCGGGAAAAATCATTCACGCTCGAAGTGAAAGAGACCACGGTCGATCTCGGGATGGGGATGCGGTTCAACGCCTGGACCTACAACGGCAAATTGCCTGCGCCGGTCCTGGAGGCCTGCGAAGGTGACCGCGTGAAGATCAGCATGGCGAATCACGCGGGCACCGCGCATGGCCTGGATTCACATGCGTTCCGAACGAACATGATGCACTTCGGCCCGGTCGAGCCGAACGAATCCATGATCCTGGACAAGACGATGGATACCCCCGGCGCATTCATGTACCACTGCGCCTCGGGCCCGGTCACGGACCTGCACATCAAGAGCGGGCTGTATGGAGCGATGGTTGTCTATCCGCGCGACCGGAAGCTTCCTGCGGCGCGGGAGCTTGTCGTGGTGGAGAGCGGCATCTACGGCGATCCCGACGCAACCGGGCTCATCCCCGGCACCGCACCGGCGCGGGCGCAGCGAAACGATCCAGCCCTCATGATGTTCAATGGCCGGCTCGAACACGAGACTCTGGCCGTCGCTCCGGGCGAACGGGTCCGCGCATACGTGGTGAACGTTGGCCCGGGGGTCGCCGCCATCCATGTGATGGGAACGATTCTCGAGACGGTGTACGACGGATCGGCGGAAGTCCGCAACGTTCAGACCTACGGGATCCCCGCGGGCAGCGGCGCCGTGATCGACTTCAGCATCCCCGAGACCGGGACGTACGGTCTGGTCGACCACGATCGTCTTTCGTATCTGCCCTACGGGATGGTGTTGACGTTCGAGGCGCGAGAGACCCGCTCCCCCGCCGGCAAGTAGCCCGGCCAAAGGCCCGGCCGACCGAACGGGACGCGGGTGAATCCCGCACCCTCCCTTCCGCATGACCGCGGTCATACCGCTCCTCCCCATGCCTCGCTATGGTGAGCGCCGAGGAGGAATCATGAGCGAGCTATTGGAAAATGCCCGGGTCGGTGATGTGGTCGCCGCCGACTTCAGGTCCGCCGCCGTGTTCCAGCAATTCGGCATCGATTTCTGTTGCGGCGGCCGCCGGTCGGTCGCCGACGCATGCCGCGCCGCGGGTGTGGATCAGGCCAAAATCCTCGTCGCCCTGGAGGCGCTTCGGCCCGAGGACGCCCCGAAAGACGATGTCGCGGGCTGGCCCCTCGATCGACTGGTCGCCCACATCCTCGAGACTCATCATGCCTACATCCGCGCCTCGATTCCGGTGATCTCGGGTTACCTGGAAAAGCTCGTGTCCGTCCACGGGGCCCGGCACCCCGAACTCAGCCGGATCGAGAACGCCTTCCGGCGGGTGAGCCGGGATCTCGCGCCTCACCTCATGAAGGAGGAGCACGTCCTGTTTCCCTACATCGCCGAGTTGCTGGAATGGACGGGAGCGAAGGACGAGGGGGCCCGCTCGAGCCCCTTCGGCAGCGTGGGGAATCCGATCCGCATGATGGAGCGCGAGCATGAAGAGGTCGGCACCGAGATGAGACTCATCCGCGAACTGACCGGAGATTTCACCCCCCCGCGGGACGGCTGCACGACCTACCGCGTCTGCTTCTCCGAGCTGGTGCGGTTCGAACTGGATCTGCATCGCCACGTCCATCTCGAAAACAACGTGCTCTTCCCGAAGGTCCTGGCCCTCGAAGACTCGGTGTGCCGGGACTGACGACGCCCGTTTGAGGGCGGTGCTCACGAGCCCCGCTATCATGGGCGGGTGTCGCCGGACTCCGAAACCCTGCTCCGCTCTTGCGCCCTGTTCTCGAGACTGACGCCGGAGGACCGGCGGAAGGTCGCCGAGATCTCGGTCGAGAAACACTATGACAAGGGCGACCAGGTGTTCGCCGAGGGAGACCCTTCGGATCTCATCTTCACCCTCGTGTCGGGGCGCATGAAGATCGTGAAAGCGATTCCCGGGGGCAAGGAGTTGATCATCGAGATCCTCGGCCCCGGGGATCCGCTGGGCGCGATCGCCGCCTACGAAGCTCGCCCCTACCCGGCCTCCGCCATCGCTCTCGAGGAATCGGTTTGCGTGGCCTCGAAGCGCGCCGCTTTCATGGGCCTGCTCGAGACCTGCCCTTCCCTGGTTCGCGGGATGCTCGGCGGTTTCTCGCTGCGAATCATCGAACTCGGCAAGCGCCTCGGCGAGATCACGGGAAGCCGCGTGGAGGCGCGTTTCGCTCAGATCTTCCTGAAACTCTCCGATCGGTTGGGCCGTCCTCGCGGCAGGGGGATCTTCGTGCCCATCGTTCTCTCCCGCCAGGACCTCGCCGACCTCGCGGGCACCACCATGGAGACCTCCATCCGGATCATGAGCCGGTGGGGCAAGGAGGGTGTGGTGTCGACCGAGTCGGACGGCTTCCTGGTTTCAAGCCGGGACGATCTGGAGAGCCTCGCCCGCTGAAGAACGCGAACCGCGCTGGCCCAAGGGCTGCGCTGGTCCGAAAAGTCCAGGAAATCGCCGGAAGTGGATCCCGGCTTTCGCCGGGACACGCAGGCTGCTGAAGTACTTCAGCACCCTGCTAGATCGACTGGATCCGGGCGACGAGCGCATCGCTTTCCAGTTCGCCCAGGGCCTGGTCCGTCATGGGATAGACGATGTGCTCTTCCTTGAGGTTGTGATTCCCCAGCACCAGGTGGAGCCCGTGCCGGAGGGAGTCGACCGGAGCAGCGGCATCGCCAATGGCTTTCTCGATCCGATCGAGGTCCACCAGGATCTCTCGATGCTCGTCCCGCATGACCGCGGTGGGGCCCATATCGGCCGGGAAGCCGGCTTTCGCTTCGAACTCCGGGAAGAGAAGCTCCTCCTCGAACCGGATGTGGCGCCTCAGGCCAAACGCGAAGACCGCGTAGAGCGCCTTCGCCTCCTCGAAATCACCACGCGCGCGGGCCTTGAAGGCGCGGTCCTCGAGATCGTCCAGCCGGTCGTGATCCCAGGACAAGGCCTCGTTCACCGTGCGTGACGACCCCCGTTCGGCTTCCCGGCGCGACACCTCGATCCGCCACGTCCCGGGGCCATCGAGCGTGGGGGTCCAGTCGAACTGGCCCTTCCGTTCCTGCTGGAACCGGGCGAGCAGGCCGCGCGGGGCCCGGTTGAACTCCAGGGTGACCTTCTCGCCGGGACGCAAGGCATCGAAGGCGTCGAGGGAGTGCCCTGCGATCTCCGCAGGCGAAAGATCGGACCCGAGGTGGGTCACGGGCGGGAATGTGGTCTGGTTCATGGTTCCTCCGGCGGCCTCGAGGGCGCATGGAGCGCCTTGCCTCGATGATTGTGCGGCGTTCCCGGCCGGGGTCATATGACGACGGTCATGGGTGTTGTCGCTCTGGCGGGGGATAATCGGGCCTGCAAATGATGCAAATGGCTCCTCAGGAGGCGTTTGGATCGCTGGCAAGCTCTAGTGGCGCCGCCGTGGCGCCCCGTTTGGAGGCCTTTGATGGAAACCGACGTTCGCAAGAATCCCGCCCTTCTCAAGCTCGACCTCTACTGCAAGGGCGTCCGGCTGGACGACTCGTGCCTGGTCGAAGAGGACGGGGGCCGAAAGATCCTGCGCACCCGCGCCGGTCTCGGGAGCGGCCTCGAGCTGCTTCTTCCTTCGGGCCTTTGGACCAACGTTCCGGTGACCGAACCCTTCGCGAAGGATTCGCCCTACATCCTGAAACGGGCGGGGGGGGCCTACCGGCTTCACATCGACGACCACTTCCTCTGTGACGTCGAACTGGCGCCCAAGCCCGGCTGGTACGAGCGCAAGACGGCGACCGGCAAGCCCATGACCCGAATCGGAACCCTCCAGGGCACCTACCTCGGCATCTATCAGGCCAAGGTCTGCGAATACTGGGTCGAGAAGACCAAGGTGAACTGCAAATTCTGCTCGGTGGGCCTGAACCTGGGAATCGACGACGCGGACGAGAAGACGCTCGACGAAGTGATGGAAGTCATCTGGGCGGCGCGGCGCGAGTCCGGCATCACCTATGTGGACTTCAATACCGGCCACTACACCGGCGAGACCTACCTCGACATCCTCGAGCCGTTCATCCGCCGGATCAAGAAGGAAGTCGGACTCCTGGTCGGCATCCAGACCCCGCCTCACCACGATCTTTCCCGTTACGACGAACTGCGCAAGATGGGCCTGAACCGCGTCTCCTTCTGCTTCGAGATCTTCGACCGCGAGAAATTCAAGGAGACCTGCCCCGGCAAGAATCGTGAGTACGGCCTCGACCGGTACCTCGAGGCAGTCGAATACTGCGCGTCTCTTGGCCGCAAGGGACCGATGACCGAGCCGTGGGTGACCAATGGAGAGATCATCGCCGGTCTGGAATCGCCCGAGTCCTCGATGGCCGCCATCGACTGGATCACCTCGGTCGGCGCCATCCCCACGGTCTGCGTCTTCCGCCCGCTCATCGGCACCGACTACGCGGACGTTCCGCCGCCGAAGACCGAGGACATGGTGCCGATCTTCCGGCACCTCTATGAGAAATGCATGGAGCACGGTCTGCCCGTGGGCGCCGCTCCCGACATCCACGTGAGCCTCGTGATGCTGCCCGAGGAATGCAGATCCCTGAGCGACAAGCGCTACCCCGTGAGCGAGCTGAAGCTCAAGCTACTCGGCAAGGCCGTGCGCTGGGGTCTCGAGAAGCGACTGAAGAACCGCGAGCAGCAGTTCGGGCCGCCCCCGCGCCCGGTTGCCACTCCCGTCTTCGCGGACCCGGGCGCCTCCGCCAGCGTCTGAGCGGCTCTAGAAGCTCAAAAACATCAGGCCGAAGGCGCAGGGCAGGTAGAGGAGCGAGACTCCAAAGAGCGAGGCCGCGCTCTTGCGATCGCGGCGCATCGCGAACCGGGCGGCGAAGCCCACGAAGACCAGGGAGAGTCCGATCAGGAGGACCGTGCCGATGACCGACGCGTCCTCGGCCAGAAGCGGCGCAGCCGCGATGGGAATGAGACAGATTGCGTAGAGCACGGCCTGGCGTCCGACCATCCCGCCCTCCTTGTCCTCGACCGAGAGCATCTGGAGCCCGCCCTGCTCGTAATCGTCCCGGTACATCCACGCGAGGGCCAGGAAATGCGGGACCTGCCAGACGAACATGAGCAGGAAAGGCACGAAGGCGAGCATGGTGAGCGGCGCTCCCGTCGCGGTCCATCCGATGAGCGGGGGCAGGGCCCCGGGAATGGCGCCCACCACGGTATTGAGCGAGGTCATAGCCTTGAGCGGCGTGTAGACCACGATGTAGAGGACCCAGCACAGCGCGGCGATCCCCGCGGGCAGAAGGCCGAGGGGGAGCAAGATCAGAAGGCCCAGCAGGCTCGCGGTGCCGCCGATGGCGAGCGCCGCAGCCGGGGTGAGGATGTTCATGGGCAGCGGCCGCGTTTTCGTCCGGTCCATGAGCGCGTCCGTCCGGCGTTCGAGGAACATGTTGACCGCCGAGGCTCCGGCGGTGATCAGGAACACGCCGATCGCCACCGCGCCGAAGCGCCATCCCCACTCCGGCCGGGGGGCAAGGCCGTACCCAGCCATGGCCGTGAGGGTCACGAGGCTGGTGATACGAACCTTGATCAGGGTGAGGAGGGGCCGCACATCCTTCAGTCTACTTTCTGACGCTCTCGAGCCAGTTCCGGCACGGCCAGGTCGAACTCATGCTTCAGCGCGAGGTAAGCATGCTCGCAGTCCTCCGGGTTCCGGAGTCGAAGGACGCTTTCGAGGGTTCGCGCCGCCTTGACCACCCCCACGACTCCGAGGTTCCCGGCCGCGGATACCAGGGAATGGGCGAACCGGTGGGCCTTGAGAAAATCCTCCTCCCCGAGGGCCTTCCCGATTCGATTGAGCTTCTCGGGAGCTTCTCTCAGGAATCCATCGACCAGTTCCGTCACCAGATCCGATCCCGAGCTGCCCGTGGGCAGGCCGAGGCCGCGGAGTCGTTCGAGGGCGCGAGTGTCGATGATGGCCGGCGAGGGTGGCGCGACATCGCTCCTTGTCGGAGACATCGCCGGGCTCCGCTTCTGTCCCTCCGTGGGCATGGCGGCAGGGATTCGAACCTCGGCCGAGGCCGTCGCCTGCTTCGCGATCCCCTCCTTGGCCCGGTCGAGCGCGAGGATGAGAGCGTCGCGCTGAAGCGGCTTGGGCAGATAGTCGTCCATTCCCGCGTTCAGGCACATTTCCCGATCGCCGGCCATCGCACTCGCGGTGAGGGCCACGATCCAGGGACGGGGAGTCCGGCCTTCCGCCCGTATCGCCTTCGCGGTCTCCAATCCATCCATCTCCGGCATGTGCAGGTCGAGAAAGACGATGTCGTAGGGCTGGGCCGCCATGGCCTTCAACACCTCGCGGCCGTTCGAGGCCACGTCCACCTTCGGAAAGCCGAGGCTTTGCAGGGTCAGGCGCGCCACCTTCTGATTGACGAGGTTGTCCTCGGCGATGAGCACCGAGAAGGAGGAACGGGGCGACGGCTCGGTGGGGCGACGGGCTTCGAGGGTCAGCCGTTTCGGCCCGCCGAAGATCGCGCGGTCGACCGCGTGGTAGAAAGCCGCGGCCTTGATCGGGGTCATGGCCGTGGCCATCGAGATGCCCTGGGTCGCCACCACGTTCCGCGAAGCGATGGGCCGGAGCGAGATCACGGGCACGCGCTTCTCGATGCACTTTTCCTTGAGCGCGCGCAGCGCGGTCTCGGAGACCGCGGCCGCCCTCTCGTCGAGGTTGCGGCTGTGATCGATGACCGAGAGGTCGAACACTTCGCCCCGTCGCAACCGATCGTTGGCCTCGGTGATGGTGGCGCGGACGAACGAGCCGCCCCAACGCGAGATCAGTCGGGCGATCACGTCCGTGGTCATCGAACCGGTAGCGCAGACCATGACCCGCTTTCCCGCGAGCCAGGTGGAGGCGGGAGTCAGGTACGCCTGCTTCGCGCGGCCGATCACTTCCACGGGAAGGCGGAGAGAGAAGCGCGACCCCTTGCCAGGCGTGCTCTCCACGGTGAGCCGTCCGCCCATCATCTCCGCGAGCTGGCTTGAAATCGCGAGCCCGAGACCGGTCCCGCCAAAGCGCCTCGTGGTCGAAGCGTCGAGCTGGGAGAAGGGCTTGAAGAGCCGGTCGAGCTTCTCCTCGGGTATGCCGATGCCAGTGTCGGTGACGGTGATGATGAGATCGTCCAGGGCCGCCCCTCCCGCGGGGGCGACGCGACCCTGCTGCACCCTGGCCTCCACCATCACGCCGCCCGTCTCCGTGAACTTGACCGCGTTCGCCACGAGATTGACGAGGATCTGACGGATTCGCGTGCCATCGCCCCAGAACTCGATGCCCGCGGTCGCATCCACGAAACCGGCGAGGTCGAGGCCTTTTTCCGAAGCCCGGGAGGCGAGGAGATCGAGACACTGCTCGACCAGTCCCTCGGCCGAGCAGGCGTGCCGGTCCAGTTCGAACTTGCCCGCTTCGATCTTCGAGAAATCGAGGATGTCGGAGATGAGGGAGATGAGCGCTTCCCCGCTCTTCTGGATGATCTCCGCGTAGTCGCGCTGCTCGGCCGACAGGTCGGTGTCGAGAAGGAGCGAGGTCATGCCGATGACCGCGTTCATCGGGGTCCGGATCTCGTGGCTCATGTTGGCCAGGAAATCGGACTTGGCCGCGGTCGCGGCCTCCGCCGACTCCCGGGCTTTCGTGCTCTCGCTCTCCGCGACCTTCCGCGCGGTCACGTCCTGGCCGACCGCGATGAGGGTTCCGCCCGGACCGATCGCGAACTGGAAGGCGAGCTCGCGCGGCGAGCCGTCCTTCGCGACCATCCGCGCCTCGAAGGGCGACTGCGTGGTCTCGTCGCGGCGCAGCGTCTCCACGAAGGCCGCGCGCATGCGTTCGGCGTCTTCCGGGCGCGCCCAGGCGAGGGTCCAGAAACCCTCGCCCATGGCTTCCCGGGCATCGTAGCCAAGAAGAGTGTTGACCCCCGGGCCGGCGTACGCGACCCGGCCGTCGGGGTCGGCCACGAGAACGATGGCGGGCACTCGATCGAGGATCTCGTTGGAGAGCCGCAGCTGGCTCTCGAGATTGCGCAGTTCGGTGACATCGCGCATGGAGATACCGAGGGCCTTCTCCCCCTCGTAGACCATCTCTCGCGTCCGGATCACCACGTCGAGCGACCGGCGACCGGACTTGATCTTCTTCTCGATCACGCGCTGGACGTCGATCGGCTCCTCGAAGCGCACGCGGCGAAGATCCTCGGGAAGGGCCAGGAGGGTGCGCGCCGCGGGATTGGCGAAGAGAACCTGTCGATCGTCGCGGACCACCAGGAAGGCGCCGGTCCGGTGCTCCACGGGAATGGCGGAGGTGTCGGTCGCAGAGGCGGGGGCGGTGGCCGCGGGAGTCGAGATCTCCGCGGGCGGCGGAGCGCTCGCGCTCATGGCCTCGGTGGCCTGCAGCAGATGGTCGATGAGAAGCTCCGGCCTCGCCCTCATCTTGTAGACGACGCCCCCCCGGCGCACCCGGAACACGGGCGCGCCGTCGTGGTCCATCAACTCCGCGGGATCGGCCTCCGCGGCCCTTCGGATCCGGCGGACCAGGTCCTCGGGCGAGTGCGGCTCGAAGGCAATGCCGAAAGCCGAGACGTCGATGGCGCGAAGCGCGTCCTCCGCGCTCGGCGCCTCGCCGAGGATCACCACGCGCAGGGGCGTTTCCGATTCCTTGCGCAGCGCCCGGGCGAAGGCGAACGCATCGGTTGGGCCCAGGCGGCGGCGAAGGAGAAGGACGCGCGCTCCCGCGAACGTCGCGGCGGCCTCCTCGGTCGAATCGCAGACCGCGGTGGAGAGGCCGCGAGCGGAGAGGTCCTTGGCCAGAGCCTGACCGCGGGACCGGTCGAGGTCGAGGACGAGCACGTCCGCCGCCAATTGCGGCTCCGGCCGGGAGACGGGGCTAGACATGTCCACTCATCCCCTCGCCCCGGTTCGAGGCGCCGGCGCGGGCGCGGAGTTTCCGCGGACATCCTGAGACGAATGAAGGCATGACAATTGGGTGCGCCGACAGACCATGGTCGATGGAGGCTGTGAGGATACGCCGAACCCGCCCCCGCTCCTCGGTCCCACTCCCTGCAAAGTCGCGGGCGACCGGGGTTGGGCGGTCTCCCGCCCAGAACGGAGCGAAGGCCGGATTCCTGAGCCCTCGCTAAATGAGGAACGGGTGTTCGTTCTTCTCGGCCGCCGCGAGCACTCGCGCCCGCGCCGCCTGATCCAGCTCGGACGACACGATCGACATGTGGAACAGGAACGACTTGTGTTCCTTGGCCGCGGCCTTCTCGTCGCGGCGGCCGCCGAACACGCGGTACCGCACGTGCGCGATGCTGGCCAGGATCCAGGGCGATCCGATCCGAGAGGCGAGCTGGCCGGCTTCGTCGAGCTTCGACATGTCGTGGGCCAGCAGACCACGCAGGGTGAGCGCGTTCGCCTGCATGGCGAGGATGGAGCGCTCCCGGGCAAAAGCCTCGACGCGAGCGGCCAGTCGGTCCGAGGACGACACGTCGGTGCGCGCGAGGCAACGCGCGGTCAGGAGCCGGGCCGCGCTCGCCCAGATCTCGTGAGATCCGCGCTCGAACATCAGACACGCGGCCTCCGACTGCAGGGCGCCGTTTCCGAGATCACCCTTGAGCATCAGGAGTTCAGCCTGGGAAATCCCGAACAACGCGTCCTCGAACGGCCGATGGACGCCCCGGGCGGTGTCGGAGGCGCGTTTCGCGGCCTCCAGATCGGTCGCCGCGGCCACGGTGTCCGCGATGGCAAGGGAATACTCGGCCCGGTGCACCAGGGCGTCGGCGAGATCCCGGCCGGTCCCCCGGGCGGCCAGACGCACCGCCGCTTCCGCGTCTTCCGAGGCGCCGCGCAGACGGCCCTGAGACAACTTGATCTGCGAGCGATAGGAGAGAAAACCGACGCCCACCGAGATGTCTCCTTCCGGGGGGGTCTCGGACTCCAGCATGTCCGCGCACTGCTTCAGTTGGCCCAGCAGATCGAAACACCGGGCCAGGCGGAGCTTGTTCCGAAGCGTCCCCTTGACGATGCCGGCGCGACCGATCGCCTCCATCTCCGCTTCCGAGTACTTCTTGGCCTCGGTGACCAGACCGCGACGGATCTGGATCGAGGCGATGTGACCCGAGATCGCGGATTCGATGGCGAGCGCGTCGGCCTCGCGCGCCCGGATGAGACCCTTCTCGAGAAGGGAAAGGGACAGCTCGGGGTCCGCCTCGATGGTCAGTCGGCCTGCTTCGAGCGCGCTGCGCGCCTGGAGCAGGCGATCGCCGCTCGCGTCGGAGATCTTCATGGCCCGGCCGATGGCTTCCCGGAGTCCGGGTAGGTTCTGCGCGGTTCGCTGGATGCGGGCGGTCAGGAACGCCGCCTTGATCGACTCGCTCGCCCCGAACTCACCGAGAGTCTCGGTGGAGTTCTCGGCCGCTTCCGCGTAGCGCAGGGCGCCTTGAATGTCGTCCGATCGCAGTTGCGAATCGACGAGACCTTCGTAGAGCCGGGTGGCCAGGCGCGGCGCGCTGCTGCCGAAGGCCGCGGCCAGCGCTCCCCGGAATCGGGTTACCGCGGCGTCGGTATGACCGCTGTCGATCTCGAGGTGTCCCAGTTCCAGCATGGTGACGCCGCGACGCACGTGATCGCCCCGCTCGGTGGATTCGTTCCAGGCCTCGAGGGCGAGGTCGCGCGCGTGGGCGGGGTCGCCGCTCCTGCGGGCCAGGCGCGCGAGCTCGATGAGGGTGTCGATATGGACGGAAACCTCGCCGGCGTCGCGCGCGATCGAGCGGGCTCGCTCCAGGGTATGCGTCGCTTCCTTGGTGGCGCCGCTGTCCAGGAAGACCTCGGCCAGGGCGAACTCGGCGCGCGCCTGCAGGAGCTTCGCGGAAGCCGCGGTGGAGAACTGAAGGGCCACGCGGGCCGCGATCTCGGCCGCGAGATACCGCCCGCGGGCGCGGTTGGTGGCGGACAACCCGAGCTGGGCCTCGAGAAGGAGGATGCGCGCGCCCATGTTTTCGGCCTCGCGGTTGGCGGCCAGGAATTCGGCGTCCGCGGCGCTCACCGCGCCCAGTTCGTTGAGGCACTGCCCCAGGGACAGACGCACGCTGGTGAGCAGGAGCGCGTCCGGCACCTCGCCCGCGAGAGAGAGCGCGCGGCGCACGTCCTCGATGGCCGAGTCCGGCGTGCCCGCGAGCAGGAGCATGCGCGCCCGCGCGTTGAGCCCCTGGACGAGCGCGACTCCATCGCTTCTCTGCTCGGCGGTGGCGAGGGCCTCGTTCATCAGGTCGAGGGCCACCGTCCGGTCGCCGAGGTAGGCGAGCACGTCGGCGTAGGCGAGGACCAGGGGAAGCGATCGATCTTCGCTGCCGGTCTCACCGTCGAGGCCTTCGGCCTCCAGTCGCGCCCGCGCCTTGGCCGGCTCGCCCAGCATGACCAGGGCCTCGGCCTCGTGAGCGGCGATCTGCACGGCGAGAGCGCGAGGCACCGACCCCTTCAGGATGAAGTTGGGAGCCAGCGCGGTGCGCGCGGCTTCCAGGGCTTCATCGAGCTGCAAGGTGCGGAGAAGGAACTTGGTATGCAGGAGCCCGAGGCTCGCCATGGTCACCACGTCGCCGGCGGCCGCGAGCTTCAAGGCGCGCTGGCAGGCTTCGAGGCCGGGGCCGAGGCGGCCGATCTTCAGGGCGAGATCGGCGAACTTCATGAGATGCGCGACTTCTTCCTCGGGAGAGACCGCCTCCTTGCGCTGCGAGCGCTCCTCCATCGCCTCTTCGGCCGCGAGGTATTCCGCTTCCAGGAGCAGGAGCGCGCTCGCGCGCGGGGCCGCGGCCGGGCGCACCTGGGCGGCCGAGCCCTGCGGCGTCCGGTGCGAGGAGGTCACGGGCTCGGGCGACGAGCCCTGGGATCGCGACTGCTGGACCGATTCCAGGATGTCGCTGAAGCGCGCAACCGGACCGGTGAGCCGGTGCTCGCGAGCAAGGGTCAGTCCTTCGGCGGCGAGGGCCTTGGCCTCGTCGAGCTTGAGGGCGCGCAGCGCCGCGTCGGCGGCGAGGACCAGGGCCTCCGCCTGCTGCCGGAAGTCCTTGCCTTGCGAGAACAGAGTGGCGGCCCGTCGACCCATCTTTCCCGCATCCTCGGACTCGAAGGCTTCAAGGGCGGCGCGGGCATAGACGAGACAGGCCTCCGCCTCGACATTCTGATCGCCCAGCCAGTTTTCGCTCTCCACCAGGGTGAGCACGGTCTGGGCCAGGCGGCGGGAATCCTCGTAGGCGCCGCCCGCGAACGCGTTTCGGGCGGCGGCGAGGCCGTGAATGGCGGCGCGGTCGAGGAGTCCGGCCACGGAGAAATGGCGGAAGAGGATGGGAGCGACGCGATCCAGGCGCTTCGCGTAGCGGGTCTCGAGGAACTCCGCGTAGGAGCGGTGGAGGGCGCGGCGGCGCACCTGATTCAGGGTGCGATAGGTGGCGTCGAGCAGGAGCGTGCTCGCGAAAGTCAGGCGGGAGCTTCCGGAGACCGCATCCTCGCGGAACACGCCCCTCTCCATCAGGCTCTCGATCACCGACTCGGCCACCGTGCCAAGGCCGGAAAGGTGGATCACCTCCGAAGGATCGAAGGAGGCGCCGATGATCGCCGCGGCCTGGAGGACGGTCCGGTTCGAGTCGGGCATGGCCGCGACCTTCTCCTCCATCAACTTCTGGAGGGAGTTCGGAAGGGCCAGACCCTGCGCGCCGCCCCGGCGGGCCGCGAGGATGAACTCCTCGAATCGTCCCTCGGGAGCCAGGCTCCGCACCAGCTCCGCCACGAAGAAGGGATTGCCGCCGGTGGCCTGCAGGAGCGCTGTGCCCGCATCTTCGGGGACGCGCTCCTTTTCGAGGATGCCCATGGCGAGCTGTCGGCAATCCGCGGCTTCGAGCGCCTTGAGCTGAATGAGCAGTGTGCCCTGGTCGCCGCGAATGCTCTTCACCAGGCGGGACATCGGATCGGTGTCGCCGCCGCCGCTCTGGACGTACGTTCCCGCGATCATCAGGCGCGAGGACGACCGGCGGTGGAAGACGTACTGGATCGCCTCCAGGGAGGCGTCGGCGAGATGGAGATCCTCGAAGAGGAGAACCAGCGGTTGGGCGCTGGCCAGCCGGCCGACCGTGCGCGCGAGCAGGTCGAGGGTAAAGGTTCGATCCTCGCGCTTCGGAGCAACCTGGGAGTGGGAGTCCCGGCCCGCGGCCTCCGCGATCTCGGGGAAGAGAACGCGCAGCTCGGGCAGGAGGTCCCCGAGGGTCTTGGTGGCGCGGGCCGGATCGGCTTCGATGTACTCGCGGAAGGCTTCCCCGAATCCCTGGTAGGGCAGGGCGGGGTCCACTCTTTCCACGAAGCGGCCGTGCAGGACGAGGGCGCCTCGGCTCTTCGACAGCCGCTCCAGTTCCCTCAACAGAGACGCCTTGCCGAATCCCTGCTCGCCGCCTACGAGGGCCAGTTGGGCTTCACCCGCCTGCGCGCGGTGGAAGGACTTGACCAGGTCCTCGATCTCGTGACTGCGTCCCACGATGTTGGAGCCGCTGCGCGGAACCACGATCGAGGAGGAGAGCGGGGTTTCCGGATTCTTCAGGCGGCGCGACAACTCGCGGAGAACGCCGCCGATCTCGTTGCCGTCCTTGGGCCTCGCCGCCGCCGCCTTGGCCATGCAGGCGAGGACGATGTTCTCCGTCTCCATGTCGACGAGCGAGGCCAGGAGTCCGGGGGGCTCCGGTTCGGAGTGAACGATCTTGTAGAGGACGGTCTGGGTGTCGCCGGAGAAAGGAAGCTTTCCCGACAGGCTCTCGAACAGGACCACGCCGAGCGAGTAGATATCGGCGGCGGGCGAGCTGGATGAATCGAGGATCGACTCGGGAGGCAGGTAGGCGAGGGTGCCGACGATGATGTCGGACTTTGTCATGCGCGAATCCTTGGGCCCGAGCGCGATGCCGAAGTCCATCAGCTTCGCGCGCCACTCGTCGCCCTCGCGGGTGATCATGATGTTCTCGGGCTTGATGTCGCGATGGACGATGCCGCGCTGATGCGAATAGTGGAGGGCTTCGGCCACCTGCGCGCCGATATCCAGAATCTCGTGGGGCTTGAGGGTCTCTTCCTTCTGAACCGCGCGCAGGGTCTTGCCCTCGACGTAGGGCATGACGAAGAAGAGATTTCCCTCGAAGTCGGCGAAGTCGTAGATGGGAACGATGCCGGGATGGTCGAGCTTGGCGACGGCCCGGGCCTCGCGCTCGAAGCGTTCGCGCTGATCTCCCTGCAAATTGCCGGAGGTCAGCATCTTGATCGCGACCTCGCGGTCCAGCACCGGGTCGCGGGCCAGATACACGACGCCCATGCCCCCGCGGCCGACCTCTCGGAGGATCTCGTATCTCGACGCGAGTTTTCGACCGATCACCGGTGACTAAACAGTCCCCATCTTTGGAGTTGCCCGCCGTCTCAAGGAAAGACTTGCGTGGGATGATACCCGCCTCAACGGATACCGCCCCGAAGGATTGACGTTAGCTCAAAGGAGCGGTTTCGAGGGCCACGATCCGTCTCGGGCCTGAAACCTCGGCGATGACGCGGCCGGCCACGAGAATCGGCGGAGAGAGGAAGCTCCCTCCAAAGCGCGAGCGACCGATGAGCTTGGCGTTTCTCGGATCGATCACGGCGATCTCATCCTCGAAGATGGGCGCCCAGATCCGGCCCGCCTGCAGCACCGGAGGCCCGAATGGACGCGAGGACAGGAGAGCCCGGCGCCGCATGTCGCCCCCTCCGACCGAGAGCTCGTAGAAGACGCCCTCGAAGGAGAGAACGCCCACGCGCTTGCCGTCGAGGTAGTCGAGCGGTCGATCCTTGACCCGCGCCCCGACCTTGAACCGCCACTTGAACTCACCCGAAGACGAAATGGCCCGAACGAGCCTCGTTCCCGAGCCCACCACCACTCGTCCGTCCGCGAACAGGGCAGGCGCGCCGAACAGACCCTCGGGGGAGGCCAGGCGGAATCGAATGGCTCCGTCCTCGCGATTCCGGATCACGAGCGCGCCCTCTTCCAGAGAGGCCAGCGAATCCCCGGCGGCATCGAGGTCGCGAACGTCCGTGGCCGGAAGATCGAATTTTACTTCTCCGGTCGAGACCATGATCGCGGCGAGACCCGACCCGCCGCCCAGGAAGACGCGGTTTCCGTCGAGCCGGACCGACTGGACATCGCGCACCTTGGTCGTGGTCTTCCACTGCGCGGTTCCGTCCTGCGCGTTCATTCCCCAGACCACGCCTCCTTTCTCGATGAAGACGAGGAAGCCCGGTCGGGCCACGACGAAACCCGGCGCCTCCCCGGGCCGGGTCCACAGCGTGGCGCCGGTCAGGGGGTCGAGGCCCAGGATCGGGCCGGTGGAAAGCGCTGCGAATACTAGAGTTCCGTCGGTAGCCAGAGGCGCCGAAAGCGGGATGTCGAGGGGCTTCTCCCAGCGAGATTTCGGCGGAAACGGCGAGGTCGGCGGGAGGATCGGGGGCTTGGCGCAGGCCGCCGAGAGCAACAAGGCCGCGAGAATCGTCCCCGGGACGCTCTTCGATGTGGTTTTGAACTCGCCGATCAACTCCTGCGAAGTGTAGTCGAATCGGTCCTATACTCCCCGGGCGTTTCTCCCCCTTCGGTTTCGGCTGAGGCTCCTGCTGAGGTTTTTGATGGCCCGAGATTCCGTTCTCATCGTCGATTTCGGCTCTCAATTCACGCACCTGATCGCCCGCCGTTTCCGGGAACTGGGCGTGTATTCGGAGATCATCCCGCCCGGCACTCCACTGAAGACGATCCTGGCTTACAAGCCCAAGGGCCTCGTTCTCTCCGGCGGTCCTTCGAGCGTCTACGAGAAGGGCGCGCCGCAGATTTCGCGCGAGACGCTCGAGGGCGTGGACGTTCCCATCCTCGGCATCTGCTACGGCATGCAGTTGATGGCGAAGGTCTTGGGCGGCGAAGTGGTTCAGTCCGATTCGAAGGAATTCGGGCCCGCCGATCTCGAGGCCTCGCCTCAGTCGCGCCTCCTGCGCGGCCTGGCCGCGCGCACCCGGGTCTGGATGAGTCACGGCGATTCCATCCTTCGCCCGCCGCGCGGTTTTTCGATTTCAGGGTCCACCTCGAACACCGCGGTGGGGGTCATGGAGTACCCGAAGAAGGGCCTTTACGGGATCCAGTTCCATCCCGAGGTCAAGCACACCGCCCAGGGCATGCAGGTCCTCAGTAACTTCCTCGACCTGTGCGGCTGCTCGAGGGACTGGGACCCCGCTTCCTTCGTGGGCGAGACCATCGACAAGATCAAAGCCCAGGTCGGCAAGGAGCGCGTCATCTGCGCGTTGTCGGGAGGGGTCGATTCGGCGGTGACCGCGGTCCTCGTCCATCAGGCGATCAAGTCGCAGCTCACCTGCGTCTTCGTCGACAACGGCCTCCTCCGCAAGGACGAAGCCATCCAGGTGAAGGAACGCTTCGAGTCGAAACTCGGCCTGCCTCTCGTCTGCGTTGATGCCTCGAAGCGGTTCGAGAAGGCGCTTCGGGGCGTCACCGATCCCGAGAAGAAGCGGAAGATCATCGGCAAGGAATTCATCGACGTCTTCAAGGCGTCCGCCCGGAAGATCGGCAAGGTGAAGTTCCTCGCCCAGGGCACGCTGTATCCCGACGTGATCGAGTCGCAATCGGTGAAGGGGCCCTCCGCGGTCATCAAGAGCCACCACAATGTGGGCGGGCTTCCCAAGGCTCTCGGCTTCAAGCTGGTCGAACCGCTCCGGGAACTGTTCAAGGACGAAGTGCGGGCGGTGGGCCTGCGCCTCGGACTCGAGGAGGAGTTCATCTTCCGCCAGCCCTTCCCCGGCCCCGGCCTCGCCATCCGCGTGATCGGGCCGGTGTCGCGACCCGCTCTCGACACCCTGCGCGAAGCCGACGCGGTGGTGGTGGACGAGATCCGCAAGGCGGGCTTGTACCGGAAGGTCTGGCAGTCTTTCGCGGTCCTGCTCCCGGTGAAGTCGGTGGGAGTGATGGGCGACGGGCGCACCTACGACAACACTATCGCCATCCGCGCCGTCGATTCGGCCGATGGCATGACCGCGGACTGGGCGCGCCTTCCCCACGACCTGCTGGCCAAGATCTCTTCTCGCCTGATCAACGAGGTCAAGGGGATCAACCGGGTGGTGTACGACATCTCCAGCAAGCCCCCGGCCACGATCGAATGGGAGTGACCATGCCCTTCGAGGTTTCGCCCGCTGAGACCTCGGCGCTGTCGTCCGATCGTTTCTCCCTCGCCCGGATCGGTGCGTCGCTTCGCGGCCGTGCGCCCCGCACCATCGAAGGCACGACTCACGCGGCCGCGGTTGCCCTGGTGCTGCGTCCGACCGGACGCGGACTCGAGGCCCTCTTCATCAAGAGGGCCGACCACCCGAACGATCCGTGGTCCGGTCACGTGGGACTTCCCGGAGGTCGCGCGGAGAGTCACGACGAAGGTCTCGTCGACACCGCGATCCGGGAGACCGAGGAGGAGATCGGCCTCAGCCTCGCCCGGGAGGGTCATTTCCTCGGTCCCCTCGATGAAACCCGCGCCACCGCGCGCACCCGCTCCATCGACATGAAGATCGCCCCCTTCGTCTTCGCGGCGGAGGGCGCCCCCGATCTGCTGACCCTCTCGGATGAGGTCGCCGCCACTCACTGGATTCCGCTCGTGGAGCTGTTCGATTCGAGTCACGCGGCCTCGGTGACCATGCCGCCCTGCACCATGAAGCCGCGCACTTCCCGCGTGGCGGCCTGGTTGGCGGCCCAGCAGGATCGGTGGCAGCCGGTCGCGGAGGACCTCGCGGTCTGGCTCACGGAGGCCCGCGCGACCACGGACGCGAAGCAACGCATCGCTGCGCTCCGAGCCGCGGCCAAGTGGGTCGATGCAGTCGCTGAGGACCTGCGAGCAGCCCGGTTCAGCCCCATCGCCGACCAGGCGCAGCACCTGTGGCAGATCATG
>JBGATM010000008.1:0-162702 GCA_044229175.1 Vicinamibacteria bacterium | reverse complement strand
CATCGCCTCGGTGTACTGCTCGTCGGCCAGCAGGGCGTCCACCATCGCCAGGTGCGCGCGACCGGTAGTGGGCTGTGCGGTGCTCCACGCGCGGGCGGAGACGATGCCCGCCGCCCGCGCCCGCCGCTGGGCCGCGGCCACGGTGGCGCGCTCGTAGGCCTTCACCTCGTCGAGCATCCTGCGGACGCTCGCGGGCGGCGCGCCCACGTGAAGGGGATGGGCGCCGTTCGCGTTGACCAGGCAGGGGACCTCGACCACGTCGTCGTCGCGGAGCCCGCCGATGTTGCCGCGGTTGCCTACGGAGAGAGGGATGACCTTGCCGGTGTTGTGGTGGATGGCCTGCAGCACCGACACCGCGATCTTGTCGTATCCCGAAAGCAGCGCGGCCTCGGTGGGCGGATTCTTGTGCTTCGCGTCGCCCTGCCCTTCGAGAGAGAAATAGGTGCCGTTGCGCTCGGCGAGGTAGGCCTCGTAGACCTTCACCGGGTCGTCCCGGCGGGACCGCAGCGCGTCGAAGAGCGCGGTGTTCATGAGAGCGATTTCCGCCCCGCGGCTCGTGCCGGCCTTGAGGATGTTGGCGAGCGCCCGCTCGGTTCGCTCGTAGAAATACACGTACTCGGTGGGGAGAGCGCCGAGTTCACGGAGACGCGCGTGATCGAAGAGAGGCTTGCGGTAGATCCTCGCGAGGATGGAGTCGTCTTCGAGAATCCGCGCCATCTGCGGCTCGCCCTCGACCCACACTTCCCGAACCCAGCCGAGGTGGTTGAGGCCGAAGTAGTCGAAGTGGCATTCCGCCGAGGGCCGGCCGATGGCGTGGGCGATCTCCTCGAAGAGCTCGGTGGGGGTGTCGCAGATCCCGAGCATGGGCACGTTCGTGGCCTTGAGCACGCCCTCGGTCACCATGCCCACCGGATTGGTGAAGCTCACCATCCATGCGTCCTTCGCGTGATGCGCGACCTCCTTCGCGTATTCCACCATGGCCGGGATGGTGGCGAGCGCCATGGCCCATCCGCCGACTCCCACGGTTTCCTGGCCGATCACCCCGTGATCGAGAGCGATCTTCTCGTAGGCCGCGCGCCTTTCGATGCCTCCCGGGCGGATGCTCGCGATCACGAAGTCGGCGTCCTTCACGCACCCCGCCACGGTGTCGCAGGCCACGACCTTGACCCCCGAAACCCGCTCGACCAGCGGAGAGATGAGGGCGAGCCGGTCGCGGTCGACGTCGAACACGCGCACCTCCCGGATGGGCAGGCCCGAGTTCGCGAGGCCCCGCACCAGGAGCGGGGTGCGCACGCCCGCTCCGCCGATGATGGCGATGTCGATGGTGTTCATCGGGACAGGACTTCCTTCCGATCCGTCGGGCAATTGGAGCGCTCCATTGCCCCGATTATGGCATCAACGAGGAGACGCTCAGATCCGCTCTTCGACCTCGTGGACGAGGGCGGCGAAGAGGGTGATGACATCGTCGTTGGCCCGGCGAAGTCTCGACGCGAGGTTGCTCGCGATCCTCCGGGTGACGGACAGGCCGGCCACGGGATTGGCGTCGCCGAACTGCAGGAACCGGTCGCGCTCGATCACGATGACTTCGCAATCGGTTTCCGCGGTCACCGTGGCCGAGCGTCGATCGGAGTCGAGCAGTCCGAGTTCGCCGAAGAAGTCGCCTTTTTCATGAGAGAGGAAGGTCACGGTGTAGCGGTCGTCGGCCGGGGTTCTCTTCTCCACCCGGACCCGACCGCGCATGAGCACGAACATGGATTCCCCGAGCGAATCCTCCTCCACGATGGCCCGGCCCTTGGGGACCTTCTCCACCCGGCACACCGAGGAGAGGCTCTCGATCGCCGAGGCCTCGAGCCCGGCGAACAGAGGCGAGGTCTTGAGGTGCTCCGCGATCCGCTTGTGATCTTCGCCGGTCATGAACTCACGCGGGAGGGCGTTCCCCGTCCCAGGACGATGGCGAGCGATCCCTCGCGCACCACGTAGTCATCTTCGGGATTGAGCACGGGCCGGTTGGGCACCATGGTCTTCACCCGCTTCAGGTTGTCCACCAGGGTGCTCACGTAGGAGGTCTTCTGCGCGTCCCGTAGGGCCTGACGCTTGATCTCGATGGCGCGGCCGGTGTTCTCGAGCACGCCCAGGAGCAGCCGGCCGTTCGCCTGCATGTGCAGCCGCAGATCCGCGAAGGGGCGCTCGAGGAACTCGGCGGGGATCTCGGTGGTCTGCAGGCCCTTCAGGTCGGAGAGGTCCAGCATTTCGTGGAGCACCCTGGATATGCCCTCGGAGACCGTGGCCGACACCAGGAGGAACCGGCTGTACTCGCGCGAGAGGATGACCTCGTCGCACTTGGCGAGCTTGAGGTGCTCATCGTACTTGCTGTCGATGACCTCGGCGCAGGTGTAGACCTCGGGGGCGAGGTTCTTCAGGGTCATCACCGCCATGACCGTGCGCGCGTCCTTCTCCTGGTCCGACCTCGCGAGGCTCTCGTCCGCGAGTACGAGCACGCGCGAGGCCTTGGCCACGTTCGCCCTCTGGATCACCATGGGATCGACGACGTCGCCGCGCAGGAAGAGCACCCCCGGGAAACCGAGGCGCAGTTCCTCCACCACCGACTCCTCGGTCTGGGAGACGATGACCAGCCGCTCCCGCGGCAGGGTGGGATTGACCTTCAGGATGCCCGCGATGAAGCCCGACATGTCGGCCTTGTGGCCGAGGATCACGAAGTGGCCGGAGAGATGTTTGGCGTCGCTCAAGCCGCGGCCCTCGCGGATGCGGCGCTCGACCAGGATCGCGGAGATCTTCCCCATGAAGAGGCCGACCAGACCGATGCCGACCAGGATGACCCCGCTGCCCACGAGCCGGCCCGCGTTCGTGATCGGAAAAGCGTCTCCGTAGCCGATGGTGGTAACGGTGACGAGGGCCCACCACAGCCCGTCTCCGTAATCCTGGAACGCCGGATTGCGGCCGCGCTCGAAGTAGACGATCCAGAAGTCGGCGAGGATGAGAAGGGCCGCGAAGTACATGAACAGGCGCGGCAGATCCTCGGCCTGCAGCCGCTCCCACAGCGTGCGCACATCGTCGAACGCACGTCGCTTTGGCTCTCCTTCATCGTTCCTCTTTGGCACCGGTAAGGCGAATTTAGCGCCTTATCGGATCGAACTGGGCCGCAGCGGGGGAACTCGGGGCAAAGGGGCGGGCGCGGGGGCCGAAGGTCTTGGGCCATACATCGGCGGAACCGCGTAGCACGACGCGCCCATACAGCCGGAGGTGTAGCCTCCCCAGCCCGGAGCGCCCACCACGATGGTGGAGCCGCCATAGCCCCACACCGGAAGTCCGCTGCTGTACGCGGCGGCAGTGCGCGCGCGCTCCGCCGCGGCTTCGGCGCGCCGTTCACGGTCTTCCTCTTCGCGCGCGGCCTGACGCCGGTCGGCGGCGCGGCGCTCGTAGGCGATCTGCTCCTCCCGCTCGCGCAGCAGGAACGCCTGCTCCGAAGGGGTCATCCAACGGCCGTCGAAGTAGATGAGGCCCTGCGCCCGGTAGGCCTCGGCCTCGTCCACGTAACGGCCGTCGACGAACACATGGCCAAGGGCGAGATGGGCCTCCACGTTACCGGGCTCGAGCGAGACCACCCGAGCCCAGGTGAGACGCGATTCCGCGCGAAGGCCGTGGTCGCGCGCGAACCGGGCGAGTTCCACCAGGGAATTGACATCTCCTGGAACGATGGCCGCAAGACGCGTCCGATACTCCGACAAGGCGCTTTCTCTGCGCTCGATCCGCGCCACGCTGCTCCGCGGCACGCTCAGCTGGCCCATCCCCACGTCGATGGTGAGACTCGATGCGGTTTCGCTGACGATGACGCCCTCGAGGCGTCCCCCGGTCTTGAGGTGAAGCACGTCCGCGATCGAGGCGGTCGAAAGCAGGGTGACGGCGGCCAGGCCCAAACCGAAGGTCCGGAATCGGTGATTCATTTGACACCTCTCATGGCCACAAATCCTGACGAACGTGACTATGCCACGTTTCAAGCAAATCATGTGCCTTGACTAAACCTCTCGACTTGGGAGCCAGTCTTATGGTTCGACGGGCGGAGATTCGCCCCAAAGGAGTCATAAATCCAATGAAAGCTTCAGTTTTTCTCACTTCTCTCGCCGCCGGACTTCTTCTCGCCCCTGTCCTCGTTTCAGCTCAGGCGCAGGATGTGCCGCCCAATCGCCCGAACCCGCCGCGCCAGGGTCTTGGCCCGGCTCCGCAAGCGGGCCGGATGGGACAGATGGGAGCCATGGGCCAGATGGGGCCGATGAAGCAACGCCGCGACCTCAAGGCGGAACTCGGCCTGACCGAAGTGCAGCAGGCGGACATCCGCAAGGCCATGGAAACCACGCATCGCGAGCGCCTTCGCAAGTCGACCGACCTGAAGATCGCCAACTTCGACCTCAAGTCGCTCCTCCGCGCCGAAAAGGTCGACGAGAAGGCCATCGCGGCCAAGCTGGCCGAAGCCCAGGCCGCCCAGGGCGCCCTGCTCAAGCTGCGCGTCGATCAGGCCCTCGCCATGAAGCGGATCCTGACCCCCGAGCAGCAGAAGAAGCTCGCGGAGATTCGCGGCGAACGGGGACGCGCGCGCATGGGGCAGCGCATGAGAATGCGCGGGATGAGGATGCACGGACAAGGTGGTGGCATGGGGCCGCACATGATGCCCGGGATGCGGGACGACGACGCCGACCTCGACGTCGATCTCCAGGATGAAGACGGCGGCGCCAGCCCTCACGCTCACGGAGACATTCGTTAGACGTCTTTCCGCGCCCCCCTCGAACTGCTGAGAGAATCCTCGATGCTTGCGCAAACCGAATTCGCTCCTCCGGGCTTCGCCATGACCCGCCCGCTCGTCGAGTCCAAAGACGATGCGCGCGACGCGGCCCGCCTCGAGGAGCGCGCGGCCATCGAGGCCTGCCTTTCCGGGGACGCCTCGGCCTTCGATGCCCTCGTGGTTCGCCATCAGAAGTCCATCCAGCGCGTCTGCTACCGCTTCACCGGAAACTCCGAAGACGCGGCCGATCTCACCCAGGAAGTGTTCGTCAAGGCCTACCGG
The DNA here is from genome assembly GCA_044229175.1 of Vicinamibacteria bacterium. Taxonomy (GTDB): domain Bacteria; phylum Acidobacteriota; class Vicinamibacteria; order Fen-336; family JAGNNV01; genus JAGNNV01. The sequence continues at coordinate 157,625 of JBGATM010000008.1, read as the reverse complement.
TCGCTCCCGAAGTTCCGGGGCACCAGCGCCTTTTCAACCTGGCTCTATCGGATCGCGGTGAACGCGTGCCTGTCCTTCAAGGCCTCGCGCAAGAACCGGGCCGAGGAGTGGGACGAGGATCACGACATCGCGGCCGACGGCCCGAGCGCCGAGGAGTCGCTCGACGCCTCCCTGAACGCCGAGACCGTCCGGGCCGCCCTCGACGCGCTGCCCGAGAAACAGCGGGTGACCGTGATCATGAAGGTGCTGGAGGAACGGACCCACGCCGAGGTGGCCGAGATTCTCGGCTCCAATGTGGGTACAGTAAAGGCCAACCTGTTTTTCGCGATTCGAAACCTCCGCAAACAGCTCTCCGCGCCGCTCACCACGACGATGGGCGCGGGGGGAAAGGAGCCGTCGCAGTCATGAACGCGCACCGTCATCTCGAAAGCGAAGAAATCTTCGAACAGTTGATCGGCGGCGATGCTCCCGCGGCCCTGGGGGGCTGTGCGTCGTGCGAGGCCGAGGCGCTCTCGCTCTCCCGTTTCCTCGCCGAGCTGAAGCGCGCCGACACCGAGAGTGTGGCGACCACCGAGTGGGACGATCTGCTGATGCGAAGGCGGATTCGCGAGGCGATCGCGAAGGAGAAGCCGCACGGCCGCTCCCTCCTCGATCGTTTCTTCATCCTCAAGCCGGCCCTGGTCTCCGCCCTGGTGGCGAGCGTCGTCCTCGTGGTGTGGGGTTCCCTGGCGAACGTCCCCCGGTCGACCGGGAACGATCCGGGGACACGGGTGGCCTCGATGACCTCGGGCCCGGCCGCGCGGATACCCTCTTGGACCCCGCTGCCCGAAGAGTCCGAGGACGAAGGCCTGGCGGTGCTGGCGGCATGGACGCCGAACGAGGACGAGGTTGCCATCGCGCGGTGCCACTTCGCGTGCCTCTCCGGGCTCAGCGATCACGAAGAAGAGAATCTCCTGCACTCTGTTTCCACGGCCGCCTCGCGGTCTCCCCTCACTGAAGCCAGCCCTCTATGACCCGACGATTCGATCTTCGCGTCCTCGCGCCGCTCTTCCTGGCCGGCGTTCTCGCCTGGCCCGGGGGCCGCGCGGGCGCCGACGAGCAGACGCAGCCTCAGGCCCAGGCCTCTCCGAAGCCTCCCGCCGCGGAACGGGCGCCCGGCCGCAGAGAGTTCTCCGACAACACGGTGGGCCACGTGCCCGAACTGCGCGACGAGACCTTCCGCCTGATGGACGCCTACCTCATCAGCAATCTCCAGGAGAGCCTCGGCCTCACCGACGAGCAGTTCGCGAGGGCCATGCCCCTGGTGAAGAAGCTCCAGTCGGACCGCCGCGATCTCGCCCGGAGGCGCATGCAGGCGCTGCGCCTGTTGCGCAAGACCCTGGTTTCGGGGTCGGCGACCGAGGCCGGCGTCGCCGACCTTCTCAAGGAGCTCAAGAGCGCGAGCGCCGACGAACGCGCGGCCACGGTACGCAACGTCGAGGCGCTCGACGCGGTTCTGACCCCGCTTCAGCAGGCGAAGTTCCGGGTCTTCGAGGCCGAAGTGGACATCCGCCTGCGGCACCTTCTGGCCCGCAGTCAGGACAAGGACAAGCCTCCGGTCCGCTGATCCCAAAAAGGCCACCGACGGGGCGGGCCGGCTTGGGTAAGTCAAACCCAAGTAGTGACTTAACCCAGAGGATTCGGCCCGGATCCGTGCGCCGTGTTAAACTCCCGCGCCTTCAGAAGACGCCGTCTTAAGTCTCCTGCGCAGCCAACCCTCTCTGCCCGCGTCGCGCCATGACCCAACCGACTCTTCTTGAGATCGCCCCGCAAGACGTTCATCAGGTCGTCGCCCGTCACCTGCTCGTCGACGCCTTCGATTTCGTCTTCGATCTGGAAAAGAGCCAGGGCGCCTGGCTTCACGATTCCAAGAGCGGCCGCAAGCTCCTGGATTTCATGACCTTCATCGCCAGTTCGCCCATCGGGTACAACCATCCGAAGACGAAGGCCCCGGACTTCCTGGCGAGACTCCTCAAGGTGGCCCAGGTCAAGCCCTCGCTCTCCGACATCTACTCGGTGGAGTACGCGAGCTTCATCGAGACCTTCGCCCGGGTGGCCATGCCCCCCTACCTGCCGCATGCCTTCTTCGTCGAGGGCGGCACCCTCGGGGTCGAGAACACGCTCAAGGTCGCCATGGACTACAAGGTCCGCCAGAACTGGCGCGCGGGCGTAGACCGGTCGAAGGAGCGGGGCCATCAGATCGTTCACTTCAAGGAGGCGTTCCACGGCCGTTCCGGTTACTGCCTCTCCCTGACCAACACCGACCCGGCCAAGACCGACCTCTTCCCGAAGTTCCCCTGGCCGCGTCTCGAGAACCCGAAGCTCCGATTCCCCCAGACCGCGGAGGCCATGAAGGACGTGGCCGCGAGCGAGCAGCGCTCGCTCGAGCAGCTGCGCAAGGCCTTCGAGGATTTCGGCGACGACATCGCGGGCATCCTCATCGAGCCCATCCAGGGCGAAGGCGGCGACAACCATTTCCGGCCGGAGTTCGTCCAGGCCTTGAAGTCGATCGCCGACTCCACCAACTGCTTCTTCATCGTGGACGAGGTGCAGACGGGCATCGGCCTCACCGGCAAGTTCTGGGCGCACCAGCACTACGGCGTCGAGCCCGACGCGCTGGCCTTCGGGAAGAAGACCCAGACCTGCGGGTGCCTGGTCGGAACCAAGGTCGACCGAGAACCGGACAACGTGTTCAACACGAAGTCGCGCATCAACTCCACCTGGGGCGGAAACCTCACCGACATGGTCCGCTTCCAGCGGTTCCTCGAGATCATCGAGGAAGACAACCTGGTCGAGAACGCCCGCGTGGTGGGGGACCATCTGCTGGCCGGCCTGCGCGGAGTCGAGGCCGAGTTCCCCTCGCTCGTCTCCAACAGCCGGGGCCGCGGCCTGATGATCGCCTTCGACACCCCGGCCGACGCGCGCCAGGCCCTTCTCGCGAAGTGTTTCGATCTGGGCATGCTCGCCCTGCCCTGCGGGTCGCGGTCGGTCCGCTTCCGGCCACCCCTCACCCTCACCCGTTCCGAGGCCGATCAGGGCCTCGACATCCTGCGACGCGCACTTCAATCTCTCCCCGGAGGAGCTCAGAAATGATCGAAAACGAAGCCGCCATCTTCATCGCGAACGACGCGATGGCCGAGATCATCAAGGCCAAGAGCGCCAAGGGCAAGATGGTTCGGGTCGCCGATGAGGGCTACTACGAGGTCCGGCTGGTCCTGAACGGCAAGAACCACACCGCCTACCTCCCGATTTCCACGACCGTGGTCGTGTCCGCGACCCCCGAAGGCGAGTTCGCTTCCATTCCCGTCGAGCGCTGAACCGCTCCTTTCCCCTCCCTGCTTTTCCGCACCCGCCTTTTCCTGGAGATAAAACCTGCATGTCCCGTGATCTGAAGATCATCCACATCGGCCTCGGCCCCATCGGCATGGGCATCGCCAAGATGGTTCTGATCAAAGAGGGTCTCAAGGTCGTCGGGGCCTGCGACTCGGCCGCCGAAAAGGCCAACAAGGACCTCGGCGAGGTGCTGGGCCTCGGGAAGAAGCTCCGCATCAAGGTGGCGGGCGACCCGGTGAAGTTCATCAAGAGCGTCAAGGCCGACGTGGCCGTGGTCTCGACCACCTCTTCGGCCAAGGTGGTGAAGGCGACCATCGAGGCCCTGATCAACCGCGGCATCAACGTGGTCACGACCTGCGAGGAGTTCGCCTATCCCGTCCCCGCCAATGCCAAGGTCTTCCGGGATCTCGATGTCATCGCGAGGAAGAAGAAGGTCTCCGTGCTCGGCACCGGCGTCAATCCCGGCTTCGCCATGGACGCCCTCGCCCTCACCATGACCGCGCCCTGCGAGTCGGTCACCCGCGTTTCCGTCACCCGCATCGTCGACGCGGGCACGCGCCGCCTGCCCCTTCAGCGCAAGGTCGGCGCCGGCCTCTCGCTCGCGCAGTTCAGCCGGGCCAAGGCCGAGGGCACGGTTCGTCACGTGGGCCTGCCCGAGTCGGTGCAGATGATCGCGGACTCCCTCGGCTTCAAGCTGGAGCGCGTGGAAGAAACCCTGGAGCCCGCGATCGCGCCGCGCGACCTCAACACCGACTATCTTCGCATCGCCGCGGGTACGGCCGCCGGCATCAAGCAGAGCGCCCGCGGCTACACCAAGAGCGGGCTGGTGGTGAGCCTCGACCTCCACATGTACGTGGGCGCGGATTCGCCCCGGGATCACATCGTGATCGACGGCTCGCCCTCCATGGACATGACGGTCAAGGGCGGCATCGCCGGCGATATCGCCACCGCCGCCATCTCCGTGAACGCCATCCCCAAGGTGATGTCGGCCCGCCCCGGCGTCCTCACCATGCGCGACATCCCGCTCCTGCACTCGTACAACAAGGAAGAAGCGCGCAACCCGCCGAAGAAGTGACGTTGACGCGGACAGGCGTCAACGTCACTTGACACGATAAGACCCTCGTCCCTAGTGTGCGAGGGTCATGTCGGGCTTCTTCGAAACCCTCCGGAACACGGACTGGTCCACGCGCCTTTCTCACCTGGAACTCCCGGCGATGTCCGTCGACCTGCTCCAGTCGATCGCCCTGGGAATCTCGCTCGCGGCCTGCGCGGGGCTTCGGGCCTGGCTGCCCCTCTTCGCGGTGGGCCTTTCCGTGCGGCTCGGCGTGGTGCCGCTCGGAGATTCATTCCGCTTCCTCGGATCGAACACCGCCCTCACCGTCTTCGCGATCGCGACCGTGATCGAACTCCTCGCCGACAAGGTCCCGGTGGTGGATCACGCGCTCGACGCCCTCTCGACCTTCCTCAAGCCCCTGGCCGGCATGGTGCTCGCTGCCTCGGTGATGTGGACGGTCGATGACCCGATCGTGGCCCTCGCCCTGGGCGTGATGGTGGGGGCGCCCGCGTCCCTGGTCCCGCACACCGCCAAGGCCACCCTGCGGGGCGTGCTTTCACCCATCACCGCGGGCCTCGCCGCGCCCATTCTCTCGATCCTCGAGGACGTGATCGCCTTTGGCCTGGTGGCTCTCGCCATCCTCGCCCCCTTCGTGGTGGCCGCCGGCTTCGTGCTGTTCGCCCTCGTCACCGGAAAGTTCCTCAGAAAGAAGATGACTCACCAGCCGGCTCCCACGGTGACGGCATGAGCCCCACCGCCTTCACCCTGGGCGCGGCCCTCGCCGCGGCGGTCCACGCCTCGAGCATCGTTCCTCCCCAGGACCCCCAGCAGCGGCCTCCCATCATCATCGGGGCCGAGGTCGAGGTGGTCTCCGTCCCCGTGCTGGTCTACGACAAGGCCGGCCGCTTCGTCGGGGATCTCAAGAAGGAGGACATCCAGATCCTCGAGGACGGCGTGCCCCAGGAGATCACCTACCTGGCGAACAGCACGGGCGAGGAACGGATCCCCCTCTCCATCACCCTCACCCTGGACACCTCCGGGAGCATGCAGCCGAGCATCAGGTTCCTGAAGGAGGCCGCCACCTACTTCACGGGAAAGCTGGAGGAATCCGACACCGCGCTGGTGGTTCAGTTCAACGAGAGCGTGAAGTCGAGTTCGGAGTTCACCGACGACACCGACCGGCTCGACGCGTTCATCAACGGCCTCCAGGTGTGGGGCGGGACCGCGCTCTACGACGCGGTCATGTACAGCCTCGACCGCCTTCGCGACCGGCCGGGCCGCAAAGCCCTGCTTCTCCTCTCCGATGGCGACGACAACTCGAGCGTCGCGGGCAAGGCCCAGGTCACCGCCCTCGCGAAATCTCTCGAAGTCGCGATCTATTCCGTGGGCATCCAGGGCTTCGACACCCCCCGCGGTTTCCTCAAGAACCTCGCCGAGGACACCGGCGGCGCCTACTACTTCCCCAACAAGACCAGCGAGCTGATCAAGGTGTTCGAGGCCATCTCCAAGGACCTCAAGAACAGCTACCTCGTGGCCTACTCCCCGAAGCGCGCGGCCGACAACACGTATCGGAAGATCGAGGTCAAGGTCAACCGCCCGGAAGTCACAGTGCGGGTGCGTCCCGGATACATGGCCGCGAAAAAGCGAAGAAACCGCCAGGGGTAGGGTCCCCGGGCCTCCATTCCGGGCTCAAGAAGCCACTAGAATGCGCTCTTCCCAATGCCAGCCACACCCGAACTGCTCCTGAAATCGTCGGAAGGGGAGCGCCGCATCAAGGTCGAGCGCGAACGCACGACTCTGGGCCGGTCGCGCGACGCGGACATCTTCATTCCCGATCAGTGGCTCTCGCGCATGCACGCCGAGATCCTCATGGATCGCGGCGGTCTCGTCATCGCCGACCTCGGGAGCAAGAACGGCACCCTGGTGAACGGCTCGCGCATCCAGGGCCCGACCCCGCTGCGCAAGGGCGACCAGATCAAGCTCGGCGACCACATGGTCACCGTGCAGTGGAGCCTCGCCGACGAGGAGACCGAGGACGATATCCAGGCGGTGGGAACCCGCGTGTTCTCGGTGCGCACCCTCCAGGAGGGCGTGCTCAAGGCGCCGAGCAGCGCCGAGGACCTCGTCCGCAAGAACCGCGTGCTCACCGTGCTCTCGGGCGCGGCGGCCGCGCTCCTCGCCCACAAGCCCATCTCCGAGACCTTCGACCAGATTCTCGACATCCTCTTCGCCGCGGTTGAAGCCGAACGCGGTGCCATCGCCATCTTCGAAGGCCCCCCCGGCGCCCAGCTCGCCGAGGTGAAGGCGAGCAAGACGCGCCGGGGCGAGCCCATCCTGCGGGTCAGCCGGTCGATTTCGCGGCGGGTGCTCAAGGAGCAGGTCTCGATCCTCCTCCCCAACGTGCTCGAGGATGCCGTCTTCAAGTCCGAGCAGAGCATCGTGACCACGGGCATCCGCTCCGCCATGTGCGCGCCCCTGTGGCACTCGGACGGCGGCAAGGAATCGGTCATCGGGGTGGTCTATCTCGACTCGCGCGAACGCACCCACACCTTCTCGGAAGAGGATCTCGAACTGGTCACCGCCCTCGCCAGCGTGGCCGCGGCCAAGATCGAGAACGCGCGGCTCCTCGAGGAGAGTCTCGAGAAGCGCCGCCTCGAAGAGGACATGCGGGTCGCGGCGGAGATCCAGCGGTCGATGCTGCCCAAGGCCTCGCCCACCATCGACGGCTACGACGTGGCCGCGGGAACCGAGCCCTGCCGAGCGGTCGGGGGCGACTATTTCGATTTCCACGTCACCAGGGACCGGCTCACCTTCGTGCTCGGAGACGTCTCCGGCAAGGGCACGGGCGCCGCCCTCATCATGACCATTCTGCGCGCCGCGGTGCGCGATCACTGGCTCGACGACGACCTGCCCCAGGCCCTGAACGAGATGAACAACCTCGTCACCCAGAACGTGCCCGCCAACAAGTACGTCACCTTCTTCCTGGGCCGTCTCGACCTGCATACCGGTCACCTCGAGTACGTCAACGCCGGCCACAACGCCCCCATCCTGTCGCGGGCCTCGGGCGCGGTCGACCGCCTCAAGACCGGGGGCATGGTCCTTGGCCTGTTCGAAGACGCGATCTACGAGAAGGGCACGACCCAGCTCGAGCCGTTCGACCGCCTGGTGGTCTTCACCGACGGTTTCTCCGAGACCTGGAACAGCAAGGGTGAAGAGCTGGGCGAAGAGGGGCTCACCAGATTTGTGCTCGACCTCAAGGGCACCTCGGCGGGGGCCATGAAGGAGCACCTGCTGACCAAGGCCGATGAGTTCGCCGAGGGCCTCAAGGCCACCGACGACCGCACCATCATCGTGGTCTGCCGGAAGCCGTCCTAGGCGTTCCTCAGCAGGAGCCTCGTGGCGAGGCTCGCGATGGCGCGGATCCGGGACAGGGGCGAGGCCGCGAACGACCAGTTCCGGGAATGGCCGAGGGCGATGAGGGCGGCGCTCGCCCCGGGCGCTTCGATGCGAAGAAGCAGGAGCGAGGCCAGCGGGGGAACGGGCGCGAGGCCGCGTCCGGTGAAGTCCGCGGCGGTGTCGAGGCGCAGGGTCTTCTCGTCGCCGAGAAGGGGGAGGAGCTTGGGCGCGATCCCCGAAAGCCCCGGGGCGATCACGAAGTGAAGGAGGGCGCGTTCGGTCTGAACCACGATCTCGCCGACCTCGAAGCGCTCGAAGGCGAGGATGGTCGTGCGCACGCGCTCGAGCAGGTCCTCGGGGCGGGGCCCGGCCTCCGCGACGGTGAGGAGGTCCTGAATAGTCTGCTGGAACATGTAACCTTGCGTGTGTCCTTCTCTTTGAACTCTTCCGGTCCAATGTTGCCATGATCAACGTTCTTCTCATCGGCGACATCGTCGGCTCCCCGGGCCGCGCCATCGTGAAACAGGCGCTGCCGAAGATCCTGCGCAAGCGCGCCATCGACTACTGCATCGCGAACGCCGAGAACCTCGCGGGCGGCAACGGGGTCACGCGGGAGCTCGCGGAAGAGCTGCTCTCCCTCGGCGTCAACTGCCTGACCTCGGGAAACCACATCTGGGACAAGCGCGAGATCATGCCGGTGATGGACATGTTCCCGCAGCTCCTCCGGCCCGCCAACTATCCCGTGGGTCAGCCCGGCAAGGGGCACCACATCGGGAAGAGCCGCACCGGGGTGAAGGTGGCGACCCTGAACCTGTCCGGCCGCGTGTTCATGAACGGCGCCATCGACGATCCCTTCACCATCGGGAAGAAGCTCGCCGAGGAGCTCCGCAAGGACACGCCGGTCATCCTCGTGGACATGCACGCCGAGACCACTTCGGAAAAAGCGGCCATGGGCTTCTTCATGGACGGCCTCGCCTCGGTGGTGGTGGGCACGCACACTCACGTCCCCACCTGCGATCACCGGATCCTGCCCAAGGGGACCGCGTACTGCACCGACATCGGCATGACCGGACCCTACGATTCCGTGATCGGGGTCGAAAAGGACATCATCATCAAGCGCTTCGTGGACGGACTGCCCGCGAAGTTCGAGACCGCGAAGGGAGATCCCCGTTTCGCCGCGGTGGTGGTGGCGATCGACGAAGATACCGGCCGCGCTTCCTCGATCGACCGCATGTTCCTGACCGAAACGGAAGTTCAATCGCTTTAGACGCATGACCCCAAGGCGCCCTCCGTCGCCGCCTCCGCGGCCCCCTGCCCAGGGAAGGCCGCTTCGAGAACGCCTTCAGTCGACGTTGTTCGAGCCGCCGGCTGCGGCCGTGAGGCCGTCGCCCGAAGTCTCCGCGCCGACGCCCGCGGCGCGCGCGGACACTCCGCGCACCCCCATCTCCATCAGCGAGCTGACCGACCGGATCGGCCGGCAGCTTTCGACCGGCTTCTCCTCCGTGTGCGTCATGGGCGAGGTTTCGAAAGTGACGCTCGCCGCGAACGGTCACACCTACTTCACCCTCAAGGACGCGGGATCGACGCTCGATGCGATCCTGTGGGCGAGCAACAAGGACACGGTGGCGGTCCAGCCGAAGCTCGGGCTCCGGGTGGTGGCCAGCGGCGGCATCCGCGTGTTCGCGCCGCAGGGTCGCTATTCGCTGCACGTCGATACCCTCGATCTCGTGGGCGTGGGCGACCTGCAGCGCGCGCTCGAAGCGCTCAAGGCGCGCCTTGCCGCCGAGGGCCTCTTCGCGGAAGCGAGGAAGCGGCCGCTGCCTGCGATCGTGTACACGGTTGGGGTGGTGACCTCGCCCACCGGGGCGGTGCGTCAGGACATCGAGCAGACCCTGTCCCGGGGCGGCGCGCGCGTGCGCGTGCTCATCTCGCCCACCCGGGTGCAGGGCGAAGGTGCGGGGCCCGAGATCGCGGCGGCCATCGCTGTGCTCGCGCAGCGCGATGACGTCGACGTCATCATCGTGGCCCGCGGCGGCGGCAGCATCGAGGACCTGTGGCCCTTCAACGAGGAGATCGTGGCCCGCGCCATCGTGGCGTCCTCTCCGCCGGTGATCTCCGCGGTCGGGCACGAAACCGACTTCACCCTGTCGGATTTCGCGGCCGACGTCCGGGCCGCCACCCCTTCGGTGGCCGCGGGCATGGTGGTCGATATCCAGCGCAAGGCCGCGCTGCGCACCGAAGGCGCGAGCGTCGCCCTGCTGCGGGCCATGGAATCGAGCCGCGATCGCTGGCGCCGCCGCCTCGACGCGGTGTCGACCCATCGCGTGATGGAGCGCGAGCGAACCAAGCTCGAACGCCTGCGCGGCCGGGTGGCCGCGGCCTTCTCCCGCGCGCGGACCGCGGCGGAGAGGCGCCAGGCCGAAAGGCTTTCGACCTTCCGCGACCTCGCGACCCGGTGCGAAGCCCAGGCGCCCCGGGAGACCTTCGGCCGCGCCCACGGCCGCGTCGACCGGGCCCTGCTTTCCCTGCGCGCCCTCATCGAGTCGCAGATGGACCGACGGCGCGCCCGCGCCCTCCGCTCCTTCCAGTCGCGGGCCCTTCGCGACGCGGACGCTCGGGTCGCGCTGGTGGCCCGCCGGTTCTCGCAGGGACTCGGGCTGCTGATGCGGAGCGTGCGGCCCGCGGTCGACGGCCGGAAGAAGAGATTCGGCGAAGCCGCGGCCCGGCTCGATGCGCTTTCGCCGCTGGCGGTGTTGAGCCGCGGCTACGCTCTCGCCACCACCCCGGAGGGGCGTATTCTTCTTTCCGCTACCGATGTGTCGCCCGGCGACGCGGTGCTGGTCCGGCTCTCCCGAGGGCGCCTCCGGACCACGGTGACCGGGCGGGATGAGGAGGTTTCGTGAGCGTGGGCCCAGAGCAGGAAGCAAAGGAATCGTTCGAGGCGGCGCTCTCCCGTCTCGAGCAGATCGTGGTCGCTCTCGAGAAAGGCGACCTGTCGCTCGAGGAGTCCCTCAAGCTCTACGAGGAGGGGATCTCCCGGGCCCGGCTGTGCCAGGAGCGCCTCGAGCAGGCGGAGTCGAAGATCGAAGTTCTCTCCCAGGACGCCCGCCGCGTCCTCGATCGGGCGGCGAAAGTCGAGCCGCCCCGCTGAAGGGGCCCCTGGAGAGACGAAGCGTGGAGCCAACCCTCGACGAGTTGCGGGCGCTGGTCGACCTCTCCCTCGACCGCTACCTTCCGAAGGAATCGGCCTGGCCCGAGCGCGTTCACGCGGCCATGCGCTACTCCATCTTCGCGGGGGGCAAGAGGATCAGGCCCCTGCTCTGCCTCGCCGCCGCGCATGCGTCGGGCGGGGCGATCGGCCGGGAACGGGCCCTTCCTTTCGCCTGCGCGGTGGAATTGATCCACACCTTCTCGCTGATCCACGACGACCTCCCCTCGATGGACGACGACGACCTGCGCCGCGGACGGCCCACCTGCCACAAGGCCTTCGATGAGGCGACCGCCATCCTCGCGGGCGACGCCCTCCAGACTCTCGCCTTCGAGATCATCGCCGCCGACGAAGCCGGCGTCTCGCGGCCCGCTCTGGTGATCGAGGCCCTCACCGTGCTCGCGAGGGCGTGCGGCACCGCGGGGCTCATCGGCGGACAGATGGACGACCTCAAGTACGAGGGGGTTCCCGCCACACCTTCGGACCTCGAGCGCATCCATCGCACCAAGACGGGCGCGCTCATCGTCGCCACCGTGGTGGGCGGCGGCCTCCTCGCCGGGGGGACTCCCGACCGGGTCACCGCCCTGCGCGCCTTCGCCGAGCCCATCGGCCTGGCCTTCCAGATCGTGGACGACATCCTCGACGTGAGCGGCGACGCCCTGGCCCTCGGCAAGACCCCGGGCAAGGACGCGAAGTCGGGCAAGGCCACCTGGGTCGCCCTTCATGGCCTCGAGGCGTCGAAGGAACGCGCGGTCGAGCTCCATGCGCAGGCGGTTTCGGCCATTCACTCGTTCGGGTCCGAGGCTTCTCTGCTGCGCGATCTCGCCTCCCGGATCATCCACCGGGCCTCTTGAGTCCGACCCGCCGCCGGCTCGACCTCGAGATCGTAAGGCGCGGCCTCGCTCCCTCCCGTGAGCGGGCGCAGGCCCTGATCCTGGCCGGCCGCGTGCGCGTGCTCGCGGTGGAGCGGCCTAAGGCCGGGGCCCAGGTCACCGAGGAAACCGCGATCGAGGTGGACGGTGAAGACACCTGGGTTTCGCGGGGCGCGCACAAGCTCCTCGGCGCCCTCGATTCGTTGCGGGTGTCGTGTGAAGGGCGGGTCTGCATCGACATCGGAAGCTCCACCGGCGGCTTCACCGAAGTGCTGCTCGCGCGCGGCGCTTCGCGCGTCTACGCCTTCGACAGCGGGGTGGGCCAGCTGCACGAGCGCCTGCGCCAGGATCCCCGGGTCATCCTGAGCGAGCGGACCAACGCCCGCCACCTCGCCAAAGACTCGCTCCCCGAAAAGCCCACGCTTGCCACCATGGACGTGTCGTTCATTTCGATCCTCAAGATCCTCCCCGCCCTCGCGGGCCTGCTCGCCGAGGGCGCCGACGTGATCTCGCTGGTGAAGCCTCAGTTCGAAGCCGGCCGGGCCGACGTGGGCAGCGGAGGGATCGTCCGGGACGAGGCGGTGCACACCCGGGTGATGTTGAGCGTGGTCCAGGGCGCCGAGGATCTGGGCTTCAGCGTCCGGGCGGTCTGCCGGTCGGCGATCGACGGAGTTTCGGGAAACCGGGAGTTCTTCCTGCACGCTCTCTCTCCGGGGCGGCCGGGTGGCGACGCCTCGCCCGGTCTGACATGATGGCGCCATGAAGGTCGCTCTGGTCACGCGCGACGATCTGCCCGACGGCGATCCCACGCGCCTCAAGGTGATGAAGGTCCTCCACGGGCTCGGGGCCGAACTCGTGGAGAAGAAGACGCGCGGGGCCATCGACGCGGTGGTGGTGCTCGGCGGCGACGGCACCCTGCTTCGCGCGGTCCAGCGGGTGTCCACCGAGGACACCCCCATCCTGGGCGTGAACCTCGGGTCGCTCGGCTTCCTCACCGAGATCACGAGCGATGAAGTGGAGGAGGCGCTCCGGACCCTCATTTCCGGGGATTACACCTACTCCTGGCGTTCGATGCTCTCCGCCACCCTGGTTCGCGGGGGCGGACACGAGCCTCTCGTCCACCAGGGCCTCAACGACGTCACCATCGCCAAGGCCTCGACGGTGTCGAGGATCGTGGAGTTCACGGTCTCGGTGGGCAACCGGTTCGTGTCCGAGTTCCGGGCCGACGGCCTCATCGTCTCTTCGCCCACCGGCTCGACCGCCTACAACCTCGCCGCCGGCGGCCCCATCCTCCATCCCTCGCTCGATGCCGTCGTTCTCACCCCCATCTGCCCGCACATGCTCTCCTACCGTCCCCTGGTCATCCCCGCGAGCACTCCGGTGAGGATGAGGGTTCGATCCTCCACTTCTCCCGTGCACGTGACCGTGGACGGACAGTGGAGCCGCGAGGTGATGCCCGCCGATGAACTGGTGGTCAGCATGGGGAAGCGGCGGCTGAAGCTCGTGACCTCTCCCGCGCGCGACTACTTCGAGGTGTTGCGCACCAAGCTCAAGTGGGGAGACGCGCCCAAGCTCAGGGCTTGAGTTCGGACCGGGAGACCTCGATCCGCGCGAGCCGGAGTTCTCCCGTCTCCGCGCGCACGGATACGTCGTCGCCCGCAGCGAGCTGAAGCGGCAGGTTGAGATCGAAGTCGCCCGTGCTCGGCAGCAACGTGGACCCGAAGGGCGTGTCGACCCGGAGCGTGCCCTGAAGCGAGCCGGTCACCCGCACGGTTCGCAGTTGCGAAGGTCCAGCCCGAAACGCGACCGCGTCGCCGGGATGAGAGAGGGAGATCCAGCCCGCGCTGATCCGCGCTCCCCGTTCGAGCCGCACGTCGCGCACGAGCGGCTCGCCGCTGATCCTCATTCCCGAGGTCGTCCCTTCGATGGAGGAGCCGAGAGGGCCGAAGGGAACCGAGCGACGCAGACGAAGGCGCGCCCGCCGTCCCTCCATTTCCGGGATGCCCTGGATCAGCACGCCCTCGCGGACCGCGAAGGCGATGGGGGAGTCGGCGAAGGACCAGAGCGCCCGGTCGAACTCCTGCCCCCGCTGATGGAGGCGCTCCCAGCGGTAGTCGTAGGTCCAGCCGCCGAGGAACTGGATGGCGATCGACGCGACCCCGAGCAGCGCGCCGGTCTTAGGCAGGGCGGAGAGGCCTTCGGGGAGGAAGAAGAAGAGCGCGGGGAGCAGATCGGTCAGGAGCCTCGGGCCGAAGGATTCGCCGCCGTGCCATTCGTTCCAGCAGGCCATGAACGCGAAGTGGATCGCCGCGGCGGCCATGAGGCCGCGCGCGAGCGGGCGTCGGCCCTGGCTCACGAGACCCCACGCGGCCACCAGCGCCACTGGCGTGAACACCAGGAGGCCGCGCGCGGGCGAGATGAGAAGGCCGGCAAGAGACTCGGGCAGAGCCCCGAAGAACCGGCCTCCTGCATTCTCGGGACCGAATCTCCACGGCGCGCCGAAGCAGGCCGCGTTGTACCAGGCGACGGCCCCCGCGGGAACGCAGGCGATGGCGATGAGGCCCAGGGCCCGCGCGCGAGCGCGGATCAGCAGATAGACGAAGAGCGTGGCGCACAGGGGGATCACCGCGGGCCGCGAAGCGGCGGCGAGAGAGAGGCCGAGGGCCGCGAGGCGTGCCGGTCCCGGTGAGGCCGAGGCCTCGAGGCGGTCGAGGGCCTCGATGGCGATGACCAGGAACAGGACCACCGCCGGGTGTTGCCACAGCGCCTGCGCGGTCGAGTAGACGCTGGTTCCGAGACTGAACACCAGGGCGGAACCGAGCGCCATGGCCGGGGAGACTCGTCTCGCGAAGGATCGGGCGAGGAGGGCGGTGGCGAGCGCGGCCAGCAACGCCGCGCTCAGTTTCCCCGCGATCTGCAGGCCCGCCGGACTCAGGTCGAAGAAGAGGCGGCACGCGAAGAACACGGGCGCGGCGAGAAGGGCGGGGAGCACGGGGTAGATCGACACTCTCCCTCCCGGCACGGCGCGGGTGAAGGGGTCGGTGACGCCGTCTTCGGGAAGGACGACGGTGCCGCGTTCGATCAGCGCCCCGGCGGTCCGCTCCATCGCGTTGGTGTCCCCCGACCCGATGGCCCGGCCGTTGGCGAGGAGGACGATGAACGAGAGCGCGAACGCGGCGAACGCCACCCGGGTGGCCGCGGCCTCCGTCCTCACTTGGGCGGGGTCGCGGGAGACCCGGACGGCTTCGGCGCCCTCGACGAACGTCGCCGCTGGAATTCGTCCACCGCCCGCTCATGATCCCGGAGCAGTTTCGAGAACACGTGGGTCCCGTCGTTACGGCTCACGAAGTAGAGATCCTCGGTGGTCTCGGGCTGCAGCACGGCGTGGAGGGCCGAGCGGCCCGGCGAGCCGATGGGCCCGGGCGGCAGTCCCGCGAAGCGGTAGGTGTTGTAGGGGGACTCGTCCGAGAGGTCCACCTTGCGTATGTTGCCGTGGTAGCGGCCTTCGAGCTTGAGCGCGTAGATCACGGTGGGATCGGTCTGGAGCCTCATGCCGAGGCGGAGCCGGTTCAAGAAGACGCCGGCGATTCGCGGCCGCTCTTCGGGAGCGGCGGTTTCGAGTTCGACGATGGAGGCGAGGGTCACGATCTGGCGCAGGGTGAGGGGCTGCCCGGCGATGGTGCGTCCCTCGGAGGTGAGCCCCAGTTCCGCGAAGACGCCGCGCGCGACCTTCACCATGTCGGCGATGAGCGCCGCCTCGGTCGAGCCGTCCTTGAGATCGTAGGTCTCGGGAAACAGGTACCCTTCGAGGGTCTTCGCCTGGGGATCGAGATCGGCGATGATCGCGGGGTCCTTGGCCGCGGTCAGGAACCCGTCGCTGGTCAACCCGGCCCTGGTCACGATCTCGGCCATGTCGAACATGTTCCGGCCTTCCGGGAACGTGACCTCGCGGCGCACCACCTCGCCTTCCACGATCTTCTGCTCGATGTCGAGCAGGGAGTAGGGGCCTTCGAAACGGTACCGTCCCGCCTTCATGCGGACCCCGTCTCCGCGAAGCCGAACCAGGAGCGCGAACGACCAGGGGCGCTTGATGAGACCGGCCGCCGCGAGCTTCTCCGCGATTCCCTGGGTGGAGTCTCCCGGCGGCACCACGATCTCGGCCACGGGCCCGCCGAGGGGAGCCTCCGTCTCCAGCCGCCACCACAGCCGCAGGGCGAGAGCGGCGAGCAGCAGGAGGGCGGCGACGCGGAGCTTCATGAGGCCGGTCCCGACTGGGCGTGGGCGCGGGCGTCGAGCCAGGTCTGGAGGATGAGGACCGCCGCCATCTGGTCGATGATTTCCTTGCGCCGGGCCCGGGACATGTCGGCGGCGATGAGCGTCCGTTCGGCCTCGCGCGTGGTCAGGCGCTCGTCGAACATCTCGACCGGAACCTTGAGCCTCCGGCGCAGGATCTCGACGAACTCGTTCACCTTGGCGCTCTGGGGGCCTTCCACCCCCCGCAGGGTGAGGGGGAGGCCGGCGATCACCCGGGTGACTCCGCGCTCCTTCACCAGGGCGTCCACCCTCATCGAATCGGCCTTGGGTCCTCGCCTCTTTATGGTCTCGACCGGGGAGGCCAGGATCAGGCCTTCGTCGGAGCAGGCGACCCCGATGGTGCGGTCGCCTATGTCGAGAGCCATGATCCGCATCGTTTTCAATCGCCCGGCAGTATACGGGCGCTCCCGTGCGTAGAATGTTCGGAAGGGAACGCGACACCATGCCAAGCAAGTACGTCCTCGAGCAGGAGTTGGGAGCCGGCGGCATGGGCCGGGTCTACCGCGCCCGCCTGACCGGCGAGGCCGGCTTCGAGCGGCCGGTGGTGATCAAGAAGCTCCTCGACGCGAACGATCCCGCGCTGATCTCCCTCTTCGTGGAGGAAGCCCGGCGGTACGCGGTGCTGGACCACGAGAACATCGGCCGGATCTTCGACTTCGACCGGATCGACGACGATCTGTGCATCGTCCTCGAGTTCATCGACGGCTGGAGCCTCGCGGAGTTCATCGACCGGCACCTGACCCTCGACCGGCTGCCCCCGGCCGAGCTCGTGGTCTTCATCGTGAGCCGGGTCTGCCGCGGGCTGCAGTACGTCTTCGAGCGCGCCGCCATCGTGCACCGCGACGTATCGCCTTCGAACATCATGATGACCCGCGAGGGCACGGTGAAGCTGATCGACTTCGGCATCGCCGCGAGGAGCGGCACCAGGAGCGAGAACCTCGTGGGCAAGCCGTCGTACATGGCTCCCGAGGTCATCGCCTCGATGAGCATGGACAACCGCAGCGACGTGTTCTCGCTCGGCGCGGTCTTCTACGAGATGCTGACCCTCGACCGGCTGTTCAAGGGCGCCACCGCCGAGGCCACCCTGATCGAAGTGGTGGCCGGGGTGATGCGCTCTCCGCGCGAGATCAACAAGGACGTTCCCCAGCCCGTGCTGGAGATCCTCGGGAAGACCCTCGAGCGCCGCATCGAGAGGCGCTACCAGAGCGCGGCCGAACTCGGCGCGGCCTGCGAGCACTGGCTCTACGACAAGGGCTACGGCCCCACCAACCTCACGCTCAAGGAATACCTGAGCGCGCTGTTCGGAGCGAGCACTTCGACTCTCACCCTCGACCGGCCCCAGTTCCCGGTGATCGAACTGTCGATGTACCCCATCATCGACGGCGGCAAGACCCAGCGTCCGCGGTAAGGGCCCGCACGCCCTCCGGACGTGGCGACCGGGAGAAACCCACCACCGTCATTGCAGGGGGCCGAAGCAATCTCGCGGGCTTGGTAGTGGTTGCCCGCGGGGCCAAGCGCTGAGGATGGGCTCGCGGCGTCGGGGACGCCTCCTGCGTCGGCACTGGAATGCCGGAACGATGGAATCGTGTGCCTCCTTAGTCGGCTCGATGATCGCGAACTTTTGCAGACGGACTGCGGCGACTCGCGATCAACGCCCCGTCGCCTGCGACCCATCTCAGCGCCCGGCCCCGCTCCATCTCTTGGCTCAACGACCGCTTCGATAAAGCGCCTGAAATCAGCCTTGCTCGCCTGCGCCCTGACTCCATGGCGGCCTTCCGATCGCTCGAGCCTCTATCTGATACGACCGTTGTTAAGCGGAAGTGTCTACATTATCGAGGGAGGTTCCTTTGTCAGTTGCATCCCGTTGTTCGACGGCGCGTAGTTGTTCAC
Source organism: Vicinamibacteria bacterium (assembly GCA_044229175.1). GTDB lineage: Bacteria > Acidobacteriota > Vicinamibacteria > Fen-336 > JAGNNV01 > JAGNNV01. The sequence continues at coordinate 139,519 of JBGATM010000008.1, read as the reverse complement.
AGCCACCCGCCTCGGCGCGACGCGACTTCGAGAACCGTTTCGGTCAAGGTTCCCGGCCCGGAGGACCGCGGAAGGCTGACCTTCTCAACATCCTCTGGCGATGGACCCTCGGCCACGGACACCTGCCACAGGTTGTCGGCCTCAATTAGCGCGAATCTCAGTGAACCTCGCGCGAACCCGATCCAAGATCGACTCTTCGCCGCAGCTTGGACCGCGTTCTTGAGAGGCTTGTCGCCCCGGAACCATTCCGGAACCTCTGCCGGTTTCCGAACCAGACGGTCCTCAAGAACGGAGACGAGGCTTTCGCGTGTTGGTTCCACAACTGCCACGGGCTCGATCTCTCTCAGGAGACCCATCGGTGTCTTCCCCATCGTGGGGACGTAGGCACGACCTCGATAGAGCGCGAGCGATTGATAGCGGTGCATCACGAGCGCTTCGGGCACCCCACGCCCGTCGAACACCCCTTGTCTTCAATCGGTCGTCGCAACACTTTGACCAAAGACCTCCGCTGGTTTCAGCCAGTCTAACGTCTCTCGAGGACGGCCGTTGAGCTGCCGGGCGACCGCGTTCAAGTGTGCGGTGCTGTGCACGCTGAGGTCCGTCTTGCTGGGAAAGTACTGGCGTAGAAGACCGTTCGTGTTCTCGTTGCTGCCGCGCTGCCAGGGGCTGTGAGGGTCGCAGAAGTACACCTCCATCCTGGTGTCCATAGTGAAGCGCACGTGATCGGCCATCTCGTTGCCCTGATCCCACGTCAGGGTCCGGCGTAGTTCGGCCGGGAGCCTGGTGATCGTCCGCGTGAGCGCAACGCGCACATCCTCCGCGCTTCGGCCGTTGGGCAGGCGGAAGAGCATCACATAGCGGCTCGACCGCTCTACGAGCGTCCCGATCGCAGATCGAGCGCCCTTTCCGATGATCAGATCTCCCTCCCAGTGCCCCGGCACGGCCCGATCCTCCACCTCGGGTGGGCGCTCGCTGAGCATGACCATGTTCTGGATGCGGCCCCTCTTGGCCTGTTCGCCTCGCAAGCGTGGACGACGCTGCGCTCGGCCGCTTCGCAAGCACGCCGCGAGTTCCTTGCGCAGCGCGCCACGGGCCTGCACAAACAGCGTCTTGTAGATGGTCTCGTGGGACACACGCATACTCGGGTCGTCAGGATACTCACGGACCAGCCGAGCCGCGATCTGTTGAGGCGACCATCGTTCGCACAACCCGCGATCCACCTCGCACCGAAGCCGTTGATCCAGCAGCAGCTTGGCAGGCTTCGGCCGACGACCTCTCTCCAGCGCCGCTCTGTCAGCACTCCAGGCCCGATAGTCATCGCGGCTTCCGTTCAAGGCGACCTCTCGAGAGATCGTCGAGGGAGCCCTCCCAAGACGCGCGGCGATCGCCCTCCGCGATTCCCCGCAGCGCAAACCGCGCGACACCTCCTCGCGCTCCTCCCGAGATAGGCGCCGGGGAGAACGCGGCCTTCCCCGGCTCTGTATACCCCCTATTGAGGCCAGATATCGCTGAATCGACTTCTCCGAACAGCCCACCGTCGCCGCTGTCGTCGCAAACGTCTCACCATCCCTAATGAGTCGCTCGATCTCCGCACGATCCGCGTGGCTCAGCCGCCTCGCGTTGCCCGTCCATTCCCGTTCCATCTGATCTCCCTCCTGTTGGAGCGAAGATCATGACCGAGGTGTTGCGTCGTTCACTTGAGACCGCCCTTGGCTTCACCTGCAAAGGGCGCCTCAAGATGACCGGCCGCGAAGCGGCCGCTCCATGCGCCCTTTGTCTGGTGCAAGGCCTTGTTCGACGGCACCCTAGTTGGGCCTCGTGGTCGGGGGCACAAAGAATGTGATTCGTGGGCGAGCGACGTAGTGCCCCTCAGATTCTTGCGAGAAGTCCTTCCAACTAAGAACGCGCGTTTCGAGCACCTTTTCCGCCTTGAGCACGACCACCCGAACCTCTTTTGGCGTCGCGGAGCACTTGTCGGCGCCGAAGAAGCTTCGTCCACTGTACGGGTAGAAGAGGAGCTTAAGCTCGAACTCCCCACCGCTTAGTTCAGCCGAGACTGTTTGCTCAAGATCTAGGCGATTGACGGTGGTGGCGCGCACGACCAGGCCTTGGGGGTTTCCCGCGACAGCACCGCCAATATCTAGACGCAGGGACATGCACTTGGCGAACGCGCTATTGGGAGAGAGCGCCACCCAGAATGCGGCGAAGAAGGGGGCGTACCTCATTTCGCGCGACCCGATGTGCCCGTCGAACACTGGTTGGACAGTTCTTTGCAACTGGGAGAAGAATGCGGAGAGTGTCGCGTACTCCGGGCGCTGGACCGTTGACCTACGCCCTTGGATGCTGTGGGCTTGGGACTTGCGCCGGAAGTGGGGCGGAGGCTCCGGCGTGAATAGACGGGCCGCCTAGTTCGGCGAAGGATGTTGACGTCCCTGGGGGTGCGCGACGGGAACAGCATCGAGCGGGATCTGGACACCTCGACCTCCTCGGTTCAGTGGCGAGTGTAGACCATCGGGTGGTCCTTCGGCGCAAGGTGATGGAGCGGAGACTTGGCGATGACCGGGGAGGGATCCCGCTACCAAGCTCGCGAGATTGCTTCGGCCCACGATCAGACGGATTGGGGCCTCGCAATGACGTGAGGGGGTATTGAGCGCAGCGCGAGGTTCGCGGGTGGGAGGTCGGTAGGTGTCGGCGCCGGCGTCAGCGGGGCCGCGCGCCGTTCCCTCGGTTACTTCTCCACCACGCAGACGAGGCCTTCGCCCGAAGGTTGACTCTCCACCGGACCGAAGCGGCCGGCCACGCGCCACCGGAACGTGCCGAGCCAGGGGAGGCGCAGGTCGTATTCGCGGGCGTCGATGTCGAGTGACACCACCGGGACATCGCTGTCGATGGACAGGACCTCGAGATGGTAGGCCGTCTCCTGTCCGGTCCAGGTGAGGCGGACGACCTGGCCGGGCTTGACGTATCTCGGATCGGCCCGGGGGGACACCACGCGCGGCGCGGGGCCGAGGGTCGTGGCTTCGCCGGGGGCCTTGCCCGCGGTCACCAGCGTGCCCTTGTTGACGCCGAGGCGCACGATCGCGCCTTTCGCCTCGACGTCGGCGCCGCCGTTGTAGGAAGCGACGAAGGTCGAGGTTCCTTCTCTTCGCACCAGGGTGCGGCCGGCGCCGCTGATCACAGCTTCCTCGGTGACGACTCGCAGCAGCGTCTGTTCGGGGTCGATGTCGAGGCGGCCGCGATCGAGTTGCAGGGTCAGCACGCGGGCGTTTGGAACCGAAACCTCGGACCCATCGCCCACCGCGACCGCGGTCCAGGGGAACTCGAGCCGCGCGGTGCCCCCTTTGAGCGTGCGCACGCGGTCCCCGATGAGGATCGGCTGGTCTTCCGCGGTCTTCGCCCAGGCGCCTCCCGGATGCTGCAGCTCGACCCCGCCTTCCACGAAGCCCATGCGCGCGACCTCGAGGGCGGCGGGAGTGGGCGCGGGCCCGGCTTTCGGCTTGCCGGTCTGCGCCTCGGCCGATCCGGCCACGGCGGCCAGGAGCACGAGCGAGCCGAGCGATGCGAGGGGAAGGGCCATCGTTGCGCAGCCTAAGGCTGATCCACGGGCCGACGCCAGTAGGTCCGGATCGTGAACTTCATGGCGGGGGAGATGAAGCTGTCGAGACCGCTCGCGCTCGCAGCGCTCACGCGCCAGTACAGCACACCGATGGGGAGGCCGCGCGGCGTCCATCGGCTCATCTTGATGCCCACCGCGCGATCGACGAGCTGGCCGCATTCGGGGTCGCGGCAGACCTCGACGGTGTAACTCGACGCGCCGGGCGTGGGGTCCCAGTCGAACGTGGGGTTGGAGAAATCGAAGACCTGGCTCTCGTTGGGGGCGAGCGGTTTCGGCGCCTGCATCAGCTTCTCCGGCCCGCTGGTGCGTCCGTCCGCGGTGACCGCCAGTCCCATGCCCGGAGGAATCGCCACCGTCTTCCCCGCGGCCGTCACCTGGCTCTCGCCGTCGTAGACCATGATCCGGCTGCCTCCGTCGTTGACCCGCCGGGCTCTCGAAGCGCCCTTGCCCCCGGCTCCCGCCTTCGTCGTTCCCACCGTCTCGCCGATGCGGAACTCGAACCCGCTCTCGCCGCCGCCCGGCCCCGGCTTCACGTCGAGGTCGGCCTGGCCCGCCCGGATGTCGATGGCCTTGCGGCTCACGAATTCCTGGGTGGGCGGCGCCTCGCGCAGGAACACCACGGACTCCTCGGAGATGATCATCCGCGAGTCGTTGTCGAACTTGAGTTCGGACGAGGACTTCTCGAAGGTCCGGATCCCGTCGCGCTCCTCCAGGATCCCGCCCACCGAGGCCGGGGTCCAGGGCCGCGGAAATGGCATCTGCTCCACCTGCCGGAAGACCTGCTGAATGGTGGCGCGCTTGGCTTCGATGGTCTGCCCGGGCACGATCCTGATGGTCGAGCCGGGGGTGATGAAGTGCGGATTGGTGATGCCGGGGTTCGCGGAGAGGAGCTCGCGCCACCGCGCGGATGCGCCGAGGAACTTCTGGGCGATCGACTCGAGGGTGTCGCCGGTCTGCACCACGTACCTCCCCGAGGGCGGGATGGGAAAAGTCTGGGCGAGGGCAAGCGGCGGGGCCAGAAGGCACAGGCCCACGAACACGCGCGTTGACAGTTTCTTCAATGGTTCTTTGGATGCAAAGGCAAGAAGACGGTAGAGCCCTGGGATCCTGGTTCCCCAGGGCAGGGGGGAGGAAGCGGGAATGTTATCCGAGCTTGCTGGAACCCGGGATGGCCGCGGTCTCCCGCTCCGATTCGGAGATGGCGCTCTCCTCGGCAAGGAGCGGAGGGGCGATCCACTTCCAGCCATTCCGGTCCGCGACCGCTTCGAGAGCGTTCGCGAGCTCGCGCGCCGAGGCCGGCCGCCGGAGTTTCGGGTCCTTCGCGAGGAGCCCGAGGATGATCTCGTCGATCGCGGGCGGAACCGACTTGTTTCGCTCGCGCACGGAAACCGGGGCGACCGTGGCGGTCCGGAGCAGGGTCTCCTGGGCGGTCTTGCCCGCGTGGGGCGGCTCGCCCACCAGGAGCTCATAGAAGACCGCGCCCACGCCGAAGAGGTCGGCCATGGGCGTGAAAGCGGCGGAGTCGAGCGCTTCAGGAGGCAGGTAGCCCGGAGTGCCGAAGGTGCCGGAGATGTTCCCGGTGGCGCGGATGGCCGAGCGCGCGATTCCGAAGTCGGTCACCTTGATGCCCCCGTCGCGCCCGAGGAGGATGTTCGCGGGCTTGATGTCGCAATGGATCACCCCGGCGTTGTGCGCGGCCTCCAGGCCCCGGGCGATCTGGATGATCAGTGGCACCGCCATTTCCACGCGCACCGTTCCCACCCGGGTCAGGTAGTTCTCGAGGCTCATCCCGTCCACGAACTCCATGGCCAAAAACGCCGCCTCGCCCGCGTCCTCCACGTCGTAGATGGCCACGATGTTTGGATGGTTGAACTTCGCCACCGTCACCGCCTCGCGCATGAGGACGTTCCTCTGCTCGTCGACATCCACGCTCGCGCGGCTGCTGCCGCCCATGTGCACGGTCTTGATGGCCACCGGCCGCTCGAGCTTGGGGTCCCAGCCGCGGAAGACCGAGCCCATGCCGCCGGTGCCGAGAATGTCGAGCACGAGATATCGGGACAGGAAGAGTTTGCCGATGGCCTCGCGGTCGAGGGTCTGCCGCCTTATGGTCGCGAAGGCCTCGCGCAACTGCGAGATCTCGTTGCCGGAGGGCGCCGCCTTGTCCTTGCGCCTCGCCACCTTCCATTGCGACCGCGCGATCTCGTCGATGGGCCGGATGATGGCGACGTAGCCGAGGCCCGAGAAGAGGCCGGTGAGGAGCACGGCCACGAGGACGGAGAGTAGCCCGGTCCGGCGCATCTTCGAGGCCACTCGCTCCGCGGTGGTGGCGGGCTGGATGGAGGCCACGAACCAGGGCGCGGCCTCGACCCGGCTGTGGGCCCCCGCGATCACCGGGTCGGTGTCGTCGTAGCGCGCGGCCCCCGAGGTTGCGCGGGTCCGCCCGGCCTGGAGCAGGCCCTTGGGAAAACGCGCCGCGTCCCCCGACACGTTGGAGGAGGCGAGGAGACGCGAATCGGCGTCGAAAAGCCCGATGATCGCGTCCCGGCCGATCTCCTCGGTCATGAGGAGGTCGGAGAGCGCGGCCCCGTCGACCATGAGGCGCAATTCGCCCCGGCCCTCGTCGAGCGGGGTGGCGATCCGGATCCACAGGCGATCGCCCGGCACCACCGTGACCGGCTCCGCGGTGGCGGCGGCAAGGGCCGGACCCACCATCTCCGCGAAGCCCGCGCGGGTGGCGCTTCCCACTTCCATTCCCGAGGCATTCACCACCAGGGCGCCCTTGATCGCGGGATCCGCCTGCAAGAGCCCGGCGATCATCTCCGCCACCTGATCCCGCCTCGCCTGGAGCAGGTAGGGGTTGGAGGAGAGAGTCTGGGCGGAGATGCGGAGGGAGCGGATCCAGGCATCCACCCGGCCCGCGGTGGTGCGCGCGGTGACCGAGTGCGTTATCAGGATCTGACTCACCACGGAGTCGCGGGTCTGATCGACCAGCCACGGGATGATGATGAGCGGGATCAGAGAGACCGCGGCGAGCACCACGACGAAACGGCCCAGGAGGCCGGTGCGCAGCAGGCGACCGACCCGGGCCGCTTTCCGGGCGAACGACGTCGGTCTATTCGAGGTCGGGCGCACGAAGGGTGTTTAGGGGGTCTTGCTCTTGCACGCGGCCAGAGTGGCCACGGGATCGATCGCGTCCTTGCCTTCGAAGATGGCGGTGATGCGGCCTTCCTCGTTGATCACGAAGGTGGTGCGCTTCGCCCAGAGGAGGCCCTTGACCCCGTAAGCCTTCGCCGCCTTGCCGTCCTTGTCGGAGAGGAGGGGGAATGGGAGCTTCAGGCTGTCCGCGAACTTCGTCTGGGTGTCGAGGCTGTCGAGGGATACGCCCAGGACCTGGGCGCTGCTGTCGTCGAACTGCGCCTTGTGGTCGCGCAGTCCCGACATCTCCTTGGTTCAGCCGCCGGTGAACGCCTTGGGAAAGAAGGCGAGGACCACCTTCTTCTTGCCCTTGAACTCCGAGAGGGTGATGGTCTTCCCGGTCGACGCGGGCAGGGAGAAGGCCGGGGCCTCGTCGCCCATCTTCAGCTTCACGGGTTCTCCTTCGGCTGGGAGCAGAAAAGCCAGGGCCATGGCGATGAACATAAAGGGAACCTAGCACGGATCGTCGGCCCCTCTCTTGACACGGGAGATCGGAACCGCCTAAAAAGTCATTCGACCTGAGAGGGGGAAGAAATGAGCGAACAGCCGAGATCGCGATCGGAGGAGTTGCACGAGCTGCTGAGCGACCTCGGTCGCTGCGTGCAGGAGGCGGTGACGAACTCCCCCGAGGTATCGGCCGCGCTCGACCGGATCCGCGAACGCGGCTACGAGCCGTCGTTCGTGGTCGAGACCAGCGTGTCTTCGGGCTCGTCCTCGACCGGCGAAGGCGAAGCCGGCATCGAGATGAGCGTGGGCGTGCACCGCGGCCCCGATCCGGTGGAAGCGGCCATGACCCCGCTCGACAAGAAGTTCCTGCGCTCGCTGAAGATCAGCGTCGAGTAAGTCAGCGGCGCTTCGGCGACACGATCGTCGACGAGCCGGCAAACAGGGCCGCGGGGCCCAGTTCCTCTTCGATTCGAATCAGCTGGTTGTACTTCGCCACCCGGTCCGTCCTTGACGCCGAGCCGGTCTTGATCTGACCGCAGTTCGTGGCCACCGCGAGGTCGGCGATCGTGGTGTCCTCGGTCTCGCCGCTGCGATGCGACATGACCGCCGAGTACGACGACCGGGTGGCCAGGGCCACGCAGGAGAGGGTCTCGGTGAGTGTGCCGATCTGGTTGACCTTGACCAGGATCGAGTTCGCGATGCCCTTGGCGATTCCTTCCGCGAGGATCTCGGGATTGGTCACGAACAGATCGTCGCCCACGAGCTGGCACTTGGAGCCGAGGGCGTCGGTGAGGTTCTTCCAGCCCTCCCAGTCGCTTTCGCCGAGGCCGTCCTCGATGGAGACGATGGGGTACTTCTTCACCCACGACTCGTACATCGCGATCATCTGGTCCGAGGTCTTCTCCTTCTCGCCCGACTTCTTGAAGACGTACTTCTTGCCTTCGTGAAGCTCGCTTGCGGCCACGTCGAGGGCCATGGCGATGTCGACGCCCGGCTTGTAGCCGGCGGCGGTGATCGCGGCGAGCACGGTCTCGATGACGCCCTCGGACGAGGGAATATCCGGCGCGAAGCCCCCTTCGTCTCCCACCGAGGTGGAGAAACCCTTCTTCTTCAGGATTCCCTTCAGGGTGTGGAAGACCTCGGCGCCCATGCGCAGGGCCTCCGCGAACGACGGCGCGCCTACCGGCACGATCATGAACTCCTGGGGGTCGATCTTGTTGTCCGCGTGCGCGCCGCCGTTCACGATGTTCATCTGGGGCACGGGCAGGGTGCGGGCGAGCGGTCCTCCCACGTAGCGGTACAGGGGGAGGGAAACGCTCGCGGCCGCGGCCTTGGCCGTGGCGAGAGACACGGCGAGGATCGCGTTCGCGCCGAACTTCTCCTTGTTCTTCGTCCCGTCCGCGTCGATCATGAGCTGATCGATCACGATCTGCTGGAGCGCGTCCTCACCCTTGAGGAGTTCCGCGATCTCGTTGTTCACCGAAGCGACCGCCTTCAGCACTCCCTTGCCGAGGTATCGCTTCTTGTCCCCGTCGCGCCGCTCGATGGCCTCGCGCGATCCCGTGGAAGCGCCCGAGGGAACCGCGGCCCGCCCGAAACTCCCGTCCCCGAGCGTCACCTCGGCTTCGAGGGTGGGGTTGCCCCGCGAATCCAGGATTTCACGGGCGTGGATGTCGGTGATTTCGGTGTTCATGATCCGCAAGATTACCCCTCCTCCGATCTGGTAGCGTCACCCCTCCGGTCGTCGACACGAAGGCACTGAAAGCAAAGGATTCAAACCGAGCATGACCAGCGGCTCGCCCGTTCACGAAGCGCTTGCGCACCTCGAAGGCAACTTCGAGGGGTTCAAGAAGACACTCATCGACCTGTCGAAAATCCCCGGCATCTCCGCCAGTCCCTTCCCGAAGGAGGCCGTGCAGAAGTCGGCGGCCGCGGTGGCGGACGCCCTGCGCGCGGCCGGGGCGGAGAACGTCCAGGTCCTCACCATCGAGGGCGTGCACCCTTACGTCTACGGCGACTTCCTGCACAAGAAGGGCGCGCCCACCATCCTGCTCTACGGCCACCACGACGTGCAGCCGGTGGGCAACGAAGCGCGCTGGTCCACCCCGCCGTTCGAGCCGGTGGAGAAGGGCGGAAGGCTCTATGGCCGCGGCGTCGCCGACGACAAGGGCGGGGTCATGACTCACGTGGCCGCGGTCGCGTGCTACCTGAAGACGGTGGGATCGCTGCCGTGCAACGTGAAGTTCGTGATCGAGGGCGAGGAGGAGATCGGCTCGGAGAACCTCATCCACTTCCTCAAGAAGTACCGGAAGATGCTCGACGCCGATTTCATCGTCCTTTCCGACACCGCGAACTTCGACACCGGGGTTCCCGCACTCACCTATCAGCTGCGCGGGATCGTCCAGGTGGACGTGGAAGTGGAAACCCTCAAGCAGCCCCGCCACTCCGGCATGTGGGGAGGTCCGGTTCCCGATCCGGTCCAGGTGCTCTCGCGCATGATCGCGGACCTGACCGCGGCCGACGGCAAGCTCAACGTTCCCGGCCTCTACAACAAGGTGGCGAAGACGGGAGCCAAGCAGCTCGCGCGCATCCGCAAGCTGCCCTTCCGCGAGGCGCAGTTCAAGAAGGAAGCGGGCACCCTCACCGGAGTGCGCCTCGCCGGCGAAGCGCGCTACTCGGTCTACGAGCGGCTGTGGACGCGGCCGTCTCTGACCGTCATCGCCATGGAGTCCCATCCTTTGAAGGGCTCGTCGAACCAGATCGTGAACGCGGCCCGCGCGCGCCTCTCCCTTCGCACCGTGCCCAACATGGACGGCGCCGACGCGGGACGGCTGCTGGTGAAGCGTCTCACCAAGAATCCTCCCTACGGCGCGAAGGTCACCGCGAAGGTCACCGGCAACTCGCCCTGGTGGACGACCGACCCGGAAGGCCCGGCCTTCGAGGCGGCCCGGCGCGCGCTCAAGGCGGGCTACGGCAAGGAAACCGTCATGATGGGCGCGGGCGGCAGCATCGGCTTCGTCGGTCCGTTCGAGAAGACCCTGGGCGGCGTTCCCTGCCTGCTCATGGGCGTCGAGGATCCGTACTGCAACGCCCACTCGGAGAACGAGAGCCTCGACCTCGCGGACTTCAAGAAGTCGATCCGCTCCGCCATCTTCCTGTACGACGAACTGAGCCGCGTCCCCACGAAATAGGGACGCGGATGCGAGGGTCCGCATCCTCCCATCGGGGATGGCCCCGCGCTAAGCTCAAAGCGTCCCACAATTCGAAGGAGAGTCCACCATGAAGGGAAACGCCGAGGTCATCGGGGTCCTGCAGGAAGTGCTCAGCGCCGAGCTCACCGCGGTCAACCAGTACTTCATCCACGCCCGGATGAACGAGAACTGGGGCTACAAGAAGCTCGCCGAGCACATCCGCAAGGAGTCGATCGAGGAGATGATGCACGCGCAGAAGGTCATCGATCGCATCCTCTACTTCGATGGCGCGCCCAACATGAGCAAGTACATGAAGATCAACGTGGGCAAGGATGTGCCCGAACAGTTCCGGAACGACCTCCAGGTCGAGTATCAGGCGGTGCCGCGGCTCAACAAGGGCATCGAGGTCGCGCGCGCCATCGGAGACAACGGGACGCGCGCCCTGCTCGAAGCGATCCTCAAGGAAGAGGAGGAGCACGTCGACTGGCTCGAGGCGCAGCTCGGCCTCATCGAGGAAATCGGGGTCGAGAACTACCTGGCGCGCCAGATCGAATAGGGCGGTCTACCCCGGGGAATCGTCCAGCAGGACCTCGAGCACCCTCTGCTCGCGGTTCAGCAGCAGCTTTTCCGCGAGGGCGATCAGGACCGCGTAGGTCGCGAAGGCTCCGAGACACGCGAGCCCGGTCAGCGCCGGCGCGTAGGCCCCGTCCGCCACCCGCGGGCTGAGCCAGAGCAACAGGAGAAACGGGGCGGCGATCACCGCGGTGGCGAGGGTGGCGAGGAGGCTGGCGAGGCCGTTACCGCTCTGCCGCGCGTCGACTCGCTGCGCGTACGGATTGAAACGGTCGCGGGGAAGCGCGAACGGCCGCAGGATGGACACGAAGTGCTGAACCCCCATGCTGATGGGAATGAGGGAGGCCACGAGCAGGATCATCTCCAGCCCGAGATCCCCTCCACCTCTCCAGGCCGTCACCGCGATGATGGCGAGAAGGGGCGGCATCCGGAAGACGAGGCTGGAGACATCGCTCGCCACCAGCACCCACGCGCGCGAAACCGGGGTGCCGAAGATCAGGGCCACGCCTCGGCCGACCAGGAGGAAGGCGTTGCCGCCGACGAAGCTCAGGAACACCACGATCGCAAAGGGGCTGGCCACGGCGCCGCGTTGCTGCGAGAGGGTGAAGGCGAACAGGCCCATCATCAGGGTGGGAAAGAACAAGGCCATGCGCGCCGCCGGAGTGCGGAGCTGGGTCCGCAGCTGGGTCTCGACCAGGGCTCCGAGCGCCCCGGGGAGAAGGACGCGCGCGGGGCGCGAAACCTTCGCCTTCTTCGCCACGTGGTCCTCCCCTTCGCCGGCGAGGATGCGGTTCAAGAGGGTCATCGAGACGAACGCGACGGCGATGAGCAGGAGCAGAGCGGGAATCGCGAACCACACGCTCTCCCGCAGATCTCCGGCACCCGCGTGGACCGCGGCCCGGGCCGCCCACCCGAGGGGAGAGAACTGCGCGATGGGCCCCACGAGCGGCCTCAGGAATTCGCGCGGCGCGCGGTAGTTGACAAGGGAAGGGAGAAAGAAGATCGAGAAGGCGAGGACGCGCGCGAGGTCCGAGATCCAGGTTCGTCTCGCGATCAGGACCGCGAAGAGAGACATCGCGTGCGCGCCCACAAGCAGGATCAGGTGGGCCATCATGGCCAGGGGGAAAGTGAGGAGGATCAACGCGGGCCGGGAGGCCGCGCCGAGAGCGGCGCCGATCAGAACCGGAGACTCGAGCAGGAGCGGGGTCAGCACGCCGGTGACGAGCGAATAGGCCAGAAGCTCCCCGCGGCGGATGGGCAGGTGAAGAAGGTTCTGCAAGGACGCGCCCGCGAGGCTGCTCAGAATCAGCGGGCGGGTGAGGAAGAAGACCCCGAACAGCGTCACCACCAGGGAGGCCAGGTCGGCGACGCGCTCGGCCTTGACCCCGTGGGTTTGCGAGAGAGCGAAGTAGGCGCCGAGGCCCATGGCGCAGGTGACCGCCAGATAGAAGAGGGCGCTCAGAACCAGCAGGATGGACGAGGCGCCCGCGGAGACGATCCCGCGCATGCGCACGCGCAGGGAGAGGCCGATGAGCAGGAGCAGCCGGCTCACGGCGTTGACAAGGGCGATCCCGGGGGCAAGGCCTCGGGAGCCGCGCCCAGGAACGAGGGAGGCTGCTTCGGCTTTTCCGCGCCCACCACCTGGAGGAACACGTCCTCGAGCCGGGCGTCCTCACCCATCTGCCGAAGTCGCTTGATGTCCTCGATGGTGCCGGAGGCCACGAGCCTCCCTTCGTGGATGACCCCGATCTCATCGCAGAGGCGTTCGGCCATGTCGAGCACGTGGGTGGTGAAGAAGATGGTGAGGCCGCCCGCGACGAGGGAGCGAAGGAGATCCGCCACCGTCTTCACCGACACCGGGTCCACGCCGTTCAAGGCCTCGTCGAGGAAGAGGACCCGGGGCTTGTGGATGAGGGCGGCGGCGAGAGCCAGCTTCTTCTTCATCCCCAGCGAGTACTCGAGGACGGGCTGTGCCTTCGCTTCGACGAGGTCGAAATACTCGAGCAACTCGTCGCCGCGATGACGGGCCTCCCGGGTGGAGAGGCCGTGAATGCGGGCGGTGAAGATCAGCGTCTCCTCGCCGGTGAGGCGGTCGAACAGAGGCAGGTCGTCGGGCACCAGGCCCATGCTTGCCTTCACCGTCATCGGGTCATCCCCGATCGACCGGCCGAGGATCATCACGTCGCCGCTCGTCGGGGTCAGCAGTCCGGTCAGCATCCGCAAGGTGGTGCTCTTGCCCGCGCCGTTCGGGCCCAGGAACGCGTAGAGCACGCCCGGCCGCACCGAGAGCGAGAGATCCCGGACCGCGGCCTTGTTCTTGTAGGTCTTGACCAGGTTCCGGGCTTCGATGGCGAGGGGATTCACTAGCTTCCGATCAGGCGCGCGTAGATGGCGCGCGCGCGTCCCAGGTCCGCCGTTCCCTTGATCAGGGCCCGGCCGTCGCGGAAGAGGAGCATCTCGGAATTCGCTTCCCGCAGCCGGACCACGTGCTCCGAGAGGGTCACGTCGCCGAGGGCGCGCCAGGTCACCGCGAAATCGTCGATGTCGAGGGCCATGCCCTTCTCGGGAGGACGGATCTGCACCGCGTCGCGGCCGCACAGGAAGGCTTCGCCCGCGCTGTGCTCCCGGGTCACGAAGACGCCGCTCACGCAGGCGTCGCAGGAGGGCTCCGTCCTCGAGAGATCGATGCGGTCGAACTGCGACGACCACACGTCGATGCTGACGAGGCCCACGCTCACCGCCTCGGGGTGGCCGGACAGGATCTTCAGCGCCTCCGCGCCCTGCAGCCCCGCGATGACCTGGACGATGGGGGCGATGACCCCGGCGGTGTCGCAGGTGGGCGAGGAGCCCGGGGGAGGCGCGTCGCCGAGGACGCAGCGAAGGCACGGGGTCTTCCGTTCACCGCGCAGGACCGGCAGGACCAGGCCGTACGAACCGACGCAGGCCCCGTAGATCCACGGAATCCCGGTCTCGATGGAGAGGTCGTTGAGGACGTAGCGCGTGTCGAAGTTGTCGGTGCCGTCGAGGAAGAGGTCGATGCCTTCGAGCAGGTTCGCGGCGTTGTCCCAGGTGAGGTCACAGACGCGCGCGTCGAGGGCGACCTCCGAGTTCACCGCGGCAAGCCGCGTGCGGGCGGCGAGGGCCTTGGGCCGCAGGGCCCGGGCGTCCTCCTCGGTGAACAGGGTCTGCCTCTGGAGGTTCGATTCCTCGACGATGTCGCGGTCGATGAGCCGGACCAGGCCCACCCCGGCGCGAACCATGGTCTCGGCGAGCTGCGAGCCGAGAGCGCCGCAACCCACGATGGCCACCCGGGCGGCGCGAAGACGCTTCTGGCCTTCGGGACCGATGGGCGTGAAGATCTCCTGGCGGGAATACCGCACGGACCTTTGGGACGCGGGGCCTTGGAGGTTCAGGGGGGACCTACGAACTGCGGGTCTGGGCGAGCAGCAGGGCGGCCGAGCGCATCGCGTCCACCGGAGCCTCGCTCCCGGTCCACACCTCGAACTGGGCCGCGGCCTGGGCGAGGAGCATCTCGAAACCGCTGATGACCGTGCAGCCGGCCTGCGCGGCCTCGCGCAGGAGCCGGGTCTCGAGCGGGTCGTAGATCATGTCGAGAACGATGCCCCCGCTCTTCAGCAGGGCTTTGGGCACGAGGGTCTGCTCGGCCAGAGACCCGCCGCCGACCGGAGTCGCGTTGATGAGGATGTCCCACTGGGAGTTCAGCAGCACGCCGAGATCGCCGGCCGCGCAGCCCACCTCGGCGCCGACCTGCACGGCCTTTTCGCGGTTGCGGGCCAGGATACGAACGCTCGCTCCGCGTTCCTCGAGCGCCGCCGCGGCGGCGCGCGCGGCGCCGCCGGCTCCCAGGATCAGGATGGACTTTCCCTTGATCTCGCTGCGCTTGCGGAGCGGGGTCACCACTCCGAGGCCGTCGGTGCTGGTGCCGTGAAGCTGGCCGGTGTCGTGGACGACCACGGTGTTGACGCTCCCGCATTGCGCCACCGTCGCGTCCACCGCGTGCATCCGGCCCACCATCTCCACCTTGTAGGGACGGGTGACCGAGAAGCCGGAGAGGCCGAGGTGGGGGAAGGCCTGGAAGAAGGCGCCGAGAGAATCGGACTGGAGCGGCGCGAAGACCGCGTCGATGCCGGATTCCGAGAACCCGCGATTGTGAATGGCCGGAGAGAGGCTGCGCAGGACGTCGCCGCCCACGATGCCGTAGATCTTGGTCTGCGGCCCGATCGACTTGACGTTGTAGACGGTGTCCATCTCCTCGGCGGGGATCTGGCCGGCCGCGGCTTCGTGGCCCTTGCCCGCGGACGCGAACACGAAGGGCGCGCCGTACTTCGGCCCTACGATGCGGGAGACGGCGCCGAGCGGCCCGAGGGCGATGGCGATGAGGGGCGGGCTCGAACCCGCGTGCCGGCGGGCCAGTTCCATGAGACGCCCCACGTCGGTCATCGAGCGCGGGCTGACCGCGATCTTCACCACGTCCGCGCCGGTCTTGCACATGCCGTCGTAGAGGGTCTCGAGGTCCTGCGGCGTCCCCGTCATGTCGTGGAACGAGACGATGAGCCCCTTCCCCGCCTTCTCGGTCATGATGTCGAAGAAGCCGCTGCGGTACTCGATGTCCACGTAGTCGTAGCCGCGCCGCACCGCTTCGTGAAGCAGGGCGCGCCGCTTGGGGTCGTCGTCCTTCATCTTCCCGCCCTCCGAGGCGGCGCGAGCGGTGAAGACGAGGGGTTTCGTCCGGACGCGCAGGACGGTCAGCAGGTCGATGTCGGTGACCAGATCTCCCCGGATTTCGAACATGTCGGCGAGGCCGGAAAGGTCGGACATGCGGTCGATCAGGTCGACGGTGAGCCTTTCGGTGAGCGAGATGCAGAGGGAGGCCACGGGGGCGGTAGTCTAGCGCGGCCCTCTCATGCAGGATGCTCTCCTTCTGTCGCGCCGTGACCTCGAAGCGGTGCTCGATTTCCCTTCCGTCATCGAAGCGCTCGATCAGGCGTTCCGGGCCGAGGTGCGCCGCGAGTGGGACACCCCGAAGCGGATCGCCGCCCACACCAGAGCGGGCGGACTGCTCGCCATGCCCTGCGGGGGCGGATGGCCCGAGGCCCTCGGCGCGAAGCTCGTGAGCACGTTTCCCGGAAACGCGGCAAGGTCGGAGCCGAGTGTCGCGGGTCTGTACGCGCTGTTCGATCCCGAGTGGGGCGTTCCCCTTTCCGTCATGGACGGGAGCTATCTCACCCTGGTTCGCACCGCCGCGGTATCGGCGCTGGCCACGCGACTTCTCTCCCGCCCGGAGGCCCGCACCCTCGGGATCATGGGCGCGGGCGCGCAGGCCGGATTTCATGTCCGGCTCATCGCCGCGGTTCGCCCCATCGAGGCGGTGGTGGTCTGGGCGAGACGCCGCGAGAAGGCGGAAGCGCTCGTGGCTTCCCTGCGCGGACGCGCCGACCTGCCCCGGGTGTCGTCGTGGAAGGTGGCGGAAGGTCCCGAGGAAGCCGCGGCCTGCGAGGTCGTGGTCACCGCCACCGGGGCGACCGAGCCGGTGCTCTTCGGCCGCTGGCTTCGCGAGGGCGCGCACGTGAACCCCATCGGCGCGCACACCCGGCACACCCGGGAGATCGACACGGAGGCGGTGGTTCGCGCGTCCGTGCTGGCCGTGGAAACCGCCGACACCCTGCTCGAGGCCGGAGATTTTCAGATGGCCGAGACCGAGGCGGGTGGAGTGGTGGGCCGGGTGGTCACCCTCGGCTCGCTGGCGGGCGCCTCGGGGATGTCCTCTGCGGGCCGCGATCCCCGGGCCATCACCATCTTCAAGTCCTGCGGGGTCGCCTTCGAGGATCTCGCGGTGGCCTCCCTGGCCTTCCGGCGCGCGCGGGAGGCCGGTCTCGGCGCCCGTTTTTCGTTCGAGGGAGCGCGCTGAGCCCAGGCGGCGAAAAGTCCCCGGCCTTCGCATAGACTCATTTCTCACCCCGGACCGAAGGAGACGATCAATGGCCAGACACTTCAAGCTGATGGGTTTCTATTTCTGGCTCCTGGCCCTGTTCACCATCGGACGATGGGTGATGTCCTTCACCGCCTCGGACTACACCCGGGCGACCTGGATCTTCAGCCTGGTTCCCCTGGCCTTGATCGCGTCGGCTCACCACGCCGCCTTCGCGCGCGCGCTTCAGGGCTATTCCCTGAAGGACGCCCTGGTCCTCGGGGCCCTGATCGGGTTCGTGACCCAGGTCGTGATCTTCGTCTCGACCGCGCTCTCGTACGGCCTCGGACTCTCGACCCTGTGGAACTCCCCGGCGGCTCTCAATCAGACCGCGGCGGTGCCTTTCGGGGCCGCCATGATCGCGCGGGTCGTGGGGATGGTGGTGAACACCATCCTGAACGTGGTCGCCGCTCTGATCGGGTACGTGATGGGCGCCGGCATCAAGGCGAACAGGTAAGGACCCGCGGTTGAACGAACGAGACGTTCTTCCCGCCTTCACCGCGCTGGCCTTTCCGGGAGAGGCCGAGGAGAAGGATTTTCTCGAGGCCGCGCGAGCTCTCAAGGCGGCGGACGCGCTGAAGATGCTCGAGGTGGTCTCGAACCGGGCCCTGGCCCAGAAGGACCCCGGGCGCCACACCAAGAGGCTCAAACTATTCGCCTCGATCTGCGAAGGATGGAGCGACAAGACGCTCTTCCTTCCTTTCGTTCGCGCGCTCCGCACCGCGGACGCGCCGCTTCGCAGCGTGCTCGTGGAAGCCATCCCCAGGGTCAACAGCGTGGAGGCGCACGGGGAACTCGCCGGTCTCCTGCGCGCGCCCGAGCCGCTCCTGCGCGGCGCGGCCTCGAGGGCTCTCAGCCGGATCGGAGGCCGCACGGTCTTCGACATGGTGGGGAAGCTCCTCGCCGAACCGTCCTTCCCCGGCCGGATCGAGGCCATGGACGTGCTCATCGCCCTCGCGCCCCAGCACGCATCGTCCCACCTCAGGACCGTCCTTTCGATCGGCAACCCGGCGGAGAAACTCCGCGCCATCCAGCACCTCTCCTCGCCCGCGTGCGCGGAGAAAGACCCCCAGGCCTCGGTGTCCGTGCTCGCGCCCTTCATGATCGATTCCGCCGAGCCCATCGCGCTCGCGGCCGCCGCGGGTTTTTGCGCCCTCGCGAACGAAGACGAGTACTTCGACAAAGCCGCGCCTCTCCTCGACGAGAACCGCCTCGAGCTCGCGCGCGTCGTTCTCAAGGGGCTGTCGCGCTTCACCAGCGCGAGGGCCACGCGGCTCCTCTCGCGAAAGCTGCGGGAGGGCCCGAATTCGATCCGCCAGTCCGTGCTGGAGGTACTGGAGGTGCGCCGGGACGCGGGCGCGGTTCCCCTGCTCGTCGAGGCCCTCGAACTCAAGAACCCCGTGCTCCGCAGCTCCGCCGCCAATCTGCTCTCTCAGCTCGGCCAGGAGGGCCGCGCCGATCTCTCTCGCACGGTGTTGTGGCTCCTCAAGAGCCGGGATCAGGACGTGCGGCGGTTCGGAGTCGAACTCGCCCGCTCGGCCGGGAAGCCGGAGGAGCTCTGGCCGCAGCTCGTCGAGTACCTTCGCGACGAAGACTGGTGGGTGCGCGAGAGGGTCGGGGACGTGCTCGTGGAGATCGCCGCCGACTCCATCCTGCGCCCGGTGGCCCAGCTTCTTTCCGAGAAGGATCCGCTGCTCCGACGCTTCGGCACCGACATGCTCAAGCGCCTCCGGAGCGTCGCCGCTCTAGGCACCCTCGTGCGCGTGGCCGACTCGGACCAGGACTGGTGGGTGAGGGAGGGCGCCATCGAAGCCCTGGGCGCGATCGGAGACCCCCGGGTCGTACCGCACCTCGTGGACATGATGACCCGCGCCCCCGAGATCCAGATCAGCTGCCTCCAGGCCCTGGGGGAGCTGAACGCGCGGAACGTCTCCACCCACGTGGCCGCCCTCCTGTCCTCGCCCGAGGCGGACGTGCGGGGCGCCGCCCTCGACTGCCTCACGAAGTGCGAGGCGGTTCAGGAAGTGCCGAACGTGCAGGCGGTTCTCGAAGACTCGCACCCCAGGAATCGCATCCGGGCCCGGGAATTCCTCATCCGCTTCGCGGCCGGGAGCCGCACGGGGGGCCAGCTCGCGACGGGCACGGCGCTCGATCAGCTCCTGGTCATGGCGGTCGAGAGCGAGGCCGACGATCTGGTTCTTCTCTCCGGCCGGAAGGCCGCGATCAAGCGGGCGGGACGGATGGAAGAGCTGCCCGGGACCGCGATTTCCGGGGACCAGCTGAGAGCGCTCATCCTGCCCCGCCTGTCCATTCCGCAGCGCGAGGAGATCGCTTCCCTTCAGGATGTCGACTTCTCCTATGACGTCCCGGGGCGGGGACTGCGGTTCCGCGCCCACGTCTTCAACGAGATGGGAGGGCTCGCCGCCGTCTTCAGGACGATCAAGAACACCCTCCTCGACATCGAGAGCGGAGGATTCCCGGCGGTGGTGAAGTCGTTCCAGGACTTCAACGACGGCCTGGTCCTGGTCGGTGGTCCCACGGGTTCGGGCAAGTCCACCACCCTCGCCGCCCTCATCGACGCCATCAATCGCAAGTCGAGCCACCACATCCTCTCCATCGAGGACCCGATCGAGGTGGTGCACGCGAACAAGAAGAGCCTGGTCAATCAGCGGGAGATCGGAGCCCACGTGCTCTCCTTCGCGACCGCGCTCCGGGCCGCCCTGCGGCAGGATCCGGACGT
This sequence comes from Vicinamibacteria bacterium, assembly GCA_044229175.1. GTDB lineage: Bacteria > Acidobacteriota > Vicinamibacteria > Fen-336 > JAGNNV01 > JAGNNV01. The sequence continues at coordinate 119,768 of JBGATM010000008.1, read as the reverse complement.
GCTCATGATCGGGGAGATCCGGGATTTCGAGACCATCTCCGCCGCGGTGAGCGCCGCGGAGACCGGGCACCTCGTCTTCGGGTCCGTCCACACCACTTCGGCCGCCTCCACCGTGGACCGTCTGGTGAGCGCCGCGCCGTCCGCCCAGCAGGATCACATGCGGAGCCTCCTCGCGGGGAGCCTGCGCGCGGTGATCTGCCAGTTCCTGCTCCGGCGCCTGACCGGCGGAAGGTGCCTCGCCGTCGAGGTCATGATCAACAACGAAGCGGTGGCGAGTCTCATCCGCAAGGGGAAGAGCTTCCAGATTCCCTCGGTCATCGCCACCGCGCGGGAGCAGGGCATGCAGCTCATGGACGCCGAACTGATGAGGCTGTTCAAAGAAGGCCTGGTGAGCGCCGAAGAGGTGTACATGAAAGCCGCCAACAAGAAGGACTTCGAGACCCTTGATGGCGCCACCGAAGCGGCCAGGACGGAAGCCTAGGAGCCATGGCGCGCCTCGACTCGTTCCTTCGTCTGGTGGCCGAGCAGAAGGCCAGCGACCTGCACTTCCATTCCGGGGCGCCGCCGACCATCCGGTTCGACGGGCAACTGCTGCCCCTGCCCTTCCGGACGCTCTCCGACGTGGAGACGAAGCGCTTCCTGGAAGAGATTCTGACCGCGGAGCAGAAAGAGATCCTTTCCGTCCAGGGCCAGGTCGATGTCTTGTACTCGCTTCCCCAGATCGGGAGATTCCGGGGCAGCATCTTCACCCAGGTCCAGGGGTGGAGCGCGGTCTTTCGCGTCATTCCCGGCTCGATTCCCACCCTCGACGACCTGGGGCTGCCGCCGTCCATCGAGAAGCTCGCGCGGCTCCAGAACGGCCTGGTCCTGGTTACCGGGCCCACCGGCTCGGGCAAGTCGACCACCCTCGCCGCCCTGGTCCGGCAGATCAACTCGAACTCGGCCCGCCACATCATCACCGTCGAAGATCCGATCGAGTACGTGCACGAGCCGGTGAAGAGCCGGATCACCCAGCGGCAGGTGGGGAAGCACGTCGAAAGTTTCGGCGCGGCCCTGCGCTCCGCGCTGCGCGAGGCTCCCGATGTCCTGGTCATCGGCGAGATGCGTGACTCCGAGACCATCCAGCTCGCGCTCTCCGCCGCGGAGACCGGCGTCCTCGTGTTCGGGACGCTGCACACGAACACCGCGGCGCGGGCGGTCGACCGGATCCTCGACACCCTCTCCGAGGATATCCGCGACCATGCGCGAGGGGTGCTCTCCGTGCTCCTGCGGGCGGTGCTCGCGCAGCGCCTGCTGCGAAGGTCGAGCGGCGAAGGCCGGGTGGCCGCGGTGGAGGTGCTTCTCGGTTCCACCGCGCTCGGGCACATGATCCGAGAGAGCAAGACCCATCAGATCGAAGGGACGCTGCAGTCGGCCAACGATCTGCAGGGCTCGCTCGGCTTCGACAATTGCCTTTTCCGGCTCGCCAAGGAGCGGCTGGTGGGCGCGGATGAGGCCGTGGCTTTCGCCCGGGTGCCCGACGCTCTTCGACGCCGGCTGGCCGAGATGCCCCGGGACGACCAGTGAGCGAAGAGGGAAAAGCGGCACGCGACGACGACTCCGACGCCCGGAGATTGAATCTCCTCGGGCACGTTCAGCACCTCGAGGGCGAAGGGCGATTCGTCGACGCCGCGAACCTGATCGCGGCCACTCTGCCTGCGGGGCCGGGCGAGATCCCCAAGGCGCAACTGTCGATGGCCCGGCGCGCGGTGGGCCTTTTCGCCCGGGCGGGCGAAGTGCGGTCGGCGGCCCAGATCATGGTCCGCTTCCCGATCGACCTGGCTCTGCTCGTGGCCGACGAGTCCGGTCAGTCCCTGGGCCTCGCCGCCGCGGCTTCCGCGGAGTCGAGCGGACATCCCGAGCTTGCCTTCAGGCTGCGGTCCTGGCTCGGCCACTACTCCGGGGCAGCCCGGCTGGCCCGGCAACTCGGCCGCCACCGCGAAGCCGGGGAGTTGTTCCTGCGCGCGCACATGCCTCTCGAGGCCTCTCGTTCCTTCTCTCAGGCCGGAGACCGGAAGCACGCGCTCGAAGCCCTCTTGAACGTCGACGCCACCGATCCCGACTATCGGTCGGCCTGCGTCAACGCCATTCGCCTGGCCAGCGAGGAGGGAGAGATCTCCTACGCCCTCGACCAGTTCCTCTCGCCCTTCCTGGAAGCGGGCTCGCACGATGCGGCCGAACTGGATGCGCTCACCCTGCTCGCGAATCTCTACGTGCGCACGGGCCTGCGGGAGAACGCCAAGCGCGTGGCCGCGGTACTGCTGGCCGCAGACCCCCTCCACCCGATCGCCCTGCAGATCCAGGCCACGATCCGTGTGGCGCCGCCGGACGAGGCGCTCCTCCTTCCCGACCTGCCCGCGGCGCCGCGCCTGCCCGACCCCGAGGACATCCTTCAAGCCCCCGGGCGGGTGCCCATCGCCGGGGTCTTTTCCGTGGGCACCCTGGTCGAAGGCCGTTACAAGCTGGTGGAGCGCATCGGACGCGGCGGCACTTCCGCGATCTTCAAGGCCCTCGACACCATCCTCGGCGACCACATCGCCTTGAAGGCCTTCCTGCAGGCCGTGCCCGACGAGAACGCGGACCGGCGGATCCGGCGCGAGTTGAAGATGGCCCGCGAGCTGACCCATCCGAACATCGTGCGCGTGCACGAACTCGGCTCCCAGCAGGGCTTTCGCTACATCACCATGGAACTGCTCGAAGGCGTCGACCTGCGGGACAAGATGATCGCCGGGCTGCCCATGGCGAAGGGCCTCGATTACCTGATCCAGGTCTGCGACGGCCTCGGGGCCGCGCATGCGAAGGGCATCGTTCACCGCGACATCAAGCCCGAGAACTGCTTCGTCACCACCTCCGACGTGGTGAAGATCCTCGACTTCGGAATCGCGAAGGTGGTGAGCGCCCCCGGCGCCACCCAGAGCGGCGCGATCCTGGGCACGCCCGCCTACATTTCGCCCGAACAGATCAACGACTACAGCGGCGTGACCCACAAGGCCGACATCTATTCGCTCGGCATGGTGGCCTACGAGGTCTTCGCCCACCGGACGCCCTTCGGCCTGCCCGATCTGATGAACCTCATCCGCATGCACCTGGACGAGATTCCGAAGTCTCCCCGCGACTTCAATCCGGAGATACCCGAGGCCCTCGCCCGCACCATCCTGAAGGCCCTGGAGAAGAAGCCTGCGCTTCGGCACGAGAGCTGCGAAGAGATGAAGAAGGAACTGATGGCGGTGCGCCCGCTCCTCATTTGACGGCCGCAGTTTGCACTTTCGGGGTTCGGTTCCTAATATTGCCCCTTCGTTCCCTCCTTGAAGACTTCGTACCCATCCCGCCTGTCTCTCGCGCGGGTTGCGTCAGATCGAATCGATCCGCAGCCCGACCTCGCGAGCCCGAAAGAAAAATCAAATGTCCGACGAAGAGAAACCCGAAGGGTCGGAAGACCCCGGGTCGGCCCCGCCGTCCGACGCGCCCGCGGGCGAACCGGGGGCGGAGGGCCGCGCCAAAGGGGATCGCGGACGAAGTCGGCGAGGCCGGCGAGGCCAGAGGGGCGGTGCTTCGGCCGAATCCCTCCCCGCGCCGGACGCGACCGGTTCGACGGATGAGTCGGCCGAGCCGCCGGGCGAGGGCGCGGCGCCGCGCGATCGGAAACAGCCGGCCGCCTCCGTGGACGCGCGTCCGCCCAAGTCCGGCCGAAGCGAGGGCCGCGGCAAGCCGCGCCGCGAGAAGCCCGGGGCCTCGAATGCCCGGCCGGCCGCGGCGCCTCCGAAGCACCGCGAGCCCAAGCGGCACCACGACGTCCGCACCAAGGACGGCCGCCTGATCGACGTCGAGGACGATCCGGATACCGCCAAGGCCATCGCGGCCGCGGCCGCCGCCGCCGACAGCGCGCGTCTCGACCTGGCCCAGCTCAAGGAGATGCCGATCGGCGAACTCTCCTCCGTGGCGAAGGACCTCGAGATCCCCGGGGCGCTCAACATGAAAAAGCAGGAGCTGGTCTTCCAGATCCTGCGCGCCCAGGCCGAGAAGCTCGGCCTGATCTTCTCGGAGGGCGTGCTCGAAATCCTTCCCGAAGGTTTCGGCTTCCTTCGTGCTCCCGAGTACTGCTACCTGCCCGGGCCCGACGACATCTATGTGTCGCCCTCGCAGATCCGGAAGTTCAACCTGCGCACCGGCGACACCATCTCCGGCCAGATCCGGGCGCCCAAGCCGGATGAGCGCTACTTCGCTCTCATCAAGGTCGACGCCATCAACTTCGAGCCGCCCGATCTCACCCGGGACAAGCCCCATTTCGATTCGCTCACCCCCCTCTATCCGCAGGAGCGCCTCAAGATGGAGACCGGTCCCGAGCAGATCTCGAACCGCGTGCTCGATCTGGTCGCCCCGCTCGGGAAGGGACAGCGCGCTCTCATCGTGGCTCCGCCCCGCACCGGCAAGACCATCCTGCTCCAGCAGATCGCGAACGCGGTGACCCGCAACCATCCCGAGGTCGTGCTCATCGTCCTCCTCATCGACGAGCGGCCCGAGGAGGTGACGGACATGCAGCGGTCGGTCCAGGGCGAAGTCATCTCGTCCACGTTCGACGAGGCGGGCGAGCGCCACGTCCAGGTCGCGCGCATGGTCCTCGAGAAGGCCAAGCGCCTGGTCGAGCAGCGCAAGGACGTCCTCATCCTCCTCGACTCGATCACGCGTCTGGCCCGCGCCTACAACACGGTGGCGCCCCAGTCGGGTCGCGTGCTCTCGGGCGGCGTCGACGCGAACGCCCTCCAGGAGCCGAAGCGTTTCTTCGGGGCCGCGCGCGCGGTCGAGGAGGGCGGGTCGCTCACCATCATCGCCTCCGCCCTGGTGGAGACCGGATCACGGATGGACGAAGTGATCTTCGAGGAGTTCAAGGGCACGGGCAACGCGGAAATCGTTTTGTCCCGCAAGCTCACGGAAAAGCGGATCTACCCGTCGATCGACATCGAGAAGACGGGAACCCGGAAAGAGGAACTCCTGGTCCCGAAGGACGAGCTCAACCGGGTCTGGGTCCTGCGCAAGGTCCTCTCCGCCATGTCTCCGGTGGAGGCGATGGAGCTCCTGGTCGAGCGGCTTTCGAAGAGCAAGTCCAACGCCGCCTTCCTTCAGAGCATGGGCAGCGGCGGCTAGCGCGGAGCCGTCATTGCGACGGCTCGCCGAAGGCGAGGCGGAAGCAAACCGCCTCGCGAGGCCGCGAGGTTTCGATCAGCGGGGACGCGGTATGCCGGCCCGGCGTCGCTCGTCCTCGAGACTCACCAGCGATTGCTGAAGCTCGGCCAGCTTCTTCTTGTCCGCCTCGATCTGGTTCGCGAGGTCGGCGCGCTGGGGCGTGATGTTGATCAAAGAGCCCATGACTCGCTCGTTCTTCGAGATGGTGGCTTCGAGTTCCTTGATCTGATCCTGGGCCTGCTTGACCTTATCGTTCCATTCCTTCTGCTTTTCGGCCGCGATCTCTTCAGGAGTCTTCTCCTTCTTCTTGCTCGCGGACCCGGTGGACGCCCCCGCGCTGGTCGCGGGAGCGGACGCGCTTTCCGCCTGGGATGCATCCGCGCTGCCGGAGCGGTCGCCCTCCGTGTAGACCTTCGCGGGGCCTCCCGCTTTCTGCAGCTGGGCCCGGCGCGCCTTCTCCGCCCTCGCGAGCTCCGGGAGACTTGGCTGGGACTGAGCGGCCGCCGTCGTGGCGAGGGCGAACGCGGAAACGAGGCACAGAAGATTCTTCATGTTCATCGGATGTCTCCTCCTGAGAGAGAACTGAACCGCGCCAGTATAGATCGCAACCCGATTCGGGCCGCGTGATAATGTCCACACTTGACCGCCGCCAGCCAACCAGGGCCGATGGAACCCTTGGCGGAAGCCGACCGATCGAGGGCGGCCCGAAACGCCAATGTCGCGGCGGTCATGACCTTCGCCGCCTTCCTGGGCCTTGGTTTCGCTCTGCCCTTCCTTCCCCTCTTTGTCCAGGAACTGGGGGTCGCGGACCCGAAAGACGCGGCGCAGTGGGCGGGGGTCCTGATCGGGGTGGGGCCCCTGCTGGCCGGACTGCTGGCGCCCTTCTGGGGAGGCCTCGCGGACCGGCACGGCTACAAGCGAATCGCTCTCCTCGCCCTTACCGCCATTGGCCTCGCCCAGGTGGTGGCCTCCGTGGCTCGGAGCCCCATGCACGTCATGGTGTCGCGCATCCTCTCGGGACTCTTCGGCGGCGTCGGTCCCCTCGGTCTCGCCATGGCCTCGGGATCGTCCCAGAAGGGTGGAGGAGCCAGCAAGGCGATTGGCAAGATCCAGGCCGCGCAGATCCTCGCCGCCGGATTCGGGCCTTTGCTGGGAGGCGCGCTCGCCGCCACCCTGGGCATCCGGGCCGCGTTTTGGGGAGCCTCGGTCTCGTGTCTGTTCGCGGCCCTCGTGGTGGGGATCTTCTACTCGGACGAAGGCCCGGCTGCCCGCGTCCCGCGCCCCGCCGCCGCCCCCTCCGCGGTCGCCCCGCCCCGCGGTTTCTTCGCCGCCCTCGTGTTCGTGGTGTTCTTCGTGAACTTCGCGTCGCGCTCCTTCACCCCGATCCTTCCCGCGCAACTCGGATCCTTCGGCGTGGCCCACTCCTCCCTGGCCTTGAGCACCGGGATCCTGATCTCGGCGTACTCGATCGCCGCCGCGGCCTCGTCGTTCGGCTTCGGACGACTGGCCGCCGCGATCGACCCGGCCCGGCTCATCGGCCTCTCCTTCTTCCTTTCCCTCCTCGCCGCCATCTCCATGGCCTACGTGTCCAGCTTCGCGGCCTTCCTGGGGGTCGCCCTGGTTTACGGCATCGTGTCGGGCGGGGGGCTGACGCTTGGATACAGCATCGGCTCACGCCGGTTCCCGGAGGCGTCCCGGGGCGCCTCCTTCGGGAAACTCTCCGGCGCGGCCCTGATCGGCGGGGCGGTGGCGCCCGCGATCGCGGGGTTCGTGGCGCGTTCGGCGCTCGAGGATGTCTATTGGCTGAACGCCTTGATCTACGTCGTCCTGACCGGGGTCGCGGCCTTGTTCCTGCGCGGACCCGGCAGGGCGGCCTGAGCGCCCGGCGCTACCGGCGCGGGGCGCCCGCGAGGGAGGTGCGGTTCCGGCCCGTCTCCTTGGAGGCGTAGAGCGCTTCGTCCGCGGAGTGGATGAGTTCCTCGGGAGTCGCGTAGCCGAGGTCGGTGGCCGAGACCCCGCAGCTGGCCGTGATCCTGAGCTGCTGGTCTCCGACCTTGATCACTCGATCCGCCAGGGCCTTGCGCACGCGCTCGGCCATCCGGAAGGCTGCGGGGCCGTCGGTCTCGGGCAGGATGATCGCGAATTCCTCACCACCGTAACGCGCGGCCAGGTCTCCTCCCCGAACCTGCGCGCGGATCTCCGTGGCCGCCGCCTGGAGGGCGAGGTCGCCGACGGTGTGGCCCCAGGTGTCGTTGAGCCGCTTGAAGTGATCGAGGTCGATCATGAGCAGGGAGAGCGGTTGCCCGCCGCGGCTGGCCTGCGACGCCGCCCGCTCAAGCGACTCGTCGAAGGCCCGGCGGTTCAGGAGATCGGTAAGGCCGTCGTGAAGGGCCAGCCGTCGGTTCGCCTCCGCCAGCTCGATGAGAGCGATCGCGGCCGCGGCCTGGTTGGACATCAGCGATACGACCCGGCCGACGCTCGCGTCGAAGGCCGCGCGCTCCCCGACCGCCACCAGAGCGCCCTGCAGCCGGTTGCTGAAGACGAGGGGATGGACGAGCAGGGTCTCGCCGGGCAGTCCGCCGCCCACCCGGAAGAGAGGAAGGCCCTGGTCGCGCGGGGTGTCGATGCGCATGGGCTCCGGCGGCTGGAGCTTCAGGTACCAGGCCATCCACGTTCGTTCCGAGCTCCGGGTGCCCGAGCCCATCCATTCCTGGAACTGCTCCGACATGCCGGGCAGGCCTTCGATGGTCTCGCCGCGGAGGCGCACGATTCCCGCGCCGATGGTCTTCGGAGCCATGTCCTTGACCGCCCGGGCCACGAACTGGTGGATCTCCGCCACCTCGGTGATGAGGGCCATGCTCTGCGACGCGGAGGCCGCGGCTTCGAACTCCACCTCGCGCTCCGCGTGGGCCTGGGTCTCCCGCTCGTTCTCCACCACCTGCGAGATCAGATGCGCGAGCTGCTGAAGGATCGGCTCGGCATCGGAGAGGGCCTGGCTCTCCTCGTGGTCCACCACGAGAACGCCGTTGATGGTGCCACGCACCAGCACCGGAACCGCGATCAGGGTGCCGATTCGCTTCGGCGTCTTGTAGTAGGGCAGCGACCAGAGCAGGGTGCGGAAGTCGGTCGCGTAGAAGGTGCGGCGGCGATCGAGGACGAAGCCCACGGGGTCGGTGTTGAGGGGCAGCACCGCGTCACCGAAGATCTCCTGGGGCCCGTCGTGGGCCCGCAGGTACGCGCCGCCCCGCGCCTGGTCGACGTCGAAGAACAAGGCGGCATGCGCGTGGTTCATGGCGCGGGCGAGCTCCAGAAAGGGAGCCAGGGTCCGGGTGAGGTGGGCCGAGCGTTCCAGGTCGCGCACGGTGCGCGCTTCCTCGCTCACCTTCTGGAGGGCCGGTCCTTCCTTCCGCCGCGCCGTGCCCCGGAACGTCTTGTCCGGATCCATCTCCGTCTCGAGGAAGTCTGCGCCCTGCCGCATCTTGGTGATGGTGCGCCCGAGTTCGATGGTCCGGCTCTTGAGCCTCGCGAAGGCGACGCTCGCGGCCAGGGCCGTGCCCCCGAGGCCGAGCACGTCGGCCAGGAAGTCGAAGGCCGTGGGCGGCCGGGTGGCCCCGGCCAGGAGCAGCCCCGAGCCGAGCCCAAGGCTCAACGTCCACAGCATCGACTCCGAACTGGCGGTGAAAATCACGAGGACGGCGAGGGGCAGCCACAGCGGCGCCGCCTTCGGGAGAATGGTGATGCCGAGGGCGATGAGCAGGGCCACCAGGGTGTGTTGAGCCGCCCGCGCGATCCAGGGTGCCTTGGGCAGGGGAACCAGGAGGAGGCTCACCAGCAGGGCGGTCGCGGTGACGAGGACGAAGATCGCGCCCAGGGTCGTTCCGACCTTCAGTCCGGGGGCGAACGGCGCGACGAGGAACAGCACGCACAGAACGAGGGCCAGGATCAGGAGGCTCCGCGAGATCGCCGGAATCTTCGATCGCTGCGCGGCCCTGGTCTGCATCCTCTGGTCTGCCCCTGCCCGCTACTTTAGTTCGGGTCCGAGCACCAGTGCGTAGGAGACGAGGTCGTCCTCGGTGAGGCCGAGGTTGTTGAGGTGCGAGTAGTACTGCCGGATCTCGTCGGCGTGATCCGCGTTTTTCGCGCGGCGCTCGCGGATGTCCTTGATCAGCTTGAGCAGGGTCTGCACCAGCTTGGGCGTGATGGAAACCCCGCCGCGCGTGAGCCTCGCCTCGTTGCGTTGGAGCACCGCCTCGACGGCCACCGCCCCCGAGTGCTTGCCGAAGAGGAAGCGGAGCTGACCGCCCACCATCTCGGGTTGCACCACCTGGTAGATGGCGGGATGGATGGTGATCCCCGCGGTGTGGATCCCGGTCTCGTGGGTGAAGACGTTGTGGCCGATGATGGGCTCGCCGCCCGCGACGGGAAGGCCGCTCATCTCCTCCACCTTGCGCTTCAGCTCCCACAGCATGTCGTAACGGAAGCCGGGGATGGTCACGCCGTACAGCTCCTTGAGGATCATCACCGTGGTGTGGAGAGGCGCGTTGCCCGCGCGCTCGCCGATGCCGTTGACCGTGACCGTGGGAATGGTGGCGCCGTGATGCAGGGCGCGCACGGTGTTGTACGCGGCGAGACCGAAGTCGTTGTGGAAATGGATGACCAGCGGCTTGTCCGGGAAGGCGGCCACGATCTTCGGGATGTAGTAGTCGACGCCTTCCGGCGCGAAATACCCGACGGTGTCGGGATAGGCGTAGCGCGCGCCGCCCGCCTTGTAGCAGGCTCCCGCGAGCTCGATGAGGTAATCGACGTGGGCCCGCGATCCGTCTTCGCCTCCGAACTCCACCACCTGCACGCCGCGCTTGTGGGCGTGCTTGATCGCGTGGGTGGCCATCCTGATGTTCGCCTCGCGGTAGAACGAGACCGGCAGGTCGAGCCACTCCTCCGGCTTGCGGCCCTCGAGGCCGAGCAGGGTCTTGCCGATCTTGTACTTGAGGTGGAGGTCGGACCCGGAGGTGAAGACGAAGAGGCTGACGTCGTGCGGTTTGGCGCCGATGCCGGCGAGGAAATCGAGGGTGACGTCGATGTCCTTCGCACTCGAACGGCACATCACCACGATCTCGCTCTTGATCCTCCCACGCTTCTTGGCGTCGAGGATGAGCTGGAGCGACGCGCGCTCGGAGGGCGCCGCGGAGGGGAACCCGACGTCCAGCATGTGCACGCCCGCGTCCGAGAGCAGGCACGCGAGCTCGAACTTCTGCTCCGGAGTGAAGGCGACCCCCGGGGTCTGCTCGCCGTCGCGGAGCGTGGTGTCGTAGAGCCGGATCTCGGCGGCTCGGGGGAAGGTGGTTCCGGCGGTGAACTGTCTGGGGGAGTGGATCAGTTGTTCGAGGGGTTCGCGCAGTTCAACCATTCAAGTCCTTGTCCTGGGGTGCGGATGGGGTTGGCCGATGATAGCTGCGGAGGTCGAGTCGCCCTGGCTGCGATTCCCGCGGATCACGGACAGGCTTTAGGCTCGGGTGGGATGGTGTGCGGTATGAGGAAGCCTCGCGTCACAGATCGACTCACGTCCGCCTCCGGGCCGGCGCTTTCTCTCGCCGTCCTGCTGGTCGTGACCCTGCTCGGAGGGCTAGGGCCGGGGTGCCGCGGGCAGGCGCCGGCCGTGCCTCCCGTGGAGGAAGGGGTCGATGACCTCGAGCCCATTCCTCCGGATGCGGCGGGCGTGCGCGATCATGCCCTGAACCCTTCGATTCTCGGCCTGTGGTGGGGCAGCGGCTGCCCGGACTTCGGGGCCTGCGGTTGCGGCGGCGCCCGCGACCTGGCCCAGGAATTCACGTGCCAGATGGATCGCCTGCAGACGAACGACATTCCGGTGAGCGTCTATCTCTTCGACGGCAGCTCGTGGTCGATGCGGAACTCGAGCGTGTCGAACTCGTGCTCGGGTTCCGACTGCTGCTCCTGGAAGCTCGGAGACGCGGTGATCCAACGTCTGTCTCGCGATCGGGTCCGGGGCCTCGTCCACTATTGGGGCGGCTGTCACAGCGCGAGTCAATACCAGCGTGTCCTGACCCGACTGGGCCGGAACCTGCTCGGGTTCTATCTCGACGACGGGTCCTCGGACGAGACTCTTTCGGGCCTTGCCGGGTTCATGAAGGAGGCGGCGCCCGGGAACTGGGAGACCATCGCCAAGGCCTACCAGAACCGGGAGCCCTCGACCTCCCTCGCCGGCCTTTCCGAGTTCGCGAACGCGGCGTACGTGGGGGACCTGCCCTACGACTTCGCGGGGATGAGGGAGGGCATCACCCGGGTTCTCGCCCGGGCGCGATATCTGCCCGCGCCCTACAACGAACTCACCGGATACGCGTACCAGAATCCGGGAGCGCCCGACGAGGAGACCTACTACCGCAGGCTCCACTTCGGCGCGTTCCAGCCCGTGATGGCCCACACGCCCTACGGGAATGCGGATCCCTGGCGCCCCGAATACGGTCCCGGGCTCCTGAACGCCTACCGCTACTATGCCTGGCTCCATACGGAACTGGGTCCGTATTTCCTGAGTTACGCGATAAGGATGCACGAGGACCCCGCGCGCGCGATCATTCGCAGCGGACCGAGCGCCTACTCGATGCGGATCGGAAACGAAATCTTCGTGCCCTTCGTCACCCAGCCGACCCGCACCCTCGACTTCCGGCTGCCCGCGGGCTCGTGGATCGACTACTGGAACGAGCAGCGCGTGGTTTCCGGCGCCGTCACCGCCGAACCGGTTCCCCTCGGCCGGGAGCCCATCTTTGTGCGCATGGGCTCGATCATCCCGATGGATGTCCGGCGCGATTACACCGGCCATGGCACGCGCGAGTCCGCGGGCGCCCTGACCGTGCTCGTCTATCCGAGCGGCAACTCGTTCTTCCGCTATTACCAGGAGAGCACCGCGACCTGGATCGTCTTCTCTTCGAGGCTATCCGGTTCCAGCCTGACTCTCACCGCGAATCCTCAGCCGACGGAATCGATCCTGTACCGGATCGGCCGATTCTCGAGTCGGCCGACCTCGGTCGGGATCGACGGTGCGACCGTCACCGTCAATCAAGCGGGCGATGTTCCGGAAGCGACCTCGGAGCGCGCGGTCAATGCGTCGGTCACGAGCGCCTGGTTCCACGACGCGGCCGCGGGCCGGCTGATCATCAAGCTGGTGCGCTGAGCCCGCGCGACCTTCCCACGAAAGTTCGGCGAAGACCCCTACGCTTAGACTCTCGATCGGGCCATCGAGTTGAGTTTGTGCCCGGGAAACCGGCAGGCAGGGGCTAGACTGGGAAGCTCGTGATCAGCCTGCCGTCCAGACGTGACACGGGTCCCCATCTGGTGGCCCTGCTTGGCTATGTCCTGCTGATCCTCCTCTTCGTGTGGCCCCTGCCCGGGAGCCTTGCCGATCGCATCACCGGCGATTCCGCGGGAGACGCCGGAGCGTACGTGTGGAACGCCTATGTCTATTCTCGGAACATGGCGGCCGGCGCATCGATCTTTCACACGGATCGCATCCTGGCCCTGGTCGGCGATTCGAGCCTGGCCCTTCACAACAATTCGCTCCTTCTCAGCGCGATTGCCGCGCCGCTGAGCCCGATGTTCGGATTCATCGCCAGCTTCAACATCGCGTTCGTCCTCATCCTCATCCTGAACCCGTTCTGCGCCTACCTGCTCGCCTGGCAGGAAACCCGGAGCCGGGCCGCGGCCTGGATTGGAGGGGCGTTGTTCGGGGTTTCGCCCTTCATCAGCGCGCGGCTCGAAGGCCACATGAGCCTGGCCACCGCCTTTGGCCTCCCCCTGGTCGTGCTCCTCGCCCGCCGCGCCCTCATCAGCGGGACCCGCCTGGGCTGGAGTCTGGTCGGTTTCGCCCTGGCCCTGTGTGCCGCTTCCGATCCCTATTACCTGATCTTCGCCGTGATCGCGGTTTGCCTGGTCTGGCTCTTCGAGCGCGTGACCCTGGAGGCAATTCCTCATGGCAAGAGCCTGGTTCTGACCGGTATCGCCGGCGCGCTGGCGGTTCCCGCCGTTCTCGCTCTGCTCTGGATCGGGATCACCGGAGGCGGAGACCTGTCCCTCGGTCCGGCCCGCGTGGGCGTTCACTCGCCGCACACCCCGATGCTTGCCCTCTCCATCGCCGCGGTTCTCCTTTTCGTCTCCCGGCATCCGCGAAGGGTCCTCCTTCAGCAGGGCGCCCTCGGGACCCTGAAGGGCCCCGCGCTGGCTGGCCTGGTGGCCTTCGCGCTGCTCTTCCCCTGGCTGCGCGCGGCCGCCGCCGACGTCCTCGTGAAGGGGGGAATGGCGACGACGGCGTGGCGAAGCTCACCCCCCGGGGTCGACCTGCTGTCGTTCTTCATGCCGAACCCGACGCATCCGCTGTTTCGAGGAATCATCGAGCCCTGGATGACCCAGCATCGCGCGGATGCGTTCATCGAGGGAGTGGCTTCCTGGACGGTCATGGCCATCCTGCTGGTGACCTTCCTCGTGGCGTACCGCCACGCCTCGCTGCCGAAGTTCTGGATCGTGTTCACCGGGTTCTTCGCCGCGCTCGCCCTCGGCCCGTTCATCCTCATCGGCGGCGAGTCGACCTACGTGCCCGGGCCCTGGGCGATTCTTCGTTTCCTCCCCGGCATCGGCATGGTCCGCTCGCCCAGCCGGTTCAGCGTGCTCGCGACCCTCGGCATGGCCGTGCTCCTTTCGCACGCGCTCGCCACCGCCCGTCTGGGCCGGAGGCGCACCGCCGCCCTGACCGCGATCGGCCTTCTTCTCGGGCTTGAAACCCTGGCCCCACGGCGCCTCTTTCCGGCTGTGCTGCCCGAGAGGTATCAGGTCGTGGCCGACGACCGTTGCGACGTCACCGTCCTCCGTCTGCCCACCGGGATCAAGGATGGGACACGTCAGCGCGGCCTTTTCAGTTCGGAGACACAGTTCCGGCAGGTCTTCCATGGCAAGCGCCTGGTGGGCGGATACCTTTCCCGACTGAGCGACGAGACGGTCGAAGCCTACGAAGGAAATCCGACCCTGCGCGCGCTCCTCGATCTCAGCGAGGGCAAGGCGATTTCGGCCGAGGTGAGACGGGAGGCTGTGCGCGGCGCCGAAGCCCTTTCCCGCAAGGTGGGGATCGGGTTCATCGCGGTGAACAAGGCCGAGGCCAGCCAGGATCTCCGCGACTTCGTGCAGGAAGCGTTTCGCCCGCGGGTCATCAGCAAGGCCTGGCCTTTCGTCATCTCCATCCCCTTCGGCGATGACTGCGCGCGCGGCCCATGTGGACATCGGCCGGGATGTCCACACCGCGAGTTTCGCGAGTCCGGGACTTAGGGGATCAGGGGCTGCTCCCGAGGCTCAGGGCCAGGAAACGCGCGCCCTCCACGGGGTTGAAACGGTAGGCCGGGATCTCGATGAATCCGAGTCGCTCATACAGCCGGTGGGCGGATCGCATGGACGGGAGGGTGTCCAGCAACATGCGCTCGTAGCCGGCGGCGCGAGCCCACTCGATCGCTTCCCGCGCCAGTCGCTCGCCGACACTCAGCCCGCGGAAGGCGTCCCGCACGTACAGGCGCTTCATCTCGCAGTCCCGGTCGTCGATGGGGCGAACCGCGATGCAACCGGCCGGTCTCGCATCCGCCCAGGCGAGGAACAAGGCTCCCCGCGGCGGCGCGTACTCGCCGGGCAGCCCTTTCAGTTCCTCCTCGAAGTTCTGGAAGGAGAGGTCGATTCCGACCCACGCCGCGTAATCCTCGAAGAGTCTCCTCGCCACCGCGATGTCGCTTTCGCCGGTGGCGGGTCGGATCGCGAGCATCGAAGCGTCCTAACCCTGGCGCTCGCGCGCCTCGTCGAGGGCGTCGATCGCGGTCTTGAGCAGAAGGATGAGCGAGCCCTTCTCCTCCGGCGACATCGACACCGGCTCGTTCTCGTCCTCCTCGGCTTCCGCGATGGCCTCGATCACGTACCGGAAGACCGCGGGCTGACGGGTGAGCCGGGCGAGGGTGGCCTCGTCGATCTGCCCGGGGTCGGTGCCATCCAGGCTCATCAGCTCCCGCTCGTTGTGTTCGAGCTTCCGCTGGATGGCCCCCGCGGTCACGGGCTCCATCGAGCCGGAGCTTCCCGCGCGAAACACCCGCCAGATGACCATGTAGATGAAGCCCGCGAGTTCGCTCACCCCGCGGCCCATGCCCTCGGTGGATCCGAGGATGAAGGCGAGCAGTTCGGGCTGCTCGCGACCGGCCTTCCCCATCTCCATGGGAATGCGCGACTCCTTGAGGCGAGCGACCTCCTGCCAGACGGCGTCGACCATGGAGGCCTCGAGGGCGTCCATGTTCTCTACTCCTTGCCGTCGAGATGGAAGCGGTGCATGGCCCGGTGCAGGACCGGAGCCAGGACGAGGCCGATGGCCAGCACGAAGATGAGGCCCGCGAAGAGCGCGTAGGTTCCCGCGAAGACCTTCCCGGCCGCGGTGTGGAGTTCGGCCACCGGCCCCATGCCGCCCAGGATCATGGCCGCATTCAGATAGGCGTCGATCCAGGTCTGGTCTTCCAGCCAGTGATAGCCGGCCATGCCGGCGGCGAGGGTCAGGAACAGGAGGGCCAGAGCGCCGATCACATGACTCCTGACCCGGTCGATGAACCGCCGGTGGGGTAGGAGAGGCTGATGCCGATGTTCGTACAAGGGAGTCGCGGGTCATTCTGCCCGAAACCGGGCCGGGGTGCCCCGACTCAGCGCGCGCCCGGGGTTTTGGGAATGCCGAGTCGGGTGGCCACCGCTTCCATGGCGGGATCGCGCCCTTCCCGATAGTCCGAAGACGAGATGGCGGCGGGGATGTCGGGGAACAGCGAGTCGGGGTCGCCCTCGGGCCAGGACCTGAAGAACTTGGTGGAGTAGGACACCGACAGGGCCGAGTTCGGCAGGGTGAACGAGCGGACTTCGCCGTAACCGTTGGGCTTCCCGCCCGTGGGTTCGCCCACGAGGATCGCGCTGTTCTCCCGCTTCAGCGATATCGCGTTCATCAGGGCGGAGGAGAACGTGGTGTTCCCGATGAACGCGAAGAGCCGGCCCGACTGGGCCAGCGACGATCGCGAACGCAGCCCTTGAAGGAGGGGGTCGAGTACCGAAGAATCGCCGCCCCCGTTCGCGCGGAGATCGACGATCACCGCCCGCGGCGCGCGGCGATCGATGTCGTCGAACACCCGCTTCGCGAAAGACGACATCGGATCCGTGGGCGCGTTCTGGCAACGGTTGTACTGGAGGTAGAGCACGTCCGGGTCGGTCCAGGTGTACCAGTAGTTCTCCTGTCCGCGCTGGCGATACAGGGGAAGGGGCGCCGCCGATGCGTCCGCGAACGACCCTTCCTTCCCCGCGGCGAGGGCGGGCAGATCGGCCTGGGCGCTCGCGCCGTCCGGCAGGATCACGGAGAGGCGCACGCGCTCGGGATCGGTCACGATGCGCTGGGCGTGGAGGATCTCCGGGATCACCAGGTAGTTCGGGCCGATGGCGCGCAGCCACGCGTCGTTGTCGCGCGAGACCACCGGTCCGATCTTCTCGACGGCCGCGGCGATATCGAGGTCGCCGATCTTCACCACCCGCCCCCCGAGCAGGGCCTCTGCGCCCGGCGCCGCGGAGGTCACCACCAGGCCGTCGGACAGGAAGCGCATCCGGATGGGAAGCCGCCGGAAGCCCGTGTAGTTGAAAGGCGAGATGGCGGTGTGAGCGTCTCCGGGGAGGGCGGCGAGGCGGATGAGTCCGGTCACCACCTCGTAATCGGTCATCTCCGCGACTCGGGTCTTGAGGCTCTCGACTTCGCGGTCGAAGCTCTCCCGGCTCGTCTTGAAGAAGAGGTTCGCGTGGAGCCGGGGCAGGTCTTTGGCGAGGGCCTCGATGTCCTGAACCCATCGCCCGTCGCGGGTCGCGGCGGGCGGCGGAGCCGGGCTCGGGCCTTCCGGAGCCGACCCGCACGCGGCCAGCAACGTTGTCGCGAGGGTCAGGGTCAGCCAGGGGGGGAGGGTTAGTCGTGGCATGTCAGTGACCTCCTTCGGTGACGGGCACCGCAATTCCTGCAGGATTGAGTCGAGACCCGTCCAACTTCTGAATGAGGTATCCCGCGCGCGCGGCATTCAATCGATTGAAGCAGCTGACGACGCCATCGACGATGCATCGCTAACCAGGAGCGGCGCGGAGACCCGGGGCGGGAAGGCCAGGGTTCAATGCCGCGGCATCTGGAGGTTCGGAAGGAGGGCGTGATTGAACTGTGGAGTGGCATGGGGGTCACGGGTTCGCGTCGATGGCCGCCCGCAGGGAGCAATCTGCATACCACCCGCGGCCCCTGGCCGCCTGGTCAATCGCCGTGGGCGCGCAGCATCCCGAGTTCCCTGGCGAACCCGGCGTAGGTGAAGCCGGCGATCACGTCGTAGGCGAAGTGCACGACCATCGCGGGGTACAAGGAGCCTGAGATGAAAACCAGGGCATGGAAGGCGGCGGCGATGGCGGCGATGGCGAGGACGCTGCGCAGCCCCTGGATGGCGTGGGCCAGCGCGAACGACGCGACGGAGAGGGTGATCCCGACGGCGAGACTGCCGGTCAGCATCGCGATCAGAGCGGGCAGGACGCCCCGCCACACCAGTTCCTCTCCGATTCCCGCGGAGAGTGACAGCACGATCCACATCCACCGCTCCCGGCGATTTGTGGGGGCGAAGAGCCGCCAGGTCGGCTTGTCCTGCTCGATGGATCGCCGCCAGTGGGGGCGCACCAGCAGGAGCGCCACCCCGAGGAAGACGGCGCCGGCGAGCCAGGAGAGCCACGTGGGCGCACGCGCGGGAAAGAGTTCGATGCCCTCCACGAATCCGGTGACCAGGGCGAGCACGCCCAGCACGACCTGGGGCAGGAGCATCGCGTAGAAGCGCAGGGCCAGGGGAATGCCCGCCATGGCGAGGGCGCTCTCCCGGTTTCGCAGCACCGCCCAGGGCACCACGATCGTCACGAAGACGACGAAGGCCCATCCGAGCACGGAAATCGCGCCGAGGTTCAAAACGGACCTGCTCCGATCGTCAGTCTCTGTACACTTTCCAAGTGCGGCGGATTGTAGGCGACACGGCAGAGTCGGGTGTGAGCCCGGCCACCTCCTCGTTCCATCCGGCGACCCGCGCGTGGTTCGCGCGCCGCTTCGAGGGCCCTTCGCCTGCGCAGAAAAAGGCCTGGCCGCACATCATGGCCGGCGAGTCGACGCTGATCACCGCGCCCACCGGCTCGGGAAAGACCCTCGCTGCGTTTCTGTGCGCGATCGACCGGATGGTCTTCGACGGCTCCGAGGCGAAGCCTTCGTCGGGGTCCCGACCTGGCGTGCGCATCCTCTACATCTCCCCGGTCAAGGCCCTGGCGAAGGATGTCGAGAAGAATCTCCAGGAGCCGCTCGTGGGAATCTGCGCGGTGGCGAAGGAGCGCGGCGATGCCCACCGCGTGCCCCGGGTCGCCGTGCGGACGGGCGATACGCCCCAGACCGAGCGCCAGAAGATGCGCCGCGATCCCCCGGACATCCTGATCACCACCCCGGAATCGCTCTTCCTGATCCTGACTTCGGAGGCGCGCGACATCCTGCGCACCGTCGACACCGTGATCCTCGACGAGATCCACGCCATCGTCGGGACCAAGCGCGGCGCGCACCTGGCTCTCTCCGTCGAGCGCGTGACCCGGCTCGCGGGCCGGCCCGTCCAGCGCATCGGCCTCTCGGCCACGTCCCGCCCGCTCGATCTGGTCGCGCGTTTTCTCGCCGGTTCGCGCGGGCGCAAGGTCGAGGTCGTCGATGCCTCGATCCAGCGCGCCTTCGACGTGCGGGTCGAATCCGCGGTCCTCGACATGACCGCTCTGCCGCGCGAGACCATCGAGACCCCTGGGCCCGACGCGGGGCGGCGCGAGGTCGAGCGCCCGTGGATGGGGTCGGGGACGTCGTCCTCGGCCCTGGGTTTCGTACCCGCTTCCGGGGCCCTTGGCCCGCCGCCGGTTCAGGCCGCCCCTTCCATCTGGCCCGCCATCCACCGCCGTGTGCTCGAACTGATCCTCGCCCATCGCAGCACCATCGTGTTCGTCAATTCGCGGCGCGTGGCCGAGCGGGTGGCCGCGGCCTTGAACGAGCTCGCGGGCGCGGGCGAACCCATCTGCCGTGCCCACCACGGGTCGCTCGCGAAGGAGGAGCGCGAACTCGTCGAGGCGGCGCTCAAGGACGGGAGCCTGCGCGCGGTGGTCGCGACCTCGTCGCTCGAACTGGGAATCGACATGGGCCTCGTCGATCTCGTGGTTCAGATCGAGACCCCTCCCTCGGTGTCGAGCGCCACCCAGCGCGTGGGCCGCGCATCCCATCACCTCGGCGGAGTGCCGAAGGCCCTCGTCTTTCCGACCTTCCGGGGCGATCTCCTCGCGGCCGCGGCCACCATCGATGCGCTCCAGCGCGGCAACATCGAGCCCGTCACCCTTCCGCAGAATCCGCTCGACGTCCTGGCTCAGCACATCCTCTCCATCCTCGTCGCCGAAGAGGCGCCCATCGACGATCTGTTCACCCTGGTCCGAAGCGCGGCCTCGTTCTCGGCGCTTCCGCGTTCGGCGTTCGAGGGCGTTCTCGACATGCTCGCCGGCCGCTACCCCTCGCACGAGTTCAGAGACCTTCGTCCCCGCATCGTGTGGAACCGCGAGACCGGGGGACTGCGCGCCCGGGCCGGGGTGAAGATGATCCTCTACGCGAACGCGGGCACCATTCCCGATCGCGGTCTCTTCGGCGTCTACCTCGCGGGCGCCGCCGCCGGCCCGGACCCGCGCCGGGGACCGTCGCGTCGCGTGGGCGAGCTCGACGAGGAGATGGTCTTCGAAAGCCGCACCGGCGACATCGTGATGCTCGGCGCTTCGTCGTGGCGGATCGACGAGATCCAGCGCGACCGAGTGATCGTCACTCCCGCGCCCGGCCTCCGCGGACGCATGCCTTTCTGGAAAGCCGACCGGCCTCCCCGGCCGGTGGAGAACGCGAAACGCATCGGCGCCCTGTCCCGGAAGATCCTGACCCTCGGCCGAAAGAAAGCGGAGGAAATGCTGACGGGGGCCTATGCGCTCGAAGCCGGGGCGGCCGCCAATCTGACCGCGTACCTCTTCGATCAGAAGACCGCTTCGGCGGTTCCGACCGACCGGGCCCTCGTGCTCGAACGCACGCGGGATGAGATCGGGGACCTTCGCCTGTGCCTGCTCTCGTGCTTCGGGGGGCGAGTCCATCAGCCCCTGGCCCTCGCCATTGTGCGCAAGATGAAGCGGGAGGGCCTGCACGAGGTCGAGGTGGTGGTGAGCGACGAGGGCATCATCCTGAGACTGCCGGACCGGGAACAGGTGCCGACCCTCGGCGACCTGCTGCCGTCGTCGAGGGAGGTCGAGAAGCTCGTCCGAGAGGAGCTGTCCGATTCGACCCTCTTCGCCGCGCGTTTCCGTGAGGCTGCGGGCCGGAGCCTGCTCCTGCCGCGCCGTCGTCCCGGTTCGCGCTCGCCACTGTGGGCGCAGCGGCAGAAGGCCCACGCCCTTCTCTCGGTGGCTTCGCGCTTCCCTTCGTTCCCGCTGATCCTCGAGGCCTATCGCGAGTGCCTCACCGAGGACTTCGACGTGGCTGCGACCGTCGATCTCCTCCGGCAAGTGGAGAAGCGGGAGGTGAGAACGACCACTCTGGATGTCCAGCATCCCTCGCCCTTCGCGACCGCGCTCCTGTTCGGTTACGTGGCCACGGTGATGTACGACGACGACACCCCGCTGGCTGAGCGTCGCGCCCACGCGCTGTCGATCGACGAGACCCAGCTCCAGGCGCTGCTCGGAGAGACCGCGTTCCAGGATCTGCTCGACGAGGCGGCGATCAACGAGGTGGACGAGGAGCTTCAAGCCCGCTCGCCTTCCCGGCGAATCCGCTCGGCCGACGGGCTTCACGACCTCCTGCTCCGGCTCGGGGATCTCTCGCTCGAGGAAGTGGCGTCGCGGGCGTTCGGTGAGGACGTCGCCGAATTCGCCGAAGCCCTGGCGCGTGAGAATCGAGCGGTCGAACTCGAGGTCGCCGGGGAGAGCCGCCTGGTCGCGGTCGAGGACGCGGCTCTGTATCGGGACGCCCTGGGGATCGCGCTGCCCGGGAGCGTCCCGAAGGCCTTCACCGGCGCCACCGAAGGGAGTCTCACTCATCTGGCGGGGCGTTTCGCGCGAACCCGCGGCCCCTTCACCACCGGCGCCTTCGCCTCGCGTTTCGGTCTCACCCGCGAGCCCGCTTTGGCGGTACTCGAGGCCCTCGAGGCGGGCGGTCAGTTGATGCGCGGACCGTTCACGCGCACGCCCGTCGATGCCGAGTGGTGCGACGTCGAGGCGTTGCGACGCGTCCGTCGGCTGTCCCTCGCGAAGGCCCGAGGCGGCGTGCATCCGGTCTCCGGCCGCGACTATGCGCGCTTTCTCGCGGTCTGGCACGGGCTCGGCGCGGACGAGGCCACGGCCGCGGACCCGGATCGCGCCTTTGCCCTTCTCTCCGCGATCGACCGGCTCCAGGGATACCCGGTGCCCGCCTCCGCGCTCGAGACGGACATTCTGCCGAGCCGCGTGCCCGGTTACCGCTCCCAGGATCTCGACCTCATGGTGGCGCGGGGCGAAGTGGTGATCGAGGGCCGCGGCTCCCTGGGCGCGCGGGACGGCAAGGTGGCCCTGTACCTCTCGCCCAACCGCGCCCTCCTCGGCCACCCGCCGAACCAGGCCCTCGAAGCCGATGCTCCCGCTCGCGTGCGCGAGGCGCTGCTGAAGCGGGGCGCGGTCTTCCTTCCCGAGATCGAGACCCAGTGTCCCGGGCTTCGTCGCGACGACCTGATCGACGCGCTCTGGGACCTGTTCTGGAACGGCGAGGTCACGAACGACTCGGTCGCCGCTCTGCGGGCCCGTTCCTTTGATCCGGGCAAGGGCTTAGCCAAGCGCTTCACCGCCCAAAGGCCCGGGGCGGCGCGGCGATTCCGGTCGCATCTCGATATCCCGGCCGATGCGGTCGGCCGCTTCTCCCTGCTGGAGCCGGTGCCGAAGGCGTCGACCGAGAGCCGCCTGGTGGCCCTCGAACAATGGCTGGCCCGGCACGGCGTCCTCACCCGCGAGGCCATCGGCGCGGAGGCCCGGGAGGGGGGCTTCGGCGCGGTGTATCCGCTGCTGCGGGCGCTCGAAGAGCGCGGCCAGGTGCGGCGCGGCTATTTCATCGAGGGGCTCGGCGCCCTGCAGTTCGCGGATCCGGCCGCGGTGGACCGCATGCGCGATCTCAAGGAAGGCGCCTCCGGCGCTGAGGCGCCCCGGGCGGTGGTCCTCGCCGCCACGGATCCTGCGAACCCCTTCGGGGCCGCCCTCGCCTGGCCCGCGTGGTGCGCGGGAGAGGGCGAGCGGCGCGCCCGCGCCCACGTGGTCATCGCGGACGGCGAGCTCACCATGCTGCTGTTCGGCGAGGGCGCGCGCGCCAAAGTCCATCCGCCCGAGATCGAAGGGGAGCGCGATCGGCTCGGCCGAGCGAGCGCCCTCGCCCTCGTCCACTGGATGCGGGGGAGAGCGCTCCGCATCATCGGCCACGAGAGTCAGGGCGCCCCGCTAAACACGAGCCCGATAGCGGGAGCCCTACGCGAGGCGGGCCTCATCCCGTCGGGCCCCGGCTTCCGGGTCTAGCAGGGTGCTGAAATACTTCAGCACCCTGCGTGTCCCGGCGAAAGCCGGGATCCACTTCCAGCTATTTCCTGAACTTTTCGGGCCTGCGCGGCCGTTGGGTCGGGGCGTTTCGCGTTCTTCAGCACCCTGCTAGCCGGTCGCGCCGCGGAGACTTCGGCATCGCTGACCCGCCTCCGAACTGGATTCCGATCTTGTTCAGGAGGCCGATGGGCGGGTCGCCGCCCGCGAAGATGAAGACGTAATCGTTGCGGATCTCCACGGACCCACCGGGCGCGCGCAGCCGGACCGCGGTGGGGAGGATCTCCGCTACCTCCGAGGAGAAGACGAGCTTGACCTTGCCCGCGCCGACCAGCCGGTTGAACCGCTCCTCGTTCTTGTGCTTGATCCGCACCAGCCGTTCCTTGCGATAGGACAGGGTGACTTCGTTGTCCCGCTGTCCCGCGAGGCCGATGGCCGCTTCGACCGCGCTGTCGCCTCCTCCCACCACGAGGATCCGCTGGCCGCTGTAGGACTCGGCGTCGATCAGCTTGTACATGACCTTGGGCATCTCTTCGCCGGGGACATTCAGCTTGCGCGGGGTTCCGCGCCGGCCAAGGGCGAGCACGACGAAGCGCGCCTGGATCGCCGACTCTCCGGTGGTCACCGTGAAGAGCCCGCTTTCCCGTCGCACGTCCGTGACCCGATGTCCGAAGCGAACGGGCAGGCGGGCCTGGGTGATCAAGCGCTCCAGCAGCTCGAGCAGTGTCTCCTTGGTGTACTCCGCGCCCGGCAGGTGCGTGCCGAGAGGCAGATCCACCTTCTGCACGAGTACTAGCTTGCGCCTCGGGTAGTGCAGGACCGTGCCCCCGAGGTGCTGCTCCTGCTCCAGCACGACCGGGCGGAGACCGTTTTCGAGCGCGGTCAGGGCAGCGGAAACTCCGGCCGGACCGGCGCCGACCACGGCGACGTCGAAGGCGTCGGGCGCCCGGCGGGGCGTCCCCCGGGCGAGAGCCGCGATGTGCCGGCCCACCGCTGTTCCCTGGGCTACCGCATTCTTGAAGAGCGCGAGGCCGCCAAGTTCCCCGACCACGAACAGGCCCGGCACCGACGATTCGTAATCGGAATCGAGAAGAGGAATATCGATCCGCGACTTGAGGTCACCGAGGCCCACTTCGATGGCGCCGACCGGGCACGCGGTTTCACAGACGCCGTGGCCGACGCATCGAAGCCCGTTGATCACGGCGGCGGTGCCTCCCACGATGCCGAGGACGTCGCCCTCGGGACAGGCGGTAACGCAGGCCGCGCAGCCGATGCATGAGGTGGCGTCGACATAGGGGAACTGCGCGAGCGGCCGGTCGATGCCCAGTTTCGCGGCCTCGTGCTTCCGCGCGGCGTCGCGCGAGTTCCGCCTTCTAAAGCTCAGGTAGTACGGGATCACGATCACCGCGACGAGAAGGGCCGCGATCGACCAGATGACGAGGGACTCGGACACCGGACCAACCTAGAACCGGTAGCCGAGCTCGAAGGTCGCTCGCGGTCCCTTGACGTCGTCGCCGCGGTCGTACTGACCGTCGCCGCGAAGCCACAGCCCCCGTCCGAACGTCTTGTACGCGGAAAGGCGGAGCCACCCGTTCTGTCGCCGGTTCCCGCCGGCTTTCAGGGTGTAGCTCGCGATGCCAAAGGTGAGATCCGTCATCAGGCTGGGCCGGATCCGCCCCAGGCGCGCGCTTCCCTGAAGACCGGAATTGACGCCGTTGGTGAAGTAGTAGGCATCGAGGCTCGCGTTCAGATGGGCGCCGGTGAAGGACGGGTGGCGCACTCCGCCTCCCCCCGAGTACGCGGTATCGGACTGCTGGTCCTTCATGCGAACGCCTCCGAACAGCGACAGGCCCGGGCCGTTCGGCCGCGAGAGATCGAGGCTGCCCCGGAAACCCTGATGCGCGTAGGTGTCGAACAGGATCTCCGGCACGGAGCGGGTGTCCGCGGAGCGGTAGTTCCGCCGCTGATCGTAGGAGAGCGCCAGCGACGAGGAAGGCGAGGCGCGATACGTGGCCGAGGCGGACAGGTTCGAGAGCTGGGCGGCGCTCCCATCCGCGGGCTTGCGCCAGTCGCGCAGCAGGTCGACCTCGGCCCACTCCGCGAACAGGAACGACTTGCTGGCCAGGCGGCTCTGCAGGCCCATGTACTCGCGGCTCACTGTGGCTCCCGCGAACTCGCGCACGCCGAAAACGGTGGCGTCGAAGGCTCCCGGCCAGGAGGAGCCGCCGTTGAAGAGACGCGCGAAGGCGCCGTACTTGTTCCCCGGCGTGAACCCCGCGAGGTGGTCCAGTTCCACGCGCTTTCCGAAGAAGCCGCCGAAACGCAGCGACTTGAGCGCGCGCAGTTCCACCGAGACGCCGTCCAGGTATCCGATGGAGAGGGTGGGCACGCCCAGGCGTCCGGCCTCGATGACCGCCCGTCCCTTGCGCGGCTCGTAACGGAGGGCCACTTCATAGAGGCGATCGCGACGTTCGTCGCGCGGGATCAGTGTCTCGAAACCGAGAGTCTGCGGCCGAAGGTCCTGGCGCGCGCGGCCGCGGACGGTGAACTGGAGCGGTTGGCCGCCGATCTCCCAGGCCGCGAAGTCGAGGCGTCCGAAGCGCTGCTCGAAATCGTAGTGGCGCTCGGTCCGGTCCCAGTTTCTGCTCAGGCCGAAGGACACGCTGCCCCGGGTTCGGGTCCACGGCTTCGCCGCCGGCGCGGCCTGAACCGATGGAGCTGTTGGGGGAGGAGCCGCCGCGGGCCGGGCCTTGGCCGCGGTATTCGACACGCTCACTTCCGGGGCTGTCTTCGATGCGTGGTCCGCCGCCCGGGTGATGACGCCCGCATCCCCGACGCGGATGGGCCGGGATTCACGAAGGATGCGGCAGGATGCGGAGTGTTCGGAGAGGTACTGGATCTCGATTTCTCCGACGAGCTCGTTCTTCGCCTTGACGCTCAGGCGCTCGCCGACCGCGAGGCCGTCCGCGCTGCCCCCGGCGATGTAGACCGTGGAGGCGGAGCGGTAGCTGACCGCGAACCGAAGCTCGGCGGCCCCGAGAGCCCCCGCGAGCACGGAGAGGGCCAGCAACAACGTCAATTTCCTCTGCATATCAGTCTCCTCCTGATCCGCGCGGATGACATCGGTAGCAGGCGTTGCTGTCGTAGCTGTAGCCCGATCGCCCCTTGTGCTGGTTGTCCGTGGTCGATTTCCCATGACAGCCGTTCAGGCAGGAGAACGTCGCGTAGTTGGAGGGGTTGATATGACAGGTGGCGCAGCCGATGCCCCGGTGCTTTCCGGAGGTGATCGGGAAGTAGCGTGAATGATCGAAGGTTGCGCCCAGCCAGGTGGTGGTGGTGTGGCAGGCCTGGCAGTCGGTGGGGAAGCCCGACGACTTGTGGTTGGGATTCGTGGTCCGGTCGTAGTTCGTCTGATGGCAGGACACGCAGGCGGCGGGGGTCCCAGAGTACCGTCCGTTGGTGTGGCATCGTGCGCAATCCGTGTTCCGATGCGCGCCGGTCAGCGGGAAGCGGGTGGCGTTGTGATCGAAGGTGGCTGGCCGCCACGCGCTGGTCGAGTGGCAGTTCTGGCAGGTCCGCGGAAAGTTGGCCGAGACGTGGTTCGGATTGCTGGTCGAGTTGTAGTTGCTCTGATGGCAGGAATTGCAGTCGGTCGGGGTTCCCGCGAATCGCCCTCCTACGTGACAACGGGCGCAGTCGGTGTTCTGGTGAGCCCCGGTGAGCGGGAAGCGGGTCTTGGAATGATCGATGTTCGCGGCCGGTTTCCACGCGCTGGTCGAGTGACAGTCCTGGCAGGTCCTCGGGAAGTTGGCGGCGACATGATTCGGATTCGAGGTGGCGTTGTAGTTCGCCTGATGACACGACACGCAGTCCGTGGGCGTGCCGGTGAATCGGCCCCCCACGTGGCAGCGCGCGCAGTCCGTGCCCTGGTGCGCCCCCGTAAGGGGGAACCGGGTCTTGCTGTGGTCGATGGCCGCCGCCGGCCGCCAGGCCGTGGTGGAGTGGCAGTCCTGGCAGGTCTTCGGGAAGTTGCTGGCCACGTGATTCGGATTGGAGGTCGCGTTGTAGCGGGCCTGGTGGCAGGAGAAGCAGTCGGTGGGCGTTCCGGCGAAGCGGCCGCCGACGTGGCACTGGGCGCAACTCACCGACTGGTGGAAGCCGGTCAGGGGGAAGCGTGTGGTGTTGTGGTCGATGCCGGTGGCCGGACGCCAGCCCGAGAGCGTGTGGCAGTCTTCGCACCGCCGTGAGAAGCCGCGGCCGGCGTGATCGGGGTTCTTCGCATTCAGGTAGGTCTGGATGTGACACGTCCCGCAGGAGGTGGGGGTGAGGGCGTAACTCTGGGCCAGGGCGCCCCGGTGGCAGGCGTCGCAGTCCACGTTGGCGTGGACGCCGATAAGGGGCATGCGGGTCCGGTTGTGCCGTTCCCGCATCTGTCGCTGGTTGGTCCAGGACTGCGGATCGTGGCAGTCCTCGCAGCGGAAGCCGAGGTCGCCCTTGTGCGCGTCGCGATGACAGTCGGCGCAGGCCGTGCCCACCTTCGAGAAGACCAGGGACCGGTGGCAGGCCATGCACTTCGCCTGGGCGTGGGCGTCCTTGAGCGCGAAGCCCGTGGTCTCATGCTTGAACGTGGGCTTCGGGGAAACCGGTTTCCATCCCTCGGGGGTGTGGCAGGCGCCGCAATCGACCTGGAGGTCGCCGTGGGGGTTCGCCAGGGTCTGGGCGGACACCGTCCGCCAGAGCGCGAGCGGAGTCGCGAGGCCGAGGATGAAGGCGGCCAGGAACGCGATTCGAGACTTCATGACTTCCTCCCCGAGTGACAGTCGATGCAGGCCATGCCGAGGGGCTTGTACCGGGTCAGAGAAACGCCGTTGCGGATTTCGGTCTTGTGACAAGCGGCGCACGGCGCCTGGGAGTGCCGGCCGTCGAGACGGTAGGCCGCGTCCCGGTTGTGGTCGAAGCCGGGCGCCGGCGTCCACGCGACGCCGGCATGGCAGCGTTCGCAAGCCGTCTGCCCTTCGCGGACGAACTGTCCGGCGTGGACGTCACGGTGACACGAGGCGCAGGTGGTGGAAAGCCCGACGAAGGTCACCCGGTCGCTCGGCCCCCGGCCCTTGAGCGAGCTATGGCAGGCCGCGCAGGTCACGCCCGCATGTCCAAGCGTGAGGGGGAAGCGCGTGGCCGAATGATCGAACGCGGCCGCCCGCCAGGACTCCGCGTTGTGGCAGGCCACGCAGCTCTTCGTGCCGGCGTAGCGATCCATGGCGCCCCGATGCGTGTCGGCGTGACAGTCGAGACATCGGTCGTGGGCCAGGCGGTAGGTCGCGGTCTTCTGGCCGGGTGTACGTCGATGGCATTTATCGCAGGGCACTGCCCGGTGCGCGCCTTCGAGGCGATAGGCGCTCGTCTGGTGATCGTCGATGGAGAAGCGCGCTTCGCTGAAGCTGGCGACGTCATGGCAGGACTCGCACTTGCCCCCGTCGGCCCGCGCCTTGAACTCGCCGCGGTGGCTGTCGGCGTGGCAGTCGGAACAGCGATCGTGCTTCACCCTGGCGGTGAGCGTGCCCTTGTGGCACTTGTCGCAGGCCACCGCGCGATGGCCGCCGACGAGCGGATAGGCGGTCTTCGAATGGTCGAAGTTCGACGTCTTCAGGATGCTGGCCCATCCCGCGGTGGTGTGGCAGGAGGCGCAGGCGGGACCGAGACGCCCGCGGTGGGTGTCGGCATGGCAGTTCGAGCACGAGCCAAACGCGACCCCCGCATAGACCCGCTGCGCCTGCGCGCCTGCGCCCTTTGTGGCGTGGCACTTGTCGCACACGACGTTCGCGTGGCGCCCGGTCAGGGGGTAATTCGTCTGTGCGTGATCGAAGCGCGCGGCGCGCTTGAAGGAGTCCATGGTGTGGCACGAAGCGCAGTCCTTCTTGCCGAACTGGCCGCGGTGGATGTCCTGATGACACGAGACGCAGGTCGTGCCCAGGCCGAGATAGGTGCGGGCCGCGTTGCCGCCCCCGCGAGCGAGGGCGGCCGGGTCGAGGATGCGTTCCGGTTTGTGGCACCGGACGCATTCGACGGCGGCGTGCCGGCCCTCGAGCGCGTATCCGGTATCGCGGTGATTGAAGCCGGCCACGCCTTTAGCACCCCACCAGCGAAGATCCACTTCGCGGCCCTGGTGGTCGATGTGACAGGTTTCGCACTTGCGA
This sequence comes from Vicinamibacteria bacterium, assembly GCA_044229175.1. Lineage (GTDB taxonomy): Bacteria > Acidobacteriota > Vicinamibacteria > Fen-336 > JAGNNV01 > JAGNNV01. The sequence goes on along the minus strand of JBGATM010000008.1, from coordinate 90,654 downwards.
TATTCGGGGCGGGCGTGGAGGCCGCGGCCCGCGGCCACGCGTTCCTTGAGCGCGGTGTGACACGACAGGCACTTTTCGGGGTCGACACCCCTGCCGGGGGCATGGCAGCGAAGGCACCCGGAAGCACTGTCGATGGCGGCGTGGACCTTCGCGAGTTCGCCGGGGGAGATCTGCGCGTCCGCGGCGCTCACGAGGCAGAGGGGCGCGGCGAGCGCGAGGAGGTGAGCGAGCCGTGGCGCTCTCATCGGGACCATCCGTAGCCGGTCATGGAGGCGACGGCCACGTGCACGATCATGAACAGATACATGACCACCGCGAACGGTTTGTGGATCACGTGCCAGTGGTGGAAGAGCCGATGCAGCGCGTCCCAGAGCACGATGCGCCGGCGGATCTGCGCCTTCTGAGAGATGACGCGCATGAGCGGGCGGTAGAGCGAGACGGGTGCGCCGGACTCGCGGCCGAAGGCTCGAAGCCTCCGACCCAGGCTCACATCGGCGACCAGCATGCCGGCGAGCGCCTTCAGCAATCCTGCTTGCGGGGGGGGCGAAGCGAGCGCGTCCAGGCGGCGCAGGTGATCCTCGTCGAGTCCGAATTCGCGGCGGAGGCGTTCGGTCAGAGCGCTGTCCTGAGCCACGAGTTCCGCGAGAGTCAGTTCGTCGCCCGCGCGGGTGCGGGGGATCTGGAGGTAGAGGTAGCGCCCGAGCACGCCGGAGATCGCGACCGCCACCATCGACCAGAAGCTCAAGGCGACGAGCCCGTGGACCTTGAAGGAGCTGTGCAGGACCACGAGGAGAGGGCCCACGATGCCCAGGAAGATGTGGACGTCGAGCCAGCGGGCCAGGGGTCCGAGCACGCGCAGGGCCGGCACGCGTTTCCGCACCGAGTAGAGAAGGAGAAGCGTCATCATCGCCGTGCCCGCGACGCCCAGCGGCAGGCCCACCGTGCCTCCGGGTTTGAAACGCCAGTACCCGTCGCTGTGAGCGCGCTCGGCGAGCGGCGCCAGGTAGAGAGTCCGTCCCGCGTACAGCCCGCCCGCCACGATGGCGAATCCGGCGACATAGAGGAGGAGCAGCGCGATCCGGAAGGCCGAGGGCCGGGCCGATGCGGGGGAGCTCGATGAGGCAGTCTCCGACCGGCGTACACCACGACTTGTCGAATGAATAGCCTTCATGCCGTTCAAGGAAGAGGGTCAAGGACCATGCGGCGACTCCCGCCTCTCTGCCGACGGGGCAGGCTAGCCCGCCTCTTGAAGAACGCGTTGTGCGATGAGTCACCTGCCCGCGTCTGCGCAAAACCTGCGCCGAGAGGCCTCGGGATCCTCACGCTCGCGTGTCTCGATGCGGGTCGATGCGCTACGATTCCCGCGGTGAACTTCAACAGGGCCCTTCTCTCCGCACTCTCTCTTGGCTTCCTGAGCGCGGCCTGCGGGGGCTCGGGCCTGACCTCGCCGTCGGCCCCCACGAGCCCCACCCCTCCGGTGGCCACGGTTTCCAGGCCGAACATCGTCTTCATCCTCCTCGACGACGCGGAAGAGGCCATGACTTCGAACATGCCGAGGATCCGCTCGGCCTTCATCGACAAGGGCCTGCGCTTCAACAACGCCTTCGCCAACACGCCGCTATGCGGCCCCTCGCGTTCGAACGTCCTGGCCGGACAGTTCGCCCACAACACCGGGGTGATCGCGAACGCGGGCAGCGACGCCGGTTATCCGGCATGGTCGTCGCGCGGCTACGACAGCAACAACATCGGGCCGTGGCTCAAGGCGGCGGGTTACAAGACCGGCATCTTCGGCAAGTACGAGAACGACTATCCCAACACAGGATCTGCCGGCTACTCGGAGACTTTCGTTCCTCCGGGATGGGACGACTGGCGCGTGGTGATGTCCGATCGAACCGCGACCAACAACCTGTACACCCTCAATGAGAATGGCGTGCTCAGGACCTACACCGGCGATACCGGTGGTTATCAGACCGACATCCTGTCCGAACGCATGCAGTCGTTCATCAAGAATGTGAAGGCGAACAGCTCCCAGCCCTTCTTCGCCTTTCTGAGCCTGGGCGCTCCGCATACGCCCACCGAGCCCGCGGCGCGCTACCTTTCCGCCTACCCGGGCGCCACCGCTCCTCGCGGCCGCTCCTTCAACGAGGCCGACATGTCCGATAAACCGCGCTGGCTCCAGAGCCAGGCGCCGCTCATGGACTCGGCCACCATCGCCGAGATCGACAGCGACTATCGGGGATCCCTGCAGGCCCTGCTCTCGGTCGAGGACGCGGTGGATGCGCTCTTCCAGACTCTCGATCAGCTCGGCCTCGCCTCGAGCACCTACGTCTTCTTCACCTCGGACAATGGACTTCATCGCGGCGAGCATCGCCTGCGTGGTGGCAAGAACACCCCCTACGAGGAATCCATCCGCATGCCGTTCTACGTGCGTGGTCCCGGCGTTCCCCCGGCGAAAAGCGTCGATCACCTGACCGGCCTCGTCGACCTGGCCCCTACCTTCCTCGGCCTCGCCGGCGCCGCGGTTCCGGCTTCGGTGGACGGCCTGTCCTTCGTGCCCGTCCTGTCGGCGACGCCCCCGGCTCTTTCCGCCTGGCGCCAGGAGATGCTGATCGAGCATCCCGGAGGGGCCGGGCTGCCCGTTCAGATTCCCCCCTATTACGCGGTACGGACCCAGACCGAGCTCTACGTCGAATACGACAACACCGAGAACGAGTACTACGACCTCAAGAACGACTCGCTCCAGCTCGACAACCTGGCCCGGCAAACTTCGGCATCGACGATCTCGAGATTGAGCGCCCGGGTGGCGGCGCTCAAGGCCTGCCGCGGCGCCTCCTGCCGGCCCTAGCCGGGCTCGGGCAACGTCGTCAGTACTCGGAGAGAATCTTCGAGTACGGCTTTGTGATGGCGTCGAACCAGGTCTGGGCCATGATCCGGTAGCCGGCCTCGGTCGGGTGCAGATGGTCCACGTACAGAGCGGAGCCGGTGAGGCCAGAGCGTTTGAACGCCCCGTTCAGGTCCACCAGGACCGCGCCTTCTTCGCTCGCCACTTGCCGGATATACACGTTCTGCTGATCCACCCAGTCCTGGCGGTCCGGCGGCGTCCGGCCGTCGTATCCAACGTTCACGGGAAGGATGGTGGCGAGGAACGCGTGGCCTCCGCTGCGGTTGACCTCCTGGACCATGGTGCGCAGGCTCGCGGTGGTGAAGCAGGGCAGTCGGTCGATGTTGCAGGCCGACCGGTTCCAGTCGTTCGTGCCGTAGAGGATGAGCGTGAACGAGGGCCGAACGTCCGCGAGCCTTCTGGTGATGATCGACGCTCCGAAGTCCGAGTCGGTGGCGTCGCGACCTTCGTTTGCGACTTCGCCCGCGCCGAAATGCGCCCGGAGCATGCTCTGGAGGAACCCGCGGTAGCCGTCTCCATCGGGCACATCGGCGTCGCCGTTGGTGATGCTGTCGCCGAAAGCCATGTAGACGTTCGCGCGGTTCGAGCCCCGGGGCAGGCCAATGGGCACCATCACCGGTCCCCCGGCCGGAACGGTGATCTGGATCGGGGCCGGGGGCGGTCGGTAAAAGGGCGGCAGGGAGGCCGCGGTCACGGTCAGACTCTGGGAACCCTCGGGTGCCTGCACCGTCGCCTGCCCGGTGAGGACCGCGGTCGTCGCCCGGGCCGAGCCGATGACGATTTCGACATTCGGGATGTGGGTTCCCTCCGTCGGATCGAAGGCGCCGTTTCCATTCTCATCGAGAAAGGCGGTGACCGTGATGGGGTGGGTGACCGGGGTGGGTGTGGGAACGGCGTTTGGCCCCACACCGGAGCCGCCGCAGGCGGGGAGAAGGCCGGCAAGGCCAAGGGCAAGAACGTTGTTGAGAGTGCGGCGGCTCATGGACAAGCTTGAAATTCTAGCCTTTTCTCGCGGGCCGCGTTCGGTTCAAGCCACGACGACCAACCCTGCTTCCCCTGGTGTGGGGGACCGGCGCGCCGACATCCAAAAGTGGGAAGCGGGTGCAGTCGAAACCGCTCTTGGGCTAGAGTATGGATTCCCCTTGTCCCATCATTGTTCTCTCAGAAGAAAACTATGGCGTTGAATCCTGCGTCCCAGGGAACCCCAAAATTGACGACCACCGGGTCGATCAAGCGTCCGAACCGCCGCATCACGGCGCGGATCGCCTGCCGGCTCAGCGTGTCTTACGCCGCGACCCCCGGCGATTGGCGCCCCGCCACCGCCATGGACCTGTCGCGCCTGGGTTGCCGCCTGCGCACGGGCGAGGATCTGCCCCGGGACAAGAAGGTGTCGGTCCGAGTCGAGTTCCGGATGGCGGATGAGCCCGTGCTCACCGTGGACGGCGTCGGCAAGGTGATGTGGACGCGCCTCGAGGGCCTCTCCTACCAGACGGGCATTCAGTTCGACTCGGAGCCCGCCGGACTGTCCGACCTGCTCGGCATCGCCCGCTAGAGCTTCTTCCGCACTTCGAGGCGGAGACGCTTCACCCAGTGCGTTCGCTCGGCCGGGTTTGCCGAGTCCTTGAACTGCTGCATCTGCCCGATCACGTGGAAGGTCGCCTTGGCGTTTTGCGCGAAGGCGAGTTCGGCCTTGTGCCCGAGCCAGCCCGTGCCCCAGAAGAAGTCGTCCCCCGCGTAGGCGGCCACGGTCACATCCCGGTCCACCTTGGCGAAGGTGTATTCGCCGCGGACCTTCCCGTTCACGAGGGAGCCCAGCACCGCGGTCAGCCAGACGCCGTTCCTCTGGTTCTCCGCCTTGCGGTTCCGGGCGCCGTCCACCACGAGCTGGATGGGGAAGGGGGCGTTGGTGCGGAAACGCAGGATGAGGTCGATGACCCCGTATTCCTCGACGATGACGCCTCCGATCCGCGTGTTCTGCCGCCGGATCATGGGCTCGAGGAAATTGAGCTTGTTGAAGTCGAGGTAGGTCCCGGAAAAGTCCACCCGCTTGTTCTCGCCGTAGCCGAGATCCAGTGAGCCGCCCTTGATGGTGACGCCATCGCCGAGGCTCGACCCCTCGGGGTCCGCCGAGTCGGCGAACACGTGGCTGCCCCGCGAGTAGATTCCCGACGCCTTCACGATGGGCTCGGCGGTCTTTCCCTGGTGCAAGACCCACTGCGCCGCACCGCCCTGGACCCGCAGGTCCTGGTCCCAGATCATGTTGGTCAGGCGGAAGGGCATGGGCATGCGGCCCGCGTCCACCTTGATGGCGCCGAGATTCGTGCCGAGGTAGGCGATGTCCAGGCGGATGTTCCTGGAGATGTAGTTGTCCCGGATCAGGGTCAGAGGCAACTTCACTCCCTCGGGCTTGAGGTTGTCGTCGGTCGAGTAGCTCGCATCGACGCCCAGGCCCATGCGGAGCATGCTCGTCTCGATCTCGAACTTCGGGCGGATCCAGAATCGCGTGCGGCTCGAGGGCACGGGATCGGGGCTCGTGAAGAAGTCGTCCGTCCACTCCTGGCGGATGATGATGTCGCCGGTGATGGGCGCCTGCTTCTGCTGCTGCGCCGAGGCGGGCGCTGCGGCCAGGGTGGGAACAAGAAGGAGAGCGAGACGGGTGATTCGAGACGCCGCTTTAATGTTCATCTGCGCACGAGTCTAACGGGAGACTCCCGGTTTTCCGGGAGGGGCCCGCGGCTCCCCTCGGGAGGAGCCATGGGCCGTGGGACGGTTACCTCGAGCCGCCGCGCCCCGCGAAGGGCTTGCGTGCCCCGCCGCCTTCGCGTCGCGCCCGGCTGAAGCCGGGGCCCTCGCTGCGGGTGGCCTCGGCTCCGCGCAGGGCCTGGCGGGCGTTGGTGGCCGCGGCCTGGGCGAAGCGATCCGCCCCGCCGCGCGCCGCCGTGGCGCGCTCGCCGTCGATCCTGATGCCGGAGCCCACGACCTGCGCTCGGGCGGGACGCGCGCCCCGATCGTCGGCCGGCCGGGTGTGGGGCCGCTGCGCGCTGTGGTTTCCACGACCGCCCGTCGACGCGCCCTGGCCGCCGCGATTGGCGCCGAAGCGGGTGTAGGGCTTGGGGCTCGACGAACGCCCGCGGCCCTCGCGGTCGCCGCGGAATTTCGCGGCTTCGGGCGCGTTCGTCTTCTGCGCCGCGTAGTCGAAGTCGGGCAGGGTGATGCGCGGCATGCGGCTGCCGATGGCGCGCTCGATGGCGCGCAAGGCGCCTTCCTCCTCGGGCGAGACGAAGGCGAAGGCGTCACCCTGGGACTGGTTGCGGCCGGTGCGGCCCACGCGATGGATGTAGTCCTCGTGGGTGGGCGGGATATCGAAGTTGATGACATGGGAGAGCGCTTCGACGTCGATGCCGCGCGCCGCGATGTCGGTGGCGACGAGGACGCTGAACTTGCCCTCCTTGAAGCGCCGCAGGGTCTCGGTACGCTGGGACTGCGATCGGTCGCCGTGGATGCGCCCGGCGTTTACGCCCATACGAACCAGGAAGTCGGCGAGACGGTTCGCGCGCGACTTGGTGCGGGTGAACACGATGACGCTGCGGATGATCCCGCGCTTCATGAGTTCGGTGAGCAGGACCGGCTTCAGGTGCTGCGCGACCGGGTAGGCGGCCTGGGTGATCCCCACCGCGGGCGCGGACTGTCGCTCGACGCTGATGGTGAAGGGATCATGGAGCATCTCGCGCGAGAGCTTCGCGATCTCGGTCGGCATGGTGGCCGAGAAGAAGAGGGTCTGGCGCTTGGCGGGGAGGTACTTGAGAATGCGGCGGATGTCGGGGAGGAAGCCCATGTCGAGCATGCGGTCGGCTTCGTCGAGGACCAGGACTTCGAGATTCTTGAAGTTCGCGTAGGGGCGGCTCATGTGATCGAGGAGACGCCCGGGGGTGGCCACGATGATGTCGGTGCCGCGCCGCAGGGCATGCTCCTGCGCGCCCATGCCCACGCCGCCGTAGATGGCGGCGCTCGAGACGGGAGTGTGCACCGCGAGCGCATTCAGGTGCTCGTCGATCTGGGCCGCGAGTTCGCGGGTCGGGGTGAGGATCAGGGCGCGAGTGAGGCCCTTCGCTTTTCCGCCCAGGCGGCTGATGATGGGGAGCCCGAAGGCGGCGCTCTTGCCGCTGCCGGTCATGGCGCAGGCGAGAACGTCGCGCCCTTCGATCGCGGCAGGCAGAGCCTGCTCCTGGATCGGGGTGGGATTCTTGAAACCGAGCTCCTTGATGCCGCGAAGGAGTTCCGCGGAGAAGCCATACGTGGTAAACGGCATAGTGATCGAGAGGTCCTGACTTTTTGGGGCTTTCGCCCTGATAGGTTGTGGCCGCGAGCGGAAACGAATACGTCCCTATCGCCTCAAAAAGCGGCCTGACACCGGCGTTTTCGCGATGAACGACTCTGCGAATCCCGGATCGTGAACCTCTATTGTCTCACGGTCCCGCGTCCCGCTACCAACCCCGTGCTGTCCGTCTGCGCCACACTCACGTCATTGCGAGGAGCCAGTCCGTTGGTGCCGCGACGAAGCAACCCCCGCCAACCACTACCAGTCCGCCTAGCCCGTCACCTTGGCCCCGCAGTCGCCGCAGAACTTCGCCTTGGGGGCGAGCTTCTTGCCGCAGCCCTCGCAGAAGCGCGCGGTCTCGATCTTCGTGCCGCATTCGGGACAGAACTTCTGGCCCAGGGTCTGAGCGCCGCACTTCGGGCAGGGCGCCTTCACCGCTTTCGTCTTCACCGCGAGGCGGGCTTCCTCCTCGACCGCGACGTCGTTCGACACCGACAGGTTCACCGACGCCGCGCGGATCGCGGTCTCCTCCTCCTCGGCGAGGGGCGCGCAGTTCTTGCACATGCCGGCCTGGCTGTTCCAGCACGTCTTCTCGCAGAGCCAGTTGCCGCAGCGCCGGCATTTCTTGAAGAGAGGCTTGATCTCTTCGACCGCGGCCTTCAGCGCCGCGTCGTGCGCGGCCCCGCCCACCGCGCGCTGAACTTCGTAGGCGCTGTCCGCAGCCTTGCCGAAGACATCGCCCAGGAAACCGCTCGCGCTGCGGAGCAGACCGCCCGCGGTTCCAAGCAGGTTGCGGTCGAAGGTCGACATGAAGCCGTCGCCGCACCGCTCGCAGATGAACTTGAACTGGAAGCCGACGTCGGTGGAGAGGTCCTGGTAATTCTGGGTGAACTCGATCGGGGGCATGGGCGGAATATTAGTCCGCAGCGCCTGGGACCCCCGATCAGCGCGCCTTGCGGAGGGTTTCGCCGTCCTTCAGGGTCCGCAGCGTGGCGAGCGGCCCGAGCACGATCTCGGCGCCCTCGGTCACGCCGGAGACTTCCGCGTCGAGGCCCGAAATGAGGCCGAGGGTCACCTTGGTGAAGACCGCGCGTCCCTCGCGCACCACGAACACGCCCGTCTCCTCGCGGCCCGCGACGTCGCGGGTCACCACGGCCTGGAGCGGCGCCACCAGGATCCCGCTCTTCTCCGCGGCGAGGATCTCCGCGTCGCACGAGATGCCGGGGCGGAGGGTGCCGTCGTTCTGGTCGAGCGAGATGACCACCCGGAACTCGCGCGCCGAGGCGGCCTGGGCCGAGACCGGGGGAAGAGAAGAAGCGCCGATCTCGGAGACCATGCCCGCGAACTCCCGGCCCTGAAGCGCGTCGAGGGTGACCCGCGCTTTCTGGCCCACCTTGAGGCGGAGGGCATCGGCCTCGGCCACCTTCAACTCCGCGTTCAATCCCGACGTGCCCACGAGGCGCATCAGGGTAGTGCCGGGCTGGTTCTGCAGGCCGATCACCACCATCTCGCCCTCGCGGACCTGGAGCCTCGTGACGATTCCGTCGATGGGCGCCAGCACCGCGGTCTTCGAAAGGGTGTCGAGGACGCCGCGAAGCTGGGCCTTCGCCTGCTCGGTCCGGTTCCGGATGGCGTCGAGCTGGGCGCTCGCCGCATCGAGGGCCGCTTTCGAGGTGTCGCCCTGCGCTTTGGGAAGCAGGCCCTGGTCGACGAGGGTCGCGTTCCGTTCCGCGGTGAGCCTCGCCTCGATGAGCTTGGCCTCCGCGGCCTTGAGGTCTTCGCCGAGCGCCTTGACCGCGGCCTGCGCGGCCTCGACATCGGAGACGGCGCGCACGGGATCGAGTTTCGCGAGGACCTGCCCGGCCCGGACCTTGTCGCCCTCCTTCACGTTCAGACTCACCACCCGGCCCATGACCGAGGCGCCGATGTCGGCATATTGCTTGGCCACGATCTCGCCGGACGCGGTGACGTACGAACGGAAGGTCTCCCGCTTCGCGACGCGGGTGGTATCGACCAGCGTGCCCTTGGGACGACGGGAGATGACGACCGCGGCGACGAGGCCGAGGATGACCAGAGCGATGAGGACTTTCCGCAACATGTTCAAATACTATACAAAATCCTGAAACCCGGCGCCCACTTTGATAGGATTCCTTCGCGCCCGTGAGGTCGCCGCGCAGTCTAATGACTTCCTCCTGTCTTCTGCTCCAAGAGTCCTTCTCGCAGGCCTTCGCGGTCGTCCGTGAGTACCGGCTGCGCTCCGCCCTCGGGGCCCTGGCCATGGCCGCGGCGGTCACCGCCCTCGCCGGCATCTCGACCGGCCTCGAGGTTCTCCAGAAGTTCGCGGCGCAGGCCACCGCGCGCAGCATCGGCAGCGACGTCTTCCAGGTCGCCAAGGTCGGGCAGCGCGGGCGCCTCGGGCGGCGGGAGCTGGCCCGCAAGCTCGAGCGGAACGTAGCGATCTCTCGCGCGGACGCCCGGTTTCTCGACGCGTACTCGGGAGATCTCGTGATCTACGCGCCGTCCGCGCAGAGGATCGTGGATGTCACGTCGGTGGAGGGCAAGATCGAGTCGTCGCCGGTGACCGGCACCACCGCGGCCATCACCAGGATCCAGGACATGGCCCTCGCGCAGGGGCGTTTCTTCAACGACGACGAATCACGGCGCGGCGAGTCCGTGGCCGTGATCGGCGACGAGGTTTCGAGGTTGTGCTTCCCGAGCGGCCGCGCCCTGGGCGGCGCCATCCGCATCGGCGGCCGCGCCTTCAAGGTCATCGGCATCCAGGAGGCGATGGGGCAGCTCGGGGGCCAGAGCCAGGACCGGTACATCTGGGTGCCGCTCGGCGCATTCGAGCGGGCCTTCGGCCCGGCCTCGAGCCTCCAGATGTTCGCGAAGTCGCTGGTCGAGGGCGAGACCGCGCACGCGGAGGATCGTGCGCGGTCGAGTCTCCGCGCCAAGCGCAACCTCTACCCCGGGCAGGAAGACAACTTCGACGTGGTGACGCCCGACGCCGCGCGCAACTTCGTGGCTTCGCTTTCGGCCTCGCTCTCCGCGGCCGCCCTGCCCATCTCCCTCGCGTCCCTTCTCGCCGCGTTCGTGGTGGTGACCAACACCACGCTGGTGTCGGTGGCGCAGCGAACCCGGGAGATCGGGATCCGGCGGGCCATCGGCGCGAAGAGAGCGAACATCAGCGCCGAGGTCCTGGCCGAGTCGCTGATCGTGAGTGTGGTGGGCGCCCTCGTCGGCCTCGCCCTCGTGGCCATGCTGGCCGCGGCCGCCTCCGCGATCCTGAACCTGCCCCTCGCCCTGGCGCCCGCGACCCTGGCGCGCAGCCTGTTCATGGCCTCGATGGCCGGTCTTCTTTCCGGCGCGCTCCCGGCGGTGCGGGCCGCCCGCGCGGATGTCCTGCACTCCCTACGCGCGGACTAGGAACGCCCGGACATGATTCTCCGCCCCAGGAAGGGAATGGCCCTCGTGGCCGCGACCGATCGCATGGCCCTCGGTTTCGCCCTCGACTCCGTGCGCGCGAACGGCGTCCGCTCCTTCCTCGCGGTCGCGGGCATCGTCATCGGCATCGTCACCGTGGTTCTCATCACCTCCGTGCTCTCGAACGCGAAGAACCAGGTGGCGGCGCTCTTCCAGGGACTGGGCACGGACAACCTGCTGGCCTTCCATCTCGGGGCCGATCCCTACTCTCCGCCCACCGAGCGGGAAGCAAACCGGAAGCCCCTGGAGATCGGCTTCGCCGACGTGATCAAGCGGAGTTCGTCCAACATCGAGGACGTGGCCGTGCAGCTCATCGTGCCCGCGATCGTGAACGGCCGTCCCCTGGTCGCGAGCGCGGGGCGTAACGACAACGACACCTGTTACGCCGAGGGCTGGCAGGCGAAGACCTACGAGATCATCGACGCGGGCCTGACCGAGGGGCGCGTGTTCACGCCCATCGAGGAGGCGACGGGGGCGCGAGTGGCGATCCTGGGGGCCAGCGTCCGCGAGTCGCTGTTTCCGGGCGTGTCCGCTCTGGGCAAGGAGATCCGGGTGAGCGGCGTGTCGTTCACGGTCATCGGAACCATCGCCCCGCGTCCCGGCGGCGTCTTCGGCGAGAACCGCCAGGACAGCGTCATCTCCATGCCTATCCGGACCGTGCAGGCGGTGTTCCCCGACGCGCGCAATGTGCTCCTCTACATGCGAATGAAGGAGGGCCGCCGGGTGGAGGCCCGGCAGGACGCGGAGACCCTGCTGCGCCGCCTGCGCGGCCTCGCCCCCGACTCGCCCAACGATTTCCAGCTCACCTCGCCCGATCAGATCATCGCCGTCTTCAACCAGGTCGGGAATGCCATCGGGGCCGCGACCATCGCCCTCGCCGGAATCAGCCTCTTCATCGGCGCCATCGGGATCGGGAACGTCATGATCATCAGCGTGACCGAGCGGACCCGCGAGATCGGGATCCGTCGCGCCCTCGGCGCCACCCAAGGATCGGTGAGGCGTCAGTTCCTGATCGAGGCGGGGGTGCTCTCCGGCGTGGGCGGCATCCTCGGCGTCCTGGTGGCGCTCGGCATCGGTTTCCTGGTCACTCTCGTCCTTCCCCGTTACGACGCCCGACCGCCGTGGAACGCGGCCATCATCGGGGTCGCGGTTTCGATCGCGGTGGGCCTGATCGCGGGCTACGTGCCCGCATCGAGAGCCGCCTCCGTCGATCCCATCGAAGCGCTTCGCACGGACTGATCCTGCTGCCCGCGGGTTCGATCCGCTAAGCTCACCGGCTCACACAGGAAAGGTCCCCATGCTCCTCGAAGGAAAAACCGGTCTCATCCTTGGCGTCGCCAACAAGCGCTCCATCGCCTGGGGCATCGCCAGAGCCTGCGCTCGCGAAGGCGCGCGCCTCGCCCTCACCTATCAGGGCGAGCGGCTGAAGGAGAACGTCGACGAGCTCTCCAAGGACCTTAAAGACCCGATCCTCTATCCCTGCGACGTGGCGAAGGACGAGGACATCGCGGCCCTCGCCGCCTCGGTCAAGGCCGACCTCTCTCACCTCGACTTCGTGGTCCATTCCGTCGCCTTCGCGCAGCGCGAAGAGCTGACCGGCGAATTCCTCAACACCTCCCGCGAGGGCTACCGCATCGCGCAGGACATCTCTTCCTACTCGCTCACCGCGGTGGCCCGGGCCACCGCACCCCTGATGGAAGGCCGGGCGGGCTCGATCGTGACCCTCTCGTACCTCGGGGGCGAGCGCGTGGTGCCCCATTACAACGTGATGGGTGTCGCCAAGGCCGCGCTCGAGATGTCGGTGCGTTATCTCGCCGCCGACCTCGGGCCGAAGGGCATCCGGGTGAACGCGATCTCCGCCGGTCCCATCAAGACCCTGGCCGCCGCCGGCGTCGGGGGCCTCGGGAAGATGATCGACTACTACCGCCAGCACGCGCCCCTGCGTCGCGCCACCGATCAGGACGAGGTGGGGGACGCGGGGCTCTTCCTCCTCTCCAACATGTCGCGCGGCGTGACCGGCGAAGTCCTTCACGTGGACAGCGGCTTTCACGTCATGGCGATGTCCGCCGACCTGGCCTAACCGGAGAGAGACTCGCCATGAGCACCATTCAGGTCGAAATCAAGGACGGCGTCGGCACGATCCGTCTGGCCGGGCCCCGGGGCAACGCGATGAGCGAAGCCCTGGTCCTGGACCTCTCCGCCGCCTTGCGCACGGTGGGCGGAGAACCTTCGGTGAAGGCCGTCCTGCTCACTTCGGCGCATCCGAAAATCTTCTGTCCCGGGCTGGACCTGGTATCCCTGTCCAGGGCCGATCGCGCCGATCTGACCTCGTTCATGGTGCACTTCTCGACCCTCCTCACCGACCTGTTCGCGCTCAAGAAGCCGATGGTGGCCGCGGTGAACGGCGCGGCGGTGGCGGGCGGTTGCCTGCTCGCGCTCACCGCGGACTGGCGGGTGGCGAAGCGCTCCGCGCCCATGGGCCTCAACGAGGTGAAGGTGGGCGTGCCCCTGCCCTGGTCGGCGGTGATGCTGCTCCGGACCGCCGTACCCGCCTCTTCCCAGGCCGCGGTGGCCCTCCTCGGCCGCAACTTCGAAGGCGATGCCGCGGTCGCGGCCGGTCTCGCCCATGAGGTGACGGACGAGGATGGATTCGAGTCCCTGGTGGCCGCGCGGCTCGCGGAATTCGCGGAGAAGGACGCCTACGCCTTCGGAGTGACCAAGGGACATCTGCGAGGTCCGGCGGTGGCCTCGATGCGCGATCACGAGCGGGAGTTCCTCGGCGAGTTCCTCGACGGCTGGTTCTCGGACGACACCCAGGCGAGGATCCACAAGGCGGTGGCCGCGCTCAAGGCGAAGGGGTAGGAAGGGCCGTCCCGACTCTCAAGCGGGTGGTTCTTCGGCGCGCTCCGCGAGCCGCTTCGCTCGAGCCCGGCGGGCCGCGCGCCACAGAACGACGATGCCGGCCGCGGCGATGATCATGCCGATGGTGCCGAGGGTCCCGGTCACCCGGGCCACCGTGCTCTTCACGTCGTCATAGGCGAGACCGAGCGCGGAGCCGGCGGCGGTGAGAGCCGCGTACCAGATGAGGGAGGCGAGGGCGGCGGGAAGGAGCGCCCGCAGCGGCGAGACATGGTTGAGGGCCGCGAAGGGAAGGACGCCCGCGCGCAGGCCGGGCAGGAACCGGCTCAGGAAGATTCCGAGGCTGCCGAACCGGTCGAAGTACCGTCGCACCACCGGCTGAATCTCCGGCGGAAGCAGGAGATGAAACTCCCGCGACTGGCGGACCGCCTCCCCGCGTTGGCGCACCCAGACATAGACCCCCACCGCACTCGCCTGGTTTCCCAGGAAGCACAAGAGGCCTACCAGGACGGGTGAAACTCCCGCTCGCACCGCCCAGAAGGCTCCGACCGCCGCGGCCACGTCCGCGGGCACGGGCGGGAACACGTTTTCCAGCGCGGACAGCAGCACCAGCACCACGATCACCGTCGCCGGGTCCTGACGGAGGACGAAGTCGAGGAAGGCGTCCATCGACGTCTACGCCTTCAGGCCGAGCGCCTTGTAGACGAGGTGGGCGGCCGAGGCGTAGCTCATCCCCGTGGCTCTGGTCATGCCGATCTCGCAGGTGCGGCAGGTCGAGTACGCGGTGGCGCCCGGGGTCTCGAGCGCGCGGACATCCTCCGCCTCGGCCCGCGTGGCGCCCTCGGTGATCTCCGGGTGGACGAAGCCCTGATTGCCGGCGAAACCGCAGCACGACGCGCGGAGGGGCACGAGGGATTCCGTCGAGTGAGCGGCGGCCACGGCCTTGAGGTCCTCCACCGCGCCCAGCTTGGTGAGGGAGCAGGTCGGATGGAGGATGGCCCGGCCTTCGAGAACGCCTTTCGGCGCGTCCGCGCGAGAGAGAACCTCGCGCGACCAGAACTGCACGAAGTCGAAGACCCGGACCTCCTTCGATGCGCGCTCCGCGAAGGCGAGGGTGCACGGCGAGGCATCCGTTACCACCGGGACCTCGCCGCCGCGCGTCAATCCGGCGAGCACCCGGAGCGTCGCCTCCATCGAGGCGTCCGCCGCCTCCTGCTGCGACTTGCTCGAGAAAGCGAGGCCGCAGCAGAGGGAGTCGGCCTGTTCGGGGATGGTCACGCGGTAGCCCGCGGCTTCGAGGCAGCGAAGGGTCGCTTCCATGGTCGAGAGCCCGGGCTCGCCCGGGAGGGCGCCGAAGATCCGCGAGACGCAGCTCGGGAAGTAGACGACTTCCTTTGAGCCGCCCTCGCGCGGGGTCGGGACCGGCGGGGAAGGAAGAGGCAGGGGAGTCTTCGGGTCGAGCTTCGGAATCAGCTTCGGAGCGAGGGCGTGCAGCACCGCGGAACCCGCGGTGAGGCCGCTTCGAATGGGCCCGCTGGGGTTCGCGGTCAGGGACAGCGCGCGACGGGCCATCCCGCTCGCGGCCGCAAAGTGGGACGACATCCAGCCCGCGACTCCCCGGCCGATGAAGGACGCCTCGGCGCGATCGAGTTCCTTCATGAGCAGGCCGGTGTCGATCTTCACCGGGCACGCGGTGATGCACATCGAATCGCGGACGCAACTGCCCCGGGCGGAGTCCGCGTAGTCGGCCGCGAGGCCTTCGGGCATGGGCTCCTTCAGCCGCGCGATCTCCTTGATCTCGCGGAGCAGGATGATCCTCTGGCGCGGCGAGAGGCCGGAGGCCCGGGTCGGGCACACCGGTTCGCAGAAGCCGCATTCGATGCAGCGGTCGGCGGTCTCGGTGATCTCGGTGAAGGGTTTCAGGTTCGAGACGTGCTCGGCCTTGTCGTCGCTCAGCAGGACGCCCGGGTTGAGGATGTTGTACGGATCGAAGAGGGTCTTGAGTTCGCGCATCAGCGCGTAGGCTGGAGCGCCCCACTCGCGCTCGACATAGGGCGCCATGTTCCGGCCCGTCCCATGCTCGGCCTTGAGCGCCCCGTCGTATTTGCCGACCACCATCTCCGCGAGCGCGTCCATGAAGGCCTCGTAGTTGCGGACATTCTTCTCGCCGCGGAAGTCCTGGGGGGCGATGAAGTGGAGGTTGCCGTCCTTCGCGTGGCCGAAGACCACCGCGTCGCGTACCCCGAAGCGTTCGAAGAGCGCGTGGAGATCGGTGATCGCCTCGGCCAGTCGCTCGCGGGGAAAGGCCACGTCCTCGTTGAGGATGGCCATCCCCGGCCCGCGACGCGCGCCGATCAGGGGCAGCAGGCCCTTGCGCATCTTCCACTTGTGGGCGCGGCTCGCGCCATCGGTGGTGAACTCGATGTTGGCGACGCCGCTGACGCGATTCAAGACCCGTGTCGCTTTCTCGATCCCGGCGGCGAGCGCCTTGTCGTCGTCTTCCTGGAACTCGATGAGGAGCGCCGCGGAATCGGGCCCGATCGGCACCGGGTGGGTGAGGTCCGCGGCCATGGAGATGAGCGACGCGCGGTCCATGATCTCGAGAGCCGCCGCTCCGGCTTCGGCCAGGGGAGCGACCGCGGCTCCGGCCTCCTTGAGCGCGCCGAAATACGCGAGCGCGGTGGCCCGCTTCTTCGGATCGCGAACGGTTTCGAGCGTCACGTCGGCGAGGAAACCGAGCGTGCCTTCGGATCCGACCATGAGGCGCGTGAGGATGTCGGCGGGCCGTTCGAACTCCAGGAAGGCCTGGAGCGAATAGGCCATGGTGTTCTTGGTGGTGAACTTGTGGCGGATGCGCTTCGATAGCGCCTTGTCCGCGCGCACCTTCATCTTGAGATCGAGGATTCCCGCGTGGAGCCGGGGATGCCGGTTCTTCAGGCGCTCGTCGACTTCATCCGGAGCATCACCATGGGTCTCGACGATCACGCCGTCCGCCAGCACGATGGTGGCGCCACGGATGGTGTGATAGCTGTTCTGGGCGACGCCGCAGCACATGCCCGAGGCGTTGTTCGCGACGATCCCGCCGATCATGGCCGCGTCGATGGAGGCGGGATCCGGCCCGATCCGCCGGCCGTGGACGGCGAGGGCCCGATTGAGCAAGCCGCCGATCACGCCGGGCTGCGCCCACACGCGAGCGCCCGCGTCCTCGACTCGGAACCGGCCCCAGTCGAGGGAGAGGTCCACGAGGATGCCGCGCCCCACCGCCTGTCCCGAGAGCGACGTGCCCGCGGCGCGGTAGGTGACGGGCTGCTTCAGGGCGCGCGCGATGTCGAGGATCGTGCGCACGTCCGAAGCGTCGCGAGGCCGCACCACGACTTCGGGAACGATCCGGTACATCGATGCATCGGACGCGCGGGCCAGCCGGTCGATGGGCCGCGACAGGATCCGTCCCGCGGGAAGGGCTCCCTGGAGGCGCTTGAGGAGTTCGGGATCGGGAGCTGCGAAACGGGTCACGGAGAAGCGATCTTAGCGATCGCGCTCAGAAACGCAGGATCAGACCGGCGCGGCCCTCGCCCTGAGAGAGATCCCTGCTGTCGACGCGGCCGCCGCAACCCGGGCCCGAGCCGCAGGGCCCATCGCTGTTGTTGTCGAACACGGTGAGGAAGTAGCGACCCTCGACGCGGACTCCGACGTGCTTTCCCATCCAGAACTTCGCGCCCCCGGCGAACGAGGCCGAGAAGCGCGTTTCGTCGCTCAGACCCTGGGCCTTCGGCAGGAGTCGGGTCAGGCCGAGTCCGAACCCGATGAAAGGAACCACCCGGGCGTCTTTCGTGCCGAAGAGATAGTTGCCCCCGCCCTGCCAGGTCTCGAGGGAGAGGTCCATGACCGGAGTGCTGGTGAACAGGCCCGAGGTCTCGAGGCTCGTCGCCTGGCGCGCGTACAGGACCTCGAATTCGAAATCGTCGAATCGATATCCGAGGTGCGCGCCGAAAGCGGCCCCGTCGCCCACCTCCAGCGAGGCGCTCGGCGCGCCCCCGCTCATGGTTCTGAAGGAGTACAGCGTGCCCCCGAAGCGATAGCCCGCCATCGGTGTGATCTCGATGGTCTGGCTGCGGGCGGCCGAGGGAAGCGCACAGAGAAGAACACCGGCGAGGATCCAGGTCCGCATGGAGCGCATGCTACCAATGGCTCAGCGAGGCTGGTCGGCCAGGAACTCAACGAAGCGCTTGAACAGCTGGGTCTGGTACCGCATCCGGTTCCAGGCCAGAGCGATGGTGCGCGAGGGTTTATCGCCGGAGAGAGACCGATACTCGCGGCCCTCGTCTCTGCCCTTCGGTGTCGCCATGGCGGGAATCAAAGAGACGCCCTGACCCAGCCGAACCAGCTCGAGCACGGTCAGAAGCTGATGGCTCCGGGCCGTGACGAGGGGCGAGGCCGCGTGCCGGGCGCAGAAGCTCATGGTGGTCCCGGTCAGGCAGTGCGCCTCGTTGAGAACCACGAAGGGTTCGAGGACGAGATCCTTCAGGCTCACTTTCGGCTTCCTCGTCAAAGGATGGCCGCTCGGCAGCACCGCGAGCAGTTCCTCGGTGAAGAGCGTCTTCGTATGAACGTGCTCGGCCTGGATGGGGAGGGCGAGAATCGCGAGGTCGATGTCGCCCTCGGCCAGAAGCCGCAGGATGTTCCCCGTGGTCTCCTCCACGATCTCCACCCGTGCTCTTGGGCACTCCTTTGCGAAGCGAGTGAGGACGCGGGGCAGGAAGTAGGGGGCGATGGTCGGGATGGCGGCGAGGAGGATCCGGCCCGAGTCCCGGTCGTCGGCGACTCGGGTGCGGGCGTCTTCGGTGAGGCTCAAAATCTGGTCGGAATAGCGCTTGAACATCTTCCCCGCCTCGGTGAGCCGCACCCCGCGGCCCAGGCGTTCGAAGAGGGGCTGACCGAGCTCCCGCTCGAGCTTGGCGATCTGCTGGCTGAGGGACGGCTGCGACACATGGCACGCCTCCGCGGCGCGGGTGACGTTGCCGAGTTCGGCGACCCTGGCGAAGTAACGGAGCTGGTGCATCTCCATCGAGGCTTGGTTCGTCCCTTCCTAATCAATAGGCAGCGCCTATGACACGGATGATAACTAAGTATTGGACCTATTACTTGCGAATCCCTAGTCTGTCCGGTGTCGTCCACCTATCCCCCTAACCAAAGGACATGAAAGAACCCATGTTGAAGCCCGTTCTCACCCTGGCCATCGCGAGCCTGGCCATAAGCCCGGTCTACGCCCAGCCCAAAGTCAATGAAGGCGGAGCGCCTTCGAAGACCTCCGCGGATCTGCAGACCATGTCGAATCAGTTCTGGTGGCCGGAAAGGCTCGACCTCGCGCCTCTCCGTCAACACGCGGCCGCCTCCAATCCCATGGGCAGCGGATTCAACTACGCGGAGGAGTTCAAGAAGCTCGATATCAAGGCGGTGAGGGCCGACATCGAGAAGCTGATGAAGACTTCCCAGGACTGGTGGCCCGCGGACTGGGGCAACTACGGACCTTTCTTCATCCGCATGGCCTGGCACAGCGCCGGCACCTACCGCGTGGCCGACGGGCGCGGCGGCGCCGGGGGAGGACAGCAGCGCTTCGAGCCCCTGAACAGCTGGCCGGACAACGCCAACCTCGACAAGGCGCGGCGGCTGCTCTGGCCGATCAAGCAGAAATACGGCAGCCGCCTGTCCTGGGCCGACCTGATGGTCCTGACCGGCAACGTGGCCCTGGAGTCGATGGGCTTCAAGACCTTCGGTTTCGCGGGCGGCCGCACCGACGACTGGGAAGCCGACCTCGTCTACTGGGGTGCGGAGAAGAAGTTCCTCGCCGACGAGCGGTACAAGGGCGACCGGAAGCTCGACAACCCCCTCGCCGCGGTTCAGATGGGCCTCATCTACGTGAACCCGGAGGGACCGAACGGCAATCCCGATCCCCTCGCGGCCGCGAAGGACATCCGCGAGACCTTCGGACGCATGGCCATGAACGATGAAGAGACGGTCGCTTTGATCGCGGGCGGACACACCTTCGGCAAGGCTCACGGAAAGGCCGACCCCTCGAAGTGCGTGGGCGCCGAGCCGGCCGCCGCCGGCATCGAGCAGCAGGGCTTCGGCTGGAAGAACGAGTGCGGCAAGGGCAATGGCGTTGACACCATCACCAGCGGTCTCGAGGGTGCGTGGACCTCGAAGCCGACGCAGTGGACCACCCAGTACCTGAACAACCTGTTCGCCTTCGAGTGGGTGAAGTCGAAGAGCCCGGCGGGGGCGACCCAGTGGATTCCCAAGGATGGCGCGGGAGACAACCTGGTTCCCGATGCGCACGAGGCGGGCAAGCGCAACTCGATCATCATGTTCACCACCGACCTGGCGCTCAAGTTCGACCCCAGCTATCAGAAGATCGCCCGGCGCTTCCAGGAGAACCCCGCGGAGTTCGAGACCGCATTCGCCAAGGCCTGGTTCAAGCTGACTCACCGCGACATGGGCCCGAGGACGCGCTACGTGGGCACGGAAGCTCCGACCGAAGCCCTCATCTGGCAGGACGTCATTCCCGCGGTGAATCACAAGCTGATCGAAGCCGGCGACATCGCCGGTCTCAAGACCAGGATCCTCCAGTCCGGCTTGACCCCGTCGGAACTGGTGCGAACCGCCTGGGCCTCGGCCTCTTCCTTCCGCGGCACCGACATGCGGGGCGGCGCCAATGGCGCCCGTGTCCGACTTGCCCCCCAGAAGGACTGGCCGGTGAACAACCCGGCCGAACTGGCCCAGACGCTCAAGCGCCTGGAGGAAATCCAGACGGGGTTCAACCAGGCGAGCACGAATGGAAAAAAGGTTTCGCTTGCCGATGTGATCGTGCTCGGCGGCGTGGCGGGGGTCGAACAGGCGGCCCGGAGCGCTGGTTACCCCGTGACCGTGCCCTTCACCCCTGGCCGCATGGATGCCTCCCAGGAGCAGACCGACGCCTCCACCTTCGCCATGCTCGAGCCGAAGGCCGATGCGTTCCGTAACTACTACGGCGCTTCCAACTACATGTCGCCCACGGAGATGCTGGTCGATCGGGCGAACATGCTCACCTTGACCGTCCCCGAGATGACCGTCCTGCTCGGCGGCATGCGAGTCCTGAACGCGAACTCAGGCCAGTCGAAGCACGGGGTTCTTACCAGCAAGCCGGGGACATTGAGCAACGACTTCTTCGTGAACCTCCTCGACATGTCCACGAAGTGGCAGAAGTCAGCCGCGTCCGAGGGAGTCTACGAAGGGCTCGACCGGAAGACGGGCGCGGTCAAGTGGACGGCGACTCCGGTCGACCTGATCTTCGGGTCTCACTCCGAACTTCGGGCCATCGCCGAGGTCTACGCGGCCGAGGATGGGAAGCAGAAGATGGTGAACGACTTCGCCCAGGCCTGGAACAAGGTGATGAGCCTTGACCGCTTCGACCTGAAGTGACCCGTTGAACACGTAGCAGCCGCGCGAACGGGGCCTTGTAACCGTCATGGTTACAAGGCCTCCATCGGAATGAGCCCGGGTTACTTCGCGCCCACCATCGGGGCCCGCGACAGCACGCGCACCTCCGGCAGCGTGTCGCGATTCACCACCTTGCCGTTGCTCATCAACACGCGGATCCCGCGGATGTTCCTGATGTCTTGAAGCGGATCCGCGCTGAGCACCAGCAGGTCCGCGATCTTGCCCGCCTCCAAGGTGCCGAGGTCCTGGGTGCGGCCCGCAGCGTAGGCGCCGTTCTTCGTGGCCGCCACGATCGCCTGCATGGGGGTCATCCCCAGCTCCACCAGTCCCTCGATGCCGATGATCGTGCCGATGCCGTGGTCCTGGGTTTCGGGCTTGGGGCTGCGCGACAGCTCAGCGGCCGCGGCCCAGTAGTTGTCGGTGCCCACCGTCACCACGGCCCCCGCGGCGATCAGCGTCTTCGCGTTCTTCCGGCGGATCTCCATCTCTTCGCCCGTGTCGTCGGCCGCCTTGCGCAACTCGGCCGAAGTCTTCGCCCGTGCGGGACCTTTCGCGGCCGCCTCGGCCAGCTTCTTCTGGGCCTCGGCGCGATCCTTGACATGCTTCGTCCAGGCCTCGCCGGTGATCGTGTTCACCAGCATGTTGCATGAGATTCGCTTGTCCACGATGGCGCGAACCAGGGCGGCCGGCAGTTCGCGCGGACCGAGCGCCTCGGGGTGCTGGATTCCGTCGATGCCCGCCTCCACGGCCAGCCGCAGGCCGTCGGGCGTGGTGGCGTGGGTCTCGGCCTTCCGGCCACGCTTGTGCGCCTCCTCCACGATCACCCGCTGCGCCTCGGGCGAGAAGCCCACGAACGAAGGACGCGAGAAGTGGGCGGTGCCCCCGTACTTGATGAAGTCGGGCCCCTTGTCGAGATACGTGTTGATGGCGACCCGCAGCTCGTCCGGGGTCATGTCCACCAGGTCTTCGCCCGCGCCCTGCGCGACCTGATCGTTCATCTGCTCCTGGAAGAGGGTCAGCCCGGTCTCGCGGATGAGGCTGAACGACACGGAATAAGGCCCGCCCCAGCCCACGATGTTGCCGGCGGCCAGGATGCGGGAGCCCACGGCCTCTCCGCGTGAGATCCGCTCGCGCGTCTCGACAAGGGCCGGGAGCACGCCGTAGCTGTCCCTCACGGTGGTGATGCCGTGCTTCAGTTGCAGCTGCGCGGCCTCGAGCACGATCTCGGCTTGACGCGGGTTGTAGCGCACCAGGGTCTCGTAGCGATCGTTGACGCCGCCATAGAGCGAGAGGTGCACGTTGGTGTCGAAGAAGCCGGGCACCACGAACTGACCGGCGGCATCGATCACGGTGGCGCCTTTGGGCACGGCCACCGAAGAGCGGGGACCCACGGCAGTGATGCGATCGTTGGTCACGATGACCACGGCGTCCGGAACGGGCGCACCACCGTTACCGTCGATCAGGGTGGCGCCGGTGATGGCGGTGACGCGCGGGGAACCGGTCTGCGCGAACAAGGGCGGGGCGGTGAGGGTCACGCTCAGCAGGGGAAGACAGAGCCGGGCCAGCAGGGAGAAACGCGCGGGGAAGTTCATGGCGGGATTGTAGGGGAACCGTTTGACCTGGTCTGGCCGCAGAGCGAACCCCTTACCGGATCAGGATCGTTTTCGGGAACTGGGAGTACCAGGCAAACCAGAAGGTGCGGCGCGCGGGCTCCCGCGGGCTCTCCTCCCCGGAAGGACCCTTGAGCTCGTCCTCGCCCATGGTCCACGCGCGCCCCCGATCGTCGAACACCTCCGCTCCGGAGACCCGGACGAATCGCTGGTCGGGCCGGGTCCGATAGAGCCGGTTCGCTCCGCCCTCGGTGGTCAGGACCACATAGGAGACCGACGCGGCGGAGAACGAGTACACGGGGTTTCTCCGCAGGAAGGCGGCGTCGAGGGCCACCGGGACGCGCTCCTTGCCGGCCCCGGCAATGAAGGTCAGCACTTCCGCCTTTCGCCTGAGCCGTTTGTCCTGGTCGGGCACTTCGAACATCAGGTCGTCATGGGAGAAGTAGGAGCGGTAGGCCGCGCCCTCGCCGTAGTCGCGCTGGTGACCGGTATCGAGGGAGAGGACGGTGGTCGCCGGGTGGGCGTTGCGCCACTCCTTCCAGGTGGTGGTCACCACCGGCCGGTACTTGAGGACGATGGAGTCGGAGGCGAGCGGCCCCACCACGGGCCGGCCTTCGATGGTGGACCACAGCGAGTTCGTCTCGGCGTCGAACATCAGTTTGTTGGAGCGATACAAGAGTCCGCTCGTCCCGAAGGTGAACGAGCGTCCGCCCGCCACGGTCTCGTAGGGAATCACGGTGCCGCACAGCGTGCAGTACACCACCGCGAGTTTGACCCCGCCCAGGGTGTCGAGGGCGAGTTCGTGCCAGGCCAGGATCCGTTTGGGATAGGCGCGCGCCTCGCCGTTGACCACGATCCCGAAGACGACGTTCTTGTCTCCCATGAACCGCGCTTCCGTGGCGGAAACCACTTTCGGCTGGTCGAGGGGAGGAATGCCGTTCACCCCCACGCCCCCCCAGTCGATCTCGTCGAGTCGTATCCGCGGTTCCGTGGCGCCCTCGAAGAAGGCGGCCATCCGCGGATCGACGTTCGCATACAGGCGGGCCTTGAACTCCGCGTACCGGGGATGGGGATCGGCGGGGAGGCTCCACGACCACTTGCGCCAGAGCTTCAGGTCGTTCCCGAACTTCTGCCCGGTCTGTTTCGAGAGGAAGCCCATCAAGCGCGCGCGAATCATGGACGACTCGTTCCGCTCCTCCCGCCTTCCCGCCTCGGTTGGAACCGTCGGCTGTCCCGAACCGCGCATCGTGGGTCGGAAGGGGTCGCCTGGCCCGCGCGGCGCGCTTCCGGGGAGCGCGTCCTCACCGCCGCCCGTGGAGTCGTCGGCGGCCTCCCCTTGCTCCCGCGGGGGTGCTTGGCGAAAAAACCGCGCAAGGTCCAGGACCATCGCCGCGTAGCCGTCCCTCCAGACGAGGGCGAGGCGCTCCCCCGCCGCGGCCGCGACTCTCTCGTCCTTCGAGGCCAGGGCTACGAAGTCGTCCAGGGCGGGCGGCGTCTGGGCGAGCGCAGTTGTCGCCCCCATGAAACCCCACACCAGCGCCGAGCCCAGAACCTGCCTC
Organism: Vicinamibacteria bacterium; assembly: GCA_044229175.1. GTDB lineage: Bacteria > Acidobacteriota > Vicinamibacteria > Fen-336 > JAGNNV01 > JAGNNV01. The sequence continues at coordinate 66,447 of JBGATM010000008.1, read as the reverse complement.
ATCCTACGAAGCTATCACCATGCTCGCAGCCCGCCCGCCAGGGCCGATGTCGTGTGACGGGGGCACGACACGGCTGGAAGTGGATCCCGGCTTTCGCCGGGATACGCAGGGTGCTGAAGTGGTTCAGCACCCTGCTAGCTGTGGCGGATGCTGAGGATGTCTCCGTCCTTCACCACGTAGGCCTTGCCTTCGAGCCGCCAGTGGCCGGCCTCTCTCGCTTTCGCGAACGAGCCGCCCGCCGCGATGAAGTCGTCGTAGTGCACCACCTCGGCCCGGATGAACTTCTGGGCGAAGTCCGAGTGGATCACACCCGCGGCTTCCTGGGCGGTCATGCCCGCCCGTATCGTCCAGGCCCGGCACTCGTCTTCCCCGACGGTGAGGAACGACTGCAGGCCGAGCAGCGCGTAGGCCTCGCGGATCAGGGTGTCGAGCGCCGACTCGCGGATCCCGTACTCCGCCATGAAGGCGCGCGCGTCCTCGCCCGAGAGCTCGGACATTTCCATGTCGATCTTGCCGAAAAACGCCACCACCCGCGTGCGGGCCCCGGCTTTGGCGGCGGCCACGCGCGCCACCTCGACCTCCACCACCTTTTGCTGCGACTCATCGAAGGAGAGCGCGATCAGCATCGGCTTGAGCGAGAGGAGCTGATAGGTCTTCAGGATCAGCAGTTCGTCCTTCGAGAGGTCCTCGTTGCGCAGGGGCTTCTCGGCCTGGAGGAGGGCCAGGCACTTCTCGAGGACCGGCAGCTCCTTCTTCATATGCTCGTCGTGCAGACGGCCGAGCTGCTTGTGGATCTTCTCGATGCGGGACTCGAGCACGGCCATGTCGCCGAGGATGAACTCGGTTTCGAAGGTGGCGACGTCGCGGAGCGGGTCGATGCTGCCGTCGGGATGAGGCACGGCGGGGTCGTCGAAGAGGCGGACCACCTGGATCAGCGCATCGTTGGATTTGACCGCGGCCAGGAACCCGGTGGTGAACTGCGTGGTGCCGCTCGCTCCCTTGTTCAGACCGGCCACGTCCACGAACTCGATGGTGGCGCGCACCGTGCTCTTCGGGGAGAAGAGGGCCGCGCAGTGATCGAGACGTTCGTCGGGCACCTTCGCGATGCCGAGATGCGCGCCGGTTTTAGCGGAGGCCGAGGGGTCGAGATGAGTCCGGGTGACGGCTTGAAAGAGCGTGGACTTGCCCGAGAACGGAAGTCCGACGATGCCGAGTTGCATGGGGTGATCTCCTTCCCGGGCGCGGGGGGCGGTTCCCCGAAGATGAAGTATCTCTCAAAGCCTAGGAGAGCACCTCGTGGCGTCCTTGAAGTGCGGCCTTCTCCTCCGCTCGGATGCGGTCGAGCCCTTCCTCGCGCGCGGCGCGGATCACCTCGGCCATCCGGTGGGCCGAGTGGATTCGCGGCACGAAGACGAAGTGAGCGCCCGCGTCGTACAGGGCCCTGGCGCCCGGGAGGGTTTCCGCGGCCACGATGATCCTTGCCTGAGGGCAGTTCCGGAGCAGCTGGGTCAGGAGCTTCTGGTTCGACGTTCCCTTGAGGATCGAATCGGGGAGGGTGCACAAGACGACTTCGGCATGATGAATGGCCGCGTGGTGGAGGGTTTCCTGGCTCGCCACATCGCCGTAGAGGCACGCGATCCCCCGCCGTTTCAACTCGTCGAGCACCTCGGGATTGAAGTCGATCACCTGGATCTCGTGGAGTATCGAATTCGCGGCGGCGCTCCGCTCCTCCATCTCGAACTGGTGCAGGATCGAACTCGCGTCCCGATAGAACCCGAGGAAGATGATTCTGGCCTCGCCCTTGTGGCCAGAGGCTTCCTCAACCGACCCCTTGTCCTTTACCCCCAGGGCCTTGAGCCCCCGGGTGAGCGCGCGCTCGATCCCGTGGTTGGCGCCGATGGCGTAGGTCGAGGCCACCGAGGTGAGAGCGAAGGTGAAGGTCAGCATGGCCACGGTCTGGGCGGAGACGTGACCTAGCGAGAGCCCGAGGGCGGCGATCACCAGGGAGAATTCGCTCATCTGCGAAAGGTTGATGGTGGGAAGGAGGCTCGAGCGAAGGCCCTGACCGGCGCCATGGAGAATCGGAAACACCGTGGCGAAGCGACTCAAGACCAGGAACAGCGAGGTTCCGACCGCCGCGGCGATGAGGCCCGGGGAAGGCACGGGAATCTGCATGCCCAGGGCCACGAAGAAGAGGGTGACGAAGAAGTCGCGGATGTTGATGACCTTGGCCATGACATCGAGGTTGTAGGGCAGAGTGGAAAGCCCCACCCCGGCGATGAGCGCCCCCATCTCCCGGGACAGCCCCAGGGCGCTCGCCACGCCGCTGATCAGGAAGCACCAGGCGAGGGCGGTGACCAGCATCAGCTCGGGCACCTTGGCGACGAAGGCGAACAGGCGGGGCAGGAACATCCGGCTTGCTCCCAGGGCGGCCACCACCAGCCAGACCCCCTTGAAGAGCGACGCGCCCACGGTGAGCGGCGAGGGGTTCAGCAGGCTGGGCTGGATGGCCAGAACCAGGATCGCCCACACGTCCTGGAAGACCAGCACGCCCAGGGTGAGCCGCCCGGGCAGGGTGGCCAGCTCGAACTTGTCGTAGAGCAGCTTCACCACGATCATGGTGCTGCTGAGCGATACCGCGACCGCCGCGTAGGCCGCATCGAAGCGACCGCCGCCCTGGGGCAGGCCGAGCAGGAGGAAGAACGGGATGCCGATGGCGAGGCCGATCGGAAACTGGAGGAGGCCGGAGAGGATCAGGGATCGTCCCGCGCTCAGGAGCTTCGCCACATCCATCTCCAGGCCGATGATGAAGAGGAGAAGAACGAGGCCGATCTCCGAGATCAGTTTGATGGTCTCGTGATCGTGAATCAACCCGAGCCCGATCTCCGGGCCCACCGCCACCCCGGCCAGCAGATAGCCCAGGATCAGGGGCTGCTTGAGCAGGCGCGCGAGCAGGGCCGCGGCGGTGGCGGCCACGATGGCGGTGGCGATGTCGGAGAGGATCTGGGTTTCGTGCATGGCTCGTGGCCGGCGGGGTTACAGCGGAGGGAGAGAGCGCGGGTCGGACGAGGGAGTCCACAAATCCGTCGCGGCATCATCTCAACTGAGAACCGGCAACCCGCGGAGGGCGGCCGGTTCTCAGCCCGGTGGATTGGGTGAAATCGCCGGGCGCTCTACGGTGGCGTTGCGGTTGAAAGCCCGGGCATGGTCCGCCCGGCCTTGACCTCTTTCTTCCGCGGAACGTGAACCCGGGGATTCAGGCCGGACGAGAAGGCTCGGGCGGGCCTCTCGCGCCGGCGAAGGACGAGGGACAAGATGAGCTTCTGGGGGTGGTTCATTTGCGCCTCCTGGCGGCTGACCCCAGGAAGAGTAGGGGGGCGACCATATATAGGCAATGAACAATGTTCTATGCCACGATATAGTATTTGCGTATATGATGACGACTTCGCTCCAGAACCTCAATCTGCACCATCTCCGCTACTTCTGGGCGGCCGCGAAGTGGGGCGGGGTGGTTCGCGCCAGTGAATGGCTCAAGGTCGCCCAGCCCTCGGTCAGCGCGCAGATCCGCGAACTCGAGTCGACGCTTGGGGAGCGGCTCCTGGAGCGGAAGGGCCGGGGCGTGGTCCCCACCGAGACCGGCCGCCGCGTCTTCGAGCACGCGGACCGGATCTTCAACACCTGCGCGGAACTGATCGCCGAACTGTCCGGGGAGACTCCGCCGAGGCTGCGCGTCTTCTCGGTCGGCGTCACCGACGCCATCCCGAAGCTGGTGGCCCACCAGCTGCTCGCCCCGGCGCTGCGCGTCCGATCCGACCTCAACGAGGAGATGGCCATCGTCTGCCGGGAGGGGTCGCCACAGAGCCTGCTGCCCGCGCTCCTGACCCACGAACTCGATCTCCTCCTGGCCGACACGCCCCAGCCCTCGGCCGCCGGGGCCGCGGTTTACTCTCACCTGCTCGGCCGGAGCCCCGTTTCGTTCTTCGGAAGGCCGGGACTCCTCGCCCGGAAACGGAAGGCCGAGACCAACCCGTTCGCCTCCCTGGTGGGCGCACCCCTGCTCCTCCCGGGTCGCGAGACGGCCATGCGCCGGGCCCTCGACCACGCCTTCGGAAAGGCGGGCTTCACCCCGCGCATCCTGGGCGAGTTCGACGACACCGCCCTCATGAAAGTCTTCGGCCAGCACGGCGCCGGCCTCTTTCCGGCTCCCGCGGCCCTGGCGAAGCAGATCTGGAAACAGCATGGGGTCAGGCCGATCCTGCGCCTCGACGTCATGGAGCGCTTCTTCGCCATCACCGTCGAGCGGAAACTCAAGCATCCTGCGGCCAGCGCCATGCTCGAACGCGCCGAGACGCTGTTCGCCTGACCGGCCGCCGCAACCGCCCGCGCGAGGGAGAAGCGGGCGGTTACGCCTTCTCCGTCAGGCGCAGAGCCTCGATTTCCCGGCGGAGGGCCCGGACCTCCTCGAGTATCTCTCGCGCGTGGGCATCGCCATCGTCCTTCAGATCCTCGGTCACCTGGGCCTGCATCGCGTTGACCACCACCGCGATGAAGAGATTCAGGACCATGAACGTCGCCACCAGCAGGTAGGTCACGAAGAAGATCCAGGCCTGCGGCGACTGCACCATGACCGTCCGCGCGATGTCCGGCCAGCCTTCCACGGTCATGACCTGAAACAAGGTGAAGAGCGAGGAGCCGAGATCGCCGAAGTACTCGGGCACGGTCGGGCCGAACAGTTTCGTCGCGAGCACCGCCGAGACATAGAGGACGAGAGCGAGCAGGCCGATGATGGAAGCCATTCCCGGCAGGGCCTTGAGCAACGCGCCGACCACCCCCCGCATCGAAGGCACCAGCGACACCAGGCGCAGCACCCGCAGCACCCGGAACGCGCGCAGAACCGTGAAGGCGCCCGCCGACGGCATGACCGCGACGCTCACGATCAGGAAGTCGAAGACCCGCCACGGGTCGTCGAAGAAGCGGCCGCGGAAGACGAAGAAGCGCGCCAGGAGTTCGACCAGGAAGATACCGAGCACCGTGCGATCGACGAAGCTCAGCCAGTCGCCGAAACTCGCCGCCGCCCGGGGCGACGTCTCCAGTCCGAGCGTGATGGCGTTCACGAGGATGATCGCGGCCATCGCGCCTTCGAACGTCGGGTTCGCGATAAGGGAGCGAAGGCGGTCTCGCGCGCCGTTGGCATTCTCGATGGGTTCCATACTGGCCATACCTTCTCCTGTGGGGCGCGAGATAGTACTCGGTGGCGAGCTTCCGACCGCCGCTTCGCTGCGCCTCCCAAATCTTGAAGTCGGCCGTCCCCTTACCTGAGGGGTCGCGGGCTTCGCAGCGCGAGGAGCCTTACCAGGCGCGAGGAGGACGGCGGCGGGAGACTCACCGGAACAGGTTGACGAAGCCCGTGATAAGCAGCGCGTTGATGAAGTCGATGAAGAACGCGCCCACCATGGGCACCACCAGGTAGGCTCGGGGCGCCGGCCCGTAACGCTCGACGAGCGCGCCCATGTTCGCCATGGCGTTCGCGGTGGTGCCGAGCATGAATCCGGAAAACCCGCTGGACATGATGGCGGCGTCGTAGTCACGGCCCATCACCCGCGGCACCACGGTCAGGCTGAGGACCATCACCAGGGCGACCTGGGCCCCGAGGATCACGGTGAGAGGCAGGGCGAGCCCGGCCAGGTCCCAGAGCCTCAGGGTCATGAGGGCGAGGACCAGGAAGAGCGAGAGGGCGACCGTCCCGATGTCGTCGATCACCTTCTGGGAGAGGCGCAGCCAACCCGTGAGGTCGTCCAGGTTCCGGAGCGCCGCAGCCACGAGCATGGCGCCGATGTAGGCGGGCAGGGTGGCTCCCCAGGAGGCGAAGACGCGGCTGACCCAGCCGCCCGCCCACATCGCCGCCAGGATCGCGACCACGGCCTTGAGCAGCACGTAGCTCTCGACATCCTCTCCGGCGGGGGCGCGAGGCGAAGGATCGCCCAGTTGCTCCTCGGCCACGTGCGCCATCACCGTGGGGTGGCCCGTCCCCTTGGGACCCGGCGCAAGCCCCATCCCGCGGATGATGTGGGTTCCGATAGGGCCGCCGATGAGACCACCCGAGACGATACCCGCCATGGCGGCGGCCACGGCCAGGGCCGCCGCCCCGTGGACCCCCGCCTGCTCGAACAGGGGAGCGAAGGCCAGGCCGGTGGCCGGCCCGCCGGTCAGGGTCACCGACCCCGCCAGCACACCCATGAGTGGGTTCTGCCCCATGGCCGCCGCCACCGCCGCTCCCACCACGTTTTGGAGCACGGCGGCGATCGTGGAGACCACGAGAAACACGAGCACCGCCGCCCCCCCCACCCGCAGCAGGGAAACGCTGGCCCCGAAGCCCACCGTGGTGAAGAACGCGATCATGAGCGGAGCCTGCAAGGTGGTGTCGAGCTGCAGGACGGCCAGGCCCCGCTGGCGCAGGCCGGTGATCAAGGCGGCCACGAGCAGCCCGCCGATCACCGGAGCGGGCAGGTTTATGCGGGCGAAGAGGGGTATCCGAGCGCGGATTCCGTAGCCCACAAACAATACGATGCCGGCCAGGGCGAGCGTGTTGACGAGGTCGAGGGTGATCACGGAAAGGCGGGGATTCTAACGGTCGCCCGGCGAGGGCCGGGTGGAGCGCCGGCGGATGGACGATGGTCGCGGGACGGTCCGCGCGGGCTGCGGCACACATCGCGGGGGCCTATGGATGGAGAAGCCTCAATGTATTTGTTCGTCAGATCATCGGACCCCTATGTTCATGAGTGCCGTGCAACCCGCACGAGCAAAACCGCGAGGGTCCCTTCTTATGTCGACAAGAATTGATGTCTTGAACCCGGTCCGGCAAACAGGTGCGCTGGCGGCCCGCCGGGCCTCAACCGACGGAGAGTCGATCATGAACACCGACAGCAAGCCGACCATGAACATCGAAGTTCGGGCCCGCGCATTGAATCTGACCGGGGCTCACCGGGCGGAGGCGGACCGGCGGCTCCTTTTTGCCCTGGGCCGGTTCGGCCGTCAAGTGCAGAGCGTGATCCTGCGCATGGACGATGTGAATGGCCCGCGACGCGGCTCGGATAAGCGATTCCAGATCAGCGCCAGACTCCTGCGCGGTGAGACGGTTCGTATCGAGGGACGCCACGAAGACGTGTACGGGGCTATCAACCAGGCGGCCGATCGTCTGGGTCGGGCGGTGGCAAGAGTGTTAGCCCGTCGGCGGAAGATGTTCGTCGGCGGACGGTCCTGGCAGCCCGCCTGACCTCGCTCGTTCGCGGCCGCCCTTGACGCGGGAGGCGATCAGGCGTCGTTAGGAGTTCTGCCGCCGTCTGTTCTCTTCTTCGGCCAGTCGAGCTTTCCGGGCGCGCAGGAAATCCTGGACGAACACGCCGATCGATGCCGAGACGATGGAGGCGAAGATCGTTCCGAAAATGGAGCTGGCGTATTTCAGCCAGGGAAAGGAGCCCCCATCCGGTTCCGGGCCGCCGACTCCGCGGTCGGGGCCGCGCCAGACCAGTGAGAGGTCCCGTCCTGAATCAACACTGAGCGTGTGGCTCGCCCCACGGTTGAAATCCGCCTCGATGCTGCGGGTGCGGTCGTAACCCGGCGCCCGTAAGCGGACCTGCACCCGGTGTCGTCCGGAACTGACCGGGATGCTCCTGGTGTAGGTTCCCCCGGCTCTCTCGACCATGCCCAGCCACTTCTTCACGGCTCCGGTGAGGGTTTCCGTGAGGACCACGTCACCGTCAATGGAAACCGTGATCTCCGCGCTTCGGAAGTCGTGACGGCAGACGAGCTTGAGGGTCGCGGAAGGGGCCGAGAGGAACGCGGAGATGCCGAGCAGGAGCATGGCCACGAGGCCGATGGAAATGGCAAATCGGGCCTTGGGGGACAGGCGCTCCATGACCTTCGCCAGGAGAGAAGCGCGACGCGCTACCCGCTGGCCGAGCGTGGCCGCTTTGGGCTCGGGGCCGGGCGGTTCGGCCGGAGTGGGATCAGGCGTCACCTTGAAGGAATCGTAGCACCGTCACGGATGGGACAAGGTGCGTTGCCTCACCGGCCTCGGTGAGTGGCCAGGAACCTGCCCGGCTACGACTTGAGGATCGACCCGATCACCGCTCCGGCGAGCAGGCTGTCGATCATGCTGATCCCGCCCTGACACCAGGCGAGGTAGTAGGGGTAGCCGTCGATGACCATGGGGTCGTAGAAACGCTGGAAGAAGATCACGAGCCCCAGGAAGAACCCGAAGGAGAGGCCTCCCTTCCAGCCCGCCGCCCAGCTTGCCCGCGTGCGCGCGAAAAGAACCGCGGCCATCAGGCAGATGAAGAATGAAACCAGCAGGAACCAGGCGGGATTGACCTGGGTCTGCGAATAGACCGTGCTCAGGCGTTTGTAGGTCGGGGCCATCACCACGCCGTGCTGCACGAAGTCCGAGATCCAGGTCACGAGACCGGCGGCGGCGCCGGCGAGCGCAATTCGAGTCCAGTTCATGTTGTCTCCCCAGAGAAGGGCGGCGCACATGCCCGCATCACTTCGCGACCAGGCATCGGGGCGCGGCCAGTTGAGGCAAGCTACGCTCCAGCCTCCGGGGTGTCAAGGGACAGGAGCCGCGGCCCCGACGGTAGCGCCTATGGCTCGACGAGGAATCGCAGGATCTCGCGCATCAGTCGCGCTCCCTGGTCCGTTTCAAAGATCGCCTGGGCGTGGGCGGAGCCCTCGAGGATGATCAGCTCCTTGGGCTTCGGGGCCTTCTCGTACTGGACCCGGATCCTGGGCAGCCGCGGCACGTCGGGACCGCCGACGTCGTCGCGGCTTACGATGAAGAGCTTTCGCCCCTTGAGTCTTTCCGGCGGGCGGCTCGACAGGCCGGCCAGTAACACGATGCGATCGATCTCTCCGGGCTTCGACTCGACCGAAGCATCGGCCGCCGCCCCCGCACCCATGCTCCCTCCCACCACCGAGACCGACCTGGCTCCCGTCCCGCGGAGATAGCGGACGGCGGCCAGCACGTCGAGGTGGAGCGGGGCAGCCAGAGGATCGGTGTCGCCCGGGCCTCGTGACCGACCGTAACCTCTGAAATCGAAGGCCAGGACTCTGAAGCCCGCCACGACCAGGGTCTGCGCCTGCGCGGCCCAGCTCTCCTTGTTGAAACGGCCTCCGTGGGCCAGGACCACACCCAGGCCGCCTTCTCCGTAGACGTCGGCGTAGATGAGTCCGCCGTCCGAAGTGGGAAAGGTCACCCGCTCCGGCGGCTCCGATCCCTCCGGAGGCGCGTCCGCGGCTTCGAAGTCACCAGAGTCCGGATACGTGGCGGAAGGCCAGAGGGACGCCCAGGCCACAAGAGCCGCGGCGGGGCTCGCCAGAATACCGCCGAGCACTAACACAAACGCCATCCCGCGCCATCGATCCGGGGGCGCAGGCCGGGGGTAAGAGAGCGCTCCACCCGCCGCGATCACACGGTCATACAGATCCGGGTGGGTCTTGGGCGTCCTTCCCAGGACCACGGGAATCAGGTTCGATTCGTAGATGCGTTCGAGGGCGCGCGCGTAGGCGGGTGAAGGCGCACCGTGCGTGGCCTTGTGGTCCGCCGCCTTTTCCCAGAACCGGCTGAGGGTCCCCACCGCCACGAGCAGGACCAGCGGCCCGAGCACCAGGAGCGTGGCCGTTCCATATGAGCCGCGGCTGATGAACCCCGGTATGAACACCATCGGGGCCAGGGCCAAGATGGGCAGGAAGCGCGCGATCTTGACCCGACCTGATTCGGCCAGATGCGCCAGCTCGTGGCGCGCCACCGCCGCGAGTTCCTCATCGTCGAGGAGTTTCAGCAGGCTGGTGGTGAAGAGCATCCGTCCGCCCAGGGGAAGGCGAAGGCGTTGCCGCGCTGGAAGTCAGCCTGCTCGACGAACGGCATGGGGACGCCAAGCTCTTTCGCCGCCGCCCCGCAGACGCGGAGGAGCCTCGGGTCCCCCGGATGGATCACTCCGGCCATCCGGCCGACCGCGAGCCCGGCGCCGCGATGGACAAGCACGCCCACGAGGACGATGGCCAGGGCGAGCCCCAGACTGGACACCAGTGAATCGGGCGCGAGGATGACCGCGACCAGGGCGATGGAGCACAGGGGCAGGAGGTGAATGGACATCCAGACCAGATACTCGAGAAGGCCTCTCCAGTAGGTAACGGGCTGCGGCCGGTACGCTTTCGCCACTGAAAAGAGGGCGAGGTATGCGCCGAGGAAAGCGCCCAGACCCGAGCCCAGGGCGACGATGGTCGGGGGCATGACGGAGAGGCGGCCGGTCAGCTCGTGGCCGAGGAAGATGGCGAGGAGAGTGAGGAAGGGCAGCGCGAGCGAACCGCCGCGAACCACCGGGAACGTGTGTCGGGCGCGCTCGGTCCAGTGTCCGACGCCGCAGCGCGCGATGGGCGCGAGCCCCACCCGGGCGGCGAGCCACAGTGAGGCGCACGAGAGAGTCGCGGCGATGAGCGGATAGAAGACCGGCAGCCAGGAAACCCACCACGGCATTAGAAGCCGCGCCTCGTTGATCGGATTCATGGCCAGCGGTTCGGGTCTCGCGGCGCCGATGAAGGACTCATCGCGTGAGCGGACCGATCAACTGGGTCGCGCAATCCGCGCCCGCGTGAGCCCACATGGCGGCCGCGATCCCACGCTTCACGAACACATATCCGAAGACCAGGCCGCCCAGGCCATTGAGCGCCAGCACGATGAGCGAAAGACCAACGGTCAGAGTTCCGACTGCGCTCCAGGCCGGGAGGTGGACCGCGGCAAAGGCCAGGGCGGAGAGAAGGATGGCCGCCGCGACGATACCCCGGTCCGCGGCGCCCTCGGCGGGCCGGAGAAGTCGCACCGCCAGCCCGGCGATGAGCGAGAGCAGCAGGAGCCTGAAGAGGATCTCTTCGCCGACCGCGGCCACATAGATGATGGCGGCGCGTCGCCACAACGGCAGCGCTCCCGCCGCGGCGATCCGGGCGCCCGCGGCGGGGAGGTCGGGTTCGATGGCGAGCCGGATCACGGCGAGGAGGATCAGTCCCACCATCAGTCCGAGGCCCAGCGACGAGGCGGGCTGGACGAATCGCGCGGGCCCGCGCGGGGCTTCGGGCCTGACCGAATCCGCCAGACCCGACCAGCGCCACGCCCGCAGGCCGACCAGAGCAAGGAGCAAGGCGATGGTGGCGGAGACCGGCGAGGCGACCGGGTGAAGGGGCACGGCCAGGCCTCCCGCGAGGGCGCACGCAGGCAGGAACGCCCGGGTCTGGACGGGAAGCGGGGCCATCAGCGATCCAGAGACCTTACTCTCCACCCGCCTCCTCGCCGTACCACATCACCCAGGCCGAGAACGGCTCGTTGTCTTTCGGTTCGGAGCCCAGCCGCAGCACATGACCATCGAGGTCCTCGACGTGCATCTCATAGGCCCACGGGTAATTGATCGGCGGCGGCCGGATGGTGGCGCCCGAACTCGCATACTCCTTGTGGAGGGCGCCCCCCGTCTCGCGGAAGTCTCTCGTCGGTCATGTGTTCACCTCAGTCGGAGGCAACATGGTACTCGCTCTGAACCAGGCCGCTCGGATAGTGCCGGGTTGCGATGTGACGGAGTCGGATGTCCCGCGGCAGAGCACCGAAAAGCGGGATCCCCTGACCAATGAGCACGGGTACGCGGGTGATCACGAGACGCTGAATGAGGCCCGCGCGCAGGAAACTCTGAATCGTGATCCCGCCGTCGATGTACAGATGATGGGCGCCACTCTGCGCCAGTCTCGAAACAAGGTCGGCCGGAGGCCCGGACATCTGCTCGACCGCCCCTCCGACGGCCGCGGAAAGATCCAGGGGCCGGCTGCTCAGAACCACAACGCGTTTGTCGCCATAGACCCACGGCCCGAGGGTCAGGACCTTCTCGAAGCTCTTGCGACCCAGGACGACCGCATCGACGCTGGCCATGAATTCGTCGTAGCCGTGCGGCTCGCCACCCCCCGCGGGCAGCCAGTCGAGATCGCCGTTCGGCCTGGCCATGAAGCCGTCGACGCTGATTCCGACAAAGACCGATGCCGTCATCGGGGACTCCTCTTCTCTCGCCGCACTCGCAGCACCTTCGAACCTGCCTGGCGTTCCACTCCGCGTTCGGCCGCGGTCACGGCCGTTCCTCCGGGTGCCTGGCCGACCGGATCGCCGCCGCCATTTCTTCCGGGCGAGCCGAACTGATCAGCAACCGCTCCCCGCTGCGCAGGACAAGCTGCACGCCTCTCCGGCCCGGCACGGTGAGGGCCTGACCACCCGGACCCCACCGCCAACCCCAGCCCAGGTAATCCCTGATGGGTCGGTAGATCCGCGGTTCGCACGAGCTCACCTCGGTGAGCGCGATGGTTCGTCCGGTGAGTGGGCGGAGGCGGACGACGAGGCGGTCAGGGTGGACCCTGATGTCAAGCTCCCAAAGAGCGAGGGTCAGCGGAACCAGCACCAACGCCGCCGTCGCGGGCAACGCGGCCAGCCAGACGATGGGATCGGCCATCTGCCTCCGGGCTGACATCAGCAGGGCCCCCGCGCCGGCCAACCCCGCGACGAACACGACCAGTCCCAACCACCTGGGCAGACCCCGCATCGTCTCTTGGTACAACGGCGAGGACTTACGGTCTTTCATCGGGCGCCTCCTGGGCGGGCCGCCGCGGATCAGGCGTCGGACTTGCCGGTCGAATCCGTGGCCAGCATCTCGCTCATGTAGTCGAAGAACGGCCGGATGCTCCTGTACGTCCGGTCCACCTCGTCGAGGAAGCCGGGAGCCAGAACCTGCCGGTCCGAGAACGAGCGCTCGAACCAGAACTGCTTGTAACGAAGCAGGTCGATGGCCGGATGCTCCTTCGGGAAGCCCCTGGGTGCGGTGGCGACCTGTTCGCCCTGCATGTCTCCGAACGTGGACTGGATGCCCTTCGAGCGCAGCAGTCGATTCCATCGCTTGTAGTTTGCGAGGATATCGAGCCGGATCTTTCTGAGGTCGTCGGGATTGGGATAGACGAAACCGCAGCCCACCCGTGACTCCCCGGGCTTGATCCACAGGTAGTACCCGCCACGGAGCATGGGTTTGGTCCGCGAGAAATGACCGGCGAACCGCGGGTTGTAAGGGGCGCTGTCCTTCGAGAAGCGTACATCTCTGTAGATGCGGTACAGGGCCTGCTTCGCCGAAGGCGTCTCGATCCGGTCGTGCGTATTCAGCTTCGCGATCACTTCATCGAAGAACTGCGAGGCGTTCGTGAGAGCGAGCTGGTACTGGTCCTTGTGAGCGGCGAACCACTCGCGGTCGTTGTTCCGGGCCAGGTTCTTGAGGAAGTCCAGGGTGGTTTTTCGAATCATGACGAGGCTTCGATCGTACATGACGAGCCGCGGAGAATGCGTCCGCGCCGCGGTGTAGAGTCGCAGCGGTCGCATCCAGAGGAGGCTCACGTGATCCACCGTCGCGCATTCACCCTTGCCCTGCTCGTCCTCAGCGGAGGCGCCGCCGCCCCGGTGCGCGCCCAGTCGGCGGCGTCCATCGCTCCCGATTCATACAAGCAGCTCAAGTTCCGCTACATCGGTCCGGTCGGCAACCGGGTCATCGCCATCGCCGGCGTGCCCGGCAATCCCAACATCTACTACGCGGGCGCCGCGTCCGGCGGCATCTTCAAGACCACCGACAACGGTGCCCATTGGGACGCGATCTTCGACGATCAGCCGGTGTCCTCGATCGGGTCGCTCGCCATCGCACCCTCGGATCCGAACGTGGTCTGGGCGGGCACGGGCGAGTCGTTCATCCGCAGCAACATCTCCATCGGCAACGGCATCTACAAGTCGACCGACGCGGGGAAGACCTGGGCCCACGCCGGCCTCGACAAGACGGGCCGGATCGGCCGGGTCCTGATCGACCCGAAGAATCCCGACATCGTGATCGCCTGCGCCCTGGGCCATGCCTATGGCCCGCAGCAGGAGCGCGGCGTCTTCCGCACCACCGACGGGGGGAAGAACTGGGAGCGGACGCTGTTCGTGGACGAGGGGACGGGCTGTTCCGACGTGGCCATGGATGCCACCAACCCGCGCATCCTGTTCGCGGGGATGTGGCAGATCGAGATCCATACCTGGGGTCGCACGAGCGGGGGCGAGGGCAGCGGCCTGTTCAAGTCGACCGATGGCGGCGTCACCTGGAAGCGCCTCGTGGGCCACGGTCTGCCGAAGTCTCCCGTGGGCAAGGTGTCGGCGCAGGTCGCGCGCAGCAATCCGAACCGCGTGTACGCGCTCATCGAAACCGGCGACGGCATGCCGACGAACAACGGCCAGCCCACCCAGAGCGGTTCGCTCTGGCGCAGCGACGACGGCGGGGAGAACTGGGAACTGGTGAGCTCGGACCGCAAGCTCCGCGGCCGTACCCATTACTACACCCGCTTCGCGATCGAGCCCGACAACGAGAACGAGGCGTGGTTCCTCTCGGCGGAGTTCAGCAAGACCATCGATGGCGGCCGGACCACGGTCGACCTGATCGGCAAGCGCGCGGCTGCGGGCGACGATCACGATATGTGGATCGATCCCACCAATGGCGATCGCCTCGCCGTGGCCCACGACGACGGAATGAGCTTCTCGGTGAACCGGGGCCGCAGCTGGCGCCAGATCCAGCTGCCGGTGGCCCAGATGTACCACGTGGCCACCGACGATCAAATTCCCTACAACGTCTACGGCAACCGCCAGGACGGTCCTTCGACGCGCGGTCCCAGCAACAGCCGCATCGGGAGGCAGGCGGAAGACGAAGAGGTCGGGCCGATTCCCCGCGGCTCCTGGCACTCGGTGGCGGGCGGCGAAAGCGGCTGGGCCATTCCCGATCCGACCGACAACAACATCATCTGGGCCACCGGCACGGGCTACGGCAGCCTCGGGGGCACCGTCGAGAGGTTCGACGAACGGACGCGCCAGGCGCGCGAGGTGGAGATCTGGCCGGAAATCACCATGGGCATCCCGGCGGGAGACTTGAAGTACCGCTTCAATTGGACCTTCCCGCTGGCCATCTCGCCCCATGATCACAACACCGTCTACGCGGGCAGCCAGTACGTGCACCGCACCACGAATGGCGGCCAGAGCTGGCAGGAGATCAGCCCCGACCTGACCCTGAACGACAAGACGCATCAGACGATCTCCGGCGGGCTCACGCCCGACAACATCGGCGTCGAGTATGCGGGTGTCGTCTTCGCCATCGCCGAGTCGCCGCTCGAGAAGGGTCTGATCTGGGCGGGCACCAACGACGGGCAGATCCAGGTCACGCGTAACGCAGGCGGGCAGTGGACGAACGTCACCGCCAACCTTCCAGGACTGCCGCCGCTCGGGACGGTCAGCAACATCGAGCCCTCGCGCTTCGACGCGGGCACGGCCTACGTCACCGTCGATCTCCACCAGGTCAACAACCGCGATCCCTTCATCTATAAGACCACCGACTACGGGAGGACCTGGAAATCGATCGCCGGTGATCTGCCCAAGAGCGTGCACAGCTACGCGCACTGTGTCCGCGAGGATCCGGTCAGGAAGGGGATGCTGTATCTGGGCACCGAGAACGCGCTCTACTTCTCCCTGGACGACGGGATGCACTGGTTGCCTCTGCAGTCGGGGCTGCCGCATGCCCCGGTGCACTGGATGACCATCCAGGAGCGCTTCAACGATCTGGTGGTGGCGACCTACGGCCGCGGCTTCTTCATCCTCGACGACCTCACCACCCTGCGCCAGCTCACGCCGCAGACCGCGTCCGAGACCGCGCGCCTGTTCGCGCCCCGGGCGGCGTACCGATTCCGTCCGATCACCGATCCGATGATGATGCCGGATGATCCCACCGCCGGAAAGAACCCTCCCGACGGAGCGGCGATCAACTTCTGGCTGAAGTCGGCGCCCGCCAAGGATGCCGATGGCAAGGTGAACGAAGACGCCGTGACTCTTTCCATCAGCGACGCCTCCGGCAAGGTGGTGCGGACGATGAATGCCGGCAAGAACGCGGAAGCGGGCGTGAACCGCGTCTGGTGGGACCTGCGCGGCGATCCGACGAAGGACTTCAAATTGCGCACCAGCCCGCTCTTCGCGCCCGAGTTCAAAGTCGGCCCCGACGGCACGCGCAAGCTCACGACCGCGGCGCCCCTGTCCGTGCTGGTTCCGCCGGGCACTTACACCGTGAAGCTGATGGTCAACGGCCAGGCGACCGGATCACCGCAGCCACTGGTCGTGATGAAGGACCCGAATACCTCGGGCACTGAGGCGGACATTGCGGCCCAGACGAAGCTGATGCTGGAGATCCGAGACAACATGAGCCAGGCCACCGACCTCATCAACCAGGCGGAGGTGGCGAGGGCCCGGCTGGCGCATCAGCAGGAACTGGCGGAAGGCGACGAGGCCGGGAAGGCGATCAAAGCGAAGGCTTCAGACCTCGACAAGAAGATCGTGGCCGTCGAGTCGCGTCTGTTCAACATGACCGTGACCGGCCGGGGCCAGGATCAGCTGCGCCTGCCCGCCCAGCTCGTCGAAAAGCTGGCGCACCTCGCGGACGTGGTGTCGCTGAACGATTTCGCTCCGACCGATCAGGCCCTTGCGGTGCACAAGAAACTGTCGCAGGAGCTCTCGGAGATTCGCGACCAGCTCAAGCCGCTCCTGGCCGTCGATCGTTAGTCGTTACCGCGCGGCGTTTCGTTCGAGAAACGCGTTGACGGCGCGGTCGAGCTCTTCCGGCCGGTCGTACATGACGAACAGCCGGGATCCCGGGATGGTTACGGTCTCGACCGAGTCGGAAAGAGGAACGCCTTCCCAACTCCGCAGGCAGAGGTCTCGCATGTAGTCGCGACCCTCCTCCACGTAGAACCCTGCGTCGTCGAATCCCGGCTTGACGATCAAAGTCCGGACTCCCAGGGTCTTCAGAAGCGAGGGAGAATCGGCCGCGTAGAACTCGAGCAGGTAGCGGATCCAGACCTGAAGGGAAGGCGTCGCCGCCTCGCGCCACAGGAAAAGACCTCGGCGCGGATTCAGCGCGTAGTCGTAGGACATGTAGTTGTTGTCGTCCCAGGTCTTTCGGGTGACGGTCTTGAACCACCGCTCGCCCATGGCGTCCGCGAACTTGATCCGCTGTTCGGCGCTCCACCCGGCCATGCCCGGCGGGGTCGAATACATCACCCGCGGCACGCCCGCGATCAGGATGACCGCGTCGAATCGGTCGGGATGCTCCGCGGCCAGTCGTATCGCGATCTGACTCCCAAGGGCCCAGTGCGCGACCAGGGTCGCTCTCCCGATCTTTTCCCGGTCCATGAGCTTCAGGATCCCGTCGATCGCGCCATTGGTCCACGATGTGGCTGCATAGGAAGTGCCGGCCGGAGGCATGGCCGGAGCGGCGGTTCCACCGAAACCGGCCAGGGTGATTGCCCTCATCGTGAACTTGTCGACCCGGCGCGCCATGAAGTCGTCGAACACATCGCCTCCAAAACCGAGCCCAGGGATCAGGATCATGTGGCGGGACCCTGTTCCCACGGTGCGTATGGATCCAAGTGATCCGGGCGCCGCGACCTCGTAACCCCGGGGGTGAGCCAGGTTGTTGAGCGA
This sequence comes from Vicinamibacteria bacterium, assembly GCA_044229175.1. Classification (GTDB taxonomy): domain Bacteria; phylum Acidobacteriota; class Vicinamibacteria; order Fen-336; family JAGNNV01; genus JAGNNV01. The sequence goes on along the minus strand of JBGATM010000008.1, from coordinate 48,848 downwards.
TGGGTCCTGGGCCATTAGCCGGGTCTGGGCAAGGAGGGGAGGGCTCCCAATCAACAATGAGACGACGAGCGCAGGCAAGAGAGGCATTCGGGTGGTGACCATGGGTTCTATTCTCCCCGGAGCGCCGCGGAAAGTCTTCGGAAGGCCAAGAGAGTCAGGACGCCGAGAGCCAGAGTTTCGACACCATTGATCCAGAACAGGGGGTTGTCCAATCCTCGAGAGCCCGCGGCCGCGGCTCCGGGGGTGGGGTGCCGTGCGTACCAAAGCAGGGCGAAGCCGACGACGTCTCCGGAGGCATTGAAGAACCACTCCGGGCAGGATCGAGCCGGTGACGAAAGCCAGGATGTCGTAACCGACGGAGGCCAGGAACGATCAGGCCCATCCGGGGCATGGCGGCGATCGAGGCAGGGAAATGCGCCTGGGCGAAGAGGACACTGACCACGGCGATGGCGACCACCGGGCCATGACGCCGTTCGATCCGGCTCTGCATGTAGCCGCGGAATGCGGCTTCCTCGACCATCCCCGCCATCACTGAAATCATCACGACCAGCGTCGCCAAGGTCACCGGAGGAAGGGTCTCCAAGGCCTCTGGGAAGTCGAGCTCGAGGGGCATCAGTCGGCCGAGGGCGTAGGTCAGGGCGGTGAGGGTGGCGATGCCGAGGGCGCCGGTCAGCAAGGACCAGCGCCAGATGTGGGGAGAGAGAGGAGCGGCTCGAAGGTCGCGCCGGCGCGAGGCCGAGGTCGAGCGGGGCCAGCCGCGGCCGCTCACGTACTGCCAGTGCAGCCACAGCCAGGCGCCGATCAGCACCGCCGACCACGGTACGGCGGGGCTCTTGAAATTGGCCAGGAACAACCCCTGGGGGAGAAAGTTTCCGGCCACGAGCACGACCAGACCGACGAGGACCGCTTGCGCAACCGCGGGCAGCCTGGCCCACATGCGCACCGGCTTCGACGGGCCGTGATTCGGATCGGGCTGACTCGAAGGCCGCCGGATCGGATTGGAAACTGAACTCATGAGTCTCCTCCAGTCCGGACCATACGCCCGCCACGGCGGCGAGCAACGGCACTCCGTGAAGCGCCGAACCCCGGGATGTCAGTCTCCGAACGAGACGCCCAGACCTCGCGCCGACAGCACGACGTCGGAGTCGAGGGGCACGCGCTTGGTCCGTCCTTCGCCCACCGCGTCCTTGAGGGGCACCCGTACGATGGTGGGGGGCTTCAAGGCCACCATGGTCTGGAAAGCGCCGTCCTTCACCGCGCGCACCGCGGCCGCGCCGAAACGCGTTCCGAGCAGACGGTCGAAGGTGGTGGGCGGGCCGCCGCGCTGGAGATGTCCGAGGACGAGACTGCGCGTCTCCTTGCCGGTCCGCTTCGCGATCTCCTCGGCCACCCACTCGCCGATGCCGCCCAGCCGCGGCGCTCCTCCGTGGTCCGAGGCTCGCAGATGCACCTTGCCGCCCTTGCTCCTGGCCCCCTCGGCCACCACCACGATGGAGAAGTAGCCGCCGCGGTGGCCCTTCTCGCGTTCGCGGATCTTGTCGCACACCAGGTCGAGGTCGAAGGGGATTTCCGGAATCAGGATGACGTCGGCGCCGCCCGCCACCCCGGAGTTCAAGGCGATGAATCCGGCATTGCGGCCCATCAGTTCAACCACCATCACGCGGCCGTGGGCCTCGGTGGTGGGGTGGAGCTTATCGATGGCGTCGGTGGCGGTGGAGACCGCGGTGTCGAAACCGAAGGTCACCGACGTGTGCTCGATGTCGTTGTCGATGGTCTTGGGCACGCCCACCACGGGGATGCCTTTCGCGGCCAGGCGGAGCGCGATGCTCAACGTGCCGTCGCCGCCGATCGCGATCAGGGCCCCAAAGCCCATGGCCTTGAAGTTCCGCACCACCTCATCCGAGAGATCGACCCCCCCGGAGTCGCCCACGGGCCTCGCGCGTCGGTCCACCCGGAACGGGTTCACCCGGTTCGAGGTCCCGAGAATGGTTCCGCCGAGGTGGAGGATCCCGCGCACCGCGCGGGGGCGGAGCTGCTGGGCCCGTTTGGTGAGCAGGCCCTCGAAGCCGTCCTCGATGCCGTAGACCTCCCACCCAAGGGCGAAGGCGGAGCGCGCGGCGGCGCGGATCACCGCGTTGAGGCCGGGACAGTCGCCGCCTCCGGTGAGAAGGGCCAGGCGGAAGGGTTTCTTCGAACGGCGCGCTTTCGGGCTCATTTGTTTGACCGGCTTTCTGGGATGCTCCGGGGCATTGTAACGAACGGCGCAAGCGGCGGGGCGCACTATGCTTTGTCACCGCCGCCCGAAGCCCGTCATGACCCTCAACCAAGCCCGCCTGCACCGGCTCAACGATCAGCCCATCGTCAAGGACGGGCAGTTCGTCCTGTACTGGATGCAGGCGCAGCGGCGGCTGTCGCACAATCACTCGCTCGACTACTCGATCAAGTGCGCGAACGAACTGGGGAAGCCGCTGGTCATCTACGAAGGGGTACGTCTCGACTACCCGTGGGCGAGTGCCCGGCTCCATCAGTTCATCCTCGAGGGAATGCGCGACAACGCCGCGGCCGCGAACAAGCTCGGATTCACCTACTGGCCGTTCGTGGAGACGAAGAAGCAACCCGGCAAGGGCCTCCTCGCCCGCCTCGCCGCCCGCGCGGCCCTCGTGGTCACCGACCATTTCCCCTGCTTCATCATCCCCGGACAGAGCGCTTCGCTCGCGCGGTGGACGGATCGCGCGGTCATCGCGGTGGACGGAAACTCCGTGGTGCCGCTTCGTCTCCTCGGCGACGCTCCCTACGCGGCCGCTCATCTGCGGCCGAAGATCCACAAGCAGTTCGCCGAGGCCTTCGAGCATCGGAGCGCTCCGAAGCCGAAGCCGCCCCGGTTCGATGGGTCGAAGATCATCCCCGGCTTCGATCTCGCGGATCTCGACGATCCTGGCCGTCTCGTCGCGAAGCTGCCCATCGACCAGAACGTTCGCCCGGTCGACGGTCGCGCCGGAGGCAGCGTGGCCGCGCGCGCCCAGCTCAAGCTCTTCCTCAAGAAGGGCCTGGAGGTCTATGCCGAACACCGCTCGGATCCAGCACCGCCCTCCGAGGTCCACGGCTCCGGTCTCTCGCCCTACCTCCACTTCGGGCACATCGGGATCGAGGAGATCGTGATGGCGGTGTTCGACGCCACCGGCGGATACGCGCCGGTGCGCCTTCATCTTGAGGCCGCGGGGAAGCGCGAGGGCTTCTTCGGCGAGGACGCGAACGCGAATTCATTCCTCGACGAAGCGCTCACCTGGCGCGACGTCGGCTACGTCTGGCACCTCCACCGGCGCGAGGACACGAAGTCTCTCGAGACGGCACTTCCCAAGTGGGCTCTCGCCACCCTCCACCTTCACGCGGGCGACAAGCGGGAGTTCGTCTACGACCTCGCCCAGTGGGAGAGTGCTTCCACCCACGATCCGCTGTGGAACGCCGCGCAACGCGAGCTGATGGCGACCGGCGGCATCCACAACTACCTGCGCATGCTGTGGGGCAAGAAGGTGATCGAGTGGTCGAAGACCCCCGAAGAGGCCTACCGGACCCTCGTCCATCTCAACAACAAGTACGCGCTCGACGGGCGCAATCCCAATTCCTACACCGGCATCCTCTGGTGCTTCGGCCTGTTCGATAGGCCCTGGGCGCCTCAGCGAAAGGTGCTGGGGCAGATCCGGTACATGTCCTCCGCGAACACCGCGAAGAAGTTCAAGCTGGGCGCCTACCTCGACTGGGTGGCGACCCTGCCCGCGCCCGGTTCGACCCCCGCGAAGACGACCGCTTGAACGCGTCCGCGTCTTCCCGCATCTGCCTCGCCGCGATCCTTCTGATCGCCCCCTTCGAGCCGCGGTTCACCGTGCCCTTCGGCCTCTTCCATCTCTCGCTGGTCGAGGCGGTGGCCCTGCCCTGCTTCGCGGTTCTGGCCTTCCATTCGAGGCGCAGCGACTGGCGCGACCGGTTCGCGCCCCCTCTCCTCGCCCTCGGCCTCCTGGTCGCGGTGAGCCTCGTCTCCGCCAGTCTCGCGGTTCCCGATCCGGGTCGCGCGCTGAAGTTCGCGCTTCGTCTCGGCGCGATGGCGGCATTCGCGGCGCTCACCGCCCGATTGAAGGAGCGCGACCTCCTATGGGGCTTCGGCGCTCTCGCGGTATCGGGCGGCGGTGCGGCGATTCTCGCCCTCCTCGAAGGTCGCGGCCTTCGGTCGCTCGATGTCCTGCTCGGCGCCTTCCGCGAGATTCCCTTCAACGTCGCGGGGGTGCGGCGGGCGAGTGCGGGGTCCGAGTACCCGAACCTCGGGGCGGGCATGATCATGTACGCGCTCCTGGCCGGAGCGACGCTTCTACGCGGGCGCCCGTGGATGCGCGCGGCGTTCGTTCTCGTGCTCACCAGCGGTCTCGCGTATACGTACTCGCGCGGGGCGTGGATCGCGGGCCTTGCTGGGCTCTTGATCGTGGCCTGGTTCGAGAGGGGCCGTGGCCGGTTCGTTCCCACCGCGCTGTATCTCGGCGTCCTCGGCCTCTTCGTGGGAAGCGCCGAGATCTCCCAGATCCGGTTCGGCGGCGAGAACGCCAACGACTTCTACGCTGCGACCTACGAAGCGCCCCGCCAGTTCGCGATGGATCCGGGCGCGCGTGTCTCGGTTCCGGTGACGGTGCGGAACATCGGGCGCCGTCCGTGGCGGAAGGCCGACGAGATTCATCTCGCCTATCACCTCTATGAAGGCTCGAGGCGGCCCCTCGTCGACGGACCGCGCACCGATCTGCCCCGCGATGTCCTGCCCGGCGAGACCGTGACCATCGACGCGATCCTTCAATCGCCCTCGAACGATGGCGAGTACCTCCTGATGTGGGACCTGGTTCACGAAGAAACCACCTGGTTTTCGGGACAAGGCGTGAAACCTGGTGTCGCCCGCCTGATCGTGGGCCGCGGTCCGGCCACCGCCCTCTCGGTCACGGAAGCCGAGGCGCTGGCCGCGATTCCCGACACCCTGGCCTGGCGCCCGTCGCGCCTCGAACTCTGGCGCCTCGCCTTACGGATGTGGTCGGCCAATCCGTTCTTCGGCGTGGGTCCCGACAACTACCGTTGGACGTACGGCACGCTCGCGGGAAGGGCGACGTTCGACGCGCGCGTCTTCTCGAACAACATGTTCCTGGAGTTCGCGGCGACTCTCGGCACCTTCGGCCTCGCGGCCTTCGGCGCCGCCCTGGTCTTGGCGCTATTGAACGGGTGGCGGTACGCCCGCGAGTCGAGCATGGGGCTCATCGCCCTTTCCATCCTCGTGGCCATGACCGTCCACGGCCTCGCCGACTACCTGCTGGCGTTCACCGGGCACTACCTGGTCTTCGGGTTTGTGGTGGGCGTGCTCTCGCGGAGTCCCACTACCAAGTAGCCGGGCGAGCGGATAGCGCTACGTCATTGCGAGGAGCCAGTCCGTCTGGTGCCGCGACGAAGCAACCCCGTCCAACAACTACCAGGCCCGCGGCCCCGCAGGCTGGGTAGTGGTAGGAGGGGGTTGCTTCGTCGCATTACGAACGGACTGGCTCCTCGCAATGACGACCGGCCCATCAGCTTGGTAGGTACTCCCGCGTCAGGTTGCGGTGGCCTCTTTCCGTCACCACCACGTTGTCTTCGACGCGGATGCCGCCGAAGGGCGCGAGCTGATCGATCAGCGGCCAGTTGAAGTCGGCGGCCGCGGCTCCGGCGCGGAAAGGTTCGAGCAGCATCTGGACGAAATAGATCCCCGGCTCGATGGTAAAGACGTGTCCCACTTCCATCACCCGCGTATTCCTGAGGTACGGATGACCCTCGGGCGGAGACAGGACGCCGCCTTCGCGCGACTTCTGGCGGCCGCCGATGTCGTGAACCTGGATCCCGAGATGGTGTCCGATGCCGTGGGGGAAGAACGCCGACGTGTAGCGCTTCTCGACCGCGGCGTCGAGCGAGCATTTCAGGACACCCTGCTCGATGAGGGCCGCGCCGATCTTCCGGTGGGCGGCGAGGTGGATGTCGACGTAGGAGGGTCCCGGCTTGACCATCGCGCACAGCTCCTGCTGGAGCTTGTCGACCGCGGCGATGAGGGCGGCGAACTTCGGGTCGCAGGACGGCGCGGCGGTGGTGCGCGTGATGTCGCAGCCGTAGCCGTTATCGGTGACGCCCGCGTCGAGGAGCAGGAGCTTGCCGGATCCGGTGGCCCGCTTCGCGTGGTAGTGGAGGATCGCCGCCTTGGCGTCGAGGCACACGATGGTCGGATAGGGAAGCACATCGTCCGTGCAGCCGGCCCCCTCCACGAACGCGTGGTGAATCGCGAGTTCGCTCTTCCCGGCGAGGAAGGCGGCGCGCGCGGCGGTGTGGCCCTTCGCCCCCGCCACCGTGGCGCGGCTCAGGCACTCGACCTCGTAGGCGGTCTTGATCGCCCGGTCCCAGTCGAGACGCTTCACCAGCGCTTCCGGATTCGCGGTCAGGCCGCTCGCCCTGGCCCCGGCTTCGTCGTCGCCCACGAACGCGGCCTTGCCGAGGGAACCGAGCTTCTTGAACACGCCCTCCGCGGTGTCCGCTTCGTCGATCTCGAACTCCCCGGTCCAGAAGTCCGCGGCGAAGGGAGCGCGCTCGTACCAGTAATCCTTCGGGGCCCAGCGGATGAGCCGCGGCTTGGCCCCCGGCTTCACCACGATCGCGTGATGAGGTCCCTTGAGCGGACAGTAGCTCGCGAAGTGCGGGTTCGACCGGAAGGGCGGCTCCATGTCGTCCGCGTAGTAGACCATTTGCGATCCGGCGCCCAGGACTAGGGCGTCGAAGCCCGTCTCGGCGAGGGCTTTCGATGAGGTCGCGGTCATCTTCGCGATGTGCTCGCGGAACAGCTTGGAGAGGTCCATGGCGCGAACGCTAGAAGGGGAGAGGCGGCGGCGTCAAACAGGAATCCAGGGGTTCCCAGGTGATGCCCTTCCCGCGCCGCAGAGCTTCGATGGTCGAAAGGTACTCGCCGGTGTCGATCCCGTAGCGGGAGAGGCGAGGAAGGGCGCTTGGGTCGAGAGGGTCGAAGGGCTGCCACTCCGTGTAGCCGCGCGCCCGGCCCAGCAAGGCGCGAACCGGCCCGGCGTGGTCGAGGAGGCTCAGGGTCGGATGGTGCCAGCCGTGCATCCATTCGGGGGAGACGCGCCGCCTCTCGAGACCCGAATGGAGGGCCACGTCCACGGGGACGAGGCCGCGAACGCAGGCGAGCCGCTCGCGTGACACCTCGCGAAAGGCCTGCCACTGCCAGGTGAGCTGCAACTGGAAGGCGATCTGGGCGGCGAAGAGCAGACCCAGCACGCGGCGCGCGGTGGTCTCGGTCTCGGGCCGGAGGCCGCCGAACAGCGGCGGCAGCGCCGCGAGCATGGGCAGGATCACGTTCACGATGCGCGCGCGGTACTGCGCGGTGACCGCGACCTGGGCTGGGTCCGCGAGGGCTTGCAGCACGCCCAGGACGATCGCCACCGCCCCGATCAGGGTGACCCACGGACCCGCAACGCGCGGGGCCAGCGCCGCGGCGATCAGCAACACCGCGACGAAGAGCGAGAGCTGCACGGAGACGCTTCCCGGCTCGAGGACCACGCGCCAGCTGCCCTGGAAAGAGGTGAGGTTCGCGGGGTGCGTCGGCCGGAGGATCGACTGAGCCGCGACGAGGGTCGCGAGAACCGCGGAGGTGAGGACCGCCCACAGGAGTCTGCGGCTCCGGGGCGACGCCTCGCTCCGCATCCGCAGGAACGCGGCGATCATGAGGATGGGCCCGAGCCCGATCGCCGACTCGTAGGCGGCGATGAAGGGCAGGCTGAGCGCGACGCTCACGAGCAGCGTCGAGGCGCGCTTCAGGGGATCGAGGATGCCGAAGAGCACCGGCCAGAACAGGACCACCGCCGCGCGCGACTCGTGAATCACCAGCAGCTCGGTGTTCATGAGCCCGGCCGCGAAGGTGGCGAGCGGGTAGACCGCGAGATTGAGGCGGGGCCCCGCCATCCACCGGCACAGGATCAGGCTGAGGGGCAGAAGGGCGAAAGGCGGCAGGCCGAACAGGAACTTCAGCAGAGGGAGGTTGGTGACCCCGGCGTGGAGTGCTATCAGGATCGGGATTTCGACCAGCCCATCCGCTCCCGCCCGGCTGGCGTCGCCGAACACGAACCCCCGGGTCTCGAGGAGTCGGAGGAAGTAGTACGCCCCGTCGAGCCACAGCACCCGTCCGGTCCAGAGGGCGAGGGCGGCGTGGACCGCGTAGAGGAGCAGCAGGGACGCCCAGAAGAGGGACCCGCTCTTGTTCACTTCAAAGGCTCTGGCAAGGGCAGATTGTAGAGCCCCACGTTGCCCGGAGGCTCGCAACATGGAAGACTCCGCATGACCGATGGATACCTACGACTTCATCGTGGTCGGAGCCGGAACCGCCGGCCTGCCCTGCGCCATCTTCGGCGCGAAGGCGGGAGCGCGTGTCCTCGTGGTGGAGAAGGAGGGCCAGATCGGCGGCACCCTCCACGTTTCCGGCGGCCACATTTCCGCGGCGGGGACGAAGCGGCAGAAGGAACGCGGCATCGAGGATTCAACCGAGGCCCACTTCCAGGATATCCAGCGCATCTCCCATAACACCGTGCGCGAGGACCTCGTTCGTCTCGCCCTCTCTCAGTCGGCCTGGCTCATCGACTGGCTTCAGGAGGAAGGGTTCGAGTTTGCTCCGGACTCGCCGCGCATCGTCTACGGTCATGAGCCCTACTCGGCGCCGCGCACGTACTACGGGGTCGACGAGGCCCGTTCCGTGCTCAAGGTTCTCTCTCGCGTGGCTCAGCCGCTGATTGATTCGGGCGCCATCACCCTCGCCTTGAAGGCCAAGGTCAAGGCCCTGCTCACCGACAAGGGCCGCGTGGTCGGCGTGCAGTTCGCGCAGGGCGGGCAGGTGAAAACCGCTCGGGGGAAGCGAGGGGTCGTGCTCGCGACCGGCGGCTTCGCGGCCGCGCCGGAACTCTTCTCGGAGATCGAGGGCTTCCCTCTCGTCTCCGCCGCGCGCGATCACTCCACCGGAGACGGCCTGGTCATGGCCCTGGGTCTGGGCGCCCACCTCGCGGGCCGAGGCACCTACCTGCCGACCTTCGGCGGACTGCCTCATCCGGACGATCCCCACAAGGCCTTCTGGGCCGATCGCCCTCTCCTCATCGCCAAGGAGCGGCCGCCCTACGAGATCTACGTCGATCGTTTCGGCAAGCGCTGGATCGCCGAGGACGAGGAGAGCATCGATCGCAAGGAACGCGCGCTCATGAAGACGGACGGTCTCACCTTCTTCACCGTGTTCGACGATCACGCGGTCGAGATGTCCGAGAACATCATCGTGGGCTGGTCGAAGTCGGATCTGCGGGAACGGGCGGGCAAACGCGACGGCGTCCACGTGGCCCCGACCCTCGCCGAGCTGGCCCGCGTGGCCGGCATCGATGAAGAGGGGCTGCTCGTCTCCGTCGCCCGCTACAACGGTTTCGTGCGCGACCGCTTCGACCCGGACTTCGGCCGCAAGTTCCTGCCCGCGCTGATCGAGAAGCCGCCTTTCTACGCCATGCGCAATCACGGCATCTCCCTGATCACCTTCTCCGGGGTCGACGTGGATGGCTCCCTGCGCGTGCGTCGCGAGGACGGATCGATCATCGAGGGCCTGTATGCGGCCGGCGAGATCCTCGGCGCCGGCGCGACCTGCGGCAACTCGTTCTGCGGCGGGATGATGATCGGTCCGGCCATGATCTTCGGCAGGCTGATCGGCGAGCGGCTCGCCATTCCCGACGACGTGGTCAACGGTCCCACCGCGGAAGTTCCCCGTCCGGACGGGGAAGTCACGCCGACCGCGGAGACCGAGCGACCGCCGGACCTCGAGGGCGGTCCCACCGGGGAGATTCCGCGGCCGAAGCTCTGACCCCCTACCAACTATCCGCCGCCTCTCTCTCTCGTCACAAGAAAGGCGAAATCGGATGGTCGCTTTTCCTCGCGAACCGGTTAGCCGTGGTCAGGGGAAAGCACGTAGGGTGCTGCCATGAAGAACCTGAATCTGACGACGCGTACCCTCGTGGTCTCGGGCCTCAGCCTGGGCCTCACGTTCCCTGCGATTGCCGCGGAAAAGACCCTTGCTTTGAAGGAAGCGCCCGCCGCCGTCCAGAAGACCATCGCCGATCAATTGAAGGGCGGCAAGCTCAAGAGTCTCTCGGTCGAGACCGAAGACGGCAAGACCGAGTACGAGGCTGAGGTCACGGTTGGTGGGCACGATAAGACGGTCGCCATGGATGCCACGGGCAAGGTGCTCGAGACGGAGATGGTGGTGGAATTGAAGGCGCTTCCCGAAGCGGCTCGGGTCGCGCTGACGCGCGAGGCCGGCAAGGGCTCGATCGCGAAGGTCGAGGAGGTCACGAAAACAGGCGTCACGTCATACGAGGCGCTGGTCAAGGAGGCGGGCAAGAAGGACCGCGAGGTCGTCGTGACCGCTGACGGTAAGCTGGTGGCTCCCAAGAAGTAGAGAGACCCCAAAAGCGAATGCCCATTAGACCGACGGACCGGCGGGTCGCGCATCGTTCCCTTCTCGTCCTGTTCGTCGCTTTGGTCTTGCCCCTGGGATCCGCGGCCCGTGCCCAGGAGGCGCCGCCAAGATCGGTGTCCCTTTCCGAGGCGCTCAAGGCGGCGGCTCTGCTGCCCGACCTGAAGGCGGCGGAAGCCGCCCTGCGGGCGGCCGAGGCGGGCGTCCGGTCGGCGGGAAGATGGCCCGACATGTCCTTCACGTTCGCGAGCCGCTCCATCACCGCGAAAGAATCCTATTTTCTCTCCGTACCCCTGCCCTGGCCCGGGCGCGGCGCGAGGATCGATGTCGCCAAGGCGCAGGCGGCGATGGTCGGCACGGATCGCGAGGCCGCGCGGCTGCTGGCCAGGCGGGCGCTGCGGCTCGCGTGGTTCAACGTCGCGGCTCGCGAGGACATGGCGAAGGCGGCGGCGGATCGGGCCGTGCGGGTGAAGGCGACCGCCGACGCGGTCGGGGAGCTCTTCGACGCGGGCCGGGTCGCGCAACTCGAGCTTTCGCGCGCGCGAGCCGACGCGGCGATCGCGGCCGCGGATGCGAACCAGGCCGCGCAGGAACACCGGATCGCGGAGAGCGTGCTGCGCCGCCTTCTCGGGATCATCGAGGTCTCACAGCGGATCCAGGTGGAGCGGCCCCTGCCCGCGTTCGAGGCCCCGCCGGATCTTTCAACCGCGTCGGCCGCCGCGTTCGCCCGCAGCCCGGCCGCGAAGGCGGCCGAGGCGCGGGTCCTCTCCGCGGAGGCGGCGGTACGACTCGCCTCCGCCCTGCGGTTCCCCGGGCTCGTCGTGGAGGCGGGCGTCGATACCAACGATCCCACCCAGCCCGGATCCGACCGCTCCCTCGGAGTGAGCCTGAGCGTGCCGATCGGCGCGGGACCCGCCCTCGACATCGCGCGCGGCGAAAGGGACCGCGCCCTGGCCTTGCGCGATCAGGCGAAGCGCGAGATCGCGGACGCGGTCGAACAGGCGTGGCGAACCGCGGATGCGGCGCGCGCGCGCTACGAGACGCTCGAGAAGGATGCGCTGCCCGCGGCGCAGCAGTCGGCTGATCTCGCGCAGGTGGCGTACCGCGAGGGCAGGTCGGACATCTTCCGCGTGCTCGACGCGGAACGCGCGCTCGCGGAAGCCCGCGCCGGACTGGCCGAGGCTTATCTCGCCTGGGGTGTGGCTCACGCGGATCTACTGAATGCGATCGGGGAGGACCTGCCGTGACACAGTTGCGCGACGGACGTCGGATTCGCGCGGCGCTGCGCGGTCTGCTGGCGATTTCCGTGGCCCTTTCCGCGGGCTGCGGAAAGGCGGCCGAAGAGGAGAAGCCCGAGCCCGCCGCGGTCAGGACCTCGGTCGCGGAAGAAGGCGCCATCACCGAATGGGTCGAACTCCAGGGAAAGGTGGCCCCGCCCTACGACCGCGACGCGACCCTCGCCCCTCTCGTTCCCGGGCGCATCGTGTTCCTCGCCGCACGCGTCGGCGAGATGGTGAGCGAAGGCGCGGTGGTCGCCCGGGTCGAGACCGGCGCTCTCGAGGATCAGTTGAAGTCGTCGGAAGCCGCGGCCCGAAGGTCCGAGGCGGATGTGGCCTTCAAGCGCGCGGTGGCGAAACGCAGCCGCGACCTCGTGGCCAAGGGCGTCGCCTCGCGTGAGGAGGCGGAGTCCGCGGACGCCGCCGCGGTCGCGGCCGAATCCGCGCAGGCCGAGGACGCCTCCAGCCTGGCCACCGCGCGAAGACGACGGTCGTGGGCGGAAGTGACTGCGCCCTTCACCGGGGTGATCGTGCGCGTCGATCGCCGCATCGGCGACTTCGTGGACGGAACCGCGGCGACGCCCGTGGCCGAAATCGCGGCGACCGATGGCTGGGAGATCGTGGCCTCGGCCACCTCGGCGACGCTCCAGCGGCTGCGCGCCGGGCAGAGCGCCTCGATTGGCGGTCTGGGGGCTCCGGCGGACGGCCTCGGCGCCGCGGTGACCGGGATCGCTCGGGCGGTGGATCCTCTGACCGGCGCGGGAGATGTGCGTCTGCGCCCGCTCTCGCGGCCTCCGGGCACGGCCCTGGGTTCGCCCGTGCAGGTGCGCGTGGCCGCCCAGGTCCATCCCAGGGCCATCCTGGTTCCCCGGGCCTCGTTGCGCATGGCCCCCGACGGGACCGCCGAAGTCGTGGTGGTGGAGGCCGGCATCGCTCACGTCCGCAAGGTCGAGACCGGCTTCACCGAGGCGGACAAGGTCGAGTTGATTTCCGGGGTCAGCGCGGGCGCTCATGTCGTCATCGAGGACCCGGTGGGGATCGCGGACGGCGCGGCCATCAAGGAAGAGTCCGAGACCGAGGCGAAGGAACCGAAGGGCAAGGAGCCCGCGGCCAAGGAACCGCCGAGCGAAAAGAAATGACCGAGCCGTCGGGACTCTTCCGGATCCTACGGAGCCAGCGCGCGCTCATTCTCACCCTCACCGTCGGGGTGGTGTTCGCGGGGCTCCTCTCCCTGTCGCGCCTGGGTTCCGGCATCTATCCCGAGGTCGATTTCCCCCGCATCGTCGTGGTCGCGCGCTCGGGCGACATGCCCCCCGAGCTCATGGAGGCGTCGGTGGTTCGACCGCTCGAGGAAGCGCTCGCCACCGTATTCGGGGTGCGCCGGCTGCGCACCCGCATCATCCGCGGCTCGGCCGAGATCGCGCTTCAATTCGAAGAAGGCGCCGACATGTGGCGCGCGCTTCAGTTCACGGATGCCGCCATCGCCGAGACTCGCGGCGCCCTTCCTGCGGACACCGAGATCGAATCCCAGAAGGTGACGCCCGCCGATTTCCCCATCCTCTCCTACAACCTGGTGGGCGGCACCTCGCTCGGGCGAAGGGAGGCCGCGGACTTCCTGGTTCGGCCGGCCCTCTCTCGCGCGCCCGGGGTCGGGCGGGTGGAAGTGGTGGGAGGCGACCCGCGCGAAATCGAGATCGTTCTCGATCCGGTGAAGCTCGCGGCCGCGCACCTGCGTCCGAGCGAAGCGGCCCAGCGGGTGGGGGAAGGGCTCGTCCGACGCGCGGTGGGCCGTTTCGACGATCATCGACAACTCGTCGCGGTCACCGCGGAAAACACTGCCACCTCGATCGAAGGCCTGGCCGCCCTGCCCGTCTCCCTGGCCGCGAACGGTCCCTTGTCGCTTCGGAGCATCGCGGAAGTGGTCGAGGGGCATCCCGATCGGACCCGCGCCGTGCACGGTCCCGAAGGCGATGCGGTGCAGGTGAGCATCTCGAGGCTTCCCGAGGCTTCGGCGCCCGACGTGGTGCGCGAGGTGGCGAAGATCGCGAGGGACCTGCGCCTGCCCGAGGGCATCCGCATGGTGGAGGTCTACAACCAGGGACTTCTCATCGAGGACTCGGTGATCGGCGTGCGGGACGCGATCCTCATCGGCATCGCGCTCACCGTGGGCGTGCTCGCGTTCTTCCTTCGCAACGCGCGCGCGGGCCTGCTGGCCGCGCTCTCCGTGCCGTTCGCGCTCATCGGCACCTTCCCGGTCATGGCGATCGCGGGGCAGACCCTCAATCTGATGTCGCTCGGCGGCATGGCCGTGGCCATCGGGCTGGTCATCGACGATGCCATCGTGGTGATCGAGGCCATCGCGCTGCGCATCGAGGCCGGGCTTTCTCCCACCGACGCGGTCGACGCGGGCCTCGCCGAGATCATGGCTCCGGTCATCGGAACCACCCTTACCACCGTGGTGGTCTTCGTGCCGCTTGCCTTCATCTCCGGCCTCGTGGGCAAGTTCTTCGCGGCGCTCGCCGTCACCCTCGCCGGCGCAGTTCTCCTTTCCCTCGCTTTCGCGATCTTCATCCTGCCCGTTCTCGCCGAACAGTTCATGAAGGCTCGAGGCCCGGGGCTCCGGAAGAAGCGGGACCGCTTCGGCGCGCGGTACGCGCGGCTCCTCGGCCGCTCCATCCGGCATCCTCTCGTCGCCATGGCGCTGGTCATCCTCGGCCTCGGCGTCGGGGTCGTGGCCTATGAGGGCCTCGCCACCGGCTTCATGCCCGAGATGGACGAGGGAGCCTTCGTCATCGACTACTTCCTTCCCGCCGGCACCTCGCTGCAGGCGACGGAAGCCGCGGCCCTGAAGATCGAAGATGCGCTTCGCGAGACCCCCGATGTCCAGAACTGGACGCGGCGGACCGGCGCGGAGCTCGGCCCGGTCACCGCCACCCAGATGAGCCGCGGCGACATCGCGGTTCTGCTGAAGCCGCGGAAGGAACGCCGGGAGGTGGAGGAAGTGATCGACGAGCTTCGAGGAAAGGTGGAGTCGCAGGTTCCCTCGGCGCGCATCGAGTTCGTCCAGCTTCTCGAGGATGTCCTGAACGACCTGTCGGGCAGCGCGCGCCCGGTCGAGATCCGGATCCTCGGCCCCGATCACGGCGCGCTCGTTCCCATCGCCCTCGAGGTGGAGAAGCGCCTCGCCGACACCCCCCACATGGTGGACTACTACCGCGGCTTCGAAGACGACGCGCCCATGCTTCGATACGCGGTGAATGCCGACGCCGCGGCCCGGGCGGGACTCACGCCCACGAACGTGGCCGACGATCTCGGAACCGCGCTGCAGGGCAAGGAGGTGGGCGACGTGCCGCGCTTCGACCGGCTGGTTCCGGTCCGCGTGCGTTTCCCAGACTCCTGGCGATTCGAACCCGGGCGGCTCGCCGACCTGCCGATTGCCGTGGGCTCGACCTCGGTTGCCGTCTCCAGCCTTGCCACGCCCAGCCGGATGCTGAGACCGAGCGAGCTCCTGCGCGAGAACCTCGTGCCCGTGGCTCTGGCCACCACCGATCTCGAGGGCAGCGACATCGGCGGTCTCGCGAGCGCCGTGCGGAAGCGCCTCCTCGGTCTGCGGCTGCCTCCCGGGTATCGCATCGATCTTGGCGGGCAGGCCGAGAGCCAGAAGGCCGCGTTCGCTCAACTGCTGAGTGTCCTCGCCCTGGGAGTGATGGCGGTCTTCGCGTTGCTGGTCGGCCAGTTTCGATCCAGCCGCGCCGCCCTCCTCGTTCTCCTCACCGTCCCGCCAGCGCTCGCCGGTGGCGTCATCTTCCTGCGCGCGAGCGGCGTGCCCCTCAATGTCTCGTCCCTGATGGGGCTGGTGCTCCTGGTCGGTCTGGTGGTGAAAAATGGAATCCTGCTGGTCGAGAACGCGCTCGCGCGTATCGATGACGGTCAGCCCCTGCGCGTGGCCATTCGCCATGCCGGTCGAAGGCGGCTCCGGCCGATTCTCATGACCACGCTGTGCACGATCTTCGGCCTCCTGCCCCTCGCCTTCGCGCTCGGCTCGGGCTCGGAACTGCAGCGCCCTCTCGCGGTGGCGGTGATCGGCGGCCTGCTCTTCTCCACCGCCGCGACGCTGCTCCTGCTCCCCGCCCTGGCCTCCTCGTTCCTCCGTCGGCACGCCTAGTCCCCCTGCCGTTTGACACCCTGACCGAGTCCTGCGATTCTGTTAATTCGCGCCCACGAAGGGCGGAAACGGAAACCAGTTTCAGAGTCAACCCAGGAGAAATGAAATGAAGCGACGTGATTTCAACAAGGTGCTCGGCGCGGTGGGCGTGAGCCTCGTGGCCGGCGCGCGTGCCCTGGCCCAGGAAAAGAAGGCGGCCGATGCGAAGAAGGCCGACGACAAGGCCCCCAAGCATGTCTGCAAGGGAATGAACGAGTGCAAGGGACAGGGCGGCTGCGCCAGCGGTGAAGGCGGCGCGGCCGGAAAGAATTCGTGCAAGGGCAAGGGCGGCTGCGCCACCTCCGCTCACCACGATTGTCGCGGCAAGAACGAGTGCAAGGGCCAGGGCGGCTGCGGCACCAAGGCCTCGGGATGTCAGGGCAAGAACGAGTGCAAGGGCAAGGGCGGCTGCGCGGTTCCGATCAAGCCCGAGATGAAGAAGAAGTCGTAACTTCTTTCCGCTCTCTGGCGGTCCTATTCGGCGCGTAACGCGCGCGTCGGTTCGACCGTCAGAGAGCGTCGCGCCGGTATGTAGGCCGCGACGAGCGCCGCCCCGGCCAGGAGGGCGGCGCTTCCGCCCACGGTCGAGAAGTCCAGGGTGACCGCACCCTGCAAGAGGGCCCCGAGCGCCTTCGCCATGGCGAAGCCGAGGCCCCCGCCGATGACGAGGCCCAGCGCGGTGAGCCTGGCCGCCTGATCCATGGTGAGCCTCAGGACATCCCGGGCCGACGCGCCGAGCGCGCGGCGGATGCCGATCTCGAGCGTGCGCAGGCTGACGCGGTAGGCCATCACGCCGTAGACGCCGCTGAGCGCGAGCACGAGCGCCAGCCAGGAGAGAGAGGCCATGGTCGCGGCCACGAAGCGAATGCCCACGGTGGAGATCGCGAGCGACCGCCGCAGGCTCCACACATCGTAGGCGGGCTGATCGGGATCGACCGTGGCCACGGCCTTCCGGACATCGCTCGCAAGCGACTCCGGCGACCCGGTGGCCGTCCGCAGGACGAAGGAGATCTCCGCGCGGGGCTCCTGCGCATAGGGCCGGTAGTAGGTCGGGTAGTTGCGGCGCGCGAACCACTGGTGAATCACGTCGCCCGAAACCCCCACCACGGTGACGAGGGGGGCGTCCTCCGCATCGCCCGCCCGGAAGGTCCGGCCGAGCGGATCGAGCCCCGGCCAGAAGCGCTGCGCGAAGGACCGGCTCACGATCGCGACCTGCCGCATAGGTTCGCGGCCGACGTCGTTATCGTCGAACCCGCGGCCGGCCAGGATGGGAATCTCCAGGGCCTTGAAGAACCTCGGGGTCACGGTTCGCGAGTCCGCGGACGGACGCTCGGCGACCGCAACTTCAGGCGCGCCTTCGATGCGAATGGAGCGACTGGAATTCGAGGCGCGGGCCGGCAGCACGTTGGCGGCGGCAACGGTGAGGACGCCGGGGAGGGCTTCGATCCTTTCCGTGACCGATCGCGCGAACGCGATCCTCGACTCCGCGGTCGGGTACGACGCCTCCGGCAGGGACACCCGAAGACTCAGGCTCCCGTCGGGGTTGTAGCCCTGTGGTCCTTCGAGGAACCGCCACGCGCTGCGGGTGGCGAGGGAGCCCACGATCACGATGGCGAGAGCGGTGGCGATCTGCGAGGTGACGAGCAGGTCCCGACCGCGCTGCCGACGCCCGCCCGCGGTGGCGGCGCCCCCGCCTTCCTTCAGCGACTCGACGAGGTTCGGACTGGACGCGGCCCGGGCGGGCGCCAGCGCGAAGATCACGGTAGCGATCACCGCCAGGACGCCCCCGAAGATCACCGCGCGGGAGTCGATGCCGATGTCGTTCCACCGAGTGAGGTGGCGAATCAGCTCCGCGGGCATGAACTCTCTCACCGCGCGAGCGGAGAGGCCTGCCACGGGAAGGGCCACGGAGAGAGACAGGAGCGCCGTGATCAGTCCTTCGGTGAGCATCTGGCTCATGATGCGCCCGCGGGTCGCGCCGAGGGCCTGGCGAAGCGCCACTTCGCGACGGCGTTCCCCGCCCTGGGCGAGCAGGAGATTCGCGAGATTCACGCAAGCGATGAGGAGAACGAGCCCCGTGCCCGCGAGGAAGAAGCCCATGAGCGAGCGCAGGGCGGGGTCCTCGAAGCCTCGCGAAACCGTTTCGACCCTGACGCGCCAGGCCTGGTTGGTGTCGGGGTGTTCGGCCTCGAGCCGCCGCGCCACCACGTCCATCAAGGCGCGCGCGTCCTCGAGGGAGCGGCCATCCTTGAGGAGACCCAGGGCCGAAAGATGACGCTGATCCCGTCTCGCCGTGGCCGCGGTTCCGAGGGGCAGCGGAAGCCAGACCTGGGAGCCTTGCGGAAAGTCGAAGCCGCGGGGAGCGATGCCGACCACGGTCGCGCCCTGTCCGTCGACCATGATTTCCCGGCCGACGATCCCGGGATCCTTGTCGAAGATGCGCTGCCACACCGCGTAGGCGAGGACCACGCGGGAACTGTTTCCCGCCTCGCCCTCCTCCTTCAGGAAACCACGTCCCATCACGGGACGCACCCCGAGGACTTCGAAGAAATCGGGCGACACGCGCAGGGCCGGCACTCGCTCGGGGACGCCCGTTCCGCGCAGGGTGGCGTCCCAGTCCTCGATGGCGACCAGCGACTCGAAGACGTCTCCGGTCTGCTGCTTCCAGTCGAGGAGGTCGGCCGGGGAGGTGGTGCTCCGGGCGTACATCTCGGTGGTGGGGGAAGAGGACCAGAGCCGGGTCAGACGATCCTCGTTCGGCAGGTCCATGGGCCGGATCAGCAAGGCGTCCGCCATGCTGAACATGGCGATGTTCGATCCGAGACCGAAGCCGAGGGTGGTGATCAGGAGAGCGGTCGTGGCTTTCCGCTTCCACATGCTGCGGAGAGCCAGGCGGGCGTCGCGAAGGAGCGTACCCATGAAAAAGAAGACGAACGCGGGCCTCCCGGAGTTCCTCGATCCGCGCCCGAATCGGAAAGTCCGGCTACTTCTTCCTGCCCTTTACCGGAGTCTCGGGTGGCTTGGCCGTCACCTTGAGCCGTCCCGCTTTCTCCTGGGCGCGGATCACCGCCATTACGTCCGCCATCGGCAGGGGCGTGAATTCGCCCGAGAGGAAGTCGCGGATCTGGAGAGCGGTGAGTTTCTTCTGGGTGAGGAGTCCGAACTCCGCGGTGAATTCGTCGGGCAGGCTCGGGCCGCCGGAAGCGCCGCGCCCACCGCCTCCTCCGCCGAAACCCTGGCCGGGCGGCTGAGGGATGGCTTCGACGATCAGCATCGACGCCTCCTTCTCCTCGGCGGTCATCACCGGCTCGGCCGGCGCCGCCGACCGCTGTGCAGCCTGGAGCTGATACGCGGCCTTCACTTCGTTGAGGAGCGAGCCGGTGCGCGCGTCGATCAAGGGCTCGAAGGCCGCGGTCTTCTTCTGACCCGCGGCCACGTCGGTCCACAGCACCGAGGCGGAGCGGACCACCGCCTTCTCGATTCCGGCCTGATGCTGGATGGCGTTTCTCGCCTCCTTGTAAGCGGTGGTCAGTGCGGCCGCGTCCTTCGCGTCGGCCAGGTAGCCCAGGCCCTTGGTGTGCGACTCGCCCATGCGGGAGAGGCCGCGGCCGAGGTTGTCGGCGAGGATCCGGGCCGCCATCTCATCCGTGCCCGAGGCGAGGGCGGCGAGGGAACCGAGACCCACCGCGGCCGCGCGCTTGTACTGCGTGGAGTCCTGCTTGTCGGGCGTGTCCTCCGACGAGTGGTACCACATGTCCGGCCAGGTGATGAACATGACCGCGGGGATGCCGTGCTGCATATACGTCACGTGATCGGAGGAGCCGTAGTGCTTATCGACCTTGATGTAGAAAGCATCCTTGCTCCCGCGTGGCGATTCCACGGGCTGGGTGGGCGCGTAGCCGGTGATGTTGCGGCGGAAGCGCACCCGCTCGCGAGAGATATCGGCCACGTACTCCATCACGCTCTGCGCGATGTCGTTGATGTACGAGGGGAAGGTGTCGGGAGTGCGCTGCAGCACCCAGTAGCTCCGGCTCTGAGAAACGCGGATGGCCTCCATGTCGAAGTTGAGCGTCCCGATGATCGCCTTCTCCTTGTCCTTGTGGGCGTTCAGGTAGGCGTTCGTGCCCACGATTTCAGGAACCCACTGGAAGTTGATGGTGCGCTTCGGACGCGGCAGCTTCCCCTCGTTGATGAGCTTGATGTACGCGCGCCCGATCTCGAGGGTAAGCGCGCAGCCGGAGTTGTCGTCGTTGGCGCCCTGCTTGATCACGCCTTCATACAGGTGGCCGCTGATCGCGACTTCCTGTGAGGTGCTGCCGTCCCCGGGAATCTCGGCGTGAACGTACTCGGACTTGAGCTGCACCTGCGTGCTCTTCACGATGGAGCGGATGGTGATCTTCTCGCCGCGGGTGAGGAGGGCCTGGAGGTTGTGCTGAACCTCGGGCGTCACCGACCAGGCGACCGTCCCCGCCTGCGCATTCACGTTCGACGAGACGATCTGGGTGGGGAAGTCGACCGCGCGCTGGTAGCCGATGGCGCTGATGCCGAGGACCCCGATGGCGCCGCGCTGGACGGCCTGCGTGTAGGTGGCGTTCGTCGAGCCCGACGAGAGCACGAACTTGCCCTTGACGTCCTTGCCCTCGAAGTCCTGGGCGCGGCCCGCGCCCACGTCGACCAGGTCGCCGGTGAGGTCGCCGTTTGCGTTGAGAGAGGCGAGAGACAGGACGACGTCGTGGATGTCGAAGAGTTTCACGTTCTTTGGGGCGGTCATCCAAAGCTCGCCCTGGGTGGGCTGCCAGGCGGGGGCGGGCGTGCCGTAGGTCTCGATGGCCACGTTGCTGAAGCCGTACTCCTTCGCGAAGTCGGCCATGACCCGGCTCTCTCGATAGGGAGCGTCGTACTCCGCGGGCGGCCGCACGCGCTGATACGGCACCAGCTCGAGGACGTGGTGCATCGCCCGCTCCCCCGAGACCTCGTTGATGATGGCGGTCATCTCGGCCTGGGAGAGAAGGGTGCGGTCTTCACGCTCCTGAGACAGGGCCAACCCGGCAAGAGCGACGAAGGACAGAGCGAGCGCGGCCAGTCGACGTGGGGTAGGGGTCATGGCGGAGGGAACATAGCACCGCGTCAGGGCGGCGATCAGCGGTGACCCAGGCGGTCGTAGTCGCCGAGCGTATTGATGTTGGCGAAGGCGGCGGCTTCCGCGTCGAGGGAATGAACCAGGAGACCCTCGAGCGCCGAGGTCATCTTGAGGCGGCCGAAAAGGAGGGCGCGCCGGACCGCGGCGAGGGTCGGCTCGGTCTGGAAAGCCGCGCACAGCGGCTCCGGGCCGCGCTCCGTCCGCGCCATCACGACGTCGGCGCGATCGAGTCCGGCCATCAGGCTGGTCAGGAAGCCCGGGGTCACGAGGGGGAGATCCACGGCGAGCCAGAAGATGCGCTCGCGCCCGTCGATGGACGCCGAGAGAAGCGCTCCATAGAGTCCGCCGAGAGGGCCGACGCCGCAAACCGGGTCCTCGATCACGGGGACGCCGAATTCTTCGTACCGCCGCTTGGGGCCGCACAGGACGCGGATGTCCGGTGTGATCTCACGTGCAAGGGCCATCGCGTGCTCGATCAGCGTGGTTCCCCGGTAAGGAAGCAGCGCCTTGTCGCGGCCCATGCGTGAACTCCGCCCGCCCGCGACCACGAAACCGCGCGAGGGTATGGGCCTTCGGGGGGCGTCGGCCGGGGTGCGAGTCATCGCTTCGCAGTCTAGAGCGGGAGCGGCCGAGGGGCTGGCACGGATACTGCTCAAGAGGTTCGTCGTATCTGACAAAGGAGACGTATTGAGCAAAGTACTGCGCGGTGTCGTGGCCGGCTGGGGAGCGAAGAAATCCGGCTGCGGCTGCATCGGAACCGTCGTGATCTTCTTCATCCTGTGGTCGTTGCTTGGCAGCTTCAAGCTCTTCCAGTAGGACGCCCCAGGCTGCGTCCCGGGCGGATCGCCGCCTTGGGGGGCGGAGCAATGTAGAAAAGTCTCGCGACCAGGACGGGCCCGTGCCCGCGGTGCGAATCCGGATACCGGCCGCGACCATTCTCCAGATGGTCCTCGTCGCGGCGCTTCTCTGGCTGCTGATCCAGCTCTGGCCGGTCATCCTGGTGCTCGTGGTGGCGCTGCTCGTGGTGGGAACGATGAGTCCCGCCGTCACGTGGATGGAGGGAAAGGGCGTGAAGCGGGGCCTCGGCATCGCCATCGCCTTCACCTTGTTGTTCCTCACCACCACCACGCTCGTGGCCCTCACCATCCCGTCCTTCATCAGCCAGGCCGCGGCCCTGGTCGAGCACGAGCCGGCGTTTCGGGCGGAGCTTGCGAGCTACCTGGCCCTCTCCAATCTGACCGCGCCGCTTGCGACCTGGCTGCGACACTTCAAGTACGACGCTCCCGCCATGATCACGAGCGACACCGCGCGCGCCATCACCGCGCGGGCGATCGGGGTGTTCGCCTACGGCGTCACCGCCCTGTTCCTCGCGCTGTACATCATGATCGACCGCGACCGCCTCCGCGGCGGTCTCTTCTCCATCGTGCCGCGCACCCATCACATCCGGCTGGCCCGGGTGATGCTGAACCTGGAGACCATCGTGGGGGCCTACATCCGCGGCCAGGTCATCACCTGCCTGCTCATCGGAGTCTTCTCCTTTGTCCTGCTCGTCGCTTTCGGCGTGCCGAACGCCATTGCTCTCGCCGTCTTCGCGGGAATGGCGGACGTCCTGCCCTACGTCGGCGCCATGCTTTCCATCGCCCCCATGGTCCTGGCCGCCCTCGCGCGCGGGCCGGTGATCGCCGGCATCATCCTGGTGGTGATGCTCGTCTATGAGGAGTTCGAAAGCCGCGTGCTCGTTCCCCGCATCTACGGCCACGCCCTGCGGCTGCCCTCCTCCGTGGTGCTCATGGCGCTGCTCGCGGGCGGCACCCTCATGGGGATTCTCGGCGCGCTTCTGGCCCTGCCCCTGGCCGCCACGATCATGATGCTCATCGAGGAACTTCGCGTGGAGCTGCCCGGACAGCAGGAGCAGCTCGCGGACACCGAGCAGCGCGTGGAGGACGAGCGCGCCGAGGAGGAGTACGAGCGGCGGACCGAGGACATGCCGGCCCGGGAGGCGGCCGCGATCGCGGTGGAGATGTCGGACGACCGCCGTAAGGAAGACGATCGCCCGGCTGCGGAGCCGGAGACGCCCGCGGACCGCGGTTCATCGGGCGCGACTCAGGGCACGAGGTAGCCGCCGTCGATGGGGAGGGTGTGGCCGGTGGTGAACGAGGCGTTCTTCGAGCACAGCCACACCACCGCATTCGCCACTTCCTCGGGAAGGCCCACGCGGCCCATGGGATGGCGGCCCGTAACCGCGGCGGTGATCGCGGGATCGTGGAAGAAGGCGCGGTCGGCCATCGGCGTGCGGATGACCGCGGGCGCTACCGCGTTGATGCGAACGCCGCGCTCGGCGTTTTCCAGGGCCGCGGCCCGGGTCAGTCCGACCACTCCGTGCTTGCTCGCCACGTACGCGCTCCCGATCCGCGAGCCCGCCAGGCCCGAGATCGAGGCCATGTTCACGATCGCTCCTTTCCTCGGCACGATGTGTGGCAGCTCGTACTTCATGCTCAGGAACACGCCCTTGAGGTTGATGTCGATCACCTGGTCCCAGGTGGCCTCGGCATAGTTCTCGACGGGCACGAAGGCATCCCCTTCGATGCCCGCGTTGTTGAAGGCGTAGTTGAGCCCGCCGTAGCGCTCGACCGTCCTGGCGATCAGCCTTTCGACCTCGGCGGCCTTCGTCACGTCGGTCTTCACGAACATGGCCTCGCCGCCTTCGGAGCGAACCAGCCGCACCGTCTCCTCCGATTCGTCCGCGCGCCGGCTCGCGAGCGCGATCTTCGCTCCCTCGCGCGCGAAGGCGAGGGCGGTGGCCCGGCCGATTCCGGAGCTGCCGCCGGTGATGACCGCCACTTCTCCTTCGAAGAGTCTGTTCATGGGTCCCTTATTTCCCGAGGGGAGTTCCTCGCATCGGGAGATGCTAGTGTCCTGCCTCGTAAGTCCGCGATTCATGCGACCGTCGAGGCGCCCCGATCGCAAGGCGCCGAGGAGGCCGCATATCCAGCATATGCAAGGACGAGCAACGCAGCGAGCGGGGATGCATCGGCGGTCCCATGTGTCGCGAACTTACGAGGCAGGACACTAGCAGCGGGTTTCCGAGGGGTGAGGACGTGCGACGGTGGTGAAGGCTTGGGGGCCGGAGCTCAGTCGCGCCGCTTGAAACTCCAGGTCACCTCGAACTCCGAGGCCACCTCACCGGTCCGGCTGCGTCCGACCGATCGGGCCACGTAGGTCGCGGGCTCGCCGGTGTGCGCGGCGCGCTCGATGGTGTCGGCCATCTCCCCGATCTCGCGGAAGGTGAACTGCGATGCCCCCACGATCTTCTTGGTGTAGCGCGCCCGGACCTCGGTCACGAGGAGCGACACCTTCGCCTCGGCCCCCTGAACCAGGACCATTGCGGGCGCGCCCGTCGACATCTCCGCGGCCATGGCCTGGGCCGCGAAGTACGTGGACCGGAACGGGTTCTGAGTGCGCCATCCGCCGGGAAGGATCACCGTGCATCCGCCTTCGTCGAGCGACCGCAGCGAAAGCCCCGAGAAGGCCGCGAGGGGAAGCTGTCTCCACAGGAAGATCCGAAAGCCGAAGGGCGAGAGGACTCGATGTCGGATCTTGTCGGCTCGTTCGTTGAACAGGGCGCTCGGCATGGAACCTCGGATGCTAACCCGCCTTCCCGGACCGCCGGCCCCGTATCATTCTCCCAAAGGGCCATGTCCGCGACGGTGATTTCGCATTACCGTGTGATCAAACGCCTCGGAGAAGGGGGCATGGGAGAGGTGTTCCTCGCCGAGGACACGAAGCTGCGACGGCTCGTGGCTTTAAAGACCCTGCGCCGCGATTCACGGGCGAGCCCGGAGGCGCGGGCCCGCCTCTTTCAGGAGGCGCGCGCGGCCTCGGTCCTGAACCATCCCAACGTGGCCGTGATCTACGAAGTGGACGAGGCCGAGACGGATCAGGGGCCGCTCGCGCTCATCGCCCTCGAGTACGTTCCCGGCGAATCCATCCTCGAGCACGTCCGCCGCACCACCCCCGAGCTCGATGGAATCCTCGACCTGGTGCGGCAGATGGCCGACGGCCTTTCCGCCGCGCATCGCCGCGGGATCGTTCACCGGGACATCAAGCCCTCGAATGTCATGGTGGATATCGACGGCCGGGTCAAGGTGCTCGACTTCGGCCTGGCCAAGATGGAGGCGTGGACCTCCGACGAGGAGTCGCCGACCTGGACTCGAGACCCCGCGGATGCTTCGAACCAGCGGCGGGTGATCGGCACGGTCGCCTACATGTCGCCCGAGCAGGCCCTGGGTCAGGACGTGGACGCGCGGGCCGACATCTTCTCCGTGGGTGTCGTCATCTATGAGCTGCTGACCGGCCGGCAGCCCTTCACCGGTGCCAACGCGGTGGCGGTGTTCGACGCCATTCTGCACCGGGAGCCGCCGCCCTTCGAGAATGCGGCCGGGAACGAAAGACTGCGCGCGGTCGAGCAGGTCGTGATGCGGATGCTCGCGAAGGAGCGTTCCCGGCGCCCCGCGAGTCTCGACGAGGCGTGCGCGGATCTGCGCGCGGCCGCCGCCCTGCTGCTTCCGCCTCCCGCGCCTCCGGCTCCCGGGTCGGGGCCGCCGCTCCTCGCCGTGCTCTGCTTCCGGAACATCACCGCGAATGGCGAGGACGCCTGGCTCGGCACCGGCGTCGCCGAGACCGTGACCGCGGAGTTGCGCGCGGCGCCCGAGATCGCGGTGGCGGCTCGCGACCGCGTGCAGGAAACGCTCCGGCGCCTCGGCATCGGCGAGGAGGGGATCGACGAGCAGGCCGCCCTTCGGGTGGGGCGGGAGATCGGCGCGCGGTTCGTGGTCGCGGGCGCCTTCCAGCGCTCGGCGGAGGCCGTGCGCGTGACCGCGGCCATCCTGGATGTCGCGAGCGGCCAGACCCATGCCACGGTTAAGGAGGACGGCCGGATCGGCGAGATCTTCGGGCTCCAGGACCGGATCGCCTCTCGCCTGCGGACTTCGCTCTTCCCGGATGTGGCGCCCACCCACGTCGCCCGCGCCGAAACCGAGGTGGTCGCGGCCTTCGAGGCGCTGTCGAAGGGACTCCTGAATCAGCGGCTCGAAACCTACGAGGGACTGGAGCGCGCGGTCATCTTCTTCGAGCGGGCCATCGCCCTCGATCCGCGCTACGTTCGCGCCCACGTCGAACTCGGCGCGTCCTACGCGAGCAAGGCCGACTACCTCGCCATGCCCGAGCTTCACGAGCGGGCCATCGCGCAGTTCCGCCGCGCCATCGAGCTCGACCCGAAGTACATCCGCGCGAGGCGCGACCTCGGCCTCACCCTGGTGGCCGCGGGCGCCATCGACGAGGGCATCGAAGTGGTTCGCCAGGCCCTCGCCCTCTCGCCCGACGATCCCGCGCCGCTCTCCGCCATGGGCCGCGCTCTCTTCATCGGCAAGGGGGATTTCGAAGGCGCCCTGCCCTATTTCGACCGGGCCCTCGCCTTGAACCCCCGGGCGGGGTGGTACTGGCTCCAGCTGTCGCACTGCGCCGCCCTCGCGGGCGAGCTGCCTCGCGCGCGCGCGGCCGCCGAGCAGGCCATCACCCTGCAGGAAGCGTCGGTCTCGGGCCACGAGACCATCCGCATCGTCGGCGCCTACATGCGGCTCGGACACGTCGAGGCGCTCGCCGGCAACGATGAGAAGGCGGTGTCGTGCTTCGAGCAGGAGCTCGTATTCCTGAACCGGGTGGATCACGCCCTGCGGCAGCGCATCCAGGTGGAGCTGCAGACGCGGCTCGGAGGCGCGCAGAAGCGCCGCGGCGACCCTTTGGCTCTCGCCTCGCTCGGGAAGGCCACCGATGTCTTCGAGGCGCGGGTCAAGCTCGGCGCCGACGACGCTTTCACCCGCTACTACGCGGCCTGCGCCTATGCGCTCAAGGGCCAGAAGGAGGCGGCGCTCGCGAGTCTCGAGCGCGCGCTCCGCATGCGTCCCGACTACACGCGGGCCCGGGCTCGCCGCGAGCCGGAACTCGAGTCCCTGAAGAACGAGCCCGCCTTCCGGCAGATGATTGGCTGATGCTGGTCGCCTGCCCCTCCTGCGGGAAGCGGATCTCCGACCGCGCGCCCACCTGCCCGTTCTGCCGGGGCGCCCTGGGGGCCGGGCCTTCGAAAGGCGTTCCTGCTCCGCCTCCGGTCGCGAACGTCGACTCGGCGCTTCCGCCTTCGCAGGCGCTGTCGATGCAGGAGTCCGCGCCCGCGCGCCCGCCGGCGACGCCCGCTCCGACGCCCGCCCTCGCCCCCCTCCAGGTTCCCGATGCGCTTCCCGCGTACCAGCGCGGCGACTTCATCGGCGATCTCTTCCAGGTCATCGAGACCCTCGGCGAAGGCGGCTTCGGCATCGTCTATCTCGCGCGCTCCCTCGCGAGCGACGACATCGTGGCCCTGAAGACCCTGCGCGGCGAGCTGCTGCGCGACGCGAAGACGCGCGCGATGTTCGAGAAGGAAGCGCGGATCTGGATGGACCTCGGCGCCCATCCGAACCTCGTGCGCGCGAAGTGGATAGACGAAGTGGGCGGCCGCCTCTACATCGCCATGGAGTACGTCCAGGCGGGCGCGGGACGGCCGAACAGTCTCGAGGGCCATCTCGAGAAGGGCCCGATTCCCGAGGAGAAGGCGTTGCTCTGGGCCATCCAGTTCTGCCGGGGCATGGAGTACGCGGTGTCGAAGGGCATCCGCTGCCATCGCGACATCAAGCCCGCGAACATCCTGATCGGCGGCGACTCGGTGGTGAAGATCTCCGACTTCGGCATCGCCGGCCTCGCCCTCGTGCCGGAGGCGCCAAAGGCCGCCGGTGACGCCGCCAGCGCGCCCGACGCGGCCGGCGATCCCGCGAAGACCGTGGTAGGCACGGTGTTCGGCACGCCGACCCACATGTCGCCCGAGCAGTTCGTGGACGCGGCGTCGTGCGACGAACGAAGCGACATCTACAGCTTCGGCGTGGTGCTCTATCAGATGGCTTCGGGAGGGCGGCTGCCTTTCCGGCCCGCGCCCCCGCCCCCGGAGATGTTCGCGCAGGCGGGCGCTTACTTCTGGCACGCGTTCCGCACCCTGCACACGAGCGTCACCGAAGGACCGCTGGACTCGCCGTTCGCGCCGATCGTCACCCGCGCTCTGAAGAAGAAGCGCGAAGACCGCTATCCGAACTTCGCCGCGCTGCGCGCGGACCTCGAATCTCTCTACGAGAAGACGAAGGGTGAGAAGGCTCCGTCCCTCGCCGGCACGAAGGAGACCGCCACCGACTGGAACGCGAAGGGCATGTCGTTCGCGACCCTCGACCGCTGGACGGAAGCGCTCGAGTGTTACGACAAGGCGATCGCGCTGGAAGCGGACGCGGCGGCCCTTCACAGCAATCGAGGCAACGCGCTCAAGCATCTGGGGCGTATCGACGAGTCGCTCGCGTCCTACGACCGGGCGATCGCCCTCGACCCGCTCTCCGCCCCCGCCTTCGAGAACAAGGCGCTGCTCTACGCGGACGCGCAGCGCAACGAGGAGGCGCTCGCCTGCGTCGAGCGCGCGATCGCGCTCGATCCGACCAAGGCCGACCCTCACGTGATCCGGGGCGTTCTCCTCGGACGCCTTGGCCGCAACCAGGAGGGGATCGAGGCCTACCAGAGCGCGATCAGCATCGACCAGCGCAATGTGTCCGCGTGGTTCAACCAGGCGATCGCCCTCGGCGCCATCAACCGGGTCCTGGCTATCCAGTGCGTCGACAACGCTCTCGCCTGCGATCCCGCGCACGTGGCTGGATGGGACCTCAAGGGCACGTTGCTCTCCGAACTGGGGCGCGGCTCCGAGGCGGTCGCGTGTCACCTGGAGGCGGTGAAGCTCGATCCGCGCGACGGTCGGCTCCGGTACAACCTGGGGAATTCGTGGGCCTCGATCGAACGCCTCGAGGAAGCGCGCGAATCCTACGAAGCGGCGACCCGACTGGCGCCGGACATGCCGATCACCTGGTACAACCTCGCCCTGGCCACGTTTCGTCTTGGGCGCCTCAAGGAGTCCGTGCCCCTCTTCGAACGCTTCCTCTCGTTCGACCCGCCCCCTGACGGCTTGCGGCGAACCGCCGAGCGGCTGACCAGCGAGATCAAGGCGGGCCGCACGCCCATCCTGGGCCCCATCACCGTCGGCTCGCGCATCACGCCCGCGGAGCAGGCCAGCATCGATGCGGGAGTGCTGCCTCAGCTTCAGGAAGCTCCGCGGCCAGCGCCCTCGCCCGCCTCCGTCCCGGTCGTGGCCGCTCCCGCGCCGCGCCCCGCAGAGGAACCGCTGCCCGGGCCGAAGCCCGACCCGGAAGCGGTGGCGCTTCAAGCCGCAGGTCACTTCAACGCCGGCCGTTTCGGCGAGGCCCTCAGCATGGTCGAGAGCCTGCTTCGAACCGACCCGCGCGACGACAAGGCGCTCAACACCCGGGCGAACGCCCTCTTCAAGCTCGGGAGGCGAGACGAGGCCTGCGCGGCCATCGTCAAGGCCGTCGAAGCGTCCCCGGGCACGCTGCCCTTCTGGCTCAACAAGGCGGTCATGGAGTACGACTCGGGCCGATTGAAGGAGGCGTACCGTTCAGCGATCGACCTGGTCGAGATCGCGCAGGTGGACGGAACGAAGGCGTCGTCGGTCGAGGAAGCGCGCAAGATGATCGCGGCGCTATCGGCGAAGGGCGTGATCCCGAATCCGCGCGACTACCTGGGCTTTTTGGGGCTTGGGTACGTTTCGATGGTCGAGGGACGCGCGGACGCAGCACTCCAGTTCTTCGACAATGCCATCGCGGCCGCGCCGCGCAATCTCGAAGCTCTTCGTTGGAAGGGGAGCGCGCTCAAGGAGCTCAAGCGGGCGGACGATGCCCTGGCCGTGTTCGATCGCGCGCTGGCCATTGCCCCGAACGACCCGGAGATCCATCACGACCGTGGGATCGTCCTCGCCATGTTGCGCGAGTTCGAGCGCGCGGTGGAGGCGTTCGACCGCGCGCTGAAGCTCGATCCCGATCACGTCCCGTCCCTCTCGGACAAGGGCAAGTACGCGGGTGAACTCAAGCGGCACGAGGAGGCGCTCGCCGCCCTTCGCCGGGCGGCGGCGCTCATGCCGAACCACCCGGCGCCCTGGCTCAACAAGGCGCTCGTCGAAGACATCCTGGGGCGCGAAGAGGATGCCCTGCTCAGTCACGAGAAATTCCTGGAGCGCGCCAAACCCGAGATGCGGCTGCAGATCGAGGCATCGAAGCGGAGGGTGGAACAGCTTCGGGCACGCCTGGCCGCTCGCAAGGGCACGGCGCCACTACGGCCCTCGAGCCCCCCGAAGCCCCCGCCCCCCGGGAAGGCGACGCCCATTGACGATCCCTTCCTCAAGAGCGTCGCCAGCCTCTTTAGCGAGGACGGCGGCGGGATGTCGGACGAGGAACTTGCCCGGCTGGCCAAGGCGATGGGTGAAGACGATGCCGAGACGTTGCTCGGCATGCTGCGGGCCGGCGGGCCTGCGGTTCCTCCGCCGGGGCCTCCGGCGAAAGCGCCGGGCCCGACGCCTCCCCCCGCCGCGAGCGCCCCGTCCGTTCCGACCGGGCTCGCGGCCTCGGCCGCGGCGCGTCCCACCGGAAACCCGGTGGCGAAAAAGTACGCGGAGCAGGGTCGTGCGCTCCTCGCCTCCGGCAAGCCCGTCGAGGCCCTCGCCGCTTTCGACAAGGCGGTGGAGCGCGATCCCAACCAGGCGCTCTACTGGGCCGAGCGCGCGGGCGCGCTCCGAGCGCTATCGCGTCACGATGAGGCGCGCGCGGCCTGGACAAAGGCGATCGGCCTCGACCAGGCCTGCGTTCAAGCACTCATGGGCCTCGCCGCCGCGGAGAAGCACGCCGGTCGCCCGAAGGACGCGCTTCCGTACCTCATGGAGGTCGCGGGCCTCGAGCCCGGAAACGCCGAGGCCTGGTTCGAAATCGGAGACGCGCACCGGCTGCTTTCCGACTGGCCCAACGCCTACGGGGCCTTCGCCCTCGCCGTGAAGGCCGCGCCGCGAAATGCCCTCGCCATCGTCGGCCTCGCCGAGGGTGCTTTGAATCTGGGCAGGGTGGACGACGCGCTCGAAGCACTCGAAGTCGCGATCGGCTTCGACAACGGCATCGGTTCCGCCTTCTATCTCCGCGGCGTCGCCTTCTCGATCAAGGGCCTGAATGCCGAGGCGGCGGAGGCCCAGCGGCGCGCCGTCGAACTCGAGCCCTCGCGAGTGAACGCCTGGCATGGCCTCGCCCGCAATCTCTACGAACTCAAGCGGTACTCCGATTCGCTCGAGGCCGTGAATCGCGCGCTCGAGCTGCGGCCCGATTTCGCTTTCGCCCTCACCACCAAGGGTCTCGCCCTGCAAGCACTCCGGCGCAGCGAAGACGCGATCGACGCTTTCGACCAGGCGCTCCTCGCCGACCCCCGGTCGGTTCAGGCCCTGTGCCACAAGGGAAACGCTCTCCTGAGCCTCAATCATCCCACCGACGCCTTCGACTGCTTCAGCAAGGCCCGCGAGATCAAGCCGGATCACCAGCCCGCCTTCGACGGCTCGCGGGCCGCCCTGGCCGCGATCAAGGCGGGGCTCGCCACGAAGAACGACGAAAAGCAGCAGCCGGGAAGCGTGCTCATGCTTCCCGAGGTCAGCGTCCCGAAGACCGCGGCCAAGTACTCGCAGGACGAGTGCCTGAAGCGTTCGGAGATGGCGCGCAACCAGGCCCTGTTCGACAAGGCCCTGGAGTTCGCGGACCAGGCCATCGCCGCCGATTCGCGCAAGGCTCTCGCCTGGCTCTCCAAGGCGGAGGCGCTCTTCGGATTGAAGCGCTACGCGGAGGCCGCGGCGCATGCCAAGAAGTCGATCGACCTGAATCCGAAGTTCGCTCCCGCGTGGGTGCGTCTCGCCTCGTCCCTCGACGCGCTCAACGCCAACGATCAGGCCCTCGCGGCCTGGGAGAAGACGGTCGAGCTCGCGAGCCACAACGTCCTCAACTGGTGTGGCCGCGGGGTGTGCCTGGAGCGCATGGGTCGTCTGGAGGAGGCGCTCGCTTCCCACGACAAGGCCCTGGCCATCGATCCGCGATTCAGCATCGGAAAATTCCACAAGGGCCGGATGGAAGCCGAGCTCGGACGCCGCGATGCGGCGATACTCGCGTTCCAGCAGTTCCTCGCCCTCGCCCCGCCCAACCTCGTCGCCCTCGCGAACGAGGCGAGGAAGAGACTTCAGGAGTTGAAAGCATGAGTGATCCGTCGCCGGGCCTCGCCATCGCGTGGAGGATCGCGGCCTCCGAGGCCGGGGCCGCGGGCTACGCGAAGATCGAGTGCGCCCATCTCATGATGGGCCTCCTGAGCCTGGACAAGGCCAATCCGAAGGCGCTCAAGGATCTTGGTTTCGACCCCGCCCGGATGGGCCAGGTCGGGGCCGAGCAGGCGGCGATCGCCGAGTTGTTCGAGTCGGCGGGCGTGACCACGCGGGTGCTGCGGAGGGACCTGCGGTCGCGGGTGAAGAAGAAGCCGGCGCGGGACAGGGGCGTGATGTCCCGAAGCGCCGCGTCCAAGGCGGCCTTCGCGCGGGCCGAGCTTCTCGCCGGGACCGCTCCCGTCAACGCGCTTCACCTTCTGACCGTGCTCATGAAGGCGCCCGATCCCGCGATTGTGTCCCTTCTCCTCGAGCATCGGCTCGGCCCCGATATCGCGACGCGCGCCGAGGCCGCGGCCTCGCTGCCCTTCGACCGGATGATCGCGAGTCCCGCGCCGAAGCCGAAGACCTCTTCGTCCCGCGCGCAGCCGAAGGCCCCGCCGCAAAGCGAGAGCGCCCTCGCGCGCTTCGGGCGCGATCTCACCGCCCAGGCCCTGCGCGGCGAGATCGGCCCGGTGATCGGAAGACGCAAGGAGATCCTCGGCGTCTTGCAGACCCTCGCGCGCTCGACCAAGAGCAATCCGCTGCTCGTGGGCGAGGCCGGGGTGGGGAAGACCGCGATCGTGGAGGCGGTGGCGATTCGCGGGGTCGCCGGCAAGGACCCGCAGGTCCTCGGCGGCAAACGCGTGGTCGAACTCAACGTGGGCGCGCTGGTCGCGGGCACGGATTACCGCGGAGAGTTCGAGAAGCGGATGAAGGAGCTGCTCGACGAACTTCGCGCCTCCCCCGATGTCATCCTGTTCATCGACGAGATCCACACCATCGTGGGCGCGGGCCGCGCCGGTTCGGGCCTCGACGCCGCGAATCTGCTCAAGCCCGCGCTCGCGCGCGGGGAGCTCCGGGTCATCGGCGCCACTACCCCGAGCGAGTTCCGCGAGACCATCGAGAAGGACGCCGCCCTCGAGCGGCGATTCGAGAAGATCGACGTGCCCGAGCCCTCGGTCACGGAGAGCCTGGAGATCCTGCGCGGTCGCAAGGAGCGCTTCGAGAAGCACCATGGCGTGGTCATCGTGGACGCGGCGCTCGAGGCCGCGGTGTCCCTGTCCGTTCGCTTCGACCCCGACCATCGTCTTCCCGACAAGGCGGTGGATCTCATCGACAAGGCGGCGGCGCGCGCCCGCGTGCCCGGGCTGAGCCAGGCTGGGCCCTCCAAGGGCGGTTCCGGCAAGGGCGTCGCCGGCACCACCGTGGATGCGCGGGTGGTCGCCGAGGTGCTCGCGGAAAAGAAGGGCCTGCCCATCGAGATCGTGACCGACGGAACCGGCGAGGGCGCGCGCCTCCTCAAGCTCGAGGCGCACCTCAAGTCGAAGATCATCGGCCAGGACGAGGCGGTCGCGAAGGTGGCGGCTCGCGTGAGGCTCGCGCATTCCGGCCTCTCCGAGCGCCGCGGCCCCCTCGCCGTGTTCCTGCTGCTCGGTCCCACCGGTGTCGGGAAGACCGAGATGGCGCGTACGCTCGCGAAGTTCCTCTTCGGCGGCGCCGACGATCTGGCGCGCTTCGACATGTCGGAGTACATGGAGGAGCACAGCGTGTCGCGGCTCATCGGCGCGCCTCCTGGATACGTCGGCCACGACGAGCCCGGCCAGCTCACCGAGGCGATTCGCCGCAAGCCTTACTCGGTGATCCTGTTCGACGAGGTCGAGAAGGCTCACCCCAAGGTCTTCGATGTCTTCCTTCAGCTCTTCGACGCCGGCCGGCTCACGGATTCGCAGGGGCGGGTGGCCGACGCGCGAAACGCCATCGTGGTGATGACCAGCAACATGGGGGTGGGCGCCGATGCCGCGAAGATGGGCTTCGCGGCCAAGGGCAACGAGACCCTGCCCGTGACCAAGGCGGGCCGGATCAAGGCCGACCTGCGGCGGTTCTTCCGGCCGGAGTTGCTGAACCGGATCGACGACATCATCACCTTCCGCTCGCTCGACGAGAGCGACGTGCGCCGCATCGCGCGCCCGCTGCTTGCCGCCCTCATCAACAAGGTCCGCAAGACGAACGGCGTCTTCCTCCGCTTCGAGCCCGACGCCGAGGCTTTCGTGATCCGTTCGGGCTTCGACGCGGAGAAGGGCGTGCGGGAATTGAAACGGGTGATCGAACGCCTGGTCGAGATGCCGCTCGCGAGCCTCGCCCTCTCGGGAAAGCTCGCCCAGCATCCCGCCTGGAAAGCGGTCTACGACGAGGGAGGCCTGTATTTCCTGCCGGAGTAGGGCGCGAGTAGTTGGTAGTGGTAGGAGGGGGTTGCTTCGTCGCGTCGCCAACGGAGTGGCTCCTCGCAATGACGTAGTGTGGTGCGAACGGCCAGCACGAACCTGGTGGTTGGTTGGCGCGCGGTGCGGCGGCGCAGGGGGGCGGTGCAGTGGGGCGGCGCAGTGGGACGGCGCAGTGGGACGGCGCAGCACGGCGACACCGTACCGCCGCTGCGGATGCCAACTACCAAGTTGCTGCTGTCCGTCCCGTACCCCCCCACGTCATTGCGAGGAGCCACTCCGTTTGGTACCGCGACGAAGCAACCCCGCCCAACCAACTACAAGCCCGCGCCTTGATCTTCCCGGCTCACCTCACTACATTGAGCACGTGACCCCCGCCCTCGCCTTCATCGACGTATTCGATACCGAGATCGAAGCTTCCGCTTCCGCGGTGTACGAGGCGCTCTCGCGTCACCTGGGCCGGTCCCTGGGAACCGCGGGCGCGCAGGTGGCGAGCGGGATCCTCGGCTGCGCGCACCGCGGCGCGTCCCTGACCACCCCGCCGGTCGAAGGCCAGGTAGTCAATGGCTTCGTGGTCGCCGAGGCGCAGGCGCCGAACCGCCTGTTCTGGAGGGGCGCCATCGCTTCGCGAGCTATCGGCTTTCCTTCACGGTCGAGCCGCTCCCGCAGAAGAGCACGAAGCTGAGCGCCAGGACCGACGCCCTCTTCCCGGGCTTCAGCGGAGCGCTCTATCGCGCCCTCGTGATCGGTTCGGGCGGGCACGAAATCGTGGCGCGCCGCATGCTGGCCGCGGTCGCGCGCCGCGCGGAGCGCATGGAGAACCGGAGGTAGGACGGTCCGATGTCGACTCCCCGCTTCGAACTCGCGCCCACCACCCGATTCGCCGATCGGGCCTCGGACTACGCCTTGTTCCGTCCTTCCTACCCGGCGGCCGCCATCGACGCGGCGCTCGCGGGTCTGGCGGAAGGATCGTCGCTCGTGGCCGCGGACATCGGCGCCGGCACCGGGATCTCGTCGCGTCTGTTCGCGGAGAGAGGCGTCCGCGTCTTCGCGGTCGAGCCCAACGCCGCGATGCGCGAGAGCGCCGAGCCGCACCCGCGCGTCACCTTCGTCGAGGGCACGGCCGAGGCGACCGGCCTCCCGACCGCGAGCGTCGACCTCGTGATCTGCGCCCAGGCCTTCCACTGGTTCAAGCCGGTCGAGGCGCTCACCGAGTTCCGGCGGATCGTGAAGTCGCGCGGGCGCTTCGTGTTCCTCGTCAATGAGCGCGACAGCGACGACCCCGCGATGCGCGCGTACAACGCCGCCATCAAGGCCGCGGCTGAGCGTGAACTCTCGGAGGGCATGCGCGCTTCGGTCGACGAGGCCCTCGCTGCCGCGGGGCTGCCCGCCACACCGGTCTCGTTCCCTTACACCCAGGCGCTTTCCCGCGACGGTCTGGTGGGTCGCGCCCGCAGCGCCTCATATGTGCCGAAGGAGGGGCCGCGTTACGAGCTGCTTCTACGCGACCTCGACGCCCTGTGGAACGCCTATCGGGATGAGAAGGGCCTCGCGAGCCTGGGCTATCGGACCTTCGTCTGGGTGGTGGAGACGGGCGCGTGAAAAGACGCCTTCTGACCGTCGCGCTCCTATGCGGGCTCGCCTCCGCGGCGTGGCCCGGGCCTGCGCCCGGCCGGCACACCTTCGCCCTGAGCGCCACGGACTTCCTCCTCGACGGCGCGCCCTTCCGCATCATCTCCTGCGAAATGCACCCCGTGCGCATTCCCGCGGAGTACTGGTCGCACCGCATCCGGATGGCGAAGGCCATGGGCTGCAACACCATCGCGGCCTACATCTTCTGGAACGCGCACGAGGAGACGGAAGGCCGATTCGACTTCACCACCGGCCATCGCGACATCGCGCGGTTCCTGAAGCTCGTGCAGGCCGAGGGATTGTGGGTCCTCCTGCGTCCGGGGCCGTACGTGTGCGCCGAGTGGGACTTCGGCGGCCTGCCGCCCTACCTTCTCAAGGACCCGGAGTTGCGCGTGCGCGGCCTCTACCCGCGCTACATGGAAGCGGTGGAGCGGTATCTGGCCCAGCTCGCCCGCGTGGTCCGAAAGGCCATGGTGAGCGAGGGCGGGCCGGTGCTGATGGTGCAGATCGAGAACGAATACGGGAGTTACGGGAACGACCGCGCGTACATGTCCAGGCTGCGCGAGATCTGGAAGGCGAACGGGATCGACGGACCCTTCTTCACCGGCGACGGCGCGACCCCGTACATGCTCGAAGCGGGATCGCTCCCGGGCGCCGCGGTCGGTCTCGACTCCGGATCGAACGAGCAGGACTTCGAACTTGCGCGTAAGCACGTGCCCGGCGTTCCGGTCTTCTCCTCCGAGACGTACCCGGGTTGGCTCACGCACTGGGGAGAGCCCTGGGCGAGACCCTCCGTCCCGGACCTGCTGAAGGAAGTCGAGTTCCTCCTCTCCACCGGAAAGTCGTTCAATTTCTACGTGGCGCACGGCGGCACGAACTTCGGCTTCACCGCCGGCGCCAACTCCGGAGGCAAGGGTTACGAGCCGGATGTCACGAGTTACGACTACGACGCGCCCATCGACGAGCAGGGCCGCGCGACCCCGAAGTACCACGCGCTCCGCGAACTCATCGCGAAACATCTGCCCGCGGGAGCCGCCCTCCCGCCCGTGCCGGATCCGATTCCCGCGATCGCGGTGCCCGAGTTTCCGATGACGGCGTACGCCTCGTTGTGGGATCACCTGCCTGCCCCCATCGCCTCGCTGCATCCGCGGCCCTTCGAGATGTACGGCCAGAACCAGGGCCTCGTCCTCTATCGAACCACGCTGGTCGGCCGGAAGAGCGGCAAGCTCGCCATCACGGATCTCCACGACTACGCGATCGTGCTCGTGGATGGGAAGGAGATCGGCCGGCTCGATCGCCGGCTCGGCGAGAAGACCCTCGAACTCCCGGCCACCGGAAATCCCATGCCGGTCCTCGACATCCTCGTCGAGGGCATGGGACACATCAACTTCGCGCAGGAGATCATCGACCGCAAGGGCATCACCGACCGCGTCACCCTCTCCGGGATGACGTTGATGAACTGGCAGGCCTACCTGCTGCCCCTCAGCGATGAGTGGATGGCGGGCCTGCGGCAGGCGGCGGCTGCGACCGCTGCGACCGTCGCGAAGCCGGAGGCGACAAGGCCCGGCCGGTTCTTCCGCGGCGCGTTCCATCTCGCCCAACCGGCGGACACGTTCATCGACATGACCGGCTACGGCAAGGGCGTGGTCTGGGTGAACGGACACAACCTCGGTCGTTACTGGGACATCGGCCCGCAGAAGCGCCTCTACTGTCCGGCGCCGTTTCTGAAAGCGGGCGAGAACGAAGTCATCGTCCTCGATCTGCTCAGGATGGGCCCGTCACCACTGAGGGGCGCTCCCGCGATGGAGGATGTTCAGCCGGCCGCGGTCCGGAGCGAGCCACGCCCCTGAGAAGATGTGACGGTGAAGGAGACCATCGAGATGAAGACGAGCATTCTGGTCGTCGCTCTGGCGTTACTGTGGGCGGTTCCCGGGAGCGCCCAGTCGCGCGCCTCCGATCGCCGCAAGACTCTCGCGCCCGGCATGCCCACGAGCGACGATCCCCGGCGGGTCCCGGTCGCTCCCGGCCAGCAAGGGCCTGACGGAGCGATCGTGCTCCGGGGCGGGCGCATCTTCGACGGCACGGGCGCGCCGGTTCGAGAGGGCACGATCGTGATCGAGCGCAACCGCATCACGAAGGTGCTTGCGCCCGGATCGACCGATTGGCCGGCGGCGGCGCGCGTGATCGAGGTCACGGGTCGCACCGTCATGCCCGGTCTCATCGACCTGCACACGCATCTCGATTACGCCTATCCCGACAGCCCCGCGCTCACCGACGCCGCCGGGGCCTTGCGGGGGGCCGAGAAGCTCCGCTACTACATCGAGAGCGGCATCACCAGCGTGCGGGACGTGGGTTCGGGAAGCGACGTGCCCTTTCAGCTCAAGCAATGGGTGCAGACGCGCCGCCTCGCCGGCCCCCGGGTCTTCGCGGCGGGGCGGCTCATCGTGGGCACGGGGGGGCACGGCACGGAGGGGAGCCCGCGTTCCGGCCCGGCCTACGGAGCCCTCCATAACTCCGAGATGCGCGAGGCCAGCGGCCCCGACGACTGGCGCGAGGCCGTGCGTGAGCAGTTCGCGGCGGGCGCCGACGTCATCAAGATCGCGAGTCACTTCTCGAAACCCGAAGCCGCCGCGGCCATCGAGGAGGCGCATGCCCTCGGCCTCAAGGTCACCTGCGACTGCGAGAACTTCTACGTGCAGTGGGCGGTCGAGGCCGGGGTCGACACCATCGAACATCCTCTGCCGCGCACGGACGAGACCATCGCTCTCATGGCCCAGAAGGGAGTCGCGGCCGTTCCCACCCTGGTGCCCTACATCTACATCTTCGACATCTCGGGCGGTTACTTCGACTCGACCTCGCGGCGCTTCGGCTTCTCGAAGGAAGCGAATCTCGAAATGCTCCGGCGGCTCAAGCGCGCGGGGATCAAGATCGGAGTCGGCACCGACCTCGTGGAGACGTGGTATCGCTTCCTGCCCGCGTCCTATCTCACCGAGCTCCGTCAGTTCGTGGCCGCGGGCTTCACCGCGGCCGAGGCGCTCGTCGCCGCCACCCGGACGAACGCCGAGATCCTCGACATGGACGACAAGCTCGGCACCCTGGTGACCGGCAAGCTCGCCGACGTGCTGGTGGTGGACGGCCGCCCCGACCAGGACCTCGGTGACCTGACCCGGGTTCAGCTGGTCATCCGCGACGGGGAAGTGGTCGTGGAGAACGGCCGCGTGTTCGTCCCGCGTCATGTGCCCGTGCCCGAGCCCACGCCTCGCCCGGCCGGCTGATCTGCAGGAGACCTTCCTCGGGTCTCAGGAGCAAACATGAGCCTTCCCACCAGCGCAGACATCGTCATCGTGGGCGGCGGAGTGATGGGGGCGAGCACGCTTTACCACCTGGCCGCGCGCGGCATCAAGAACGCAATCCTGCTGGAGAAGAACGAGTTCTTCGGGCAGGGAGCCACCGGGCGCTGCGCCGGAGGCGTGCGCTACCAGTTCAGCACGGAGGTCAACGTCAGGCTGTCGCGGGAAAGCCTGCCCATGCTCGAGCGTTTCAGGGATGAAATTGGCCAGGAGATCAGCTACCGCAAGTGCGGCTATCTGTTCGTGCTGACCCGCGAGCATGACGTGGATGTCTTCCGGCGCAATGTCTCGATGCAGCACCGCCTGGGCGTCATGACCGAGTGGCTGAGCGGCGATGAAGTGCGCCGCCGGCTCCCGATGATGCGCCTGGATGACGCGCGGGCGGGCACATTTGGCCCCAACGATGGGCTCGTAGACCCAAGCGGCGTGGTGATGGGCTACATTGGCGCGGCGAGCAGACTGGGCAACAAGTCGTATGCCAACGTGGATGTAACCGGCATCCGCGTGACCGGCGGCAAGGTGCAGGGTGTCGAGACCAGCCAGGGCTTTCTCTCCACGCCGCTGGTCGTCAATGCCGCCGGGCCGTGGCTGGCGAAGCTGGGCCGCATGGCCGGCGTCGAAATCCCGCTCACCGCCCTGAGGCGGCAGATGCTCGTGACCACGGCCCTGCCCCAACTTCCGGCCGACTATCCGTTCGTGCTCGATTTCGCCCAGTCGCTCTATTTCCACCGCGAGGGCGAGGGCCTGCTCACCGGCATGTCGAACCCCAACGAGAGGCCCGGTTTCGATGAGAACGTCGATCCCGAATGGGAGCTGGTCAACCTGGAATCCGCCATCGCGCGCCTGCCCATGCTCGAAAACGCCGGGCTGACCTCGCATTGGGCCGGGCTATACGAAGTCACGCCCGACGCGCACCCGGTTTACGGGAAGACCCCCGTCGACGGCTTCATGGTGGTGGGTGGTTTCTCGGGTCACGGCTTCATGCACGGGCCGGTCTCGGGAAAACTGATGGCCGAGATCATCCTGGATGGGGGCGCTACGACCGTCGATGTCTCGATGCTCGACCTCGCGCGCTTCGCCGAGAACCGGCAGATTCACGAATACAACGTCGTCTGATTCGCCAAACCGCGTCGGACCGGTTCGAATCACCCTTCGCTGGTCATGATGAACAGCGGCGCCATGTCGAAACTGTTGAACTGCGGCCGGTAACGCTCGGTGTTGTAGTAGCGCTCCACGTTGACCAGTTTCTTGGTGCTGGTCACGACATGCAGCGGGATGTTGCCGTAGCACCCGTTCTTCACCACCACCATGCGGCCGTGCGCCCCGGAGAGCAGGAGGTCGAAGGCGAGGTTGCCATAGGCCATGGGCACGATGGAGTCGATGGCGTCCGGATCGCCGCCGCGCACCAGGTACCCGAGCTTCTGGTTGATGATGTTGACCTCCTTGCCGTGGTTGTACTGCGCGGTGCGCTTCTGCACCTCGGCGGACACCAGGTCGCCGATGCCGCCGAGCTTCGCGTGCCCGAAGGCGTCGGTGGTCCGGCTCGCCCACACCTTCTCGCCTCCCGCCACCACCGCGCCCTCGGAGACGAGGGCCACCGCGTACTTGCTCGGGTTCCGGTTGCGGTCGTACATCAGCATCTCGGTGAGGATGTCCAGGCTGAACTCGTGCTCGGGAATCACGCAGCGCGTGGCCGCCCCCGCCATGGTGGGCAGCATGGCGGTGAAGCCCGCGTAGCGGCCGAAGACCTCCATCACCAGCAGGCGCTCGTGCGAGCCCGCCGAGGTGCGCAGGCGGTGCGCCATCTCGATGGTGCGGGTGACGCAGGTGCTGAAGCCGATGCAGTAATCGGTGCCGGGGACGTCGTTGTCCATGGTCTTGGGGATGGCGATGACCTTGACCCCTTCGTCGTGCATCCGCACCGCGTAGCTCAGGGTGTCGTCGCCCCCGATGGGAATGAGATGGTCGATGCCCAGCCAGTCGAGATTCTTCAGAACCTCGGGGGTCAGGTCGTTCAGTTCCTGGTCATACCGGTCCCGCAGATGCTCGGGAACCGCGTCGGCCTTGACTGCGCTCGGACGGGTGCGCGAGGTGTGCAGGAAAGTTCCTCCGGTGCGCCCGGCCCGGTTGACGATCTCTTCCGACAGGCGCTGGAAGTTGTTGCTGTTGTCGTAGTCGCTCTCGCGCACGATGTCGATGAGGCCGGCCCAGCCGCGGCGCAGGCCGATGACGTCGTAGCCCTCGCGCAGGGCGCGGATGGTCACCGCGCGGATGGCCGGATTCAGGCCGGGGACGTCGCCGCCTCCGGTGAGGATCGCGATGCGCTTCTTTCCGGTGCCGAGGTTTGCCATGGAAGCTCCTGACCCCTGGATTCTACGAGCGGCCGCGCGAGGAAATTCCCTTGACAGGGTAGGGGACGATGGGTAATGTCCTTAACCAATGTCACGAGCGGTTCCGGCGAAGGCGTCCGTCGAGGAGTCCATCGTTCTGGCCGTCCTCGACCTGAGCAACCAGCTGGGGAAGCTGGGCGAGGGATTGGCCGCGCAGGCCGGCCTCACCACCCAGCAATGGCTGATTCTGCTGCAGGTGGCGGGCGACCCGAACTTCCAGGAGCCGGACGGGCGCGCAGCGCGCCCGGCAGGCGGCGTGCTGGGCTCGGAGATTGCCGAGGCCCGCGGGGTGTCCCGCGCCAGCGTGAGCACCCTGGTGGCCCAGCTCCTCGACAAGGGGCTGATCCGGAAGCAGGCGGAGAGAGGGGACCGGCGGCGCAAGGGGCTGTCGATCACCGCGAAAGGGCGGACCGCCCTCGCCCGTCTTCACGAGAGCCGCCGCCTGGCGAACCGCGTCCTGCTCGCGGAACTGAGTGTTCGGGAGCGGGCCGCCCTGCTCGATGCGCTTCGCGCCTGCCTGCGCTGCGCCGCCGCTTCGGTGGCGGGCGCGCCGGGCCCCCGCCGTTCTATGTCCGTCTCTGGAGGGTGATATGAATCTCTCGATCCTGCTGTGGGGCATTCCGCAGGCCATGCGAGTGGCCGCGCGGATGTACCCGGACTATGCCGCGCGCCTGAAGGAGAAGAATCTCATCGTTCAGTTCAGGCTGCGGGACAAGCCCGAGGGCCGGTGGATCAGGATCGACAACGGCAAGATCAGTTCGGGCCGCGGCATCCACGAGGCGCCCGAACTCGTGGTCGAGTTCAAGAACCGGGCGCTGGCGGAGAGCTTCCTCACCCCGCCGTTCAACCTGCTCGAGCGGGTCGATGCCGCCAAGAACTTCAAGGTTCGTCTCCAGGGCAAGGACGAGTTCGCGGTCTGGTTCCTCGGCGTCATGGGCCGGCTGGAATCGATCACCTGGAAGGCCGGGACCGACATGGGCAACGGGGTTACGCGTTACACCTCGGGCACGAACGGCGGCCCCATCTTCGTCTACGTCAAGGACGGGAAGATCATCCGCACCACGCCGATCGACTTCAGCGAAGAGGACGCGCCGTCGTGGTCCATCACCGCGCGCGGCAAGACGTTCACGCCGCCGAGGCGCACCACGCTGGGCGCGCACGGCATGTGCCAGAAGTCCATGGTGTACTCGAAGAGCCGACTGCTCTACCCCATGAAGCGGGTCGACTTCGACCCGAACGGCGAGCGCAACCAGCAGAATCGGGGCAAGTCCGAGTTCGTCCGCATCAGCTGGGAGGAGGCGACAAACCTCGTCGCCAGCGAGATCAAGCGCGCCAAGGCCATCGGCCCGGGCGCCATCGCGGTCGACCACGGCTCGCACCACCAGTGGGGCAACCTCGGGCACTACCTCTCCGCCTTCAACCGCTTCTGGAACATCGTCGGCGCCACGAAACTGATGCACACGCCCGACAGCTGGGAAGGCTGGTTCTGGGGGGCCATGCACCACTGGGGCAACAGCCTGCGCCTCGGCTGCCCGGAGTTCTACGGCACCGTGGAGGACTGTCTCAAGGAAGCCGAGATGATCGTGTTCTGGTCGAGCGACCCGGACACCACCTA
This sequence comes from Vicinamibacteria bacterium, assembly GCA_044229175.1. Lineage (GTDB taxonomy): Bacteria > Acidobacteriota > Vicinamibacteria > Fen-336 > JAGNNV01 > JAGNNV01. Next base: position 5,071 of record JBGATM010000008.1, on the reverse strand, counting down.
CGGGTTCGAAGGGATGCAACGGCGCGAGTGGGCCCGGCAGCTCGGGATCAAGATGGTCCACATCGATCCGCATCTCAACCACACCGCCGCGCACCTCGGCGGCAAGTGGATCGCGCCGAAGCCCGGGACCGACGCGGCCCTCGCCCAGGCGATCTGTCATGTCTGGATCACCGAGGGGCTCTACGACAAGAAGTTCGTGGCGGAGCGCACCAACGGCTTCGACGAGTGGAAGGCCTACGTCCTGGGCGAGACCGACGGGCAGGCCAGGACGCCGGAGTGGCAGGAAGCCGAGACCGGGGTGCCCGCGCGTGATGTCCGCGCGCTGGCGCGCGAGTGGGGAAGCAAGAAGACCTACCTGGGCGCGGGGAGCTGGGGGGTCGGTGTCGGCGGCGCCTGCCGTACCGCGACAGGCATGCAGTGGGCCCGCATGATGACGATCCTGGCCGCGATGCAGGGCTGGGGGCGGGCGGGCGTCAACTTCGGCAATCTGCAGTTCGGCTCGCCTCTCGACTTCAACTTCTACTTCCCGGGCTACGGCGAAGGCTCGTTCTCGGGCGAACTGGCCTTCGGCGCGAACGCCGCCAACAACTACCAGCGCATGCCCCACATCGTGACCATGAACTCGGTGCGGCAGAGCATCCCGCGCATGTGGTTCCCCGAGGCCATCACCACGGGCAAGGCCGGGGGTTACATCACCGACGTCGCGTCCGTGCAGGGGCAGTTCTTCCCCTTCTTCTACCCCTCGCCCGGTCACGTGCCGGTGCGGATGCTCTACAAGTACGGCAGCCAGCTTCTCGGCACGATGGTGAACGGGAACCGCTGGATCAAGGCCTACCAGCACCCGAGCCTCGAGTTCATCGTCAACCAGTCGGTCTGGAAGGAAGGCGAGACGCCTTACTGCGACGTCATCCTGCCCGCGTGCACGGTCTTCGAGAAGTGGGACATCGGCGAGTGGTACAACGTCGGCACCGGGTACGTGCATCACATGTACTCGATGAACAACCACCGCGTGATTTCGATGCAGCACAAGTGCATCGAGCCCCTGGGCGAATCGAAGTCCGACTACGAGATCTTCCTCGCGGTCGCGGCCAAACTCGACCTCGGAGCCATGTACTCGGAAGGCGGCACGTCGGAGCTGGACTGGTGCAAGCGTGTCTTCGACTCCTCCGACCTGGCCAAGCACACCACCTGGCGGAAGTTCCTCAAGAAGGGCTACTTCGTGGTGCCTCCGGATCCGGAGCCCGCGCGTGAAGCGGTGGCGAACCGGTGGTACTACGAAGGCCGGAAGAAGGACACTCCCGAGCCCTATCCTCTGCCGTCGGACTACTCGGGCCGATACCTCGAGGGCTTGCAGACGGTGTCGGGCAAGTACGAGTTCATCGCCCAATCGCTCAAGAAGATCGACGATCCGGACCGCCCGCCCCTCAACCGGTACATGCCGACCTATGAAGATCCAGCACGCAACCCGGAACTCGCCGGCTTCCCCCTGAAGCTGCAGACCGCGCACACCCGCTACGCGTTCCACGTCATGGGCGACGACGAGGGAAGCAGTGTCAATGACATTCGCGAACACCGCGTGTTCAAGGATGGGCGCTACTACCTCGTGGCCCGGATGAGCCGGGCCGATGCGGAGGCGAGGGGGGTGAAGGACGACGACCTGATCCGGATCTGGAACCATCGCGCTTCGGTCGTCTGCGCGGCCCAGGTCACGGAGAGGCTGCGGCCGGGCACGGTCAGCACCTACTCCGGGTCGGCCCGGTATGAACCGGTGGGGGAGCCAGGGCGGTCCACCGACCTCGGCGGCTGCGTGAACATGCTGAATTCCAAGGACTCCATCACGAAGAAGGGCCACGGTATGAAGCCCAACGCGGTGTTAGTGCAGGTCGAGAAGTGGAGCGGCGTTGATACCTGGCAGCCGCAGGAGGCACTCTAATGTCCAAGTGGAACCTGATCGTCGACGTAGCGCGCTGTGACAATTGCCGTCTCTGCTTCCTGGCCGTCAAGGACGAGTACATCGGGAACGATTTCCCCGGCGTCTCGGCCGCGCAGCCCGCGCTGGGACACAACTGGCTGGACATCAAACGCAAGGAGCGCGGCACGTACCCGATCGTCCAGGCGCGCTTCCTGCCCGTGATGTGCAATCACTGCGACGAGGCACCCTGCATCAAGGCGGGGCGTGACGGCGCGGTGCGCAAGCGCGAGGACGGCATCGTGATCATCGATCCCGAGAAGTCGAAAGGCCAGAAGCAGATCGTGGACTCGTGTCCTTACGGCGCCATCTCGTGGAACGAGGAGAAGCAGATCCCCCAGGCGTGGCCGTTCGACGCGCATCTCCTCGACGAGGGCTGGACGAAGACGCGAGGCCAGCAGGCGTGTCCCACCCAGGTCTTCCGCACCATTAAGGTCGAGGACGAGGAGATGCAGCGGATCCGGGCCGAGGAGGGCCTGGAGGTCCTGAAGCCGGAACTCAATACGAAGCCGCGCGTCTACTACAAGAACCTCCACCTGATCACAAAGTGCTTTGTGGGGGGAACGGTGGTCCATCGCGTCAAGGGTGTCGAGGAGTGCGCCGCCGGGGTCGAGGTCATTCTCGAGAAGGATGGTCGTGAGGTCGGGCGTGCGACCACGGATACCTTCGGGGAGTTCGTCATCGACAAGCTCGAGCCGAACAGCCGCGGGTATCAGTTGAAAGCATCGGCGCCAGCTGGGAAGTGCTCGACGCAGTTCGACCTGGCCGAGGAGAGCCGCTATCTCGGCGTGATGACACTCGCAGGGTAGCGCGCCCGGCGGGATCGAGCAGCGCGAGACAGGTGTCCGCGCTGCCCCGACGCCTTCGCCGGCATGAGTCAAAAAAACGCTTGACATTTCACCAGAGTAAGGACCACCATCGACGATCCGGTCTATTGACGGCCAATTTCCGACGTGATCCGTTGCCCGGCTAATCCCGGCGCGGGCTTCCAGAGGAGTCCTCTCATGCTCAATCGTCCAGGCGGGGGAGTTGTATTTTCGTCGGGGCGATGGGTGCGGTTGGCAGCCCTGGGCGGAGCGGTCGCAGGCCTGGCGCTGGTCGCCGCGCGCCCCGTGGCGGCCATCGCTGGCCCGACTGAGGGAACCTGGGTCACCAAGGCCTCCATGACCGTTCCCCGAAACGGACCTGCAACCGGCGTGATTGCGGGGAAGCTCTACGTGGCGACGGGCAGCAGCACCACCGCACTCGAGGTGTACGACCCGCTTTCCGACACCTGGGAAACCAGGGCCCCGATGTCCACCATTCGGGCTTACGCGGGGGCGGAGGTCATTGACGGAAAACTCTACGTGGTCGGCGGGTGCATCAACGCCGACTGCCACTCCTATACGAACGCCCTGGACGTCTATGACCCGGCCACGAACACATGGACCGCCAAGACGTCCATGCCCACCGCGCGAGCGGGAATGGTCACGGGCGTGCTCGACGGACAGCTCTATGTGGCCGGCGGCTTTCAGGACTGTGGGGCCTGCGTGGCCATTGGCACCCTGGAATCCTACGACCCCGTCTCGAACACCTGGACCACGCGGGCCCCCATGCCCTTGGCGCTGGCCCAGGGGGGCGGTGCGGTCGTCGGAGGCAAGCTCCATGTTGTGGGCGGCTATGCGGGCGGGCCCACGAACGTGGTTGCGTCCCACGAGGTCTACGATCCCGCACTGAGCGCGTGGACCTCCGCCGCCCCCATGCCGGCCCCCCGGGTCTACTTCGGAGCCGGCGTGGCCAACGGCATTCTCTACGCGGTCAGCGGCTACTCGGACGGCTCCACGCCCACGAGCACCGTAGACGCGTACGACCCGGCGACCAACACCTGGACGGCGGTAGCGCCCATAACCACGATTCGCGCCAGGACCAAGCCGCAAGGCATCAACGGTGTTCTGTACGTTGCGGGATCTGCGGTTTCAGGAAGCTCATCCTCCCTCGAAGCTTTTTACCCGGCGGAGACGGTGGTGGCGAGCAACGTGGTGGCGTGGGGAGCCGGGACCACCAACACCGGGACCACCAACCCTGTGACAGGTCCGGAGTACGGCCAATCGGTCGTCCCTGCCGGATTGAACGATGTGATTGGCGTGGCCGCTGGCGCCGCTCACACGGCTGTGCTGAAGAGCGACGGGACGGTGGTGGCGTGGGGAGCCGGGACCACCAATCCGGTAAATCCATGGGTAGATCCTCATTTTGGCCAATCCATCGTTCCGGTGGGACTAGCGGACGTCAAGGCTTTGTCCGCAGGGATCTGGCACACCGTCGCGCTGCGGAACGATGGAACGGTCGTCGCGTGGGGAGCCACTACCGGGCCCTGGTGTTTTCCGGATTGTGGACAGTCACACGTTCCCGAGGGGCTGAACGGCGTCACCGCGATCGCGGCGGGGGGGGCGCACACGCTGGCTCTCAAGAGCGATGGCACCGTCGTGGCATGGGGCTGGAATGGGCAGGGGGGACAGACCGATGTGCCCGCCGGGTTGAGCGGGGTGATCGCCATCGGCGCCGGTGCCTACCACAGTCTGGCCGTGAAGAATGACGGCACGGTGGTGGCATGGGGCTGGAATGGGTATGGACAGACCAACGTGCCTGCCGGGCTGAGCGACGTCAAGGCGGTCACAGGGGGCTACCATTTCAGCGCGGCGTTGAAGAACGACGGCACGGTCGTGATGTGGGGCGCGGGCCTTCCCAATATTCCGATCGCCCTCGGCGACGTGATAGCCATTGGCGCCAACTGGGACAACATGCTGGCTCTCAAGAGCGATGGCAGCGTCGTGGCGTGGGGAGGGAATTCGTATGGTCTGACGGACAAGACCACCGGACTGCCGCCCCTCAAGGCGATTGCCGCGGGGGGCTACCACAATGTCGGGCTGGTCGGAACCCCCGGGCCCCTCTCATGCGCGGCCGGGACGTGGTCGCCGAACGGATTGACTTCTCCGTCCTTCTGCACGCCCGCGTCTCTTGGCCACTACGTGGCGGGGAGAGGAGCCACGTCGGAAACGCCCTGCCCGCCGGGGACGGATTCGCTCACCACCGGCGCCACGGCTTGCGTGGCCCTGCCCACCATCA
>JBGATM010000007.1:0-165932 GCA_044229175.1 Vicinamibacteria bacterium | reverse complement strand
TCGCCAACCCCTATCACTACTCCGTCTCCGATCTCCCGCGACTTTCGCTCTTCGCCTGGCCGGCCCTCCTGCCCCTCGCGCTCGCGGGCCTGGGCTTCAAGCGAACACCCCCGCCCGCCGCCGCCGCGGGCCGATGGTCGTCGCTGCGGACCCCTCTCGCCCTTCTGACTCTCGCGGCCTGCCTGACTCTCGTGGGAGTCGCCGACCCGTATCGTCGCGCGCCCTTCCGCGGATATCCCAACCCGGTGGCGCTCGTGGGCCGCGTCCGGGAGACGCTCAAGACCGCGCGCGCGCTGGAGGGAGGCGAGGCGTTCGTGTTCGACGCCCGGTCCGGTCGCTTCGCGCTCCCGGTAAGGGAGCGATTCAACCTCACCGAGGGACGGCGACAGCGCTGGTTCCTCTACGACGGCTTCGGCCCGGACGCGGCGTTCGGCTCCGGAGCGCCCGCGTTCCAGCAGGAGGCGAGACTGCTCCTTCCGATCCTCGTCCCCCGCAACCTGTCCCTGTCCATGGTGTTCGAAGGTCCAAGGGACGTGGAGATCAGTGTGAGCCTGGCGGGGCGCCATCTGGCCTCGATCCACACCGGGCCTTCCGGCGGGACATTCAGGATTCCCCCGAGGCTACTCACACGGGGCGACAACATCGTGCGATTGCGGGGTCCCGCCGACGGGGAGGTTCGCTTGATCCGCTTCGAGGCGCGCCTCGCGGACGGAGTCACGCGCCGCTGAACCGTGCTTCGAATCAGGCCGGGAACCCGCCGGCCTTGGTCTCCGCGTCGGTCGCGACCGCGGTGTCGCCCAAAGACACCGCCACCTCGCAGGCCGCCTCGAAATCGGCCAATGCGGCGGCGTCCCCCTTCGCGACCGCGAGGCGCCGCGCCGCGCCGTGGAGCCGCCGCAGGCTTCCCAGGGTCGAGGCGCGCGCCGATTTCGCGGACTCGAGGCGGGCCGTCGCATTCTCCGAGACGAGCTTCAGCCGCGCGAGAGCCTCGATGGTTTCGACGACTTCAGGGGGTGGGTCCGCGACCTTTCGCAGCGCGCCCAGGCGCTTCTCGGCGCGACGAAGTTCGATGGGATCGGCGGCGCTTTGCAGGCCGAGAATCATTCGATCCAGGGTCTCCCCCTGCGCGGCCAAACGCGAGGCCGCGGCCCTCAGCCGATTCCCGCCGGGGCTCTCCATCCGGCGCGCGACCTCTTCGGCCGCGGCCAGAAATTCCGCGGGCGAGGTCGGCATGGGCGTGGCCGGAGACGGCGACGGACCGGAGGGACCCGCGGGCACGGGAGCCGGCGTCCACGCGCGCCGCAGGAGGGCGCTCCACCAGGAATCCCCGGCGGACTGAAGGGCTTTGGCGAAGTCGGCGGCGGAGCTCCACCGGGCGGAGGGCTCCTTGGCCAGGCAGCGCCGCACGGCGTCGTCGAGTGCCGCGGGGAGTTCCGGAATCTGATCCCGCAGCCGCGGCGGCTCCTGGCTCAGGTGCTGACGAAGAATCTCGCCCGCGTTGCGGCCGGTAAAGGGCGGGCGACCGGTGAAGAGAGTGAAGGCGAGCGCGCCCATCGAGTAGATGTCGGACCGCGTGTCCACGTCGGCCCGGCCGGAAGCCTGCTCGGGCGACATGTAATGAGGAGTGCCGATCACCGCGCCCTCGGTGGTGAGGGCGGACGACGACGCCAGGCCCTTCGCCACCCCGAAGTCCGTCAGCCTCACCACGCCTTTCGGGTGCTCGAGAAGGATGTTCTCGGGCTTGATGTCGCGATGGACCACACCGCGGCCGTGGGCGTAGCCAAGCGCCTCGGCCAGTTCGGAAAGAACGCGTACCGCCTCGCCGGAGGGAAGCCGGCCTTCTCGGAGGATCCGGGCGGAGAGCGATTCTCCCTCGACGTAGCCCATGACGAAGTACATGAGGCCCTCGTCCTCGCCGAAGGTCAGGAGGGGAACGATGTTCGGGTGCGAGAGTTGAGCGGCGGTGCGCGCCTCGCGCCGGAAGCGTTCGCGCAGCTCGGCCGACTGCGCGCGCTCGGGCGGCAGCACCTTGATCGCGACCAGGCGGTCGAGGGCGGGCTCCCGCGCGAGATAGACCGACCCCATTCCGCCCCGGCCGAGGAGACGCTCGACCTGAAAGGAGTCGTCGACCGCGGCCTGGAGGCGCTCACGGAGCGCGTCACCCGCGCCGCCCTCCGCCCGGATGGCGCTCCCGCAGCCCGGGCAGAACCGCGCGCCCGCGGGAACCGAGGTCGAGCACGAAGGGCAGGTCAAGAAGTCGCGAACTCCACTTGAAAAAGAGTGTAAACAACTCTTGACAGGCCAGGGTTAGTGTACTAGTGTACCGATACAGTGATCCAACAATGACACCGCCCAAATCCGACCCCTGGATGAATCGGATCCAGGTTCTGCCTGCCGACCCGCGGCCCATCTGGAGCCAGATCGAGGAGGGACTGAGGCGCCTGCTCGCCTCGGGCTCCCTGGCCCCCGGGGACACCGTGCCCTCGGTGCGCGAGCTCGCAACCGAACTGCGGGTCAACCCCGCGACGGTGTCGAAGGCGTATCAGCGCCTGGTGGGCGCCGGCCTGATGGAGGTGCGCCGCGGCGATGGAACCTACGTTTCCGCCGCGCCGCCCGCGGTGCGCAAGTCTGAGCAGACCCGGGTGATCCGCCAGGCCGCCATGAACTTCGCCTCGGTCGCGATCACGCACGGGGCGGATCTGGACACGGCCAGGGAGGCGCTCGATCTGGCCTTTGATGAACTGAGCAACAGCGACGGAGGAAGCCGGTGATGGCGGATGAAGCGGTGGTTCGCGTGGAGAACGTCTCGATCAGGTACAACAAGCTGCTCGTGATCGACCAGGTCTCGCTCGAGGTCGCGCGGGGCTCGGTCTACGCCCTCCTCGGCCGGAACGGCGCGGGCAAGTCCTCGCTCATGCGCTGCCTGCTGGGTCTGCAGAAACCGAGTTCCGGCCAGGTCCGGATCTTCGGCGAGGACGTCTGGACCCATCGGGCCCGGCTGCTCTCGCGCGCGGCCTACGTGCCGGAAACCTCCGATGCTCCCGGGCAGCTCCGGGTCCGAGACGTGGTGGCGTTCCATCAGGCGATGTACCCGACCTGGGACCAGGGCGCGGTCAAGGCCCGCCTGGGACGGGTCGGAGTCGGTGAGACCGCGATGGTGTCCGCCCTGTCCAAGGGCCAGCGTGCGCTCTTCACCCTGGCTCTCGCCCTCGGCAGCAAGCCCGAACTGCTGGTCCTCGACGACCCCACCCTCGGCCTGGATGTGGTGGCGCGCAACGACTTCTTCTCCGACTTCATCGGCGAGCTGGCCGACCGCGGTACCACGGTCGTCCTCACCACCCACGACCTCGCCGGCGTCGAAGGCATCGCCGATCGCGTGGGGATCCTGCAGGGCTCACGCCTCGCGCTCGACGAGGATGTCGAGCAGATGAAGATCGACAAGGGACAGTCGCTGGAGCAGATCTTCACCGATCTCACCCGCGGCTCCGGGAGGGCGTCATGAACAAAGCACTGGCCGTAGCACTGCTCGACATCCGCCGCCTGGCTTTCGGTCTCCTGTCGGCCGCCCTCGTCGCCGGCCTGATTCCGGCCCTCGCGTCCGGGCTCGGGGTCAAGGTCTCGGTCGCGCTCATCCTGGGCTGGGCCTTCGTCCTGGTGGGCGCGGTCACGGGAGGAACCTTCGGCAATGACTTCTCCGACGGCCGTTCTTCGTTCTTCTTCGCTCGTCCCCTCGGCACCGGGGTTCTCATCGCCGGCCGCTTCGCGGCGCTCCTCGCCCTCACCGCGGGCGCGTTCTTCTCCTTCATGGCGTCGTACTGGCTGTCCACCTCCGACCGCGCCGGCTGGACCCCGTGGGTCCTCACCCAGACCCACGACAAAGTCCTGCTGAGCGCCTGGGCCGTGTCGCTGTTCATCTCCCTGTCCGCCGCGGCGCGCGGCCGCGGAGTGCGGGTGGAGAACGGCCTGCGTCTGATGCTGCTGATCCCCGTCCGCATCGGCCTGTCGATGGGCGCGTTCCTGCTGCTGTTCGGTCTGTTCGCGGACCTGATCCTTCGCGCGTACCGCAACGACTTCCGGCCGATCGAGTACTTCATCCTCTCGTGGGTGGCCGCGAGCTTCGTGGCGAGTTGCCTCGCCATGGCCGGCGGGCGCACGGAGCGAGGGCGAATCCAGCGCTTCCAGGGCCGGGTCATGGCCGCTCATTTCGCGCTGGTGTCGGTGGTGGTCGCCGCCGCCTGGATCTACGTCCTCCACCCGGGGGTGGACGCGATCGAGCGCGTCGAAGGGAACTCGTGGGGATCGCCCGATGGCCGTACGGCGTATGCCGTGGCCCGGGTCGATCGCGGCGACGGCACGACCTTCAAACCGGTTTTCGTCGTCGATATCGCTTCGGGTCAGGCGGAGCGGCTGAATGCCGACTCGTATCAGGGCCCGTGGCTGTCCGAAGACGGCGGGACCATGGTCTGGAGCGAGGCGACGCCCTTCTTCTTCCGGCCTCTCTGGCGGCACATGGGCGGAGCCACGACCTATCGCGTGAAGACCTCGTCGGGCCAGATCACCCCGCTGCCCATGCCGAACAAGCTCCCCGATTACACGAGCGTCCGGGACCTGTCGAATTTCGGGGCGGTGGACGAGGTCCTGCCCTCACCGGACGGCGATGTGTTCGCGATCGAGTGGGACCGTCACCTCACCTTCACTTCGCGCTCGAGAGGCGAGCTTTCGGATGTCGACCAGAGGAAGGACCGTGCCAACGTGGCGAGGGCCATCAATCTGCGGGAAGCGGTCTTCCGACCGTCGGGAGAACTGCGCGCGGCCCGGGTGGTCAGGGACACGGCCGGCGCTCAGGACCTGACCTTCCTCGACGTCGATCCGAAGTCGGGATCCATGAAGACCGTGGCTTCGGTTCCCGTCGAGGGCCCCGTCCGCGTCCAATTCGATGGCGCAGGCGCCCGCGCCTTGCTGACGTCCGTCACCCAGCCGGGCCGCGGCGCATTCATCTCTCTCGTCGACTTGAGTGGCGCAGCCAGCGAGGCGCGACCCACCATCCTCGTCAAGGACGTCTTCTTCCCGGGAGCTATCTTTCTCGCCGACGGCCGGATCGCGGTCTCCAACGGAGGCTCGGTCGGCGCCTGGCAGAAGCGGACTCTCGCGATCTTCTCACCGACCGGCCAGCCGGTCCTGGACATCCCGCTCGGCAGCGGCACCCCGCCGCGCCTTGACCGCGAGATATTTCCTGGAGTTCTGGCCGTGCGCACCGAGATGTTGAAGGAAGACCTGAGCCTCATCGACACCTCCACTGGCGCCGTGATTCGGCGCATCCCGAACATGTCCTCACCCGCGTGGTTCCTTCGAAACACGGTCCCCGCGGGAACGCCGGCCGCCCGGCTTCTTCTGTCCAGTGACGGGAAGCTCTACGAACTTCCTTCGGTCAACGCCGAGCCCCGACTGCTCCTGCCTCCGGGAAGGAAGTAAGCGGTCCCGCGCTTCTTCGGAATTCTCGCCATGTGCGTGGCCCTCGCCACGCTCCTGCTGGTCCTGGCCGCCTGGTTGCGCCAGCGGCCGCAACTCGACCGCACTGCCCGCGCAGCCCTGACCAGGGGCGGCACGCGCAAGACTCGGTTGCCTTCCGCGACTTGACTCCTGGGTCTCATGTATGCTCATATACGCATACAATGATTCTTATGCCTTTCGTCCTCGCCATCGCCGCGGCGCTCGGCGACCCACCGGCCGGAGTCCGGGAACCCCTGTCGCTCGAGGCCGCCCTCTCACGGGCCAGCGCCCAGAATCCGGACCTTCGCGCCCTGCGCGAGCGCGCGAGCGCCTCCGCCACCCGCGGGCAGGCCATCAAACAACAGAAGCTCCCCCGCTTCGGAGTCGAACTGAACGCCCAGGGCACCGACAACCCGGCCGCGGTCTTCGCGCACAAGCTGAACTCCGGCCAGTTCACCTCGGCGGACTTCGACATCGCGCGGCTGAATTCGCCGGGTTCCATCTCCCACCTCGGATCGTCTCTGTTCGTCGAGGTCCCCATCGACCTCTTCGGCCGGTTGAACCTCGCTTCCGACGCCCAGGCCGCGGGCCAGAAGGCGTTCGCGGAGAACGTGCGGGAAGCCGAGGCCTCCCTCGCCCTTCAGGTCACCGAGACCTATCTGGGCGCGGTCCTGGCGCGCAAGGCCGCCCTCACCACCGAGAAGGCGGTCGCGGCGGCGCGGTCGCGCGAAGCCATCACCCAGGCGCGCTTCGAAGAGGGCGTGGCCCTCCAGTCGGACGTCCTGCGGGTACGGGCGCGGCGACGCGCGCGCGAAGCCGACCTCGCGTCTCAGCACGCCGAACTGGAGGTCGCGGAAGCCATGCTCGCCCGGCTCGTCGGCGCCCCCGACGGGATGCGCTTCGATCTCACGGATGCCGCGAAGCCGGCGGAAACGCTCGAGCCCCTCGACGCCTGGAAAGCGCGCGCCGCCGCCGCGCGACCCACGTTGCTCGCGGCCCAGGGCCAGCGCGATGCCGCCGCCCTCACCGTCCGTTACGAGGAGAGAGGTTCCCGGCCCGAACTCGCGGCGCAGGCCCGCCTGATGGACGACCGTACCTCCCAGGGTGGAGCCCAGTCCTGGGCGGTGGGCGCGATGCTGCGCTGGAATTTCTACGACGCCACCCGCGGCAAACGCGTGGCCGCGGCCCTGGCCGATGAACGAGCCACCGTCGAGGACGAGCGGTCCGCACGCGACCGCGTGCGCTTCGAAGTGGAGGCCGCCTTCAGCCGGCTCGCCGCCGCGAAGGACCGATTGGTCGCCGCGCAGGGCGGAGCGGAAGAGGGGCGTGAAGCGCTGCGAGTCATTCAGGAGCGACGCGCGCAGGGCCTCGCCACCCTCACCGATGAACTCGAGACGGAGGCCGCCGCCTTCGCCGCGGAACTTGAAGAAATCGGCGCGGCGCGGAGCGCCGTGCTGGCCGAAGCGGCGCTCCGACGCGCCGCCGGTCTGAACCCTGGGAGCACCATCCAATGAACCTTCGAATCACCCTACTGAGCGCGATCGGAATCGGGCTCCTCGCCGGGGCCTGCGGCAAGACGCCCGAGCCCTCGGTCAGAACGACCGGCGGCGAGACGGGCGCGCCCATCAAGATCACCGCGGTCGACGTCGGCTCCACGAGTGAGAGCGGCGGGACGGAGATTCCCGCCGCCATCGAATCGAGCCGGCGCGCGGTCTTGAACTCGCGTCTCGCCGCGTCCATCGTGGAACTGAACGTCCGCGAGGGCGATACCGTGAATGCCGGCGCGGTGCTGGTTCGCCTGGAAGACATGGCGCTGAAAGCGGCTCTCTCCGCGGCGGAAGCTTCGGACCAGGCCGCCACCCGCGATCTCAAGCGCGCGGAGGCTCTGCTCGCCAAGGGCGCCGCCACCCGTAACGAGGTCGAGAACGCCACCACCGCAGCGGAGCGAACGCGCTCCGCGGTGATCGCCGCCCGCGAGGCCTTCTCCTATGCCTCGATTCGCGCGCCCTTCGCGGGCCGGATCGTGAGGAAGCTCGCAAGCGTCGGGGACATCGTGAATCCAGGCCAGCCTCTCCTCGAGATCGAGGGCTCGGGCGGACTCGAAGTCGTCGCCTCCATCGAAAGCGCCCTGTACGACCGCCTCCGGGTCGGGCAGAAGATCCAGGTTCGCCTCGACGGCATCGAGGTCCCGTTCCTGGCCACCATTCACGACCTCGCCGCCTCCGCCGACCCCTCGACCCACCGCTTCACCCTGCGCGCCGACATCGCGGCCGCCCCCGGGGTGCGCGCCGGCCTGTTCGCGCGCATCCTCGTGTCATCCCCGGGGGGCGAGTCGCGGGTCCTCGTGCCCGCGGGCGCCATCCTTCGCCGCGGGGGCCTCACCGGCGTGTACGTCATCCGCGATGGCCGCGCGTGGCTCCGCTGGATCGCGCCGGGAGACGCGTTCGGAGACTCCATCGAAGTTCGCGCCGGCCTCGACGCGAAGGAGCGCGTGGCTCTCGAGCCCTCGCGGCTCAGCGACGGCGTTCCCGTGAGCGAGGGCCGGTGATGAAACTCGGCCTCGCCGGACGGATCGCTGCGGCCTTCGCCGACAGCAAACTCACACCGCTGCTCATCGGCGCGGCGCTTGCCACCGGAATCCTCGCCCTCATGGCCACCCCACGCGAGGAGGAGCCGCAGATCCGCGTGCCCATGGTCGACGTGATGGTGGCGTGGCCGGGCGCGGAGACGCGCGCGGTCGAGACCCACATCGTCGATCCTCTCGAGCGTGCTCTGTGGGGGGTCGCCGGCGTCGAGCACGTGTACTCGACGGCGCGGCCGGGCTTCGCGCTCATCACTGCGCGCTTCAAGGTCAACCAGTCGAACGAGGAAAGCCTGGTCAAGGTCTTCGAGCGGCAGTCCGCGCTGTTCGCGGTCAGCATGCCTCCGGGGGCGCTTCCCCCCACCGTCGAACTCCGTTCCATCGATGACGTCCCCTTCCTCGCTCTGACCCTGTCGAGCGGGAAACTGGGCAGCGACGATCTTCGCGCCATGGCCGCCGAACTCGCGCAGGAACTCTCCGAAGTCCCCGAGACCACGAAGGCGACCCTCACCGGCGGCTCGCCCCGCGCCATACGGGTGATTCCCGACATCGCGCGCATGAATGCCAAGGGAGTCACCTGGCAGACGCTTCTGCGCGGCGTCGGTTCCTACGGCGGGCGAGCGAGCGGCGGCACCGCGGTCCGCGACAACCAGGAGATCCGCGTCATGAGCGGCCTCCCCTTCGAGCGATCGGCGGATGTCGCGAACGTGGTGGTGGCGGTGCGCAGCGGCCGCCCGGTCTACGTGCGCGACGTGGCCAGCATCGTCGATGGCCCCGATGAGGCGGCCGACGCGGTCTTCTTCGTCGCCGGGCCCGCGGGCGCCACCGCGGATCGACCCGCGGGAAGCGCCCATGCCGCGGTCACCATTGCGCTCGCCAAGCGGCCGGGAGCCAATGCCACCGCGGTCGCCGAGCACGCGCTCGAAAAGCTCGAGGCGCTTCGCTCCCGCCTCCTCCCGAGCGACGTGCGCGTCGACATCACCCGCAACTACGGGGAGACCGCGAAGGAGAAATCGAACGAACTGGTCGAGCATCTCCTGCTCGCGACCCTGTCCGTGGTGGCGCTCATCTCCCTCACCATGGGCTGGCGCAGCGGCCTCGTGGTCGGCATCGCGGTTCCGGTCACCCTCGCCCTGACCCTGCTCATCTACTTCCTCGCCGGCTACACCCTGAACCGCGTGACCCTTTTTGCACTCATCTTCTCCATCGGCATCCTGGTGGACGACGCGATCGTGGTGGTCGAGAACATCGAGCGGCACCTGAGGGAGAAGGTCGGTCAACCGTTCCTTCGCTCGATCGTGGAAGCGGTCGATGAAGTCGGCAACCCGACGATCCTCGCCACCTTCACGGTCATCGCGGCCATCCTCCCCATGGCCTTCGTGCGCGGCCTGATGGGCCCGTACATGCGGCCGATTCCCAACGGCGCCTCGGCGGCCATGATCTTCTCCCTCGCGGTCGCGTTCATCGTGTCGCCCTGGGCGGCCTACCGGATTTTCCGTTCCCACGCCGAACACGCGCCGAGTGAAGAACCCGCCAAGGAAGGCTTCAGCACGCGCCTTTATCGCCGTTCGATGTCGGCGCTCGTGACCAAGGCCTCCGCCCGCTGGAGTTTCTTCGCTCTGGTGATGGTGCTGCTGCTAGGCGCCATGGGCCTGGTCGGAGTTGGCTTCGTCCGGGTCAAGATGCTCCCCTTCGACAACAAGAGCGAGTTCCAGGTGCTGATCGATCACGATCCGGGGACGCCGCTCGAGGTGACGCTCGAAACCGCGCGGGAGATGAGTCGCTACCTCGCCACCGTGAAGGAGGTCGCGAACGTCCAGATCTACGCGGGCGCGCCCGCTCCCTTCAACTTCAACGGCCTGGTCCGACACTACTTCCTGCGTCGCTCGCCCACCGGCGCCGACCTTCAGGTCAACCTCGCGCACAAGTCCAAGCGCGACACCCAGAGTCACGACCTGGCCAAGCTGGTCCGGCCGCCTCTCCTCGAAATCGCGAAGAGACGCGGCGCGCGGGTGAAGGTCATCGAGATCCCTCCCGGGCCTCCCGTGCTCGACACCCTGGTCGCGGAAATCTACGGTCCCACCACGGAAGCGCGCGAGGCCCTGACCCGGCAGGTGCGCGGCATCTTCGAAACCACCGCGGGCGTGGTCGACGTCGACGACACCCTCGAAGCCTCCCGGCCCCGCGTCGACGTGGCCATCGATCGCGAGAAGGCCGGGCTCCTTGGCATTCCCTCCTCCGACGCGGTGGAGGCCCTCGCCGGTCCCGGTGAAGGACGCGAAGTGGCGCGCCTCGACGCGCCGAGGTCACGCGAGCCGGTGCCCGTGCGGATCCGGCTCTCCGCGACCGATCGCGCGAATCTTCCCAAGCGCCTGTCTCTCCGCGTCGATGGCCCGGGCGGCGCCGCGGCTCTCGATGACCTGACGCGGGTCACCCGTACGAACGAGGACCAGCCCGTGGTCCACAAGGACCTCCGCCCGGTGGCCTACGTCTTCGGTGACCTGGCCGGCGAACAGGAAAGCCCCGTCTATGCCCTGGCCGCGCTCAACCAGCGTCTCGACGAATTGAAGCGCCCCGACGGCACGTCGGTGGAGCGCTACGCGATCGATGCTCCCGAGACCAGCGACCGCACCGCTCTCAAGTGGGACGGCGAGTGGCAGATCACTTACGAAGTGTTCCGCGATCTCGGCATCGCCTTCGCGGTTGTCCTGGTGCTCATCGCCATCCTGGTGATCGGCTGGTTCCAGAGCTTCGCGGTGCCCTTCGCGATCCTTCTTCCCATTCCCCTCTCGCTCATCGGCATCCTGCCCGGGCACTGGGCGTTCGGCGCGTTCTTCACCGCCACCTCGATGATCGGCTTCATCGCGGGCGCGGGCATCATCGTGAGGAACTCGATCATCCTGGTGGACTTCATCGAGCTGAAGCTTCGCCAGGGCATGCGCCTCGAGGATGCGGTGGTGGAGGCGGGGGTGGTGCGCTTCCGACCCATGCTCCTCACCGCGGCCGCGGTGGTCGCGGGCTCCTTCGTCATTCTTTTCGACCCCATCTTCCAGGGCCTCGCCATCAGCCTGATGATGGGTGAGATCGCCGCCACCCTTCTCTCCCGCATGGCCGTTCCCGTGGTCTACTTTCTGATCGCCCGGCGCGGCCGCGCCGCCGAACTCAACCTCGAAGCACTCTCGCCGGAAACCCCGGCCTCTTAACTCAAGGACTAACACCAATGACCGTCGAACGCGCTCTCCGTGCCATGGCCGGTTTCTTCGTGATGCTCTCCGTAGCCCTCGGCTACTGGGTCCACCCCGGCTTCTTTCTCTTCACCGGCTTCGTGGGCCTGAATCTGCTGCAGTCGGCCTTCACCAACTGGTGCCCCGCGATGTGGATCTTCAAGCAGTTCGGCCTGAAGGGCTGCGTACCCCAAGGATAGGCCCTACGGCAGGGCCTGGGCGTTCCGGATCAGCTGCGCGTAGAACCGGATCCCCTTCACGAAGCCGTCGACGGACAGTCGCTCGTCCGTCCCGTGCGCCCGCTTCGTGACGTCCTCCTCCATGAGGAACGGGCTGAACCGGTACGCGGCGTTTGACTGGCGGGACCAATAGCGCGCGTCCGTGCCTCCCATGACGAGGAAAGGCAGGACGGGCGGCGGCTCGGCGCCCAGGGTCTCCCGGATGGTCCGGCGGACCAGACCGAAGGCGGGACCATCGATGGCCGACACCGGCGAGGGATCCGAGCTGAAGCCGAGGACCGAGACCTTCACTTCCGGATCCGCGATCAGTTCGCGGGCGTGCGCGGCCACGGATGGCACGGTCTCACCCGGCTTGATCCGGAAGTTCACCACCGCCCTCGCGGTGGGCGGCAGGACGTTGTCCTTGTTGCCGGCGTTGAAAATGGTGGGCGCGGTGGTGGTCCTCAACATGGACGCGGTGAGCGGTTTCCCGAGGAGGACCCGCGTGATCAGGGGGCGGGTGAGCCAGAGGTTCGCCAGGGCGAATCGCGGGCCGAAGGGCAGATAGGGAGCCGCGTGCTCGAACATCGCCTCGGCCACCCCGTCGATCCGCGCGGGAAACGGATTCGCCTCGAGTTTCGCGACCGCCCGGGCCAGGCGCCCGATGTGAGTGGTGGCGGGAGGCGTCGAGGAATGCCCGCCATCTCCGCTGACCGAAAGCTCCAGCGAGACCGCGCCTTTCTCCGCCACCCCCACGACCGCGACCACCGGCCCCGCGCCGAGCGCCTTGCCGCTGGTCATGGCGCCGCCTTCGTCGATCACCAGCGCGGGCTTCACGCCCTCGGCCACGAGCTTCTCGACGATCAACTTCGCACCCGCGCGTCCGCCCGCTTCCTCGTCGTGACCGAACTGCAGAATGACGGTGCGATCCGGGACGAAGCCCTCGGCCAGGAGCTGCTCCACGGCCTCGAGGACCGCGATCACCGTGGACTTGTCGTCGATGGAGCCGCGGCCGTAGAGCCAGTCGCCTTCGATCGCCGCCTCGAAGGGCGGCTTGTGCCACGAGCCCTCCGTGCCGGGGGCAATGGGAACCACGTCGATGTGTCCCATGAGGATGATCGGCGGCTTCTTCGGATCGCGCCCCGGCCAGCGGTAGAGCAGACTCAGATCGCCGACCGTCTCGCGAGTCAGCGTCTTGTGAGTGAGCGGGTACTTCTCCTTCAGGAACTCATGCAGGGCGAGGAACGCCGCGGGGTCGGACGGGCCATCCGCGGTGCTGATGGTCTGGAAGCGCAGCGCGCCTTGAAAGCGCTCGACCGCTCCCTTCGCGTCGACCGGGAAAGAGACTCGCGAAACCGGCTCGTCCGCGGGACGCGATCGAAGCGCTCTGGTGAGGGCCAGGGCCAGGACCAGCGCGGCGACGAGGGCGACGGCGCGGAAAAAACGGCGGAACATGAGGGATCCCCTGTTCCTCAGGCCGCGGGAACTTGGGGCGTGGAGCCGGTGGCCGCGGCGCGCGGCAACTCCGATACGACTCCGACCACGCCGGCCACCACCGCGGCCCGCGCGAGCAACCCGACCACCGCGGCCGCGAGGAACGCGAGACTCATCATCCTCGGGCCGAAGACAGAGTTGCGCATGAACAGGACGCCCAGGCGGTAGAAGGCGAGGACAGCCGCCTCCACCGCGAACCCTCCGAAGAGAACCATCACCCAGCGCGAACGTCCAAGATGCAGCGCGCTCAGGACCGCGCCCGCGGCGGCCACGAGCACACCGAGCCACGACACCAGCGATTGAGCCAAAGCGATCATTGTCCCTGGTCCTCCGATTTTCTGGCCCGAGACACTACCAGCTATCGCGGGCGGCGGGGCAAGGCGCCCGCCCGGGTCAAGCGGGCCGCCGGGAGCGGGGTCTCGAGCGCCTCGGAACCCCGCCGTCGCACCGTGTAGCCGCGCGCGTTGGGCCGCGCGCTGACCACGCGGAACAGGCGGCGGCCGACGAAGTGCGCCGCCGCCCCATCGTCGATGGCGAGCGCCGCCGGCACCTCGCGCGACGCCACCATATGGTGGAGGGACGGTCGGCGCTCGACCTCGCCGTCGTAGTGAGGACAGCCGGTTCCAGGGAGGAAGCCAAGGCAGGGCAACGCGGCGAGGCGCCCCGCCCACGAGTCCGTGACCCCCGCCTCGAACCAGCAGATGGCGCCCGCGCTGACCCCGGTGAGAACGATGCCGCGACGCCAGGCCTCGCGAAGGATCGCGGGGATTCCCCACTCCCGCCAGACCGCGAGCATGCTCTTCGTGTTGCCGCCGCCGACGTAGATGACGTCCTGACCGAGAAGCTCGCCGCGAAGATCCGGAGTGCGGGCGAAGAGGGGGACGTGAGTCGGGCGGCAATCGAGTTTCGTGAAGGCCGAGTAGAACTTCGCGACGTAGGCGTCGGCGTCGCCGGTGGCGGTCCCAAGGAAGCAGATCTTCGGGCGCTTCCGCCCGGTCTGGGCGAGCACGTAACGCTCGAGCCGCGGATTCTCGGGCTCCACCGTGAAACTTCCCCCGCCGATGGCGATGATCTGGCTCTTTTTCGCGGTCACGAGATCACTCCGGCCTCGCCGCCCGCCGCCACTCCGACGGCGCCTGCCCCACCAGTTTCTTGAA
The DNA here is from genome assembly GCA_044229175.1 of Vicinamibacteria bacterium. Classification (GTDB taxonomy): domain Bacteria; phylum Acidobacteriota; class Vicinamibacteria; order Fen-336; family JAGNNV01; genus JAGNNV01. The sequence goes on along the minus strand of JBGATM010000007.1, from coordinate 151,768 downwards.
CGCGCGACTGAACGCCGCTTCCGATTCATAGCCCACGGCGGGCGCGACCGACGAGATCGATCCGCCGTCGATCAGCAGGCGCGAGGCCAGCTGCATTCGCCAGAGCGCAAGGTACTGCATCGGGGGCTGGCCGACCAGCTCGGTGAATCGCTCGGCGAGAACCGACCGCGATACGCCCACGGATCGCGCCAGCTTCTCGACCGTCCACGGCTCGCTCGCCTCGCCGTGGAGGAGGGCCAGGGCCTGGCCGACCACCGCGTCCCGCAATCCGGCCAGCCATCCGGTCTGGGTGGCGGAGAGCGTCTCGATGTGCTGGCGGATGGTCTCGACGAACATCAGCTCGGAGAGACGCGCGAGGACGTTCTCGCTTCCCTCGCGCCCGCTGCGCGACTCGGTCGCGGCGAGACTCAGCAGCCGGCCCAGCCATCCTGCCGTGCCCTGCGACTCCGCGGCCTTGACGTGAATCACCCGGGGCAGGGCGCTCAGAAGAGGGTTGTAGGGGCGCTCGTCGCAGCCCAGGAAGCAGCAGATGACCCGGGCTCGATCGGGTCCGCCGCCGCCAAGCTCGTAGAACATGGGCAGAGGCATGCTGGGCCGGGCGTGCTTCGCCATGTCGGGCTTGGCCCGCATCCCCGGTGCGCTCGACAACACGTGAGCGTCTCCCTGCGGGAAGACGATGAGATCACCCTCGAGAAGACGGATGGGTTCGTCGCCTACCGCGTGTCCCCAGCAGGCCCCCCTCGAGATCAGGTGATATTCGATGACTCTCTGCGCTCCGGGCATGACCAGGCCCGCGATCTTCGACGAGGGCGGCGCCTCCGCCACCCAGGGAGAGCTGAGTTCGTGATCGAAGTACACGGCGCCGGTCAGGCGGACGGCGCGAAGCACGTCCGAGAGCACGTCGGCCCGCACCCTCAACCCGCGGTCACCGGACGGACGAGCAGGAAAACCGGACTCCCGGTCATGCCCGGGAAGGATTCGGATGAACGGCAAGACAATGCGGACGCTCGCTTATGGCGCACTCGGAGGACCTCACCGTAAGTTTCAAGACCGGTCGGGCAATCAGGCGCCGACCGCGGTTAGGAGGAAACTATATGGGCAAGCTCAGTAACACCCTAGCCGAACGGCTGGAACAGGGAGCCAGCGCGCTGGCCGACTTCGCCAGGTCATTGACGGACTCGGAATGGAACACGAAGGTGCCGAAGGACGGCCGGACCGTCGGGGTGGTGGTTCACCACGTGGCGAGCGTGTATCCGGTGGAGATCCAGCTCGCGCAGACCCTGGCCTCGGAGAAGCCCGTCACCGGGGTGGACTGGGACGGCATCCATCACATGAACGCGAGCCACGCGAAGCAGCACGCCGCGGCCACGCGGAAGGCGACGCTCGAACTCCTCGAGCAGAACAGCGCGGCCGCCGCCGCGGCCATCCGCGCGCTCAGCGATGAGCAACTGCAGGCGGGGGGAACGATCTCGCTCTACGCCAACGCTCCCCTCACCTGTCAATTCATGCTCGAGGATCACGCGGTGAGGCACAGCTATCACCACCTCGCGCGCATCCGCGCCGCGGTCGGGCGATAGCCCGGGAATCAAGGGAGCGCGCATGTCCGACCTGACCCTGTCCGCCCAGGTTTCCGGCGAGGGAACCACCGGGAAGCTGTGGCGCAGCGTCCGGGGTCCGGTGGAGCTGGTCTTCGTGGACGCGGGGTCGAGCGGCGAGCTCCTGGCCGCGCGCACCCGCGTTCACGTGGCCCTCCTGCTCATCGTGGTTCACGCGCTGCAGGGCTTTCCTTCGAGCGCCGACAGTGCGGCGCTGCTGCTGCTCTCACTCGCGGTGCTCGCCTACGCGCTGTTCGTCCGGGAGTTCGCGGCGCGGGGGTACGCCGCCTGGGTGGGCTACGCGACCAGCGTCATCGACGTCTCGTGCGTCAGTCTGGCCCTGACCCTGATGTGGCTGGGCGGGGATGCGACCGCGCCTCTCTCGTCGGCCAGCCGGTTCCCTCTCTACTTTCTCGCCATCTCGCTCGCAAGCCTGAAGATGAATTGGCGGATTTCCGCCGTGGCCGGCGCGCTGAGCGCCCTTCAATACGGGGCGCTTCTGTGCGTGATCGCCTGGCTCGATGGGACCGGGGTCGACTGGCCCCTTCAGGTCGGACGCCTCGGCACGATTCTCGCGGCCGGGTACCTCGGGACCGTAACCGTCCTGCGGGCGCAGCAGCTGACCGAGTTGTCGAGCACCGACTTTCTCACCCGGCTTCCGAACCGCGCCGTGCTCGATGGACGGCTCGCGGAAGAGGTGAGCCGGGCCCGTCGTCACCATCGGCGTTTCGCCCTGGCCATCGTGGATCTGGATCGCTTCAAGCAGTACAACGACCTCTACGGGCACCCCGCGGGGGACGCGGCCCTTCGCGGCCTGGCCGAGGTCTTGCGGGACTCGGTCCGGGAGAGCGATCTGGTCGCCCGGTTCGGGGGCGAGGAATTCGCGGTCGTGCTGCCCGAGGCCCGTCTGCTGGAGGCGGGCGCGAAGCTCGAAGCGCTGCGGCAGCTCGTCGAAGCCACACCCTTCGGCGGCGAGTCCACCGGGCTTCCACGCCACCTCACCTTGTCCGCGGGCATCGCTGAGTTTCCCGCCGATGGAGCGAGCCCCGCGGCCCTTCTGGCCGCGGCGGACGCGAGGCTCTACGAGGCGAAGCGAACGGGCCGCAACCGGATCGTCATGAGCGACCCCCCGTCTTCCTACGCGGTCGCGTCGAAGAAGAAGCGGAGAACGGACTGGGCCTGAGCCCCTTGCGTCTTCGCGGCCGCGCCGGAGATCATGCGTCACTCAGCCGGCCAAAGGAGCCCGATGCCCATCCTCTCTTCGCAGCGTCATCTCTTCGACATCCCGCGCGACATCGCGTACTTCAACTGCGCGTACTACTCGCCGCAGCTCAACGAGTCGCGGGACCGGCTGGTCGACGGCGTGCGCGCCAAGAGTCACGCGTGGACCCGGCTGCCCCCGAGCTTCTTCGATGACGCGGAGGCCCTCCGCGGCCTGTGGTCCCGGATCTTCGGCGGCGACGCGGACGGCTACGCCGTGGTCCCGGCCGCGAGCTACGCGCTCAGCACCGCGGCCCGCGCGATCGAGCCTCATCTGAAGCCCGGAGATCGCATCCTGATGATCGCCGACGAGTTCCCGAGCAATGTCCTGCCCTGGCGGCGGACGGCTCAGGAGAAGGGCGCCACCCTGGTCACCGTCCCCGCCCCGGCGGATGGCGACTGGGCGAACGCCATCCTTCCCTTCATCGAGCCGCGGGTGAAGGTCGTCGCGGTCTCCACCTGTCACTGGACGAACGGCGCGCGCATCGATCTCGAGCCCATCGCGGCCGCCTCCCGCGCGAATGGCAGTTCTCTGGTGGTCGATGCGACCCAGAGCCTGGGCGCGATGCCTTTTCCCATGGACACCATCCAGCCGGATTTCCTCGCCGCCGCCTCCTACAAGTGGCAGCTCGGCCCCTATGGAGTCGGGCTGCTGTACGTCTCGAAACCCTGGCGCAACGCCCGACCGCTCGAAGAGAGCTGGCTCGCCCGCGAAAATGCCGAGGATTTCACCTCGCTCGCGGACTACTCGGACCACTACATGCCGGGCGCCCGCCGGTTCGATGTGGGCGAGAAGGGCTCGCTGAACACGCTCCCCGGCGCCATCGCCGCGCTCGAACAGATCGGCGCGTGGGGCATCGAGAACATCGCGTCGTCGCTGTCGATGGTCAACTCCCGGATCTCCGCCCATCTGGAACAGCTCGGCTTCCGGGTGCCGAACGGGAAGCACCGCTGCCCGCACATGTTCGGCGCGTTGCTGCCCGCCTCGTACAGTGGGAATCTGGTGACCGAACTCAGACGGCGTCACATCTACATCAGCCAGCGCGGCAACTCCCTTCGCTTCGCCCCGCATCTGTGGGTGGACGACCACGACGTCAATCGGCTCCTCGGGTCCCTGGACGAACTGGTCCGCTAGGCGGGAGTCGGCGCCACACCCGTGACCGCCTTCATGAAGGCGGAATCCGCGAGGCGCGAGGGGTGAACCTCCGCGCCGAGTCCGAAGAACCGGCAGAAGCTCATCATCAGCGGCCGCCACCGGACGGGGTCGATGTGGCGTCCGTTCGCGGCCAGCAGGTCCTCCCTCACGTGAAGCCTCACGACGTGGACCTCGAACGCGTTGGCGCTGACCTTCCGGCCGAACGGACGCACCTCGTGGACGAGGCCTTCCATCTGAACGGGACACTCGCGGACCCGGGGCGCACCAACATCCATCGAGTCCTGAGGCGTGAATCCGGTGAGGCCGAACTTGTCGGCTTCATGCCGATAGCCCCACGAGAGCTTCTTCTCCGGGACCGGATCTCGTCCAGTGGTCAGGGCCAGCCGGTCGACCGCGTTCACCTGATCCTCGGAGGGCAGGTTGATCACGCACTCCCGGGTGCGAATCAGGTTCTCGGAAGTCCGGCCCATGGTTCCGAGGCCGAGCATGCAGCTCCAGCCAAGCCACCAGGCGGAGGACATGGGGGCGAGATTGGGCGAACCGTCCGGGTTGAGCGTGCTGATCAGGGCGACGGGGGTTCCGAAGTAGAGGATGGTGGGTTCGATGGTTCGGTGCATGAGAAGAACCTACGCGCGCGATCGACCGCGCTCTATCCGATTCTTGCTCTCGAACTCGATCAACTTGGGGGACGCCTCGCCGCGATCCCGGGCCGCTCTTGTCTATCATGGGGTGTGGTCGCAGCGATCCCGGACACCAGCGACGAGGACCTCCTCGAGGCTGCGCGAAAAGGCGACGCCGAATCGCTGGAGGCGCTGATCACGCGCTACCAGCCGCGAGTGCTCCGCTTTGGAAGCCGGATGTGCGGCGATTCCGAGGACGCTCAGGATGTGGCCCAGGAGACGCTCCTCACCATGGCCCGGTCTCTGCGGGAATTCCGGGGCGAGTCCTCGGTCTCGACCTGGCTCTACACCATCGCCCGGAGCTTCTGCATCAAGAAACGGCGGCGGAGCAAGTTCGCGCCCGCCCACTCCATCTCTCTGGACGCGCCCGAGGGCGAGCGCCTCCAGGGCCTGCCCGACCTGGGACCGAGCCCCGAGCGGGCCGCGTACGGGCGTGAACTCGGAGCCGCCCTCGACGCCTCGATCGCGGCCCTCGACCCGGGGCAACGCGAGGTCCTTCTGCTCCGCGACGTGGAGGGTCTTTCCGCACCCGAGGTGGGAACGGTGCTGGGCTTGAGCATCGACGCGGTGAAGAGCCGGTTGCATCGAGCCCGTCTGGCCGTGCGGCAGCACGTGGCGCCGCTCCTGGGCGTCTCCGTCGACACGCCGCCTCCTTCTTCGGCATGCCCCGACGTCCTGATGCTGTTCTCGCGTCACCTGGAGGGCGAGATCGGGCCTTCCACCTGCGCGGAGATGGAAGCCCATCTCGAGAAATGCGAGACCTGCCGCGGCGCCTGCGATTCGCTCCGGCGTTCCATCGCCCTGTGTCGCGCCACCCCGGAACAGAAGGTCCCTTCGGCCGTGGCGGATTCCGTCCGGGCCGCGATCCGGTCGCTGGTGAAGCAGCAGGCCTAGAACCGAGGGACGCCTGGCTCGAGCGGTCTCTTTGAGGGAGTCGGAGCCGGGCCGACCGGCGCCTCCGCCCAGATGAATCCGCGCAGGTCGCCCTCCTCGAAGCCCGTAGCCTTGTCCTGCGGGTAGGCGGTCGCGAGGAGGTCCTTCACATCGGCCGACAGGCGCTCGACGGCGCCATGACACTTCGTGCATGTGGCCGCCGTGGGAAGGGGACGCAGGACGCCGACGCGATCCCCCAGGTCCACCACGACGGTCTCCACGGAGGCGGCCTTCCGGCCCGCGCCGGCGCGCACGAATCTCTCGGCCCATGGAGGTGCGGCGTTCCCCGGATTCCGCAGACGGTGGCTGGAGCGACCGACCCGTACGCCCTGGACACGCGCGGTCTCCGCGGTCAGGGCCGGCGCTTCGTCGCGGCACACGCCGAGGGCCCGCGCCGGCCCGCCCTTCTGCATCTCTTCGATCAGTCGCGCCGACAGACGCTGCTGCAGGGCGCGCATCGCCGCATCCGCTATCGCGACACTCGCGGCCAGGCGCTCCGGCGCCTGTTCGAGGCGGTAGGAGGGTTCTTCCCGTCGCTGCGGCGGCTCGCCGCCCGAGGTCGCGGCCTGCACGGCTAGCGCAAACACCAATGGAATCGTCAAGGGTTCCCTTCCTTTCGGAGAACGACCGCCTCCAAGGTTAGAGCCAGAACCTGGAGAACCGGTTCACACGTCGACCAGAGCGGCGAAGCCTCGACCACTTGGTCGAGAACGCGGAGCTGGACGCGGGACGCAAGTGGCGCCTCTCATACCTGGAACTCCATTCGAGAACAGCGAGTTAGCGCGATCTGACCATCGTCGGCGCGCGTTGGCCCGTGCCTTGCTCAATGGAGAGTCGACCGGCGGCAATGGGCCGAACGGCGAGTACCAAGGAGATGACCATGAAACGACTGATGACACTGACACTGGCCGCCGCGGTGGCGACGCTTGCGATCCCCGCCCTCGCGCAGACGCGTGGAACGAACCCGTCGAGTCCAACCTTCGTGGACAAGGACGGCGACGGCATCTGCGACAACTATCAGGCCGGTGGCCAGGGACAGGCGAAAGGCAAGGGCCGGGGCAAGGGGCCGGGCAACGGCACCGGCAACCAGGGCGTGGGCCCGCGCGACGGCTCCGGATACGGAGCGGGCAACTGCACCGGCACGTGCGACGGCACCGGCCCCAAGGGCCAGAGGAGAGGGAGGGGGCGTTCCTAGAAGAACGATGCAACTCCGCCGGGTGCGACCGGTTCTCGGGCCTTGCCCCCGGAAGAGCCGGTCGCCAACCGCCCCCGCCGAACCCAGGGGGCTGAAGGAAAGGAACATGCCATGAGTCCTCACCATCCGACCCGGACCTCGGTCGCGGCCCTGGGGATCGCACTGGCCTCTTTGTCGGCCCTGTCCCCGCCCGCAAACGCGCAACCGGGGGTCGATGCCCGATTCGCCCTGGCCCTCGACGCTCTCAAACCCAGCGTCTTTCAAAGCGAGACGCGCGGCACCATCGAAGGGTCGGTCGTGCCGGAGCTGACCTTCGCCTCGCAGCGCGGGCGCGCTTACTACGAGTTCGAAGGGGGCAGCTTCAACACTCCCGGAGACTGGAGCTTCGTCTCTCATGCGCTCGGGGCCTCGTACCGCGTGGACCTGAAAGACGCCGAGAAGGCCCGGCTCTTCGCCGGGGGCTCGGGCTCCTGGCGGCGCAACGGCGATGCGTGGTCGGAGGCGAACTACGATGCCCTCGCGGCGTTCGTCAACCTCGAACTGCGGCCGCGCGCGGGCCTGACCCTGCGGACCGGCTACCGGCTCGCGGACCGCTCGTTCGCTGAGCTCACGGAACTGAACCAGTTCGAACAGGACACTTTCGTCAGCCTGAACCTCAACCTGCAAAGCCGGACGACGCTCATCGTCGAGTCGCACTTCGGCTGGAAGTCCTACCAGGGAGAGACGTTCTACGGGAGCGCGCCGACACCGGTGCCTTCACCCGTCGGCCGCGGCCGGGGCGGGGCGGGCATGGGTCCAGGCGTGAGAGAGACCCTGTCCCTGGTCTCCACGGGTACTTCGGGCGAGCACGCGCGCCAGTGGAACGCCATGCTGCGCGTGGCCCAGGGCCTCGGCGAGCGAACCGGGGCCTGGGCTCAGGGCTTCGTGCGGCGCACCGGCGGCGACGTGCCGCCGGGAATCGTCGCCACCCCGGCGGGCTTTTTCGACGACGGGGTCTACGACGACCCCTTCGCGAGCGATCTCGGTGCTCTCTCCCTTGGCGTGAAGCACGTGTTCGCGGGCGGCGCGGAACTGCAGGCCCTGGGGTCGTGGCAGAAGAAGGACTTCAACGCTGTGCCGGCGCTGGACGCGACCGGCCTGCCGCTCGAAGGCGGTGTGCTGCGCGAAGACCGAATCACGCGGGGCGGCATGAGCCTGGCGTTGCCGATGCCCGCGCCGGGCGCTTTCTCACTGGGGCTCGCGCTGGAGTACGCCTTCACGCGGTCCCTCTCGAACGACGCGTACTACGACTACCGCAGCCACGCGGTCGGACTGGCGCTCAAGGTCAGCCGGTAGCGCGGTCCGTAAGTTGGTAGTTGGGGGAGGGGGTTGCTTCGTCGCCGTACCAACGGAATGGCTCCTCGCAATGACGTGAGGGGGGTACTGGACGGACGGCACGAGCCTGGTCGTGGGGTAACGCGCCCGAACACCGAGAGCGGTTTTCCTGCTCGGTTACAGGGTGGAGTCTCGTCGGAGGATGGGGTAGAGATGTCGCCGGTCGTCAAAGGACGCATGCCGGCGGCAGAAGAAGTCGAGTCGGGCGCCTGGATCAGCGGCAAACGTCGGGTCATCTTTCAACTTGAGTGTGAATTCAGCCTGCAGGTCCGGATCCGAGTCGAAGATGTCCCTGGCGATTTGCTCCGCCACATAGGGCTCGATCTGTTCCTTCTGCTCGAAGCAGGCGTTGAAGAACCCCCAGGCGGCCAGGGAATCCGGAGCCTGGGGCTCGAGGAGCGCCACGATGAGCCGCGACCGCGCCTGGGCAATAGGCACGAAAAGCACACCTGCGGGCACGTCCCGCCGCGCCACCCCCCACTGACCGTCGAGCGCGACCCGCTGGCGTCCTTCAAAGGGCTCGGGTGAGAACTGCGCGCGGGCGATGCGGAACTCCTCGACCTGCGCGTTTCCAAGCGGCCGGGATAGGGGCTCGAAAGCGATGCCGTGAAGCGTCAACTTCGTTCCGACGGTCTCCGCGTGTTCCGCGGGCACGAGGTACCCGCCTCGCGGCGCCCGCACCACCAGGGATGCCTCCACCCGGTCACGGAAGGGAACCCGCCAGATCTGGGGCGTCCTGGGATCGTAGACCGTCATCAGGTCCCCGGAGATCGGAGAGAGGTCGCGCGTATAGGCGTAGCCCCGGAACTCGATGATCCGCGCATCGGCGTCATCGACGTGACTCGCCGCCTGGCCGCCTTTGGCCGGCTCGCGCCAGGATGAGCGGTGGTCGAGCGTCATTTCGGCCCCGCCGAGTTGAGCCGCGGCGCGGTCGGCCTCACCTGCCTCCCGCAGCCATTGTTCCCCGTGCAGACCGACGAGTTCCACGAGACCGATGATGGTGTTCCGGGTGACCCGGACGCGCGTGGCGTAGTCCTTCCATGAGTGCGTCTCGACCAGCACGGTGAATCGATTGCGTTGCGGGAAATAGCCGGTCGAAAACCGCGGCGAATAGACGGTGAGCACGAAGCCCGAGGCCGGGTCATCCGTCCTGGCCAGGTCCGGATAGAACGGCAGCGGCAGCGAGCCTTGCGCGGCCAGTTTGCCGATGAGGGCGTCGCGCAGTTGCGTACCGCTCGTCCGCATCCGCGGGTCGCCCTGATTGATGGGTTCCACCTGGAGTGAGATGTCGGGTTCGAAGTCGGCCCCATCCGTCACATGGAGATCCGCGCATATCAGCGGGTCCCACTGCTGGAGCAGCCGCAACATCGCCTGCATTTCCGGGGCGTCCGCTTTCATGTAATCCCGATTGAGGTTCAGGTTGTGCGCGGTGGCGCGCCAGCCGGTCTCCTCCGGCCCGTTCTGATTGGGGCGATTCGCACGCCCCATGCGCTCATGGCCGTCCGTGTTGAAGGCGGGCACGAAAAGCAGGGCTACTCCTTCGAGCACCCCGCTGGCGACCTCCCCGCTCAGTAATTCGCGCAGGGCGATGAAGCCGGCGTCTTTGCCGTCGCTCTCGCCCGGGTGAATGCCTCCCTGGAGCATGAGCAACGGCACACCGAGGCGCCGCAACTCCGCGGGGTCCAGACTCCCCGCCCTCGAAACCAGAAGCGCCATGAGCGGCCGCCCCTGCGCCGAACGCCCGTATTCGAAAGCGCGCACGGCCTCCGGCCATTTGCGGGAGAACGCCGCGCAAAGGCGTTCTACTTCATCGATGCGACCGGTTCTGCGGAAGCCGGAGGTTTCCGCGAGGGTCAGCAGGCTCGGCACTTCAGGGTTGTTCATCTTCTCTTCAAGGTAACCGCATACACATAAAACCTACAACTCTCTTGCTCAGGAACAGGCGGGTCAGGACGCGCCGCCCGCGGCGAACTTCTTCAGCCGGTAGCGCAGGTGCCGTTCGCTCATCCCCAGCGCCGCCGCCGCGCGGGTCTGCACGCCGCCGGCCTTTTCGAGGGCCTCGTCGATCAGTGACTTCTCGAAGGCCATGACCCGTTCGGCGAAGGCGCCGGTCTCGCCCTTCGCCTCGGGCTTGAGGCCTCCGAGGTGCAGCGGCAGATCGGCCTTCGTGATGGTGTCACCGCGGGCGAGCACCACCGCGCGGTGCACGAGGTTCTCCAGCTCGCGCACGTTGCCGGGGTAGTCGTGCTTCAGCAGCAGGTCCATGGCCTCTCTGGAGATGCTGCGCGGCTTCCCCTCGTCGGCGAAGCGGCGCAGGAAGTGGTCCACCAGCAGCGGGATGTCCTCGCGCCGCTCGCGCAGCGGCGGCAGGGTGATCGCGACCACGTTCAGGCGGAAGAAGAGGTCCTCGCGGAACTCGCCGGACCGGACCATGGCCTCCAGGTGGCGGTGGGTGGCGGCGACGAGCCGGACATCCACCTTGATCTGTCGCGTGCCGCCGAGGCGCTCGAAGGTCTGCTCCTGCAGCACGCGCAGGAGCTTCACCTGGGTGCCTCGCGGCAGGTCGCCGATCTCGTCGAGAAACAGCGTGCCGCCGTCCGCCAGTTCGAAGCGGCCGCGGTGCTCGCGGTCCGCGCCGGTGAAAGCACCCCGCTCGTGTCCGAACAGCTCCGACTCGATCAGGGTCTCCGCGAGGGCCGCGATGTTCACCGACACCAGCGGACCGCGGCTCCTCGGGCTCGCGTAGTGGATGGCGCGGGCGAGCAGCTCCTTGCCGGTGCCGCTTTCCCCGTGGATCAGGATGGTGGCCCGGCTCGCCGCCGCGCGGGCGGCCATGTTGATCGCCTCCTGCATCCGCGCGTTGCTGGTCTCAAGGCCGGCCAGACGGTAGCGCGACTCCACCTGCTCGCGCAGGGCCTTGTTTTCCGAGACGAGCGCCCGTCGTTCGAGGGTGCGCGCCACCAGCACCTCCAGCTCGTCGAGATCGACGGGCTTGCCGAGGAAGTCGGCGGCCCCGCGCTTCATCGCGTCGACCGCACTCGCCACCGTGCCGTAAGCGGTCATCACCACCACGGGGATCTCGGGATTCAAGCCGCGCACCGCCTCCAGGAGCTCGACCCCGTTCTTTCCCGGCATGCGCAGATCGGTGAGCACCAGGTCCACGGTACGGGCGGCGACGACAGCGAGCGCTTCGTCCGGGCTGCCCACCGCCACAACCTCGTAGCCGGCCTTGCGGAGGAAGCCCGCGAGCACGCGGCGCTGCGGCTCTTCGTCGTCCACCACCACGATCAGGCGTTCAGCCACCCGCGCGCTCCTCTCCCGCGGGCAGGCGCACGGTCATGACCGTGCCCGCGCCCGGCCTCGAGTCCACCTCGATGGTCCCGCCGTGGCCGGTCACGATCTGCTGCGTGACCGCGAGACCGACGCCGGTGCCATCCGGCTTCGTCGTGTAATACAGGTCGAAGATCTTCGGCAGTTCGGCGGGCTCGATGCCGCGTCCGGTGTCGCGCACCTCGATGGCATGCCCGGCGCCATCCCGGCGCGCCAGGAGCGACACTCGCCCACCCTCGGGCGTCGCGTCGATGGCGTTCCGTATCAGGTTGTCGAGGGCCTGACGCAGCTGTGCGGGGTCCACGAGGGCCGTCTCCGACCCGGAAGCGTTCACCTCCATGCGGACGCCGCGGGACTCGGCGAGAGAGGAGGACCGCTCAGCGGCGTCCCGCACCAGCGCACACAGGTCCACGGACTCGGGCGCGAGCCGTGGCGGTCGCGCGTACTCGAGAAACTGCTGCACGATCCGGTCGATGCGCTGGGTTTCGGAGGTCATCACCGACAGCAGCTCCTCGAGCTCGCCCCGCTCGGGACCACCTTGAGGCACGTGCCCGAGAAACTCGCGCCTCAGGCGCTGGGCCGTCATCGAGGCGGCGTTCAAGGGATTCCTGACTTCGTGGGCCACGGTCGAAGCGAGCTCGCCCATCGCGGCCAGACGGTCTCGACGGCGCAGCGCCTCCTCCGCGCGCGCGTGCTTCTCGCTCAGCGCCCCGTACCTGCGATGAAGCCCCGCGAGGCCGAAGGCGAAGGCCACGAGCGCGGACGCGGCGGTCACCGAGGCGGAGAGGCGCAGGGCCATCCGCTGCTCGACCCGCCGGACGTTGTCGAGGCGCATGCCCAGGCGCAGCCGCGCCGTCTCGCCTTCGGCCAGGGATACGTTGGTCGCGAATTCGAGGACGGGGCGGCCGCCCACGCTGAGCGGCCATTCCCCCGCCGCGGCGGAAGCATCGGCGGGCGCGTCGCCGAAAGCGATCCGCTCACCCGCGTGCTCGAAGACCATGTACGCGATCGCGGGACTCCCGGAAGCGATCTCCGCGAGGAGCGATTCGAGGGAGGCGGGCTTCTCCAGGGCCGCGATCTCGGTCGCATCCACGGTCACGACGATGGCCCCTCCGCGCGCGCGCTTCACGCCTGCGGCCACGCGCTCGCCCCCCGCCCGGGAGGCGTGGGCGCCGGTGACGACTTCGTCCTTCCCCTCCTGGAGGATCTGCCGAAGCACGGCGCCGCCTCCCCGGCCACCGCCCAGGCCCCGACCGGGTCCATTGCCGGCCCCGCGGGCCGGCCCTCCGCGCGGGCCCCACCCGATGCGGCCCTCGGGCTCGGCCGGCGCGCCCCCGTCCTCCCGGGCGCCATCTTTCGCGAACACGGCGACCCGGAGGAGCGGATGGCGCTCGGTGACCGACTCGAGGTCTTTCGAGGAAAGCGGATGCCTCTCGTCGAGCGCCGCCAGCGCTCGCGCCTGATCGAGCAGACGCTCGCCGAGCTGCGCGGCCGCGAAGGCGGAGGCCGCGTGGTTCGACCGGGCGGCGGCAGCGACACTCTCGCGCAGCGCGTGGGCCTGGTCACGCAGCAGCCCGACCAGCTCGCCACGGGTCTCCCGGTCATCGAACCAGACGAGACCGACGAGACCGAGGCCCACGGCGAGCGCGGCAGCGGTCAGGATGAGACCGCGACGGTGACCGTTCACGCGCCGCACCTCGGACCATCACGCCCCGCGCGAGCTTCCTGCACGGGGCCGGATCAATCCCCGAGCAGCCCGCGCCACCAGGACCGGCGCTCGTTCCCGACGGCGCGGCCGGCTGCGCCGGACTCGGGCCTGGGCGCCTTCGCCTCGCGGCAGCGGCAACGGTCAGCTGGCGCCACGCCGCCGAGGACCTGTTCCACATGCGCGCCGCAGCCGCTGTAGGTGGGCCGGCCGCACTTCGAGCAATCGACTCGCCGGCACATCAGAGGCCGCCTTCCGCGGCGACCTGGGCCGCAGCCTGTTCCTGCATGGCGACGCGTCTTCGAACCACGGCCATGTCGAGTGCTTTCACCTTGAGGATGAATTCGTCGAGCGCCGCGGCCGGGATCGCACCCGGCTGCAGGGCGAGCAGGACGCCGTCACGCAGCACCATCAAGGTGGGAATCGACTGGATCTGGAACGCCTCCGCCAGCGCGGTCTCGGCCTCCACGTCGACCTTGCCGAACACCACGTCCGGGTGACGCGTGGCCGCGGCCTCGAAAACGGGGGCGAAGGCGCGGCATGGGGCGCACCAGGCCGCCCAGAAGTCGAGCAGGACGATCCCCTGCTTCACCGTCGCCTCGAAGTTGTTCTCTCCTACCTGCAGTGTCGGCATTCAGTTCCTCCACAGGGTGAGAGCCGACGCCTCGGAAAAGGGTTCAGGAAACCCCCTTTTCCCGAGGGCAGCGGCTTCGGCGCCGTTGCGAAGCAGCCGCAGTATGGTACGGCCATGAAAACCAACATCCATCCGGTCGAACGGGTCGTCCGCGTCGTGGTCGGCCTGATCCTGGTCAGTCTGGCCTTCGTCGGACCGGCGAACAAGTGGTTCCTGCTCGGCCTGGTCCCCGTGGCCACCGGCCTTCTCGGCTGGTGCCCGCCCTACGCCCTGCTCGGCATCAGCACCTGCCCGCGCAAGAGTTGATCACCGGCGCTTCCTTTCCGGTTACGTCTCGAGGAGACTCCGGAGCATCCAGGCCGTCTTCTCGTGCACCTGCATGCGCTGCGTCAGCAGGTCGCAGGTGGGCTGATCGCTCGCGCTCTCCGCGGTCTTGAATACCGAGCGCGCGGTGCGCGCCACGGTCTCGTGACCCTCCACCAGGCGCCGGATCATGTCCTGGGCTTTCGGAATGCCATCCTCTTCCTTGATCGCGGACAGAGCGATGAACTGCTTGTAGCTTCCCGGGGCGGCGACGCCGAGGGCGCGGATACGCTCGGCCACGAGGTCGACCGCGAGCGCCAGTTCGTTGTACTGCGTCTCGAACATGAGGTGCAGGGTCTGGAACATCGGACCGGTGACGTTCCAGTGGAAATTGTGGGTCTTGAGGTAGAGGGTGTACGAGTCCGCGAGGACCCGCGACAGCCCGGCGGCGATCGCCCCGCGCTGCTTCGCGTCGATGCCGATGTCAATGTTCATTTTCTTGTTCTTGTCCATGATTCAACTCCTGTCCGGGTGAACGAGTTCAGGCCTCGAGGGCCACGGCCGCCGCGTGGATCACCGCCGCGATACGAACGGCGTCGTGCACGTTGTCCTCCGACAGACCGCCCTCGAGAACCACGTGCTCGTGGCTCTTCACGCAGGCTTCACAGCCGTTGATGGCCGAGACCGCGAGGCAGAAGAGCTCGAAGTCGGCCTTGTTGGTGAGAGGCTTGGCGATGCGCTGCATGCGCAGGCGGGCGGGCTTGGTCTCGTACGCCGGTTTGCCGATCATGTGGCGGAACCGGTAATAGACGTTGTTCATGGCCATGAGCGCCGCGGCCGCGACACCGTCGTCGATCACCGGGGCTTCGACCTTCGCCCCGGCCTCCTCGATGACCGCCTTCTTGAGCTCGGGATTTCGGGCCGCGATGGCGCACGCCACCGCCACTCCCCAGCGCTGGGCGTCGTTCAACGAGGACGTCTCGAGGACCGACTGCAGGTTGAGCCTGATGTCTCGGGCCGCGTCGGGCATCCGTTCGGCGAGCGAGGCGAGGGCGCTCAGAGTGGCGGTGTCGCTCATGGCTTAGGCCGCTCCCAGGGTCTTCTGACCCTTTTCCCAGTTGCAGGGGCAGAGCTCGTCGGTCTGGAGACCATCGAGAGTGCGAAGGACCTCGGCGACGTTGCGGCCGACCGAGAGATCGTTCACGCTGGCCCAGCGGATGACGCCTTCGGGGTCGATGATGAAAGTGGCGCGAAGGGCGACGCCGTCCTGCTTGTGGAGGATGCCGAGCGCGCTGCTGAGCTCACGCTTGGTGTCGGCGAGCATCGGGAAAGGAAGGTTCTTGAGGTCGGCGTGATTCTGCCGCCAGGCGAGATGGACGAAGTGGGTGTCGGTGGAAGCGCCGAGGACCTGCGCGTCGCGGTCCGCGAAGTCCTTGTTCCGCTTGCCGAACTCGGCGATCTCGGTGGGGCAGATGAAGGTGAAATCCATCGGCCAGAAGAAGAGGACCTGCCACTTCTTGGCGTAGGTCTTGTCGGAGATCTCCTTGAACTCTTTGCCGGGTTCGAGGCTCACGACGGACTGAAGGTTGAATGCGGGAAGCTTGTCGCCTACGGTAAGCATTAGGGGTGTGTCTCCTTGGAGGGTAGGGTTGTCTAGGTGGACGCGAGTGCGTTCACTCCTCCCCAGAGCGAGGAACGTGCCATGAGACTTTCACATCCATTAAGGCAGCCTGTTCAGCAATTTAGACCCTCTGCCATCGCCCGAGCGTCCACCGATATATCGTGTTCCACCGGAAAAATGGTGGAGATTCGATCAACGATATTTCGGTAACTGGGCTAGAATTCGTTCATGACCGAGAGCCTAGATCTCACCCGCGACCTGCGAGACCTCGTGGATCTCGCCGCCGATCGCTCATCTCTGGATGACGTTCTGCGGCGCGGGCTCGACGCTCTCGCGCGCATCGTCAAGTACGACCTCGGCGTGGTCTTCGTCCTCGACCACGGCAAGCTCGTCTCCCGCGTGGCCCGCGGCGCTCTCGCCGATTCGAGGGTGAAGGACTTCACCCTCGATCTGTCGAAGTTCCCGTCCATCCGCGAGGCCCTCGATTCGCGGCGGGCGCGCGCCTTCCTGGAAACCGATCACGCGCACGGCGAGGGCGACCCGTTCGACGGAGTCCTCGACTTCCCCCACGGCCACTCGTGCATGGTGGTGCCCTTGTGCGCGGGCGAAAACTGCTTCGGGGTGATGACCCTCGATCGCAACGTCTGCGAGGCCTATCCCAAGGAGACCGTGGATCTCGTCGACGTCTACGGCCAGATCCTCGGCCTCGCCATTCAGAACGCCCAGCAGCGCGAGGCTCTCTCCCGCCTTCATGACGCGGAGAGCGAGCGCGCCCGCCTGATGGAACGCGACCTCGAAGGGGACTCCACCACCGCCATCGAACGCACGAAGACACCGGCCATGCGCGACGTGGTGCGCCGCGCGCGCCAGGTGGCCGAGACCGAGACGCCGGTGCTGATCCTCGGCGAAACCGGGACGGGCAAGGAGCGCCTCGCCCACGCGATCCACTCGTGGAGCCGGCGCGCCGAGCGGCCCTTCGTCGCCATCAATTGCGCGGCCATTCCCGCCGGGCTCCTGGAGAGCGAACTCTTCGGCCACGTGAAGGGCGCATTCACCGGGGCGCTCAAGGATCGCCCGGGCCGATTCCAGATGGCGAACGGGGGCACCCTGCTTCTCGACGAGGTGGGCGAGCTCCCGATCGAACTGCAGGCCAAGCTCCTGCGCGTGCTCCAGGAAGGGCGGTTCGAGCCCGTGGGTTCGGACCGCACGGTGAGGGTCGATGTCCGCATCCTCGCCGCGACCCATGTCGACCTCGCGAAGGCCATCGCCGACAAACGCTTCCGCGAAGACCTCTTCTACCGGCTGTCCGTGTTCCCCCTGGCCCTGCCGCCCCTGCGCGAGCGCTTCGCCGATCTGCCCGAACTCGTCGAGGCCATCCTGGTCGAGCAGCAACGACGCACCGGAAGGCGGGGAATGCGCGTGACTCCGGAGGGGCTCGCCCATCTGCGCCGGTACGCGTGGCCCGGCAACATCCGCGAACTCGCGAACATCCTCGAGCGCGCCACCATCATCGCGCCGGGCCGCGACCTCACGCCCGCGTTTCTCGACCTCCCCGCCGGTTCGGCTCCGGCTCGGGCGCCCGCGGCCGCGGTGGCGCCGCGGGGCGACGTCGAACTGATCACGATCGACGAGGTCCAGCGACGGCACATCCGGGACGTCCTGGCCGCGACCGGAGGCCGCGTTTACGGGGAAAAGGGCGCCGCGAAGATCCTCGGCCTCAAGCCCTCCACCCTCCAGAGCCGCATGAAGCGCCTCAGCATGTGACCGCGCCCAAGGGAGGGCGCGCGCGGTCATCCCGAGGAGGCCAGAGGA
This sequence comes from Vicinamibacteria bacterium, assembly GCA_044229175.1. Taxonomy (GTDB): domain Bacteria; phylum Acidobacteriota; class Vicinamibacteria; order Fen-336; family JAGNNV01; genus JAGNNV01. The sequence continues at coordinate 134,170 of JBGATM010000007.1, read as the reverse complement.
GCGCAAACCGACGAGGGATCTCTACCGGAGCCCCTACCACCCCAACCGATCAGGGTTCGATCGCGCCCGCCCGATGCGACCTTCGCGGATCCGCGCCGCCCCTCACCATGCCCGTCTTCGGATCGCGCACCGCCACCGACGCGTAACCCATCACCAGTTCACCCTTGAACCCGATGGGTTCGAGGCGATGTCCGTACCCGCGCATCTCCTCGACCACGCGTCGCGGGATCACGTCCTCGTAGAGGATGCGGCTGGGAATGGGAGGCTGCCGGGGCGGGAACTGTTTGCGGCCGATGAGGAAGCGCGGCTGCTCCACCGCGGCCTGCGGACCCAGGCCGCGATCGAGAACGCCGGTGAGGATCTGATAGACCGCCGATGAGATCCAGGCGTTCCCCGCCGCTCCCACCGCGACGAGGGGTACCGACTTGTCGCCCTCGCGTCTGAAGACCAGAGTGGGTGCTATTCCCGTGGCCGCGCGGGCGAGGGGGGTGAGGGAGTTGAAGCGCTTCGGCTGGCGACGGAACGAGCGAAGGTGGTTGTTGTAGAGGAAGCCTAGGCCATCGCTGACGTAGAAGGCCCCGCCCCAGGTCGACAGGGTCTGGGTGAGCGCCACCATGTTCCCTTCCGAATCCATGACCACGGCGGCCGTGGTTCCCGTGCCGATGCGCTCCCGCTTGTAGTCGCGCTCATCTTCGGGCTCCTCGGGGTACTCGGGATCGGGGGTTGCGTGACCGGCCACGATCGACGCGAACTGCTTCCGCGCCCAGGGCAGGGACAGGGGCTCGTCGAGGTCCAGGGCGAAGAAGGCGGGATCCGCGGCCAGGTTGCCGCGGCCCGTCCGCTTCCACGCTTCCACCATGAAGTGGAACGCCGAAGCGTCCTCCGTGTACCGGCCTCGCTGCTCGCGAGGCGCGTGGTCGAGAATCTGAAGGGTCTGCAGAAGCGACACGCCCGCGGTCACGGGCGGAGGTGCTACCACCACATCGTAGTCCTCGTAACGGCCGCGGAGGGGCTCGCGCTCGATCGCCCGATATTGAGCGAGATCCTCCTCGGTGATGATGCCGCCGTTCCTCCGCATGTCGTCCGCGATGCGCCGGGCGATGTCGCCGCGATAGAAATCCGCGGCGCCGGCCGTGGCAATCCGCTTCAGGGTAGCCGCGTAGTCGGGATTCTTGAAGGTATCGCCGGGTTTGATGGGCTTGCCGCCGGGCAGGAAGATCTTCGCGGCCGCGTCGTACTTCCTGAGGAAGGTTCTGCCCTCGCGCACCGACGAGGGCAGCGCGTCGTCGAGGGTGAAGCCGTCGTCCGCCGCGCGGATCGCGGGCTCGATGAGGTCCTTCCACGCGAGTTTGCCGCTGCCGTATTTCCGGTACGCGAGATCCATGCCCGCCACCACCCCGGGAATGTTGACCGCGGCCGGGCCCGAAGACACCAGGCGGTCGCCATCGAGGATCTTCGGATTGGTGAGCGTGCCTTCCATCGGCACCTGATCCTTGAAGTCGATGGCCACCGTCTTCCCGTCCGAGGCGCGATGGATCAGCATCATTCCCTCGCCGCCGATGCCCGAGGCGTCCTCCTCGGTGACGCCGAGGGCGAACGACACCGCGACGATCGCGTCGACCACGTTGCCTCCGCGGCGCAGCGCTTCCATTCCCGCGGCGGTGGCGAGGGGATGCGCCGACACCACCACCGCGCGATTCGACGAAGCCTCGGGTTTGATCTCCGGGCGCTCCGCGAGCATGTCGTCGACCGCGTCCTCGAAAGCCGCGTCGGTCCTGGCGGCTTCGACCCGCGGACGGAAGCGGGCGAACAGGTCGCTCCAGGCGGCGGCCACCTGGGTGGACGCCCGGCCATAGAGCTTCATCAAGGCCGAGGTCAGCGTCTCGAAACGCGCGCCGGAGGCGGCCGCGGGCTGCGGTCCGAGGGTGCGTCCGCCTTCGAGCGGATCGGGCGCCTTCAGCGCCACCAGTTCGAAAGCCCCCCGGGCGAAGACGGGCGCGCGGTCGCCCTCCGCGAGCCGCCGGGGATTGCCGTTGTAGTCCTGGGGCAGGGGCGGCGCGGTCAGGGCATAGATGGTGGCGCCGTCGTTCGACCACGCCGGCGACGCGGCTCCCCGGCGAATGAGTTGACGCTCGCCTCCGTTCGCGTCCACCACCGCCACAAAGCGTTCATTCGAGACGATGGTGGTGTGAGCGATCCGCCGGCCATCCGGGGACCACGCGGGATCGGTGTCGTCGCCGTCGTTGAAGGTCACGCGACGCGCCTCGCCGAACGGCTGGTCCGCGGCCATCACCCAGATGTCGTCGCCGCCCGATCGGTCCGACACGAAGGCGATCCGCTTCCCATCCGGCGAGACCGCGGGCGAGCGGTCGCGCGCCGGGTTTCGCGTCCATCGGGAAGGCGCGCCGCCGCTCGTGGCCACGCGGTAGAGGTCCGCGTCGTCGTCGGAGCCAATGGCGAAGAACACGTTCGCGCCGTGAACGGAAGGCCCGGTCTCGTCTCCGGGAATCGAACCGTCGGTGAGGAGCCTCGCGGAGCGGCCATCGGCGCCGATCGAGAAGAGCCGCCGTCGGCCCTCGTGCGGACGCGAGACCACGAGGGCCCGTCCCTCTCCGGTCCACGCGGGGTCCGAGCCCTGGAACCAGGCTTCGACCTTCGCTCCTTGCGACAGGCCCGTGATCTCGACGAGTGAGCCCTGCGAGCGCGCCACCCGCCGGCCGGAAGGGTCGAGGGCGAGTCGCGATGGGTCGTCCGCCGCGAGCGCGCTCGAGACCAGGAGACCCGAAAGGGCCAGGGAGAGGACTCGTTTCATGGCCCCGCATCTTAAGGGCCCGGCTGGACCCCGGGGGCTCGTGGCCTTCCCTGCCGTCGCGGGGACGGAGTATCGGTACACTGTGGCCTCGCATGCAGATCTCGAGGGAAATCCGGGCGGTCGAGGCTCACGCTTGTGGCGAACCCGGGCGCGTGATCGTCTCGGGCGTCAGCGACGTCCCGGGCGAGACCATGTACGACAAGATGGTCCATCTGCGGACCCACGCGGATGGGCTGCGGCTCCTGATGCTGCGGGAACCGCGCGGCTATCCCGCCGCCAACTGCAACCTCATCCTGCCCTCGTCGCATCCCCAGGCCGATGCCGGCTTCGTGATCATGGAGCAGGTCGAGTATCCCGGCATGTCGGGCACGAACACGATCTGCGTGGTCACGGTTCTGCTCGAAACCGGGATGCTGAAGATGAGCGAACCCGTCACCACTCTGACCCTCGAAACGCCCGCCGGCCTCATCGGCGTGAAGGCCGAGTGTCTCAACGGAAAGGTGGTGGGGGTGACCTTCATGAACGTGCCCGCCTTCGCCACCCACATCGACGCGGAGGTGGAAGTTCCCACCCTCGGAACCGTGACCGTGGACGTGGCCTACGGCGGGATGTTCTACGCGATCGCCGACGCGCGGGCCTTCGGCCTGCGCCTCACTCCCGACGAAGGCCGCGACATCGTCCGCATCGGCGAGATGGTCAAGGCGGCGACGCGCGAACAGCTTCCCATCTCCCATCCCCTGCAGCCGGGCTTCGACGGGGTCACCATCGCGCAGCTCTCGGGACCGCCGATCGACGGCGAGGCGGACTGGAGGAACGCGGTGGTGGTGTCGACCGGACAACTCGACTGGGACCGTCCCTCCACCTGGACGGGCGCGCTCGACCGGTCCCCGTGCGGCACCGGCACCTCGGCCAAGATGGCGACGCTGAATGCCCGCGGGCGCCTCCCTCTCAACCACGACTTCCGGCACGCCGGCATCCTCGGCACCGTCTTCACCGGGCGCCTGCTCGAAGAGACGACCGTGGGTCCCTACAACGCGGTGATCCCTTCCATCTCCGGCCGCGCGTGGATCACCGGCTTCACCACCTACACCCTCGACCCCACCGACCCTTTCCCCGAGGGCTTCACCGTCAAGGACATCTGGTAGGGCCGCTCAGGAGGGCTTCCGCGCCCGCAGGTCTATGCGCATGGCGGTAAGGGCCCCCGGCAGCAGACGATCGAGCGCGATCACCGCCCCCGCGAGAGACCGGGGAAGGAGCGAGGGCCTCTTGAAGCCGAGGCTCAGCAGGTAGGCGAAACCGTTGATGGGCGTGAGCACGGGGCCACTCGCGTAGCCGATCCGGCGCCAGGTCGCGTCGTCGACCCTCCTGGCGATGGCGCGCGTCACCCCGGCGTCGCCCTCGAAGGGCGCCTTCGCATCCCCCTTGCGGAAGGGGCGCGCCGGATCGAGTCCGAGGGTCGCGCCCTCCTGGTGCAGGTAGCGGTAGATGGGGAACGAGAAGGGCGACACCCAGGGCTCGACCACGCGCAACTCGCCCCCCGGCTTCAGCACGCGAGCGACCTCGCGGAAGAACTCGAGCGGGGTCGAGAGGTGATGCACGAAGTCGACGCCCACCACCGCGTCGAACGTCCCGTCGCGAAAGGGGAGAACCTGGGCGTCCGCGACGATGTCGTTCCACACCGCCTGGATCAGGTCGAGGGCGATCCAGCGCAGGTCGGGGCGCTTCGCCTCGGCATGGGGGGCGAAGAGCCCGGGGCCGGCGCCCGCCTCCAGGACGCGCGCGCCGCGGGGCAGGCCCTCGAGCAATCGGTCGAACCACACGCCGTATACGTCGGCGAGCACCGACTTTTCGGCGAAGACGCGACGGTGTTCGATCAGCGTCTCCAGACTCACGCGCCGCTCCTCCCGAGGGTCGCCACTTCGACCTGGCCATTCCTGACCCGCGTCGAGCACCGACGTACCGTCGCGCCGCGGCCGCCCGTGACCTCCCCGGTCGGAACATCGATCATCCAGCCGTGCCAGGGGCACACCAGGGTCCGGCCGCGCATTTCGCCGCGTGAAAGGGGGGCGCCCAGATGCGGGCAGCGGTCCTCGAAGGCGAAGACCTCTCCGGCCACATTGGCGAGAGCCACGCGCGGGGAGCCGTCCTTCGGCCGATGCTCGCGAATCGAACCGGGCGGCAGCTCGTCGATCCGGCAGGCCGCGCTGAAGACCGCGGGGGACGCCGCGGTTGCCCCCTCGAAGTGAAGGGGTATGCCGTCGGGCGACACCACGGTCGAGCCGAACGAGGTCGAACCCGCGAGGGTCTGCGCGGCGGGCGCGCAGCGCAGGGTCGCGCCCAGGGCCAGCGCCTTGCGCGTGACGTAGTCCACGTCCTCGACCACGAAGGTGAGACCGAGAATCCCCCGATGAGGGGCGCGCACCCGGGCCTTGAGGTCGCGGGCGTCCTCCACCCCGCGGCCTTCGTAGGACACGATGCCCACGCGGCCGCCCGCGGCTTCGCGGCCGGACAGGAAGCTCATGCGGAGCTTCGTGCCTTCGGGCAGATGAAGGGCGGCGATCAGCTCGCCCTCGATCACCGTGGGCGCCGCCGGCACCAGGTCCAAAACGTCGCAGTAGAAACGCTCCGACCGGGCGAAGTCCTTCACGATCTGGGTGGCGGCCGCGACCTCGGTGAAGGGCGTGTCCCGGGCGCTCCGCCCCATGGCCATCCGCGGAACGCCCGCCATCTTCGCGAGCGCGATCTTGACCCCGTCCTCGGTGGGCATGTGCGCCTCGGTGGCGACCGCACCCCGCCCCCAGGGAACCGCGTACTCCACGGGGGGAGCGAGGAATTCAAAGCCCGCTTCCACGAATCGCAGATACTCTCCCAGGACGTCGTCGGTGAAGAAGTCGAGGTTCTTCACGTAGCCGTGATCCCAGGCGCGGGCGCCTTCATTGATCCGCTCCCCGATCCCGTCGCCCACCCGCACCAGGCGAATCGCGCCCACGGATGTTCCCGGCTGCTCGAGGTCCACCGCTTCGATCGCGGCAGGCTCGTCGAGCCCGAGACTCGCGGCCAGGCGGCGGGCCTGGGCGTCGTCCGCCACCGCCTCCGTCTCGAGGCGCCATGAGCCGGCCTCGCGCATGCCGAGGAGGCCCGAATAGAGATTTCGCGCGCGGGCGAGATCGCGCACGCCGACCGTCACACGCCGAACTTCGCCGCGGTCCATGGAGGGTGGAGCTTATTCGACGGCCGCGACCCGCCGGGGCGAGGCGGGACCGAAGTCTCTCGGCTGGTCGAGCGCTTTCGCGAGGCGATTCATGTACACCCGGTGCGACACCTCGACCGTCCCGAACTGCTTCAGGTGATCGGTCAGGTACTGCACCTCCAGAAGCGAGAAGCCCCGCGCCACCAGCCTTCGCACCAGCGACACCACCGCCACCTTCGAAGCATCGCGGGCGCGGTGGAACTTCGACTCGGCGAAAAACGCGCCGCCCAGAGCGAGACCGTAGAGCCCCCCCACCAGTTCGGCGCCGCCCCTCGACCAGACTTCCACCGAATGGGCAAACCCCTGGTCGTGGAGTTCGCCGTAGACCCGATGGAAGTCGTCGCTGATCCACACCGGCCGGCCGAAGGCACACCCCTTCATGACTTCACGAAAGGCCGCATCGAACGTGACCTCGAACCTCCCCTGAGCCATGGTTCGGGCCAGGCGCCGGGGCACGTGGGGGGCCTCGAGCGGAATAATCGCCCGGACCTTTGGACGGTGCCAGGTGATCAGGTTCCCCTCCACGTAGGCCATGGGGAACAGCCCGCGGGGATAGGCATCGAGCACCATCGAAGCGGTGAGATCGGGGCTGACCGCGACAACATCCATGACGGACACAAGGTTACAAGCCACGACCGGGAGCGCCTCAAGTGGAACCACTCCGATATGCTCTGGGAGCGTTTGGTTCGCTTTGATGCTGATTTCCCTGCTCGCCCTGGCCTCACTTGGGCCGGAGGTGACTCTTTCCGGGATCGTCCTCGCCCGCTCCGGACGCCACGCGGCCACCCTGATTTCGGAGGACCGGGTCCGTTCGGTGGTCGCAGGCGATCGGGCCTTCGGCTGCGAAGTCGCGTCGATCCTCGAGGATAGAGTGGATATCATCTGTTCCGGCGAGCGTCGGACTCTGACCCTCAGGGCCGCCCCCCCGAAACCCGGGGTTCCGGGCGCGGTCGCACCCGCGATCGAGAACGCGCCCGCGGCGGACGTGGTCCTGACCCGGGGGGAACTCGAAGCGCGGCTCGACCGGGAGATGTCGCGCCTGATGACCGAGACCACGCTCGTGCCGGTGACGGCGCGCGGCCAGGTCGCTGGCTTCACCCTGTCGCGGATCCCCGCCGGGACCATTCTTGACACCCTCGGCCTCAAGGCCGGGGACGTCCTGGTCAGCGTCAACGACACGCCGATCGACAGCTTCACCACCCTGGTCGGATTGTGGCCGCGTCTCCAGACCACGGGCTCGGTGCGCGCCCAGATCCTGCGGGATGGCAAGCCGGTCGACATCTCGGTCAGCATCAGGTGAATGGGCGGACGTTCCTCCCTGGTGACCCGATGGATCCGATGAACTGGCAGGAGATCTTCGACAGCGTCGGCCTCCTGTACGTTCTCGAATCGGCTCCCTTCGCCGCGTCGGTGGCGCTCGAGGAGAAGTTCGTCTGGTGCAACGAGGCCTTTCTGCAGCTCGTCCGGGTGAAGGACCGATCCGAGGTCATTGGAAAGCCGAATCATCACTTTCTCGACCCCGAGTTCCTTCCCATCGCCCAGGAGCGCGTGTCGCGTCTGTACCGCGGCGAATCCAACCCCCCCATCGAGATGCGGCTGGTGCGGGCGGACGGAACGAAGACCTACGCGGAGATCCGATCCGTACCGTTCGACGCCCGCGGCAAGCGCGCCTACATCGTCCTGTCGACCGACATCACCGAGCGCCGGGCCACCGAAGACGCCCTGAGGGAGAGCGAGGCCCGCTACCGGAGCCTGATCGAGAACACGCCGGACGGCATCCTCATCCATCGGGACGGCAAGCCCCTGTTCGTAAATCGGGCCATGATCGAGATGGCGGGCGCGGCCACCGCGCAGGACCTTCTCTCTCTCTCCGTCCGCGACCTGGTCGTGCCCGAAGACCAGGACGCGGTGCGGGCGCGCATGGAAGCCCTGAACAACGGGGCGTCGCTCGAGCCGATGGTGGTGCGTTTCAGACGCCTCGACGGCCGGATCGCCACGGTCAAGCTCGACTCCCATCGCATCGAATTCGAGGGCAAGCCCGCGATCCGCGCGTTCATCCGTGTGATGACCGAGCCCATGCGGGCCGAGCAGGCGCTTCGGGAAAGCGAGGAGCGCTACCGCCAGCTCATCGACGCGAGTCCCGACGGGGTGGCGGTGAGCCAGGAGGGGAAGATGCTCCTCGTGAACCCCGCCTACCTTCGCCTCATGGGGGCGAATTCGATGGAGGAGATCCAGGCCCTGCCCCTGAGCGAGCGCGTTCATCCGGACTATCGGGAAATCGTCAACGAACGCATGAAGGCCGTCCACCTCGGCCTCTCCGCCCCGCCCATGGAGCAGAAGTCGATCCGGGTGGACGGCTCCACCATCGAGGTCGAGGCGCAAAGCGAGCCGATAGTCTTCAACAAGAGACCGGCGGCTCTCTCCATCCTCCGCGACATCTCGGAGCGGAAGCGCGCCGAGCGGGCGCTCATCAACAGCGAGCATCGCTACCGCCAGCTCATCGAGCTGCTGCCCGATCCGGTCTTCGTGCTCGATGGCGATCACGTGGTCTTCTCGAACGCGGGCACGAGACGGCTGCTCGACCTCGCTCCCGAATTCGCGGATCGCCCCCTCGGTCTCGTCGACCTCGCTCCCGAGGCGGATCGCGCGGTGCTCCGCGGCCTGCTCGAGTCGGTGAGCCTGGGCCGGCGCCCGAGGACCAGCGAGATCAAGCTGAACCAGAACAAGGGCCAGGTCTCGGTGGAGGTCCGCGCCGCCGCCATCGACGTGGACGGACGGAAGTGCGCGCTCATCATCGCCCGCGACCTGTCCCAGCGCCAGCGGGCGGAGGAGCTGCAGTCGGCGCTGTATCGCATCGCCCAGGCCTCCAACCGCTCGCTCAGCCTCGAGGCGCTCTTCTCGGAGATCCACGACATCGTGGCCGAGCTGATGTACGCCAAGAACTTCTTCATCGGCCTGCTCGACGAAGAAGGGACGCACCTCACCTTCCCCTACTTCAAGGACGAGTTCGACCAGGCCCCCCCCCAGCCTCTGTCGCTCGAGGATTCGTTGTCGGGCTATGTCATCCGATCCGGCGAGCCGCTTCTCGCCGACCAGCGGGCCATCGAGGAGCTGGAGAAGTCGCGCATGGTCAAGACGTACGGCCATGACGCCACCAGCTGGATCGGCGTGCCCCTCATCCGCGGCAACGCCACCTTCGGCATCCTCGTGGTGCAAAGCTACGATCCGAATCACCGCCACGGGCCGGCGGATCGCGACCTTCTGACCTTCGTCTCCGGCCACATCGCCGAGACCATCGAGCGCAAGCAGAAGGACGAGCAGATCCACTCGCTCGCCTACATCGATTCGCTGACCGGGCTGCCCAACCGCTTCCTCTTCGACGACCGGCTCGACACCGCCCTTGCCCTCGCCGACCGTCATCGAACGCCGGTGGCCGTGCTCTTCGTCGACCTGGACCGCTTCAAGCTGGTGAACGACACCCTGGGTCACAGCGTCGGCGACGGCGTCCTCCGGCTGGTCTCCGCGAGGCTCGCGAGCTGCCTGCGTGAATCCGACACCCTGGCCCGCCGAGGCGGCGACGAGTTCATCGCCATCCTGCCCGACACCGATCAGCGGGGCGCCATCAACGTGGCTCAGAAGCTCGTGGACGCCCTGCGCCAGCCCTTGGACGCGGCGGGAAGCGAGGTGCTGGTCACCGCGAGCGTCGGCGTCGCCATGTTCCCGGACAACGGCGGCGATCGCGAGACCCTGCTCAAGGCCGCGGACCTCGCCATGTACGGGGCCAAGGAAATGGGTCGCGACACCCACCAGCTCTTCTCCGCCGCGCTCAAGGAGGACGTCGAGCGCCGGGTTTCCATGGAGAAGGGTCTGCGCACCGCCATCGTGCGTTCGAAGCTTGCCGTGTACTTCCAGCCCATCATGGACACGAAGGCGCAGCGGCCGGTGGCCATCGAGGCCCTGGTGCGCTGGCCGGACGAGCGGGGCGGCCCCATGACCATGCCCACCGACTTCATACCGCTCGCCGAGCACACCGGCCTCATCGTCCCGCTGGGCGAACTGGTGCTGCGGGAGTCGGTGCGGGCCATCAAGGCCCTTCCCCGCCGCTCCTTCGGGCCCCTGAACCTCGCCATCAACGTCTCGGTGCGGCAGCTGTCGAACCTCGCCTTCGTCGACGGCGTGCTCGAGTCCCTGGACGCGGAGTCGTTTCCGGCCACCCGCCTCCACTTCGAGATCACGGAGACCGCGGCCCTCTCCGAGGGCATCCTGATCGGCGATCAGCTCCGGCGCCTCAAGAAGGCCGGGGCCTCCATCGCCATCGACGACTTCGGGGTGGGCTACTCGTCGCTCTCCCGCCTGCGCCAGATGCCGGTCGACATGCTGAAGATCGACGCCTCCTTCATCCGCGACATGATCGAGGACCCCGACGACGCGGCCATCGCCAACGCCGTGGTCTCGCTCGGCCGCGCCCTCAACATGCGGGTCGTGGCCGAGGGCGTCGAGCGGCTCGATCAGCAGAAGGCGCTCGCCTCGTGGGGCTGCGACTTGATGCAGGGCTACTTGTACTCGAGGCCTGTTCCCATCGAAGAACTCACCGAATGGCTCCGCCAGTTCTAGCCGTCACCCCGGGCCCCGGCCTTCGCCGGGGCAGGCGCCTGCCGGGGCTCACTTCAAAACCACCACTGACTTTCCTTCCCCGTTCTGACCAAACAGAGGTCCCTTCCCCATGGGTTTCGCAACCGACTGCATCCACGCCGGACAACATCCGGATCCCACCACCGGCGCGGTGATCACACCCCTCTACCTCACGTCCACGTACGTGCAGGAGGGCATCGACAAGCACAAGGGCTTCGAGTACGGGCGCACCCAGAACCCCACCCGCTTCGCCCTCGAAGCGAATCTCGCCGCGCTCGAAGGCGGCGTCGATGGCATCTGTTTCGCCTCCGGCCTCGCCACTTCGAACGCGGTGATGTCCTTGGTGAAGCCCGGGCAGCGCGTGGTGGTGAGCGACAACGTCTACGGGGGCACCCACCGCCTGTTCACCAAACTCATCGCGCCGTACGGAGTGAAGTTCGACTTTCTCGACCTCTCCGACGCCGCCGCCTTCGAGAAGACCGCGGGAGACTTCAACCTGCTGTGGCTCGAGACCCCGACGAACCCGATGATGAAGATCTGCGACATCAAGGCGCTCGGCGCCATCGCCCACAAGAAGGGCGCGCGCCTCGTGGTCGACAACACGTTCATGAGCCCGTTCTTCCAGCGCCCGCTCACCCTCGGCGCGGACATCGTGGTGCACTCGACCACGAAGTTCCTGAACGGGCACTCCGACAGCATCGGCGGAGTCGCGGTGTGCAAGAGCGCCGACGACGCGAAGTGGCTCAAGTACGTCCAGAACGCGCAGGGCGCGATCCTCTCGCCCCTCGATTCGTTCCTGGTCATGCGCGGCACGAAAACTCTCGCGGTGCGCATGCCGCGGCACGAAGAGAACGCGCGCGTGGTCGCGAATTTCCTGCGCGGCGAGAAGAAGGTGCAGAAGGTCTTCTGGCCCGGTTTCGAAGACCACCCCGGCCACGCGGTGCACAAGGGCCAGGCCTCGGGCTTCGGCGCGCTGATCTCCTTCGAACTCGGGTCGCTCGATGCCGCGAAGCGCTTCGCTCCGAAGCTCAGCCTCTGCTCCCTCGGCGAGAGCCTCGGCGGCGTGGAGACCCTGGTGTGCCACCCGGCGAAGATGACCCACGCGGGCTACACCCAGCCCGAGCGCGACCACCTCGGCATCACCGACGGACTCGTCCGCATCTCGGTGGGGATCGAGGACGCGAACGACATCGTGAAAGACCTCGCGACCGCGCTGGCCGCGGTCTAGAGCGGCAGGCGCTCCGCGGGTCCGGGCAGGAACGCCGGGACCACCCGGAACCGGTCAGATCCTCCTGCCTTCCGTCTAGGGGATATTCGCCCAGGCCGCGCAACGCGTGATCGCCGGCTTGTCCTTGTTGGCGATAAGGCCATCCTTGCGCAGCTCGTTGGTGAGGTGGGTCACGCCGCTCACGAACTGGCCGTGGTTGCGGGCGCCCCCGGCGATTCCCAGGATCGACTCGGTGATCGAGCAACCGGTGGGCAGGATCAGGTCGGCCACCCCCGTGTCGCACGAGTCGACCACCACCGTGGCCGGTGTCGGCGCGGAGAGACGGCAGGCGTCCGCGACATCGGGAACGCCGTCGTTGTCGTCGTCGAGGTCGCAGCTGTCTCCGATACCGTCGAGGTCGTAGTCTTCCTGGCTCGGGTTGGGATTCACCGCGCAGTTGTCCACGTCGTCGGGAACGCCGTCGGCGTCGAAGTCGGTCATGACGAAGAGAACTTCACCGTCGTGATCGGACATGCGCAGGGGCGTCGAGGGATCGGTCTGCAGGCCCAGGGGCGCGTCCGCGTTTCCGCGTGCGTACTGCAGCGCGCGCACGTAATCGTTGAGGTTCGCGGTGGTGAGCATGTGGTCGAGGACCTGGGCGCTGCCGCCGAACACGAAGGAGTAGCGCTCGGTCGCGGGAAGGCTGGACACCTGATCGACCAGGTTCGGCTCCACCCAGTCGGCGTGGCCGGGCTGGATCGCGCCGTTCGGGTCGAGGTTGCCGGTCACGATGCCGACCACGTCGACGTAGCCGTCGGAGTACTCGAAGGCGTTGAAGTCGCCGGTCACCATGATGCGCCGCCCCGGATCGGCGGCCTGGAGAGACTGCAGGTACTGCGCGAGTTCGGTGGCCTGCTCGAGCCGCTTCTGGCGGACCCGGTTGGCGCTCGCGCCCGTGCCTTCGATGCCGCTCAGCGACCGGCCGTGCACTCCCACCACGGTGACGGGGAAGGGGGCGCCGTTCCCGACGTATTCGCCCTGGAGCACGAGGGGCGGGCGATCGTTCAACAGGCTTCCGTCGAGGCTCAGGGTGGTGGTGAGGCCCACCTGAGTCACGGGCGCGGTGACGTTCACAGTGTCGCGCACCAGGAAACCGGTGTCGATGCCGCCGATGTCGTTCCCTTCGAGGAGGTAGGCGGTGTAGCGGAGCGACGGGTCATCGGCCTCGATCTGCGCGGCCAGAGCCTGGAGCGCGCCGAGGTTCTCCACCTCTTCGGCGCAGAGGATGTCGGGCGCGCCCAACACCGTGCGGATGTGGAGCGAGGCCTTGACCAGGCGATCCTGGAACTGGGCCGGGGTCACCGGGCCGTCATCGGGACCGTTCAAGGGATCGGCGTCGAAGAAGCGCAGCATGTTCTGGCTGGCCACGGTCATCTCGCCCGGGTGTCGCGCGCGAACCGCGCGGGGCAGCGCGGCCGGGGTGTAGGAGAAGGTGGTCGGCCAGATCTGGTAGTCGCTGAACGAGTAGGTGAGCGGACCCTCGGCGACGTCGATCACCGAGCCGGCGGGGATCGCGGCGTTGGGAAGCCCCGCGCCGTCCGGGTTGATTTCGAAAACCTCGGGGTTTCCATCCCAGATCACCGGGTAACCAGCCACGCCCGGATACTGGATCCCGGGCTCGCGGAAGGCGCGCGTGTTGTCGGCCACCACGGCCACATCGCCGAACAGGTCGGTGGGACCGGTGGTCCGGCCGTTCTCGATGCGGACGCGCATGCCTTCGAAGCGCTCGTATTCGTTGGGCGGGAAGGGCTGATCATGCGAGGGCACGAAGACCCCGGGCGCGACCTGGGCGAGGAGGATCGCGGCGGGCAGGGGGTTGCCGCTCGAGTCCACGGTGACGGTGGCCCCGGAGAGTTCGGTCAGGCCGAAGAACTCGGAGACGGTGGCGGTGACGTCCACCTGATCACCCACGCTGACCGAAGGGGCGCCGCCGGTGAAGACGTAGAGACCATTCGATGTTTGATCGGAGGCATCGGCTCGCGAGTCGGGGGTCTGGATGAAGAACCCGTTGGGAACGCCGCCGCTGTAGCTCAAGGCGGTCACGATGTTGTTCTCGGTGCGGACGGCCTGGCCCGCGTAGGGCGAGGCCGGGCCGCTGCCCTGGATTTCCCAGATCTCTTTCGGAGACATCACGCTGATGGCGAGGGTGCAGGTCGCGGTCTGGGGCGTGGAGTCGGCGTTCGACGCGGTCAGGACCGCGGAATACGACCCGGCGGGCACGCTCGCGTCCACGGTGACGGTGGCGGTCGCGGTTCCGCCCGCCGTGGAGGCCGGGCTGAACGCGGTGCGGCTGATCGAACCCGCGGAAGGAACGGGCGTGACGCTCGTGAGCACGAGGCCCGTGACCGTGCCGTCGGTGTCCGTGGCGGTGATCGTTCGCGAAGCCGGGCTGCCCAGGAAGGTCGACAGGGTGGTCCCGCAGGTCACGGTCACCGCCGAGTTCAACGAGCAGGAGGTGGTGTGCGCGCCGAGCCCGCCGAAGGTGTCGTTCGCGAAGCCGTCCCACTCGGTCGCGGGATTGAACACGTCGGCGCCGTTGGGATCGCCGCCGCAGACCGTGGACTTGCGCCGCAGGGTGTTGTCCGCGGTCGATTGGAGGAGGGTTCCCCATTCGGTTCCCGGATCGAAGCCGACCTGGCCGAACGCGTCGATCACCGTCGTGCCCTTGCGAAGAACCACCGCATCGTCGCCGTTGAACCAGCCCGAGCCGTTGGTCTGGTCGGCCTGGGCGAGGATCGCCGCGTTCGCCGACGACTGGGCGAGGACGTATACATCGCCCGCGGCCACCGTGCCCGTGAGGTTGATGGTGAGGCCGGCGGCGGCGCTGCCGTTGAAGAACATCTGGACGTTGTAGCCCCCCGTGGCGAGGTTGATCGCGGCTCCGGTGCCGTTGTAGATCTCGATGGCCTTGTTGTTCGAACTCCCCTCGATGTATTCGGAGATGAAGAGCTCAGTCGGCTGAGCGCCCGCGGGGGCCGCGGCCAACAGGACCAGGGCGGCGACAAGGGGCCCAGAGAAGAGCGCGCTGAGACTTCGCATGACGGGGGATCTCCTGGGAGGTGGGACGTGGAGCGAGTCGGGAGCGACGAGGACGCGGGCACTGTACCCGCTCCACAAGACGATCGCAAGACAACTCCAGGGCGCGCTCAAACCAGGGGCAGGGTGAAGCAGAAGACCGCCCCCTCCCCCGATCCTTCGGACTCGACCCAGATCCGCCCCCCGTGAAGCTCGACGATCCGCTTCACCAGGGCGAGGCCCACCCCCGTCCCGTCGGCGCCCGAATCCAGCTTGTCGAACAGGCCGAAGATGCGCTCGTGGTGCTGCGGGTCGATCCCGATTCCGTTGTCCCTCACGAAGAACACCGTTTCCGCTCCCTGACCCCGCGCCCCGATCTCGATGCGCGGGTCCTTCTGGTCGCCCATGAACTTCGCGGCGTTGTCGATCAGGTTCTGGATCACCTCGAGAAGCCGAACCCGGTCGCCGCGAACCATGGGCAGCCCGCTCTGAATATCCACTTCGATGCCTCGCGCGGCCAGGCGACCCTGGACCTGGGCCTCCGCTTCCCGGGCGAGGGTCTCGAAGGGAATCACCTCGGCCGGGGCCATGACGAGGCCGACGCGCGAGAGCTCCAGCAGGTCCTTGAGCAGGAGATCCATCTTCAACGAGGCCCGGCGGATGCGGCCGAGATCGGCCCGCAAGGCGGTGAGATCGCCGCGCTCCGCGGCCTCCTCGACGTGGGTGACGAAGGCTCCGATGGTGACGAGAGGGCTCCTCAGGTCGTGGGACACGGTGTAGGTGAACCTCTCGAGTTCCGCGTTCTTGGCCTCGAGGGCCCGGATCAGCGATTCCCGTTCGGCCTCGGCCTGTCGGCGCTCGGTGACGTCGCGGGCGATGACGAGTCGAGTGATCGAGCTCCGCTCGACGCCTTCGGATTCCATTCTCATGCCGACCGCCTCGAGCTGGCGCCGCGCGCCGTCGGCCCGCAGGATCACCAGACTGGCCGGGCCCGAGTCCCTCGACGCGAGAGACGCGTACTCTTCGCGCAGCTCGGGCGGGGCGAATTCGAGCACGTGCCGCCCCACCACTTCGGACGGCGCGCCCGTGCCCAGCAACCGCGCGGTGGCGGGGTTCGCGAAGGTGATCCGGCCGTCGGTGTGAACGAAGATCGCGTCGGGGGCCAGGGTGAGGAGGCTCGCGTAGCGCGACTCGCTCGCTTTCAGCGCCTCCATGACACGCTGGTGCCGATACAGGGTAATGAGGAGACGCGCCCCGAAGCACGCTACCGAGCCGAACACCGCGACGACCGCCACTGCGGGCTCGCTTCGGGCCATGGGCAGGGCCAGGCCGATGATGATGAGCGGCAGCACGGCGGGGGCCCAGGTGACCACGGGGAGGCGGCCCTCGGGTTCGAGAGCGACGCGGTCCTCCTTCCAGAAGGCGGCGAGCAGGGCGCCCGTGCCTAGCGCGAGCGTGAAGACGAGATCCGCCACGTCCCCCGTGCGCAGAGGGCGCACCATGAAGGTGTAGTTGTAGAAGCTGGAACCGAGCGCGTAGGCGAGCAGATACGGGGTGATGCGGAGCGAGGCCGCGCGTTCCTCCGGCCGGCGCGACAGGCGGCTGCGCACCAGGAAGGCCGCGAACAACGACCAGTTCTCGAGATCGGAGAGGTCGAAGAAGCCCCACAGGTACAAAAGGGTCAGCCCCTGCCATTGGCCGCCCGGCACGAAATAGAGGTCGAAGTAGAAGAGGAGGAAGAGAATCCCGACCTGGGCGGCGTCGAGGATGCGCTGCCAGTCGTAACCGCGAGGATCCTGGTCCTCCTCCTGCGTGATCAGCAGGGCCATCAGGAGGGGCGCGCCGTAGAGCCGGAACAGGAAGTGCGTCCAGGACGGCTGCGGGACACGCTCGCCGATCCAGTTCTCGTGGTAGATGTACGTTGACTGGCCCGCGCTCCAGATGACGAAGGCGGCGCCGACGAGCGTCCAGAACCGGCGGGCGAAACCCGTGGAGCGGCGCGACGCCCCGAAGCTCATCCACGCGGCCATGACCCCCGCCGCGAGTTGCAGGGAGTTGGAGATGAGCGACCCCCACGGACTGGTTCCGAGGGTCAGCGCCGAGGCCAGGTGCAGGGCGCAGATCAGGACTGGCGCGGCCAGGAGGGGGCGCCGCGGAGTCATGGCCCGATCAGTCAATCGGCACCCTCCTTCAGCCTCCTTGGCATGACCGACAAGATACTAGGCCGGGCGCAAGGCTGTAACCTTCAGGCATGAAAATCACCCGGATACTCGCTTATCGCGTCGAGCTCCCGCTCCATGAAGGCCGGTATTCGTGGTCGGGCGGCAAGTCGGTGGACGTCTTCGACTCCACGGTCGTCCGCGTGGAGACGGACGAGGGCCTGGTCGGCCACGGCGAAGTGTGCCCGCTCGGCCCCACCTACCTTCCTTCTTACGCCGAAGGCGTGCGGGCCGGTCTCGCCAAGATCGCGCCGAGCCTGATCGGCCTCGATCCGCGCGACACCACCGCGCTCTATCGCGCCATGGACCGAGCACTCAAGGGCCACCCCTACGCGAAGTCCGGGATCGACGTGGCCGCGTGGGACATCCTCGGCCAGGCCTGCGGCCAGCCCATCGTGACCCTGCTCGGCGGGCGTTTCGGCGACGACTTTCACCTGTACCGCGCGATCTCGCAGGAGTCGCCCGAGGCCATGGCCGAGAAGGTGGGCCAGTACCGCGCCGAGGGCTATCACCGCTTCCAGCTGAAGGTGGGCGCCGACGTGGAAACCGACATCGCGCGCATCCGTACGGTGTCGAAACGCCTGCAGAGCGGCGACATTCTCATCGCCGACGCCAACACCGGCTGGCTGATGCATGAGGCGATCCGGGTGGTGCGCGGGGTCGAGGACGTCGATGTCTATATCGAGCAGCCATGCCTCACCTACGAGGAGTGCCTTTCCGTGCGCCGGAAGACCTCGCACCCCTTCATCCTCGACGAGAACGTGGACGGGATCGGGATGCTGGTGCGCGCCGCGAACGATCATGCCGCGGATGTCATCAACCTCAAGATCTCCAAGGTGGGGGGGTTGACCCCGGCCCGACAGATCCGCGATCTCGCGGTGTCCCTCGGCATCGCCCTCACCATCGAAGACACCTGGGGCGGGGATATCGTGACCGCGGCCATAGCCCATCTCGCGCACTCGACGCCGCCCGAGTTCCTGTTCACCGCGACGGACTTCAATTCCTACGTCACGAAGCCCATCGCCTTCGGCGCGCCGCGTCGACGCAACGGCCGCATGGCCGCATCCACCGAACCCGGGCTGGGAGTGCAACCGCTCGCGGAAGCGCTGGGCGAAGCCGTGATCGATGTGAAGTAGCGACGAATCCCGGGACGTCAACGACAGCCGTTCCGGCGAAGCTTCGGGGCGGCCGTCGCGAATCGCGAACGGACAGTTCGCGCTAGGCACCGGCTGGAGCCTGCCCCGGCGAAAGCCGGGGCCGGTGTGACGAGAGGGAGAAGCGGCGAATAGTTGGAACCTAGACCCCGCAGTCGGCCCGGGTGACGTCGAAGGTCGCGAGGGTCGCGCCTGCCTTGTCCGAGTAGAAGTACCGCAAGGTGACGTCCTTCTTGATGAAGTTGTTCAGGGTGGCCGCGTTGCCGCAGGAGGATTTCGTCACCGCGGGCCTGAGCTTCGCGAGGACGGCCGCGTCCACCTCGGCGCCCGCGACGTTCACGAATCGGTAGTGGTAGATAAAGACGCCTTCCAGCGCGGAGACGCGGGTGATCTCCGTGGCCTCATCGACCTTGCGCGGGAACAGCGGGTTGATGCGGGCGGCGATCCGGCTCAGGAAGGCGACCGAGCGGACGCTGTCCGGCGCCGGACCCGTCACGTACCTGATCGCCGGTCCGTAGCCGGCCGCTGCCGCGATCACCACGCCGGCGACCAGGCCGAGGAAGGCCCGCGAGGGGCCCGGGCGGGGCTTGGTGTCCGGTCGCGCCTTTTCCACCCCCGTAACATAACCCTGGAGCGCGTTCGAGTCTTGACGGGCCTTCATCACCTCACGTACCGTCCGCGGTGGCGACGCCCATGCCTGCAAATCCCGCTCATTCCGAGATGGAGACCGCCCTCCTGCAGACGATCCACGAGTTCTTCGAGGAGCGCGCGACCCTGAGCCCCGTCCCGGAGAGCGAGGCGGTTCTGGGCGGACGGCTCCAGCTCGCCACCACCGTGTTGTTCCTGCAGATGATCGCGGCCGACCACGGCAGTCGTCACGACGAGCATGAAGCCCTGCAGGGCATCCTCGCCCGCGTCCTCCGGATCGAGGGCGAGAAGGCGGCCGTCGTCATTCGCGTGGCCGAAGAGCACGTGAAGAAGCCCCTCAAGAAGCTCCTCGGCGTTCTTCGCGAGCGCTGCACCCACGCTCAGAAGAAGAAGGTGATCGAGAGCATGTGGCAGCTGGCCTTCGCCGATGCCGAGCTCGCCGGCCAGGAGGAGTACTTCGTCCGAAAGGTGTCGGAGTCCCTCGGCCTCAGCACCGCGGACCTGGTCGAGACGAAAATTCTGGCTCGCGAGGCGTTCCTGGCTTCAGGCTCCTAGCCGGAGCGCCGGCCCTGACGGCGCTAGAGTGGGTCTGGAGAAACCCATGAACGAAAGTCAACGACTCACCCGAAGACAGGCCCTCGCGACCGCCGCCGCTCTGGCCCCCGCTCTCGCCGCCGCCCAGGGCGCCGCCGCGCCCCCTTCGGCCCCGCCCCAAGGACCCAAGCTGACCCCGTTCGAGATCAAGCCCCTGCCCTTCGATCCCGCGAAGCTCACGGGTCTCTCCGAGCGCCTCCTGAAATCGCACTGGGAGAACAACTACTCGGGCGCGATCAGGGCGCTCAACAGCGTGCGGGATCGCTTGGCCGTGCTCCGCGCCGACAAGGACACCCCGGCCTTCCTCTATGGCGGTCTGAAGCGCGAGGAACTGATCCGCCGCGGGTCGATGGTTCTGCACGAGCTGTACTTCGCGAATCTCGGCGGCTCCGGCCGTCCCGGCGGCGCTCTCGCCGAAGCGCTCAAGAACTCCTTCGGCTCCGCGGAAGCGTGGGAGGACGACTTCCGCAAGACCGCGGCCTCTCTTTTCGGCGGCTCGGGCTGGACCGTTCTCGCCTGGAATCAACACACGCGCGAGCTCCACAACTACTGGGCCGGCGATCACTCGCAGAGCGCGGTGATGGGCACGCCCCTCCTCGTTCTCGACCTGTACGAACACGCGTATCACCTCGACTTCGGCGCCGCGGCCGCGCGATATGTCGACGCCTTCTTCGCGAACGTCCAGTGGGACGAGGTGCAACGCCGGCTGGAAGGGGCGCGGAAGGCCTGACCCTTGCTCCTCGCCCTGGCCCTTTGGGCGGCCCTCGCCGCTGACGCACAACCGCGCCCGACCCTTCGCGCGGGCGCGCTCCGCGGCGAGATCCACGTGGACGGACGGCTGGCCGAAGCGGAATGGCTGAACGCGGCCACCATCGACGATCTCACCATGATGGAGCCGGTGGCGGGCGGCGCTCCCACCGGCCGCACCGAAATCAGGGTGCTCGCGAACGCTCGCGAGATCGTGATCGGAGTCCGCTGCTTCGACCCCGACCCCGCGCGCATCGTCGCCTTCACCAAGGAGCGCGATGGCGATTTCGAGGGCGAGGATCACCTCCTCTTCGTGATCGACCCCTTTCAGGACGGCCGCTCCGGTTACGTTTTCTCGGTCAATCCGGGAGGCGCGCGGTTCGACGGTCTCGTGGTCGCAAACGGTGATTCCGTCGACCAGAACTGGGATGGGGTGTGGGAGGCGGCGGCAGAGCGCGACGACCAGGGCTGGTCCGCGGAGATCCGGATTCCCGTCCTCTCCATCAACTTCGCGAAGGGCCTCACCGCGTGGGCCTTCAACGTGCAGCGCCGAATCCAGCGGAACCAGGAAACCGAGCGCTGGGCGAGCGCCTCCCGCGACACCAAGGTCTACCAGACGAGCCGCGCGGGTCTGCTGACCGACCTGCCGGAGTTCGAACTCGGACTCGGGCTCTCGATCCGGCCGGCGATCGTCGGGGGCTTCGATGATCCCTCCCGCGAGTCCTCGGCCTCGGCCACCGGGGATGTGAGCCTCGACGTGGCCAAGCGCCTCGGTCCCAATCTCACCGCGTCCGTCACCATCAATACCGACTTCGCGGAGACCG
Source organism: Vicinamibacteria bacterium (assembly GCA_044229175.1). Classification (GTDB taxonomy): domain Bacteria; phylum Acidobacteriota; class Vicinamibacteria; order Fen-336; family JAGNNV01; genus JAGNNV01. The sequence continues at coordinate 113,008 of JBGATM010000007.1, read as the reverse complement.
AGGTCGACACCCGGCAGACGAACCTCACCCGCTTCCCCCTCTTCTATCCGGAGAAGCGCGCGTTCTTCCTCGAGGGCTCCGACACCTTCGTGTTCGGCCTCGGCCTCTCGAACGACATCCGGCCGTTCTTCTCCCGGCGCATCGGTCTGGTCGAAGGAAAGGAAGTGCCCATCCTCGCCGGCGCGAAACTTTCCGGCCGTCAGGGCAAGACGAGTCTCGGCGGACTTTTCGTCCGCACCCGGGAAGAAGACGGCGTGGCCCCCGCCACGTCGCTCGCCGCGCTGCGGGTGAGGCGCAATGTCCTCGACGAGTCGAGCGTCGGGTTCATCGCCACCGCTGGCGATCCCCTGGGTCGCACGGGTGCTTCGACTTTCGGCGTGGACCTCACCTACCAGAACTCGCGCTTCCGCGGCGGCAAGAACCTCTGGATGGGCGCCTGGGGCCTGATGGCGCGCCGCGACGGCCTCGGCGGGTCGCGCGAGGCGTGGGGCGTCCGGCTCGACATGCCCAACGACCTGTGGGACATCTCCGCGAGCTATCGCTACGTCGGCGATGGATTCGATCCCTCACTGGGCTTCGTCCCGCGCCCGGCGGTGAAGGCCTACCGGGCTTCGGTGGTCTACGCGCCTCGTTTCGAGGGCACGTTCATCCGGCAGATGTTCCACGAGTTCTTCGCGGACTACGTCACTAACCTGAAGAACGAGCGGGAGAGCTATCGGATCTTCATGGCCCCCGTCAACTGGCGCCTCGAAAGCGGCGATCGTTTCGAGGCGAACTTCGTCCCGACCGGAGAGCGCCTGTTCGCTCCCTTCGAGATCGCCGACGGCGTGGTCATCCCGGCGGGGACGTACGACTGGCGCCGCTACCGACTCGAGGTCGGGACCGCGGCCAAGCGGCGCCTGGCCATCCAGGCCGCCTGGTGGTTCGGCGGTTTCTACGATGGCCAACTCGACCAGATCGAGGTGGAAGGCACCTGGACGCCGTCGCCCATCGTGAGTTTCCTCTTCAACGTCGAGCGCAACATCGGACGTCTTCCCGCGGGCGACTTCGATCAGACCCTCGTGGGGGTGAAAACGCGCCTGAACCTCTCACCCGACCTGCAGATCAACAGCTTCGTCCAGTTCGACAACGAGACGCAGTCCATCGGCACGAATACCCGCTTGCGCTGGACCTTCCATCCGCAAGGCGACCTGTTCGTGATCTACAACCACAACATCCGCGACTTCAAGGAAAGTCCCGCGGGATGGGCGAAGGAGTCGAACGAACTTCTGGTCAAGGCGCAGTACGCCTGGCGTCGCTGAACCCGGCGCCCCCGGGGGTGGCTAGACTGCGGGCCATGACCCCAGGCCCTCGAACCGTATTCGCGCTGCTGATTCTCTGCGGCGCATCCTCCTCGGCACTCGCCCAGTCCACCCCGGAACAGGCCCTCGGCCAGCTGATCCGGGACATCGGGGCGCATCGTGAGAAGGGTTACGTGCTGGCGCGGCCCGAAGGCGTCGACCCTCGCTACACCAAGCGTCTCGAGGATGTATCGGAGCGCCGCTACGCCGAAGAGGGGACGACCCTCGCCGCCTTCGACGCGCGTCTTGCCGCCATCGATCGGACAAGCCTCACCCCCGCGCTGCAGACCGACGCCGAGATCCTCTCCCGCCAGCTTCGCGATCGGCAGGACGAGCTTCGATTCCGCGCCTTCGAGACGCCGCTGGGCTCGAGAGAGGGATTCCATTTCGAGCTCTCGGCCCTGCCCGACAAGTACAACTTCGACAAGGTCGCGGACTTCGACGAGTACATCGCCAAGCTCCAGTCGTTCCGCGAGCATGCGGCTCAGAACATCGCCCTGCTACGCGCGGGCCTGAAGTCCGGCCGGACGGTCCCCAAGGACGTCCTCTCTGGCTACGACGAACCGGTGGAAGCGCTCATCGTCGATGACGTGAAGAAGAGCCTGCTCTATCGCCCGCTCGCCAGCGTGCCCGCATCGTTCCCTGACGCGGACCGCGAGCGGATCGTGCGTGACGGCGCCCTCGCTCTCCATGATTCGGTCATGCCGGGGCTGAGGGATTTCCTGACCTTCCTGCGCAAGGAGTACCTGCCCGGGGCGCGCGCCACCCTCGGCCTGAGCGCCCTGCCCGACGGCGCCGCCTTCTACCGCCATCGCATCCTGATGCACACCACCCTGCCCCTCTCGCCCCAGGAGGTCCACGAGACGGGCAAGCGTGAGGTCGCCCGCATCCGCGGGGAGATGGAGCAGGTCATCCGCCGCACCGGATTCACCGGTACCTTCGCGGAATTCATCAAGTTCCTCCAGGACGATCCGCGGTTCACCGTGGACAGCGAGGAGAAGTACCTGCAGGCGGTGGCTCTCGCCGCCAAGCGCATGGACGGCGCCCTGCCCCGGATCTTCTCCCTGCTGCCCCGCACGCCCTACGGCATCCGACCCATGCCCGAGCGCATCGCCATCCGTCAGTCCGCCGGCTACTACGATTCGGGGAACCCCGACGGGACCCGGGCGGGCTTCGTCAACGTCAACACCTCCGACATCAAGGCCCGGCCCCTGTACGTGGCCGAATCGCTCGCGTTTCACGAGGGAGTGCCCGGCCATCACCTGCAGATCATGCGGGCGAGGGAGAACTCCGCGCTCTCCGAGTTCCGGCGCAAGCTCGGCATCACCGTGTTCGTGGAAGGCTGGGGCCTGTACGCGGAGCGCCTCGGCCGCGAGGTCGGCTTCTTCCAGGATCCCTACAACGACTTCGGCCGGCTGACCTACGAGATCTGGCGCGCGGTGCGGCTGGTGGTGGACAGCGGCGTCCACGCGCTCGGCTGGACCCGGGCTCAGTCGATCGCCTACATGGCGGAGAACACCGGCTTCAAGATCGGCCCCTCTACCGCCGAGGTCGACCGTCACATCACCGAGGCCGGGCAGGGGCTCGCCTACACGTTCGGGATGATCAAGATCCTCGAACTGCGGAAGCGCGCGGAAGAGCGGCTCGGGCCGAGGTTCGATCTCAAGGAGTATCACGAGGCGATCCTGAGAAACGGCGCGCTGCCCCTCGACCTCCTCGACCGCGAGGTATCGGCCTGGATCGAGGCCGCCGCGAACCGCCAGCCCGCGGCCGCGGCAAAGCCCTGATACGCTGGTCCGATGGCGAGACCATCGGATCCCTTTCCCGCGCTGGGCATGGCCCTCGCGATCGCGGTCGCGGTGAGCGCCATCGCCCCCTTCGACCCGAAGGACTACGCGATCGAGATCGCGGTTCCGGTCGCGGGCTTCGGCGCGCTTCTCGTCACCCGGAGCCGGTTCCGCTTCACTCCGCTCAGTTACACCCTTCTTTTCTGCGAGGCGATGCTCCTGGTCATCGGCGCCCACTACACCCACGAGCGGGTGCCGCTGTTCGACTGGATCCGGGACAACATCGGCGGAGCGCGGAACCACTACGACCGCTTCGCGCACTTCGGCGTGGGGCTTCTGCTCGTGATCCCGTTCCGCGAAGTCCTGCACCGAAGGACGCCTCTGCGGGGCGCCTGGCTCAACGGCCTCGCCGCCACGGGAGTCCTCGCCTTCGCCGGCTTCTACGAAATCACGGAATGGTGGATCGCCGTGCTCGCTTCGCCTGACACCGCGGAGGCGTACCTCGGCTCTCAGGGCGATCCGTGGGACGCGCAAAAGGACATGCTGATGGACGCGCTGGGCGCTCTCGCGGGCGTCGCCGTCTTCGCGAGACGCCACGACCGCGCCCTCGAGGAGATCGCTTGACACCCCAGGCCGCGCCAGCGTACTTTTTTCATATGGGGATGAGGCGGATTTCTCTGCTGGTGGGACTGGCTCTCGCGGCCGCGGTCCCGGCTTCCGCGCAGGACCCTTCGGAACGAAACTTCTTCGCCTGCCGCGTCGGCTATTCGACGTGTCGGCCCGGGGAATTGACGAAGGAGCAGCTGGAGATCGTGGAGCAGGCGACCCTCGCCCGCAACTACGCGGCCTGCCGGAACGGCTATTCGAGCTGCAAACCCGGCCTGCTGAACGAAGACCAGGCCGAGGTGGTCCAGACCGCGCGCCTCGCGCGAAACTTCGCGGATTGCCGGTACGGCTACGCCACCTGCGACCGGAGCCTCCTCAACCCCGATCAGATCGAGGCGGTGGAGAACGAGCGGCGCGCCCAGAACTTCTCCGCCTGCTGGAACGGATATTCGACCTGCCGGCGCGACCTGCTGACCGCGGATCAAAAGGAGTCGGTCGAGACCGCGCGCCTCGCCCGCAACTACGCGGCGTGCCGCGCCGGATCCTCGCGATGCGATCCCGCCCTCCTGAATGCCGACCAGGCGGAGGCGGTGGAGACGGAGCGGCGGGCCCAGAACTACGCGGCCTGTCGCGGGGGCTTTCCGGGCTGCGACCTGAGGCTCCTGAATTCCGACCAGGCCGAGGCGGTCGAGACCGAACGGCTCGCCCGTAACTTCGCGAACTGCCGCAGCGGTTTCGCGGGGTGCGACCGTTCCCTCCTGAGCGCCGATCAGATGGAGGCGGTGGAGAACGAGCGGCGCGCGCGGAACTTCTCGGACTGCTGGAACGGCTCCTCGCGCTGCGACGAATCGCTGCTCAACGGCGATCAGGCCGAGTCGGTGCGGACCGCGAGCCTCGCCCGCAACTACGCGGCCTGCCGCAGCGGCTTCGCCTCCTGCCGGCCCGGTCTCCTCACCGCGGATCAGCTCGAAGCCGTGGAGACCGAGCGGCGCGCCCAGAACTTCGCGGCCTGCTGGAACGGGTACCTGAGCTGCAATGCCTCCCTGCTCACCCCGGACCAGGCGGAGTCGGTCCGCACCGCACGGCTCGCCCGCAACTTCGAGGCCTGCCGCAGCGGTTTCGGGAGCTGCGATCGCAGCCTGCTGACCCCGGAGCAGATCGACGCGATCAAGCGATAGCCCCGGGGGCGGCGTAGCGCCAATGCATCATGGCGCGGACAAGAGCGTTCGCTAAACTTCCCCCATGCGATCCTCTGTCATCGTTTCCGCCGTCCGCACTCCCACCGGCAAGTTCCTGGGAGGGTTGAAGTCCTTCACCGCGCCGCAGCTTGGCGCGATGGTCGTCAAGGAGGCGGTCCGGCGCGCCGGGATCGACCCCGGCGACGTCGATGAAGTCATCATGGGGAACGTCGTCTCCGCCGGGCTCGGCCAGGCGCCCGCGCGGCAGGCCGCGATTCACGCCGGCCTGCCCCCCAAGGTGGGCGCCCTCACCATCAACAAGGTATGCGGCTCCGGCCTCAAGGCGGTGATGCTGGCCGCCCAGGGGATCGCCACCGGAGACGTCGATATCGTGGTCGCGGGCGGAATGGAGTCCATGTCCAACTGTCCGCACCTCCTCAAGGGCGCGCGCGAAGGCCTGCGCATGGGCAACGGCACGCTCCACGACTCGATGATCCATGACGGCCTCTGGGACGCCTACTCCGACTTCCACATGGGATGCACCGGCGAGATCGTGGCCGAGAAGTTCAACGTCACCCGAAGCCAACAGGACGAATTCGCGGTCTCGAGCCACAAAAAGGCGCTCGCCGCCATCGCGGCCGGCGCGTTCAAGGACGAGATCCTGAAGGTCGAAATCCCTCAGAAGAAGGGCCCCGCGATCGTGGTCGAGAACGACGAATCGCCGCGCGCGGATACGTCCATGGAATCGCTCGGCAAGCTGAAGCCCGCGTTCAAGGAAGGCGGGACGGTGACCGCCGGCAACGCGCCCGGCGTCAACGACGGCGCCTCCGCCCTGGTGGTGATGGCCGAGGACCTGGCCAAGAGCCGCGGCCTCAAGCCTTTGGCCCGGATCATCGGACAGGCAACCGCGGGCGTGGAGCCCTCGATGGTCATGATGGCCCCGGTAGGCGCGGTCCGGAAGCTCCTCGAGAAGACCGGCTGGAAGCTCGAGGAAGTCGACCTGATCGAGTTGAACGAGGCGTTCGCGGTTCAGGCCCTCGGCGTCGCCAAGGAGCTGGGTCTGGATCTGAAGAAGGTGAACGTGAACGGCGGCGCAGTCGCCCTGGGACACGCGATCGGCTCCTCCGGCGGCCGGATTCTCACCACCCTCATCTACGCCCTGAAGGCCCGGGGCCTCAAGCGCGGCATCGCCACCCTGTGCCTGGGGGGCGGCAACGGCGTCGCTCTCGCCATAGAAGTGCTCTGAACGCCTGGAGTTTGCCGCACCGGTATTTTTTTGAGTCTTTGACACATTGAGCGGTCGCTCAAGATAATCTCTATCTGGTAGGGACTTCTGCTCAAGAAGCTCTCCCCGTCATTCACTTCAAAAAAGGACGTCATGGCACTCGAAGACGAACTCAAAGCCAGAACCCTCGCCCTGGTGAGCCAGCAGATGGCGAACTGGGTGGTCGAGATCCAGAAGCGCATCGTGGAGCACCAGGCGAACCTGGTCGGAGCGCTCGACGAACTTCAGGAGAACGTCGCCCGCTACGACGAGAAGATCGACGAAGGGTCGATCGGCAGCGCCATCGATGAAGTGATCGCGGCGAATCCCGTCGCGCCGCCCGTGGCCGCCCCCGCCCCCGTGGAAGCGGGCCCCAGCATCGCCGTCCTGCTCTCGGCCATGACCGAGGTCGACACCGGCGCCAACCTGACTGAAGTACTCACCAGCCTGGTGAACGAAAGCGCCAAGCAGGTCGATCGCGTCGCGATGTTCATCATCAAGGGCACCAACGCGGTCGGCTGGTACGCCAAGGGTTTCGACGCGAATGACGCGGTCAAGCAGATCCAGATCCCGCTCGCGAACGACACCATCTTCAAGACCGTGCAGACCGACCGCGCGCCCGTGCTCTTCGATCCCGCGACCGCGGGCCAGACCGCGCAGGCGCTGCAGCGGATGGGTACGCTCGGATCCTCCGCGATCGCCGCCCCCATGGTCCTGCGGGACAAGCTCGCGGCCGTGTTGTACTGCGACACCACGGGCCCGATGAGCGACCCCCAGGCCGCCTTCATCGACTCCCTGGTCCGCTTCGCCGCGAAGACCACCGACCTTCTCTCCTTCGTGCCACGCACGCCGGGCGCGCGACCCGCGACCCCGGTGGTGCTTCCCGGAGCGGCTTCGGCCGCCCGTCCCGCGGCTCCCGCCCCCAGAGCACCCGCGCCCCCGGCCGGGGACAGCGGAGGCACCGTGATGTTCACGGCGTCGCAGATGGATCAGATGCGGCAGCAGATGTCGCAGATGAAGCCGGCGCCGGCTCCGGCCGCCCCCGCCCTTTCCCCCGAAGAGACCAAGGCCCACGAGGATGCGAAGCGTTTCGCGAGGCTCATCGTGAGCGAGATCAAGCTCTACAACGAGGCCAAGGTGACGGAAGGACGCAAGGCGAAGGATCTCCATTCGCGTCTCAAGGAAGACATCGAGCGGGGTCGTCAGATGTACCACGATCGCATCTCGCCCGGCCTCCGCAACAACACCAACTACTTCCACGACGAACTGGTCCGGCTCCTGGCCGGCGGGGATCCTTCGGCCCTCGGCCCGATGTAGCTCCACGAAGTCGCCGTGAAAAACCCCCGCAGCCGCCCCGGGGCGCGAGAGACATCGCGCCGAAGACGCCTCGGCGTATCCGCCCTGGTGCTGCTCGGGCTCGGGGCCGGGGTGGCGCGGGCTCAGACCGGCGAGGGCGATCGACTCAGCGGCCTCCGCCCCGTCCTCACCAGTTCGGAGGCGGCGCTGGTGCAGGCTTCCGCCGACTTGCGGGGCGGCGTGCAGGCGAGCGTGGTGGATCGCCTCCGCAAGCTCTCGAGTGAGAACGCGGGCGAAGAGGTTTCGGGACTCGCCCAGATCCTGGTCGCGAAAGCCTCGCTGACTCTCGGCCGATTCGAAGACGCGGCCACGGCGGCCCGCCATCCCGACATCGATCGGACCGGGCTCGGCGATCGCGCGCTGCTGATCCTCGCCCGGGCCAAGGCGCGCACCGGCGACTATGGCGGCTCGGCCTCCGCCTACCTCCGGGCCGTCGATGCCGCTCAGTCCGACGATGTGGCCTGCAGCGCCCGGCTGGGCGCGGCCGCGGCCCTTCAGCAGATCCGGCAGAACGCAAGACGTGTGACCCTCCTGACCGAGGCCGCCTCGGTCTGCCGCCAGGACCATGCCGACGTTCTGCTCGACCTCGCGGAAGCGCTACTGGCCCAGGGCTCTCGGGACGAGGCCCTGACCCGCCTCGAAGAGATCGAGCGCGTCTATCCCACTTCGCCGCAGGCCCAGAGCGCGGCGGCCCAGATCGCGAGTCTCCTCCTGCCCGGAGGCGACCATCCGCAACGATCGGTCCGGCAGGACTTCGAACGGCGCTTCGCGAGGGCGAAGGCCCTGCTCGACGGAGGCCAGCGCAGCGCCGCCCTCACCGAGCTCCGGAAGCTCCGCGTTCACAAGGGCATCGAGCAGGACGCCGACGAAGTGCAGCTCGCACTCGCCCGAGCCCTGTCGCGAACCTCCGTTCGCGAAGCGAAGCTGGCGCTCGCGAGCGTCCCCGAGAGCTCGGCGCAAACCGGCGAGGCCCGGCTGCTGCTCGCGCGCCTGGCCCCGGAGGCCGAGCGTCCGGCCCGACTCAACGAAGTCGCCGCCCAGTTCAAGGGAACGCCCGTGGCCGAGGAGGCTTTGTATTCGCTCGCGACCTTCTTCCAGAAAGACGCCCTCTTCACCGAGGCGGCCCCCTACTATCGCCGCCTGGTCGACGAATTCTCCGACGGCCCCTACGCCGAGACCGCGGCCATGCGCGCCGCCTTCGAATCGCTCCGCGTCGGCCGGGCCGCTGAGGCCGCAGCGCCTCTCGAGACCATGGCCCGCCGCGCCAAGTCCCCCGCGGGCTTCCTCTACTGGGCCGGAATGGCGCGGCTGCGGAACGGCGAGGCCGATCGCGGCGCCGTGCTGCTCAACGAGACCGCCGACCGCTTCCGGAACACCTGGTATGGGAGCCTCGCCGCGAGCGAACTCTCCCGCCTGCCGAAGACGACCGCCGCCGCGAAGGTATCGGGTGTCGGCGCCGCCTGGCCCTCGGAAGAGTTGCCGGGGCCCGTGAAAGCGCGGCTGCGTCAGCTCCTGCTCGTCGGCTTCGACGCCGAGGCCATCGACGAGATCAAGGCCCTCGGGCCCACCAGCGCCGCCTTCGAAGCCCGCGCGCTCATCGAGGCGGATCGGGGCGAACTCCGCAACGCCATCGTCTACATGAAGAGGGCGCGGCCGGAGTTCATCTCCGCCGAGATCAAGGATCTGCCCGCGCACGTGTGGACGACCATCTATCCCCTCAAGCACGGAGAGAGCCTCAAGGCCGCGGCCCTGCGGGAGAACCTCGACCCCGCGCTCGTGGCCGCTCTCGTCTGCCAGGAGTCGACCTTCGACGAGCGGGCGAAGAGCGTGGTGGGCGCTCGCGGCCTCATGCAGATCATGCCGTACACGGGCAGGCCCCTGGCCCGCGAGCTGGGCGTGCGATTCACTCCCAAGATCCTGAACGAACCCGAGACCTCGCTCACCTTCGGCACCCGCTACTTCCGCCAGATGATGGAGCGCTTCGACTCGCGCCCGGAAGCGGCCCTGGCCGCCTACAACGCGGGGCCGCACCGGGTGGACAAATGGCTCGCTCCGAATCCGCAGATCCGCAGCGACGAGTTCGCGGAATCGATTCCCTTCTCGGAGACCCGGGCCTACGTGATGATCATCCTCGGGGCGCGCGATCAGTACCGGAGGCTGTACGGCCTCGAGCCCGCGCCCAACCCCGGCCCCTGAACGGAACCGACGGAAGACGGGGCTCGTTCCACCCCGGGGTGCGAAAATCCCCGCACATGACTTCCATCGGCGACATCCTGAAGCAGAAAGACCCCGGCCTCGCGGCTGAACTCGCGGTGCGCGCCTCGGGTCGGAGGTCGCTCGAGCTGCGCGACATCAACATCGAGCCCTCCCCCACCAAGCACGCGGAAGGTTCGGCTCTGATCACCTTCGGCGACACCCGGGTCATCACCACGGTGAGCGTGGAGGACCGCATCCCCCAGTTCCTGCGCGGCAAGGGCGAAGGCTGGCTGACCGCCGAGTACGCGATGCTGCCCCGGGCCACCCACACCCGCACCGCCCGCGAAGTCACCAAGGGGTCGCCATCCGGGCGCACCCACGAGATCCAGCGGCTCATCGGACGATCGCTCCGGTCCGTCCTCGACATGAAGGCGCTCGGCGAACGCACGCTCACCGTCGACTGCGATGTGCTGCAGGCGGACGGCGGCACCCGCACCGCCTCCATCACCGGGGCCTTCGTGGCCCTGGTGCTTGCGCTCAAGAAGATCGGGGCGATGTCGGCGCTCAGAGATCAGGTGGCCGCCATCTCGGTCGGCCGGGTCAAGGGCCTGACCGTGGTCGACCTCGATTACATCGAGGATTCGACCGCCGAGGTCGACATGAACGTGGTCGGTCTCGCCTCCGGGGCCTTCGTGGAGGTCCAGGGCACGGCCGAGCAGAAGCCGTTTTCCAAAGCCGACCTCGACGACATGATGAAGGCCGCCCAGTTCGGGCTCGACCTTCTCTTCGAGAAGCAGCGCTCCGTGCTTCCGCCCTTCAAGCCGAAGGGGTAGGCGCTAAAGGCCCAGGCCGATCGACCAGACGAATCGGCCCCCCGGCGCCCCGTCTCCGCCGACCTTCCACGCATAGCCCAGGCTCCCGCGGATCCCGAGAAGCACGATGTCGCTTTCCGCCCCCGCGTAGGTGTTTCCGTTCCTGGTCTCATCAGGGTCGCGCCAGGTCCTGAGCGCGATGGCCTTGAGGGTCACCGCGATGCCCGACGGCTTGAACGGCTGCTCCTCGAACACGCCGGCCACGAACCCCAGGCCCACCTGTCCGCCCCGATCGCCGACCCGCACCTGGATGAGCTTGCCGGGTGACCAGGCAATGAGCATCTTCGGCCGGCCCCACATGAACGTGGCCGAGCCGGTGAGCCGGGTGGGACCCTGCCAGGCGATGCCCAAAGTGAAGTCGCTGTCCCTCTTGGTCACCTTCGCCTCGGGAGACGGGGAGGGGGACGGCGTCGGCGACGGCCCTTCCTGGGCCAGGGCGGGGGCGGAGAGGACGAGCGACCACAGAGCCGCCGCGGCGAGGAACCGTTTCATTACCGTAATTCTCGCCTTTCCGGGGGATAATTGATTAATCTGACGCATCAACGGGCGGAGTTACCCCCACATCAGGAGTCTTTGGAGAATCATGAGGAAATTGACAATCATTGCGGTTCTGGCCGCAGCGTTCATCGCACCGGCCGTCCACGCGGCCGACGTCACCGAGGCTGACTACCAGAAGGCCATGAAGGACGTGCTCGCCGGCATGCAGGCCTCGGGCAAGGCGATCAAGGAAGCGACCGATCTGAGCCCCGTGGTGGCCGGCGCCAAGAGCATCGACGTGGCCCTCGCGAGCATCGACGGCTTCTGGGCGGCCCGCAAGGACGCCGAGGCGGTCAAGATGAACGCGGCCTCGCGCGCCGCCGCCGCCGCCCTCGGCAAGGCTGCGGAGAGCAAGGACGTGGCCGCGACCACTGAGGCCATGAAGGCCCTCCAGGGAACGTGCAAGGCCTGCCATGACGTCCACCGCGAGCAGCTGCCCGACAAGACCTACAAGATCAAGTAGATCGTCGCCGCCTGGGAAGGCCGGGTCCCGGTTGGACTCGGCCTTTTCATTTCAGAGGGTGCAGACATGAATGCCGGACTTGTAAAGGGCGAGGACGGACGCATCCGCTGCTTCTGGAGCGGTTCCGATCCGCTGTACCAGCGCTACCACGACCGCGAGTGGGGGCGACCGGTCAAGGATGACATCCGTCTCTTCGAGAAGCTCAGCCTGGAGGGGTTCCAGTCGGGTCTCTCCTGGCTCACCATTTTGCGCAAGCGTGAGAATTTCCGGGCCGCGTTCAAGGGCTTCGACATCGACACGGTGGCCGGATTCAAGACCCGGGACGTGAACCGACTGCTCGACGATGCCGGGATCGTTCGCCATCGCGGGAAGATCGAGTCCACCATCAACAACGCGCGTCGCGCCCTCGAGCTGCGCGAGGAGTTCGGGTCCCTGGCCCGTTTCTACTGGTCGCACGAACCGCGACCAGGCGAGAGGCCGGGCACTCTCGACTGGTCCACGCTCAAGGCCATGGGCCAGACCGAGGCGTCGAAGCGGCTCTCGAAGGAGCTCAAGAAGCGCGGCTTCTCATTCGTGGGGCCCACCACCGCCTACGCCTTCATGCAGGCCATGGGAATGGTGAACGACCACCTCGACGGGTGCGAGGTCCGCGCCGAGGTGGAGGCCGAGCGTCGGCGATTCAAGCGGCCGTAGGCTGACCGCTCCCTTTCCGCCTCCCTAGGGAACCTGGGCCGCGACGTTGGCGGGCCGGCCCGCCGCGAGGGCCTTGAGGAAGGCGACCGAAGACTCGAAGTCGGCGACCGAGAACGGCTTGTGGGTGTCGGCGGCGACGCTCGAGCGGATGAGGCCCGCGAACTGGTCGATCTTGGGGGTCAGGAACGCGGTGGTGACGTAGTTGGTGGCGATGCGCTTCACTTCGCTCTCGTAGTACGACTTCATCGTCGGGTCGAGCATCAGGCGCCTGGTGAATTCGTTCGAGTCCATTCGCTGCTGCACCGGCCACTCGACGGCCTGGAAGGAGGTGTCCTTGTCCCAGGGGATGAAGATGAACTTCTTCTGGTTGCCGTACTGATAGAGGTAGAAGTTGTTCATCCCGAACTGTCCCACCATGCCGTCGTATTCGGCGCAGGCGTTCTCGACCGCGACGTAGGTCAGGAACTTCTTCACGTCGATGTAACTCTCCATGGCCGCCGCGTATCCCGACTGCGGGGTCTGGTTGATGGCCTTGACGAAATCGGCGAGACCGCTGTCGAGATGACTCTCGTTGGTCTGGGGCTGGAAGGGGGACGGAGCGTAAGCGTTGATGGAGTCGCCAAGGTAGCCGAACCGGTACTCGTTGACATACTCGTAGTCGTAGAGCGTGCCGCTCTCTTCGCCCAGGCGCATCTTGAGAAAGGGTTTCGAAACTGCCTCGATGATCGTGTAAAGACCCCAGAAGTCGCTGTTGATGGTCAGGCGGCAGAACGCGATCTGCGGGTAGGGGATGCCCACCGACTCGAACACGTTGTTCGCGAGCAGCTCGCGCATCATGCTGGGGTCCTGGGTCACGTTGTCGAGGATCAGGCTCTTGTAGCCGTGGAATTCCTGACCGGAGACGTACTTGTTGAAGTCCACCTTGAGCCCCGGCTTCTCCCCGCTGCGCGAACCGGCGCCGCGGGAGCGGATCCCCACCTGTTTGACCGTCTCACCGTCCACGGTCAGGTTGGCGGAGTAGTACTGGTTGGTCTGGAAGTTCGCGCGCAGGGCGGACCAGTCGGCGGGATCGAGGTCGAGCCTGCACTCGTGCAGACGACTCTGGTCGAAGACGGGATCCGCCGCGCTGGCCAGGGCGGGGGTGACCAGAGCCATAACGAATGTGAGCAACGGCGCCAGCTTGAATCGACGCATTGGACGTCTCCTTTGGACAATACCTAACGATGATGACGCAGGCCCGGTTCAGGCCGATGTGCCGCGAGTCACTATCCGGGAATCACGGGACCATGATCTGGATCCGGCCGATCACGCTGAAATACTTGCCGGTCTTGCCGGGTTGGGGGGCGATCAGGGGGTCGTTGTAGCTCTCCCACAACGCATTCCCCTGGAATTTCAGGAAGTTCGAGGGCCAGTAGTTGAGACCGGCCACGATGCTGGTGGCCCCGGAAGGCGCGATATTGCGGGCCCGGTTGCCGTAGCCGGCGAAGCCGGAAGGATCGCCGGTGTCATCGAACTTGAGCCCCTCCACGCGAGCGAGGATCTCCACCGCCCCGAATCCGCCCTTGAAGAGCGAATGCTCGGGCTCGACCGTCGACCCCTTCTTCTCACCGGTGAGCACGTAGGAGACCTGGGCGTTCCAGCCTCGGCCGAGGACATCCGGGATGTCCTGCCCGGTCGAACCCTGGCCCTTTCGCTCCTCCTTCAGCTGGAGGTACTCGGCCTGCAGCCGGAACGGTCCCCTCGAGTAGTTCAGATCGCCGCCGAGCCGCTGCCTGGCGCCGTTCACGTGGGGGCGGTTCCAGAAGGTGAATCCCGTCGCGGTCTGGCCGTGGGCGCCCTTGGGTGAGGGCTCGGTCGCGCCCTTCTTGGGATCCGCGGTCACGTTGCCCTGCATGAAGGAACTCGAGACCAGCAGCCCCTTCACGGGCTTGACCCCGAATCGCAGGGCCACGGAGGTCCCCGCGGACTGGGTGTTCGCGGCCCCATCCCCCGCGAAGACACCCGCGTAGTACTCCACGCGCCCGGGTTCTCCGAAGAGTTCGGCGCCCCACTCGCGATCGGGGTTGAGGTTCGAGGCCAGCATGCTCCGGTCCACGAAATCGGTCTTGCCCGCCGAGGTCAGGTACTCCTGGCTGATGGGCGGCTTGAAATGGCCGGTCAGCAGCTTGACGGACTTGGAGAAGTCGTAGCCAAGGGTCAGGTCCTTGATGCGATCGGGAGCCTGCGAACTCCGCGGGTCCCACACCCCCTCGAAGGTCAGCTTCCCGAGATTCCCCTTGAGTCCCACGCGCAGCCGGCGCAGTTCGTCCGTGGGCGCCTGACCGCCGCCCCCTTCGGCGCCCCTCACCGTCCAGTCGTAGTGGCGGAGATCCTCCTGGATGTAGCCGGCGAGTCCGATCTTGGACTTCCCCTTCTTGAAGGCGAGGCCGTCCCGGCGCCATCCCTCCGGGGTCGCCGGATCCGCCTTTGCCGGCTTGGCGTCCGGCGGCTTGGGGGCCGCCCCCTGCGCGAGCTTCGGACCGGGCGTGTCCTCCGCGGCAGCGACGGATCCGATTCCGCAGGCCAGGACAAAGGCGCAGGCGATACGGTTCAAGGGTTGTTGGCTCAGACTCATGAGTCTCCTCGGTTCTCGATTATCCAGGGTCGCTTACGAAGGATTTTCAGCGGGTGTCGGGTCGGGATGGGGCGCTTTCATTTCCGCGTCGATCCTGCCGCGGGCTCCGCGGAAGACGAGCAGGCCCGCCCGGTCGTCGGCGATCCAGAGGTTTCCCTCGACGTCGAAGGCAAGACCCTCCTGCTGGGCGCCGGGAAGCACGATCTCGGCCTCTTCCTCGCCCGACCTCGTCAGCATCACCAGGCGGTCCTTGGAGTCCGCGATGACGAAGAGCCGGTCGAGGGCCGCGTCGTAGGTGACGGCGGTGAGGTCTTCGCGGTTGGGGACCTCGCTGCGACTGATCAGGGACTCCGCGCCGATCGTTCCCGAAGGAGCCAGGGGGTCGAAGGCGATCGCGATCAGCATCGCGGGAGCTCTCTGGTGCACCAGATAGAAGATTCCCCCGCCGGGTCGGCCGTCTTCCTTCCGGAAAGCCAGGCCCTCGAAACCCTGGTTCTTGTCGACGCCGGCCTCGCCGAGAAGGGCCACGTCATCCAGCTTGAACTTGCCCGTCTTCTTCCCCGAGGCCGGGTCGAGGACCACGAGCTCGCCCTTCTTCTCGGAGAGCAGGACGAGCCGGCCGGAGGGCGAGTGGACGGCGACGTCCTCGAGATTTCCTCCGGTTGGAATCTGGGACACGACCTTGCCATCCTTCGCGACTTCGACCAGAGATCCCTCATCGCCGACCACGAAGAACGTGCCGCGGGCGGGGGCGAAGACGATTCCCGACGGCTCGCGAACGCCTTCAACCTTGAACTGCTCGGGCTGGCCGAGGATCGACCATCCCCCCTTCTTTGGCTTCCCGGCCTTGATGGTGGCGTCCTTCTCCTTGTCCTTGCTCTTCTTTTCCTTGCCTTGCTCGGCAGAGACCGCGGCGGCTTCGGGATCCGTGCTCAGCCGATGCTCGTTCCACGCGGCCACGCCGAGGGCCACGAGTAGCCCCGCGGTGAGCAGGGTGATGGCCTGAAGGCCGAGGTAGAGCTTGGCCACCGCGTTGTACTTGGCCTTGTTGATCTTGGCCACGTTGTAGAGCTGGGACGCGATTTCCGTGTTCAGGTGGCTCACCCGGACGGTCTGCCAGGCTTTCATGTACATGTCTCTATCGTAGCGGAGCGCGTCGAGAAAGAACCGGATGCCCAGGCTGTCCTCCTTTTCCGAAACCGCGCCCTTGGGCGCGAGGTCGGGAAGACTGCGCGGACGGAGGGACTCGATCGCCTGGACCAGGAAGTAGATGGCGATGGCGGCGTAGATCGCAAAGTAGAGGTACAGCCATAACTTGAGATGCGGGGGCAGGCCCGAAAGGACGTCGGACCGCGTTCCCAGGATGATGATGGCGGCGTTCAACGCGCCCATGATGATGAGGGCGAATCGGGCCTTGTGGTCGGCGAGGTCGACCAGGTCCTGCGCTTCCTTCAGCGCGTCGAGCTGCGCCTTGTATCTCTGCCAGGGATCGGCTCTCTTGAACTCCTTCTTCTTCTTCCGGTCCTTCTCTTTGTCCTTATCCTTCTCTTTGTCCTTATCCTTCTCTTTGTCCTTATCCTTCTCCTTTTCCTTGTCTTTCCCTTTTTCCCCGTTCTTCTTTTCCTTGTCCTTCTCCCGATCCTTCTCCTTTTCCTTTTTCGGGAGCTCGTTCGCGACCGGCTCGGCCGCAGCGGGGACGACCGGCGGGGCTTCGGGGAGGGGCGAAGGCGGAGACGCGACCGGTGAAGACTCGGGCTCGGGAATCAGGCGCCGCTCGCTCGGAGCCTGCACCTCGAGATCGGGGTTGGGGTCAGAAGGATTCATTCACGGCCTAGGTTGCTCATAGGATACGGCAATTGCGGCCGCCCGCGACCCTGGCGGTGACGACTTCCGACCCTACTGGAACATGAACTGAATCCGGGCGATGATCGAGAAGTAGTGGCCCGCCTTTCCCGGCACGGGCGCGGTGAGCGGGTCATCGTATCTCTCCCAGATCGCGGTGGTCTGCAGCTTCATGAAGTAGGAGGCCCACCAGTTGACGCCCGCCTCGATCGCCCGGGCGCCCGCGGGCGCGGGGTTCGCGGCCCGGCTTCCCGTGGTCGCAGGCAGCGAGCCGGCGCCGGTGTCGTCGAACCTGAGCGTCTCGACGCGCGCCACCAGTTCAACCGCTCCCGGTCCACCCTCGAAGATCGACTTGCGGGGTTCCGTGAGGACGCCCTTCCGCTCCCCGATCAGGAGGTAGGAGACCTGCGCGCTCACGCCGTGGCCGAGGACGTCGGGCAGGTCTTCGCCGCTCGTCCCCTGCCCCTTGCGCTGCTCCCGCTGCTCCAGGTATTCGCCGAGGAAGCGGAACGAACCGTTCGAGTAGAAGAGGCTCGTGGAGAGCGTCCGCCTCGTCCCATCGACGTACGGGCGACCCCAGAAGGTGAACCCCGTGGGGGTTTGACCGAGCGCCCCCTTGGGCAAGGGCGGCACGGTCTCTCCGGCCGGGAGAGCGGTCACCCCGCCCTGCAGGAAGGACCCGGACAGCTGGAAGCCCCTCGGCAGATTCACCGCGGCCCGGGCGGCGCCCGAAGGGCCGGCCCGTCGAACCCCGCCGTACCCGTCGCCCTTGAAGGCCCCAAGCAGGTACTCGAGCCGGCCATGAACGCCCCCAGCGCTCACCCCCCAGTCGCGATCGGGAACCAGCCGGCTCGCGATCATGCTCCGATCCACGAAGTCGGTGCCGTTGGTGGGCCCGCTGAACTCGCGACTGCCGGGCAGCTTGAAGAACCCGGCCCGCACATTGAGCGCCTTCGAGAACGAGTAAGTGCCGGCCAGGAGCTTGAGGTGCGGCGCCCCGGGAGGAAGGTGGCGCGGCTCCATCTGGAACTCGAGGAGAGTCTTGCCGAACAGCGCTTTCGATCCGAGCCGGAAACGGCGGAGCTCGTGCTCCTTGGCCTGCTTTCTCGATGCGCTGGGAGCGGTCACTTCCCAGCTGAAGTGACGGAGGTCCTCCTGAAGATAGCCGGTGAGCTCGACCCTGGACTTTCCCTTCTTCCAGGCGAAGCGGTCCCGGCGCCAGCCCTCCGGCTGGACCTCGGGCGGTCCGGGCTGCGCGGGGGCCACGCCCGCGCCCTCCTTCTCGCCGTTCGAGTCCTGGGCCGCGCTGGGTGTCCCCTGCTGCGGAAACGGATCCAGAGGAAAGGCCGGCGCGGCGGCGCCAAGAGTCATGGACAACGCCCACAGGGTCGCGCGCAGGGATGAACCGGGCCCAGGGCGCGAGCCACGGGCGCCACGGGCGGGGAGAAAAGGACCAAACGGCATTGCACGGATCATAGAATGGGAAAATGTTCACCTGGCCAGGACTGACCGGGCCCTTGCTGCTTCTGGCCTTTGTCGTTCGGGCGTCGGGCCAGGACGCGCTCGAGGACGCCGCCTCGCTTTCAAGGGAACACGAGGCCCGCGCCTTTGTCACGACCGCGGCGCCGTGCCTGACTCCGGAAGCACTGTCAAGGGAGATCACCCGCCTCGCCGCCGCCCATCCGGAATCCGTCACCGCCGAGGCCATCGGAACCTCCTTTCACGGCCGGGAGATCCGCATGGTGTCGATCGGACGCGGTCCAAAGTCCATCCTTCTCTGGTCGCAGATGCACGGCGACGAGCCCACCGCGACCCCCGCCCTGCTCGATCTCGCGGATTTCCTCGCGCGCGAGAAGGGCACCCCCGAGGTTGCGCGGATCCTGAGCGCCTTCACCCTGCGCATGATCCCGATGCTCAATCCCGACGGGGCATCGGTCTACGAACGGCGCAACGCCCAGGGCATCGACATCAACCGCGACGCCCTCATGCTGGCCACCCCCGAGGGCCGCCTCCTCAAGTCCATCCGCGACCGCTTCTCGCCCATCCTCGGCTTCAACCTCCATGACCAGGGCCGACGCGTCACGGTTGGGGAAACCGGCGTCCTCTCGTCGATCTCGCTCCTCGCGGTGGCGGGCGATGCGGCCGGCACCCTCACCCCGGGGCGCCTCCGGGCGAAGAGAGTCGCGAGTCGCATCGTGAGGGTCCTGACCCCGTTCATCCAAGGCGGCATCGCGCGCTACGACGAGGACTGGAACCCCCGCGCCTTCGGCGACAACATCACGGCCTGGGGCTCCCCGGTCGTCCTGATCGAGAGCGGGGGATTCCCGAAAGGCGGGGGCTTTCGCGACCTCACCCGCCTCAACTTCATCGCCCTGGTCTCGATCCTCGGCGGCCTCGCACGCAACGACCTCGCCGATGAAACGCCCGACCTGTACGACGGCCTCCTGCGCAACAAGGCGGACGCGTTTGCGGACGTGGCGCTCGTCGGCGCATCTCTCCTCGACCCACGCACCGGAAAGTGGTTCGACGCCGACCTCGCCTTCGATATCCTCGCCTCGGATCAGACCGTCGCGGGCTGCGCTCCCGCGCCTCGGACCGGGAGCCGGATCGTGGAGGTCGGAGACAGCCGCGTGGTGAAACCCTTTCGGACCATCGAGGCGCGCGGCATGGCGGTGGCCCCGCTGGCGAAGGATCGCGGTCTCAAGGCCGGAGAGATCACGCGAGAAGCCCTCCGGGCCGCGCACCCGGGCTCCGCGTCCGCATCGAGCGATCCCCGGGAGTTGCTGCAGTCCCTGCGCCTTTCCGAGACCGGATTCACGCGGAACGCCGCGGCCACGTTCGTGGCGTGGACGAAGAGCCCCGGGGGCGACGCCGCGGGCCGCTACTTCGTGGTGATCGACGGGGTCGGTCTGCCCGACTCCATCAGGTAGCCGCCCGGAGGCGTCTCAGGCCGCGTAGTAGCGGACGGCGGTGAAGTGGCAGAACGTGCCCGCGAGCACGAACAGATGCCAGACGAGGTGGCCGAAGCGGAGGCCCTTCGCGGTATAGAACACCACGCCCAGGGTGTAGGCGAGGCCGCCCGCGATCAGCCAGATGAGACCCGCGGCGGGAAGGTGGGCCCAGAGCGGCCGGATGGCGATCACGACGAGCCAGCCCATGCCCAGGTAGAGGGCCAGGGACAAGGCGGGATGACGAGGCCCCCCCATCACTTCAAGGATGATGCCGATCGCGGCGAGACTCCACACCAGGGTCAGCAGGGACCATCCCCACGCACCGAAGAGCACGCCCAGGGTAAAGGGGGTGTAGGTGCCCGCGATCAGGAGATAGATCGCGCAGTGGTCCACCACGCGGAACGCGCGCTTGGCCCGGCCCGGGGGCAACGCGTGATAGAGCGTGGATCCGAGGTAGAGCAACAGGACCGTGGCCGCGAACACGCTGGCCCCGACGAGGAAGGCGCCACTGCCTCGGCGGGCCGCGTCGGTGATGAGGAACGGCGTCGCGACCACGGCCGCGACGAGCCCCGCGCCGTGGCTCAGGCTGTTCGCCACCTCTTCCCAGAGGGACTCGGCGGGCCAGTCGTGCGACACGGACAACTTCACCGGCCGATGTTACGCCCCGGGGTTGACCGAGCCCCCGGGACCCCCGGGTATTGGTCGCTTGGTAACCTCGATCCGCGATGTCCCATCTCGTTCTCTACGACGGTGTCTGCGGACTGTGCGACCACTTCGTGCGGTTCCTGCTGCGGATCGACGGTCGCGATCAACTCCGCTTCGCCGCGCTGCAGGGCCCGGTCGGAACGAGGGTCCTCGCGAGGGCTGGACGCACCCCGAGCGGCCTCTCCACCGTGATCGTGGTCGCGGACTACGAGCAGCCGGCCGAGCGGCTGCTCGATCGAAGCGACGCCGCGCTCTTCGCCATCGCGTCGGGGGGCGGTATCTATAGAGCCGCGAACGCTCTGCGCCTCGTCCCCCGCTTCATCCGCAATGCGGTCTACGACCTCATCGCCCGCACGCGCTATCGGATCTTCGGTCGCTTCGAGGCGTGCCCCGTCCCCGAACCCCGGACGCGCGCGAAGTTCCTCGATTTCGACCGCGCGGCGAGCGGGCGTTGACCTCCGCCGCGGGCCCGGTCGGCCAGGCCCTTCCCGTTGAAGACGCCCTCCCCGCCCTGCGCGAGGCCCTCGAGCGCGCGAGGATCGTGATCCTCACCGCGCCCCCCGGCGCGGGAAAGAGCACGCTCGTCCCGCTGGCGTTGCGAGAAGAGCCATGGCTTCGCGGCCAGCGCATCACCATGCTGGAACCGCGGCGCCTCGCCGCGCGCACGGTGGCCGCGCGCATGGCTTCGCAGCTCGGCGAACCCCTGGGCGGCCTCGTCGGCTATCGCATCCGGCGCGAGTCGCGCGTCTCTCCGGCCACGCGAGTCGAGGTGGTCACCGAAGGGATCCTGACCCGCGCGCTCCTCGCTCAACCCGACCTCGGGGGGTGCGGGCTTCTGATCTTCGACGAATTCCACGAGCGATCGATCCACGGAGACTTGGGCCTCGCTCTCGCCCGCCGCGTCCAGGCCGTGTTCCGGCCCGACCTGCGGATCCTCATCATGAGCGCGACTCTCGATGAGGATGCCCTCTCGCGCGCGCTCGGCGGTGTCCCCATCGTGAAGAGCGCCGGACGTTCATTCCGAGTCGACATCGCCTACGCCTCCGACGACCTCAACCCCGAGCGCGACCCCGTTCCCGCCGTGGCCGCGGCCATCCGTCGCGCCCTCCGGACCACCGAGGGCGACATCCTGGCTTTCCTTCCCGGCACGTTAGAGATCTCGCGCGTGGGAACGAACCTCCAGGATCTCCCCGACGACGGCCTCGACCTGCGTCCGCTCCACGGCGATCTCCCCATCGAAGCCCAGCAGGCCGCGATCCTGCCCGGCCCGAGACGCCGCGTGGTCCTCGCCACCAACATCGCCGAGACGAGCCTCACCATCGAGGGGGTGCGCGTGGTCATCGACAGCGGCCTCGCCCGGGTATCCCGGTTCGACTCGGGCCTGGGGATGTCGCGGCTCGACACCGTGCGGATCGCGCGCGACAACGCGGATCAGAGGGCCGGGCGCGCGGGCCGACTCGGTCCGGGGACCGCGTTTCGCCTGTGGACCGCGATGACCCAGAAGTCGCTCGCGGCTTCGCGCGCGCCCGAGATCGTGGACGCGGACCTGCTGCCCCTCGCCCTCGATCTCGCGATCTGGGGCGAGGCCGACGCCTCCCTCGCCTGGATCACGCCGCCGCAGGCGGGAGCACTCGCGGAGGCGCGGCGCCTTCTCGTCGGACTCGGCGCGATGAAGGGCGACGCGGTCACCGCGCACGGCCGCGCCATCCACGAGCTGGGTGTGCATCCGCGCATCGGGCACCTGCTGATCGAAGGCCGCAGGCTCGGGCTCGGCGGCCTCGCCGCGGACATCGCGGCGCTGCTGGAGGAGCGGGACATCCTCGGGCGCGACGCGGGCGCCGACCTGACCCTGAGGGTCGAAGCTCTCCGCGGCAAAGGCCGGGGGGCCTCGGGAGGCGGAGGCGTGTCGCGGGTCCGGGATATCGCCCGCGATCATCGATCGAGACTGAAGGTCGATGCGGCCGACTCGAGCGGCGGGGTCGAGGAGGTCGGCCGGCTGGTGGCCCTCGCGTATCCCGAGCGCATCGCCCAGCGCCGCGTCGGCTCGACCGATCGGTATCGGCTGGCCACCGGCCGGGGCGCGAGGCTGGATCCCGCCGATCCGCTCACTCACGAGGAGTGGCTCGCCGTGGCCCATGTCGATGCGCGAGACGCCGAAGGCCGGATCTTCCTCGCGGCCCCCCTCGACATCGCGACCATCGAACCGGAAGCCCGCGATGTCGTCGCGTGGGACTCGGGCCGCGGCGTCATCGTCGCCCAGCGCGAGAGGCGCATCGGCGAACTCGTCCTCGACGCCAAGCCTCTCGCCGCGATTCCCGACGACGTGAAGGTCGGGATTCTCGCCGGCGCGATCCGATCCGAAGGCCTGCTGCCTCAACTCCTCTCGGACGCCGCCCGCGCTTTCCAGGCGCGGGTCTTGTCGCTGCGCGCGTGGGGTCGCGCGGAGCGCTTCCCCGATCTCTCGGATGCGGCGCTTCTCGAAAGCCTCGAAGAGTGGCTTCGAAGCGATCTGCTCGCTTCACGCTCGAAGGCCGACCTCCTGCGTCTGGACACCGGAGCCGCCCTGGCCGCGATCCTCGACTGGAGTGGGCAACGCGAACTCGACACGCTCGCGCCCAGCCACATCGAGGCCCCCACGGGATCGCGCATCGAACTTCAGTACTTCCCCGACGGCGCGCCGCCGGTTCTCGCGGTGCGGCTGCAGGAGATCTTCGGCTGGCTCGACACCCCGACGGTCAACGAGGGTCGAACCCGGGTGACCCTTCATCTCCTCTCGCCGGCGCGGCGGCCGGTCCAGGCGACCCAGGACCTCCGCAGCTTCTGGACCAACACCTACCCTGAGGTGAGAAAGGAACTGCGCTCGCGATATCCGCGCCACTCGTGGCCGGACGATCCGCTGACCGCGGCGCCGGTCCGGGGGCCGAAGCGCCGCGGTCAGTAACTTGCGCGGCAACCCGCGCCCGGATCTGCCTAGTTGTTGTCGCCCGCGTCCGCGCAGACCAGGAGGGCCGTGCCGACATTGAACAGCCGGTTCGCGGTGGCTCGGCAGGCCGTGGTCGGATTGATGCCGCCATCGATTCCTTTTTGGAAGGAAACGATCTCGTTTCCGGCGATGAGGACCGCGGAGCCCAGATTGGCGACCGAGATCCCGATCCCCTGGCCGGATCCGGGGCCGATCACCCGGTTGCTGCGGACAATGCTGCCGGTACCCAGTCCTACCTGGATGGCGATGGGGAACTGGTTTGCGAGGTTCAGAAACGAAGATACGGTGTTCTCGTAGGTCTGGCCGCCGTCCGAGTAGTTGGCAATCCCGAAGGATGAGTCGACGCCCGGGGAAGGCAGCACGGCGCCGCCGGTACTCCAGATATTGTTGCGGCGAACGGTGCAGGCCGTGCCATCGCAGTAGATGCCGATGTTGGTGTTCGAATCGAGAGCGAGGTCTTCAATCACCGTTCCCGTTCCCGTGGTCTGCACGCCCTGGAAGAAACCGCGGATCCGTCCGTTCCTGACCGTCAGCCCTCGCCGGTTGACCGCGGACACGCCCAGGGTGAGGGTTCCCGCACCCGCGGCCGATCCATCGATCTTGTGTCCCTTGAAATCGATGGTCACGTCGTTCGCGTTCACGGTGATGGCGGCCCCCGTCGTGATCGAGGTGGATGCGTTCGATTCCAGGCAATAGATGCCGGGGTGGTTGATGGTCACAGGCAGGAACCGGATCACCCGGGTGCAGTCGGTGATCACATCGGCGCCAGCGGCGCGGGGCAGGATCGCCATTGAGCCGAAGACAAACAGGAACGTCAAGGATCGTTTCATGGGGGCCTCCATAGGGTTGTTGAATTCCGCCCAGTTGGCCGGAGGCTACACCAGCGCCGGACGACCGCTCAGCCCTGCGGGTTGGGATTTCCGCCTGCGGTCAGCCGCTCGATCGCCTCGACGAAACCCCTGGCCTCGGCGGGAATGGAGCGACCGGACTCGAGCAGGATCGAGCGGGGATTGACGTGCGAGCCGTAGAGGATCCGATTGGCGCCCGTGTCCTGACGCAGCGACGCGCCCTCGAGGGAGATCCCGGCGAAGATGCCACGGCTCCTCGAATAGCTGAGAATCTCCGCGCGCATGCGCAGGTCGGTGGCCGCCTCGGCGTTCCGGCCGACCGGGCCGGCGGCGATGGAGGCGTCAGCGCCCAGGGTGAACTTGCTCTTGAGCAGGTTGTCGACGCCCTTGCGGTTCATCACGAGCAGGACGAAGTCGGAGGACTGGCCGCCGATCTGGAACCCGAGGCTGCCGCCCTTGAGGGAGACCATGAGCGGCGGGCTCCAGGGCCCGGCGCCATCATTGGTGCGGCACACCGCGGCGCCGTAGCCGAACCGGCCGCCCACGCCGATCGCGGCCTTCTTGACACCGGGGATGACGATGACGCACTTCGCCTTCTCGAGGATGTCGCGGGGCGCGCCTTCCTTCATGCCGGCCATCTCGACGAGGACGTCGCGGCTGTCGTTGAGACGCTCGATTTCCTTCTCGCCCGCGAAGGAGAAGGAGGCGGTGAGAAGGGCGAGGGTGATGGCGAGCAGATGCGCGGTGGCCCGGGAAGGACCAGCGAGGGTGTTTGAAGTGCGGTGGGTCATATCGTCACCTTAGGACGGACGGACGATTTGTCCGGACTTCGGGGTCCGTCCCGCTGTGATTGATCGCACAGAAGGGGATCCTATGGCGTCTGCGGGGCCACGAACTTGTACCCGAGGCCGTGGATGGTGAGGATCATCGACGGGCGCGCGGGGTCGTCCTCGAGCTTGCGGCGGAGATTCGCCACGTGCACGTCCACCGTACGGGTGAAGGGCACGGTGCTGTAACCCCACACCGCCTCCAGCAACTCGGCGCGTGAAATGGTGGCGCCCTGGTGCTCGATGAAGTAGCGGAGGAGATGAAGCTCCTTTCCGGAGAGCTCCACCGGCACGCCGGACTTCGTGACTTCCGCACGGCGAAAGTCGGCGTGGATGGGGCCGAGGGTCATGGGGCCGGGAACCGCGGGCGCGGCCTCGTTCGGCGACCCGTCGCGTCGCAGGCGGGCCTCGATCCGGGCCAGAAGCTCCGCCATATCGAAGGGCTTCACCAGGTAGTCGTCGGCGCCGAGCTTCAGACCCACCACGCGGTCGCTGACTTGACCGCGCGCGGTGAGCATGAGCACCGGCGTCTTCACTCCCTTCGCGCGAAGGTCGCGGCAGACATCGAAGCCCGACTTCTTCGGCAGCATGCCGTCGAGGAGGATCAGGTCCCACGGCTCATGGCTTGCGCGGTTGAACCCCTCGTCGCCGTCGCGGGCGACGCCGACCACGTAACCCTCGGCCCGCAGCCGGTCCTCGAGGGTCAGCACGAGACCGGGCTCGTCCTCCACCACGAGGATCCTTGCGCTCATGCCGCGGGCAGCTCGATGGTGAAGAGCGCGCCGCCCCCGGGGCCGTTGGCGCCGCTCACCCGGCCGCCGTGACTCTCCACGATGCGCCTGACCAGGGCCAGGCCCAGGCCGCTGCCGGGAACCTGCGCTTCGCTGGCGCGCCGGCCGCGGTAGAAGGGCTCGAACAGACGCGGGAGCTCGGAGGCATCGAGACCGGAGCCCTGATCGGCGACCGCGATCGTCACCGCCTCGGAATCACCGCGCAGGCGAACCGTGACCTGCGGGGCCTCGCCCCCGTACTTGAGCGCGTTGCCCACCAGGTTCGAGATGGCTCGGGTCAGGTGCGAGAGGTCGCCGTTCACGCGGAGCGCCTGACCGGGCGTTTCCACTTCAACCCGGGCCTTGCGCTCCGCGGCGAGCGCCGCCATCCCCGAGACCGCTGCCCGCGCCGCCTCGGTCACGTCGACGGGGCCACGGGCCGCCCGGGCCGGAGAGTCGGCGCCCGCGAACTCGAGCACGTGCTCCACCATGTCGGTGAGCCGGACGCTCTCGTCGCGAATGAGAGAGCCGTAGCGTTTCGCCTGGTCCTGGTCCTGAACCACACCGTCCGCGAGATTGTCGGCGGCGGACCGGATCACCGCGAGGGGCGTGCGCAGTTCGTGCGAGACCGCGGCCACGAACTCCACCTGCTGGGCGGCGGCCTTCTGCAGACGCCGCGCCGAGAAGAAGACAAGGCCCGCGGACAGGCCGAGGACGCCGAGGATCGAGGCGCTCAGAGCGGTGTTGCGTCTCTGCTGCGACCTCACCGCCGCGTCGATGGAGCCCTCGCGGTGTCGCACCATCAGGGTCCAGGGAACGTTCGAGCCTTCGGACCCGGCCACGTGCGCGACGCCTCCGGGCCCGGCCATTTGAACCACCAGTCGGACCGACGACTCCTGCACGACTTCGGACAAACCGGGCAGGACCCCGCGAAGGATGGAACGATCGAGATCGTCGAAGCGCAGCCGCAGAAGCGGCGCCTTCGCGTCGGGCGCGGTCTTCGCGGAAGTGGTCGTGCCCAAGACGGTGGCGCCGTCCGCGCCCCTCACCACCGACCAGGTGAAGGGGCCGTCGGCCAGAAGGCGCGAGGACGCGATGCCGCTCACCAGGGTCTGCTTCAGGTAGACGGGATCGAGCAGGAGGATCTCGATCGGCCCGCGACCCGCGTGGCGCAGGAGCATCTCGCGGAGTTGGCCAACCTTCGGAGCGGAGGAAGTATCCGTCTTCTCGCTGATGATCACGTTCATGACCGGCGAGAGGATCGCGGGGACATCGGGCATGACCGGAGGCAGGCCGAGGGCGACGGGCACGGGGAGCGGCAAGGCGCTGTCGTCTCCCGCGTCGATTGCCGACCTCACCGGCAAGAGCGAATCGGGCCAGGCCGCCTGGACAAAGGCGCGCGCCTGCGGATCGAACCTGAGGAGACGACTCGGGCCGGTGGCGGACCGCTCGGCCACGAAGACGTCCTTCACCAGGGCCTGATGCCGCGACTCGGCGCGAAAGCGTTCCAACCGGGCGGCGAACGTGGGACCGGCTTTCGCTTCGAGCAGCTTCGCGTCGATCCTCAGTTCGAGGAACGCGCGGGTCAGCTCACGGTCCACGTCCTGGGCGATCGCGGCCGCCTTCTCCGAGGCCTCCTCGTTGAGTTTCCGGCGGTCGGCCTGCGCGATGGCGTCGAGCCAGCGGTTCTGGAGGACGGCGAGCACGGCCAGAAGGGCGATCACCGCGAGCAGGGCGAAAGCCTCGGCGCGGGAGCGCCAGGACGGTCTCGAGAAGGACGGCGTGGTCATCGGTGAATAGGACCTGAAATGTAGCACCGCGGTTCGGCAACCCCTGGAAAACCCGGCCTATTTACAGGTTCTTTACGAGCCCCTTACACCCCTTGACGACTCTGCGGGGCGCCGGGCCGTACATACCTTCGAACGCGCAACTTCATCAGACACGAGGAGATCAAACCACCATGCAAAAACGCCAGATCCAGGACATCGCCGCCGCCGCCCTTTTCGCCATCGCCACCGCCGGGTTCGTGGGGGCCGAGGGCAACGACGCCAAAGCCGCGTCCCTTCTCGCGAAACTCCGCCAGACCCTCGGGGGCGACGCGAAGCTCGCCTCGGTCAAGGGCCTGAGCTTCGAAGCGGACATGCGCCGCGTGCTTCCGGGCGAAGGCAGCGAACCCGGCCCCGAGATGTCGGGCGACATCAAGGTCGACCTCGGCGATCCGAAGCACTACCTCTATATCGACTCGTTCTCGCCCATGCCGGGCATGCCGCTCGTCTCGATCGGCTCGGCCCTCGACGGCGACGCGCAATGGAGCGGCCCGGTCTCGGCGCCCATGGGCGGGGTGCTGATCCGCGCGGACGGCGGCGGGGATCCGGCCCGCCTGCGCGCGCGTCTCGAGAAGGATATGACCCGGCTCTCCGTGGCCCTTCTCGCGGGCTCGAACCTTCCCGGTGTCGAGTTCACCTACGCGGGCCCCGCGGAGTCGCCCGAGGGCAAGGCCGAGGTACTCGAGGTGAAAGGGCCGGGCGACTTCAAGGGCAGGCTCTTCCTCGACGAGAAGACGGCGCGGCCGATGATGCTCGTCTATCAGGAAGTCCCCCGGCGCATGGCCATGCGCCGGGGCGGCCCCGGCGCGCCGCCGCCCTCCGCGGAGGCTCATGGTGGCGAGGGCGCAACCACGGCACCCGCGGCCCCCGAACTCAAGGAGGCGCAGATGTTCCTCTCCGACTACAAGACCGAGAACGGTGTCTCGTTTCCCCACTCCGTGACCATCAAGGTCCAGGACGGCCCCACCGAGGAGTGGACGGTTCAGAAGATCAAGCTCAACCCGGCCTTCGGCGCCGATCACTTCAAGAAGCGCTGAACCAGAAGGGCCCATCACCGCCATGCTCGCCGCTTCCCTTCTCCTCTTCGCTCTCGCTGCGTCATCCGACGTCGCGGTGACGGTGACCGATCCCTCCGGCGGACGCATCCCGGGGGCGACGGTCGAGATCGATCCCGATTCCCCGGGCGCTGTTCCGGCGGTCACCGGCCCGAGAGGCGAGGCCCTGCTGCCGGGGATCGGGAGCGGCGAGCATCGCGTGCGCGTGAGCATCCCCGGCTTCGAGCCGTGGGAGAAGAAGATCAAGATCAAGGAAGGCGCAGCCATCTCGACGGTGGAGGCGAGGCTCAAGCTCGCGAAGCTCTCCGAGGACGTCTCGGTCACCCCCGACGACTCTCGCTCGGCCTCCAGCGGCTACAAGACGGTGCTCACCGAGGCCGACCTCGCGAATCTCCCGGATGACCCCGACGAGTTCGAGGCCGCGCTGCGCGCGATCGCCGGGCCTCAGGCGGCCATGCGCGTCAACGGCTTCTCCGGAGGGCGGCTTCCTCCGAAGTCGCAGATTCGTCAGGTGCGGTTCGTGATGAATCCCTACGCCGCGGAGTTCCACGAGTCGCAGCCGATCTTCGTGGACATTCAGACCAAGGCGGGCCTCGGCGACTGGAGCCGGACGGCGCGAAGCGGCTTCCGCGACGACTCGCTCAACGCGCGCCCGCCCCTCGCCCCCTCGCGCGTGCCCGATTCCTACCGGCGGTTCGGCTTCGACCTCGCCGGCCCCCTCGCGAAGAACCGGACGTCGCTGTCCCTCTCCGCCGAGGGCCGGATGACCGACACCGCGCGCACGGTCTACGCCCAAACCCCGTCGGGAACGGTTTCCGAACTCGCCGATTCGAGCACCGATCGCCTCGATCTCGTGGCGCGTCTCGATCATGCCTGGGGAAAGACTCACACCCTGCGCGGCGAGTTCTCATCGCTCTCGCTGAACGATGCCGGCCTCGGGGTCGGAGGCTACGACCTGCCCGAGCGCGCGTACGAACAGGACCGGCGCGAGGTCGCCGCGGCCCTCACCGACAACGGCGTGATCTTCGGCCGGATCGCCTCGGAGATCCGCTTCCAGAGCCGGTTCGAATCGCTCGGCTTCACCCCCGGCACGACCTCGCCGTCGGTGCGGGTAAATGGCGCGTTCAACTCGGGCGGCGCCGGGGTTTCGGGAGGCCGCGACTCGCGGGATCTCCAGTTCGTGTCGAATTTCGATCTCTCCATCGGGAAGAAGCACGCGCTGCGCTTCGGCGCCCTGCTGCGCGATCTGAACATCAGAAGCGACGAGCGCCGCAACGGCAACGGCTCGTTCACCTTCCCGGATCTGGCGAGCTACGAAGCCGGGCGGCCTTCTCTCTTCACCGAGCGGGCCGGCGATCCGCGCATCGAATACTCCATGCGCCAGCTCGGCCTCTATGTCCAGGATGAAGTGAAAGTCTCGAAGCGCCTGACTCTGGCGGGCGGCGTGCGCATCGAGGGCCAGTCGCACGTCGACGGGTGGTTCAAGCCCGCGCCGCGAGCGGGCTTCACCTGGTCTGCCAACTCGAAGACCACGATCCGCGGAGGCGCGGGTCGGTTTTTCGGCTGGTACGAGGCGGACGTCTACGAGCAGACGCTGCGGCTCGACGGCGTGCGCGAGACCGAGATCCTGCTCGACCACCCTTCCTGGCCGAGCGCTTTCCCGGGCGCCAGTGCGACCGACCTGCGTTCAACGCGGCTCCGGGCGAACCCGGATCTCACCCTGCCCCGGACTCTCCGGACCTCCATCGGCATGGAGCGCAATCTCGCGGGACGGCTGCGGCTCAACCTCGACTACTCGTACACCAGGGGAAGCCATGAACTGCGCAGCCGCAACCGGTCGGTGGCCGGCTCGCATCTTTCCGAGCGGGAGATCGAATCGACCGCGCGTTCGACCCGCCACCTCATCGATGCGCGACTGAATCTCATGCCGTCTCCCGCCGCGAAGGTCGGCTTCTTCGTCGGCTACTTGTGGCAGAACGCCCGGAACGAGACGAATGGCGCCCTGTCCATGCCCGCGAACGAGAACGACCTCGGCGCGGAGTGGGGCCGGGCGGCGAACGCCGCCGAGCACCGGGTGTTCGGCCTGCTGAACGTGAATCCGACGAAACGGGTCAGCTTCGGCGCCCTGCTTCAGGCGCAGTCGGGAAATCCCTTCGACATCACCACCGGCCGCGATGACAACGGCGACACCCTCTTCACGGATCGGCCGAAGGGAGTCACGCGCAACACCGGGGTCGCGCCGAGCCGGATAAACCTGGACCTTCGCCTCGGCTGGGCCAAGAGCTTCGGCGCGCCGCGAACCCTGCGGCCGGGCGAGGGCATGCGCGTGGTCCGCATCGGCGGCAGCGACGGCGTGCCGGACACGGGAAACCCCGGCGATCCTCAGCGCTATCGCGTGAGCGTGTTCGTGCAGGCGCTCAATGCGCTCAACCGCACCAACCCCATCGCGGTGGGCACGGTGTACGGCTCGTCGCTGTTCGGCCAGCCCATCGTCACCGACCCGGGACGGAGAATCGAGCTCGGCGCCACGTTCGCGTTCTAGCCGCGAGCCGGCGCTCAGGGAAGGCGCGAGACGATCTCCTCGGTCACCGACCATAGCTTCGCGGCGGTCGCGGGGTCCGTGCCGTCCGCTCGGGGCGCCGCGACGTTGCAGTCCACCCAGTACTTGCCGGAGATGGCGGCGGCGGCCGGATGGGTCGCCACGTAGCACTGCGTCGCCGCGCCCTCGCCCACGTTCTTCATCATCAGGCTCCCGAGGGCGCGAAACGCCGCCCGCACCACCGGATTCATGTGGCGGCTCAGGTTCGTGAAGATCACGCCGGGGTGGATCGCGTTGGCCGTCTTCTTCGACCCCTCGAGGCGCCGCGCCAGTTCCTTCGCGAAGAGGATGTTCGCGATCTTCGACTGGCCGTACGCCTTCCACGGCTCGTAGTCGCGCCCGCCCGAGAGATTGTCGAACTCGATGCCGCCCCTGGGCGCGCGGAGATGCGCCCGGCTGCTCACCATGACCACCCGTCCCGTGTCGGCGAGATCGTCGAGGATGCCGGTCACGAGCATGAAGTGGCCGACATGGTTGGTGAAGAGCTGAAGCTCGACCCCGTGCTTCTGCTCGTTCACAGGCAGGGCCATGATGCCCGCGTTGCCGATGATGGAGTCGATCTTCGCGCCTGCGAGCGCCGTCTTCACCGCCTTGACCGCGGAGCGCACCGAACCGGGCTCGGAGAGCTCACACTCGAGGCCGGCCGTGTTCCCGCCGAAAGGAGCCAGGGCGGCGCTCGCCTTCTGCGCGGTCCGTGCCGTGCCGATGACCCGGCCCCCGCGCAGGGCGAGGACGCGCGCGGTCTCGAGCCCCAGGCCCGAGTTGCAGCCCGTAACCAGGAACGTCTTCCCCGCAAGCGAAAGGCCGGCGGTCACGTCCTCCGCGGTGGATCCGTAACCGAAACCGGACGGCCCCTTGGGTTGAAGCTTTGAGTACAGGGACATGGCTGGACGTTACCCGCTTGCCTAGATTCCGCCCTGGCAGATGTACTTCATCTCCAGGAACGCGTCCATGCCGTGTCTCGATCCCTCGCGGCCGATTCCCGATTCCTTGACGCCGCCAAACGGAGCGACTTCGGTGGAGATGATGCCGGTGTTGACGCCGACGATGCCGTACTCGAGTGCTTCGCTCACCCGGTAGATCCGGCCCACGTCGCGCGCGTAGAAGTACGCGGCGAGACCGAACTCGGTGTCGTTCGCGATCTGGATGGCTTCGGCATCGGTCTTGAACCTGAAGAGCGGCGCCACCGGGCCGAAGGTTTCCTCCCGGGCGAGAAGCATCGCGGTCGTGGCTCCCGAGAGCACGGTGGGCTCGTAGAAGGTGCGACCGAGGGCATGCCGCTTTCCCCCGGCGAGAATCGTGGCGCCCTTCTCGACCGCGTCCGCCACATGGGCCTCGACCTTGCGCAGGGCGTTCTCGTCGATGAGCGGCCCCTGCTCGACCCCCGCGTCGAGTCCGTCGCCCACCACGAGCGCCGCCACGCGGGCGGCAAGCGTCGACGCGAAGGCGTCGTAGACGCCGTCCTGCACCAGGATCCGGTTCGCGCACACGCAGGTCTGACCGCTCGCCCGGTACTTCGAAGCGAGGGCCCCCGCTACCGCGGCGTCGAGATCCGCGTCGTCGAAGACGATGAACGGCGCGTTGCCGCCCAGTTCCATCGACACATTCTTCACCGTGTCCGCGCACTGGCGGAGCAGGAGCTTCCCCGTCTTCGTGGAGCCGGTGAAGGTCATCTTCCGAACCAGCGGGTTCGAGGTCATTTCCCCGCCGATGGCGACCGCGTCTCCGGTCACCACGTTGAACACCCCCGCGGGGATCCCCGCCCGCTCGGCCAGCACCGCGAGAGCGAGGGCCGAGAGCGGGGTCTGGGGCGCGGGCTTCAAAACCATGGTGCAACCGGCCGCGAGCGCCGGTCCCGCCTTGCGTGTAATCATCGCGTTCGGGAAGTTCCACGGGGTGATGGCCGCGCACACCCCCACCGGCCCGCGCGTGACCTGGATCCGCTTGTCCGCGGTGGTGGCGGGAATGGTCTCGCCGTAGACGCGCTTCGCCTCCTCGGCGAACCACTCGATGAACGACGCGCCGTACGCGATCTCACCCTTCGCTTCCGCGAGAGGCTTGCCCTGTTCGCTGGTGAGGATCAAGGCGAGGTCGTTCTGGTTCTCCATGATCAGTTCGAACCAGCGCCGGAGCAGGCCGGAGCGCTCCTTCCCCGTCTTCTGGCGCCACGCCGGGAACGCGGCGTGCGCGGCCTCGATGGCGCGACGGGTCTCCGCGGCGCCCATGTTGGGTACGTAGACGATCTGCTTGCCGGTGGCCGGGTTGTGGATGGTGGTGACCGACCCGGAGTCGGCTCCCGACCAGCGCCCGCCCACAAAGGCCTGCGTGCGCAGGATCGAAGAGTCGTTCAGATCAAAGAAAACCATGCGTACCTTCCTGTTCGTCTATTCGTCGAACGACGTTCGACTCCGGTTCACCTTACGACGAGCATCCTGTTTCTTGGCATCCACCCGTCGCGCCTTCGCGGCCCGGCTCGGCTTCGTGGGCCGCCGCGTCTTCGGGACGATCTGCGCCTCAGCCACCAGGGCGCGGACCTTCGCCATCGCGTCCTCCAGATTGCGGCCCTGGTCGCGGGTGAGCTGACTGGTGACGAGCACTCGGCCGGCGGCGTCCATCCGGGATGCGGCGAGCGCCCTCAGCCGCGCCCGCGCCCCCTCATCGAGGCCGGTAATCTGCGCGAGGTCGACGCGCAGCTCCACTTTCGACGCCACCTTGTTGACGTTCTGACCGCCGGGGCCGGACGCGCGGACGCCCTTCCATTCGATGGCCGAATCGGGGATCACGGGTTTCATCGGTGCGGCGCCGCAGGCGGACTCCCCGGACGATCTCCTAGAACGCCGGCCCGAGCAGCACCGCGTTGGCGAAGAGCAGCATGGTGCCCTCGGTGTAGGCGCGGTAGTTCGGTTCCTCGGCGAAGGCGATCACGTGACCCGCGCCCACCGACTGGTGGATCAGGAACGCCTTCTGGGCCAGAGCGGCCTGCGCGTCGTCCCATACCAGACCGGACATCCGCAACTTGTCTTTCTTCGCGTAGACGCCGACGTTCTCGCCCTTGTCGAGGGTGATCGGGGTGAAGATCCGTCGGCTTTCCACGAGCACGCCCATTTCGAAGTCGGTGCCCGCAGACATCCAGTGCTCGGGATCGAGAATCACCCGGAGATACGAGCCCGGGGTGTTCTCGGGCGCCTCGCGCTCGGGCTGGATGGCCTTCTCGTAGTCGAACGGCTTGCTCGGGTCGGCCTTCTTCTTGTCGGCGTCGGTCGCGGGAGCGTCCTTCTCCGGCGACCCGTCGCGATTCTCCGTGCGCGTGTCGATCAGCGCCACCTTCTCCTTCGCGGCCCAGCGCGAGGCCTCTCCGAGCGTCACCACCGTGCCCCCCGCGCGCGCGAAGTCCTTGAGTCGCTTCACCCCGTCGTCGCCGAGCGTCGAGTAGTCGCCCGAGGGCATGACCACGACGTCATAGTCGGCGAGGTTGGCGCGGCGGAACGAATTCACACGCACCGCGGTGGTGCGCACGCCGATGCGACGTTCGAGGGCGAAGCGCGCCCAGCCCGCGGAGAGGCTGGAGGTCGGAGCGTCCCACATCAACAGAACGCGCGGGCTCTTCATGTTCGCGACGTCGCTGCTGCCGAGCGAGATGCCGCCCACGTCGACGAACGCGGTGTCGGTGCCCACGGGGGTCACGTTGTGCTTCGCGGCGATGGCCCCGAGGCGCGCGGCCAGGTTTTCGTTCTCCGAGGTTCGGAAGATCGCGGTGCCGGTCGGGAAGGTCGCCCCGTTCAGCTTGATGACGTCGCCGGCCACCCGCACGCGGATCCCGGCCTGGAGGGCTTCGGCGACCGCGGCCGCGGAGTTGAACCCCCAGGGCAGCAGGTACGCCACTTTCGCCGCGGGCAGGATCGTCGCCGTCGCCATCGCGACCCCGGCGAGCGGCTGGGTCTTCACGGTGACCGCGAGAGCCGAGGGCACGCATTCGACGCCGAACGCGAGGGGCAGACTCCACGCCGTGACGTCGTAGATCTGATCGCCCTGGCGCTTCTTGCGGCGCTCGTCCTGCTTTTTCACGAAGGCCGCGTCCTGGTCGACGTTCATTTCAAGCAGGTTGCGGATGAGGCGGCCGGTCGGCTGGGCCGCCGAAACGAGGTACGAGCCCGCGGGGACATTCCGCACGCCAACCTTCGTGGCCTCCGTGGTCTGCCGCACCTCGATGCCCTGCCGCACGAGCAGCCGAGCGAGCCGCTCCGCGCGGGAAGGGTCGACGCCGGGCACAAGGGCGTACTCGATCGTGCCTTTCCTGCCTTCGTCGATGGCGGACTGGCGGTAGCCCACGTAGTAGCGGAGCAGTTTCTCCCGGTTCTCGGCGGCGGTGCGCGCGGTCTGAATGGCCGAGGTGAAGTGATGCAGGACGCCGTCCTTGAAGGTCAGGAGCAGACCGTCGTCGCGCTTCCAGGCGAGCGCGCGGGCCGAGGCCTGCTCGTAGGTCATGCCGACCGAGCCGTTGAAGATGGGCCAGCTCTCGCCGTAGCCCGGGTAGAAGGAGTCGTAGTTCTCGCGGATGAAGTAGCCGAAGCCGCGCTCGTCGAAGCGCGCGGCGTTGTTCCGCCCGAACACGTCGAACCAGTCGCGCTGCTCCTTGGGCACGAAGGGGTTGATGGGATCGGCGGGCGGGGCGAAGTAGTAGGTGCCGTTGCCGCCCATCTCGTGAAGATCGACCGAGACCTGGGGGAAGAACTCCTGGTGCACCGCGATGCGGCCGATGGTCTCCGGCTGCGACAGCGAGAACCAGTCGCGGTTCATGTCGAAGAGATAGTGATTCGACCGTCCGCCCGGCCAGGGCTCGTCGTGCTCGGCCGAGATGGGTTCGGGATCGGGTGTGGCGGCGCGGCCCTGGAGATTCTGAAAAAGGAAGCGGGCGCGGCCGTCGGGATTCTCCATGGGGTCGATGACCACGAGGGCGTTGCCGAGGATGGCGTCGACGCCGGCATCGCTCCTCGCGGCGAGCAGGTGATACGCCTCGGCGAGGGCCGCATCCGAGGAGGAGATCTCGTTCCCGTGTACGCCGTGCAGGAGCCACACCGACACGGGCAGCGTCCTGATGAGTTCATCGCGCTCGGCCGGCGTGGTCGCGCGCGGATCCGCGAGCTTCCGGAGCCCCGCCTTGATCGAATCGAGCTTCGCCATGCGGTCGGCCGAGCCGATCACGAAGATCCACAGCGGCCGGCCTTCCCACGAACGCGCGTATTCGACGAGCCGTGTGCGTTCGGGCGCCGCGGCGGAGAGCGCCTTGAGATACGCGGCGACGTTTTCGGGCGAGGTGATCTCGTCGCCGTGGTCGTATCCGAGGACCTGCTTGATCGTGGGAATCTTCGGGTCGTAGGCGGTGCTGGGGTCGAGAACACGCGGCGCGTTCAGGGCAAGGCCCAGGACCAGAGTTGCGAGCATCACGGTGAATCTCCTTGATTAGGGGGAACGCAGGCTAGCTCTTGATCTCGGACTCGTCGAGAACCTCGTAGGTCACCACCTCGGGATCTTCGGCGATCAGCGCAGTCTGATCGCCCATGGAGGTCATGGCCAGGGAGGGAAGGGGGCGCCCGTCGCGCAGGGCCTTCAGGTCTTCCGCGAAATGCCGGGCGCTCGGATAGCGGGTGTTCTCGTCTTTCGACATGCTGGTGGCGATGATCTCGTCGAGCGGCTCGGGAAGGTCGGGATTGAACTTCCGGACGGAGGCGGGGATCATGTGGACGATCTGGTAGGCGAGGTTCGCGATGGTGTCGCCCGTGAACGGCCGCTCCCCCGTCACCAGCCAGTAGAGAATCCCGCCCAGGGAGAAGATGTCGCTGCGGCCATCCACCTTGCGGCCGAGGAACTGCTCCGGCGACATGAACGCGGGCGTGCCCACGAGGCCGCCCTTGGTGTTCGTGTTGGTGCCCCCGCCCACTTTCGCGATGCCGAAGTCCGAGACCTTGGCCCGGCCGTCCTTGCCGATCAGGATGTTGGCGGGCTTCATGTCGCGATGGACGATGCCCTGGGCATGGGCGTGGTCGAGCGCCTCCGCGGCCGCGATCATGATCTCCAGACTGCGATCGAGGGGCAGCCGTTGGCGGGCGACGTACTGTTGGAGGGTCTCTCCTTCGACGAACTCCATGACCATGGCGGGCCGGCCCAGATGGTCCTCGATGAAGTCGTAGACGGTCACGATGGCGGGATGGGTGAGCTTGCCGACCGCTTTCACCTCGCGCCGGAACCGCCGCTCGTACTCCTCGGACGACTCGTCGTCGCTGTGGGTGGTCAGGATGCTCTTGATCGCGACCACGCGGTCGATCTTCGGATCGCGCGCCTTGTAGACGACGCCCATGCCGCCCCGGCCCAGCTCCTGGAGGATTTCGTAGCGCCCGAAGATGGGCGTATCGGAGGAGGAAGCGCCCTTGACGGGCTTCTGCCCGTCCATGGTGGGAGCTTCCGTGTCCACTTCCCCGGTCTTGGCGCGGGGAGCGGGACCGCGCCTGCGCGCGCCGGTGGCCGGCGGCTTCTCGGGCCGGGGGGTCCGCCCCACCATGGTCGGAGCGTCCGCGGTGTCGTTGCCGAGGTGGAGGAAGTCCGAAAGGGACGCCGATCCCTTTGAGGCGGTGATGGTGAACGGAGGGGGCGTCCCGAGCGACACCGCGGCGGGCGCGGGAGGCGGCGACGATGGGGCCACGACGGTTTCCAGATTGGCGATCCCGGCGGCCAAAGGCGCGGGCGTCACCGGCGGAGCCGCGGGCGCAACCTCCGGCGGGGGCGGTGGAGGGGGGGGCGTCGCGGGAGCCGGGGCAGCGACTGCGGCCGGGATGATCGCGGGCTCCGGCACGGGTGCCGCGGCCTGGGGCTGGAGGGTCCGTTTCTTCACCTTCGTCGGCTTTCCGATGCGACGCTTGAGGAAGGCCGAAGCGGACGCGATCCAGCTGACGAGGAGCGAGCGGAAAAAGAAGGTGACCACGCTCAGGACGAGGGGGATGAAACTCGGTTTGTCGGAAGGCCACTTGAGGTCGACCCCGGAGGCGATCTTCATCAGGAGGGGGTCCGCCACCTTGCGGAACTGCATCAGCATGGCCATGTTGTCCCAGGCCGCGGGGTGCTGGAACTGAAGGCCGAAGAGGATGAACAGGGACGTGATCAACAGGATCCCGGCCAGGTCCACCAGATGGCGCAGCGCCCATAGCCCGCGATCGAGGGCGCGGAGGAGATCCTTCATCGGGCGTCCGGCACGGTCGACTCGTCCGCACCTGCGGGGGCAGGGTCCAGAAATGACATGGTCTGGCAGGGTATTCGATCGGGGGGCATCGGATCAAGGGGCGGAATCCCCCGAAATCCAAGCCTTGCGGTCGCGCAACCGCGCAGCTAGCATGGCGAAATCCCAAAAAGTCGTTCGCATCTTCCGTTCGTATGTCCGCGGCTCCCCCCAGCCGCCAGGGCGCCCGTCGGCTCGCTCGAGCCGTTGGCGCCTCGTGCGGTTCAATTTCGCTTTCAGATTCAAACTTTCAAATTCAAAATTTAGGAGTCTCTCCCCTTGGCTCTGACCGGACTCGAAGCTCTAGACGCCCTCGCCGGCGGCCTCGACGATCAACGCGTATACCTGCTTCACGGCCCCAACGGCGGGGGCAAAACCACGCTGGCTCTTCAGTTCCTCTACAAGGGCCTCCTGGCCGGAGAAGAAGTGGCGATCGTGAGCCGGCGGCCGGCGCGCGCCATCTTCGATCACGGCCGGGCGTTCGGCTTCGACCTCGAAGCATTCGCCCAGGACGGGAACCTCGCCATCGTCGAGTATCTCCCCAAGGTCGTGGAGAACTCCATCCGCCTGCGGGACGAGGCCAGGCTGTTCCAGGAACTGCTCGGCGTCCTCGACGAATCCGAGCCGAAGCGGATCGTGTTCGATCCCCTGACTCCGCTCCTAACCACCGGCTCCGCGGCGGCCTCGATCTTCCGGGCGCGCACCCTGATCGAGTCCCTCGGCTCGATGGGAGCCTGCTCGCTCCTGCTTCTCGACACCCCCGAAGCCAACGAACACGTGGCCAACTGCAAGGACTTCGCGTACGGCAGCCTGCAGTTCGTGCCCGGCGAGCACGGCCGGTGCCGGATCAATCTCGAACGTTTCCCCGGGATCAAGGGGCGCCCGCCGGTCATCGAATTCGAAGTGAGTCCGGGCCTTGGGCTCGTATCCCAACTGGTGTCTTCCGGCCCGTCGGCCGGAGCCCCGGCGCGCGCCTGCAGCGTGCTCCTGGCCGAACCCGACGCCGCCCAGCGGGAAATGCTCAAGGGACTGCTGGGCAAGTCGTGCACGGTCATCGAAGCGGAGGACGGCGCCGATGTCCTCGCCAAGGTCGCGGTGGCGCCCCCCAGTCTCGTGATCATCGATGCCGATGCCCCGGGCATCGACGGCGTGACCCTGTGCAAGCGCCTGCGACAGAACGGCCTCGGCATGCCCGTGCTGCTGCTCTCCAATCCCATCCGGCGAACCCGCGACCGCGTCGCGATCATGGCCTCGGGAGCCGACGACCTCGTGGAACGCCCGTTCGACAGCCGCATCCTCACCCTCAAGGTGCAGGCCCTGCTGCGTCGCACCCTGGGCGGCTCCATCGATCTTCTGGCGGACGCGACCCCCAAGCGGGACGCCACCGTGTCCACCGAGGATCCCGCC
Organism: Vicinamibacteria bacterium; assembly: GCA_044229175.1. Classification (GTDB taxonomy): domain Bacteria; phylum Acidobacteriota; class Vicinamibacteria; order Fen-336; family JAGNNV01; genus JAGNNV01. The sequence goes on along the minus strand of JBGATM010000007.1, from coordinate 73,022 downwards.
TACTTCCAGCAGCGTGTCGAGGCCGAATCGGTCATCTGCCGCGCCCACGGCCTGAAAGCGGGGGTCGCGGTGCTGCGCCTGACTCCAGGCATGGCCTCGGGCGTGCCCAGCCAGCAGCTCCGGGACCTCGCCCTTTCCCTGATCCGGGAGTACGACGTGGTTCTCCTCGGGCGGCACCATGTCTCCGTGCTCCTCGCCGAGACCGACGAGACCGGCATCCGCGCCTTTCTGCGCCGTTTCGCCGAGGGCTGGAATCGGACCCCGGCGCCCATCGTCCATTTCCAGACCATGGACGGCCAGGACGCGCCGCTCGCCGCGGCCCTGGAGATCGTCCGCGGCGCGTCGGCCGAGGACACGGTTGTCTAGAAGACACGCGGCCTGCCTGCTCGCCGCCGCTGCCACCGCCGCCGCGCCCTTCGGCCCGAGCGTGGCCAGTGCGCAGAGCACCACGTCGCCTCGCGCCGCCCTCGTGGTGGCTCTCGAGCTGGTGCGCGCGAACGAGTGCGGGGCGGCCGAGCCGCTCCTTCGGCAGGTGATTTCGAGCCAGCCGTGGAACGTGGCCGCACGCCGGCTCCTCGGCCGGTGCCTGCTCGACGCGGGACGCTGGGACGAGGCACGCCCGCAGTTCGAAGCGCTCCTGCAGCTCGCGCCCGACGACGCGAGCGCGCTCTCGGGACTGCGCGCGGCCGTGGCCGCCGGTCAGAAGATCGAATCGGCGCGCCAGGTCGAGCAGATCGAGTCGCGCCGGACGCGGACGGAACAGCTGCGCGCCCAGTACGAGATGCGCGACGCCGAGCAGATGATGGCGGAAGGGCGCAACGCCGACGCGGAGCAGGCGCTGCTCGCCATCATGGCGAAGCGTCCCGAGGAGATTGCCGCGGCGGTGCGGCTCGCCGAGGTCTACTCGTCCACCGGGCGATTCGGGGAGGCGGCGCGCCTGTTCGAGAAGATCTCCCAGGGTCCCGAGGCCCCGGCCGGCCACCTCCTCCGCGCCGCCCAGAACTACGAGTGGAGCGGCGACGACGCGACCGCGGTGCTGACCTACGAGCGCTACCTGGAACGAGACAAGGGGGACCGCACTGCCCGAACCGCGCTCGGACGCGCTCTCGTCCGCCTGGGCCGGTGCGGCGAGGCGGTGAATGAACTCACCCTGGTCGCCGGCAACACCGGGGCGCGGGCCGGCTCGGCCGCGGTGGCCCTGGACCTGGCCCGGTGCTACGACCGCCTGAAGCGCTCCGATCTCGCCCTCGCGACCTACGAGAGCGTGACGCGTCTCGACCCGCGCGCGACCGAGGTGCAGCAGATCGTGGCGCAGCGACGTCGCGACCAGGAACAGGCGCCCCTCCGGCGGGCTTACGCCGCCATCGAGGCCAAGGACAACGAGACCGCGGCGCGCGAACTGGGCGCGTACCTCGAGACCCATCCCGAAGACGCGACCGCGCGGCTCCAGCTTGCGCGCGTTCTCTCGTGGTCGAGCCGGTTCGAGCCATCAGCCAGGGCCTACGAGCAGTACCTGGGGTCCCGTCCCGACGATTCCACCGCGCGCCGCGAACTGGCCCAGGTGCTCTCGTGGCAGGGACTCACCGCCGAGTCCATCCGCGAGTATCAGGCCCTCGCGACGAAAGCCGCGGATCTCGAACAGACGATCGAGGATCTCGGCTCGATCCTGAGGCTGCAGATCCAGACGAACGATCTCGACGGGGCGAAGGTCACGGCCGAACGGCTCGTGCAGTTCCGGCCGGAGCACGAAGCCGCGCGCCAGGTGCTGTCCCAGGCCGCCCTTCGCCGGCGCACCGCGGCCACCGAGGCGGCCCAGGCATTGACCGCCCTGGGGCGTTACCCGGAAGCGATCGAGGCCTATCGACAGTATCAGGCCGAATACGGCGCGGACCCGGCCCTCGCTCTTCTCGTCTCCCGCCTGCACAGCTGGGCCCGGGATTACCCGGGCGCCATCACGAGCTATCGCGACTACCTGAAGACCCACCCCGACGACGCGGTCGCGCGCGGGGAGCTCGCCGCGATCCTGACCTGGGCGGACCGGACCGAAGACGCGGAGCGGGAATACCGGACGATCCTCTCCACGAACCCGGGCGACGTCACCGCCACCCTTCGCATCGCCCAGATCAGCGACCAGCGCGGCGACGACCCGGTCCGCGTGCTGAAGAGCTACGAGGGCGTGCTGGAGCGCGATCCCTCGAGCGAGGAAGCCAGCAAGCGGGCCCGGGAGATCAGGAGCCAGGTGGCGCCGCGCCCCTACATCCTGGGCGAGCGTTTCGAGGATTCCGACGATCTCATCCGCATCTCGTCCACCGCGGAAGTAGGCTTCCTTCGAGCCGGACGCCTTACCTTCTCCCCCATCGCCTCCTACCTGAGTTCCGAGCAGCGGCGAGTCGTGCCCGGCCAGAGCGTCGAGGTCGGTTCGCTCAACGCGGAAATCGCAAAGCGGAGCGGTCGCGTGGAGGGCGGCGGACTGGGCCTGCGGCTCAGCGCCGCGCCCGGCCTGGTTCGGCTGGTCGCCGAGGCGACCGTCCTTCGCTTCGACACCAATCGCACCAGCGTCAACGGGCGCGCCGATTTCTTCCTCGAACATCCCGACCGCTTCGGCCTGGGCGTGCAGTACCTGAGGCGCGAAGGGGTCTACGACCTCAGTTCCGGGGCGACCATGGTCGCGGGCATCGTAGGGGACACGGCTCTCGCGTCGGCGTGGCGCGCTTTCGGCCGCGCGCGGCGCCAGGGCGGACCGCCGTTCCGGGTCTGGGTCGCGGCCGGAGCCTCGTTCTACTCGGCGAGCTCCTCCGGAGCTTTTCCGGCGAACCGGCAGGATCGCGTGTCCGCCCGCGCGATCTGGGACCTCAAGCGCTGGGCCAGCGTCGCCTACACCTTCAGGTACAGCTCGTTTCAGAAGCGGTCGCCGCTTTACTACAGCCCGGCCAGCGACACCGTGCACGGGCTGAGCGCCTCCCTGGAAAGCCAGGGTTCGAAGATCCGCGGATCCATCGTGCTGGAGGGCGGACGCGAGACCATCGAGGATCAGAAGGTGACGCCCTTTCTCCTTCAGCCCTCGGTAGTGTGGTTCATGACGAAGAACCTCCCGTTGCGCCTCACCTATCGCTACGCGCGCTCCGCGGCAAGGTCCCTGGGATCCTCCAGCTACATCGCCCAGACCCTTCAGCTGACCTTTGGAAGCCCTCGATGATCGAAGAACTGAGCCGGCGCTTCTACCGTGTCTTCTTCGTGCTCATGTGCGTGGCCTCCGGCATCGGCCTGCTCACCCTCGTGTACTTCAACTTCTGGTTCAACCGGCTGGCCGCGGTGACCTTCCTGGTCGATTTCTCGACCTTCCTCCTCGTGGGCTTCCTGCTCCTCCTGGTCATCCGCTACACCCTGCTCATCGTCTTCGCGTTCCTTCAACACCTCGAGCGCTCGCATGAGCCCTGGCATCCCGACGAGTATCCGCTCGTCACCGTCATCGTGCCCGCCTACAACGAAGGCATCCTGATCGCCGCTTCGGTCGAGCCGCTCATGGCCATGGATTATCCGCGCTACGAGGTCCTGGTCATCGACGACGGGTCGAGCGACGACACCTTCGAGCGCGCCCTGGAGCTCTCGCGGATCTACGGCCCCGAGCGGCTGCGCGTGATCACCCAGCCCAACGGCGGCAAGGCCGTGGCCTTGAACACCGGAATCGCGGCCGCGCGCGGCGAACTCATCCTGTGCATGGACGGCGACAGCGTCCTCGAGTCTCAGACCATCCGCGAGGCGGTCAAGCACTTCGCCGACCCGGGCGTGGGCGCGGTCGGAGGCAACGTGAAAGTCGTCAACCGGGTCAACCATCTGACCCGGCTGCAGGCCCTCGAGTACATCGAAGGACTGAGCCTCGTGCGCACCGCGCATGCCTTCTTCCGCCGGGTGGCCGTCATTCCCGGCCCCATCGGCATCTTCCGCAAGAGCGTCCTCGAGGAGGTCGGCGGGTACCAGCCGGGAACCTTCGCCGAGGACTGCGAGCTGACCCTGCGCATCATGCTGGCGGGCTGGAAGATCAAGTACGAGCCCAATGCCATCGCCTGGACCGAGGCTCCCGAGGCCCTGGACGCCCTTTTCAAGCAGCGCTACCGCTGGGCCCGCGGGATCCTCCAGTCGCTCATCACCCACAAGGCGCGCCTGTTGACACCCTTTCCCGATCCCGCGGACTGGGCGTTCCTGTGGCTGATGGTCTTCGAGACCATGATCTGGCCCTTCATGAACGTGTTCGCCCTGCTCTTCTTCATCAACGTCGCCTTCTGGGCCGGACTGTCGAACCTCATCGTCTTGTGGTGGGCCCAGCTCACCGTGCTCAGCGTGGTGGCCGCCCTCTTCTGCGTGGCCATGGAGCAGGAGGACATGCGGCTCACCGTCTACTCGGTCTTCTACACCGTGTTCTGGGTCACCTTCATGGACTTCACGAAGTTCTTCGCGACCCTGGACGAGGTGTTCGGCGTGCAGATGAGCTGGCGCAAGGTCGAACGTCTCGGAAGAATCTAGAAACTTGAAACCACCTTTTCCCTTGGAGGCCAACCCATGGAGCTGATCCCCCTTCTCTCCACGATCATCCTGTCCGCAACCATCGTCACCATCCTGTTCGCGGCGTTCTCGTACATCGCGTATCGCGCCCGCGACAAGCGGCGTCCCGCCGAAGTCCTGGGCGGCAGCGAAGAGAACCTCTTCTTCCGCCGGTACGAGCCGTAGTCTCCATGGCTGAAGCCGGATCGGGCATGACGGACGAGGCGCGCGCTTGAAAGGCAAAGCGCTGCGAAGCCGCTACGGGCGAGACCACTCGCCGGGTGCGGTGGTCTACCTGGTCGCGGCCGCCCTCATCCTGGTCTCCCTCGAAGCGCTCATCTATCTGCTCCTGCTCAAGGACACCATCGGCCCGTTCGCGTTCTTCGGTTCGGTGCCAAAGCCGTCGATCGACCTCACCCAGCCCGCGCGCGTCCGCATCGTCGTGGAATGGGCGCCCGGTGAAGGGAGCCCGGCGGGCGAGCATCGTGTCGCCTTGTGGGAGCGGGCCGCGGCCTCGGCCGGGCTTGCGACCGAGCGTCTTCCCATCGGTCGCCTGGACAAGGCGCCCGTGGGCAAGGATGTCATCGTCCTGCCGGCCGTCACCTCGCTCGACGAGGCCGGCCGCGCGGCGCTCCTGCGGTCGGTGAACGCGGGCGCCGGCATCGTGGTCTCGGGGTCTCCGGGATCGCGCAACCCCGACAGCGGGGCGCCGGATCACGATCTGCTCCAGAAACTCACCGGCGCCACCGCGGTCGAGACCGTGGCCCAGGGAGTCTGCTCGGTCACCTTCGCCGGTGGCCGCTATTTTTCGGATCGCGTGCCCGCGGGACGCAGACTCGAGCTGCCCGCGCAGGATCTGGTGGTCCTGCAGTCGAAGGCGCCGGATGCGTTCCTCAGCGACCATCGGCTGCGCCCGCTGCGGGGCGATTCCCCGGGCGACTCGTCCCTCGCGGTTCACGCCACCCGCGGGGCGGGGCGGGTCGTCTGGTTCGGCTTCGACGAGACGGTGCGACCGGAGCACCCCTACGATCAGCAGGCCCTCGAGGACTACATGGCGGTGTCCCTTCGCTGGGCGGCGCGCCAGGCCGTGGCCACGCGCGCAGCCTGGCCGGGCGAGAAGACCTCGGCGGCGCTTCTCGCGGTGCAACTCGATCACGACAACGAAGGGGCCCAGGCCCTCGCGGACCTGGTCCGCCAGGAGTCCCTCCCCGCCACCTTCTTCGTCGGCGCTCCCCTGGCCCGCCTGGCGCCGGCCCTGGTCAAACGCGTCGGCGGCATCGGCGAGCTGGCCTCGGCCGGAGACTCGGAGGAGCCGCTGGTCGGCGTCCCGCCGCAGCGTCAGGCGGATCGGCTCCGCCTCGCCCGCGAGCAGATCGAGGCGGTATCGGGCAAAGAGGTGCTGGGCCTGTCGCCTCCCCAGGGTCTCGTGAACGCCGCGGTGGTCTCGGCCATGAACGCCGCGGGCTACGGCTACGTCATCGGGGACCGGGGCGCGAGCCAGCTGGTTCCCGACATCGTGGAGTTTCAGAAATCGGCTCTCTTCCCCTTGCAGAAGGCGGAGGTCACCAAGATCTACTGGAGCGGTCCGGACGACCTGGAACTGCTGGCCGAGACTCCGGGCGATCCCGTGCCTCGATGGCTGAGCGACTTCAGCCTGGTGCAGGAGATGGGCGGGCTCTATGCCCTGCTCGTCCACGACGATCTCCTCGGCGCGGCCGCCCAAAGAGGCAACCTCACCCGCATCGTGACCGCGCTCCGAACGAGCCCGGCCTGGATGGCGACCGGGGGCGAGATCACACGCTGGTGGTCCTCGCGGCAGAAGGTCGAGATCAACCTCAAGCCCCTGGGCCCGCGGCGTCTCTACCTCGAAGTCGCCAACAAGGGACTGCAGGACGTGGTCGACGTCGGCGTCTCGATCTACCTGCCCTACCGGCCCCAGAAGGTCGGCATCCGCTCGCCGGTCTTCCGCCTCGCCGCTCCCGAGTACCGGCTCGACGATCGCGAGGAGTTGCTGCGGCTGCGATTCGCGCGCCTGCCCCAGCAGACCAGCTACATCTATTACATCACCTTCGATGAATAGCCATGGACGCGCCGTCATCGGTGTGATGTTGGGCCTGGCCCTCGCCGGTCGCGCGCAGGCCGCGGGCCTGCAGCGCCATTTCTACGCGACCGCGGACCCGGAGTCGCTGGCCTCGCTCCGCCGCAACGCCCGCGACATCGACCTGGCCTCGCCCCAGTGGTTTCATGTCGACGCGTCGGGCCGCCTCGTGGATCAGGTGGACGCGGAAGTGGCCGACTGGGCGAGGCGGACGAAGGTGCGGCTCATGCCGCTGGTCCTCAATGAGGAGTTCCGGCCGGAGATCGCGCATCTCGTGCTCACCGATTCGAGGATCCAGTCCGACCTCGTCCGCGACCTGCTCGCCGCGGGCCAGCGCCTCAAGCTGCGCGGTTTCCAGCTCGACTTCGAGAACGTTCCGGCCGGGGATCGCGCGGCCTTCACCGCCTTCGTCAGGTCGCTGTCGGAGAAGCTGCGCAGCCGCGGCCTGCGCCTCAGCGTCGCGGCGCCGGCGCCCCTGTACGACGCGCCGGGGTCACTCAATCAGAACCCGCTCAACGAGCGCGCCCAGGCCTTCGACTACCGGGCGCTCGCGGCCGCGAGCGAATTCCTCACCATCATGATGTACGACCAGCACACCGCAAGCGACAATCCCGGCCCGGTCGCGGGCCGTCCCTGGGTGGAGGCCTGCCTGAAGATCGTTCTCGCCGAGACCCCGGCCAAGAAGGTGATGCTCGGCCTGCCCCTGTATTACCGCCGGTTCCGGCCCGCCGGCGTGCTCGAAGGGACTCACGCGGAGGCGCTCGCGCTGTCGCTCGAGCGGAACGCAACCGTTAGCCGCGACCCCCTCGAGGGCGAGAACACCTTCGCCTTCGAAGAGGATGGGGCGAAGAACGTGGTGTGGTTCCATGACGCCCTGAGCCTCCGGGAGCGCCTGGACCTGGCGCGACGGCTGCGTCTCCTGGGCTTCTCCGCCTGGCGGCTCGGTCACGAGGACTCCTCGGCCTGGCCGTACCTCAGCGGACGAAAGTGATATCGAGGCTCACCCGCCGACCTGGTTCCAGGCGAGGCAGATCGACGCGCACCCGGCCGTTAACCGGGTCCGCGACCACGTGCGGCGGCGGCCCTTCGGGCGACAGGCGCGCCTGCGGCGTTCCCCGCATGACCCCGGGATAGACGACAAGGGCCGCGTTCTCGAGGGGCCGGCTCGCTTCGCTCGTGATGTCGACGCGAAGCGCGGAGGCAGAAGGTGAGGCGAGGGAAAGCCTGAGGCGGCTCCTGGAGGACCACCAGCCGGCGATGTCTCCCCCTCGCGCGACCCAGCTGTTCGACGCCGCGATCCGCGCGAGAACCGCGCGCAGGGCGGGAACATACTCCGGACCGCCCAGGCCCTGGGTATGCAGGGAGAGGACATAGAGCCCGCCCAGGCGGCCCACGCTGTCGCTGTCGTCCATCAGACGTTTGACGATCCACTCCGACTCCAGACCCTCGAGCCCGAGAGGCGAGAGGTGGAGGTCGTCATCCGCGCTGCGGCCCAGGGAGATGATGGAGCCTTCCTGCGCTCCCATCGAGGGAGGGCGCCGGACGCTCCTCGCGACGGGCAGGACGGAATCGACGCCGCCCGCGGCCAGGGTGTAGCGAACCCCCGCCTCGGCCAGGAACTCGCTCGCCGGCTGGTCGAGTGTGTCGCCGCTCGGGCGCACGCCGCGCGCCCAGGTGAAAGTGCGGCTCCACAGGACGAGCCGGGCCCAGTCCATCAGAACCCGGTCGAGCGCGTGACGTCCCCGTCCTCCCTCATTCGTGTGCTGCCACTTGAGGGCCAGTTCCCCGGCCGACCGAAGCTCCCTCACGAGTTCGCCATCGCCCGCGAGCGCCGGATCGATGAAGAAGGTCGCGGGAACCCGCGCCTGCGCCAGTTCAAGGGCCAGCCGTCGCGCCCGATCGGGAAACTCGCTCACGTCGACCGCGACCATGGTCGATCGCGTGAAGGGCGAAGGCCAAGGATCGACGGCGACCATGGGGCGCCGCGCCGCCCAGGCCAGGCCGTTGAGCAGAATGGCGGAGGCGCGATCCGCCTCACCGGTCACGGAGGAATTCTCGTGGAAGCCGAGCCAGACCAGCCGGCCCTCCTCCACCTGCTTTCGAACGATCGCGGCCTGGTAATCGGCGGGCAGTTCCGGGTCGCGGGGCCGAAGACCCGCGTCGCTCCAGAAGGCATCGGCATCGAGAGCCGTGGCCTCGAGTCGCTCCAGGGACGTCACCTGAACGCGGGTGCCGCCGGGAAGGCCTGCGCCCAGCGGGCTCGCGCTCCGCACACTGACGAACCATGGCGCTTCCCTGGCGCCCAGTTCGAACCGGAGGGCGCCGGTCAGCGACTGCAGGAAGTCGTAACCGCGCCAGGAACCGTCGCGGTCCCGGGCCCCGAGGGCCCAGGTGGCGATGACGCCGCCGCCCGCCCGCAAGTAGCGCTCCAACTCGGCGCGCGCGGGATCTCCGAGGCAGATCACGGAGGGCAGGATCACCGCGGCATAGGCGTCGAGCCCGGACTCGAGCTGGGCGTCGCCAATCGTCTCCGCCTTGTACCCGCCCTTCCCGACGAGTTCCAGCCAGTGGTCGGCGTGGCGTCCGAACTCGGCGGCCCCGATGCAACGGTCCGAGGCTTCGCTTCGAACGATCGCGACCTTCCGATCTCCCGGAATGATGAGGACCTGGAGCGCCGGCCTCGCCCCGACGGTCGCGGGCCGGAAGGCGGCTTCCCATATTCCAAGCACGACGATCCCCGCGGCCAGGGCGAGGGCGAAGATGCGAGCGCGGCGCAGGGCGAGCCCGGAAATGGGAGGGGCGAACAAGGGGGAGTCTTCGCGAGGTCGAGCGTCTTGGGGGGTCAAAATCCATTCTATCGGCGTCTGCCGGGAACGGCGCCTGGGCGAGAGCCGAATCGACGGAAGCCCCGATTCCATCGCTGGCGCAACAAGGATTTCGTTTTGCGCCGGAGGGCCGGGGACCTAAAGGATGGCGCAAGTAGCATGGGGGGCTGATCATGACGGACCCCCAATCGCCCAGCTCTCCTCGGCTCGCCCTCCTCGTCCTGGCCGCCACTCTTTCCTCTTGCGGGCGCTCGGCCGCTCCGCCACCGGCCTCCGCCTCGGTGCCGGTCACGGTGGCCGCGGCGAGACAGAGCGACTTCCCCATCGAGTTGCGAGCGGTGGGCTCGGTCGAATCTCCATGGACCGTCGATGTACGGCCGCAGGTCGAAGGCGCGCTCGAGTCCATTCACTTCCGCGAGGGCCAGGACGTGCACGCGGGCGACCGCCTCTTCACCATCGATCCCAGGCCCTACCAGGCCGCCCTGGCCGCGGCCGAGGCGAACCTGGCCCGGGACCGGGCCCAGGCCCTAAACGCGGAGGCCGAGAAGAAGCGCGCGGCCGACCTCTTCGCCCAGGGCATCGTGTCGATCGACGTCAACGACAAGGCGGCGGCCGCCGCGCACGCCCTCGAGGCGAGCCTCAAGGGTGACGAAGCCGCGATTCAAACCGCGAAACTGCGCCTCGACTACTGCACCATCCGCTCGCCCCTCGACGGGCGGACGGGCGCCATCATGGTGAAGGTCGGGAACCTGGTCCGCGCCCTCGACACCACCACTCTCGTCACCATCCACCAGATCGATCCCATCGATGTCCGGTTCACCGTGCCCGAGGCGCGTCTTTCGGAGATCCGCAAGGCGGGCCCTCTCGAGGTCATCGCCAGACGTCGCGGCGAAGAAGGCGACCCCGCAAAGGGCTCGCTCACCTTCGTCGAGAACGAGATCGACCGCGCCACCGGCAACGTGGTCCTCAAGGCCCGCTTCAAGAACGCGGAACGAAAACTCTGGCCCGGCCAGTTCGTCGATGTCCTGATGGTGCTCTCGGTGCGCCGCGGCGCGGTGGTGGTCCCGAGCCCGGCGGTCCAGGACGGGCAGGCGGGGCCCTTCGTTTTCGTGGTCAAGAAGGACCAGACCGTCGAGGTCCGGCCCGTGACCACCGGCCCGGTCCGAAACGGCGAGACCCTGGTTGAGAAGGGCATAGAGGCCGGTGAGACGGTGGTGGTGGACGGCCAGGTCCGGCTCACCATCGGCGCGAAGGTGGAGGCCAGACCCGCGGGGCCCGCGTCATGAACATCGCCGAAGGGTTCATCAGGCGGCCGGTCGCGACCACCCTGGTCATGGCCGCGATCCTCCTCTCGGGGATCGCGGGCTATCGCCTGCTGCCGGTGAGCGATCTGCCCAACGTCGACTTCCCCACCATCCAGGTGGTGGCGACCCTTCCCGGGGCCAACCCCGACACCATGGCGGCTTCGGTCGCGACCCCGCTCGAGAAGCAGTTCTCGACCATCGCCGGCCTCGACACCATGAGTTCGGTGAACGCCCTCGGCCTCACCCAGATCACCCTTCAGTTCGCGCTCGACCGCAACATCGACGCCGCGGGCCAGGACGTCCAGGCCGCGATCGGCAAGGCCTCATCGCAGCTTCCGCCCACCATGCCGACCCAGCCTTCGTACCAGAAGGTGAACCCCGCGGACCAACCCGTCATCTTCATGAGCATCCACTCGCCCACCCGGCCGCTCTCCGAGGTCGACAACTACGCGCAGACCATGATCGCGCAGCGTCTCTCGATGATCAGCGGGGTCGCCCAGGTGGGGGTCATCGGTTCCCAGAAGTACGCGGTGCGCGTGCAGCTCGATCCCTCGGCCCTCGCGAGCCGCGGCCTGGGCATCGACGAGGTGGCCGCCGCCATCCAGAAAGGAAACGTCAATCTCCCCACCGGGACCCTGTCGGGCGCCAATGAAGCGCTGACCGTGGAAGCGAACGGACAGCTCACGAACGCAGCCGCCTACCGTCCCCTCGTGGTCACCTACCGCAACGGCTCTCCGGTGCGCCTCCAGGATCTCGGCCGGGTCGTGGATGGGGTCGAAAACGACAAGGTCGCGAGCTGGTTCAACACCGAGCATGGCCTCGAACGCGCGATCACCCTCACCATCCAGCGCCAGCCGGGTGCTAACACTGTGGCGGTGGTGCAGGCGATCCGCGACCTGCTCCCGAGCTTCCGCGAGCGTTTGCCGGCCTCGGTTCAGCTCGACGTTCTCTTCGACCGGGCGCAGCCCATCAAGGAATCGGTCAGCGACGTCAAGTTCACCCTGCTCCTCACCGTGGCCCTGGTCATCCTGGTCATCTTCCTCTTCCTGCACAATCTGCCCGCCACCATCATCCCCAGCCTGGCCCTGCCCATGGCCATCGTGGGTACGTTCTTCGCCATGTACATCCTGGGCTATTCGCTCGACAACCTCTCGCTCATGGCCCTGACCCTGAGCGTGGGCTTCGTGGTGGACGACGCCATCGTCATGCTCGAGAACATCGTGCGGCACATCGAGGACGGCGAGTCGCCGATGGAGGCCGCCTTCAAGGGGTCGAAGGAAGTCTCGTTCACGATCCTCTCGATGACCATTTCCCTCGTCGCGGTGTTCCTGCCCGTCCTGTTCATGGGAGGCCTGCTCGGGCGACTGCTCCACGAGTTCGCGGTGACCATCTCCGCAGCCATCCTGGTTTCCGGCTTCGTGTCCCTCACCCTGACCCCCATGCTGTGCAGCCGGTTCCTCAAGCCCCAGCCCGAGGGCAAGAAGCACGATCACCACGGCGGGAGGCTGTTCGAGGCAGTCCGGCGCGGGTACGAGAAGTCGCTCTTCGCGATCCTGGGCCGGCCTCGCGCGGTCCTGGCCGTGGCGGCGGTGATCCTGGTGGCCACCGGCTGGCTCTTCGTGCGCATGCCGAAGGGCTTCCTGCCTACCGAGGACATCGGCCAGCTCCTCATCTACGCCGAGGCGGCGCAGGGCGTCTCCTTCGACGCCATGGCCGCCCAGCAGAAGAAGCTCTCGGACATCCTGGTGAACGAGCCCGGCATCGAGACCTTCAACTCAAGCATCGGCGCCTCCGGCACCACCAACACCATGAACTCGGGCCGCCTGTTCGCGCGGCTCTCCGACCGGCATTCGCGTCCCTCCGCGCAGAAGATCGTGGAGAGTCTGCGCCCGAAGTTCGCCGCGGTTTCGGGCGTCCGCGCCTTCCCGCAGATTCTTCCCCCCATCCGCATCGGCGGGCTGCAGACCAAGAGCCTGTACCAGATCACCCTGCAGAGTTCCGACACCGCCGAGCTGTACCGGGTGGCCCCGCTCCTCGAGCAGAAGATGCGGACGCTGCCCGGCCTCGACGACGTGGCGAGCGACCTGCAGCTCAAGAGCCCCCAGATCCATGTGGAGATCGACCGCGACCGCGCCATCGCCCTCGGAGTGACCGCGCAGCAGGTGGAGGACGCGCTCTACACCGCTTACGGAACGCGCCAGGTCTCGACCATCTACGCGCCGGATAACCAGTACCGCGTGATCACCGAGCTGATGCCCGAGTTCCAGCGCGATCCTTCGACCATGCCCCTCCTCCACGTGCGCTCGTCGAGCGGCGCCCTCATCCCCCTCGAGACCCTGGCCACCCTGACCCGGAAGGTGTCGCCCCTGCTCGTGAATCATCTCGGCCAGCTGCCCGCCGTGACCCTGTCCTTCAACCTCAAACCCGGCACCTCGCTCGGCGAGGGCGTCGAGCGGGTGAACGCGGCGGCCAAGGAGATCCTGCCTCCCTCGGTGGGCACGAGCTTCCAGGGCGCGGCCCAGGCCTTCGAATCTTCGATGCGCGGCCTCGGCTGGCTGCTCCTGCTCTCGGTGCTGGTGATCTATATCGTGCTCGGGATCCTCTACGAGAGCTTCATCCACCCCATCACCATCCTCTCCGGCCTCCCCGCCGCGGGCTTCGGCGCTCTCGTTACCCTCTCGATCTTCGGCGAGGACCTGAACATCTACTCGTTCGTGGGCATCATCATGCTCGTGGGCATCGTGAAGAAGAACGCGATCATGATGATCGACTTCGCGATCGAGGCCCAACGCCAGGGCAAGTCGGCCCGGCACGCGATCTTCGAGGGATGCCTCGTGCGATTCCGTCCTATCATGATGACCACCATGTGCGCCCTCGCCGGAACCCTGCCCATCGCCCTCGGAATCGGCGCGGGTGCGGAGTCGAGGCGGCCCCTCGGCCTCGCGGTCGTGGGCGGACTGCTCTTCTCGCAGTTCCTTACCTTGTACCTGACCCCGGTCTTCTACCTCGCCATGGAAGGGGTGAGGGCCCGGTTCGGCCGGCGTAAGCAGGAGCACAGCCTGGCCGCGGCGTGATTCCCCAGATTCGGGCGCGCCCGGCCGGGAGCGCCCCCCACACCCCAAGGACGAACATGATCACGAAACCACGAACGGCGTCTTCCTTGAGCGCCCTGGCGCTGGTCGGACTCGGATACGGCCTCGCCCTCGCCCAGGGTCAGAACCAGAATCGTCGTCCCGGCGATGGCCGCACGCCCGAATGGCCGCCGCCCTCCATCACCGAGTACAAGCCGAAATCGCGCCTCATCGTGGCCGAGCATCCGACCCCGCGGGCGAAGTTCCCGGTCATCGACATCCACTCCCACCAGCCCGCCCCCATCTCCCCTGAGCGCTACAAGGAAGTGGTGGCGGCCATGGACCAGCTCAACCTGCGCACCCTGGTGAATCTGTCGGGCGGCTCGGGCGACAAGCTCAAGCAGAGCATCGCCGCGATCAGGAACTCCCCCTGGCCCGACCGCATGGTGCTCTTCGCGAACATCGACTTCAAGGCCGGGGTCGGGCCCGGTTTCGGGGCGAAGGCCGCGGCCCAGCTCGAGGAAGACGTGAAGGCGGGTGCTTTGGGCCTGAAGATCTTCAAGGAGCTCGGCCTGCGCATCAAGAAGACCGACGGGACGCGCCTGCACCTCGACGACGCCGAGCTCGACCCCATCTGGGCCAAGTGCGCCGAGTTGAAGATTCCCGTGCTCATCCACACCGCCGAACCCGCGCCCTTTTTCGATCCCATCGACTTCACCAACGAGCGCTGGCTCGAAGAGGCCCTCTTCCCGGATCGTCGCTACCAGGATCCCTCGTTCCCGAGGTTCGAGGAGCTGCTCGGCGAGCGCGACCGGATGTTCGAGAAGCACAAGAACACCACCTTCATCGCCGCGCACATGGGGTATCTCTCAAACGACCTCGCGCGGTTCTCGAGGTTCCTCGACACGCACCCGAACGTCTATCCGGAAACCGCGGCCGTCCTCGCCGAGTATGGCCGTCAGCCGCGCACCGCGCGGGCCTTCTTCATCAAGTACCAGGACCGGATCCTCTTCGGCAAGGACAGCTTCCAGCCCGATGAATATCCTTATTACTGGCGCACCTTCGAAACCGCCGACGAGTACTTCGACTACTACCGCGACTATCACGCTTTCTGGAAGCTGTACGGCATGGAACTGCCGGACGAGGTGCTGAAGAAGCTGTACTACAAGAACGCGCTCAAGATCGTGAAGGGCCTGCCCTCCACGGGCTTCCCCGCGGAACCGAAGCGCGGCGCCCCCCCGAGGAAGTAGGGGCCGGCCGCCCGAAAAACCCCGGGGGCCGCCGCTAGGGGAGAATAGGCGCTCCCCGTGAGCGTCATCGACTATCTCCGGACCCTCGGACGGGCGCCGCACGCGTCCCCCGCGCCCGATTCGCGTTTCCTCGCGCTCATCGAGACGAACGCCGCCCTCGTCTTCATCGTGGAGGGCGACGTCATCCGCTACGCGAACCGCGCCGCGCGCAGCCGGAGCGGGTCCAAAGCCCCCGACCTCGTGGGCTCCCTCTTCTCCGATCTCGCCCACAAGGACTCCCGCCCGGCCCTCGCTCAGCGGATGACCGGGAACACCCCGTCCGCGACCCTGAGCCCGCAGCGCTTTGAACTGAAGCTCGACGGCCCGAAGGGCGCGGAGCCCTGGATCGACCTCACCCTGAGCCCCATCGAGCACGAAGGCCGAAAGGCCCTGCTGGCCATGGGCTTCGACATCACCGACCGCAAGCTCGCGGAGAACGCGATGCGCGAGTCGGAGCGCCGGCTGCGCGACCTGATCGAGAACGTCCAGCTCGTCTCCGTCCTGCTCGACGCCCGGGGCGACATCACCTTCGCCAACGAATACGCGCTCGAGCTCCTCGGACTGCACGAGGAGGGCGTGGTGGGCCGCAACTGGTTCGATCTGGTGGTGCCCCTCGACAAGCGCGGCGCGATTCAGACCGCCTTTGCCGAGCACATCGCGTCGGGAATCGCGCCCCACGAGGAATACGAGATCCTTACCGCCCGCGGCGAGCCACGGGTGGTCTCATGGAATTCGACCGTGCTCCACGATCCGACCGGCGCGATCTGCGGGATGGCTTCGATCGGCGCGGATGTGACGGAGAGGCGGCGGGCGGAAAAGCGCCTGCTCCACGACGCCCTCCACGATGGCCTGACCGGACTCCCCAATCGCGCGCTCTTCATGGACCGGCTGCGGACGGCGATGTCGCGCCTCAAGCGGAGGCCGACCCACCTCTTCGCCGCCCTCGTTCTCGACCTCGATCGCTTCAAGGTGGTGAACGACTCCCTCGGTCACCTCGCGGGCGATCAGTTCCTGATCCAGATTGGACGGGTTCTCCTCGCCACCCTGCGCGCCGAGCACACGGTGGCCCGGCTCGGCGGGGACGAGTTCGCCATTCTTCTCGACGACATCGACGACAGGGACGAGGCGCGGCGCGTGGTGGAGAGGATCTTCCAGGCCCTGGAAACCCCCATCCGGGTGAGCGGCCAGGACATCTTCGCCACCATGTCGATCGGCATCGCCTACGCGGGCGCCCAGTACGAGACCGCCGAGGAGATGATGCGCGACGCGGACACCGCGATGTACCAGGCGAAGACCACGGGCAAGGCGCGATTCCAGATCTTCGACGAATCGATGCACAAGCGCGCGGTCGGACTGCTCAAGCTCGAGCATTCGCTCCGGCGGGCCGCCGAGAAGAACGAATTCGTGCTGCACTATCAGCCCATCGTTTCCCTGAAGGAGGACAAGGCATCGGGCTTCGAGGCGCTGGTGCGCTGGAATCACCCCGAGCGCGGGATCGTGGGCCCGTACGAGTTCATTCATCTCGCCGAGGAAACCGGTCTCATCTTCCGGATCGGAGGCTGGACCCTGCGCGAGGCCTGCCAGTGGCTGACCAGGGGCTCGCCCGCCCTGCCCGAACATCTGACCGTGAACGTGAACCTCTCCGGACGACAGTTTTCGCAGGGCGACCTCATCGAGGAGGTGCAGAAGGCGCTCTCCGAGACCGGGCTCTCCGCCGATCGATTGAAGCTGGAGATCACGGAAAGCGTGATCATGGAGAACCCGGAGATGGCGGTGGACCTGCTGAAGCGACTCAAGGCCCTCGGCACCCACCTGTGCATCGACGACTTCGGCACGGGTTATTCGTCGCTCTCCTATCTCCTGCGCTTCCCCGCCGACACCCTCAAGATCGACCGGTCGTTCGTGAACGCCCTGGGCAAGGGCGGCCGCAACGAGGACATCGTGGGCGCCATCGTTTCCCTCGCGAAGAGCCTCGACATGGACGTGGTCGCCGAGGGGGTCGAAACCGTGGAGCAGCGGGACATCCTGCGCGCCCTAGGCTGTCGGTACGGGCAGGGCTACTTGTTCTCGCGCCCGCTCGATGGGGATCACGCCCGCGCCTTCGTCGCGCCGCGCCAGTCCTAGAACCCCGTCCGCAGGGTCAGCAGGAACTCCTTCATCGGCAGATTCGGAAGGGTGGCGGTGCGGAAGACGTGGTGAAAGGTGTATTCCGCGGTGAGGTCGACGTTGCGGACGAGGCCGAAACGCAGGCCGAAGTCGTACTTCTTCCACGGCCACTGAACGGCGAGGCGCGGGTAGGCGCGCGGAGCCGAGAAGCGATTGTCGAGCCAGGAGAATCGGAAGACCGGCTGGATCCAGTTTCCGAATGGAGATTCGCCGACCAGGAACAGCCCGGAGAGCGGAAGGATCCAGGCGATCTCGGCCTCGGCGCCATAGCGGCTGGCTCCCGCGAGATCCTGTTCGACCCACTGCGCGAAGAGTCGGCCACCCTTCCATTTCGCCTGCAGGTTGACGCCCCACTCGTAACGCTTGTCGCCGCTCGTCGCGATGGGAAAGCCGTTGCCCTTGAGGACCGCGAGTTCGGCGGGGTAGTCGGTGCCGCGAAGCCGCGCGGTGTCCGCGAGCTTCCGGCCGAAGTACCAGCCGAGGAGATCAGCGCCCGCCTTCTCTCCGCCGCCCACCCGGGCCCCGATGCCAAAGCCCACCTCGGGGCCGCCCGCGACATTGAGTTCGGTGACCTTGGCGTCGTAGAGAATCGGGAATCCGGACTGGTAGGTCGCCCCCGGGTTCGGGGCCGGGGCCTGCGAGAGATTGTCGCCGGCGAGCGCATTGGTGTCGCGCAGGAAGAGCGGGTTGCCCGAACCCACCATGGCGCGTGCGTAAAGGTGCTCGCCGAACGACCCGCCGATTTCGAGCTGCGGCTGCTCGAACCTTCCGATCGCGGTGCCGACGAGACCGTAGCTCTCGAGATGCCGGGTCATCTGCTTGCTGAAACGCGGGGCCATCCCGAAGAGCGCATAGGCCTTGCCGCCCCTGACCCCGCTCAGGAGTTCCGGCTTGTCCCCGAATCTCACGAAGGCCTGGCGCACGAAGACCATCGCGTCGGTGGACGTGGGGTTGCGGTTGTACAGGTCCAGGAAGCGGACTTCGAACTTCGCGAACACCCCGGAAGTGACGAAGCCCTCGCCGGTGATGGCGAGATGCTGGATCTCGAACGAGCTTCCCGGGTCGGGAGTGCGCATGAAACCCGTCACCTGGCCGTTGGGGCCGAAGATCGCCGACTCCTGGGCCTGGGACCAGCGGAACCCCGCCTTGATCTCTCCCCCGAACCTGAATCCCTCGGGTTCCTCCGCCACCGGAGGCGGGGCCGCCTCTTCCTGCTGGGCCACGGCGGGAGCGCTCAGGAGCAGCGCGGCCACGGCCAGGGACGTTCGCATGGTTTGATTCTAGACGCGGACTCTCATGAGCCAGCGGTCGAGGTCGACCGCGGAGGAGGGGCGCTGGGCGCGGTGCTTGGAGAGGCAGGCGAGGATGATCTCGGCCAGGGCCGGGGGAATCTCGGGCCTGATGGTCCGGGGATCCGCGGGCGTGTCGTTCAGGTGCATCTGCATGATCTCGGCCACGTCCTTCGCCTTGAAGGGGCACTGTCCGGTGAACATCTCGTACATCATCACGCCCGCGGAGTAGATGTCGCTGCGCTCGTCGAGGTCGGCGCCCTTGGCCTGCTCGGGGCTCATGTAGAGCGGCGTGCCCACCACCGACACGCCGCCGTGATCCTGGTTGGAGCGCGTCCGCGCCACCCCGAAATCCATGAGCTTGGCCACGCCGTTGCCCATGACCATGACGTTTTGGGGCTTGAGGTCGCCGTGGATGATCCCGGCCTTGTGCACGGCGGCGAGGCCGCGGCACACCTGCTTCGCGATCTGCAGGGCCGGGGTCAATTGAAGTCCGCCGCGCGCGTCGATGACTTCGCGCAGGGTGGTGCCGGGCACGTACTCCATGGTGAGGAAGCGCGAGCCGGCGCTCTCGCCGAAGTCGAAGGCGCGGACCACGTTCGGATGCGTGATCACGCGGGCGAGCTTGATTTCCTGGCGCAACCGGTCGACCTGAGCCGACTGGCCTTCGCCTTCCCCCACCCCCTTTAGAACCTTGAGCGCCACTTCCTCGTCGAGTTCGCGGTCACGCGCGCGGAAGACGACACCCATGCCGCCCTTGCCGAGCTCGGAGAGCAGTTCGTAGCGGCCCGCGAAGATGCGACCCACCTGACCGCTCTCGCCGCTGTCCCGGCGGTTCGGAGAAGCGCCCCGGAAGGTGACGTCGCCCGGACGCCGCTGCATGTTGGCCACGAGCGCTTCGAGCTGGGCCTTCTCCTTCAGTTCCCCGACCATGCCTTCAAAGGCCCGGGCGAGCGCTCCCACTTCTCCACCGGCGGTGGGCAGGGAGACGTCGAGTTCCCCTCCCGCGATCTTCCGGGCGCCTTCCGCGAGTTTCTGGATGGGCCCGGCAAGGCCCTGGGCCAGGGCGAACGAGAAAGGAAGGGACAGGAGCAGGGCGATCGCCCCCACGATGAGGAGGCTCCGGCGGATTTCGAGGAAGGGGGCCATCTCGGCGTTCTTGGACCTTCCCACCACGAGCGCCCCGATCACTTCGCTGCGGCCCGAGCGGATGGGCAGGGCGGTGGCGATGAAAGGCTCGCCCGAAGCCGCGAACTCGACGGGCTCGGTCTGAGCTTCTTTCTCGAAGACACGGGTCGCGGCCTGCCGCATCGCGTCGGGCATCGCGCCCGAGAACTTCGGCGTCGCTTTCAGCACCTCGAGCTGCGGCGGTTGGTTCCGGGGCGCGACGTTCGCCACCACGGCCACGTCGGCTGCGGTGAGCAGCGCGAGATCGTTCACCCGGTCGGCGGACACCTCGAAGGAGGCGGCGAGGACGCCGTTGAGCCGCAGTTCGGCGTCCCGGCCCTGGGTGACCGGCGCCGATGCGACCAGCGACAGGGCATGATCCCGCGACACCTCGAGGATGAACGCTGAACTCTCGGTCTTCGTCTCGCGCGGAATGTCGACCCAGCTGATGCCGGTGAAGTCCCGACCGGTCTCTTCTCCCGCTTCCCGATCACTGCGCGAAAGCAGCGCGCCCGCGGAATCGAAAAGATAGACGGTGCGCGCTCCCAGGACCTTGGCGAAACCCTGGGCGGAGTCGTGGAAGGTCTCGGGGTGCTCGCGGACCTCGGCCATCAGGGCCTTGGTCCCCGCCTCTTCCGCGAGCGATCGCACCGCGCGCTCCCGGGCACTCGCCTGGGTGGACCGGTAGCCTTCGAAGATCGCCGGGACCGCGTTCAAGTCTTCGCGGATCTGCTGCTCGGCGACCCTTTGCGACTTGATGGTGAGAAAGGCGATGGCCGCGCCGATGGTGAAGGCGAGAAGGAGCGCGGATCCGAGGAAGAGGCGGGTGCGCAGCGCGAGGCCTCTCGGCACGTCGTCGGCGATGGCCCGGAGCACCGGCACCGATCCCGGCGATCCGCCGGAGCGCGGAGGGTCGACGCGGACCGGACGGGGCGCCGCCGCCGGGTCAGTACCGGTCGGCATCGTTGCTCGCCTTGGGGTACGCCTTTCCGTGCTTGTTGGTGTGCGCGACGCGCTGGTACTTCGTGGCGTCGAGCTCGGGGCTCCAGGCGGTGGTTCGATCCGCCTCGAAGGCCAGGGTCACCACCTGTTCGCCCGCCACGTCGCTCCAGATGTGGACCTCGTGACGGCCCGGTGGGATGCCGTCGATACGGTAGGAACCGTCCGCCTGAACCACGGCGAACGCATTGCCGTCCACCACCACCACGGACGCGGCCATGTCCGGATGGATGTTGCAGTAGACGCGGACGATGCCGGGGTTCTTCAGCACCACGTCGCGCGAAGCGCCCTTGCGATACAGGCCCATGTCGAAGGCGTTGCCGGGGCTCAGGGAGAATGCGTTGTGGTAGATGGAATCGACGTTCGGAAACTTCACCGTGGTCCCTTTCGGCACCGCGAGAATGCGGGGATCGAAGCGCTTGTCCTTCGAGGTGACCGAGTTCGCGACGGCTACGGGAGCGCTCACGGTGAGGCCGGGAATCCACACCACCGCACCGCCGGGATCGATCTTCACCTTGGGCGGAAGGAGGAGCGTTATCTTTCCGGACAGAGCCGACGCGCCGCCGGCCGGGGACCGTGCCGCCTGCGCGGCGAAGGCCGAGATCCCGAGGGCGAGGACAAGTCCCGACGCGAGGGCCCGGCGTTTCACATCTCGTAGAGGTGGGGGTCGTGCGCCGCCGGCCGCCTGGGAATCCGTCGTTCCGTGGACTTCTTCGCGGCCTCCCCCGCGAAGGGATCCGCCTCGAGCAGTTCGCCCATGTCTTCCTCGATCTTCTCGGGGTCTTCGCCCGATTCCATCCGCTTGAGCGCTTCCTGCATCCCGCCGCCGAGGGGCATGCCCGTGGCGTCGAAGAGCTTCCGCATCACGTTCGCGGCCTGCCGCGGATCGTTCTCATCGATCCCGTCGGCCTCGGAGGCGAGCGAATCCATGGCGGATTCGAGCTGCGACTCATCCATGTTCGCGAAGGGGTCCATAGGCTCGCCGCCCTCGCCAGGAGCCCCATCGCCCGCTTTCGGCTCGGGCCGGTTCCGCGACATGGCGAAGGTGGAAGGCTTGCGCGAGGTCACCTTCCCGCACTTCGGACACGCGGGCGTCGCATCGGTGTTGATCCGCTTCGAGAGGAAATTGAAGACGGTGTGGCACGACGAACAGTAGAACTCGTAGATCGGCATGGAGAGCCCCAATTCTAGGCCGCGCAGGCCGTTTGGTACGCCACTCACGTCATTGCGAGGAGCCGGTCCGTTCGCGGTGCGACGAAGCAAGCCCGTCCAGCCACTGGCAGCCTGCGGGATTGTCAATCAGTAGATCGACAATCCGAGGGCGCGGCGCCAGATCGTTTGATGTCGCGCTTCGTCGACCACGATGAACCCCGCGGAGAGGAGGTAGTCGTTCGTCCGGATGTGGCCGATGAGGCGGAGGTAGGCGGACTCGGCGGCGGCTTCGACGGAAAGGAGGCGGCGGATCACCGCGTCTCCGGCGGCCGCTTCGCGGATCGGATCCACCTTGTGCGGGGCGACGGCGCCGACGCCTCGTTCGCGCAGGATCTCGACCTGGGTGTCGCGGTGACCTTCGTGGGCGCCTTTGAATTCCACCGCGTACTCGCGGAGGCCGGTGGGGACGAGATTGCGCGTGAGGGCGTCCGCGTAGAGGCCGATCGCTTCGTGCTCGAGTCCGAGGGCGGCGTTCAGGATCGCGATGTCGGTCTCCTCGTTCTTCGGGAGGGCCTCGACCCGTCCTTCGAGCAGGCCGAGGACGGCCATCGAAGCGCCCGCGTTGGCGAAGGCGCCGCGGATGAACTCACGACGGGGGTTCGTGCCGGTCATGCTTGTTCCGCGGTGACCCAGAGGTCTATCACCGTACGCAGTTTCGAGACTTCGACCATGTCCGCGGCCAGGCGTGACACCACCTTCGAATCGCCGAAGATCGGCAGGCTCTCCGCGTAGGCGGTCATCAGGTCATCGAGCGACTGGCGAAGGGCGGAAAGATCGGCATCGACTTCGCCCAGCTGCGAAGCGGGGTCAGCCCCCGCGGGCAAGGAGAAACGCCGGCGCACCTCTTCGCGCCTTTCGCGATGCCGCTTCAGCGCCTCGAGAAAACGGGAAGCCAGGAGGTCGGCGCCGACCCGGGATCGCCGAACCACGCCGAGGCGCATGCCGCACACCGCGGCCTTACGGTCGAGTTCGTCGAGGGCCTCGCGCCTCGACGCATAGTCCTTCGCCTGGACGGACCGAGACGCGCCGCCCATGACGATCGCGGACGCCGCCAGCGCCGCGCCATGGCCGAGCAGATCGCGTCTCGTCGTCCCCGCGCGCGGCGGCCGCATCATCAGAAGTGAATCCCGAAGCCCGCGCTCGCGATGTGCATCGACGAATTGCGGCCCGAGAGTTTCGTGAACCGGTAGTCGGCCTGCAGCGAGAAACCCGGGCTCAGTCGAACCTCGAAGCCCGCGCCCACGTGGCCCGCCACTTCGATATTGCCCTGGCCGGTGGGCCGGCCGAGGGCCTCGAGCTCCTTCGCTTGAGCAATCAGGCCCGCGATGAGATCGGCGTCGAAGGGCGAGGTGCCGGTGAAGACGAGACTCTCGTCGGACTCGGGCACCTCCTTCGTGATCACCACCGAGACCCCCACCCCCGCGACCGCATAGGGCCGGAAGCGGCCGAAGGAATGGATCGCGTACTTCAAGCCGAAGGGCTCGACCAGGAAGATCGAGCCCTCGGACCGCACCACTCGCCGATACGGAAACGGCCCCACGTCGCCGCGGCCGGTGGCCGCGAGATTCGCGACGAAGGCCACGGGATTGGTGATGGTGATCGGATCGCTCGTGCTCCGCGCGAAGCGCAGGCTGATCTCATAGGAGAGGACTCCCCCGCCGAGCTTCTTTAGCGGGAGGTTGATGAAGCCGGCGCCCTGCGCCCCCGACCCGAGCGAATACGGATTCTGAGACCAGCCGCCATGCAGACCGACCTCGGCGCCGATCTTTCCGATCGTGGGGAGAAGCTCCAGCGGGTCCGTGGCCCCGGGCTTGCCGGGAGCGGGCGGAGGAGTCTGAGCTTCCTGCGCGCGGGCCATGGAAACCCAGGGACCGGCCGAAAGGGCGAGAGCCAGAATCAGGGCCGGGGGTGGGACAAACGTCGGGCGTCTCGTGAGCATGGGTACCAAGCATTCTACGAGGCGACCGGAGAGAATGAAGTCCGTGCAGGCGCCCACTCCGCAGTCTTCTCTCCCCGATCGGATCACGCACTGGATCCGCTCCGAGGGCGGCGATCACGCTCTCCTGCTCATCACCGTCGACGGATACATGCGTCCCCACGTGATGATGCTCGCCCGCGATGAGGTCTTCGCCGCCTCCGCCACCCACCTTCGCGTCGCTCTGGGGGCGGCCAGCCAGTCGGCCGAGAACCTGCGCCTGAGGGCCTCGGCGACCCTCGCCCTCTACGACGTCGACCTGGCCTGCTTCGTCAAGACGCGCGCGATGAAAGGCCCGCAGCCTCTCCTGCCCGGCACGGTCTACTGCGACCTGACCGTGGAGGATGTGCGGCTCGACACGCCGGCCAGAACGGAAGCGACCGCTCGCCTCGTCACCGGCCTGCGCTTCGAAGGCCGCGCGGAGCGCACGGACATCCGCGAGAAGCTCGCGGCCCTTCGCCCGTAGGACGGGTTACCGCGACCGCTTCGAGCGCGTACGCGTGGTCTTGCGGGCGGGCGGTTGGTCGCCCTTGGGCTCGGTTCGGGGCGTCCGTCGCGCGGTCTGTACCTTCTGCGCGACCTCGGGCTTGGCCATCCGCTTCAGGATGTCGGTGAGCGCGAGGTTCACCTGGCGGCGATCCATGTCCACCTTGATGAGCTGAACCTCGACCCGGTCGCCGAGCTTGAAGGTGCGCTTCGTGCGCTCGCCGCGCAGGGCGTGATCCGTGTCGCGGAACATGTAGTAGTCGTCGGCCATGGTGGTGATGTGCACCAGGCCCTCGACGAAGATGTCGGCGAGCTGGACGAACAGCCCGAACGGAGTGACGCTGGAGATGACGCCCTGGAAGGTCTCGCCCACGCGGTTCGACATGAACCGCGCCTTCTTCCACTCGGTGAGATCGCGCTCGGCGTCCGAGGCCTTGCGCTCGGTCTCGCCGAGGTGCGCCGCCATCTCTTCGAGCGGCCAGGTGACCTGAGCCGGATCCTTGCCGTGACGCAGGGCGCGGAGAGCGCGATGGGCCACGAGGTCGGGGTAGCGGCGGATGGGGCTCGTGAAGTGAAGATAGTTCTCGCTCGCGAGGCCGAAATGGCCGAGATTCTCCGGACAGTAACGGGCGAGCCTCTGGGTGCGCAACATCAGGTAGGTGAGAAGGCGCTCTTCGGGACGGCCTTCGACCTGGCGCAGGATCCGCTGGAAGTCCTTGCCCTGAGGGTGCTCGAGGTCGGCCGTCACCTTCAGGCCGAACGTCCGAACCAGTTCGAGATATTCCTCGAGACGATCGGGGTCGGGAGATTCGTGGATCCGGTAGAGCGTGGCCACGCCCTTCTCGGACAGGGCCTTCGCCACCGCCTCGTTCGCGACGAGCATGAACTCTTCGATCATGCGCATGGCGAAAAGACGCGGGTTCGAGGTGATGTTCTCGACCACGCCGAGCGGATCGAGCTGAAGCTCCGGCTCGGGCAGGTCGAAGTCGAGCGAGCCGCGGTCCTTGCGGGCCTGGTTGAGAATGCGCGCGAGCTCCGCCGAGAGTTCGACCGTCTCCACCGCCTGCGGGAACTTCGCGCGGGTCGCGGCATCGCCGTCGAGAATCGCCTGGGCGTCCTTGTACGCGAGCTTGCCCGCGGACTTGATGACGCCGTCGTGGAACTGCGCGTCCACCACCTGGCCCTGGCGATCGATCTCCATCACCGCGCTCTGGGTGAGCCGGTTCTCGCCCTCGACCAGGCTGCAGATCCGGCTGGAGAGGGCGTGCGGGAGCATGGGCACCACGAAGCCCGGGAAGTAGACGGAGTTGCCGCGCTCGTAGGCGCAGGCGTCGAGGGCCGAGCCCTCGCGGACGTAATAGGCGACATCCGCGATGTGGACGGCCAGCATGTAGTTGCCGTTCGAATGACGGGCGATGCTGATGGCATCGTCGTGGTCCTTGGCGGTTTCGGGGTCGATGGTGATGGTGGTCCAGGGGCGGAAGTCGGAACGCTTCGCGATTTCGCTCTCCGGCACCGATGCCGCCGCGGCCTCGGTCTCCTTCACCACGTTCGCCGGAAACTCGGCGGTGAGCTCGTACTGCGCGAGGATGACCTTGAGGTCGATGCCGGGCTCGTCCATCCGACCCAGACGCTCGACAACCTCGCCGGCCGCGGCGCGCGTGGCCGTGGGCGTGCGGGTGATGCGGAGGACGACCATGTCGCCGTCGCCCAGACCGAGAGACTCGTCGAAGGAGTGGACCTGAACGTTCTGGAAGAGACGTCGGTCGAAAGGAACCACATGGGCGTGGCCGCGCGAGACTTCATAGCGTCCCACCACGCGCTTCACCGCGTGCTCGACGACCTTCACCACTTCGCCGGTGTAGCCCTTGTCGGTCTGGCCGATGACCCGCGCCATCACGGTGTCGCCATGGGAGGCGCCCCGCAGCATTTCAAGATCCACCTTGAGGGTCGGATTGAGAGGGGCGTCGGGCCCACCGGGGACGGGGTTCACGAACGCGAAACCCGCAGGATGGCCGACTACGCGGCCGAGGAAAGCATCGGAGGAGGAACGAACGGTTTTTTTCATGGACTTAACTTTTTCAAAATAGAGGACTAGCGACAAAGACGGTCAGGCGTCTTGGGCTTTCGTCCCAGGGGGTTTGGGGTTGCCCCGAAGGGGCCTTTCATAGTCCCCCAAACCGAAGACACATCCACGCAAATGCCGGAGGTGGGGGTCGAACCCACACTCGCCGAAGCGAACACGGCCCTGAACCGTGCGCGTCTGCCAATTCCGCCACTCCGGCGTGCTGGACGAGAAGGGAGGGAGGTTATCACGCCACCAGAACCCTGACCACCGTCCCGTCCGCGCCAAGGCCGGCCGACCTCGCGAGAAGGGCCACCTTCGGCGGCAGATCGAGGCGAAGTCTCCTCTCCAGGACCGAGCAACGCTCCTTCGGGAACCGCCCCACCCATTCGTCCCACCAGGGCGCCACCCGCTTCGACACGGGCTCGATCACCAGCAGCCTCGATCCCTTCAGGACCCAGGGCACGATGCGATCCGCGATGAGGGCGCGCTTCGCGTCATCCAGTTCGTTCAAGGTCCAGCCGAGAGCGATGCCTTCCGGGCGACGGATGGATTCCAGGGTCTCGGTGATGGACCGGCTGGTGTCGGCCTTGAGGCGCAGGGTCTGGTACGTCCATCGCGCCTCGTGAAGGGCGAACGACGATCGGTCCGCGCCGACGAGGTGGATGGGAACCGCGCTCTCGATCGCCCAGGCCGCGCCGCACACGCCGGTGCCGCAACCAAGATCAAGGATGGTGGCGCGTCCTCCGCTCGAGAATCCCAGGTGGAGTTCGCGAACCAGGCCTCTGGTGGCGAGGAAGTGGGTGGCGCCGTAGTAGAGAGCGAAGGCCGCGCGTTTCCCGCGCCCGTCGAGGGCGCGAGCGAGTCCGCCCTCGTCCCTCTTCTCCACGTAGCCGGCGGAGAGCGCGCGCAATGCGCGAGTCACTTCGCTGAACTTGAGATCCTTCAGGTGACGTTCGAGAAGGGCCTCGAGATAGCGCCCGGCCCGGTCCGTGGCCGGAGCCTGGTTCGGGTTCACAGGCCCGCTTTCGCGACCACTCCGGGCAGGCCGAGGACGTATCGCGCGCCCATGAGCTGCGACGGGGTGAAGTAACCGGAAGGGGTCCCGGCCGCGGGGCCGATGAGACGCTCCACCACGCCCAGGGCCGCGGTCACGGTCAGGTCATACCCGTTCGGAGTCTCGATCTCGATCCGCGCGGTCCGGCCGTCTTTGGCCGAGACTTCGCCCCAGACGTAGGCGTTCGTCCTGGCCCTCTTTTCCGCGGAGGGCGGCTTGAGCGAGGCCGCGATCCGGCGCTGCAGGAAGCGGGTGACCGCCCCGAAACGGAGGAGGGGACGCACCCATCCAAGGCGCTTCGCCGAGGCAATCGAAGCGGGCGAGGCGGACATGTAGACCTCGATATCGGGGATTCCGGTCGTGATGTACGCGGTGAACACGTCGCCCCAGGGGATGGTCATCGCGGTGCGCGGCTTGCCGGCGCGAATGAACGTCCGGGTCTTGAACGCCGGCGGCACCTCGACGAGGGCGCCCGAACGTCTCACTCTGCCCCCCCGGCCGAGACCCGCGATACTGGTCTTGGCGGTTCCCACGCTGAGGCCCCCGCCCGCCTCGAAAGCCAGGACCAGCGACGTCGCGTCCGGCAGGGCCTCCTTCAGAAGGGCGGCTACGCAATCGGTGGGGACGACGTCGAAACCCACGCCCGGAACCAGGCAGATCCCCCGACCCATGGCCTCGCCCGAGCGGTCGTGGCAGGCCGAAAAAACGTCGATTTCCCCGGTGATGTCGAGGTAATGGACGCCTTCGGAGAGACAGGCGTCCACCATGGGCCGGGAGGTCTCCGAGAAGGGTCCGGCGCAGTGAAGAACCACCCGGCAGCCGAAAAGGGCCGCGCGCAGGGCCGCGGAATCGTGAAGATCGCAGGGCGCGGCCGACGTGTTGAGCCGGGCCGCGAGCGCCGTGACCGCCTCCCGGTTCCGGCCGGACAGGCGGGGCCGAAGACCCCGCCGCACCGCCTCTTCCGCGATCAGGGCGCCCGTATACCCATTGGCTCCGTAGATCAGCCAGTCCGCGGCCGCTTTGTGTTTCTGGTCGGGCATGGTCGTTTGGGGGAGATCGGAGCGTAGCAGACTGGCCCGGGACGCCCCGGAACGAGATTTCTGTGACAAAGGTCAAAAAGTATCTTCCCATCCCCCGTCTTCCGGGCCTAGAATCCCGAGAATTGGCGATAGCCACTTAATAAGAGAGCAGAACACGAGAAAACCATGACGTCCTTCGGCGCATCTCTTCGTCGCGAACGCGAACTCCGCGGGGTCTCACTGCAGGAGATCGCGGCGTCCACGAAGATCGGCGTGAGCATGCTGAAGGCGATCGAGGAAGACCAGCTCGACAAGCTTCCTCAAGGCCTCTTCGTCCGTGGGTTCGTGCGCGAGTACGCCCGCTTCCTTGCTCTCGATGAACAGAAGATCCTCACCGAACTCAGCTTCCACGCGAGTCAGGCTCCGGTGGCCGAGGCCCCCGCAAAAGAGCCGGGAAGCCGCGTTTCCAGCCGGCTCGCCGCGCGCCTCGTGAATGGCGGGCTGATCGCGGGCGTCTTCGGCCTGGTCGTGATCCTGATCCTGAGCCCCAGCTTCTCTTCCCAGACCCCGACGCCGCCAACCGTCCCCGCGGTCAACGCCCCTGCCACGCTCGTTCCCGCCAAGGCGGCAACGGGCACCCTTAGCCAGGCCACGCAGGTAGCGTCGAACGGGGCCTCGGTCCTGCCCGGCGCCGCGGTCAATGCCTCGGCCTCCGTCCTTCCCCAGCCCCTTCAACTCACCCTCACCGCCACCGAGGACTGCTGGATCGGCCTCGACGTCGGCGGCGACCGCGTCGAGAACCGGGTCCTGAAAAAGGGCGAGTCCTTCTCCATCGTGGCGAGGCAGAACGCGTCCCTCGCGGTGGGCAACGCAGGCGGTCTTCTGGTGGCCATCGACTCCGGTCCCGCGAGACCCCTCGGGAATCGCGGCGAGGTGAAGCGGAACATCCCTCTCTCCCCCGAAGCCATCGGCGCGCTTTCCGCGGGTTCACAGAGCGTTCCAGCGAAGCCGATCGGCTGAGCCTCGCCGAGTGAACCCGACCGGGCGCGGTAATTGAGCGATGGCTGAGCGCGAACGCAATCCGCTCGTCGATCAGATCCGGCGCGGAGGCGTGCCCCTCGATGTGAGGATGATGGCGGCCGAGGGTGCTTTGCCCCTCAAGCCCGAGGATCTGGTCGACCTCCTCGAATTGATGCACCGCGATCCGCTGCCCGAGGTCGCGAGTCTCGCCACCAAGACGTTCTCGGAGCTCAGCATCGAGACCCTCCTTCCGCTGGTGAAGGCGCGGGATGCCGCCGTCGAAGTTCTCGCCTGGACGCTCGAGGTCCGAACCGACCCGAAGATTCTCGAGGCCTGCCTCCAGAACACCACCACCCCCGACGAGGCGATCGCCCACCAGGCCGGCAGGCTTCCCGAGAGCCTGGCCGAACTGGTGGTCATCAACCAGACCCGCCTTCTTCGCCATCCTCGGCTGCTCGAGGCCATCGAGTCGAACCCGATGCTGTCGAGGGACCAGCGCCGGCGGCTCGCCGAGCTGCGCGAGACGTTCTCCATCGGGACGTCTCCGGAGCCCGAGGCGCCGCCCGCGGAAGCGCCCGCGCCTCCCCCCCCGCCTCCTCCCGCACCGGTCATCGAGACGCCGCCCGCGGAAGCCGCAGCGGCCGACGAGAACCTCATCGAGATCAAGCCCGAAGAAGCGGTCGAAGCGCTCCTGACCGAAGACGAAAAGAAGGACGAGAAGGCGTTGAGCAACCTGCAGCGGTTGTTCACCCTCAAGACCGGCCAGAAGATCAAGGCCGCCCTCACCGAGGACGCGCAGACGCGCAGTTTCCTCATCCGCGACCCGAACCGGCTGGTCTCCCTCGCGGTCCTGGGTTCGCCCAAGATCACCGAGGCCGAAATCGAAGGCATCGCGGGCATGAAGAACGTGTCGGACGAGGTCCTGCGGCGCATCGGCAACAACCGCGAATGGACGAAGAAGTACACGGTGATCAGCTCCCTGGTGAAGAACCCGCGCACCCCGCTTCCCATCGCCATGGGTTTCGTGGCTCGCCTCCAACCGCGAGACCAGAAGGCCCTCACCGTCGATCGCAACGTGCCCGAGGCCATCCGGAAAGCCGCGCAGCGCTTCGTGAAAGCCCAGACCCAGAAGGGCACCAAGGAATAGCCCCGGAACGGGAGGCCGAAGGCGTTGCCTTTGGTTTTAGGGAGGCGTTCAATCAGGTATCCTCGACCGTATCTCCCGCTGAGCCCCGCCCATGACCGACTACTACGCCATTCTTGGCGTCCCCCGGAACGCAACCAGCCTCGAGATTCGGGACGCCTACCTGAAGCTCGCTCGGGACACGCATCCGGACAAGGTCAAGGATCCCGTGGAGCGAAAAAAGGCGGAGGATGCCTTCAAGAACGTCACCGCGGCCTACGACACGTTGTCCCGGGATCGAACCCGCCGCGACTATTCCGCCAAGCTCCCGACCGTCACCGAGACCAAGGCGCCGACGCCCCCAAGGGCCGCCCCGCCCAGGGTGCAGGGGCCGCCGCTCTCCGCCCGGGACGCCAGGTCCGCTCCGACCGCGCCTCCGCCCGGGCCCAGCCCGGCGACGGGGTCGCCCATCGCCTCCGCGGGCGCGCCCAGCGGGGACCTGCTCGCTCAAGGCATCGAGGCCTACAAGAAGCAGGACTACCACACCGCGGTCCAGCTCCTCAACATCGCCTGCACGAACGACGAGAAGAACGCCAGGGCCCACGCGATGCTCAGCATGGCCCTCGCGAAGAATCCGAACTGGGTCCGGGACGCCCTGAGCCACATGGAGACGGCCTCGCGGCTCGAGCCCAAGAACGTCTCCTATCTCGTCGAGCTGGCCCTGCTCCTCCATTCGCAGGGCCTCAAGTTGCGGGCCAAGAGGGCGCTCGACAACGCCATGGCCATCAATCCCGAGCATCCCGACGTGCTTCGGGCCCTGAAGGAGATTCCCGTCGCCGCCGAGCCGGAGACCCCGTCACGCACCACCGCGGAAACCGCGCGAGGCCTGTTCGATCGCCTACGCAAACGCTGAAGATGATGTCTACTTACCGAAATCCAATGAGGCGACCAATGTTCAGCCCCGCGTGCCGCCCGACCGAAGGCGCAAGATCTTGAAGCTGAACTTCTTCGGGACCACCGATGTGGGAAGGCGACGGAAGAACAACGAAGACTACTTCGGGATCTTCGAGCCGCATGATCTGTTCGTGGTGGCCGACGGGATGGGCGGGCACGCGGCGGGCGAAATCGCGTCCAGCACCGCGGTGCAGGCGGTGGCGGAGTTCGTGACCCTGACCGCCAAGGAGACCGACATCACCTGGCCCTGGGGCGTCGACCCCAATCTCTCGCTGGTCGCGAACCGGCTCAAGACCGCCGTGCGTTTCGGCAACCAGAAGGTTCTCGACCTGAGCCTCACCCAGGCCGACTACGAGGGTATGGCGACGACCATCGTCGGCGTCCTCTTCGAGAACACCACCGCCCACATCGCCCACGTGGGCGACTCGCGCCTCTACCTCATCAACGGTTCGGGCATCCGTCAGGTGACGGTGGATCATTCGTGGGTGCTCGAACAGGTGGCCCTGGGCGTCCTCACCCACGAGCAGGCGCGGTCGCACCCGCTCCGCAACGTGGTCACCCGCGCCATCGGGGCGGCGCCCGACCTGAATGTCGACGTGACCGCGCATGAGATGGCGGTGGGCGACGTGCTGCTCCTGTGCTCGGACGGCCTCTCGGGAATGGTCGTCGACGCGGATCTCGAGCGCATCGTGAAGGAGAACCCCGATCCGCAGAAGGCCGCCCTGGCCCTGGTCGCCGAGGCCAACGCGCACGGCGGCGAAGACAACATCACTGTCCTTCTCGTGAAGAGGGACGAGTGAAGTCGCATCAGTGACGGGATGCGATTGCCGTGACCCCCGCCAGTAGCGCCGCACCCAAACCGGGCACCGGCGGCGAATACCGCATCGGGCGGTACCGGGTTCGCGCGAGGCTCGGCAAGGGGGGCATGGGCGTCGTCTATCTCGGACGCGACGAGGCCCTCGACCGCGATGTCGCGATCAAGACCCTGCGCCTGGAAGGTTCGCCCGACGACGACAGCCGCGGCCGGTTCGAGATCGAGGCGAAGGCGGCGGCGCGGCTCCAGCATCCGAACATCGTCACCGTCTTCGAACTCAGTGAGGACCGCGGGCTGCCCTACATCGCCATGGAGCTCCTGGGCGGCGACGATCTCGAGCACCTGCTGCGATCCGGGGAGAAGCTCTCCACCACCGAGCGCCTCGACATCGTGATCCAGACCCTGCGCGGCCTCGACTTCGCCCACAATCACCGGATCGTTCATCGCGACATCAAGCCGTCCAACATCCGCGTGCTCGATGACGGCGGGGTGAAGATCCTCGACTTCGGCATCGCGAAGGTCGAGAGCACCTCGGTGACCCGGGCCGGGATGATGGTGGGCACCCCCTATTACATGAGCCCCGAGCACATCCGCGGGGGCGTGCTGGATGGCCGCACCGACATCTTCGCGGTGGGGGTGATCCTCCACGAGCTCTTCGCGGGCAAGCGGCCCTTCATGGCCGACGACCCCACCCGCGTGCTCTATCGCATCGTCAACGAGCCCCACCCCCGCCTTCCCGAGGGCGCGGCCGGGCCGCTGACCGCGGACATACAGCGCGTGATCGACAAGGCGCTGGAGAAGGAAGCCGACGCGCGCTACGCGTCGGCCGGCCTGATGGCCGATGAACTCACCCGTTTGCGCGACCGATATCCGACGCCCGAGCTCGAAGCCGTCGACCTGGCCGCGCTGAGTCAGGCGAGGAGGAACCTGGCCTCGCACCAGCCCGACCCGAAGATCATCGAAACCGTCGAAGCCATCGCCCGCGCCCACCCCGACGCCACCGAAGCCCAGCGCCTGCGCCGGCTGTTCAAGCGCAAGCCCACCGACCCCCTCGCCATGGCCGAGACCGCCGCCTTCCCCGAACTCGACGCGACCTTCGGCAGGGCCGAGGCCCAGGGCGACGAGACGGTTCTGGCCGGAAAGACGATCAGCGGGAAAGCGGAGACCATTCTGCAGGGAGGGAGCCGCGAGACTCCCGCCCCCTCGCCGACCGGCCCCAGCAACGCGATGATGTACGGGGCGGTCGCGGCCGTCGTGGTCGCGGGATCGATCGCCTTGTTCCTGTATCTGAACCGCGGCGGCGGCAGCGCCAATTCGGCCAGGCCCACGCCCACCATCACCGAGATCTTCGTTCCGGGGACGGACGCGACGCCGGAGAAGGGCGCGGCCTCGAGTCCCTTGGGCGCGCGGCCCGCCTCCCCCACCTCCCCTGCCGCAGCCGCCTCCGCCCCTGCCGCGGCGGTTCCGAGGGCCGCGATTGAGATCCGTTCCCAGCCCTCGGGAGCGAACATCCGCATCGACCGGAAAGCGGTGGGCGTCACTCCCCTGCGCACCGAGGTGGCGTCGAACGCGGCCCACTCGATCGCCCTGTCCCTTCCCGGCTACCAGTCGAAGGAGATCCACGTCGACCTGCCCATCCCCGCCACGGTGGAAGCCACCCTGGTGGCCGAAGGTCCGCCCGCGACCCTGGTGGTCGAGAGCGCCTACCCGCTCACCGTCACGGTCAACGGGCGCGTGCTCGCCTCCGATAAGCCGGGCGTCACGGCAACCCTCGCCGCCGGAACCCAGGAAGTCCTGCTCGAATCGGCTTCGATCTTCCTCAAGCGCCGCGAGACCGTCCAGCTCGAGGCCGGGGGCAGCACCACGATCAAGGCGCCGGCCACGGGCAAGATCGGCGTGCGGGCCACGCCCGATAACTGCAAGATCTTCCTGAACGGCGTGTTCGTGGACTATCCGCCCATACTCGACCGGACCATCGCGGCGGGCCCCCACGTGGTGAGCTTCGAGTGGCCCGACGGAACGAAGGCCGAGGAGAAGATCCAGGTCCAGGCCGGGAAACCCTCCTACGTCATGGGGCGCAAGCCATGAGGATCGCCCGAGCCTTCACCGCCGCGATCGCGCTTGTGTCCGCGGGGAACTTCGCCTCGGCCCAGCCCAGGCCCGACGACCAGGCCAGACGCCTCCTCGAGGACGGCCGCAACGACATCGCGAATGGCCGGGCCCGGCAGGGCCTCGACGCGCTGCAGACCATCGTCACCGGCTTTCCGAACTCCCAGTACGCGGACGACGCGCTCCTCGACATCGGACGCTACGCCGAGGACGTGGAGAAGAATCTCGTGAAGGCGCGCGAGGTGTACGACCAGATCGCCAAGAGATACCCGCAAAGCGACGCGGCGCCCGGGGCCTATCTGCAGATGGGCCGCATCGCCTTTTCCACCGCCGCCTCGCAGGGGGCCTATGACGACGCTCTGGCGAACTTCCAGCGGGTGATCAGGCTCTACCCCGACAGCGCCTTCGTTCCGAACGCCCTCGTGGCCTCGGCTGCGGTCTACCGCCGCGCGGGTCGCTACGACTCGGCCATCGACGCGGCCCGGCGCGCCGTCCTCGACCATCCGACGAGCGACATCGCTCCCGAGGCCCAGTATGAACTGGCCCTGTCCCTGGCCATGGCGGGCGACACCCAGGCTGCGATCGAGGAGTTTCAGCGGGTGCGGTCGGC
Organism: Vicinamibacteria bacterium; assembly: GCA_044229175.1. GTDB lineage: Bacteria > Acidobacteriota > Vicinamibacteria > Fen-336 > JAGNNV01 > JAGNNV01. The sequence continues at coordinate 37,831 of JBGATM010000007.1, read as the reverse complement.
CTATCCGTCGTCCGCCGCCGCGACCCGGGCCCTCAACGCGACGACCGCGCTCTTCCGGCTATACGGGGGCGATCGCCCGCTCTTCCTCAAGGACCCCGGGTTCTCCTTCGCGGCGGGCGACGTGCTCAAGGACGTGCGGGCGCTCGTGGTGACACCCTCGGGGGCCACCTGGATCGCGTCCAACAAGACGAAGTCCGCGGTCTCCTACGACTCGAGCCTCAAGCTGGGATCGTCGGTGTCCGCCGAGGACCCGCAGACTCTCTCCCTCTCTCCCCAGGGGGAGGTGGTGTTCGCCTCGAAGCTCGCGGTCAAGGTGGGCGGCAGCGTGCTCTCCTTCTCGATCCCCACTGAGAAGCCGGGTGAAATGGAGCCCATCGACCGGATCGGCGCCGCGGCCATCCTCGTCTCCGGCGACACCCTGGTGTCCGATCTCAAGCGCAAGCGCGTCCTCAGGTTCAAGGGCAGCACCTTCTCCCAGGTCTTCCCCGACCGGGGGGAGCGCGAAGTCATCAAGATGCTCACCACCGCCCGCGGCGAAGTGGTCATGCTCCGCAAGGACGACAAGTCCATCGAGATCCTCGATGACGCGGGCCGCCTGGTCACCAAGATGGGGCCGCGAGGTTCGGGTTTCGAGTGGAAGAAACCCGCGGATGTGGCGATCGACGCCTTCTCGAACCTCTACGTGGCCGACGAGGATCAGGGCATCTTCGTCTTCTCGCCCAAGGGCGAACTGATGGCCACGTTCGGGGCCGGGGACGTGAAGAAGAGTCGGGCCGTCGCCATCGACCTCACCGGCGCGGTGCTCGTCTATGACGATCGCACCGAGACCATCGTGAGGTTCAAGTGAACCTGAACCTTCGGCGCCTCGTGCTCGCCCTGGCGCTGTGCGCGGTGCAAGCAACCTCCGTCTGGGCCCAGTCCGAAGGGGACCTCGCCACCCTGCGCGCCACCCTCGACCAGGCGGTCTCCGAGTTCGAGGGTCCGCAGCAGGGCCAGTCGCTCGTCCGGTTCGAGGAGATCATCGGACGTCTCGAGGCGGAGAGACGACAGGGCTCGCTGACCGAAGCCGGAGCGAGCCTCCTGGTGAAAGCCTACGAGTACCGGGCCCGCGTGCAATTCAACCTGGGGAACACCGACAAGGCGGGCGACAGCTTCCGCGCGCTCATCGCCCTGCGGCCCCAGCACAACCTCGATGCCGCCGCGATCTCCCCCAAGGTGATCGACTTCTTCAAGGGAGTGAAGTCCAAGATCATCGGTTTCGTCACCGTGCAGTCCGTGCCCCAGGGAGCCACGGTGGCGCTCAACGGAAAGACGCTCTCGGTCACCGACTTCTTCCCCCTCGAAGTGGTGGCGGGCGACTACACCCTCGACATCACCAAGAACGGGTACCGCCAGGAGACGAGACCGGTCACGGTGGCCGCGGGCGAGACCCTGAGCCTTCAGTTCGACCTGGTGCGGACGTCCGCCACCGGTTTCGTGATCACCGAGCCCACCGACGTGGAGATCTTCATCGACGGGGTTCGGAAGGGCTCCACCACCGGCGTCCTCGACCCCGCCCTCGCCGCCATCGCGGCGGCGCGCGGCCTCGACCCCGCGAAGTCCTCGAGCCGGCTGGAGATCCCCGACCTGCCCTCGGGCTCCCACACCATCGAGTTCAGGCACGCGTGCTACGAGACGCTCAAGCTCGGGCTCGACGTTCCCGAACCCCAGGACTACGACATCCCGCCCATCAAGCTCGAGCCGTCGATCGGCACCATCAGTCTCACCTCCGACCCGCCGGGCGGCCAGATCTTCATCGACGGCGAATCGCAGGGTGTGGCGCCCAAGACCCTGCGTTCGGTCTGCGCGGGAATCCGGCGCGTCGAAGTGCGCCACGCGGCCGGGCGCTTCGTGCAGGATGTGGACCTGAAGGCGCGCGCCACCGTCGAACTCGCGGCGCAGATCCGCCCGACCCTCGCCTTCCTCGGCGTGGTCGCGGACGGGCCCTCGGGGGAACGCAACCTCGCCTCCATGGAACAGCGCCTCGCCCGCATGGCTTCCACCACCATCAAGGCCATGAACTTCCTGAAGGCCGACAGCGCGGTGGTGGAGCGAACCCTCTCCGCCGAGCGCCTGAAGCTCGTGGACCTCCTGCCGCCCGGAAAGCCCGACCCCGCCCTCGTCCGGAGAATCTTCGAGAAGCTCGCGGCCGTTCTCGAGGTCCAGGGCTTCCTGGTCGGTCGGATTCCCGAAGAGCAGCTCTCGCGTTCGGCCTGGCTCCACGTGTACGCCGCGGGCAGCGTGGTGCCCGACTCCGCGAGCGTGGTGATCGAGGACGACTCCTCCTACGCCCGGTTCTTCGCTTCCTTCGAGAAGAAGATGCCGCTGCGGGCTCCCTGGTCGGGCCTCGTCACCGTGGACACCCTGCTCCACGAGGGCCCGGTGGTCCTTCGGGTGGTGCCGGGATCGCCCGCCGACAAGGCGGCGTTCGTGAAGGGCCACGTGATCACCGCGGCGGGCGGGCGCAAGATCACGAAGACCGAGGAACTTCTCGCCGCCATCGCGGCCGCCGGAACCACGAAGCCGCTCTCCATCACCGCGAACGCGGCGGGGGGGCCGAAGACCGTGGACCTGCTCCTGGAGGACGCCCCGCGCGAGATCTCCCTCCTCGGAGCCGGGGTTCTCGCCAACAAGATCAGCATGGATCTTCGCCAGACCATCGAAGGGTACCCGGGTTCCGCGAACGCGGCTTTCGCGCGTTTGAACCTCGGGCTCATCGCCCTCGGACTCCACGACTACTCGGGGGCCCACGACGCCTTCATCAAGGCCAAGAACGAATTGCCCTCCTCTCAAGGCCTTTCCCGGGGCACCGCGGCCTTCTACGCCGGGGTGGCGCTCGAGCACCTCGGCTATACGAAGGAAGCGCTCGATGAGTACACCCAGGCTTCGCAGGACGCGGGAGCCACCATCCTCTCCCAGGACGGCCCGAAGGTTCAGGACATCGCGAAACGCCGCATCGCCGCCCTCTCGGGCGCCCGATAGTCCGCTCGATTCGATTCTGAGGAGCTCCCGCAAGAACCCATGGCTCGCCTGATCTGGAAGAAGACCGATTCCCCGACCGACGATGTCGCCTTCGACCTCGGGGAAACCCCGCTCGTGGTGGGTCGCGACCCGAAATGCGGCGTCTTCATCAACGCCCCCCTGCTCTCGCGCGAGCACGCGCGGATCGACTACCGGGAAGGCGCTCACTTCGTGGTCGACCTCGATTCCACGAACTTCACCAAGGTGAACGGCGAGCGGATCACCGAAAAGGCGCTCAAAGACGGGGACCAGGTCCACTTCTCCCGGGCGGTCTGCGTTTACGAAGCCTGAGCCCTCGCGGCGGGGCGATGAACCACGGTAGAATCCGGGTTTCGCGAACACGCGACCCCTTTTTGGAGACAGGCAGACTCGATGATTGAACGGCACAAGGAAATCAGACGGCGGCGGAAGCGTCGCGAAGAAGTGTTGAAGGCCCGCAAGATGGCGGCGATGGCCGCGTCCGCGAAGAAAGCCGCCAAGAAGTAGCTGAAAACGTAAGCCCCTGACTTCCGAAGTCCCAGGAGCGCCCGCACCGGGGGCGCCCGCCCGTCGCCTCCCCGCGTTTCTCGCGGCGTTCGAAGTGCGCAACTTCCGGCTCATCTGGACCGGGGCCTTCCTTTCCAGCATCGGCACGTGGATCCAGGACGTCGCCCTGTCCTGGGTGATCCACACCGAGTTCAAGAACCCCGCCTACCTCGGCTGGCGTCAGTTCGCGAGCGAGCTTCCCCTCGTCGCCTTCATGCTGCTGGGCGGCGTGCTCGCGGATCGGATCAACAAGAAGACGATCCTCATGGCCTCCCAGTTCATCCAGCTGAGCCTCGCCCTCGTCCTCGCCGCCTTGTACTTCACCCACCACCTGTCGATCTGGTCGGTGGTGATCGTGGGCTTCATCACCGGCCTCGCCCAATCGCAGTCGGCGCCCACCTACCAGGCCTTTCTCACCAGCATCGTCCCCAAGGACGTGATCCCCCGCGCGGTGGCCATGAACTCGCTGCAGTTCAATCTATCGCGCTCCATAGGGCCGCCCATCGCCGCGGCCCTGCTCGTGGCCCTGGGCGCCACATGGTGCTTCGTGATCAACGCGTTCTCCTTCGTGGCCGTGGTGGTCGCCCTCCTGCTCATCCGGATCCCGGCCATGACCGGAGCTCCGAAGGCCCACCAGGGGGTGGCGAGTTCGCTCAAGGAAGGCCTCGCCTACGTACGCCGGGCCCCGGACATCGCCATGATCGTGGGCCTCGCGGGCGCGCTCTCGTTCTTCGTGTTCCCTCTCACCACCTTCCTGCCCGTGGTGGCGGACGAGGTGCTCGGGTCGGGCGCTTCCGGCTACTCCATGCTGCTGTCGGCCATCGGCCTCGGCGCCATCGTGGGCGCCATCGGGACCGCCCATCGCGGCCGATTCGACTTCCGCGGCCGGTTCGTGCTGATGTGCTTTTCCGTGGGCCCCCTCCTCGCCGCCGCCGCCGTCCTTTGCGGACGACAGTGGCTGGCCACCATCCTCCTCTTCGGTTACGGCGTGATCCAGACCTCGGGCAGTTCGACCCTCAACGGCCTGGTGCAGGAATTAGCACCGGAAGAAATGCGCGGGCGGATCCTCGCGCTGTTCGGCTTCACCTTCCGCGGCGGCTCGCCCCTGGGCGCCCTGCTCCTCGGCTACTCGGTCACCGCGTTCGGGCCGGCGCTCGCCCTCTCCGCGACCCTCGCGTGCATGTCTCTGCTGAGCCTGACCCTGCTCTACCGGTCTCCCCGGTTCCGCGAACTGTGACTACTACTTCTTCTCCACCGTCCCGCCCATCTCTTTCTTCGCTTCCTCGTCCTGCATGACGATGGTTTGCAGGGTGCGCGCCTTGAGGCTCGCGAGGACCATTCGGATGTCGTCGTTGTCGAACTCGAGCACGACCGCCTGCTCGGCCTTGTCCCGGTCCTGGTAGGTGATGGTGACGAAGTGCTTTCTCGCCTTGTGGAAGAGGGCGATGGGGCTCAGGAGAATCGCGCTCCGCCAGCGTCGCGCCACCTTCTGCCCGTACTCGAGCTGGGAAACGCGGTCCCAGGGAATTTCGAGGGTCGCGCCGTTCTTCGGGAGGAAGGTCATCCGCTTCTCGTTGGTCAGGTCGATCGGACCCTCGGCGCCCTCGGTGATGAGCTTGGTGGTGCCGCCGATGTACTTGGCCTGGCCCTTCTTGACCGCGAAAGCCGGGGTCGCGAACATGGCGGTCAGCGCGAGAAGGGCGCCGGCGCAGGCAAGTGGTCTCTTCATGGTGGATCTCCCGTTGGTGTCGGATGCGCCTACTTTACGACCGGGGCGTTCTTCTCCGCCATCGCCTTGTTGAAAGAGGCGAGGTCGGTGGCAAGAAGGGCTTCGTACTCGGCCCTGGACGCCTTGAGCTTCGCTTCGAGTTCGTCGAGAAGGGCGAGAGAGGTGTCGGTGGGGCGGAAGTCGGCGCCGCCCGCGACATCACCGGCGCCCGGGCCCACTTCGCCGTTGAGCCAGATGAGGTTCATGTAGACCCGGTAGGCCTGCCGGAAGTACTTGTCGTCCGAGGTCCATTGCGCGCGCTCGAGGAGCTTCTCTTCGACCGCCTGCATCTTCGCGTTGAGGTCGTTCGCGGCCTTCGCGATGTCCTCCCGCCCGCGCACCCCGCGGTTCGCCGCGGCCAGGTCCTCGAGCTGCTTCCGCATCCCTTCGATGTGGTTGATGATGTCCGAGGTCTGGTTGATGTCCTCCCGGATGCGAAGCTGGGTCTTCACGGAGAGGTCGAAGTCCGCGTCGCTGGTCGCGACCTTCGGGTCCTTCAGCACCTCGAGGCTCTCGGTGTAGGTCTTGCCGTCCACGGTGAGGCGAACGGTGTATGTGCCGGGCGCCACGATCGGCCCCACCTGGGCCTGGTCCAGGCCCCAGTGCGTGACCGGGCGGGTGTCGCGGCCGCGGAACCGGGGCTCTTCCCAGATGTGAGGATTCTCGGCGGGCGTGGTACGCAGGCCCACCAGCCGGGGGGGCGCGTAGCGCAGATCCCAGTTCGTGCGGTTCAGTCCCACCCGTCCGGGACGGGTGATCTCGCGGACGACCTCGCCGCTCCTGGTCAGGATCTCGATGCGCACCGGTCGCGAAGCCGCGGCGGCCTGGGTCCAGGTGATCGGAGCCTGTCCCTGCTGGCCGAAGCGGTACGCGGGCCGCATCTTCGAGAGCGTGGTGGTGGGGGGCGCCGTGACCGCGCCCTGCTCCAGCACCGAAACGTCGTCGAGGACGTAGAGGCCGCGGCCGTAGGTCGAGACCACGACGTCGTGGAAGTTCTTCTGGGTGGCGATCCAGGTCACGGGCGCCGCGGGAAGACCGGTCTGGAGCTGGGTCCAGCGGGCGCCGTCATCCATCGAGTAATAGAAGCCATGGCCGGTGCCCGCGTAGAGGAGGCCCTTGCGTGCGGGGCTCTCCGCCACCGCGCGAACATAGGAGAGCGGGCTCTTGTTGGGCAGATCGCCGGAGACTCGCGTCCAGGTCCTGCCGAAGTCGGCGGTCTTGTAGATGTAGGGCTCGCGGTCATCCATCAGGTGGCGCGCCACCGCGACGTACGCGGTTCCCGCGTCATGATGAGAGGGCTCGATCTTGCTGACCATGCCCCACGCGGGCATGCCGATGGCGGTGAGCGCCTTGGTGAGGTCGTTCCAGGTGGCGCCGCCGTCCTGAGAGTTCCATACCTTGCCGTCGTTGGTGCCGGCCCAGATGAGACCCTGCTTCACTTCGGAGTAGGCGATGGCGAAGACCACCTCGCCGTAGAACTGGCCCAGGTTGTCGCCCACGATGCCGCCCGAAGGAATCACGCGGGTCGGATCCTGAGTGGAGAGATCCGGGCTCGTCTCCTTCCACGACTGGCCCCCGTTGCTGGTCTTGAGAATCAGTTGGCAGCCATAGAGAACGTTGTTGGTGTCGAAAGGATCGATGGCGATGGGAGCCGACCAGTGGCAGCGGTATTTCGCGTCGTTAGGCGGCGAATCGAGGGAGATGAGCGAGGGTGCGATGGATCGCGCCCGGCCGGTCTTCTCCTCCCAGCGCGTCACCTTGTTGCCGTAGCAGGTGGCGTAGACGACCTCGGGGTTCTTGGGGTCGGGAATGGTGAAGCCGGATTCGCAGCCGCCCAGGAAGTGATCCCACGAGGAAGGGCCGAAGCCGCCCTCGGGCTCGGTCACCCGGCCGCGCATGGTGCCGTTGTCCTGCATGTTCGAGTACACGCGGTACGGCACTTCATTGTCGACGGCCACGTGGTACATCTGGCCGATGGGCAGGGTCACCCGCTTGCTCGAGCGCGCGCGCTGGGTGGTGATGTTGAGGCCGCCGTCATGAGTGACCACGTAGCGATCCCCGTTCTTGGGATCCATCCAGATGTCGTGGGTGTCGCCGCCCATGGGGACCTGCTTGAAGGTCTCGCCGCCGTCGACCGACCCCCAGAACGACGAGTCGGCGACGTAGACCTCGTCGCGGTTGTCGCTCGAGACCTCGATGCCGATGTAGTAGCCGGCGCGGCCGATGAGGGCGCGGTCGTAGTTCACCGCGCGCCAGTTCGTTCCGCCGTCGTCGGAGCGCCACACCGAGCCCTGATCCGCGGTCTGGATGAGCGCGTAGACGCGGTTCGAATCCGTGGGCGCGATCGCGACGTCGATCTTGCCCACCGGCGAATTGGGAAGGCCCGGGCTCTCGACCCTCTTCCAGGTGGTTCCGGCATCGTTCGAGATGTAGAGGCCCGAGCCGGGGCCGCCGGAGAGCATGGCCCACGGATGCATCTCGACCTGCCAGGTCCCCGCGATCAGCTTGCGCGAGTTCTTCGGATCCATGTCGAGGCCGGAGCAGCCGGTGTTCTTGTCGACGAAGAGGACCAGCTCCCAGTTCTTGCCCCCGTCCATGGTGCGGTAGACCCCGCGCTCCTGCTGCGGTCCGGTGATGCGGCCGGCCGCGCAGACGTAGGCGATGTCGGGGTTCGTGGGATGGGTGACGATCTTGCCAATGCGCCCGGTTTCGCCGAGGCCCATGTGATTCCAGGTCTTCCCGGCATCGGTCGACTTGTAGATGCCGTCGCCCATGACATCGCTGTCGCGGACCGCCCAGGCCTCGCCGGTGCCCGCCCAGACCACGGCGGGGTCCGCCAGGGAGACCGCGAGGGCGCCAATCGCCTGAACCGGCTGGTTCTCGAAGACAGGCATCCAGCGGTCGCCGCCGTCCGTAGTCTTCCAGATGCCGCCCGAGGCCGCGCCCGCGTAGTAGGTGGTGGGATCCCCGGGGATGCCGGCGATCGACGCGATGCGATTGCCGACCGCGGGCCCGAGGAATCGCCAGGTCAAGGTGTCTGGCTGGCCGAAGCCGCGGCCGCGCTGGGCGAAGGCGGCGGTCGAGGTCAGAGCGAAGACGCACGCAAAGCCGAGGTGGACGAGTTTCTGGATGGGGCGCATGAGGGTCTCCCTGAGGTTGCGAATCCGCTTGATTGTATCGAGGCCTCGACCCGATTTCGGACGGTGCTCGAAAGACAACTCGAACTGCGTGGTACCCCACTACCAAGCCAATTGGACCGGTCGTCATTGCGAGGAGCCACGTCCGTTGGTACGGCGACGAAGCAAACCCGTCCAGCCACTCCCAGCCTGGTGTCACCCCCCGCGCGCGGGATGGTAGTGGTGGGAGGGGGTTGCTTCGTCGCGGCGCCAACGGCGTGGCTCCTCGCAATGACGACCGGTCCAATTAGCCTGGCAAGGGGGCCTTCCGGAATTCATCCGCGTCGTAACTGATGAACTTCGGCAGCATGACCGCGCAGATGGCGACGCCGATCACGCACAACACGCCACCCGACACCACCGAGGCCCTCACGCCAAAGGCGGCGGCGGCCATGCCTGCTTCAAGGTGCCCGAGCATGGGACCGCTCATGTAACTCACCATCTCGATGCCGGCGAGACGCCCGCGCAGGTGGTCGGGAATGGTCTGGTTCCACATGGTGGAGCGGAAGATGCCGCTGATCGCATCGGCGCCGCCGGCGAGGGCGAGGAAGAAGGTGGCGGGAAGAATCGAATCGCAGAAGCCGAAGACCACGATGGCGACACCCCAAACCGCGGCCGCGACGGTGACCGCGAGGCCATGGCGTTTCACCCGATGGGTCCAGCGGCTGGTGACGCTCGCGAAGAACGCCCCCACCGCGGGGGACGCGTAGAGGATGCCGAGGACGCCGGGCCCGCCCAGCTTCTCGGACAGCGCGGGGAAAAGCGCCATGGGCATGCCGAAGATCATGGCCACGAAGTCGACGACGTAGGTGCCCACGAGTTCCTGGCGGCTCCTCGCGTAACGGAAGCCCTCGCGGATGCTCTCGACGGTCGGGCGTTCGGCGCCCTCGGGCGCGCTGGTCCTGCGGATCAGGACGATGCAGCCCAGCGCGAGCACGTAGCTCAGCACGTCCATCGCGTAGGTGAACGCGAGCCCCATCGACGCGATGAGGACCCCGCCGATGGCGGGGCCCACGATCATGATGAAGCTGCCGCGGAACGAGCCCAGGGCCGCGGCGGCCATCAGGTCCTCACGCGGCACGAGCCTGGGCATGAGGGCATCGATCGACGGACGCTGCAGTCCGTTCATCCCGGACATGAAGCCGGCCAGAACGTAGAGCGACCACACCGGCGGGGCGCCATGCCAGGCGAGAAGGACGAGGGAAAGGCTGCCGCAGGCCAGGAAGACATCGGTGACGATGACCATGCGCCGCCGGTCCACGGAGTCGGCGAGAGCCCCGCCGACGAACGCGGTCATCAGCAGGGGGATCAGTTCGGCGACGCCCAGAAGGCCGACCATGAAAGACGAGTGGGTCAGCTGGAACATCTGGTACGGAAGGGCCACGTAGGTCATCATCGTGCCGAGGAAAGACACGGACTGAGCGATGTACAGATAGCGGTAGTCGCGATGAAGGCGGAGGGGCGTGAAGTCCATGACGGAAGCCGAGGAGGCTACTACGCGCCGCGCCGGAGGCGTCTAAAGGCGGCGGTCAGTGGGGCAGGCCGAAGACGTAGTACACCGCGCACAGGAGGGCCAGAAGCACGGAGCCGGCCCGGAGTTCACGACCCTTCCCCGCGGAGATCTTGACCAGCGGATAGAGGACGAGGCCCGCGGTCAGGCCGTTCGCGATGTTGTACGTGAACACCATCATCACGATGGTGGCGAAGGCGGGAGCGGCCTCGGTCAGGTCCTCGAAGTCGATCTGGCGGAACGAGCCCATCATGGCGAGGCCCACCGCAATCAGCGCGGGCGCGTAGGCGAAGCGCAAACGCTGTAGCGGTTCGACGAGGGGGATGAAGAACAGCGACGCCGCGAACAGGCCCGCGGTCACGACCGCGGCGAGGCCGGTGCGCGCGCCCTCGCGGATCCCCGTGGCCGATTCGATGTAGGCGCCGGTGGTGGTGGTGCCGACGAGGCCGCTGAACATGCAGGAGACCGCGTCCACCAGCATGGGCCGCTCCACCTCGGGCAGGTTGCCCCGGCCGTCGAGCAGGTCTCCCGCCGCACCCACGGCGACCAGCGTCCCCAGGGTGTCGAGGAATCCCATGAGGAAGAGGGTCAGGAGAACGGGCAGGAAGGAGAGCTTCAAAACGCCCGGGATGTCGAGCTGGAACGCGAGGGCGAGCGAGTAGTCGCCGGTGAAGGGCAGGGCCATGAAGTGCTGGGGCAGGGTCCCGAAGCCGAGGAGCATGCCGAGCGCTCCGGTCACGCCCATGCCCAGCAGGATGGCGCCCTTCACCCGGCGCTGCTGGAGCGCGATGATCAGCACGAAACCGAAGAGGGCGAGCAGAACCTGCGGATCGCGGAGATTCCCGAGCTTGAGAGGCACGTCGGGCGCGCGGAGGGTCGAAGCTCCGGAGGCCATCAGCGCCTGAGGGGGGATGCCGGTCACGAAGCTGGTCACGATCCCCGCTTCGTAGAGCCCGATCAGGGACATGAACAGACCGATGCCCGCGGCGAAACTGTGCTTCATCGAGGACGAGATGGCCTCGGCCATCCAGGCCCGGATGCCGATCAGGGTGAGCAGCAGAAAGAGGAGGCCGCTCACGAACACCGCGCCGAGAGCCTGCGGCCACGCGATCCCCATCGCGGTAAGGCCGAAGGCGATGAACGCGTTCTCGCCCATGTAGGGCGCTACCGCGATCGGCCGGTTGGCGTAGAACCCCATCAGCGCCGAGCCGAAGACCGCGGCCAGGATGGTGGCGACCGTGCTCGCTCCCGTGGGCAGTCCCGCGAAGGCGAGGATCGCCGGGTTCACCACGATGATGTACGCCATGGTCACGAAAGTGGTCATGCCGCCGACGATCTCGACCCGCGCGGTCGTGCGGTGCCGGTCCAGCGCGAAGAGCCGGTTGAGCGTCGCCACCATGGTCTGGAGTCTATGCCTCGGCCTCTAGAATCTCCGGCCATGGAAGACTCGTGGATCAAGTACGCGGAAGAATTCACCTCGCCCGAGGGGGATGTCCTGCTGAGCCTCGCGCGGGAGTGCTACGCGAACTACTCCAATCACTCGATGCTCTCCGGCTTCTTCCAGGGCCGCGTGCTCTCGATGCTCTCGAAGATGATCCAGCCGAAGGTCGTGCTCGAGATCGGCACCTACCTCGGCTATTCCGCGCTGTGCTTCGCCGAAGGCCTCGCCGAGGGCGGCAAGGTGATCACCCTCGACGTGGATGAGGCGACTCAAACGGTCGCGAAGTCCTTCGTGGCGAAGTCGCCGTACGCTGATCGCATCCAGTTCCACCTCGGCCCCGCCGCGGAGGTCATCAAGACCCTGCCCGAGACCTTCGACCTGGTCTTCATCGACGCGGACAAGCCGAACTACTCCAACTACTACAAGCTGGTGTTCGACAAGGTGCGGCCCGGCGGCTTCATCATCGCGGACAACGTCCTGTGGAGCGGCAAGGTCCTGCTGAAGGACAAGGACCAGGATGGACACACGAAGGCTCTCCACGCCTTCAACTGGATGGTGAAGGCCGACTCGCGGGTCAGCAATGTCCTGCTGCCCATCCGCGACGGTCTCATGATCGTGCGGAAGGAGAAGGCCTGAGCCCCGACCCTCCCGACAGGGTTTGGCGGGCGACGGCGACCCGAGGGTAAGCTCCGGTCCAACCCGCGGGCGTGCGGTCAGCCACCACATCAGTAGGGACCCATAACCATCTTGTCCAGCCCCCGCCGCGTCTTTTCGATCCTTCTCCTCGCCGGTTTCTCACCCCTGATGGTCGCAGGCTGCCGCGGCCGATCGTCCGAGGCAAAGTCCGTTCCCGCCCTCAAGGCCCGGCTGGTGGCGGTGGAGAAGCGCGAACTCCGCCGCGATGTTTCGTCGGTGGGTTCCCTCTTCGCCTTCGACGAAGTCACGGTCAGCTCCGAGATCGAGGGACGGGTCGACAAGGTCTTCGTGGACCTCGGCGACCGCGTGGCCGCAGGCCAGGCTCTGGTGCAGGTCTCGCCCGTGGAGCTCTCCCTGGCCCGCGATCAGCAGCAGGCGTCCCTTCAGGCCACCCGCGCGAAGCTCGGCCTGGTCGAGGGCGCGGAGGACGTCCCCGACCCGAAGCTGGCCGCCGAGGCGAAGCGCGCCGCCGCCGACCTCGATGACGCCGAGTCCAAGTATCGCCGCGCGAAGTCCCTCTTCGACGACGGCCTCATCCCCAAGGGCACGCTCGACGAGGCGGAAGCGAAATTCCACTCCGCCCGCGCCGCCTACGACATGTCCCTGCAGTCGGTGGAGAACCTCCGCGCCGAGCTTCGTCAGCGCAAGGCCGCCTACGCCCTCGCGGAGAAGAAGCTCGGCGACAGCGTGATCCGGGCGCCCTTCCCCGGTCAGGTGAAGGATCGCTCGGTGGTCACCGGCCAGTACCTTCGCGTGCAGACCCCGGTGATGGTCATCGTGCGGGTCGATCCTCTGCGGGTCCGGCTCAAGGTCCCGGAAAAGGTGGCGGCCTGGATCTCCATCGGCCAGGCCGTGCGCGTCGAGGTCGAGGCCTTTCCCGGCCGGACCTTCACCGGCACGGTGGCGCGCATGAGCCCTTCGGTCGACGCCCAGACCCGCACCCTCGAGGTCGAGGCCCTGCTCCAGAATGCCGACGGCCAGCTCAAGCCGGGCTTCTTCGCCAAGGCCACCATCGCGTCGAATCAGGTCGATTCCGCGCTCATGGTGCCGGAAGCGGCGGTGCGCTACGTCTTCGGCGTGTACAAGATCTTCACCGTGAAGGACCACCGGCTGCACGAGCAGGAAGTGAAGCTCGGCGAACGCAGCGGCGATGACGTCGAGATCGTCGATGGCCTGACCGCGAAGGACACCATCGCCGTCGCTCCCGAGGGCCAGGAGCTCCGGGAAGGCTCGCCGGTCGAGCCGGTGAAGCAACCATGAGCCTCGCCGCCCTCTGCGTCCGGCGTCCCGTGTTCGCGGTGATGCTGGTGAGTTTCCTGGTCGTCCTCGGCCTCTTCTCCTTCCGCGATCTCGGCGTCGACCTCTTCCCCCGCGCCGATCCCGCCACCGTCAACATCACCATCCGTCTGCCCGGAGCGACGCCCGAGGAGGTCACGACCCAGGTCGTCCTGCCCATCGAAGAAGCCCTGAGCACCCTGGCCGGTCTCGACGAGCTGACGGTCATGACCACCGAGGGCAACACGCGCATCACCGCGAAGTTCGTGCTCGAGCGCAACATCGAGGACGCGGCCCAGGACGTGCGCGAGAAGGTGTCGGGCGCCCTGCGCCAGTTGCCCCCGAACATCCTGCCCCCGGTCATCCAGAAGGCCGATCCCGACTCCGATCCGGTCATCGGCGTGGTGGTGGCGAGCAAACGCAGCCTCCGGGAGACCAGTGAAATCGCGGACAAGCAGATCAAGCGCGTGCTCGAGACCGTCGACGGCGTCGGCGAGGTCTCGCTCACCGGGGCGCGGGAGAGGCAGATCCGCATCTTCCTCGACGCCGATCAGCTCTTCGCCCACAACCTCACCATCAACGACGTCCAGAAGGCCATCCAGGGCGAGAACGTGGAAATCCCCGGCGGCCGGATCACCCGGGGGGCCAACGAACTCGGGGTGCGCACGGTGGGCCGCGTGGATGCCCTCGATCAGTTCGGCGAAATCGTGGTGGCGAATGTGGGCGGCGTGCCCGTGCGCGTCCGGGAACTGGGGCGCGTCGAGGACACCTACGCCGAGCCGCGCACCTGGAACAACTTCGAGGGCGAGGACGCGGTGAGCCTGGACGTGCGCCGGCAGACCGGCACCAACACGGTAAAGGTCATCGACGCCATAAAGAGGCGGCTCGACAGGGTGGCGAGGACCCTGCCCCCGGACGTGAAGCTGCGCATCATCAAGGACCAGTCGGTCTTCATCAACGCCTCCATCGATTCGCTGGAAGAGCACCTGCTCTTCGGCGCGGTCCTTGCGAGCCTGGTGGTGATGCTCTTCATCCGGGACCTGCGCTCGGTCCTCATCGCCTCCATCGCCATCCCCACCTCCATCATCTCCACCTTCACCCTGCTGAAGGCCATGGACTTCACCCTCAACAACATGACCCTGCTCGCGGTGACCCTGGCCGTGGGCATCGTGATCGACGACGCCATCGTGGTGCTCGAGAACATCGTCCGCTACATCCAGCAGAAGGGCTACGCGCCGTACCAGGCCGCCATCGACGCCACCCGGGAGATCACCCTCGCCGTGGTCGCCACCACCCTGTCCCTGGTCATCATCTTCCTGCCCATCGCGTTCATGAACGGCTACGCGCGGCGCTACGTCAACCAGTTCGGCTGGACCATGGCCTTCTCCATCCTGGTCTCCATGCTCATCAGCTTCACCCTCACCCCCATGCTGAGCTCGCGCTTCCTGACCAGCGCCACGGGAAGCGGGCACGGCGGGGAGAAGAACGCGAAATTCTTCGTGCGCATCGAGAGCGCCTACAGCCGCTTGCTCGACTGGGCGCTCGCCCATCGAGGCCACGTGATGGGCATCGCCTTCGCGATCTTCCTCCTGACCTTTCCCTTGAACGCCTTCGTGGGCCGCGACTGGATTCCGCCCGACGACCAGAGCGAGCTCAACATGTCGCTGAATCTCCCCGAGGGCACATCGATCACGGAGACGAGCCGGGTCACCCGGGCCCTCGGCGAAGAGGTGAAGAAGCTCAAGGAAGTGGAGTTCGTGAACCCCTTCATCCACGAAGGGATCATGAGCCACTCGCACCTGTACGTGCGGCTCGTGGACATCCGGCAGAGAGGCAAGTCGAACCTCGACGTGGCCCAGGACATCCGCAAGATCGCGGCCCGGGTTCCGAACCTGCGCTACAAGGCGGTCATTCCTTCGGCCCTGGGCGGCGGCGAGACCTTCTTCCCCATCCGCGCCATCATCCTAGGCCCTGACCTGCGCAAGGCCGCGGAGATCGCCAAGGAGCTCGCGAACCGGATGCGCCCGGTGAAGGGCCTCATGGACGTCGAGCCCACGATCAGCCTCAACAGTCCGGAACTGCAGGTCAGGATCGATCGTCAGCGCGCCTCCGACCTCGGGGTGCGGGCCGCCGACATCGCGGGCGCGGTGCGGCTCATGATCGCGGGCGAGGACCAGATCTCCACCTACAAGGAAGGTGACGAGCAGTACCCGGTCACCATGCAGCTCCTGCCCGAACAGCAGAAGGACCCCGAGCGCCTCTCCCGCCTGATGGTGCCCTCCGCGAAGCTCGGACAGGTGCGCCTCGACAACGTGGCCCACATCGAGCGCGGCTTCGGTCCCGCGCGCATCGAGCGCTACAACCGGCAGTTCCAGGTCACGGTGAACGCGAACAACGCGGCGGATTACCCGCTCGACGTCGCGGCCCGCGGCGTCACCGGCATGATCAGGGACATCGGCCTGCCTCCGGGTTACTCCAGCAGGTTCACGGGCGCGGTGAAGATCCTCGACGAGACCACGGGCAACCTCATCATCGCCTTCCTGCTCGCCTCGATCTTCATGTACATGGTGCTGGCCGCGCAGTTCGAGAGCTTCACCCATCCGTTCACCATCATGCTGGCCCTGCCCCTCTCGGTGCCCTTCGCCCTGTTCTCGCTCCTCATCACCGGCCGCACCCTGAACCTGTGGAGCTCGCTCGGCGTCCTGCTCCTCCTCGGCATCGTCAAGAAGAACGGCATCCTGCAGGTCGACTACGCGAACAAGCTCCGCGCCGAGGGCATGGGCGGGCAGCCGGCCATTCGCCAGGCCTGCCTGGTGCGCTTGCGGCCGATCATCATGACCACCATGTCCATCGTGGCCGGGCTCTTCCCCACCGCGATCGGTCTCGGCGCGGGCGCGGCCCAGCGCTCCGCGGTCGCGGTGACCATCATCGGCGGGCAGAGCCTGTGCCTCATCCTCACCCTCCTCGTGACTCCGGTGGCGTATTCGCTGGTGGCCGAGGCCGAAGAGCGCGGTTTCGCGGTGGCGGCCCAGCCCGTGATCGCCTGGTTCCGCGATCGTTTCCGCACCCCGCGGCCCGCGTCGTCATGAACGGCGGGGTCGCGGAATCGGCCAAGCCCATCCTGAGCATCCCCGGCGCCGCCGCCGATCACCTGTATCGCGAGGGCAGCGCCAAGGCCTCCTTCTGGGAGGCGGTGTTCGGCTCGAGTCTGCGGGCGAAGAGCCGCGTGCACATCTCGGCCCTTCCGGACGGGACGCGCGTCTTCGACGTGCCTCTGCTCAAGGTGGAGCACGAGCTCCTGCGCAGCGCTTCGACCTGGATGAACTCCGCCGAGTCCGGGGACGTGTGCCGTGAGGCCGCGGCCCTCATCGCTTCGAAAGCCGTCCGGGTCAGGCTCATCGGCCTGCAGCCGCGGGGGCAGGCCGTGGCCTCGTTCTCGCTCCGGTTCGAGCCGGTGGATCCGGGCGTGGTCATCGAACCCTCGGTCCCGGGCGCATTCCGGTCATGGTTCGGAGCCGAAGGTTCACGCATCGCCGGGGAGACGCTGGTCCCGTTCGGCTTCACGCCGCAGCTCTAGCAGGGGAATTCCATGAAGACCGCACCACACCACGTGATCCTCGGCGGCCTGGTCGCCCTGATCGCCGCCGCCGTCCTTGCACAGGAGGCCGGGCCCGCGGGCCCGGCTTCGCCATGGCGGGCGCAGAAGAGCCCGGTGGCGGTGGAGCTACGGGGCCTCGCGGTGGTGAGCAACCGTGTGGCCTGGGCGAGCGGATCCAGGGGCACGGTGATTCGCACCATCGACGGCGAGACCTGGACGCTCGTTCCCGTCCCGGGAGCCGAGACCCTCGACTTCCGCGACATCGAGGCGTGGGACGAGAACACTGCCGTGGCCATGAGCATCGGCCCGGGCGCGGCCTCGAACGTGTACAAGACCACCGACGGCGGAGCCACCTGGCGGCGCGTGTTCGCGAACCCGGAACCCCTGGGCTTCTGGGACGCGATCACGTTCTGGGATCGCCGCCACGGCGCGCTCTTCGGAGACCCGGTGCGCGGGCGGTTTGAGGTCTTCACCACCGAGGACGGCGGCGAGTCGTGGAAGCCCGTGCCCGCGGCGGGCATGCCGATGGCGCTCGAGAACGAAGGGGCGTTCGCGGCCAGCGGGTCATGCCTGGTGAGCGGTCCCTTGAAGCGTCTTGCCTTCGTGACCGGCGGAGCGGTGGAGTCGCGCGTCTTCGTCTCCACGGACGGCGCGAAGACCTTTCAGGTGAGCATCGCGCCCGTCCCCGCGGGCGCCGCGTCGAAGGGCCTGTTCTCCGTGGCCTGGCTCGACGAGAAGACCCTGCTCACCGTGGGCGGCGACTACAAGCAGCCGGCCCTCGAGGGCGTGAAGGCGGCCTTGAGTCCGGATGGAGGCGCGCACTGGAGCGCGATCAGCGCCGCCCCCGGGTTCTTGTCCAGCGTGGTGATCGGGCCGGGAAAGGACGCCGCGGTCGTGGCCGTGGGCCTGGCCGGCACCGGCATCAGCGGCGACGGAGGCAGGACCTGGAAGGCGATCGATTCCACGCCCTACAACACCGCCGGGTTCGCGAAGGGCGGCGGGACCGCGGGCTGGGCGGTCGGCCCCAAAGGGGTCATCGCGCGCTGGCAGCGCCCGTGAGCAGCGTGGCGTAGGCCGCCTGCACCTTCTCGCGGTATCTCGCGACCGAGTATTCGCGGTCGAGCAGGGCGCGCCCGTTCGCGGCCCGGCGCGCGCCCTCCCCCGGGTCCCTCAGGGCGGCGTCGATTCCCCCGGCGAGCGCCGCCGCGGCGGGCTCGACCAGGAATGCGGTCTCGTCGGAGAGCACCTGGGTGTGGGTATCGAGACGGGTCGCGACGATCGGCTGCCCGGAGGCGAGATACGTGTAGATCTTGAAGGGCGTATTGCCGCCGAGCGTCCGGGGTGAGACGAGCACGTCGGCGAGCGCCATCCAGCGCGGGAGGGTTTCGGGCGCCTGCTTGCCCACGAATCGGCAGCGGGACAGGGACGCGGGGCCGAGCCGGGTCTTGAGGCCGGCAATGTCTTCGGGTTCTCCGCCCACGAAGACGAAGACCGCGCGTTCCGAGAGCGCCGCAGCGTGCGCCATCATCTCGACGCCCTGATAACCCTCGAAGTTTCCGGTGTAGAGCGCGACCGGCGCGTCGCCCAGGTCGAGTTGCGCGCGCAGGGTCGCGGCCGCCTCGCGGTCGGCGTCGGTCAGCACCGACACCAGGGGCGGGTCCTCGAGGCGATGGACGGGCAGCGCCGGACGCTCCCGCCGCGCGGCCTCTTCGAGGCGCGCGTTGATGACGATGGCGAGGTCGGCCCGCGCGAGCGACCGCTGGTGGAGGGAGTCCGCGATCGGTCCGAGCAGGCGGGCGATCACGGACTTCGAGTGGGCGAGCTGCTCGCCCAGGTCCGAGTCCATGTCGACCACGAACTTCACGGAGGGAGGCAGAAAGGGCGCGACCAGGAGCGCCGCTTCCTCCACCGCATGCACGACGTCATAGGCGCCGGAGCGGGCGAGGCGCACCGCGAACCAGGCAAAGGGAAGGTCCTGCACCGCCTTGGCCATCGAGAACCCGGGCCGGATCCGCCCGCCACTCATGCGCGCGGATCGCATATGCCGCACCCGCGGAGCGCTCCAGGCTTCGCCCTGCGGAAAGGTCAGCAGGTCGACGTCATGCCCGAGTTCACCGAGCGTCCGCGTGAGCGCCGCCACCGCGAGCGGCGTTCCCCGCACTTCATGGAACGGCTGGGGCGCCAGGAAGAGAACGCGCAAAGGGCGTCAGTGGCTCAAATAGCGTTCGGCGTCGATCGCGGCCATGCAGCCGGTGCCGGCGGCGGTGACCGCCTGCCGGTATTGGTGATCGGCCACGTCGCCCGCGGCGAAGACGCCGGGGATGGAGGTGGCGGTGCTGCCGGGCTTCGTGATCAGGTAGCCGCTCGCGTCGGTCTCGAGCTGACCCGCGAAGACCGCGGTATTGGGCTCGTGTCCGATGCCCATGAAGACGCCGCCGCATTCCACTTCCTTCGTCTCGCCGGTCTTGAGGTTGCGGATGAGCGCGCCCTTGAGCTTGCCCTCGGACTTGCCCAGGTACTTCTCGATCGCGGAGTCGAGCAGCCATTCGATCTTCGGATTCTTCTGCGCCTTCTCCTGCATGATCTTCGAAGCGCGCAGGGTGTCGCGCCGGTGCACGATGGTGACCTTCGCCGCGAACTTGGTGAGGAAGGTCGCCTCCTCCATCGCGGTATCGCCGCCGCCGACCACGAGGACGTGCTTGTTCTTGTAGAAGAAGCCGTCGCAAGTGGCGCAGGCGGAGACGCCGCCGATCTTCGTGCGGAACTCGACTTCCTCGTCGATCCCCAGCCACTTCGCGCGCGCGCCCGTGGCCACGATGAGGGCGTCCGCGGTGATGTCCCCGATGCTGGTCTTGAGCACGAAGGGCCGCGAGCCAAGAGCCGCGGCACTCACGGACCCGGTGACGAACTGAGTCCCGAATCGCTCGGCCTGCTTCCGCATGCCTTCCATCAGTTCGGGCCCAAGAATGCCCTTGGGAAAACCAGGATAGTTGTCGACCTCGGTGGTGAGCATGAGCTGGCCGCCCGCCACGTCCGTGGGATCGTCGTTCCCGCCTCCTTCGATGACCAGGGGCTTGAGTTCGGCGCGCGAGGCGTAGATGGCGGCGGTGAGACCCGCGGGCCCGGATCCGAGGATGACGACTTTGTGATGATTCTGCGCTGACATGGGGGAAGCTTATCTGGACCGAGGCTAAGATCCCGCTTCCAACCATAAGGGGGGCGGTCCAATGCCAAAGTACGTGATCGAGCGAGAAATCCCCGGCGCGGGGAAGCTGTCACCGGAAGAGTTGCACGGCATCTCCGTGAAGTCCTGCAGTGTGCTGAAGGAGATGGGCCCGCAGGTCCAGTGGATCCACAGCTACGTGACGGATGACAAGATCTACTGCCTCTACATCGCTCCCAACGAAGAGGCGGTGCGGGAGCACGCCAGCCGCGGCGGCTTCCCCGCCAATCGAGTCTCCGAGGTCAGGTCCGTCATCGATCCAACCACCAGCGAGTAGCGGCCGGGCCCCGAGGCTCCGGCCTCAGCCCCTCGTCGTCTCCCAGCGCAGCCCCAGGCTCAGCAGCCGCTGGATGAGTTCCTGGTACTCGATCCCCGCGGCCTTCGAGGCCTGGGCGAAGTCCTCGTCGGGCGAGAGTTGGGGGTTCGGGTTCGCCTCGATCACGTAGGCGCGTCCCTCCGGCGAAAGCCGCAGGTCGATGCGCGCGCATCCCGACATCATCAGGATCCGGTAGGAGCGCTTGCACAGCTCCTGCATGGCCAGGGCCGAGGCGGGCTCGAGTTCCGCGGCGCCGCTGTCGATGCCATGCTTCTTCTGATAGGCGAGGCTCCACTTCAGTCGCTCGGTCGCGATCTTCTGGCTCTCCTCGGGCATCTTGGCGAACGAGAGTTCCCACACCGGGAGGGCCTGGAGCCTCTGGTTGCCCAGGATTCCGACATACAGTTCGCGGCCCTCGATGTACTGCTCCACCAGCGCGTCGGTCCCGATCGATTCGTGGATGAAGGCGACGCGCTCCGAGAGCTTGGCGTCGGTTTCGACCACGGAGGCCTGGGAGATTCCGATGGATGCGTCCATGGTCAGCGATTTCACGAAGAGCGGGAACGCGAGGCGCTTCGGGCGCTTCACCTTGCGTCCCCGCGGCACGATCAGGAAGCGCGGCACGGGGATGCGGTGGTACGACAGCAGGGTCTTGGTGAGCGACTTGTCGCGCCCGAGCAGCATGCCCCGCGAATTGCAGCCGGTATAGGGCAGCTTCAGCATTTCGAGGTAGCCGACCACGTTCGCGTCCCAGGTCGCGACCTCGTCGAAGCCCTCGAGACAGTTGAACGCCACCTGCGGCTTTTCCTCGTCCATGGCCTTGCGGATCACGCCGAGATCGCTCTCGACCGCCAGCGGGATCGCGGTGTGCCCGAGCGAGCGCAGGGTCTTGATGATGCCGAACTCCATCTTCCAGGGTGCCTGGAGGAGCTCGTCGGGCGTCGCTTCGTCGGGCGGAATGAGCCCCTTCTGCACGAGCACGAGGACACGCAGGGGACGCAGGGCCTTCACAGCGCCACCCGGTGCCGTCCGCTGTGCAGGTGTTTCATGGTCGCCACGGTCAGCAGGGTGGTGAAGCCGAGACGCGCGCGCGGAAGGGGAAGGGTCGAACGGAGGCCCAGGTGACGGCAACGCGCGGCCATGGCCTCGATGATGGTCCCGATGACGTACTGGTAGGCGCCGGTCCAGCGGCCCACGGTGCGCCGGGCATCCTCGCTGAGGTCGAGGAGCACCTGCTCCGCGGGAACGCTGCGCAGCCCGGCGCGGGGCTTCAGGCCGAACAGCCGGGTGAGATCGGCGTCATGGAAGGAGGGATGCTGGACATCGTAGTGCGCGCGCCGCGCGTCGTAGTGCTCGCGCAGGGTGTAGCGCAGCGAGGACAGCGGGGTCACGGTGCGCCGGGTCTTCACCTTGGGCGGCCGGTTCCCCAGGGCGCTCATCACCTCGTCCACGTAGGTGAGCTTGCGCAGCGCCGGCCATCCCCGGTACTGCCGCCGCCAGTCGCTCTCGGGATCGAGCCACACCGCGAAGGTCTCCGCGAAGTCCTCGTCGGGGTGGGCCTGGGCGTACCAGGCATCGAGATGGACGACGAAACGGCGGGAGTAGGGGCGCGGGGTATAGCGGTCGGGATAGGGCTCGGACGTGCTGCCGAAGATCTGGGTGCGCCGGCGGCGCTGGCGCAGGTCGTAGGCGTTCTCGATGGCGTGCCCCGCCTCGTGCCTCAGGATCTGCAGGCACCACTCGGGGGTGCCGCCCTCGACCTCGAGCATCTGCGACCGCTCCAGGCGCATGAGCCGGGTGTGGGCCAGGTAGAAGGGAATGGCGATGCCGGGCACGCCGTCCGGGCAGAACCACTCGTCGGACAGCCACACGTGCGGGCGGAAACGCAGGCCCGCGGCCTCCAGGTTGGAATAGAGCGCCTGCACCCGCTCCTCGACCGCGGTGCCTTCGATCCGGAGGCCGAGGTCGCACATCCGCAGCTCGAGCAATCGCTCATCGGACCAGTGAGCCCACTCCTTGGCTGACCTCATCACGCCAGACTACGCGGCGTTTGGCGGCAGGTCAAAGGAGCGGGCGGTGAAAAGCCCCGCTGACGGCAAGGGCTGGCATACTCCGCGTATGAGCGTGCTCTCTTCCCGCATCGACAAGGCGTCGCCGGACTTCGCGGCCAATCTCGCCCGCATGAACGAGCTGGAGGACGAACTCTCCACCGTGCTCGCGCTGGCCCGGGCCGGAGGCGGGGAGAGCGCGCAGAAGAGGCAACGCGATCAGGGCAAGCTGCCGGTGCGGGAGCGCATCGATCTGCTACTCGACGAGGGCTCGCCATTGCTCGAGGTGGGGGCGCTCGCCGCCAACGGCCTCTATGACGGCGGCGCGCCCAGCGCGGGCATAGTGACCGGTATCGGCCGGGTGTCGGGCCGCGAGGTCATGATCATCGCGAACGACGCCTCGGTGAAGGGCGGCAGCTACCTCCCGCTCACCGTGAAGAAGCACCTCCGGGCCCAGGAGATCGCCCAGCAGAACTGCCTCCCCTGCGTCTATCTCGTCGATTCCGGCGGCGCCTTCCTTCCCCTCCAGTCGGAGGTGTTTCCCGACCGCGATCACTTCGGCCGGATCTTCTTCAACCAGGCGCGCATGAGCGCGCTCGGCATCCCCCAGGTCGCGGTGGTCCTGGGCTCGTGCACCGCGGGCGGCGCCTACGTGCCGGCCATGAGCGACGAAACCATCATCGTGAAGAACCAGGGCACGATCTTCCTCGCGGGGCCGCCCCTCGTGAAGGCGGCCACGGGCGAAGAGGTCACCGCGGAAGAACTCGGAGGCGGCGATGTCCATGCGCGCGTCTCCGGGGTCGCCGACCACCTCGCCCTCAACGAGCACGATGCGTTGAACCGCGCTCGCGACATCGTGGCCACCCTGACGTCCCGCAAGGAGACGCCGTGGGAGGTGACCCTGCCCGAGGCGCCCGCGTTCGATCCCGGGGAGCTGGGCGGCGTCATCCCCACGAACTCGCGCAAGTCCTACGACGTTCGCGAAGTCATTGCGCGCATCGTCGACGGCAGCCGGTTCGACGAGTTCAAGGCCCTCTACGGCACCACGCTCGTGACCGGCTTCGCCCGGATCATGGGCTTCCCGGTCGCCATCCTCGCCAACAACGGCGTGCTCTTTTCCGAGAGCGCGCTCAAGGCCACTCACTTCATCGAGCTCGCGTGCGCCCGCAGGATTCCCCTCGTCTTCCTCCAGAACATCACCGGCTTCATGGTGGGTAAGGAGTACGAGCAGCGCGGGATCGCCAAGGACGGAGCCAAAATGGTGCACGCGGTGGCGAACGCGGCGGTGCCCAAATTCACGGTGATCATCGGCGGGAGCTTCGGCGCGGGCAACTACGGCATGTGCGGACGCGCATATTCGCCGCGACAGCTGTGGATGTGGCCGAACGCGCGCATCTCCGTGATGGGCGGCGAACAGGCGGCCTCCGTCCTCGCCCAGGTGAAGGTGGAACAGGCGGCGCGCTCCGGGGCGACCATGACCGCCGAGGAGATCGACGCCATCAAGGCGCCCACCCTCGCGAAGTACGAGGAGGAAGGCAGCCCCTACTTCTCCACTGCGAGGCTCTGGGACGACGGCGTGATCCGTCCCCGCGACACCCGGATGGTCCTGGGTCTCGGCATCTCCGCAGCCTTGAACGCGCCCATTCCGGAAACCCGGTTCGGCGTGTTCCGGATGTAGCCGCTCGGGCGCGGAGAGGAACGATTCTTGCTGCGCCAGCGGGGGCGGCCCCTGCGCGTGTCATCCAAAGGCAACGGATCCGGCACAAATCAGCCAGCCGTGGAGGACACATGTCATCTCGATCCAGATTTTCCCGAGGGTTCCGGTTGGGCTCGCTCATGGCCCTGCTCGTGGTTGCGAGCGGCTGCACCACCGGAGGGCCGATCCTGACCGGCTCGAATCCCCTGGCCTCGCCCACGCCGACTCCGGCCGCGACCGCGACCCCCGCGCCCACGGCTACGCCCGCCGCCACGCCGACCCCCTCCCCGGTGGCCACGCCGGGTCCGGGCCAGACCTCCACCATCGTCCTCGAAGGCTCCCTCTCGCTGCTGGGCGGCTACGTGGCGGTCTTCGATCCCTTCACGCTTTCACAGGCGGGCTCGCTCGACTTCAGCGCGGACTGGACTTCGTCGGGGAACGACATCGACATCGCCGTGGCCACCGGCTCGTGCACCTCGAGCCAGCTCTCCGCGGGCGCGTGCACTTTCGCGGGCCTCGAGGAGAGCCCGACCATGAAGCCGGAGCAGATGACCCTCGCTCTCTCCGCCGGGACCTACACGCCTCTCATCGGCAACTTCACCACCGCCACCGAGGCCATCACTTACCGCATCGTGTTCACGCCGAACGCCTCGGCGTCGCAGAGCGAGATCCGCGCCTTCATCGCCGCGGCCGGGGCGAGGCCTCCGGTCCTCGCGAGGATGAACGGCAAGCTCGGGGATCGTCGCCCCTGATCCCTAAACCCAGGACCGCCAGTACGACGGGTCTTCGGCTTCGAGGAAGCCCTTCGCGACCTGGAGAGGCCTGAAGGTGTCCAGCATGACCGCGAGCTCGTCGGTCCATTTGGCCCCGATCGAGGCCTCGGTCCGCCCCGGTTGAGGACCATGGGGAAGACCGTCCGGATGCAGCGTGATCGAGCCGAAGGAAACCCCCTTGCGGCTCATGAACTCAGCGCTCGCGTAGAAGATCACTTCGTCGGACATCGCATTGGTGTGCGCGTAGGGAGCGGGGATCGCATCCTTGTCGAAGTCGTACGGACGCGGACAGAAGGAGCAGATGACGTAACCGTCGGCCTCGAAGGTCTGATGGACCGGGGGCGGCAGGTGGGTGCGGCCGACCTTGGGCTCGAAATCGTGGATGGAGAAGGCGTACGGGTAGTAATAGCCGTCCCAACCCACCACGTCGAAGGGATGATGGTCGAGAGTGATGCGGGTCAGCAGGCCGTGGGCTTTCACGAGGATGCCGAAGCTGCCCTTCTCGTCCCGTGCGCGAAGGTTCTCCGGGACACGAAAATCGCGCTCGGAATAGGGCGCCCCTTCGAGGAGCTGCCCGTGCTCGCCGCGATACCGCCGCGGCGCGCGCACGTAGTCGCCGCTCTCGAACACGAGATAACGATGAGGCCCCTCCCCGAGCACGAACCGGTGCACGATGCCCCGCGGCACCACCACGTAGTCGCCCTGGCGATAGGCGAGGTCGCCGAAAGCGCTCTCGAGCGTCCCCGCGCCCTCGGCCACGTAGACCATCTCGTCGGCCTGCCCGTTCCGCGCGAAGGCGGTGTCGGTCGCGGTGGGGCGGGCGAGGGACAGAGTGACGTCGGAGTTGAAGAGCAAAGGCACGCGGTCGCGGGTGAGGCTGGGACCGCACTCGACTTTGGCGGTGTCGAAGTGGCGATTCCGCAGGTCGCGGTTCGGCTCGGCCTCCGGCTTCACCTCCTTGACCACTTCGCTCGACTGGATCGCGGTGGGCATGTAGAGGTGATAGAGGAGCGAGGACGGGCCGCTGAAGCCGCGGTTGCCGATCAGCTCCTCGTAGTGAAGGAGGCCGTCGGGCCGCCGCAGAGTGGTGTGGCGCTTCGGGGGAAGGTTTCCGAGACGGTGATAGCGATGCAAGGGACCTGCTACTTTCGGGAAAAACCAATCTTGCCGACCACGAACAGACCGCCGAGGTCGGTTTCTTCATAGACCTTGGAGATGCCGCCGGCGCCGATCGCGTTCCGGGCGAAGGTGATGCCGCCCTCCACGCCGAGGCGAACCGGGCCCTGCTGTCTCTCGATGCCGAGCCGGGCCTCGAAGATTCCCGTGGTTCCACTGGCGCTTTCGACCTCGCCCGCGATTTCGCTCTTCTCGTTCCAGGAGACGATGCCGGCGCCCACGCCGACGTAGGGCGACACCGGCCCGAGCTTCCCGAAACGGAACGCGGCCGAGGCCAGGCCCTCGGTCAGGGTGAGGGTGAGGGGGTGGCCCAGGCGAAAGGCCTCCGAGTTCCGGTCCGCGGCGAAGGCTCGCTCGCCCTCGCGCTTTATGCGCCTCCCCTCGACTCCGAACCGCCAGCGGGAGCCGCGGTCGTAGGACAGACCGAGACCGTAGCCGATGCCGTTTTGCTGGCCGAAGATCGCCTTCTCGGTCTCCGGAGAGTTCGACATCGTGCGCAGACCCGCATCGAAAGTGAGGGCGATCTTGCCCGCACCGGCGCGAAGGGGGGCGGCGAGAGAGGCGGCCACGCAGGCAACCCCGATGAAGAGCCTCATTCTCATTTGCTCAACCCCAGGCCCTTGAGCGCCTCGGAGGGACGGATCAGGCCCCAGCCGAATTGATCGTCGCGGCCGGGTGGTCCGAGGTCTTCGGCGGTCTTCTCCATGGCGGCCTGGATGGCCTTCGGGTCCCTGATCCCCTGCCGCGCGAGAAGAGCAGCGAGGGCCGAGACCTGAGGGGCCGCCTGCGAGGTGCCGACCACGAAGTAGTAGGCGAAGTTGTCGTAGCGGCCCTGGGCCGCGGAAGCGGGATCGAAGGTCTGCTGGAGGACGCCGTCGGGACGGCCGTCGCCGTTGTCATCGCGACGCAGATCGCCGCCGGGGGCCATCAGGTCGAGGTCCGCGCCGTAGCTCGAATACGGCGCCTTCACCTTTCGGCCGTCGACCGAGCCCACGGCGATCACGTTCGGATAGCCGGCGGGAAAATCCACCGGCGAGGTGTTGTCGTTTCCCGCCGAGGCGACCACGGTGATCCCCGCGGCCACCGCCCGGTCGATCGCGGACTGCAGCGCCTGCGACCGCGTGGACCCGCCCAGGCTGAGATTGATGACGCGGACCGGGTTCGCGCCGCCCTGCCGGAAGTTCACCACGTAGTCGATACCCTCCGCGATGCCGCTGTTCGAACCGAAGCCGTCGGCGTCGAGGACCTTCACCGGCATGATCGCGCTCAGGTAGGCGATGCTCGAGGCTCCCGAACCGTTGTTGGTCGCCTCCGCGATGATGGACGCGACGTGGGTTCCGTGGAAGTTGTCGTCGTTCGCGTGCGAGTCGTGAGTGAAGACGTTGAACCCGGGCAGGAACACGGTGCCCCCGAAATCGGGCGCCTTGCGGAAGGGGCCGAAGTCCTCGTAAGCGACGCCGGTGTCGAGGACGGCCACCGCGACCGACGGATCGCCCTTCTGGATGTCCCACATGCGCTCCGCCCCGATGGTTTTGAGGTGCCATTGGAGGCTGTAGAGACTGTCGTTGGGCGAGAAGTGCGCGTGAACCACTCCGTCCGGCTCCGCGTACTCGACCTCGGGCATCGACCGAAGCCGCTGGGTGAGCCCCGCGTTGTCCATGCCGGTCATGGGCTCGACCACGTAACGGCGGCCGAAGGCGCTGCGCGTCGCCCGGATGCCGCCGGCATCGCCGACGCAACGCTCCGCGGCCCGGTCGTCCACCGCATCCTTGAACTGAACGACCACTCGCGAGGCGTAGTCGGCGCGCGGGCCGAGCGCCGCTCGAAGCTCGAGTTGTGAAGTGTCGATGACCCGGACGCCGTCATCGGCAAGCACCGCGGGGCCCCGGAAGGGACGGCCCCATCCGCCCAGGACCAGACCGAGACCGAGCAGAGCGAGGCCGGAAGTCACAAACATTCTCTTCCCCATGACCGGGCCAGTATAGGACGGGCCCTTCGCCCGGGAGCGCTCCGACTCTCGCGTATCGTAGGGAGGTCACCATGGCCAGAGGGGCGCCACCTTTCGATCTGACCCGCGCCGAGGCGCGGCTCCTCTCATCGCTCACGCCCGCGTGGCGGATCCAGGAGTATCTCGACACCTCCCTCCTCTACGACACCAGGGGCGGAACCTGCCGCTCGCCGCGCCGGGTCATTCGCGACGGCTTTTGCCAGTGCATGGACGGAGCGCTCTTCGCCGCGGCGGCCCTGCGCATGCAGGGCTACCCGCCCCTGATCCTCGATCTCGAGGCCGAGCAGGACGACGACCACGTGCTCGCGGTCTTCAAGACCAGGCACGGCTGGGGCGCGATCGGCCGGTCGAACTACTCCGGCCTGCGCTTCCGCGAGCCCGTTTACCGCACCGTCCGCGAGCTGGTGATGAGCTACTTCGAGTCGTACTTCAACCTGCGACGGGAGAAGACGCTTCGCGCCTACTCTCGCCCGGTCAACCTCGCTCGGTTCGATTCCATCCACTGGATGACCTCGGAGCACGACCTGTGGGACATTCCCCACCATCTCGTGGCCATCCCCCACACGAAGATCGCGCCGCCGCGGGCGATCCGGACCTACTCCCGGGTCGACCGACGGCTCTTCGAGGCGGGTCTCGTGGGAAAGCGCCACAAGCCATGATCTTCGATCGCTTCGCGCCGAAGATCTCCGCCACCGAGCGTCAGGCTCTCGATGCCGGCACGGTCTGGCTGGAACGGAGCATCTTCGCGGGACGCCTCAACTGGAACGAGATCGCGAAGGAGTTGTATCCGACCCTGACCGTGGCCGAGCAGGCCTTCCTCGACGGACCCTGCGAGGCGGTGTGCCGCGCGATCAATCCCTGGCTGTGCCAGGAGACCATGGACCTTCCCGTGACCGCCTGGGAGATCCTGAAGCGCGAGCGCTTCTTCGGCCTCACCCTCGCCCGCGAGCGCGGCGGCCGCGGTTTCTCGGCCCTCGGCCTCACCGCCATCGTGGGCAAACTCGCCTCCCACTCCATGCCGCTCGCGGTAGCCGTGCTCATCCCGAACTCGGTGGGGCCCGGAGAGTTGATCGAGAGATACGGCACCGATGCCCAGAAGCGCGAGTATCTCGAGGCCCTCGCGTGCGGGGACGAGATGCCCGCCTTCGCGCTCACCGAGCCCCTGGCGGGGTCGGATGCCGGGTCGATCACCTCGCGCGCCCGCGTGTTCCGCGACGTGGACGGCGAATTGAAGATCGAGCTCAACTGGCGCAAGCGCTACATCACCCTCGCACCCATCGCCACCGTTCTCGGTCTCGCCGTGGTCCTCGATGACCCGCAGGACCTGCTCGGCGAAGGCCCCAATCCGGGAATCACCTGCGTGCTGGTGAAGACCTCGCTGCCCGGGGCGGTGGTGGGACGAAGGCACGACGCCATGGGCGTCGCCTTCCCGGTCGGCCCCACCGAGGGGGAGAACGTGGTCGTCCCCGCGAGCGCCATCATCGGCGGGTATCCCGGGGCGGGGCGCGGGTGGGCCATGCTGATGGAGGCGCTCTCCGCCGGGCGCGGGCTGTCGCTGCCCGCGCAGTCCGCGGGCGGGATGAAGCGAATGGCGAGGGTAGTCACCGCCTACGCGCAGGTGCGGCGCCAGTTCGGGACCCCCATCGCGCGCTTCGAGGGCATCAAGGAGAAGATCGCGGAGATCCTGGTGAGCGCCTATCTTTCGGACGCGGCGCGGATCTTCGTCGCGGGCGCGGTCATGGAGGGCCAGCGGCCCTCGGTCATCTCCGCGATCGCCAAGTACGAACAGACGGAGATGACGCGGCGCGCGGTGATGAACGCGATGGACGTCATGGGCGGCGCGGCGTTGTGCCGCGGTCCGAGGAACCCCCTCCTGATGGCCCTCGAAGGCTCGTCCATCCAGATCACGGTGGAGGGCGCCAACATCCTGACCCGGACCCTGATCATCTTCGGGCAGGGCGTTCTGCGCGGACATCCCTACGCTCTCAAGCACCTGAAGGCGATCGAGAGCGGCTTCATCGTGGACGCGGCGGCCCAGGTCTTCCGGCACGCGATGTTCTCGGTCTGGACTCTCACGCGCCTCGCCTTCGCCGAGATCACGCGCGGCGTTCTCGCCGACGCCTCGGCCTGGCGCGCGCCCCTCGCCTCTGAAAAGCGCCGTCTGTCCTGGGCGGCGCTGCGCTTCGCGGCCCTCGCCGACCTCACCCTGCTGGTGAGCGGCCCCGCGCTCAAGCGGAAGGGACACCTCACCGGGCGGCTCGCCGACGCCCTCTCCGCCATCTTCTTCGGCATCAGCGCGGTGCGTCGGGCGATCCACGAAGACCGGACCGAAAAGGACCCGCTCGTACGTGCGTCCGTCGAGACCTGCCTCGCGCGGGCCAATGAGGCGTTCATCGCCGCGCTTCGCGAATTCCGAGCCCCCATCCTCGGCCCGCTCCTTCGGGGTCCGGCGCTATGGTGGGCGCGCCTCAATCCGCTCACGCGCGGCCCGCGTGACGCGGACCTCGACGCCGCGGTCGAGGCGCATATCCAGCCAGGGAAGGCTCGTGACACCCTCACCGAAGGCATCTCCCTCGGCTCGCCGCACGACCCGCTGACCCGGCTCGACGCCGCCCTCAACGCGGTCACGACGGCCGCACCCATCGAGAAGCGGATCGCGGCCGCACGCCGGGAGGGACGCTTCGACGCGGACACTCTCGAAGAACATCCCGACTCCGACATCAGCGAGGCCTTCCGGACCTCGGTCGTGACCAGCGACGAGGCGGTGGCGGTGGCGACCGCCCGCAGGCTCGCGCGCGAGGTCATCGAGGTGGACGACTTCGAAACCGGCGCGCTCTTCCAGACCATGCAGGACGCGCAGTGGCGCGCCAGTCAGGAACCGGTTTGAGTTTCGGAACGGCCTACGGCCTCGCCGTGGCCCTGCTGGCAATCCTCAATCTCGGCCTGCTGACCAGGCTCGCCGCCTTCCGCCGGAACTTCCCCACTCTGCGCGAGTGGGAGGGCCCGATGCTCGCGGCGTGGCCGAAGGTCAGCGTGATCGTCCCCTGCCGCAACGAGGCGCGCGGCGTCGAGAAGGCCATGACCTCGCTCCTCGCTCAGGAATATCCGAACCTCGAGATCGTGGCCGTGGACGACCGCTCGGAGGACGATACCGGACGGCTTCTCGACGCGATGGCCGCGAAGGACGCCCGTCTCACCGTCCTTCACGTCAAGGACCTGCCCGAGGGGTGGCTTGGAAAGAACCACGCGGTGCACCGGGGCGCCTCCCGGGCAAGCGGCGCGTGGCTGCTCTTCACCGACGGCGACGTGGTGTTCGAGCCCGCGGCCTTGAAACGCTCGGTCGCCTTCGCGGAGGCGCACGGCCTCGGGCACTTCGTGGCCCTCCCGCAGTTCGAGGCCCACGGCCTCCTGGAAAGGGCGTTCGTCTCGACCTTCACCATCGCGCTCGCGATGAAGCTGAACCCGTCGCGCCTGTGCGTGCCGGGGACCTGGGCCTACGTCGGCGTGGGTGCTTTCGGCCTGGTGCGCCGCGAGGCGTACGAGAGGATCGGCGGGCATTCGCGGCTCGCCTTCGAGGTCGCGGACGACCTGAAGCTCGGTCTGCTGCTGCGGCGCAGCGGCGTGGCGCAAGGCTGTCTCACCTCCGACGGCATGGTGCGGGTGCAGTGGCAGCACGGTCTCATGGCGACTCTGCGCGGCCTCGAGAAGAACGCGTTCTCGGGGTGCGAGTGGAACACCGCGCTCGCGATCGCCGCGGTCGTTGGCGTGGTGGGCGCCGCCCTGCTCCCCTACCTGCCCCTCTTCGTGGCGCTCCCCGGATGGACCCTTCCCCTCGCTTTCCTCGCCGCCGCGCTGCCCGTTCTGCTCGTCGGGGCCTCGGCGCGGCGGTTGTCCGGCGGGTCCGGCCTCGAGGGTCTCCTCGCCCCGCTCGGGGCGGTGACGCTGGGCGCGGTGATCGCCTGGTCGACGCTTCTCGCTCTCGTGCGCCGCGGCATCGTATGGCGCGGGACGTTCTATCCGCTGGTCGAGCTGCGGCGGCACTGCGTACGCGAATGGGGCATGAGTGCGAAGGACGCGGTGGGATGGACGCCGCCGGCGCGGCCGCGGCGGAGCTGGTAGTGGTGCGACGGGGTTGCTTCGTCGCCGCGCCAACGGACTGGCTCCTCGCAATGACGTAGTGTGGTACGGACCGACAGCGCGGGCTTGGTGGTGGGGTGTTATGTTCGCTGGCCATGACCCAGGCTCTGCAGGACATCTACGCCCCCCAGAACAAGTGCTTCGGCTGCGGGCCCGCGAACCCCAAGGGGCTCCGGATCAAGAGCTTCGTCGAGGGCGACCACATCGTCGCGACCTTCCAGCCCGAGACGCACCACGAAGCCTGGGAGGGAGTGGTGAACGGCGGCATCGTGGGGTGCCTGTTCGATTGCCACAGCAACTGGGCGGCCGCTTATCACCTCATGAAGAAGGCGGGCACGAACGAGCTGCCCCCCACCGTGACCGCGGACTTCCACGTGAAGCTCAGAAAGCCGACGCCGTCGAAGGGGCCGGTGATCGTGAAGTCGAAGGTGGTCGAGTCCACCGACGACCGCGCCACCGTCGAGTCGACCATCGAGGTCGGCGGCGTGGTCACGTCGACCTGCCGCGGCACCTTCGTCGCGGTGAAGCCGGGCCATCCCGCCTATCACCGCTGGTAGGCCGCAAAGCCGTCTCCTGCTTCACCAGTTCCACCCGGCGAGGCCATGGCCTGACCGCCCGGGCCTCCGGAGCGACCCGCGGCTAGTTGTCGAGCAGGTTCTTCAGGGTCGACATGAACTGCGAGGCGTCCTTGAAGTCACGGTACACGGACGCGAAACGCACGAAGGCGACCTTGTCGACCTGGCGCAGGCGCTCCATCAGGTACTCGCCGATCTTCTCGGTGGGCACCTCGCGGTCCGGGCTCTCCTGAACCATCTGCTCGACCTTGGCCGCCATCTCTTCGATGGCGTTGATCGAGACGTTCCGCTTCTCGCAGGCCCGCATCAGGCCGCCGATCACCTTGTTGCGATCGAAGCGCTCGCGCCTTCCGTCCTTCTTGACCACAAGATGCGGCACCTGATCGATGCGCTCATACGAGGTAAACCGCTTCCCGCATTTCAGGCACTCGCGGCGGCGGCGGATGGCGTCGCCTTCCTTGCTCTCCCGCGAATCGACGACCTTGTCTTCAACGCTTTCGCAGAAGGGGCACCGCATGCAGCGTAGCTTACCGGACTCCGGCCTACCCATGGGGGTTCTCTTCGCGCGGATCGCCTCCCGGTGGAAGAATCGAGTCGATGAAGAGTCTCCCCGCCCTTGCTTCGCTCTCCCTCTTCTCCGGCCTGCTCGGCGGACCGGTCGAGGCGGGAGACGCCTCTTCCGGGTCGGCGAACGTCACCGTGCGCCTCGTTTCCGAAGTGCTCTCCATCCGCCCCGGGAAGACTTTCACGGTGGCGCTCCAGTTGAAGATGGCGCCCTCGTGGCACACCTACTGGAAGAACCCCGGCGACTCCGGGATGCCCACGCGCGTGGTGTGGACGCTGCCCGACGGCTTCAAGGCCTCCGAGCTTCAATGGCCCGCGCCCGCGCGGGCGGTCGACGGAGACCTGGCCCTGTACGGCTACGAGCGCGAGGCGATCCTCCTGACCGAAATCACCCCCGGGCCCGATCTTCCGAGCGGCCGGTTCACCCTCGCCGCGAAGGTGAGCTGGCTCGAGTGCAGGGACATCTGTATCCCGGGGAAGGCCAGCCTCGACCTCACCCTGCCCGCGGCGCCAGGGCGCGGCCCGGCCGCGATCGATCCCGCCTCGAAGCCCCTTTTCGTTTCGGCCCGGGCCTCGATGCCCCGCACGTCCGGGGCGCTGAAGGTGAGTCACGCGGTCGAGGGCGACCGGCTGGTCCTCCGGATCGCCGGTTCCCCCCCAGGCCTTGGGTCGCCTCTCGAGTTCTTCCCGGAAACCCCCGGCCTCATCGAAGCGGCGCAACCACAGGCCGTCGCGCGCGCGGGGGCAGACTGGACGATTTCCATGAAGCGGGCCGCAAACGCTCCGTCCGGAGCCCCCACCCTGCGCGGCGTTCTGATCACGAATGCGGGCTCGAGACGGCTGGCCTGGGAGATTCCGGCCGCGGCCGCCATCCTCAGGTATTGAGGGGCGGGGCTCCGGTCGAGATGCGCCGCATGCTTCCGAGCGACAGTCCCTCGCGGCCCAGGAAAGCGAGGCCGAGGACGAGCACGGGCAGGTTCTGCAGGGCATGCAGGACCAGGCCCGCCGCCACCGCCTTCCCCTGATCGACGCCGTAGATCGCGGTGAGGGCGAGGGTGTACGAGGCATGGAAGCCGCCGACCATCCCGGGAGTGGGAATGGCGACGCCCACGGTGAGGAAGGCGATGATGAGGAACGCCGACTGGAAGGGAATGTCGAAGCCGAAGGCGATCGAGTTCATGTGGATGATGAAGCCGATGGAGACCCACAGGAGAAGGGATTCGCCGATGAGCCGGGCCCACTGGGCGCGCGACGAGCCGAACACGTCGAGGCCGGAGATGAAGGACGACACCAGGCCGCGCACCTTCACCCCGAGACCGGTCGGGAGGATTCCGAGCGTCCAGTCGAGCAATCGCCGCGCCGGCCCGCCTTCGACCCGGAGGGCCGCGAGGAACGCCAGGCCCGCGAGGGCGGTCAGGAAGACCAGGCCCGCGCCCGCGCGCAGGGTGCTCATGATCGCGTCGTCCCGTTCGGCGGCCGGACGGGGCAGGACGAACATGTAGAGCGCGAGCAGGAACAGCACGGTGATGAGATCCATCAGGCGCTCGAGAACGATCGACGCGAACCCGGCGCTCACCGAGACCCCGTACCGTCGCGAGGCGAGGTACGGCCTCAAGACCTCCCCCGCTCGAGGAATGACGAGGCCGGCCATGAAGCCGATGTTGGTGATGCCGAACAGGTCGAAGATGGGGGCATTCTTGAGCGCGGGCAGCAGGAGCCTCCAGCGCATGGCCCGGATGAAATACATGACCACGGTGAGCCCCACCACCAGGACGAGGGGCCAGGGCTTCGCGTGGGTCATGGCCGCGAACAGCTCCGCCGCATTCACGCCGCGGGTGGCAAGCCAGAGGAGAAAGACCGCCAGGACCGCGCCCAGGCCAAGTCGTAAAGCGCTCTTCATGGTTTCGGGGAGATTCTGATCCGCGGGGACATCGAGGTGGTTTCTTGAAAGGTGAGAGGCGGAACAATCCCGGCCCGCAAAGACGTATTCTCGCTTGAGACAAGCGTCGTTGACCAATCTCGCATTTGAGCCCCCGACCCGGGGCCCCGAAAGCTCGACGCCTCCCGCGCCGAGAATGGGCCGGACCTTGCTCATCGAGACCCTGGCCTACACCTGCGCGGTCGACCTTTGCGGCGACAACTCGACGGCGCTCGATCTCGCGAAGGACCTGCTCAAGGACGTGCGGAAGAGCGGCCTCAAGTCGCCTTTCGCCGAGGCGCTCCTTCGCCGCCTCGCCCTCGCGGAGTGGACGAAGATGGACCGGCCCCGCCCGGCCCGGCTCGAATCGAAAGACCCGAAGGAGGCCGCGATCCTGGTCTTCTTCCGGAACGCCTGGGGCGCGACCTACGAGGATCTCGCGGTCGCCCTCTCGGTTTCCGAGGACCGCGCGCGCCACCTGGTCCACAAGGCGCGCATGGAACAGGTCGGGTCGATGATGCGGATTCCCATCCCGAAGCCCGAGTGCAGGCGCCCCCGGGAACTGCTCTCCGATTTCCGTGAGGGTCTGCTCGCGGAGCCATTAGCCGAGGATGTCGCGCAACATCTGCGCGATTGCCGTGAATGCACGGCCCTCGACCTCCACCTCAGGACGATCCTCTCGGCACCCCCGAAACCCCCGATCGACCCTCCCCCCGAGCTCATCGGAAACCGGCCGGACCGGCCTGCTCTCTCCCTCTCCCTGGACGGCGTCTCCCGCGGGAAGAGGAGGGCCGGCATCGGCCTTCTGGCCGTCGGAGTGCTGATGGCCGCGGTCCAGCTCCACCCCGGCCTGAACGCCTCGGCTTCGGCGGAAATGGACCGGATGAGCGCCTCCTACGCGAGATGGCGCGGCCGGGGCGAGCGGCTCATGGAGGACCTCAAGGTCCTGAAGGCCCTGGCCATCGGAACCGTCGAAGGGCGGACCGAGGAATTGAGCCAAACCCTTGATGAATACGTGAATTCGGGGAACCAGCCCGAAACATCCAACGCGAAGAACAAACCCACACCCGATGCCGTATTGGATTCCAGAGATCCCAAAGCCCGACCGAGGAACGAGCAGTCTCCGAGGCCGGCCGAGGGGGCTCAAGACGCCAAAAACCCCTCATAGGACCACCGCCCCTAGAAAGGTCGCACCCCATGGAAGAAAACGCAGTCACCACCGATAGCGGAATGGACGCCCCAAAGCCGCCCCGGGTGACGACTCCCGCGCACGAGGGTCCAGCCCACCGGCGGAGCCCCGCCCTCGCCGCCTTCCTGTCCCTGTTCCCGGGATTCGGTCATCTGTACAACGGCGAGATCGGCAAGGCCCTCGCCTTCTTCAGCGCCTTCGCGACCTGCATCTTCGTGATGGCCGAGACCGACGGGGGCAGCGTGTTCTTCGGTCTGATGATCCCGTTCATCGTCTTCTACAACATGATCGAAGCCTACCGTTCGGCGGAGCGGATCAACCTCCAGTCCTTCTCGGGCGTGAGCCACTTCGACGAGCCGGCCAGCAACCAGCTCTGGGGCTGGTCGCTGGTGGTCATGGGCGGGCTGCTGATGGCCCACAATCTCGGCCTCTTCCGTTTCCAGTGGATCGCCAAGATGTGGCCTCTCGTCATGATCGCGGCGGGCATCGCCCTGCTCCGCGGCACTCTCTTCGGGAGCCGGCAGTGAACCGGGGATTCTCGCCGGAAGCGTTCGGCTTCGGCGTCTTCCTGGCCACGGTGGGAGCGGTCTTCCTCCTGTCGAACCTGGGTCTGATCGAGGCCATCCCCCTTCTCCGGAAGATCTGGCCGGGATTCCTGGTGGTGTGGGGCGTCGCGGAGATCGCCGCCTCGCGCGCGTCGCACGGTGACCGGGGAGGTGACCGGTGAAATTCCGCAAGGTCCTCCTCCTCTTCATGATCGTGGCCTTTGGACTCATCATTGAGGGCATCACCGTCACCCGGAATGTCATCAACGATGAGTCGTTCGAAGGATTCCGCGGCCTGCAGATCGACGGCTTCCCCTTCTCGAGAGGCGCCCGTTTCCGCGGGCCGTCGCAGGACTTCACCGAGACCCAGACCGCGGAGGCCGCCGGCATCACCGCCATCGAGATCTCGAACGAATACGGTGACGTCACCATCCGCCGGACCTCCGATCCCAAGGCCCAGATCAGCATCGGACTGCGCAAGGAGGTCTTCACCCGCCGCACGGAGAGCGCGGAGGCCATCTCGGAGAAGGTGAAACTCCAGGTGAATCGTGAAGGCGGCCTGCTGAAGGTCACGACGTCGCGGGCGTCGGCCGGAGAGGCCCGGGTGAAGACCC
>JBGATM010000073.1:0-1027 GCA_044229175.1 Vicinamibacteria bacterium | reverse complement strand
GCTCGGCGCGCCGGCGACGCGCCTGCGCAACAGCGCCGACGGCCGCGCCGTCATCGTCTCGGCGGCGCATCCGATCTGGAGCCGCGACGACGTCGTCGGCGCCGTCGTCGTCGAGGAAACCACGCAATCCATCCTCTCGGTGCGCAGCCAGGCGCTGGAGCGCCTGCTGCTCGCCACCATCGTGGTGTTCGCGCTTGCCGCCGCCGTGCTGCTCGGCTTCGCCACGCGCCTGTCGAACCGCATCCGCCGCCTGCGCGACGAGGCCGAGAGCGCGGTCGATGCGCGCGGCCGGCTGAAGCGCCTGACCTCGGGCTCGCAGGCGGGCGACGAGATCGGCGACCTGTCGCGCAGCTTCTCCGCCGTGCTGGCGAAGCTGGCCCAGCACCACGGCTACCTGGAGAGCCTGGCCGGGCGCCTGTCGCACGAGCTGCGCACGCCGATCGCCGTCGTGCGCTCCTCGCTGGAGAACCTGCGCCTCGAGCAGGATCCGGCGCAGGCGCGGGTCTATCTCGAGCGGGCCGAGGAAGGCCTGTCGCGGCTGTCGAAGATCCTGACGCGCATGAGCGAGGCGTCGCGCCTCGAGCAGAGCCTGGGTGCCGAGGCGCGCGAGC
The DNA here is from genome assembly GCA_044229175.1 of Vicinamibacteria bacterium. Classification (GTDB taxonomy): domain Bacteria; phylum Acidobacteriota; class Vicinamibacteria; order Fen-336; family JAGNNV01; genus JAGNNV01. The sequence continues at coordinate 416 of JBGATM010000073.1, read as the reverse complement.
GCTTCGATCTGGCGGCAGTGGCGGCCGAATGCGTCGGCGGCTATCGCCTGGCCTATCCGCAGCAGGCGTTCGCGCTGCAGACGCCCGATCGGGCGCTGCCGGTCTTCGGCTCGCCCGACCTGTTCGTCCAGCTGCTCGACAAGCTGGTGGCGAATGCCGTCGATTTCAGCGACGCCGGTGCGCCGGTGCGCATCGCGCTCGCGCACGACGGCGGCAGCGCGCGACTGGCGGTGAGCAACGCCGGACCGCCGCTGCCGGCGGAGGTGCAGGGGCGTCTTTTCGAGGCGATGATCTCGTCGCGGCCGGATCGCGGCGGCCCACGCAACGATGGGCCGCATCTCGGCCTCGGCCTCTACATCGCGCGCCTCATCGCCGAATTCCATGGCGGCACGATCGCTGCCGCCAACCTGGCGGAC
>JBGATM010000072.1:0-1079 GCA_044229175.1 Vicinamibacteria bacterium | reverse complement strand
ATTGTAGGCCTGGATCCTACTCCAGATAACCTCGAGGGAACTAGCGATTTCAAAGTTACTTAAAAGACTATCAATTTTCGAATCAAACTGATCTTTATAAACAATATTTTCATCTAATTTCTCTGACAGTTTCAGAACGCGCGAGACAAGATTGCCGAGACCATTGGCCAGATCAGCATTGTACTTCTCGGTCATTTTTTCCCATGACAAATCTCCGTCCTTGCTATAGGGCAAGGCAGTCAGGAGGAGGTAGCGCGTGCCGTCTACTCCATATTTCTCAACGAGCTCATCCGGGTAGATGACATTGCCGAGCGACTTCGACATCTTCTGCCCGTTGATGGTCAGATACTCATGCGCATAGATCGTCGTCGGGAGCGGCAGCCCGGCCGAGAGGAGCATCGCCGGCCAGTAGATGGCGTGGAAACGGAGGATGCCTTTGCCGATGACATGCACCCGCTCTGAATCTCCGGCCCAATACTTCTGGTAGAGCTCGCCATCGGTCGAGTAATCGAGCGCGGTGATGTAGTTCGAGAGCGCATCGACCCAGACATACATGATCTGGCTGTCGTCTCCCGGTACCGGCACGCCCCAGCCTTTCGCTCGCGCGACTGAACGCGAGATCGAGAAGTCTTCAAGCCCCATCCGGATGAATGACACGACTTCGTTCTTCCGATAGTCCGGATAGATCTTGAGCTCCCCGGTTTCGATGAGCGCGAGGAGCTGGCTGCCATAATTCGACAACTTGAAGAACCAGTTTTCTTCCTCCACCACTTCCGGCGCAACCTTGTGATCCGGGCAGAGCCCCTCGATGAGATCCTTCTCCATCTTGAATTCCTCGCAGCCGACGCAGTACAGTCCGCTATACTTTTTCCGATACAAGTCCTCTGGCTTGAACGCATTCCACATTTTCTGCGCGCCTTCGAAATGCCGTGGCTCGGTCGTGCGGATGAACTGATCAAACGAGAGGTCGAGGGAACTGGCAAGATTCTTGAACGCCTCAGCGTTTTCCGCGACAAATTCCGTGACTAGTCGGCCGGATTTCTCGGCGGCCTGCACATTCTTCAAGCTGTTTTCGTCCG
>JBGATM010000071.1:0-1164 GCA_044229175.1 Vicinamibacteria bacterium | reverse complement strand
CGTCGAGCTCGACGACGACGACGTCGACTCGATCGGCGGGCTGCTCGGCAAGCTGCTCGAGCGTGTGCCGCTCCCCGGCGCCCGCGTCGAATACGGCGGACTCGTGCTCACCGGCGGTACCTCGCGGGGGCGTGGCCGCGGCCTTGCCACCGTGTTCGTCGAGCGCAGCAGCGCCCTCGCGGCCGCCGATGCCGCTTTCGGCGGCACCCCCTCGCAGACCCGCGCCCCGCGCACCGGCGCCATCGCGGTGCAGAAAGGCGAAGACAGATGACCGACCACCGCTCCGGATTCGTGACCTTCGTGGGAAGGCCGAACGTCGGCAAGTCCACGCTCACCAACGCCCTCGTCGGCGTCCTGGTCGGCCGCGGCCAGCTCGACATCAAGGCCCCCGCCCCGGTGCCCGCCTGGGCCGGCGACGCCCGCCACGACATCACGATCGACCAGCTCCTGCGCATGAGCAGCGGCCTCGAATTCGAGGAGCGCTACGGCGCCCTGGCCGACGCCACCCACATGCTCTTCGAGCGGGACGACGCCGCCGCCTACGCCCTGGCCAAACCACTGGAGCACCCGCCAGACACCGTCTTCTCCTACTCGAGCGCGACCACCAACATTCTCAGCTGGATCGTCCGCCAGCAATTCGCCGACGACGCCGCCTATCATCGCTTCCCCCACGAGGCCCTGTTCGGCCCGATCGGCATGCACTCGGCGATCTTCGAGACCGACGCCGCCGGCACCTTCGTCGGCTCGTCCTTCGTGTACGCGACCGCCCGCGACTGGGCCCGCTTCGGCCTCCTTTATCTGCAAGACGGCGTCTGGGACGGCACCACGATCTTGCCGCCCGGCTGGGTCGACTACAGCCGCACGCCGACGCCCACCAGCGCGGACCGCGAATACGCGGCCCACTTCTGGACCAACGCCGGCGACCCCAAAGACCCCAGCAAGCGCCGCTTCCCGCACCTGCCCGCGGACGCCTATCAGGCCTCGGGCTTCCAGGGCCAGGCCGTCCTCATCGTCCCGTCGCGCAGCGCCGTGATCGTCCGCCTCGGCATGACCCACGATCGCCCGGCCTGGGACCTTGATACCTTCGCCGCCGGGATCCTCGCGGCCCTGCCGGCCGCGAGCTGATCGAGGGTGATTATCTACACACTTCTCCGCGGCCGTAGA
>JBGATM010000070.1:0-4834 GCA_044229175.1 Vicinamibacteria bacterium | reverse complement strand
ACTTAGCGGCGGGGGGGCGACTACTCCACCAGGGGGATCTTGGACGAGAGGGTGAGGTCGATCAGCAGGTTGATGCGGCGATCGACCTGAAAGAAGCGAGCAACCAGCTTCGCGGGAAGCACCTTCAGCATCTCGTCCTTGTACTTCCTCTCGACCGCGAGGCGCTTCTCCTCGTTCGCGAAGGACCTGTCGATCAGGCCTTTCGCCCCCGCGTCGTCCAGCACGCCGTAGCGCTCGACCAGGTCCCCGATGATCGCGAACCTCTCGTTGCCCACCGCCTGGCGCTCCGCCTCGTACTTCTTGTACAGCGGCCAGAAGGCCGAGGCCTGGGCGCCGTCGAGAATCATGTTCTTGGCGACGATGTCGGCCTTGTGCGCGAGCGTGTCCTTGCGCGCGATGGTGACCAGGGCATCCAGGTCGTCGCGGGTCAGGATCTGGCCGGAGGCCGGCGGAGCCTGCGCGAGCGCCGGGGCCGACAGGGGCAGGCACAGAACCATTCCGAGGAGAATTGCCTTCTTGCTCATTGTCTCGAGCCTTCCATAGTCAGGTGACGGTCGCCTTGACCACGCGTGCGCCCATGCCAGGGTTGGCCGCGACCATCGTTCCCCTGACCTGATTCAAATGATAGTGGAGGTCGCGGCGGGCGGCCTGACTGGTTAGAACTTGACCGAGTAGCGGGCGAAGATATTCCGGCCGGCGGCATCCATGCCCCAGCTCGGCCCCCGGTAGTTCTGGTCGGTCAGGTTCTCGAGGTCGATGGTGATCTGGTGGCGCTTCGCGATGGTCCACCCCGCGCGAATGCCGAAGACCTGGAAGCCGTGCACGGTCGTGTACAGCGAGTTCGTGGCCCCGGAGGGCCCGAGCACGCGGGCGAGGATCTGGCCGAGGGTTTCGCCGGTGGCGATGAGGGTGTCGTCCGCGGTCCCGAAACGGCCGTCGGCGCCGGGCGACGTGTAGCCGCGGGCCTTCGCCCCGTTGTTGAAGAACGCGGTGATGCTGCTCCTCGACCGCGAAGCCCCGGTGCGCCGGTCGGCGAGATCGAGGGTGGACAGGCGCTTCTGCTCGGCCGCGAGGTGCGCGTACGGTTCGACATACAGGGCCTTCGACTTCGAGGTCCAGCGCACCGCGATCCACGCGTCGGGATTCGGGGTGCCGCCCTCGATGTTGGGAGGCGCGCCCGTCGAGGTGAGCTCCGCGTGGAGGTACGTGGCCGTGGTCCGCAGGGCGAGCGAGTTCGAGAGCCTCACCTTCGCCTCGTGCTCGATGCCGAAGATGCGCGAATTCTCCTGGTTCGCGCGGATGAGAACCGGGTTCGAGGACAGGCTCACGAAGACGACGCCGTTGGGAAGCTGGGACGTAATCACTTCGCTGCCGATGAGCTTGCCCACCGACCCCGGGGGCAGGATGGCGGAGTACTTCTCGATGTTGCCCTTGATGTCGTTCCAGAAGACGGTGTTGCGCGTCTCGATCGGCCCCCGATTGAGATTGAAGCCGAATTCCCAGGTGAGGCTGGTCTCGGGCTCGAGGTTGGCGACGCTTCGCCCGGTTGAGATCGCGGCGGCATCCGCGGTGGTTCCGATCTGCGCTCCGAGTGGAGCCATCGAGTCGAAAGACGCCTCGAAACCGGAGCCGGTGAGACCGAGGGTGGCGAGGTCGGTGATGTGGGGCGCGCGGAATCCGCGGGCGATGTGGGCGATGGCGCGCAAGCCCGGGGCCAGTTCGTAGGTGGCGCCGAGGCGGAAGGTCAGGGCGGAGGCGTCGAGCTTGTCATCGGGCCACAGCGGCTTGCCGTTCACCACGGGCGCATTCGCCGCGGACGATTCGTAGTGCGCGAAGGAAGCGCGCAGAGCCCCCACCACGTGCGCCCTGGGGGACGGGTCGAACGAATCCTGAACGTAGAGGCCCGCGGCGCGGTACTTTGCTCCGTCGGGGACACGGCCTCGACGCACCGTCGTGGCGCCGGTGGCTGCGTTCTCCGCCACGGAAACCCCGGTGACCTGTTCGAAGGAAAGATCCCCGCCCACGGAGACGGTGTGCGACCCATATCCCTTCTGGACGCGGATCTGGATCGCGTTCGTGCCGGTGCGCTCGGGCTCGTGGTTGATGGCCGCGGCGGGATTGCCGTTGCCGCCCTGGTTGACGCGCTCCTCGTACTGGGCGTTCCAGGAATAGGACACGCTGAGGAGATCGGCGAAGCCGGGATTCAGATGCTCGTATCGAAGGGTGGCGAGGTCGACCTTGAGATCGCGCACGTCGGCGATCAGATTGCCGTCGCCGCCGAGAAGCTGGTCGTAGCGCTTCGAGCCGTCGATCCGGCCGCGCAGGTACGTTCCGAAGAAGCGGACGTTCGGAGAGGCGGACCAGGCCGCGCGCAGCGATCCCCCATACTGGTTGAAGCCCGTATCCGGCAGCCGGTCTCCCTGCACCGACGATGAAGGAATGCCGAAGAAGCGCGTGACCGCGTGATGCGAGTCGATCCCTTTACCGGTGCGGATGTCGCCGACGCTCCGCCCCGTGCCCGCGGCGACCAGCGAGAAGGCGCGGGACGACCACGAGAGATTGGCGTCCCCCCCGCCGCTTCTGTCCGCGGATCCCGCCGAGAGGGAGACCCGGCCCGAGATCTCGGAGCCGCCGTTCGAAAACACCGGAGCGTGGGAGAAGAGCTGAACGCTGCCGCCCATCGCATCGGACCCGTACTGAGCGCTCGAAGGCCCCCGCGTGACCTCCGCGGATTCCACCAGCGACGGATCGAGCAGGTTGAGGAAGGTGTTGACGCCTCCTCGCGCGGCGGCATTCGAGAAGCGGACGCCGTCGATGAACAGGTTCACCTTGGCCCCGGTGAGGCCGCGGATGAAGATCGCGCCCATGGTGGGCGAGGTGCGCTGCCAGTACAGGCCCGCTTCGTTGTTGCCGATCTCGGCCAGGGTCACCTTGGCCCGGATGTCGATCTCGTCCTTCGAGATCGCGTTCGTGGCCTGCGGCGAACGGGCGCCTTCCTGGGCCGAACCCGCCTCGGCGCTCACCAGGACGTCCTCGCTGAAGTGGGCCGATGCCGCGGAGGCGCTCTTGACCACCACCAAGACCTCCGACGAACCGTCGATCACCAGCACCGCGCTCCCGAGATCGCCGGCGGCGTCGGACACCACCACGCGATGACGCCCGCGCGGAAGGCGGCTCACCGAGACCGAGCCGTCGCCCGAGACCGTGGCGTTGGCAAGGGAGGTCCCGGCGGCCGACTCCACTCTGATCCTGACCCCGGCCAGAGGCTTCCCGTTCTCGTCCTGAACCTTCAGGGTGGTCCGCGCGGTTTCCTCCTCGACCCGCGTGGCCGCGGCCGCGTCTTCCGTCGACATCTGAAGCAGCGCGCGCACGGCCAGGGCAAGCAGGGAACGCTTGATCATGCCGTCACCCTAGCGACCCGATAGGACTACTACCAGCGCTCGTACTCAACGGTCGGGCAGTGGTGACAGGGGATTTCTTTGGCGCGCGGCGAGACGGAACGGGCCTGCTGAGAAACCTCCGCGAGTCCGGCCCATTTCAGGCGGTTTTCGAAGGCCGTACTCGGAGCCAGAGACGGAGCGGGGCCGGGCGCTGAGGTGCGGTCGCATGCGTCGGGATTTTGAGCGCGAGTCGCCGCACTCCGTCTGTCTCCATTCGCGCTCAACTAAGCCGACTAAGGAGCCAAACGAATCCATCGTTCCGGCATTCCAGTGGCGACGCAGGAGGCGGTCCCGGGCGCGAAGCCTGGCCTTGGGCCACGCAGCGAGCCCACCTCAGCGCTTGGCCCCGCGGGCCACCACTACCAAGCCCGCGAGATTGCTACGGGCCGCCACTAAGCGGATCGGGGTCTCGCAATGACGGTGGTCGGTTTCTCGCAAACAGTCACGGAGCGCGCAGCCTGGCCTTGGGCCACGGAGTCCGTGCCCCGCTCCCAATGACGGTGCTAGGGCGCCAGGAGGCGGCCGATTCCCTCGGCGAGGGAGTGAACGTGCTCGGAGGCCATCGCACCCCCGGCGCAAAGCAACAACAGCGTCGCCGCGAACATCCATGGACGCCAGCTCGAACCCGCGGAGGCGGCTTCGATGCGCGGATTCGCCAGGGCTTCGACCCGCGCCTCGAGGTCGACCCGACTGGAGAAGGCCGAAGAGACGGCCACGTCGGCCAGCACCTCGGCGCTGAGGGGTCTGAACGCCCGCAGCCGCGCCACCTTCAGCAGGGCCGAGGCCAGATCGAGCGCCGCTTCGGGATTGCCCCGGCTCGCGCCCGCGTCCGCCGCGAATTCGCAGGAGGTCGAGAACGCCCGACGCCACGGGCCGTCCAGGCGGAACAGCTGGAGGAAATCGGGGCAGGAGCCCAGCCAGAGGAGCCGGAGAGGGTCCCGTCTCCTCGCGTGACTCACCTCGTGGGCGAGCGCCGCCTCGAACTCTTCCGGCTCGAGAGAGTTCATCACATCGGTCGAGGCGTAGATCGTCGGCCGAAGATAGCCGCCGACGCACAGGGCCAGATCGTGGCTTCTCACTTCGACCACTTCGAAGGGGGCCGGAACGCGGGAGGCATGGCCGCGGCCGCGCCAGAGCAGCAGGCGGTCGCGGGTCTTCATGAACATGAGCCCCGCGCGATACGCGCCCCGCAGGAGGGGCAGAAGGGCCAGCAGGGCCAGGGCGACCAGGAAGCCGGACGCGGTCTCACCGGTGCCCTGCGGCTCGTGACGCCACCAGGCGGGGAGGAAAACCAGCGCGGTCGCGGCGGCGGCGAGACCCACGGCTTGAGCAGGAGTGCGCGGCCAGGAGGCCACGGCGTCGATCGCGCGGGCCATCGGGGGCGACACCGCCAG
>JBGATM010000006.1:136830-201417 GCA_044229175.1 Vicinamibacteria bacterium | reverse complement strand
GGCGAGCATCAGCAAGAAGCCCGTGCCCGGCCCGATCAGGCTCTGGTCGATGGCCCACCGGGCGAAAAAGACGGCGGAGAGCAGGAAGGCGATTCCGCCTACCCAGCCCGCTCCCTTGATGCCGAGGTAACTCTCCCAGTCGGCGCTCGGGGTTTCCGCGGAAGGCTTCGCGGGCGTGGAAGCCGGTGCGGCCGTGTCGACGCGGGCCGCGGGACCCGGCTCCCCGACGATCACGGGTTGCGGGGCCGGCCGCTCGATCACCGCGATTCTGCTCCGCGACTCCGTGGACTCCGCGGCCTGAGACGCGGGCCCGCGCTCGAGCTGAGTCCGCTGCGCGGTGACCGTGGCCCGAAGTTCATCGCGTTCCGCCTCCAGTTCGCGAACGCGCGCGGCGAGGACGCCGCTTCGGAGGAAGGCGAAGAAGGCGACGGCGATGGCGAGGAGCAGGAGCATGGGTGCGATTCCCACGACCGAACTTGTTCAGAGAATGTAAAACCGCGTCCCCGCCCAAGGCCGGGAACGCAATCTGTCGTCAAATGCAGTATGACCAGATCGCGCCTCGTCCTGCTGTGGTTCATTTTGACTATTCCCGCTGGTGCATTTGCCCAGGGAGACGCCGCGCCCCTTGTCCTTCCCGATACGCCGGTCGGCAAGGCGGTGGGCGTATTCGTGAAGGCCCTGAACTCGGGGTCGCTGGCCGAGCTCGAGAAGTTCCACAAGGATCGCGGGGGCGAAGTGGACATGGCTCAGCAGGATTTCGAGTTCGCGCAGCAGTCGGGCGGCCTCGATTTCCAGAAGGTGGTGAAGGCGTCCGACTTCGAGATCGACATCGAAGCCACGACGCGCAAAACGGGACGGGCGGTGGTGCTTCATTTCGCGGTGGAACCCACGCCGCCCCACGCGGTCTCGGACGTGGGAGTGCGGCCGGCGGGCGGGCCCGGTCCAGGCGGTCCCCGAGGCGGCCCGGGTGGCCCCGATCCGGCGCCTCGACCGGCCGCGGAAGTGATCGCGGGCGCGACCGCCATCGTGGATCAGGCCATCGCGGACGGCTTCTCGGGGGTGGTCCTCATCGCGAAGGACGGCAAGCCGGTCCTGGAGCGGGTTGCGGGCTTCGCCAATCGCAGCCTGGAGGTGAAGAACCGGATCGACACCAAGTTCAACCTGGGTTCCATCAACAAGACCTTCACGAAGCTCGCGATCGCTCAGTTGCTCGAAGCGGGGAAGCTCTCCCTCGATGACCCCCTCGGGAAGTTCCTGCCGGATTTTCCAAACCCGGACGCGGGGGCCAGGGTCACGGTGGCGCACCTGGTCGCCATGAGGTCCGGGATCGGCGACTTCTTCGGTCCCGAATTCAACGCGACCCCCAAGGACCGGATCCGGAAGGTCGCGGACTACCTCCCCTTCTTTGCCAGGAAGCCCCTGGCTTTCGAGCCGGGCACTTCCGAGGCCTACTCGAACGGGGGCTACGTGACGCTTGGACTCATCATCGAGAAGGTGAGCGGGCAGACGTATTACGACTACGTCCGCGATCACATCTACAAGCCCGCGGGAATGGCCGACACCGATGCCTTCGAACTGGACGCGGTGGTGCCGAACCTGGCCACGGGTTATGTCGGGAAGAGCCGTTCCAACATCTATTCCCTGCCCGCGCGAGGCAGCTCTGCGGGCGGCGGCTACTCGACCGCGCCGGACCTGCTGAAGTTCGCCGAGGCCCTCCTGTCCGGGCGGCTTGCCTCCAGGCCTTACACCGCGTGGTACCTGGGAGGTCCGAGGCCGGACGGGGCCACGCCCGCCTCCGCTCCCGCGGGCCCGCTGCGCGGAGGTCTCGGAGTGGCGGGCGGCAGCCCCGGAGTCAATGCGGTCTTCGAGCTGAACGCCGCGCAGCACCTGGTCATCGTCGTCCTCGCGAATGACGACCCGCCGGCGGCGGAAACCGTGGCCCGCAAGATCCGCCTCGGAAAGTAGGGCTTTCGCCGCCTACTGCTGCGGCTGGCCGAAGAACGGAAAATCCGTGGTCGGTCGATAGGGCATGAACTTGGGCACGGCCACGGGATCGGCTTTCATGACCGCGAGGAGATCGTCGGTCAGGAACATGACCGACAGCGCGGCCCCGCTGTAGATCGCGTAGGCGCGCTCCGGCGATTTCGCGTTCTCGAGGAGCTTGTTCACGAGCGCGAACGCCCGCGCGGCCGCGATTCCCGAGGTGATGCCGGGCCGATCGCCCAGCTCGCGGGCCAGGTCGTCCTTCGTCCAGATCGGGAAAGGCGCCCCGTCGACCACCAGGGTGTAACTCTCCTGTTGAAGGTCGTCCTTCAATTCCGGAATCTTCACTCCCTGACCTTCGAGGAACGGCCGCAGCTTCTCCATGAATTTCCCGACCCCGCCCTTGGCCAGAGTGAGTCCGTCCGCGCCGAAGACGCGGCCGGAGTCGCCAAACAGGGCGGGCCACCCCTTCTCCTTGATCTCCGCGCGCACCTTGTCGGCATTCGGGCCCGCGTATTTGAAGAACTGCTTCGCCTCCAGCTGACGGAGCAGGACATCGCCGGGGGCGGGGGGCGCGCAGGCGGCGGCGAGGCCGACCAGGCCGACCGCGAGCATCGCGCGAAGGGAGGCAGGAAAGAGTGGAGTCATGAAATGAGGCTACCGCCAAGGGACGGGGCCGACAAGCGAGGTCACCCCGGCCCCGCGAGGTAACCTCGCGTTCCCGCTCATGCCTTCCGCCGTCTCCGTCACCGATCTCCGCAAGACCTATCCGGCCAGGGGAAAGACGCCCGCGGTCGAAGCCGTGCGCGGCGTCTCCTTCGAAGTGGGCGATGGCGAATTCTTCGGCCTGCTCGGCCCCAACGGCGCGGGCAAGAGCACCACCATCGGCTGCATCACCTCGCTGGTCAAGCCCACCGCGGGCCGCATTCTCGTGGGCGGGGTGGACGTGGTGGCGCGGGCGGCGGAGGCCAAGCGACGCATCGCGGTGGTGCCCCAGACCCGGAACCTCGATCGCGATCTGACCGTGCGCGAGATCCTCACCTACCATGCCCGCTACTTCGGTCTGCCCGCGGCCGAGCGCGAAGAGCGGGCGGACCGGCTGCTCGAGGAACTGCAGGTGAAGGAGAAGGCGGACTCCAAGCCCCTCACCCTCTCGGGCGGACAGCAACAGCGGGTGATGATCGCCCGTGCGCTCATGCACGATCCCAGGGTGCTCCTCCTCGACGAGCCCACCACCGGTCTCGATCCCCAGGCGCGGCGCCAGCTCTGGGCCACCCTGCGGCGCCTCCACGAAAGCGGGGTCACCATCATCCTCACCACCCATTACATGGAAGAGGCGGATCAGCTCTGCGATCGCCTGGCCGTGGTGGATCACGGAAGGATCCTCGCTCTCGGCACGCCCGAGGAGCTCAAGAAGAGCCTGCCCTCGGGTCACATCCTCGACCTCTGGCTGCGCAGTCACGTCACCCTTGCCGACCGGCTCTCCGCCCTACCCGGTGTTCTGAGGGTCGAAACGATCGAGCCGAAGGAGGGTGATGACGCGAGCGGCATCTCCGAACGCCTGCGCCTGTTCATCGACGGCCGCGACGGGCTGATCGAGCAGGCCCTGCGCGCGGTGACCGAGTCCGGCGCGAACCTGCATCATGTGAGCCTCGTCTCCCCGAGCCTGGAAGACGTCTACATCCACCTCACCGGCAAGGACCTTCGGGAGTGATGAGGACGTGACCGCCTTCCTCGCCTGGCTCCGCCGCGATCTTCACGTGGCGCTACGCAACGCGCCCCTTCTCATGGGCGGCCTGACCCAGCCCATCCTGGTCATCCTCGTGTTCGGCAATCTCATGCCGCGTCTCGGCCTCGTGCCTCCGGACTTCGCTTTTGTGATGGTCCCGGGTCTCATGGCCATCAGCGTGCTGATGAGCGGCGTCCAGGGTCTGCTCATGCCTCTCGCCGCCGATCTGTCCGGCACCCGCGAGGTCGACGAGCGGATCCTCTCGCCCCTTCCCCCGCTGGCCGTCGCGCTCGAGAGGATTCTCGCCGGGGCCATACAGTCGAGCATCACCGGGCTGCTCGCCCTGCCGATCATGCTCTTCCTCATGAGCGAGGTCCGCGGCCTGAACCTCACCCCCGACTGGATGGTGCTGGTCCCGGTGGTCCTGTGCTGCGGTTTCCTGGCCGCCGCGTTCGGTCTCACTCTCGGGACCCTGATCCAGCCTCGCTATGCGGGCATCCTCTTCTCGATCCTTCTCGGTCCCATGATGCTCTTCGGCTGCGCCTACTACCCCTGGCGCGCCATGGATTCCATGGGCTTCGTGCAGTGGCTGTTCTGCCTCAACCCCCTGGTCTTCATCAGCGAGGCCATGCGAGCCTGCGTGACCCCGGAGCGGCCCCATATGCAGGGCTGGATGATCTTCACGGGCCTCATCGTCTACGGGTCCCTCTTCACCTGGACGGGGACCCGGCTCTTCGAGAAGCGAACGATCTCCTAACCCCGGTGGCTCTTGACCGCGATGGCGATGCCACCGAGGATCATGGGCGCGGCCACGAGAAGGCGCGGAGAGAGAACCTCTCCCAGCAGTAAGACGCCGAGGGCAGAGGCGAGCGGAGGGACCGCGAGTTGCACGATCGAAGCCCGGGTCGGGGTGAGGAACGGGAGAGCCGCGTACCAGGCCACGTACCCGAGGCCCGAGGTGACGCCCCCGGACAACACCGCGAGCAGCAGGCCCCTCGGACTGAGATGGACCGCGGACAGGGAGATCAGACTGGCGCACAAAGCGAGCGGGAGGGAGGCCGCGAAATTCCGGGCCGTGGCCTGAAGCGGCGGACCGGATTTTCGGCCCCGGATCGAATAGACGCCCCATGAAATTCCCGCCACGGCCATGAGCCCCACGCCCAAGGGGTCCGGGGATCCGACCCCCGGCCGGGTGAGCCAGCCCAGACCGAACAGAGCCAGACCCAGGCCGGCCACCTCGCCGGGCCGCAATCGCCCGCCGGTGGCGAGGTCCCAGCCGATCATGGTGATCTGGACGCAGCAGAACACCACGAAGGCTCCGGTGCCCGCGGGAATTCTCAGGTAGGCCAGGGAGAAGGGAAGTGCATAGAGGAAGAGGGCCACGGCCGACCCCGCGATCTTCCCTGCGGAAACCCGATGGGGGACCGAAGGCGTTTTTCGGGACAGGCCCGCGATGAGGAGCAGCACCATGGCTCCGGAGCCCAGACGCGCGAGGGTGAAGCTCATCCCGTCGATCAGGCCGGATCCGAGCGCAGCGCGGCACAGCAGGGAGTTGAGAGCGAAGCAAACGAGCGCCGCCGCGGTGAGCACGACCGCCTTGCCGGTTCCGGGCGCGGCCGGCCCCGTGCCTCGAGGTTCGTTCATTGAGTCCCGGCACTCTACAACGTGGGAGAATCGCCGTGCCTTGAATCGAAACGACCGCTGATGACCTACCGCGCGAAACTCCTCGTCGGCGCCCTCGAGCGCCTGCTCGCTTTCTTCAAGGTCGCTTAGGATTGCGAGCAATGCGAAGAGATCTCTCCCTGAAGGGCAAACTGATCGCGGGCGCTTCCGCCTGCCTGTTGCTGGCGGTCGCGATGTGGGTGGTCCTCTACCTCTCCAACGGTCGCGTTCAGACCCGCCTGGAGACGAGCATCCGCGACCTCGACCGGGTTTCCGGGCTGCGCTCCCTCATCGTTCTTACGGAGAGGATCACGGGCCCGGTCTTGAACGCCGCCGACTATGGCAGCGACGTGGCCGAAAAGGAGGCCGAGTTCAACGCCGCCTCGGCGAGCGCGGTCACCGCGCTATCCGCGCTCGACGCGCTCTTCACCCCCGAGGAGGCCCGGACGCTTGGGTATGCCGACCTGCGCGAGGGGCTGCTGGCGACGAAGAAGGACGCCGCTCGGATCCTCGAAATCCTGAAAGACCCGACGGCGCGGAAGAACAAGGCCGTCGATGCCGAGTTCGATGAACTGCGTTCGTCGTTGTCCGGGAAGTCCTCGAAAGTCGTGGCCGACCTCCGCAAGCTGGTGGAGAGCGAGACCAAGGCGGCGGGCGGAGGCCTCGAGGAGGCGCGGACCATCTCCGTTCGCTCCGGACGCGTCGCCCTCTTCATCCTCTTCCTCTTCGCCCTGGTCGTTCCCTTCGTCGCGTACTGGGTTGGGAAGGCGATCTCCGATCCGGTGACCCAGGTGTCTCTCGTCCACCGGGCCATCGTGGAGGGCGACTTCGACCAGCAGGTCACGGTCAGCGAGCAGGGCGAACTCGGGATGCTGCAACAGTCCTGCCGGGAGCTGCTCGAATACCTGCGGTCCCTCGTGGATCAGGCCGATCGTCTCTCCGATGGCGATCTGACCTCGCTGGTGAAGCCGCGTTCCGAGAAGGACCGGCTGGGCGCGGCCTGGGCGAACATGTCCGCGAAACTTTCGAGGACGATCGAAAACGCGCGATTGGCGTCCTCCTCGGTGTCCCTGGCGGCGCAGCAGCTGACCTCGTCGTCGAACGTGCTCTCGAACGGGACGGCGCAGCAGGCGGCGTCGGTGGAGGAGACCACGGCGTCGCTCGAGGAGATGAGCAGTTCGATCACGCAGAACGCGGACCACAGCCGGAATCTGGAGCAGATGGCGATGCGGGGGGCCCAGGACGCGGAGGAAGCGGCGGGGTCGGTGTTCAAGACGGTTTCGGCGATGAAGACGATCTCGGAGCGGATCGGGATCATCCAGGACATCGCGTACCAGACGAATCTGCTGGCCCTGAACGCGGCGATCGAGGCGGCGCGGGCCGGGGAGCAGGGGCGGGGGTTCGCGGTGGTGGCGGCGGAGATCCGCCGTCTGGCCGAGCGATCCCAGACCGCGGCGAAGCAGATTTCGGAATTGACCGCGGGGAGCCTGGAGATCGCGGCGCAGTCGGGACAAAAGCTCTCTCAACTGGCGCCTGCGATTCGCCGGACCGCGGAAGTGGTGCAGGAGCTGGCGGCGGCCTCGGCGGAGCAGGCGGCGGGTGTCGGGCAGATGAACCGGGCGATGGGGCAGGTGGACCAGGTGACGCAGCAGAACGCGTCGGCGTCGGAAGAGCTGTCGGCCACCGCCGAGGAACTCCGCCAGCAGGCGGAGAACCTCGAGCAACAGCTGTCGTTCTTCCGGGTCTAGGTCTTGCCGAATCTGGCGTGGAAGGCCGCGGCCGCCCGCAAATAGATCTCGCGGCCCTCCGCGGTGGGGATCCGTTCCGCTGCTTCCGAAACCGCTCCGGGCAGGGTCTCGATCGCGACCGGCTTCGGGCGTTCCCGACCCTGACGGCGCGGCGGCTTCGGGGCGATCGGGCCTTCGACGAACGCGAGTCCCCTTGGCGCCAGCGGCCCCGCGGCCTGTTGAAGCCGATAGACCAGGGTTCCCTTGAGATCTCGGAGGGTCTTGAGCCACGACCCTGAATCGGCGCGCACGCGCATGACGTCTCCCTGGATGCCCACCACCTCGCTGTGGTTCGCGAGGGCTTCGCCGGTGATCGAGGGCCACAGGGCCTTGAGCACGGCCAGCCGGTGGGGAACCGCGGCGGCGAAGAATCGGGGGAGAGAGGATGTGGACACGGTCAAGGCATGCTTCGCTCGTCTCGATTCTACTGACGCGTGATGGTGAAATTCCCGACCGTAGTGCAGGCGCCCGTGCCCTGCCCGGTACCGGTAGAGGTGCCGGAGGCCTGATTGCCCGAAAGGAGTCCGGTTACGGACTCATTGCAAAACTGAGATCCGGTCACGAATCGGTCGCTGAAATTGAACGAATTCCCCGTCAGAGTGCCGGCGACGTTCTCGAGGGTGCCGTTTTGGGCCGAGCACCCAGGAGCCACTCGCCTTGAGGTCGCTCCAGAGCCGGAGAAGGAACTCCCGACCTGAGTCAAGTCGTAAATGATGTCGGTGATGCAGGATGTGTTTCCCGAAAGCGTGATCAGACCCACCCAGTGTCCGGCCATGGTGGGGGCGGCCGGGGTCGGCGCGGGGGCCGGTGTGGGCGCCGAAGTGCTGCCGGGTGTCGATGGGCTGTCCCCACCACCGCCCTTCGCCGCGACCGCGGCCCCGGCTGCGGCCGCGGCCACTCCGGCGACGATCGCTCCCGTGCCGATTCCGCCTCCGGTCGCGGCGCCGGCGACCGTCGCGGTGGCCGCCGCCGCTCCCGCGACCGACCCCGCGGCAACGACACCCGCCGACGCGAAGCCCGCCGGCGGGGTCGCCACACCGGCTGGCCCCTCCAGCAGCACCGAGGCAGCTCCGAGTTGGCCCGCGACGAGCCTGCCGCTGCACTCGCCCGAGCCGCTCACCACTGCAGCGGTGTAGTCGGGAGTCCTGCTCGTCGCCATCGCGCGGTCTGTCACCTCTATGTAGTAGCGGAACGCTGCGAGAGTCCTTTTCGGCTTCGGCAGGATCCCGAAATACCCGGCGCCCTCCGGTTTCATGGACACCGCCCACCACTGATCGCTCTTTTCCGGCTGGAAGACCACGCGCGCCGCGGCGACGCTCCCGGCCGGGGCAAAGCGGGCCTCCAGGCGGGGGAACTTCTCCGCCACCGCGCAGCCCACCCCCTGATGGTCGATGGTCAGGGGTTGCGAAGCGGCCGGCACGGAGCCCAGAAGGCTCAAGACCAGAACCATCCGCACGTGGTTGTCCATGCCGCGCCCCTTTCCCGAAACGACATTCCTGCGAAAACCGTTCGCGGAACCTCTGGCGACATTAGCACCATTTGAGGAGCCCGTCGGCCGGCTTGTCCACAGGCCGGCCGGACGGGTACGCTCTCACCACCCCGTCGTAAAGATCATCGCCATTCATTCATCGAAGGAACACCTCAGCATGAGACTCCACGTGTCTATTCCGGCCCTCTTCCTCAGCCTGACCCTGGGCGCGCCGCCTCTTCAGGCCGCTCCGGAGCACAAGAATCTCCAGGTCCTCGACAAGAACATCTCCAAGGACGACCTGAAGAAGATGATGGAGGGATTTGCCGCCCAACTCGGCGTCAAGTGCCAGTTTTGTCACGTGGAGGAGCAGTACGAGAAGGACGACAAGAAGCAGAAGAACGATGCCCGCAAGATGATCAAGCTCGTCCTGGAAATGAAGGCGAGGAAGCCGGAATTCTTCAAGACCACGGTCAAGGAGAACGCCATCCAGTGCTCGATGTGCCACCGCGGCAAGCCCCAGCCCGAGGCCTTCGTGCCCTGAATATGAGCCATTCGCATCCCTGTCGGCCCCCGGTTCGGCCGGTGTAGCATCCGCCCCGTCATGAGCCCATTCTGCGGCTCGACGACAGCCATTCTCCAAGCTTCACACCCGAGGTCCCCTCATGATCACCCAAGACCCCAGCGCCCGGGCCTTCCGCCTGGCCGAAATCGAAGAGATTTTGAAGGCCCAGGCCAAGCCTGAGGAGGCGGCGCTGCTCCTGAGCTTTTCCCGGGCGGTCTTCAACGAGATGCCCGACTCGATGGCCCTCGAAGGCAGCGCCAAGAAAACCGCGGAGAGGCTGACCCAGCACTTCAACTTCTTCGTGTACGAGGTGCCGGAGGCCCACCAGGCCGGGTCCGGAGTTCCGGGACTTCACGTAAGGGCAAGGAACACCGGGGTTTCCGAGACCCGGGTGATTGCCGGTAAGTCGATCTCGGCCGAGGTGACCGTGGTCGAGACCCACACCCTCGATGCGCCCTTCATCTTCGAGAGCCTCAAGAACTATTTCCGCAAGGCCGGGCTCCGGGTGGTGTCGTCGATCCACCCGATCCTCTCCGTCAAGCGCCAGTGGGGCCAGGTGACATCGGTGGGCGCGGCCTCCGAGGAGGGCACCAAGGAGCTCCTGTGCCACTTCCGGATCGAGCGGGTCGAGGACAAGGACCGGCTCCGCGAGATCGAGCTCGAGGTTCAGGCGGTTCTGAAGGCGGTGTTCGTTTCGGTCGGGGACTTCGACGCCATGCGCCGCGCGGTGTCTGAGACCACCGGCCGGATTCGCGACCGCAAGGCCGACAGCACCCGCCAGAGCTCGGCCCGGGAGTTCCTGGAGTGGCTCCTCGACGAGAACTACATCCTCCAGGGCGTCGCCCGCTACGCGGTGACCCCGGCCGGCGAGCTGGACCGGAAGAGCGAGGTGTCCCTGGGCGTCCTCACCGATCCCGCGCTGCTCTCCGTCGTGTTCCCGGACATGGTCGAGGAGATCGAATCGCGGCTTCTGCCCGCGCCCGACGACGATCGCATCATCGTCATCGATTACGGGAACCACGCGACCGCCATCCATTCGCTCGATCCGGTCGACGACATCGTGGTCCGCGAATGGGCGGAGGACGGTTCGCTCAAGGCGATCACCCTCCTTCTCGGCCGTTTCTCCATGACCGCGCTCATCGAGCGGCCGACCGACATTCCCCTGCTCCGTCAGAAGCAGGACTACCTGCTCGAGAACTGCGGCGGGATCAAGAATTCCCACGCCTGGCGGGAGACCCGCGCCATCTTCAACCGGATGCCGAAGCGCGAGCTCTTCTACACCGACCGCGCGTCGTTGAAGCACATCGTCGACACCATCGTCTTCGCCACCGGCGACGACGATCTGTTCATCCACCTCCGGCAGGGGGCCGGATATCAGGCGCTGTACGTGGTGTTCTCGCGGTCCCGCTACTCCGGGCAGATGGAGCGGGATCTCACCCAGAAGTACCGCGAGGAATTCGGCTCGATCACCTTCGTCACCTCCGCGGATCTGGGCAACTCGTCCATGATCGTCTTCTATTTCGACGGCGATCAGGTCACCGAGCCGGTGAATGTCGAGCGGGCCCGCGACATCGCCGCGCAGGAGGCGAACACCTGGGCCGACCGGGTTTCGCTGGAGATGGTCCGGCACTTCGGCGAGGCGGAAGGGCGCAAGCTCTTCAACCGCTACGTGCGCAACGAGTCCCGGAGCGGCGTGTACCGTGAGATGACCCCGCCCGAACAGGTTCCCCTGGACGTGGCCTGCCTCGAACTGCTCGGCGAGGGCCTGGGAGCGCGGGCGCTACCCCGGTCCGCCGACGAGGCGACCCTCAAGGTGTTCTCCAAGCGGCCCCTGATCCTTTCCGAGATCTTCCGCACCCTCACGAACCTCGGCCTCGACGTGACCGAGGAGGTTTCGATGCCGGTGTCGCTCCCGAACCAGCGCAAGGGACACATCTACCAGTTCGAGACCCACGCCAGCCCGCGGGTCATCGGATCCCTGGCCGCGGACACCGCGCGGGTGGTCGACACCCTGCGCCGCATCGAAGAAGGCCGATCCACCGACGATTCCCTGAACGCGCTCATCCTCGAGGGCGGCCTCTCCGCCCGCGAGGTCGAGGTCTTGCGCTGCCTTCGCAACCATCTCCTCCAGCTCAGAACCCACTACAACGTGGAGACGGTCAACCAGGCGTTCCTGCGCAACACCGCGGCCACCACCGCGATCTCCCGCTACTTCTCGGCGAGGTTCGATCCGGTCATGGGCGATGACCGCAAGGCCGCCCTCGACGCGCGAGGCAAGGACGTACAGGCCGCCCTCGAGGCCATCGTGAGCCTGCAGGACGACGAAATCCTGCGCGGCCTCTCCGGCCTCGTGAACGCCGCCCTTCGCACCAACGCGTTCCAGAAACCGGAGCGCGCGGTCATCTCCATCAAGTTCGAGTCGAAGAGCATTCCGCTCATCCCCTCGCCGAAGCCGATGTTCGAGATCGCCGTTCACTCGCGAACCCTCCAGGGCGTCCACCTTCGCGGCGGCAAGGTCGCGCGCGGCGGCATCCGCTGGAGCGATCGGCACGACGACTTCCGTCGCGAGGTGCTCGGCCTCATGAAGACGCAGATGTCGAAGAACTCCATCATCGTTCCCGTGGGCTCGAAGGGCGGCTTCGTGCTGAAGGGCAACGTGCCCACGCGCCCGGCCCTCGACGTGTATCTCATCGACCGCTACCGCGAGTACGTGTCGGGGCTCCTCGACGTGACCGACAACATCGTCGACGGCGCGGTCCTGCATCCGCCCGACGTGGTCCGCTACGACGGGGACGATCCCTATCTGGTGGTGGCCGCGGACAAGGGCACCGCGCATCTCTCGGACACCGCGAACGGCGTTTCGAACCAGTATGGCTACTGGCTCGGCGACGCGTTCGCTTCCGGCGGCTCGGTGGGCTATGACCACAAGAAGGTCGGCATCACTGCGCGGGGGGCCTGGGAGTGCGTGAAGCACCACTTCCTGAACCTCGGCATCGACTGCCAGAAGGAGCCCTTCACCGCGGTGGGGATCGGCGACATGGGAGGCGATGTCTTCGGCAACGGGATGCTCATGAGCAAGGTCACGAAGCTCCTGGCCGCGTTCAATCACGCCCACATCTTCGTGGACCCCGCGCCGGATCCGGCGAAGAGCTTCGCCGAACGCGAACGGCTGTTCCATCTGCCGCGCTCGTCGTGGCGCGACTACAACGCCTCTCTCATCAGCAAGGGCGGAGGCATCTTCGATCGGGGCGCCAAGTCGATTCCCGTCACCCCCGAGATGCGCGCCGCTCTCGGCATCGACGGCTCGGTCGCCTCGATGTCCGGCGAGGAGCTCATCCGGGCCATCCTGCGCGCCCCCGTCGATCTGCTCTACAACGGAGGCATCGGCACCTATGTCAAGGCCTCGACCGAAGAGCACCAGGACGTGGGCGATCGCGCCAACGATCGCGTGCGGGTCGACGCGAAGGAAGTCCGGGCGAAGGTCGTGTCCGAAGGCGGCAACCTCGGCCTCACCCAGAAGGCTCGCCTGGAACTCGCGCGCCAGGGGGTCCAGCTCAATACCGACGCCATCGACAACTCGGGCGGCGTCGACATGTCGGACCACGAGGTCAACATCAAGATCCTCATGAGCATCCTGCTCAAGGCGGGAGCGCTCAAGAACCTCGAGGCGCGCAACAAGCTCCTCGCGGAGATGACCGAGGAAGTGGCGGACCTGTGCCTCGCCGACAACGACCGGCAGACCCTGGCCATCACCCTCGACGGCCTGCGCTCGAAGGCGGCCTTCGACGAGCACCTCGACTGCGTCGACGCCCTGGTCGAGGCGCAGTTCCTGAGCCCGCACGACGATTCCGTCCCCCCGCGCGACGTCCTTCGCCGCGACTACGCGGAGGCGGGCCTGCCGCGTCCGCTGCTTTCCGTCCTGCTCAGCGAGACCAAACGGTACCTGTTCGAGGCCATCCTTCCGACCTCGTTCCCGGATTCGCCCGAAGGGGCGGCGCTCCTCGCCTCGTACTTCCCGCAACGGCTGCAGAAGGAGTACGCGAAGCACTTCGCCGCCCATCCGCTCAAGCGCGAGATCGTGGGCACGGTGGCGGTGAACCACATCGTCAACACCGCGGGCATCGCGTTCGTCCACCGGGCCATGAAGGCGAGCGGCAAGGACGTGGGCGCGGTGTTCAGCGCGTTTTACAAGGTGGAACATGCCACCGACGCCGCCTCCAAGCGTGCCGCCATTCTCGCTGAGCCCCTCGATGCCCGGGCGCGGCAGAAGAAGCTGCTCGCCTTCGAGAGCGACCTCGCCGCCCAGGTCCTGAAGGCTCTCTAGTCCTCCCGAAGCCCGTCCGGCGCAAACGGTGCGCGGTGTCGGCCTGCCGCCTCATGGTTCAAGTGGCTCATTCCGATGAGTCGGGCGGCTCAGCAACGTCTTGGTCTCGTGGGGGGAGAATTGAGGTGCGCGAAGCGCTTTAAACGGTCCCGAGGAGGCACACGATGTTCGAAGCCGCTGAACTTGGTCACGAGATCTCCAAGGCCGAGTATGAAAAGGAAGTTCCCCTGCTGCGGGCCGGCCTCCTCCAGGCTCAGCGCGAACTTCTCGAGGCCAAGGTCCCCCTCATCATGATCATTTCCGGGGCCGACGGCGCGGGGAAGTCCGAGACCGTGAACCGCCTACACGAGTGGTTCGATCCGCGCGGCCTCGAGACGAACGTCTTCGGGCCTCTCTCCGACGAGGAGCGGGACCGTCCCGACTACTGGCGATTCTGGCTCTCCCTGCCCGCGCGCGGCCGGGTGGGGATGTTCTTCGGGTCCTGGTACACCGATCCCATCATCCGGCGCACCTACAAGCAGAGCGGGGGCGCGGAGTTCGACCGCAGCCTTTCAAGGATCGAGTTCTTCGAGCAGCAGCTCGCCCAGGACGGCGCGCTCATCGTCAAGCTCTGGCTGCACCTGTCGAAAAAGCAGCAGAAGAAGCGGCTGACCCGGCTCGAGAAGGATCCCAAGACGCGCTGGCGGGTGAATCCGATCGACTGGAAGCACTTCAAGCTCTACGACCGGTTCGTCAAGTACTCGGAGGAGGCGCTCCAGCGCACCGACACCGGATTCGCTCCGTGGACGGTGATCGAGGCGACCGACGATCGCTATCGCGAGATCACGGTGGGCCGGACCCTGCTGGAGGCGATTCAGAAGCGCCTGGCTCACAAGAAGATCGTGGCTCCGGAGGCCAAGAACGTCATCCCCCCGGGCGAGGTGGTCTCGGTTCTCGACCGGGTCGATCTCAGGAAGACGCTCACCGACAAGGAATACGACCGCCGTCTCGCCCAGCTCCAGGGGAAACTGAACCAGTTGTCCCGCGCGGCCTGGGAGAAGAAGGTTTCGAGCGTCCTCGTCTTCGAGGGCTGGGACGCCGCGGGCAAGGGGGGCACGGTGCGGCGGCTGACTTCGGCCATGGACGCGCGCCTCTATCGCGTGGTCCCGATCGCCGCGCCTACCGACGAGGAGCGGGCCCACCAGTATCTGTGGCGCTTCTGGCGCCACATCCCCCGCGCCGGCCGGGTCACGATCTTCGATCGCTCCTGGTACGGCCGGGTCCTGGTCGAGCGGGTGGAGGGTTTCGCCCGCGAGGACGAGTGGAGGCGCGCCTACCAGGAGATCAACGAATTCGAAGACCAGCTCTGCGAGCAGGGAATGATGGTGACCAAGTTCTGGGTCCACATCAGCAAGGACGAACAGCTCCGGCGCTTCAAGGAGCGGCAGAAGACGGAGTTCAAGCAGTACAAGATCACCGACGAGGACTGGCGCAACCGGAAGCAGTGGGATGCCTACGAGGGGGCGATCAACGAGATGGTCGTCCGCACCAGCACCCGCGGCGCCCCCTGGGTGATCGTGGCCGGAAACGACAAGCGCTTCGCGCGGATTCAGGTGCTCGACACGGTCTGCCGCCGCCTCGAAAAGGCTCTGGGCTAGGAAGGATCCAAGAAATGCACAAATACATCGTGATGGGCCCGCAGGGATGCGGCAAGGGAACGCAGGCGAAGATGCTGGAGAAGGACTTCGACCTCGTCCATATCAGCGTCGGCGACATCTTCCGCTGGCAGGTGCAGCATCACACCAAGCTCGGAGCCAAGGTGAAGCGGATCGTGGCCTCCGGCCTGCTCGTGCCCGATGAGCTGGTCAACGAGGTGGTGACCGAGCGCCTCGAACTCCACGACTGGAACTACGGCTTCATCCTCGATGGCTTCCCGCGTAACGAGACCCAGGCCGTGTTCTTCCTCGAACGGTACGATGTGGACGCCATTCTCCTCATCGAAGTGCCGGACGAGGTGGTGCTGGAGCGCATCATGAGCCGCCGCCTGTGCTCGAACTGCGGTCTCGACTACAACCTCATCTTCCACCGTCCCGCCTCGCCCGATGTCTGCGACGTCTGCAAGGGCAAGCTGGTGGCGCGCGCGGACGACAATCCCGACGCGGTGAAAGGACGGCTTCTCGACTACCGCGAGAAGACCCAGCCCATCATCGACCTGTTCCGGCGCAAGGAACTGGTGGTGGCGGTGGACGGAACCAAGAAAGCCGCGGACATCCAGGCTGAGCTGCGTCAGCGGCTGGCCCTGCCCGCGGTGGTCGGAGCCTCGTAACCAATGGCCCGCCCGTGAATCTTTCGAAAACCCAATCCCAAGGAGGAATGGTCATGAAACGACTAATCGCCGTCACCGCCGTAATCTTGCTGGCAGGCGTGGCATTCGCTCAGAATCCGCCCGCGGCGCCTTCCGCCAAGCCGGCGCCGGCCGCCCTCAATGTGGGCGATGCCGCGGCCGGTGAGGTGATCTACCTCAGATACTGCGCCGCCTGCCATGGGCGGACGATGAAGGGAGACGGGCCGGTGGCCTCGGGTCTGAAGAACTCTCCCGGAGACCTCACCGCCCTCACCGCGAGGAACAAGGGCGTCTTCCCGTACGACAAGGTGGCGGGCATCATCGACGGCCGTGAGACTTCGCGCATTCACGGGACGCCCGATATGCCGGTGTGGGGCGAGATCTTCGCCATCACCACCGGGACCGAGGCCCCGAGCGCGGAGGCCGCGGTCAAGCGCATCACCATGTACGTCTGGTCGAAGCAGGAAAAGAAGTAAGCGACGCCGACCGGATCGTCCCCGGGCACCCTATAGTTCGGACCTCAACCACTGGAGTCAAGCTCATGAAGAAAGCCCTCGCCGTCCTCTGTTTCGTCGCCCTGTCCGGGGCAGCGTTCGCTCAGACCCCCCCGGCGCCCACCCCTCCGCCCGCTCCCCGGCCCGCCACCGACGCGGTCAAGGCGGCGACCGGCCCTGATCTCGGGGAAGCGGCTGCAGGCGAGGTCATCTACATGCGCTACTGCGCGGCCTGTCATGGCAAGACTCTGAAGGGCGACGGGCCGGTGTCTTCCGGACTCAACAAGAAGCCCATCGACCTCACCCAGCTCGCGAAGAAGAACGAGGGAACGTTCCCTCTCGAGAAGGTCATGGCCCAGATCGACGGGCGGCAGTCCACCCGCATGCATGGAACCCCGGACATGCCGGTGTGGGGCGAGATTTTCGCCATGACCAAGGGAGGCGATGCGCCCACGGCCGAGAGCGCGGTGAAACGCATCGCTCACTACGTCTGGACGCAGCAGGAGAAGTCGGGCGTCGCGGCCGAGGCCAAGAAGTAGCACGCTCCCTCGCTCCCCTGCAGTCTCAGGGCGCAGGGGAGCGTTCGTTCGGGCGGTTGCCGCTGATCGGCCCGTGATGGGACGTGGCCGCACAATTCGAGGGCCGACTGCGGCAGAATCAGGGGCATGAAACACGCCGCCCTTGTCCTCGTCACCCTCGCCGCGACGACCGCGTTCGCCGACGGCTCCATCACCGACGTGCCCGGGATCAAGGTGGGGAGCGTCACCCTCACCGAGAAGCCCACGGGCTGCACGGTGATCATCGCGGACGGCGGCGCCACTCCGGGAGTGTCGCAGCGAGGCGGGGCGCCGGGGACGCGTGAGACCGATCTCATGGACCCGGTCAACATGGTTGCGACCGCGAACGCGATTGTTCTGACCGGCGGGAGCGCGTACGGTCTCGACACCGCTTCGGGAACGATGAAGTGGCTCGAGGAGCAGAACATCGGCTTCCCCATAGGCGGAGGCGTGGTCCCCATCGTCGGCGCCGCCGTGCTCTTTGACCTGCCCTTTGACGGCAAATTCAAGATCCGGCCGGGCGCGGATTGCGGGTACAAAGCCGCCGCCGCCGCGAGCACGGAGCCGGTGAAGATGGGCACGGTGGGAGCCGGCGCGGGAGCCACGGTTGGAAAGATGGGAGGTCCCGGACGTTCCATGAAGGGCGGGCTGGGCAGCGCTTCCATCAAGCTGCCGAACGGCCTGGTGGTGGGCGCGATCGTGGCCGTGAATTCCGTGGGCGACATCATCGACCCCGCAACCGGCAAAGTGATCGCGGGGACGCTGAATCCCGACGACACCTTCGCCGATGCGCGCAGGATTCTCCGCAGCGGCATGAGCCGGCAGCGCCCACGTCCGGCCGAAAACACCACCATCGGTCTCGTGGCCACGAACGCGAAGCTCACCAAGGCCCAGGTGACCAAGATGGCGATGATGGCCGACGACGGCTATGCGCGGGCGATCTCTCCGGCCCACACCATGGGCGATGGGGATACGATCTTCGCGCTTGCCACCGGAAAGTTCGAAGGCGAGGTCGATGCCTCCATGATCGGCGCGCTGGCCGCCGAGGCCATGGCCGATGCGCTCCTCGCCGCGGTCCGCGAGGCCACGGGCGCGGGCGGGGTGAAGGCGATCCGCGACCTCAAGCCGCCCGCAGGCAAGTAGGCCGGGTCAGACCTCGAGGGCCGCGCGCGCCTCCTGAACGGTCCTGACGTACTCGCGTGTCCTCGCCGAAACCGCGGTGGCGAGGGTGTTCCAGTCTTCCTCCTCCATCGCCTTGCGGTCGAGGAGATCGCTGCCCACTCCGAGGGCGAAGGACCCCGCCTTGATGAAGTCGGCCGCGTTGTGGAGAGTGACGCCGCCGGTGGGCATGAGCTTGATCTGCGGGAGCGGCGCCTTTAGGGCCTTGATGTAGGAGGCGCCTCCGACCGCGCTGCAGGGGAAGATCCTCACCACGTCGGCCCCCGCCGACCATGCGGCGAGCACTTCGGTGGGGGTGAGCGCCCCGCACATCGTCGCGATCGAATAGCGGCGGCACATCTCGATGGTGGCCACGTTCAGGGCCGGGCTCACGATGAACTGCGCGCCCGCGAGGATGCAGGCGCGTGCGGTCTCGGCGTCGAGCACGGTCCCCGCGCCCACCACGGCCGACTTCTCCCGCTGGCGCACCCCTTCGATGATGGAGAGGGCGCCCGGCACGGTCATGGTGATCTCGAGCAGAGGCACGCCGCCGGCCTCGACCGCGTCGATCACCCGGATGGCCTCGTCCCTCGTTTCGGCCCGGATGACCGGCACCAGACCGACGTCCGCGATGTGCTGCAGGATTTCACTCTTCTCCATGGCCATGCTCCTTTTCGACGGCTCATTGTGGCCCATAGCGTGCCAGAAATCCATCGATCCGGACTGAGGCAAACGAATCACCCCGGCCCACCCGGGAGTGACGCTCGACAGACAATGCAATATCTACGCAATAGCTTGACAAATACTTATTCATGATCTAGAGTTCGTTTCGAGGTTGGAGGCGGGCGTGTCGCCCTCCGACCGGCCTCCAAGAAGAAACCGGCGGGACCTGTTCCCGCCGAGTCAACTCCCTCCATCAAGAAAAGGACTCAAGAAAAGCCATGAATCGCAGAACCCTCCTCTCCGCCCTCGCCGCCGTCGCCATTCTCGGAACCACCGCGCACGCCGCCGATGCGCCCAAGGACATCGTTGACACCGCGGTGGCCGCGGGCAACTTCAAGACCCTCGCCACCGCCCTCCAGGCCGCGGGCCTGGTCGACACCCTCAAGGGATCGGGTCCGTTCACGGTCTTCGCTCCGACCGATGAAGCCTTCTCCAAGCTCCCCGCGGGCACCCTCGACGCCCTTCTCAAGGACAAGGCCAAGCTCGCCTCGATCCTCACCTATCACGTGGTCTCCGGGAAGGTCATGGCCGCGGACGTGGTGAAGCTCAAGACCGCCAAGACCGTCCAGGGCAGCAACGTGACCATCGATACCGCCAAGGGCGTGAAGGTCGATGGCGCCAACGTGGTGAAGACGGACATCGCGTGCAGCAACGGCGTGATCCACGTCATCGACGCCGTCATTCTCCCCAAGATGTAAGTCTCCTTCGCCGCCCACCCCTCCTGGACGGCGAAGCGCCCCGGGGACCTCGCGAGAGGCCCCCGGGGCTTTCTTGTTTCCCGGCCGCGAAGATCTATTCCGCGACCACGACCACGCCATGCTTCGTCGGTCGCGCCTGCGGTTCCGGCACCTCCGGCTTCCGGCCCTTGACCGTGAGCTCGTTGTAGACCTTCTTTACCGGGAACACGCTGCGCGCCTTGAGGGCGGCCAGGTTCTTGTCGCCCTCCGAGTCCACGTTCCCCACGAGGATCACCTCGCTGTTGGTGACCAGGATGTGGATGCCGTAGTCCCCCACGGGATTGAAGCCGGGGAGGGCGGGGTTGCCGATGCCCGGAACGCCGAACGGACTGAAGCGGCCCGCGGCCCCGATGCCGTTCGAGAGAGCGAGGTCCGTGGAACTGCCGTACCGGGAAAGGGACGTGTCGCGATAGATGGTGAGGTAGACCTTGGCGCGGATTTCATCGTCCTGGATGCCCCAGGGGAGATCCTCGATCTTGTTCACCACCCGCTTGACGCCCGGCACCTTCGAGACCGCGTCCTCGGCCTCCTTCTTGAGGGTGTCGCGGAACGCGAAGCCGGAGAGCTCGACGGTGGCGTCGTCCTTCACCTCATATTGAAGGATGTCGAACACGCCGTAGTACGGAAGTCGCTCGAGCTTCTCCCGCACGGCCTTGTGGAGAGACGGCTCCGTCGAGACCTCGGGCTTCGGAGCCGCTTCGGCCGCGCTCACCGCAGTGAACGCGACCAGGGAAAACATGGCGATTCTGCTGAGTTTGGTCATTTGACTCCTCCTGATGACGGGTTGATACGACGCGGCTGGGAAGAGCAAGGCGCGTGCCAGCGAAAACCGCCGGAGTCTGAACGTCGTCTTAAGCGATCGAGGCGGCGGCCTCCACGACTTGGTCATTCCAGGCCGTCCAATGGCGAGAGACTGACTCGATGAGCGGTCCGTTCTCGGCGCTTGGTTCCGGTCTGTTCCCGTGCGATGCTCCCGCCCCATGATCACGATCCACCGCGTTCCGAAGGGCCTTCTTCTCTCCCTTGGCGGCGTCGCCGTCGCGGCGATGTCGACCCTGGCCTTTGCCCAGGCTCCTAAGCCGGCGGCCCCGAAGGCCGAGGCACCGAAGGAGACCCGGCTCGAACGCGGCAAGTACCTAGCTGAAGAAGTCGGCCGGTGCCAGGAGTGCCACACCCCTTTGCTCGAAGACGGGACCTTCGACAAGACGAAGTGGATGAAGGGCGCGACCCTGGTTGGCATTCCCGCCAAGCCGATTGAAGACTGGCACCAGAAGGCTCCCGACATCACCTCGACCAGCAAGCTCTGGGAGAACTGGAAGTTCGAAGGCTTCTCGACCTTTCTCCAGACCGCGAAGAACCCGCGCGGACATAAGGCCGGTCCGCCCATGCCCGCCTACACGATGAGAGCCGAGGACGCCGACGCGATCACCGCGTACCTGAAGTCCCTGCCCTAGCGGCCGAGCTGCTCTCGTCTCCTGCCCTCTCTACCCGCCGAGCCCAGACCGATGACGACCAGATTGTTGTCCGCGCTTTGCCTGGCCGTGACCCTGCCCTCGCTCGCTGCGGCGCAGGCCGACGAGATCCAGGTCTATGACGGCGGCCTCGCGGCGAAGGGCACGTTCAACCTGACCCTGCACAACAACTACATAGCGAAGGGTCTGACGGAACCCGCCTTCCCGGGCGCGGTCACCGCCGACCAGTCCTGGAACGGCGTTCCGGAGTTCGCGCTGGGCGTCACCGACTGGTTCGAGGCGGGGCTCTACCTCCCTGTGTACAGTCTCGACAAGGAGATGGGTTTCGGCATGGACGGCGTGAAGCTGCGCGCCCTCTTCGCGGCGCCCAACGGGGACGCCCGGAAGTTCGTCTATGGCGCCAACTTCGAGTTCAGCTACAACGCGAAACGCTGGGACACCACGAGGATCACCTCCGAAGTCCGGCCGATCATCGGCTGGCACTTCAAGTCCTTCGACCTCATCTTCAATCCGATCATCGACACCGCCTACGACGGCTTCGGGAACCTGGAATTCGTGCCCGCGATGCGCGTGGCCTTCAACCTCGCCCCGAGGTGGCAGGTCGCGGTGGAGCAGTACTCGAACTACGGGCACTTCAACGACTTTCACTCCCGGGAGGAACAGTCGCACAACCTCTACGCGGTGGTCGATCGCGCGGGCCGGACCTGGGACTTCGAATTCGGCGTCGGCTTCGGCCTCACCGACGCGTCCGACAAGCTCACCTTCAAGATGATCCTTGCGCGGGACCTGAAGACGCGGAAGCCGAAGACCTAGCTACTCGAGGGTCTTGCCCTTCGTCTCCGGCAGCGCCAGGGCCAGCAGCGCGGCGGCGAGAAACGCGGCGGCGAGCAGCAGGAAGGCGGCCATGAACGAGTACTCCTTGGCGATCGCCCCGACCACGAAGGGGGCGATGGCCGAGAAGCCCCGGCCGATGTTGTAGCTCAGGCCCATGGCGGTGGCGCGGATTTCGGTGGGGAAGAGTTCCGAGGCGATGGCGGCGAAGCCGGAGAAGTAGCCGGTGCCGAAGAAGCCGACGAAGGGCCCGAGGATGAGCAGGGCGGTCAGGCTTTTCGTCATTCCGAAAATCGGGACCAGTATGGCGGCGACCGCGAGATAGAAGGCGTAGCTCTTCTTTCGCCCGAACTTGTCCGCGGAGAAACCGAACAGGACATAGCCGAGCCACTTGCCGGGCGCCATGAAGAGCACCCAGGTCAGGGAGGCGACGATGCCGAGACCGCGGCCGCCGTCCTTCTCCGAGAGCGCGAGATACCCGGGGATCCAGGTGAAAAGGCCCCAGTAACCGAACATCGCGCACGCATTCATGACCGTCGCGAGGACACCCTTCCAGCGAATGTCCGGCCGCCACATGAGGCTGAGCGAGACGGGCTTCTCCTTGCCGCGCGTGAGCCAGATCTCCGACTCCGGCACGTCCTTGCGGATCCAGAGCACGGCGAGCGCGGGCAGGACGCCCACGAAGAACACCGCGCGCCAGCCGAACGTGGGCAGCACCGCGAGGGTGACCCCCGCGGCGAGCATCTCGCCGATGGCCCACGACGACTGCATCACGCCGAGCGCCTTTCCGCGGTGTTCCGCGCGCCAGGTTTCCGCGATGAGGGCCGCGCCGGTGGTCCACTCGCCGCCCATGCCGAGGCCGAGGATGAAGCGGAAGATGGCGAGCTGGGGGATGGTCTGCGAGAGGCCGCACGCGAAGCTCGCGATCGAGTACATCAGGATCGAGCCCATGAGCGCGCGGGTCCGGCCGATCCGGTCGGCGAGCACGCCGAACAAGAGGCCGCCGATCGCCGAGGCGAACAGGGTGAGGGAGTTGAGGAGCCCGGCCTGGGGCTTGCTCATGCCCAGGTGGACCACGAGGTCCGCGAGGACCATCGAGTAGAGCATCACGTCCATCGAGTCGAGCATCCACCCAAGGCCCCCCGCCACCAGGGAGCGGCTTTCGGCTCTCGTCATCTGCGCCGGCCACTCGAGGCCGAGGATCCGTCTGGTTGCACTGTTGGCGGTCATGAGATCGGGGGACTGTACCCTTTCCCCCGAGCCCAGTGGGATCCGAAGGCTCGATCGGGAGAAGGGTGCATGCGCCTGGAGGCCGCTAGCGCCGTTCGATGGTGGGCGCATCCGAGAGCGCGGGATCGACGTCGCGGGTCTGTGCGATCGTCTGCTCGCTTCCCGCTTCATCGCAAAGCGCCTCGATGCTTGCCGCCGCGTTCTTCGCTCTCGGGTCGTCACCGCCGGAAAGAACCAGAACTTCCGTCTGCTGCCACAGGGTCCGCAGCAGGTCGAGCTGACGACCCCGCCGAGCCTTCAGGGTCTCGATGCGCGATTCCACTCCGCGCAGGAGCGCGAGTTGCTTGTCGAGGAGTTCGCGCATCTGACGCCTGGCTTCACCTTCACTGGCCTGGGACGGGCCCATGGCCTCGATCCTGGCGGCGAGGCGTTCCGCTTCGGTGGGATCATGCCCGGCGGCGAGGGACTTGATCTCGGCATCGATGGAGGTGATCTCGGCCTCCACCCCGGCCGCGGCCTCCTTGGCGCGAACTGCTGCGGTGCGTGCCGCGCCGGTCAGGCTGGATGCGGCGTTCGAGATCGCAGCAGCCAGGTCTCGCGCGGAGCTGGGTGTCGACCGGGCCGGCACGGCGTTCGAGGGCAGGAGGTGGGCGGCCACCTCGGGCTTTGCCCAGAACGACTGGCGTGAGGTCGGGGTGTTGATCATCCGGCTCGAGACGTACGGATCGATTCCCTTCCGCCGGCGGACGAGCTCCCAGCGGACTCCGAAGGCCAGAATGGCGAGAGCGGGCAGGATGCCGATGACCACGATCAAGGCATCGAAGGTCTTGGGCCCGAGCTCGTAAGGAGCGTGTCCGGTTCGCAGGATCGAGGAGCTGAGGCCCCATCTGAACGCGATACTCGGCACAAAGAGCGCGACCAGCGTGACGAAGTACAGACCGATCGCGCTTCGGAATTCACGAAGCTCACGAGGAAGCCGGTCCCACGCGTCGCCCCGCGGACGCAGCCTTGTTGGACACCACCCCGGCCAGTATCGAAGCGGGGACAGAATCGCCTCGACGATTCTTCGTGGCTCGAATCCCAGTTGCCTCAGGTGGTGCCACCGCCACGGCAGGAGAAGGAGGGGCGTGAGCGCGCTCGAGAAGGCGATGAGCGGGACTACGGGGAAGGGGGGAGCGACGTCGCCTCCGCCGAGCCACCAGGCGCCGATGTAGAGAAGCAGAAGCGCACAGAAAACCGGCGCGAGCAGGAATCCGCCGAGCCCATCGAGCGCCGGCGGAGTCTCCTCTCCCGAGGGGAGGGAGATGGCTCCCTTGATGCTTTTCGCGTCAGGCCACCGGCGATCCCGGTCCTTCTCGAGGCAGCGTGTGAGGGCGCTCGCGATCTCGGGCGGGACGTCGGGCGCATGCGTCTTGAGAGCGGGCGCCTCCTTCGTGATGTGCTGCGCCATCACGTCGCCGGGAGTCGCGCCCTCGAAGGGCAGGCGCCCCGCGAACATCGCGTAGCCCATCACCCCGAGGGAGTACAGGTCGCTCCGAGCGTCGATGTCCGACTTGCCCTGAGCCTGCTCGGGCGACATGTACTGGGGCGTTCCCAGCACGCTTCCGACCTCGGTCATGGTCTGACCCGCGCCCACCGCCTTCGCCACTCCGAAATCGAGCAGCATGGCCCGGCCGGTCTCCTCTTCGATGAGGACGTTGTCGGGCTTGAGGTCGCGATGGACGATGCCGAGCCTGTGGGCGTAGTCAAGGGCGTCGCACAGCTCGATCAGGATGCGCCGGGCCTCTTCGACGGGGATCCGTCCTTCCCGCTTGAGACGGGTGGCGAGGGACTCGCCCCTCACGTACCCCATGACGAAGTACAGGGTGTCGTCGACATCTCCGAAGGTGTGCAGGGGGACGATGTTCGGGTGGGAGAGCTTCGCGGCGGTGCGGGCCTCGCGTCGGAAACGATCGCGGCTGTCCTTGGTGACGCTGCGGTCGGGGGGCAGAACCTTGATGGCGACCTCGCGTTCGAGGGCGGCTTCGGCGGCGAGATAGACCGCCCCCATCCCGCCCCGTCCCAGCAAACGCCGAATCTCGTACTGTCGGCCGAGGGCGACCCTCAAAACTTCGCGGACGGGATCGATGGGCGCGTCCGCCGGAATCGTGACCGCGGCGGCGCCGCAATCGGGGCAGAAGCGCGCGCCCACCTGGAGAGGAGACTGACAGGAGGAGCAGGGCTTTGTCCTGGATTCGTTCGTGTCTGCCACCCCAGAAGTCCTTTGTTCGACAAAGTGTACCGCCTGCCGGATCGGCCCGGGAGTTCAATGGTTTTGATTCCTCGTTCCCGGAACCTTCCGGTTTCGGGTTTCGTCTTATCAAGCAGCCGCCCTTCCGGCCGGAAATGCCTCCGGCCGATCAGGTAAGCGGGGGATCCAATCCATGTTCGCTGAAACCTTCCGCCAGGACCTTCGAATCGGGGTTCGCGTCCTCGTGAAGGACAAGAGCTTCGCGGCCCTCTCCGTCTTCGTCCTGGCCCTCGGGATCTGCGCGGTGGCCACCATGTTCACCATGGTGAACGCGGTGATGATC
The DNA here is from genome assembly GCA_044229175.1 of Vicinamibacteria bacterium. GTDB lineage: Bacteria > Acidobacteriota > Vicinamibacteria > Fen-336 > JAGNNV01 > JAGNNV01. The sequence goes on along the minus strand of JBGATM010000006.1, from coordinate 175,801 downwards.
CGCGGCTTCTCCTTCCCGAACGCCGACCGGCTCACCAACGTCACCTTCATCGACCCCACCACGGTGACGCCCTTCGGCGCCAACAATCAGGTGTATGCGATGGACTACGAGGAGTTCCGGAAGGAACAGAAGTCCTTCGAGCTCATGTCCGCGTACCTGAATGGCTCCACGGTCAACCTCACCGCCGACGGCGACCCGCGCCGCTACACCGGCGCCTACATGACCGAGGACTTCTTCCGGATTCTCGGCGTCCAGCCCATCATGGGCCGCGACTTCACCGCCGAGGACAACAAGCCCGGCGCGCCCAAGGTTCTGATCCTGAGCCATGGCGTGTGGCAGAGGGACTTCGGCGGGACGCCGAACATCGTGGGCAAGGATGTCCGGCTCAATGGCAAGCCCGCCACCGTCATCGGCGTGATGCCCCAGGGCTTCAGCTTCCCCCAGAACGAGGAGATGTGGATTCCTCTCTACAGCGAATTTCCGCCCAAGCCCAGGAACGATCCCCAGGCCAACAACCCCGCGGTCATCGGCCTGATTCGCAAGGATGTCTCTCTCGCCTCCGCCCAGGCGGAGTTCGCGGGCTTCGCGAAGCGCTTCGCCGCCGCGTACCCGGACACCAACAAGCAGTTCAACGATGCGCAGATCCAGCCGCTGCTCAAGAGCTTCACCCCGTTGCCCATTCGCGGCATGCTCCTGACCATGCTGGCCTTCGGCGTGGGCGTCCTGCTCATCGCCTGCGTCAACGTCATGAACATGCAGTTCGCGCGCGCCACCATCCGGCTGAAGGAGCTCGCGATCCGTTCGTCTCTCGGCGCCACCCGGATCCGGCTGATCCGGCAGATGCTCACCGAGAGCCTGCTCGTGGCCACCCTGGGCGCGGTGTTGGGCATAGGGCTCGCGTACCTGTCGGTCGACTGGCTGGCCGCGGCCTTCCGGGCCCAGCAGAACGGCCCGCCGAAGTGGATGGTGTTCGAGATCGACCGCCTGGCTCTCCTCGTCACCGTGGTGGCGACGTTCGTCGCTGCTCTGCTCTCGGGCCTGATGCCCGCGTTGATGTCGTCGCGAACCGACTCGGCCTCCACCCTCAAGGACTCCGGGAGAGGCAACAGCTCGCGGCACGTCGGTCTGCTGACCCGCGGCCTCGTGGTGTCCCAGATCGCGATCACCTGCATCCTCCTCATCGGCTCGGTGCTCCAGGTGCGGTCGATCGTCAACCAGCAGACCATCGACTACGGCTACGACACCGGCGGCATCATGTCCGCGCGGATGGGCCTGATGGATGGCGACTACCCGACTCCGGCCGCGCGCAAGCTCTTCTTCGACCGGCTCCTCACCACCCTGCGCAGCTCGTCCCAGTTCGAGAGCGTCGCCCTCACCAGCCGGTTCCAGATGGTGTTCTCCGGCAACGGGCCCATCGAGATCGAGGGCAAGACCTACGCGGCCAAGGGCGATCACCCGAACGTGAACTTCGAGCAGGTGTCGCCGGGCTTCTTCAACGTGCTCGGCCAGAAGATGCTCGAAGGCCGCGACTTCGACGACTCCGATCTGGACACGAAGCAGCCGGTGGCGGTGATCAATGCCGAGTTCGCGCGGAAGCACTTCGGCGGTCAGAGCCCCATCGGCCGCCGTTTCCGCACCGGCGACGGAAGCACGCCGCAGTTCGGTCCCTGGCGCACCATCGTGGGCGTGGTCAGCACCGTGCGGATGTCCGGCCCCTTCAACAACCGCAACGTCGAGGACAGCGGGTTCTACGTTCCCTTCTACTCGGTGCCCTTCGGCCCCGCCGCCCCCGAACCGCTGGCCAACCAGTTCGCCACCGTCATCGTGAAGCCCCGCGCCGGTCAGAGCGCGGAGGCGATCCTCCCCGACCTCCGCCGGGAAGTCCGCAAGGTCGATCCGAACCTGCCTCTCTATTTCGCGGCCACGCCCAAGTTCAATCTCGACGGCGCGGTCGCGGTCAACCGCATCATCGCGACCCTGTTTTCGGCGCTCGGCCTCGTGGCCATCATCCTGGCCGCGGTCGGCATCTACGGGGTCATGGCGTTCTCGGTCAGCCAGCGCACCGTGGAGTTCGGCGTGCGCATGGCGCTCGGAGCCGGGGCTTCGGGGATTCTTGCCATGGTCCTCAAGCAGGGGGCGAGACAGGTCGCGCTCGGCCTCTCGCTCGGCCTCGCCATCGCCCTCGCCATCGCCACGGTGGGCCGCGACGGGATCTCCAGCATCCTGTTCGGAGTCAGCGCTCTCGATCCCGTGACCTACGTCGCGGTGTTCGGCCTGGTGACGGTGATCTCGCTCTTCTCGGTGTACGTGCCGGCGCAGCGGGCGACGCGGGTTCGCCCGATGGTGGCGCTCAGGGCGGAGTAGGCACGCACGCGGTTGCGGTACGCTCTCCCCAATCACGGGAGGGTCAATGTCCGCACCCGAGGACTCAAAGACGGCGATTCGTCCGTCCGATGAAACTGCGGCCCGGCCGGGGGCGTCGCATCCGGACTCGACCGCCCGCTTCACGCCGGGTGCGATGGTGGCCGGGCGCTACCGGATCGTGGCGCCGCTGGGCAAGGGCGGCATGGGCGAGGTCTATCGCGCCGACGATGTACGACTTGGCCAGCCGGTCGCGCTGAAGTTCCTGCCTGCCGCGTTCGCCGCCGATTCCAGCCGCCTCGGGCGCCTCGTCGACGAGGTGCGGATCGGCCGGCAGATCTCCCATCCGAACGTATGCCGCCTGTACGACATCGGCGAGACCGAGGGCCATCACTTCCTGGTCATGGAGTATGTCGATGGTGAGGATCTCGCTTCTCTCCTGCGCCGAATCGGTCGGCTGCCCGGGGACAAGGCGCTCGAGATCGGGAGGGGTCTCTGTGCGGGACTTGCGGCCGCGCACGACAAGGGCATCATCCACCGGGACCTCAAGCCCGCGAACGTGATGATCGACGGCCGGGGCCATGCACGGATAGCGGACTTCGGCCTTGCCGCCCTCGCCGATGCCGTCTCCTCGGCTGATATGTCCGGGACGCCGCACTACATGGCGCCGGAGCAGCTGACCGGTGGAGGCGCGTCGCTGCGCTCCGACGTTTACTCGCTCGGTCTGGTTCTCCACGAGATGCTCACGGGCAAGCGCGTGTTCAAAGCGAAGTCCCTCGGCGAGCTGCGGGCGCTCCACGCGGAGTCGAGTCCGTCGAGCCTTTCGAGCAGCGGCGCCGGGGTCGATCCAGGATTCGATCGGGTCGTCCTGCGCTGTCTCGCGAAGGATCCGGCCAGTCGCCCGGCTTCGGCGCGCGAGGTCCTGCTCTCGCTGCCCGGGGGTGATCCGCTGCAGGCCGCGATCCTGGCGGGGGAGACGCCGTCACCGGAAATGGTGGCGGCCGCGGGAAGGGTGGGCGACCTTCCCGCATCGCGCGCATGGCTCGGTCTGGTGGCGGGGCTCGTCGGCCTGCTGACCCTTACCGCGCTGGTGGGAAGGACCGCGCTTCACGGCCTCGCGCCCCTGCCCAAGTCTCCCGAGGTGCTCGCGGAACGCGCGCGCGAGGTTCTCGCCCGCGTCGCTCACAACTCGCCGGACGTCGACCATGCCCAGAGCCTCTTTCTCAACGTCGAATTCCTGAACGACATCGAACGGACGGATCAGTCATTGAACCGATGGGATCGGCTGCGCACCGCCCGTCCCGGCGCGTTCGGGTTCTCCTATCGCCAGAGTCCGGAGAGGATGTTCTCGCCGAGCTGGATCCCGGGCCTTCCATGGCAGGGCCCGCCGGATCTGGGACGGATCACGCGATTCGATCCACCGCTTTCCATTCTCGGGATGGCCGACGTGGCGCTGGACCGGGAGGGCCATCTGACCCGCCTCGCCATTCAGCCGCCTCGCGTCGAAGAGACCTCGGGTCCGTGGCCCGAACCCGACTGGAACGTCCTCCTTGCCGAGGCCGGGCTGGACCCGCGACTGCTTGATCCGTCGGTATCGCGCCTCGCCGCCCCGGTTGACTCCGATCGAAAAGCGGCGTGGGACGGCCCCTACCCACGCCAGGCCGGAGTGCGGTTCCACGTGGAGGCCGCGGCCTATCACGGCAGGCCGGTGTACTTCGAAGTTCTGGGCCCCTTTCAGCCCTCACCGGACCGGATCCGCACGAGTGGCGCGACCGCTCCCTTGGCCATTCCCGTCGCGTTCGGCGTCCTGTTTCTGGTCATCGGCGCGCTCGTCGTGCTGGTGCGACGCAACGTCCGCATGGGCCGAGGCGACCGGCGCGGCGCGTTCCGGCTTGGTCTGTTCGGGTTCGTCGCGGTGACCATGGGCCAGGTGTTTCGCGCCGATCACACCGGCGAGGTCCTTGTCGAATACGCCCTGCTCGTGCAGATCGTGAGCCAGGGGTGTTACGCGGCCATCGCGCTCTGGTCCTTCTACATGGCCGCGGAGCCCGCGGTGCGACGAAGGTGGCCCGGCGCCCTGATCTCGTGGAGCCGGCTTTTGGCCGGTCGCGCGGCCGATCCGCTGGTGGGTCGCGACGTCCTGATCGGAGTGCTCCTCGGCCTGAGCGTGCTTCTGGTGATGCGCCTCGGCGTGATCGGGCCGCCCTGGTTTGGCGCCCCGCCCCCGCTCGGGACCATCGGCGTCCTCACCACCCTCAGCTCGCCGCGTCACCAGGCCTACTACCTCTTCCTCGGGTCGGCTCTCGCCATCGTGTACGCCATCTCCCTGCTCCTCCAGGTCTATTTGCTTCATGCCGTGGTCGGAAGAATGTGGCTCGCGCAAGCCCTCCTCTTCTCCTTCGTGTTCCTGGTGAGCCTCGCCACGGGCGAGGGAACGCTCGTGGACATCGCGGTGGGCGCCCTGTTCTCGGGTCTCATCGTTTTCGCGGTGACCCGCCTCGGCCTGCTGAGCACGACGACCATGGCCTACACGTTCGTGGTCCTGGTGCGCACGCCGCTCACCCTCGACGCGTCGGCCTGGTACGCGGGCAGGTCGTTTGTGACCGTCGGTCTCTTCTCGGCTTTGCTCATTGCCTCGGCCTACCTGTCCCTCGGCGGCAAGCCGATCTTCGGCAAGGCCCTGCTCGACGACTGATGAAGTTCCTGCCGTTCGTCTTCCAACACCTGCGCGCGACCTGGGTGCGCACGGCGAGCACGATCATCTCGATGGCGCTGTGCGTGTTTCTCTTCTGCACCCTGCGCACCATCCTGGCCCACCTCGACGGCTTCATCGAGGGCCGCAGCCCGCGGCGCATCGTCACCCGTAACGCCATGAGCATCATCGGCGTGGTGCCGATCACCCACGGGCCGAAGATCCTGACCGTGCCCGGGGTGAGGCGGGTCTCCGCCCTCACCGCCTTCGGGGGCGTGCTCATGGCCAGGAAGGAAGGCCGCGTGGACCCGCAGGCCTCGGGGGAGACGGACTGGACCACGGTGTTTCAGAACCTCGCGGTGGACGCGGAGCCGTTCTTCGCCATGAACCCCGAGTACCAGGTGGCGCCCGCGGAGTTCAGGGATTTCATGAACGACCTGCAGGGTTGCGTCATCGGGCGCGAACTCGGGGCCAAGTTCTCCTGGAAGATCGGCGATCGCTTCTTCCTGCAGAGTTTCGTCCCGGGAATGCGCAAGAAGAGCGGGCCCTTCGAGTTCGTGGTGCGCGGGTTCATCGACACCGACCTCGCCAGGTATCCGGGCACGGACACGAACCAGATGATGTTCCACTTCAAGTACCTGAGCGAGAGCCTGGGCGGAGTGACCCAGACCCAGTTCTTCATGGTGGAGATAGACGACCCCGCCCGCGCCGCTGAGATCTCCTCGGCCATCGATGCCCTGTTCGAGAACTCGAGCGACGAGACCTACACCGAGTCGGAGAAGGCCTTCAGCGCGAACTTCATCTCCATGGTGGGGGACCTCGGCGCCCTCGTGAACGGCATCGGCCTGGCCGTGTGCTTCACCATTCTCCTCGTCACCGCGAACACCATGAGCATGGCGGTGCGGGAGAGGCGCAAGGAGATCGCGGTCCTCAAGACCATCGGCTTCGCCAGCGGCCAGGTCATGGGCCTCATTCTCTTCGAGGCCCTGGTGATGGGTGTCCTGGGCGGCGCCCTGGGCATCGGGGCCACCGCGGTCGCGATCACCCTCATCAATGAAATGCCCGGCCAGACCGTGCTCGGCATTTCGCACTACGAGCTGCGGCCCGCGGTCGCCCTCTTCGGAGCGGGGGTTGCCTTGAGCCTGGGCCTCTTCGCGGGTTTCGTGCCGGCCTTCGGGGCCTATAGGGCCCGGGTCACGGAAATGCTGAGGACCACGTAGTCGTGGCGCTGCCTCTCGCCTACAACATCCGCAACGTGCGCGAGCGCTGGACGGTGTCCCTCCTGGCCGTGATCGGGATCGCCCTTGTGGTCGCGGTCTTCGGCGTGCTGACCGCGATGTCGCAGGGCTTCGCCACCGCGTTGCGGGGAACCGGCCGCGAGGACAACGTCATGGTGGTGAGCCGCGGTTCCAACTCCGAGATGACGTCGCGGGTGGAGATCGAGGAGCGGAACGCGATTCTCGAGCAGGTTCAGCCCCCGTCCAGCCCGGACGGGCGTCCGCTCGCGTCGTGGGAAGGGGTGTCGGTCATGGCCCTGCCGAGAAAGGCCGACGGCAAGCGCACCAACGTGGTGCTGAGGTTCGTCACTCCCCAGGCGTTCCTCGTGCGCACGGGGATCCGGTTCATCGCCGGCCGCCCCTTCACTCCGGGCCTCGAGGAAGTGATCGTGGGGAGGCGGATCCTGGACACCATCACGGGTCTCGAGCTCGGAGGCGTGCTGAAGTACCGCCGCAAACCCCTGCGCATCGTCGGCGTGTTCGAGTCGGAGGGAGCCGCCTTCGAAAGCGAGATCTGGGGCGACTACGAGGTGATGCGCTCGGCCTTTCGTCGGGCCTCCGCCTCGAATTCGCTGGTGATCCGGGTGAAGAACCCGGGCCAGATCGCCGCCCTCGACCGCTGGATGCGCCTTCAGCCCAACCTGCCCTTGAAGGCCGTCTCCGAGCGGCGCTACTACGAGGACCAGGCGGGGCCGGTGGCGAAGACCATCGCGGCGCTCGGCGCCCTGGTCGCGGTGGTCATGGGCATCGGCGCGGTCTTCGCGGCTATGAACACGATGTACCGTGTGGTCGCCTCCCGCACCCGCGAGATCGGAACCCTGCGCGCCATCGGCTTCTCCCGCGGTGCGATCCTCGTCTCCTTCGTGGCCGAATCCACGGTGCTGGGCGCTCTGGGCGGGTTCTTCGGCTGCCTTCTCGCCTCGACCCTCCATGGCTACACCACCAGCACCTCGAACCTGCAGAGCTTTAGCGAGGTGGCCTTCGCGTTCCGGATCACGCCGCAGATCATCGCCACCAGCATGGCCTTCGCGCTCGTGATGGGAGCATTGGGAGGCCTGCTGCCCGCGGTTCGCGCGGCTCGCCTTCCGATCGCGGCGGCGGTACGGGAGGACTGACGCAGCGGGCAGGGTAGTGGCTCCCATGGGGTTGCTTCGTCGCAGTGCAGGAACGGACTGGCTCCTCGCAATGACGTAGTGTGGCACCAACCGCGGCACGAGCTTGGTAGTGGCTACTCGTACCGCAGCGCCTCGATCGGATCCTGGCGCGACGCCCGCACCGCGGGCCACATGCCGAAGACGAGCCCCACCGCGGTCGACACCGCGAAGCCCAGAAGCACCGACCAAAGCGGTGTCGCGGCCTGGAAGTCGAAGGCGAAGCGCGCGGCCACCGCGGCTCCGAGCCCGAACGCGATGCCGAGGGCGCCGCCCACCGCGGTCAGGGTCACGGCCTCGATCAGGAACTGGGTGGCGATGTCGCGGCGGGTGGCCCCGAGCGCCTTGCGCAGCCCGATCTCCCGCGTGCGCTGGGTGACGTTCACGAGCATGATGTTCATGACCCCGACTCCGCCCACCAGCAACGCGATGCCCGCGATCACCAGCATGGCCGCCGCGACCCCGCCCGTGACCTGCCGGAAGTTGTCGAGCTGCCCGGCGCTGGTGAAGATGGCGAAATCGTTCTCCTGATTCGGCCGCAGCCCGCGGCGGGCGCGCATGATCGCGGTTTCCTCTTCGATGAGCGCGTCGTAGTCCTCGGGGCGCCTCGGCACGGTGGCGATGTGGATGGTGTCGCCCCCTCCGTTCTTTATCTCCGGGAACTGGTCGTCGAACGCCGAGATGGGCACGGCCACGAAGTTGTTGTTGCTCCCGCCGAAGGCGGAGCCCTTCTTTTCGAACAGCCCGATCACCCGGTAGGCGCGGCCGTTCACGGTGAGTTCCTGGTCGATGGGATCGCGATGGGGAAAGAGCGCGTCCGCGACATCGGTGCCGATGATGCACACCCTGGCGGCGTGGGAGACATCCGCGTCGGTGATGAAGCGCCCGTCCTGCACGAAGTGGGTGTTGGCCACGGAGTAGTCGGGGTTGGTCCCGAGGAACTGAGGCCCGTTCGCCTCCAGGCGGCCCGCCTTCACCACCACGCCCTGGAAGTGGTAGCGCTCCTGCGAGACCGCGGCGGCGAGGGTGGAGAGGCGCTTCAGGGCCTGCGCGTCCTCGATGGTGAGATCGCGGCGATTGCGCTGTTCCTCGGGCGGACCGTTTGGCCCGTTGAAACGGGGCTCGTACTTCTGGAACTGGACGAGGTAGGTGCCGAAGGCGGTGAAGCCCTCGGTCACCGCGTTGTTGAACCCCACCACGAAGCTCACCATCATGATCACGGTGGCGACCCCCGCCATCACCCCGAGGAGGGTGAGGAAGCTCCTGAGCTTGTGCGCGCGCATCGCGTTGAAGGCGAACGCGATGTTCGCGATCCACGACACCCGGAACCGCGGCCGGCGCATCAGTCGGCCCTCAAGGCATCGACCACGGGCAGGTTCGAGGCGGTGCGCGCGGGCCAGTAGCCCGCGGCCACGCCCACCACCACCGAGAGCACGAGGCCCATGGCCACGATTGCGGGCGTCACTTCGGCGGGGAAGCTCAAGGCCCCGCGCACCACCAGGGCGATCGCGCTGCCGGCGGCGACGCCGATCGCGCCGCCGAGGAGGGAGAGAAGCGCCGCTTCGAGGAGAAACTGTCGCCGGATATCCCGCTTCCGGGCGCCCACGGCGAGGCGCATCCCGATTTCCTGGGTGCGCTCGACCACCGCCACCAGCATGATGTTCATGATCACGATGCCGCCGACTCCGAGCGACACGGAGGCGATGAGCAGAGAGAGGATGAAGGCCGCGGCCGAGATCTGGCGCCAAAGGGTCTGCAGGGTCTCCGCGGTGATCACGCCGAAGGGATCGGGTGCTTTGAACGGGGTATGCCGGAGCGCGCGCAGCAGCGCCCGTACTTCATCGGCGGAGGCCTCGACCCCGGGCACGCCGTCGTGGGCGCGGATGAGGAAGTTCAGGGAGTTGCGGTTGCTGAACTGCCGCCGGTAGGCCTGGATCGGGATGTAGATCTTGTTGTCGTTGTTCTGCCCGAGGGTGCGGCCCTGCTTCTCGACGAGGCCGATGATCCGGTACGGCGAGCCGCCGACCAGGAGGTCATGTCCCACGGGATCCTGCTGGGGGAAGAGCTCTTCCTTGATGTCCCAGCCGATGACCGCGACGCGGCTCGCGGTGTCGTCCTCGGTTCCGGTGAAGTAGCGGCCGGCGATGGCGAGCCTCAGCATCGCTCCGTAGTTCGCGGTGGTTCCGAGGACCTGCATGTCGGCGAGGCGCCGGTCGCGGTACTTCACCGCGGTCTGGCCCACGGCCTGGGCCGCGACCTCGTCGGCGAGCAGGAGGTTCCGCTGCAGGGCGAGGTAGTCGTTCCAGTCGAGATCGGGGCGCTTGAGCGCCTCGAGGAACTCCTCGCGGCTGCGGATAATCCCGAACTTCTGGACCACGTACACGTCGGGCGCGAGTTGAATGACCTTCTCGAGCACGAAGGTGTTGAGACCGGCGATCACCGAGACGACACCCACCAGAGTGGACACGCCGATGATGATGCCGAGCAGGGTCAGGAAACTCCGCAGGGTGTGAGCGCGTATCGCCTTGAGGGCCTCGCGCAACAACTCTCCGCTGGACATGTCAGCGGGCCGGGCCGTCCTTCGCCTTCGGCTTCTCGACCTTCACGAGGTCGCCCGGTTTGATCTCCCGCAGGGCCTTGAAGGGGCCAGTGATCAGGGTCTCGCCGCCCTTGAGGCCTTCGAGAACCTCGAGCGACAGCTCTCCGAGCAGGCCCGTCTTCAGCTTCTGGAAGCGCGCCTTGTCGTTCTCGATCAGATAGACGCCCTCCTCGTCCCGGGGCGCGCCCGGCTTCGGCGTCTCGCCGGGTTTGAGTTCGATGTCGCGCACCACCAGGGCCTGGATGGGAATCACCAGCGCCTGCGAACGGAAGCCGGTGAGGATGTCGGCCTGCACCGACAGCCCGGGCTTGATATCCGGGGGCGGATCCTTGATCTGGATCTTCACCTTGAACTTGATGGCGGTCGCCTGGGCGCCCGTGTTGATGATGGGGCTGTTGCCTACCTCGGTGACGACGCCGTTGAAGGTGCGATTGGGGTAGGCGTCGATCCGGATCCGCGCCTCCTGCCCGACTTTCACCGACGGGATCGAGGTCTCGTCCACCTCCATCTCGGTTTCGACCACGGACATGTCGGAGACGGTGAGCAGAACGGTCCCAGGCTGGTTGAGGACTCCCACCACCGCCACCTCGCCTTCCTCCACGCGCTTCGCGGTGATGGTGCCGTCCATGGGCGAGAGCACCGTGGTCTTGGCCAGTGTGTCTCGAGCCCCTTCCGAGGTCGCCTTCGCCTGGTCGATCCGCCCTTGGGCCGCCTGCACCGCGGCCTCCGCGCTGCTGAGGTTCGTCTGGGCGCGGCGGTAATCGGCCTCGGGGATGATCGACGCCTTGTAGTTCTCCTCCGTCCGCTTCAGGTCGTCCTGCGCCTGTTCGAGCCGGGCGCGAGCGGCGTCGAGATCCCGCATCAGGGCGAGGACACCCGCTTCGGTGCTGCGCGCGGCCGCCCGCGGGTTCACCGCGTCGATCTGCAGGAGCAGCTGTCCCTTGCGGACCCGGTCGCCCTCCTTGACCGCCAGATGCGTGATCTGCCCGGCGATGGTGGCCGAGATGTCGACCTTCTTCTGGGCCTGGACCTTCCCGTTCGCGGTGACCTTGGACTGAAGGTCCGCGCGGGAAACCGTGGCCGACTGGACCATGGTGGGCTGAGGCCCTCGCCGCGATACGACAACTCCTGCGATGGCCGCCACCATGATCAGGACCCCGACGACGACAAGGACACGCTTGCGTTTCAATGGGATTCCCCCTTGTGGATGTTACGCACGCGAGCCCGCTTAAGTTCCACGGATCCCGCCCTGGCGCGGGTCTTGCTCTCCCCACGGGCAGGGGCTCGTTCGCGCGCCCCTCCCGCGTCATTTCGACGCCTTCGAAGAGAGAGCAGATCATGAGCAATTTTCTATTCAGCAGCCTGGCCCTCGGCCTCGGCCTGGCCACCGCCGCGGTCGCCCAGGAGCCCGGTCGGGATTCCGTCAAGGGCTCGGCGGTGACGATCTCCGGCTGCGTGGTCACCGGCAAGGATGATTCCTTCGTTCTGACCCATGTCGAGGAGCTTTCCGGACCGACCTCCACCGGGCCGAATGCCACCCTGGACGCCATGGCCGGCCTCAAGGGCGGCGCTCCGGGCGTCATCTACTGGCTCAGCGAGGACTCGGTGAAGCTGATGCGCGGCCACCTTGGCCACAAGGTCCAGGTCACGGGCACCATCACCGACGTGAGCATGGGAACCGTGACCACGAAGCAGGAGCCGGGCAAGGACGGCCCCGACAACACCGTGAAGGTGGAAGCGCGCGACAAGGAGTCGAGCGGCCGGACCGACGAAGCGGTCGCCACCGGACCGAAGCTGAAGGGTGAGGCCACCCAGAACCTTCCGGTTCGCCGGGTCAAGGTCGACACCGTGAAGATGCTCGCGCCGAACTGCCGTTAGGGTCGTTTTCTACACTGTTCCAGCACTGATCTGGCCGCTCACCGGTCCCGGATCGTCGGGGTCGCGGAAGTGGCGGGACCGCTGACCGCGCAGCCCTCGAGGAACACCGCCCACGACGGCGTCTCCCTCTTTCCCCGCCGGAAGGTGACGACAAAGCCGTCCCGCCTGGTCCCGGCCGCGACGCCGTTCCCGCCCGTGGTCACCCAGACGACTTCGCAGTAGTGCTTCGGAGCCTGAGGATCTATCGTCCCGGACCAGCCGGGCGGGCCTTCGACCGTGGCCGGGCAGCGGGCGGGAGTGAACAAGAGCCGCAGTTCCCGAATCGTTCCGGCCTTCGCGGTCACCGACCTGTTCTCGACCCGGAACGCCATGCGGCCGGTCGTGCTCTCCACCGTGGCGACCTCCGCCGCGCAGTTCTTGTTCACGGGGGTCGCGGAGGGTGCGGCGGTGGGCGGCCGCACCGGGGAGGCGGGATCCCGGGAGCGGGCGGCACACCCGGCCACCAGCAGGAGGACCAGGGTGGAAAGGCAGTAGAACCCGCGCATCGGGTGGAGCCTACACGCCGAGGCCATTCGCCACGTGCCTCCAATGATGCATTTGGCGTGGGCGACGCGAAGCCGGCCGCCGTATGATTCCGCGGCGTACCAACCGACCTCTCAAAGGAGGACCACCGAATGCACAACGGATTGCCTCGGCTCACCGAACCCATGGTTCGCGACAACGGCGCTCTTCGGATCGCGACCTGGGACGAGGCCCTCGACCGGGCGGCTCAAGGACTCAAGGCGGCCACCGAGGCGAAGGGCGGCGCCGGTGTCGGGATCTTCAGTTGCTCGAAGGCCACCAACGAGATGAACTTCGTGGCGGGGAAGTTCGCCCGCCAGGTGCTCAAGACCAACAACATCGACAGCTGCAACCGGACCTGACACGCCCCCAGCGTCGTCGGTCTGGCGACGGTATTCGGCGCAGGCGGAGGGACGAGCTCGTACGAGGAAGTCGAGCATACGGACCTCATTCTGTTGTGGGGGTCGAACGCCCGCGAAGCGCACCCCATCTTCTTCCACCACGTCCTGAAAGGCATCAGGAACGGGGCGAAGCTCGTCGTGGTCGATCCCCGACAGACCTCCTCCGCCCAGTTCGCGGACCTGTGGCTCGGCTTGAATGTCGGCGCGGACATCGCCCTCTCGCACACCATCGCGCGCGAGATCATCGTGAACGGCCTCCACAACCGCGCCTTCATCGAGAACGGCACGTCCGGATTCGCGTCGTACCAGGCGGCGGTGATGGACTGGAGCCTGGAGCGCGGGGAGCGGGTCACCGGGATTCCCGCCGCCGCCATTCGCGAACTCGCGCACATGTACGCGCGCGCCGACCGGGCCATCCTGTGCTGGACCCTCGGGATCACCGAGCACCACAACGCGGTGGACAACGTTCTCTCGCTGATCAACCTCGCTCTGCTCACCGGCCACGTGGGTCGCTACGGCAGCGGCCTCAATCCGCTGCGCGGCCAGAACAACGTTCAGGGCGGCGGGGACATGGGCGCGATTCCCAACAAGCTTCCCGGCTTCCAGGACATCGAGAAGGACGCGGGGGCGCGGAAGCGTTTCGGCAAGGCCTGGGGCGTCACCATCACCCCGAAGTACGGCCTCAACCTGACCCAGATGTTCGACTCGATGGAGCACGGCGACCTGCGCGCGCTCTACGTGATCGGCGAGAACCCCGCCTCCTCCGAGGCCGACATCACCCGCGCCGGGCACCTGCTCGCGACCCGGGACATGCTGATCGTCCAGGACATCTTCATGACCAGGACCGCGGAGCTCGCCCACGTGGTGTTCCCGGCGTCCGTCGCGGCCTTCGAAACCGACGGCACGGTCACGAACAGCGAGAGGCGGGTCCAACGCGTGCGCAAGGCCCTCGACCCTCCGGGGAACGCGAGAGACGACATCTGGATCATCACCGAACTCGCTCGCCGTCTCGGCGCGTCCTGGCCCGACTACACGCCCGAAACCGCGTGGGATGAACTGCGCTCGCTCTCGCCGATGCACGCGGGCATGTCGTACAAGCACATCGAGGAGCTGGGCGGCATTCAATGGCCCTGCCCCGACGAGAAGCATCCGGGGACGAAGTTCCTCCACGCGCGGTTGTGGGACAAGGATCCCGAAGCGCGGGGCGCCCTCGCGCCGTTCTCGCCCGTGGTCGACGACCCTCCGGTGGACAAGATCACCGCGGAGTTTCCGCTGCGCCTCACCACCGGCCGCAAACTCGATTCGTACAACACCGGGGTCCAGACCCGCGCCTTCGCCTCGCCCCTTCGCGACGGCGAAGCGATCGAGATCTCTCCCGCGGAGGCGCAATCGCTCGGCGTGGTCGACGACGAGCGCGTGCGCGTCATCTCCCGCCGCGGCGATGTCATTGCCAAGGTCCGGATCGATCCGGGCCTCCGGAAGGGCCTCGTCTTCATGACCTTCCACTTCCCCGAGGAAGTCGAGACCAACCGCCTCACCATCGACGCCACCGACCCGAAATCCGGCACCGCCGAATTCAAGGCCGCGGCGGTTCGCATCGAAAAGCTCGCTGCGGCGGGCGCCGCCCCGGCGAACGCCTAGAAAAGAGAGTCACGCGTGGACCTGCACTTCACGACCGACGTTCCCACCGACGACGAGCGTGAAGCGGTCGATGCCGTGCTCGGCGCCGATGCCCGCGCTGCATCCGACGGCGTGCCCCGGGTGGCCCGCCAGAACCGGAGCAGGCTCGAAGGACGCTCCCTTCTCCTTCCGGCGCTCCACGCCCTGCAGCATCGCGTCGGCTGGATCAGCCCCGGCGGGCTGAACCACGTCGCGCGGAGGCTGGGGGTGCCGCCCGCGGAAGTATTCGGCGTCGCGAGTTTCTACGCGCTCTTCGCGGTGGAGAAGCGCCCGAAGACGGTCGTGCATGTCTGCGACGATGTGGTGTGCCGGGTGAACGGCGCCACCGAAGTGGCGCTTGCCTGCCGGGAGAGCATCGGCCCCGCCCACGAGGAGAACGAGGGCCTGATGTGGATCAAGAGCCCTTGCCTCGGTCTGTGCGAACGGGCGCCCGCGGTTCTGGTCCAGAAGGCGGGGAAGGGGCGCGCCAACGAGGCGCTCGCTCCCGCGACCCCCGAGTGGGTCCGCGCGAGCCTGGACGACCAGAAGATCGACAACGAGCCTTTCCCCGCGGTAGGACCCGCGAAGGGGCGCCGCCTTCTCGCCCGCGTGGGTGTGGTCGATCCCACGTCGCTCGACGGCTACCGCGCCCTCGGGGGCTACGCTTCGCTGCGCCGCGCCATCGACATCGGTCCTGCTCTCACCATCCGCGAGATCAAGGACGCGAAGCTCCTCGGCCGCGGGGGCGCCGCGTTCCCCACCGGAGTGAAGTGGGAAGCCGTCGCTCAGCAGCCCGCGCGTCCGCACTACGTGGTCTGCAATGCCGACGAGTCCGAGCCCGGCACCTTCAAGGACCGGGTGGTGATGGAAGGCGACCCCTTCTCGCTGGTCGAGGCCATGACCATCGCCGGCTTCGCCATGGCCGCGGAGAGGGGCTACATCTACCTGCGCGGCGAGTACCCTCTCGCCAAGGCGCGCCTCGAGAATGCCATCGCCAAGGCCTATGCGCGCGGCTTCCTCGGCGACGACGTCATGGGAGCGGGGTTCAGGTTCGATCTCGAACTGCGATGCGGCGCGGGCGCCTACATCTGCGGCGAGGAGACCGCGCTCTTCAATTCGCTCGAGGGCAAGCGCGGCGAGCCGCGCAGCAAGCCGCCCTTCCCGGTCACCCATGGCCTGTTCGGAAAACCCACGGGAATCAACAACGTCGAGACGCTGGTCAACGTGAACGTGATCCTCGGCATGGGCGCGCCCGCGTACGTGGCCCTGGGCACGCCCGGTTCCACGGGCACGCGGCTGTTCTGCGTGAGCGGCCACGTCGAAAAGCCGGGGACCTACGAGGTGGAGTGCGGGACGCCGCTCTCGAAACTCCTCGACCTGGCCGGCGGCTTGCGCCCGGGCCGGAAGATCAAGGCGATCCTGCTCGGAGGCGCGGCCGGCGGTTTCATTGGTCCGAACGAACTCGACCTGCCCCTTTCCTTCGAGGCCGCCCGCGAACGGGGCGTGACCCTCGGTTCGGGCGTGGTCGCGGTGTTCGATGAGACCGTCGATCTGGTCGACACCCTGCTGCGGATCGCCCAGTTCTTCCGCGACGAGTCGTGCGGCCAGTGCGTTCCCTGCCGGGTGGGCACGGTGCGTCAGGAGGAGGCGCTGCACCGCATTGCGCAGAAGCAGACGAACGGCGCCCTCGCCGACGAGATCCGGCTGCTGGACGAGATATCCCAGGTGATGAAGGACGCGTCGATCTGCGGGCTCGGCCAGACCGCGGCCTCGGTGGTCCAGTCCGCGGTCACTCGATTGAAACTCTTCGAGGGAGGTGCTCGATGAGCACTCAGGGCTACGTCCCCGTGGAGACGCCGGTGCGGATGATCACGCTCGAAATCGACGGCCGTCCCGTCAAGGTCCGCGAGGGCTCGACCATTCTCGACGCCTGCAAGTCGGCCTCCATCGAGACCCCGACCCTGTGCTTCGCCCCGAATCTCACTCCCGTGAACGCGTGCCGCGTCTGCGTGGTGGAACTGGAAGGCGCGCGCGTCCTCGTCCCCGCCTGCGCCCGCAAGGCCGAGGCCGGGATGAAGGTGAAGACCGACACCGAAAGGGTGCGCCACTCGCGCAAGCTGGTGCTCGAGTTCCTCGCTTCGTCGGTGGACCTGAAGACGGCGAGCGGAAAGACGCACGAGTGGATCGCGAAGTACGAGGCGGACCCGGAGAGATTCGGTGCTTTCGCTCCCGCGTCCCCTGGCCGCGATCGGAACGAGGCGGGGCATCACCATGCTCCGGACCCGGCCTTCGCCGCAACCGTCGCCCAGCCGCCCAAGCTCGACAACGACCTGTACATGCGCGACTACAGCAAGTGCATCCTCTGCTACAAGTGCGTGGAGGCGTGCGGGGACGACGCGCAGCACACCTTTGCCATCGCGGTGGCCGGCCGCGGGTTCGACGCGCGCATCTCCACCGAGTACGCGGTTCCCCTGACCGAGTCCGCCTGCGTCTACTGCGGCAACTGCATCGGCGTGTGTCCCACCGGCGCGCTGATGTTCAACCGCGAGCACGAGATGCGCCAGGCGGGGACCTGGGACGAGTCGCAGCAGAAGGTGACGTCCACCATCTGCCCCTACTGCGGGGTCGGCTGCGACCTCGAACTGCACGTGCAGGCCAACGAGATCGTCAAGGTGACGTCACCTTCGGACAACGCGGTGACGAACGGGCACCTCTGCATCAAGGGGCGGTTCGGTTTCAGTTTCGCGCATAAGAAATAGTAGTTGGGCGAGGGGGGTTGCTTCGTCGCCCTACAAAACGGACTGGCTCCTCGCAATGACGTGAGTGGGGTACCGACGGCCGGCACGGCGTTGGTTGTGGGGCTACGAGATCCTCGCGCGATACGCCGCGAGCAGCGCCTTCGTGACCGGCCCTGGCCTGCCGTCGCCGATGGGCTTGCCATCGAGGGTCACGATGGGCGCCAGCTCCTTGAGCGAGCTTGTGATGAAGAGCTCGTCGGCGGTGCGGAGATCCTCGGGATAGAGCACGCGCTCCTCGTGCGGGACGCCCGTGGCCGCGGCGATCTCGAGGGTGATCTCGCGGGTGATGCCGGCGAGCAGGCCGCACGACAGCGGCGGAGTGAGCAGGCTGCCGCCCTTCACGATGAAGACATTCGATCCCGCGGCCTCCGCGACCTCGCCGCGGGTGTTGAGAAGGATGGCCTCGAATGCTCCCTTCGCATGCGCCTCGCGGGTGGCGAGGGCGTTGTTCAGCAGATTCGAGGTCTTCATGGCCGGATTGAGCGCCTCGATGGGATTGCGCCGGATCGAGGCGATGATCGCGGCCACGCCTTTCTCGTACATGGCCTCGTTCTGGGGCTCCAGAGGCTTCACGTACATGGCGACCGTGGGTGCCTGAATCCGTTCGAACCGGTACGACATGTCGCCCACGCCGCGGCTCACGATCACGCGAAGGTAAGATTCGGGGTTCGAGGCGAAGGAGAGGCACGCGTCGATCCGGGCCTTGATCTCGTCGTCGCTCGTCCGTAGGTCGAACCCGAGCATGCCGATGGTGCGACGCAGGCGCCTCAGGTGCCGGTCGAGTTCGAAAGGCCGCCCGCCGTACGTCCGCAGCGTTTCATAAGCACTGTCGCCGAAAACGAAACCATTGTCCGTGACCTTGAGCGTCACCTCTTCGGGGCGACCCACCCGGCCATCGATTGAAACCGCGAATCCCATGACAGGAAGTCTACCGACTCCATGAATCTCGTCGAAGCCGTCATTCTGGGGGTGGTCCAGGGCGCGGGCGAGTTCCTGCCCATTTCCAGCTCGGGCCATCTGATCGCGGTTCCCTGGCTCCTCGGCTACGAGGAGCACTCCCTGGCCTTCGACGTGGCCCTGCATCTGGGCACCCTGGTCGCGGTGGCGGGAGCCTTGATCGGCGACTGGATCAAGATGATCGGCGGCGCGCTCGCCAGCCTGAGGACGAGTGGCAACCCCTTCGCATCCGAGGAGGGCCGGCGGCTCGGGTTCCTGGCCGTGGCCTCCATTCCCGGCGGTATCTTCGGGCTGCTTCTGAATGACCTCGCGGAGAGCACCTTCCGCAGCCCCCTGCTGGTCGCGCTCACCATGACCGTGATGGGCCTCGTCCTCTGGCTCTCCGATGCCCGCTCCGCGAACACGCGCGGCCTCGAAGGCTGGACCCTGCGCGATGCTCTGATCATGGGCTTCGCCCAGGCCCTGGCCCTCGTTCCGGGAGTTTCGAGATCCGGGGCCACCATCTCCGCCGCGCGCTTCCTCGGCTACGAGCGCAACACCGCCGCGCGCCTCAGCTTCCTGATGGCGCTTCCGGTCACCCTGGGCGCGGTGATGCTCAAGGTGCCGAAGATGCTCGCCTCCGGCCTCGACCCCGTGCTGGTCACGGGCATCGTCACCGCGGCGGTGGTGGGGGTCGCGAGCATCCGCGTCCTCTTCGCCTGGGTGCGCACGCGCAGCTATCTTCCCTTCGTGATCTACCGGTTCGCGTTCTCCGCGTTCATCGTTATCGTCTGGTTCGCGAGGCGCTGAAACCATGCGACCCATCCTGACCGCCGACGAGATGCGCGCCGCCGACGCCTGGACCATCGTCCACGGCACCCCCGGCCCGACCCTGATGGAAAACGCCGGCCTCGCGGTGGCCCGGGCCATCGAATCGCGCTTCGGCAAGGAACGGCGGGTCGCCATCGTCTGCGGTCTCGGAAACAACGGCGGCGACGGCTTCGTGGTGGCCCGGGTCCTGAAGTCTGACTGGACCCGCGTGTACGTGATCGGTGATCCGGAGGCGATCAAGGGCGATGCGCGTCATCACTACGACCGGCTCCGCAAGGAGCGCGCTCGCCTGCCCGTCGTCGTGATCCGGACCGAAGCGGAGTGGGCGGAGAAAGCCGCTGAGTTCGGACGATGCTCCCTCGTGGTCGACGCGCTTCTCGGCTCCGGCGCGAACGGGGCGCCCCGCGGCCTTGCCCCGGTGGTCATCGAGTCGATCCGGCGCGAGCGGGCGCGCGGCGCGCGCGTGGTCTCGGTGGACCTGCCCTCCGGCGTTCCCACCGACGCGGGTGCATTCGACTGGCCGACGGTCGAGGCCGACCTCACCGTGACCTTCGCGGCGAAGAAGCCGTGCCTCGTCTTCTCGCCCGCCTCCGAACTCGCGGGCACGGTGGTTGTGGCGCCCATCGGGATTCCCGACCAGGCGCTCCAGTTCTCCGATCGCGGGTTCCGCTTCTTCGAACTCGACGAGAGCGACGCCCTCGCGGCGTTCCCCCCGCGCAAGAAGGATTCCCACAAGGGCGACTTCGGCCATGTCCTGGTCGTGGCCGGCTCGGTCGGGAAGTCCGGCGCGGCCGTGCTCGCCGCCCGGGCCGCCTTCCGCACCGGCGCGGGCCTCGTCACCGTCGCCTCCGTGGCCGAGGTCTGCCGCCTGGTCACCATGGCGCAGCCCGAGGTCATGACCGAGTCGTTGGGCGAGGGTGCTACATGCGGCGAGCCGCCGAAGTCGGCCGCGCGGGTGCTGGAGATCGCGGCCGCCATGGACGCGATCGTGATCGGTCCCGGCCTCGGCCGTTCCGAGAAGACGCAGGACTTCGTCCTCGACGTGGTCGCGCGTTGCGGCCTCCCCGTGGTCATCGACGCCGACGGCCTCTTCGGCCTGCGCGCGCAGAACCTGTCGCGCATCGCCCAGCGCGACCAGGCGACGGTGCTGACCCCGCATCCGGGCGAGATGGCCCGCCTGCTGGGAATCGAGAGGGAAGCGGTGCAGAAGGACCGGGTGAAAGCGGTGCGCCGCGCGGTGGCCGAGACGCGCAGCACGGTCGTGCTCAAGGGCCGTCACACCCTGATCGGCACCTCG
This sequence comes from Vicinamibacteria bacterium, assembly GCA_044229175.1. Taxonomy (GTDB): domain Bacteria; phylum Acidobacteriota; class Vicinamibacteria; order Fen-336; family JAGNNV01; genus JAGNNV01. The sequence goes on along the minus strand of JBGATM010000006.1, from coordinate 155,360 downwards.
CGCTCCGAGGTGTGGCTCAATCCCACGGGAAGCCCGAGCCTGGCCACCGCGGGCACGGGAGACGTCCTCGCCGGCGCGATCGGCGCGATCCTCGCGCGTGGCGTCGCTGCGGATGCGGCCGCGGGCGCGGGGGTCTATGTCCACGGGCTCGCGGGCGAACGGGCGGGGACGCGGCGGCCCTGGGGTGTCATGGCGGGCGACGTGATCGATGCGATGCCCAAGGCCATCGCCTCGCTCGGACGGTGATGCCGCAACTCATGCTCGGCGGCGTCCGCGAATCCAGCTCCGAGGCCGAGACCGAGGCCATCGCCGCGGAGTTCGCGCGCGGTCTTCAAGGCGGGGAGGTCATCTTCCTCGAGGGCGACCTGGGGGCGGGAAAGACCGCGTTCGTCCGCGGCCTCGCGCGTGGGCTCGGCGCGCCCGAGGATGCGGTCGCCTCGCCCACGTTCGTCATCCAGACCACCTACCCGTGCGCCTCGGGACGCCTGCTGCACCACGCCGATCTCTATCGCCTCGCCTCGGAGCTGGGGGCTCAGGACGTGGGTCTTTTCGACCTTCCCGGCCCGCGGGACATCCTCGCCGTCGAATGGGCGGCGCGAATGCGCTCCTATCCGTGGAAGCGGGTGACCCGGGTCGAGATCACGCACGCCGGAACGAACGACGATCACCGGCGGATCGAAATCAGGCTATGACGCTTCGCGGGGTCCTCGTCATTGCCGTCGCCGCGCTGGCGGCCGCGGCCTGTCCCGGACGGTCTTCACAAGGCCCCGCGACGAAGCCCGGGCTCGAGGCGAAGGAACGGCCGCCGGTCATCCTCATCACCGTCGACACCCTTCGCGCCGATCACACGAGCGTCTACAAGTACTCCCGCGACACGACACCTCGTCTGGCGGAGTGGGCCGCCCGGGGCGCGGTCTTCGAGCAGGCCTACACCTACTGGCCGAAGACGCGAGGCAGCTTCGTGGCCATCATGAGCGGACGAACCGCGGGCGAAAGCGGCTACTCCCCGAAACACCCCGAACTTCACACTTTCAATCCGACCCTCGCGGAGACCCTCCAGAAGGAGGGCTACGACACCGCGGCCTTCGTCGACAACGCCAACGTCGCGAGCTCGCTCGGTTTCTCCCGCGGGTTCAGGACCTACGTCGAAATGTGGGCCGACGCCAGCCTCAAGGATGAGGTGGCGCGCACCGAGGCCATCACCAGGCGCGGCATCGACTATGTGCGCTCGAAGGGGAAGGGGGATGGTTTCTTCCTCTGGCTGCACTACGTGAATCCTCACGCGCCCTACACCCCCCCGGCGCCCTTTGATACGGCCTTCACCGATCGACCGAAGTCGGATCCGACCCTCAAGGTCGTCGACGGTTTCTTCGGCGGCGTTCCGAAGCAGTGGGCCATCCCCGGCAAGCGCCTTCTTTCCGACTACGTGAATGCCTATGACGGCGAGATCGCCTACTCGGACACCCAGCTCGACCAGGTCCTGCGCGCTCTCGACGCGGCGGGAGTGCTGAGCCGCGCCACCCTCATCGTCACCTCGGATCACGGCGAGAGCCTGGGCGAGCACGACTACTATTTCGATCACGGCGCCAATCTTTTCGACCCCGTCCAGCGGATTCCCTTCATCGTGCTCGGCCGGGGCGCGAAGGCGGTTCGCTCCGACGTCCTCGTCTCGACCCTCGACATCATGCCCACCCTCCTCGACGCCGCGCGCGTGTCCTTCCCTTCGGGTCTCGCGGGCCGGAGCGTTCTTCCCTTTGCGGGCGGGCGCCGGGAATCGACGCGCGACACCCTGGTCGGCGAGAACGACCGCGGCCACCAGGGCATATGGGATCGCCGGTACAAGCTCATCGACACCGACCCGCGCGCCACGAAATCGGTTCGGCAGTTCTTCGATCGATCCGACGACCCCGGGGAGCGCAAACCCCGGCCCGATCTCAAGGAAGCCGCGAAGAAGTTCGAGCTCGGCCTCGACGAGCACCGCGACGTGGAAATGCGCTCGGCCCTGAGGACGCGCGCGCAGCTCGAGGGGACGGTCTCGCCGCCAAGGAGCCAGGCGGAGTGCGAGCAGTTGAAAGCGCTTGGGTATGTGGCCGAGTGCCGCTAGCGCCGGCCCGGGACTGACCACGAGATGACGCCGGCGCGGCTGTTCGTCATCCTGACCGCGCTGTTCGCCTCGCTCGCCGCGTATTTCGTTCCGCGCATGGACGCGTCGGGCGATGAGCCGCACTACCTGGTGATGGCCCAGAGCCTCTGGCGCGACCACGACCTCGACCTTCGCGACAACTACGCGCGGGAGGACTGGCGCGAGTTCCGGGGCGGTCCCACCGAGCCCCATTACGCGGCCCCGCGGAAGGACGGCCGGCCTTTCCCCGGTCACTCTCCCGGCCTGCCCTTCATCCTCGCTCCCGTCTACGCCCTCGGCGGTCGCCTCGCCTGCGCCATCCTGCTCGGCGCCATGGTCGCGGGGGTGGGCGCCATCGCGTTCCACATCGCCCTGCTCGAGGGCCTCTCGAGCGGGGCCGCGCTCATGGCGGGGCTTTTGGCCGCGGGGCCGCCCCTGGCCGCCTTCGGGCTGCACATCTACACCGAGGCGGCATCGGCGCTGCTGCTGTTCGCGGCCTACGCTCTCCTCCGCTTCGCGGGCAGGGCGACGGGTTCCGCGCTCGCCGCCGCGCTCGCCTGCGTGCTGCCCTTCCTTCATCCGAGGATGGCGGTCGGTTCGATCGCCATCGCTTTCGCGGCCTTCGCCTACCGGGACCGCGTATCTCTCCGGATCTTCGCGGGGGTGACGACGCTCGGGATCGCGGCCTACGGCGGCTTCTGGATGACCATCTTCGGGGTGCCCACCGCTCTCGGCGCCTACGGCGGGGTGCCGCAGGACGCCGCCTTCAATCCTCTCCAGGCCCTGATGGGACTCCTGTTCGACCGGGCCTACGGCATCCTGCCCTACGCGCCCTGCTTCCTCGCCCTGTTTCTCGTCAAAGCGCCGGCCGCGGCGAACCGCGACGACGCGCGAAGTCGCCGCGTCGAACTCGTCATGGCCCTCGCCGTCCTTCTTCCCGCCCTGCTCTGGAGGATGTGGTGGGGGGGGCAGTCGCCGCCCGCGAGACTCATCGCGCCCATGACCCCGTTTCTCGCGCTCTGGGTGGCACGGCGATTTGGCGCGGCGACGCAGCCGATGGTCCGGCGGGCGATGGCGATGGCGACGGCCTGGTCCTGGGCGCTCTTTCTCTTCGCCGCGCTCCAGCCCGGACGGCTCCTCTTCATCAACAAGCGCATAAGGCCGACCCGCCTGTGGGACGCTCTGTGGCCCGGCGGTCCCATCGACGCTCTGCTTCCCGACATGGCCCGGCCCGAATGGTCGGACTGGCCGATCGCGGCCGCGTGGATGGCGGCTCTGCTCGCGACGACACTCTGGGCGCGGCGAACCGGCGCACCACCCGCGAAGCCGTGAGGCCTCGGCCCGCCGCCTCTAGAGGAGCGCGGCCTCGCGCTTCGAGTCGCGGGTGATGATGTAGTACAGGACCGCGCGGTGCTTGTTCGTCTTCGAACGGCCCATCTGGTCGATGGCCTTGTTGAGCAGGGTCTCGAGCTTGGGGCTGTCGGTGAGGCCGAGCCGCCGCACCATGAAGTTCTGCTTCACCCGCTCCAGCTCGTCGGCGTCGGCGGCCGAGAACATGGACGCGTCTTCACGGTAGACGGCGGGGCCGAGCGACTTCACCACCGCCTTGAGCAACACGTCATCGACCTTGACCTTGATCCGGCTGAGTTCCTTCTTGTACTTGTCGATGAGTTCGATCTGGGTCGCCATGATCCTTCCAATGTACGTCCGAACCGCCTTTCTGACAAGCGGGAAGCGGCGAGCGCGGCGCTTCGGTGTGATGAACGACGCTTCCGTCATATCCTCCATCGTTCCGATGCGTCGCGTCCTCTCCGCTCTCGTCATCGTCTGCCTGGTTGGGGCGGCTGGCCTGTGGATCTACCGGTCGCGCGGGGTGAGGCCGGCGCCCCTGGTCTACGACCTCGCCGATCGCCTGCCCTTCGCGGCCCGGGTATCGGCGCGCGACGTCATCATGTTCGGATGGCCGGATTCGGAGCCGCACCTGGGTTCCGGTTTCGGCGGCGATCCGGAGACGCGCGGGCGCGAACGCTTCCTCTGGGTCAGGCAGGGCGCCAGCCTGAAGATCGACATCAAGGATCCGCGCGACCGGGCCCTGATCTTCGACATCGAGGCCTACCAGGGAATCGAGCGCCAGCGGCTCGCCGTCCGGGTGAACGGCGTCTCCCTGGGCAAGCAGGAGATTCCATCTCTCCGTGGCCGCGTCCGGTTCGACTGGCCGGGCACCGCTCAGCGCGAGGTCAACGAACTGGCGCTCGAGTTCTCGCAGGCGAACGTGTCCACTCCCGGCGACCCCCGTGACTTCGCGGCGGCTCTCTTCAGTCTGATCATCGGCGATCCCAGAGACAACACGTTCGACCTGCTCCGTGAAAGGGAGACGCCTCGCGCCTTCGAAGTGGCGGCCCGGGATGGCGTGCCCTCGATCACCCTGCCCGGCATGTCGAAGACCTCCTTCGCGTTCCGTCTGCCCGCGAATGCCAGCCTGGAATTCGAGAGCGGCCTCGCCCCGTGGTCGGCCGCGTCGGGAGGCAAGGGGTCGCTTCAGATCTCCTTCGACTCCACCGATGGAAGAACCCGGGAGAGCGTGCAGATTCCGCTCAACGCGCAGACGCTCCAGCCCTCGAGCATCGCGCTCCGGGGCGAGGAGGGAGCTCCCTTCGTGGTGAGGATGGACGTGGTTTCGGAGAACCCGGGCCTGACCTTCGCGCAGATCCGCGCGCCCCGCATCCTGGGCGGGCCCGCGCCCGCGAAACCGGAGCCGGCGAAGGAGGCCGTGAAACTCGCCCAGGAGCTTGCGGGCCGCAAGCCGAACGTCCTGTTCATCGTGCTCGACGCGGCCCGCGCTCTCTCCTTTGGCGCCTACGGTCATTCGCGGCCGACCACTCCCAACCTCGACCGGTTCTCGGGCGAGGGCTTCACCTTCGACAACGCCTACACCCCGGCCGTCTACACCCTGGCCGCCATGTCCTCGGTGTGGACGTCGCAGCAGCCCGACCGCCACCACGGCGATCTTGCTTTCTCCGCGAAGCTTCCCGCCGATCGACTGATGCTGGCCGAGGTCCTCACCGCGCAGGGCATCCACACCGCGGGCTTCGTGGCGAACAGCGTCGCGGGCGCCTTCAACGGTTTCGACCGCGGCTTCAAGGAATTCGACGAGCCCTGGAAGAAGTACGGATCGCAGGCGTCGGGCTTCCGGAACGTGATTCCCCCTTTCCTGGACCGGATGAAGAAGGACGGCACGCGCTTCTTCGCCTACGTCCATTACCGGGAACCTCATCACCCGTACGACCCTCCGCCGCCCTTCAACACCATCTTTGGCCCCGATGTGCCGATCCCGAAGTCGCGCCGGGAGGGCGGGGCGGTGGCGGACAAGTGGCTGAAGGACATCAACCAGGGAGTCGTCCAACCCTCGGCTGAAGAGATCGATCACCTCCGGCGGCTCTATGACGGGAACCTCGCTTTCGCCGATCAGGAAGTGGGGTACCTCCGCGGGGAACTCGAGGCGCGCGGACTTCTCGACAACACCGTGGTCATCGTGATCGGCGACCACGGCGAAGGCCTTTTCGAGCACGGCTACATCGGCCACAACGCCCAGGTCTTCGAAGAGAGCGCCCGGGTTCCCCTCATCGTGTCCCTGCCCAAGGCCATGAGAGCCGCGAATCCCCCGGCCCGCGTGGCCTCGCTCGTGGACCTCACCGACATCGCCCCCACCGTCCTCGACATCTTCGGCCTGACCGGGGCGGGCGGCTCGTCCCGCGCCTTCGAAGGCCATTCGCTGATTGGGCATCTCGCGAGTTCGCAGGCCAGAGGCGACGAGGGTCCGCGGGAGGTCCTGACCCGCACCGTGTTCTTCAACCGTGGCCGTCCCCCGGTCTACGCGCTCCGGAATGCCGCCCACACCTTCATCTACAACACCGCGACCACCGAGTTCTCCCTGTTCGATCGAACCCGCCGGCCGCGTTTCGAAGACAAGGAGCACGACTTCGCCCCGCGCGCGCCCGTGGCGTTGCGCGAGATGTACCGCCAGAACCTTCTCGCCTGGGTCGGATCGCTTCGATCGCGATCCGTGCAGGCGGACAAGCTCGAAGGCATGTCTCGCCAGCAGTGCGAGGAACTGAAGGCGCTCGGCTATCTCTCCGCGAAGACGGCCTGTCCCGCGGACTGACCGCGTAGCGATCGCGGGCGCGTTCCTGAGAGACTGCACTCATGCCCTTCGCCGACTCGCACACCCACATCGACCTCGCGGAATTCGATTCCGATCGCCCGGCCCTCCTGAGGCGGGCGGCGGACGCGGGGGTTGTGAGCATGCTCCTCGTCGCCCAGGCCGACGACAGCGCCGGTCTCGATCGCGGACTCACCATCGCGCGCGACTGCGGGGTCAAGGTGTCGGGCGGACTTCATCCTCACGAAGCCATCCACTGGAGCGAGGCCCTGGGCGACCGGCTTCTCTCGCTCGGGAAGGCGCGAACGCTCTGCGCCATCGGCGAGATCGGCCTCGACTTCCATTACGACCACTCGCCTCGTGACCAGCAGGAGGAGGCCTTCCGGCGCCAGATCCGCATCGCCCGGGAGGTGAAGCTTCCCATCATCGTTCACACCCGCGAGGCCGAGGACCTCACCGTCGCCATCCTGAAGGAGGAGAGGGCGGACGAGGTGGGCGGTGTGCTTCACTGCTTCACCGGGACCCAGGCTCTCGCCGATGCCGCGCTGGCGCTCGGCTTCTACATCTCGTTCTCGGGCATCGCGTGCTTCGCCAACGCCGATCCGCTGCGCGCGGTGGCGAAGACGGTTCCCCTGGACCGCTTTCTGGTGGAGACCGACTGCCCCTTCCTCGCGCCTCCCCCGCATCGGGGCAAACGCAACGAGCCTGCGTTCGTGGTGGACGTGGCGAGGCGCATGGCCGAGGTGAAGGGCGTGCCCCTGGACGAATTCGGCGCGGCGACGTTTTCGAACTTCAACCGCCTGTTCGGGGACTAGCCCCCGCCCGCCCTGGGTGCGACGCCGCACACCGCCGCCGTTTTCGACTATCGTCCGCCGCTAATGGGAGTTCGAACCGTCATTGTCGGCACCGGGTGCGTCATCCCGCGACGCCGTGTGACCAACGCGGAGATGCTGGAGCGCGAATTCTGGGGCCCGGACGGCCGGAAGATCAACAAGCCGAATCAGCAGATCATCGACCAGTTCGAGTCGATTACCGGAATCAAGGAGCGCCGGTACGCGGAGGACAATCAGGTCACTTCCGACCTTGCCGCCCTCGCGGCCAAAGACGCTCTCGACTCCTCGGGCATCGATCCCGAGACTCTCGACACCATCATCGTCGCCCACAACTTCGGGGATGTCCGCGCGGGAACGCGGCACTCCGACCTGGTGCCGGCCCTCGCCGCCCGGGTCAAGGCCCAGCTCAGGATCGCGAATCCCCGGGCCGCGGCCTTCGATGTCGTCTTCGGGTGTCCCGGCTGGCTGCAGGGCGTGATCCTCTGCGACGCCATGATCCGCGCGGGCGACATCAAGCGCGCGATGGTGATCGGCGCCGACACCCTGTCCCGGGTGTCGGACCCCCACGACCGCGACAGTCTCATCTACGCGGACGGCGCGGGGGCGGTGATCCTGGAGGCTCGCGACAGCGAAGCCGGCATCCTCGCCCACGCGGTTCGCTCCGATACCCTCGATCATTCGACCATGCTGGTCATGGGTCCTTCCTACAACGAGGAGGTTTTCCTCGAGGCCATCTTCCTCAAGATGGAGGGCCGCAAGCTCTACAAGTACGCGCTGCAGACCGTGGCCGTGGCCATCAAGGAATGCCTCGAGAAGGCCGGGATCTCCCTCGCCGCGGTGACCAAGATCCTGATCCATCAGGCCAACGGCAAGATGGACGAGGCCATCCTCGAGGCCTTGTACGATCTGTACGGAGCCAAGGCGCCCGCGGGCGTCATGCCCATGACCATCTCGTGGCTCGGAAACAGTTCGGTCGCGACCCTGCCCACCCTCCTGGACCTCGTGGTCAAGGGGAAGATGGAAGGGCATGCGATTCGCCCCGGCGACTTCCTCGTGTTCGCCTCGGTGGGTGCAGGCATGCACATCAACGCCGCCGTGTATCGGGTCCCTTGATCGAATAATCTCGAGGCACCATGAAGGTCAGGCACCACTTCCTCGCCGCTTTGACTCTGGCCGGCGCGCTCTCGAGCCTGGAAATCGCGCGCGCGCAGGCGCCCGAGGCCACCCTTCGCCTGGACCTTGGGTCCGGCGCCTCGATGGACCTGGTCCTGGTGAAGGCGGGGGCTTTTCGCCAGGGTTCGCCCTCGACCGAGCCCGATCGGGGCGACGACGAGATGCAGCGAGAAGTCACGCTCTCGAAGGATTTCTACATGGGCCGGCACGAGGTCACGGTGGGTCAGTTCCGGCGGTTCGTGGACGCCACCGGCTACCGGACCGAAGCCGAGAAGGGAACGTCCGGCGGTTTCGGATGGACGGGCCAGGCCCTCGAGCAGCGCTCCTCGTTCAACTGGAAGAACCCGGGGTTCCCCCAGACCGACGATCATCCTGTCACCATCGTTACCTTCGACGATGCCATGGCGTTCACGCGTTGGCTGTCGAGCCGGGCGGGCCGGGCGGTTTCGCTTCCCACCGAAGCGCAGTGGGAATTCGCCGCGCGGGCGAACTCGACGTCCGCCTATCCTTCCGGGGCGGCCAAGGCCACGCAGGCTGCGGCCCTGGGATGGTCGAAGGCGAATGCCGGGGGCGGCACGCATCCGGTGGGCGGGAAGTCGCCGAATGGGATCGGCCTGTTCGACATGGCCGGCAACGTGGCCGAGTGGTGTCTCGACTGGTACGGCCCGTACCAGACGGGCCCGATCACCGATCCTCTCGAGACCCGTCAGAACCTGAGCGACAAGCCGCGACGCGTCCTTCGCGGCGGTTCCTGGCTGCGTGATCCGAAGAACGGGCGATCGGCGGCGCGGTACCGAAATGCTCCGGGCGCGAGAAACGCCGACAACGGTTTCCGGGTGGTGGCCGCGACCACCTCTCAGCCCGCGCCCTCGACGACCGCCGCCGCGAGTTCGCCCTCGTCGCCGTCGTCGTCCGGGGACCCGTCGCCTCTCTTCACCCTCGGGTTCCTGGGGGTGCTTGGGACTCTCCTCACCGCGGGGATCGCCGCCATCGTCATGCTCGCGCGCGGCGCCGCGGCCCGGGTCAAGACGGAGATCTCGCCGGATGGTTTCACTCTGAAGGCTCCCAAGGTTCCGGCGGGCCATCGCATCCACTATCGCTACATGGTCGATGGAAAGACCCAGACCGGCAGCGTCGTATCCTCCGGTGATTCGGAGATGGGGCAGACCGTCTACACGGGGTCCAGGCCGTCGTCGGTTCAGATCTTCGCGGTCACCGCCCCGGGACAGGCCTTGCCGGTCGAGAAGCCGAAGCCGGTCCCCGCGGATCGCGTGACCACCGGGACCGACGACGACTCGTTCCGCGGCTACCCGTCCGCTTACAGATAGAGAGAGCCGGGGGGCCGCGTGCGCGCGATCGTCTATGGGTCGCGTCCGGGCGATGAAGATCGGGCGGGTCGAACCACCCGCGCCCTGCGCCTGCTGGGTGCTTCCGTCGCGGACCTGGCCGCCGAGAACTGGCCGGTTCTCTTCAGGCGCATTCACGAGAGCCGCGAGCCGGTCTGGCTGGTGCGCGCCGGAGCCTGGCCGCTGTCGTTCATGGAGCCGCCGCCCTCATCCACCGGGAGGCCTCTCGTGGCCCTCGGTGCCGTTCACCCCGCGGACGCCGCGGAACCGGGCGATGCCGCCGCCGCCCTCGCCTGGACCGAGGGCCTGCGATCGACGGGGGGGCGCTTCGCTCCGGAGACGCTTCCGTTCCTCGTGAGCACGTGGCTCGACGCGAGGATGGTCGAGATGATCGAGGACGAGGACGACCTGCGCTCGTCGATCCGCTTCACCGCCCGGGCCGCCTCGGCGAGGATCGTTCACTACCCCGGACTGGACGTGGTCGACGACGATTCGATACGAATCGCCGAAGTGGTGACGAGCGCGCAGCAGGGAGGCGCCGAGCGGATCGCCCTGGACCTCGCCCGCGGACTTCGCCGTCACGGCCTGCGCTCGGTCCTGGTCACCCTGGGACGCCCGACCCGTGCGGCCTTCGAAGCGCCGCCCGGCACCGTCGAACTCGCCGATCTGTGGGGCGGGGCGCCGGATCATCAGCCGAGGCGGGCGGCGCGCCAGATCGTCTCCCTCGGCTTCGACCTGGTCCACGGCCACCTGCTCGACCACCCGACCGTTCAGGCCCTGGCCGCGCGCGCCATTCCAACCGCGCTCACTCTCCACAACACTTCCGCGGGCTGGCCGGCGGGAACGCGGAAGCTGAAGCGCACGGACGCACACCTGCTGTTTGCGTGCGCCCAATCGGTGGAGACGGAACTGCGCGAAGCCGGGGTTCCGATTCCGATGCGCTCGGTCTGGAACGGGATCGACTTCCAGACGATCCAGCCGGAGCCGTCGGCGGTTCTTCGCGGCCGCGCCTTTCGGGAGGATCTCGGCTTCGGACCGACCGATTTCGTGCTCCTCTCCCTCGCAAACCCGCGGCCCCAGAAACGCCTGCACCTGCTCCCCGGGATCCTGCGGGCCACGCGGGAGGCGATCGCGTCGTCGGGATGGCCGCGCGAAGTGCGGCTGGTGATCGCGGGCTCCGCTTCCGCGCGCAGCCCGGTCGCCGAGAGCGCGGTTCGCCGCCTCGAACAGGCGATCGACGATAGCGGCGTTCGCGACCATGTGCGGCAGATCGGCTCGGTGGACGACGTTCTCCCTTGCCTCCTCGGTTCCGATGTCCTGGTGTCCGCGAGTGCTCATGAGGGCCTTAGCCTGGCCCAGATCGAGGCTCTGGCCGCCGGGAAGCCCATCGTGGTGACGCGCGTGGGCGGTGCGGTCGAGCTCGGTCACGAAAACCCCGCGGTGTTCCTGCTCGATGAGAACGCGCACCCCGCGGAGTTCGCGCGCGTCCTCGCCCCTCTGGCTCCCGGCCCCGTGCCGCAGGGCCGGGAAGCCGCGAGACTCCATTTCGACACGGGCCGCATGGTCGAGAACTACGCGCGGCTGTTGCCCCGGGCCCTGCGTGCCTCGCGAAGAGCCGGGACCGGCGACGGCCTCCTGCTGGTGACCAACAACTTCTCGACCGGGGGCGCGCAGACGAGCGCGCGCCGGCTGCTGCTCGAGCTGCGAACGAAGGGCCTGCGCGTCCGCGCCGCGGTGATCGAAGAGCAACTCGCCTTCCCGACTCCGGGCCGCGCGGCCCTGCGAGCGGCCGGAGTCGAGGTCCTCGCGACGCCTCCGCCTGGAGAGGAGGACGCGGCCGGCGCGTCGTCCCGGCTGCTCGACGCCATCGACCGCGATCCGCCCCGCGCGGTGCTTCTGTGGAATGTCATCCCCGAATACAAGATCCTGATCGCCGACGGCCTGCTCGATATCCCCGTCTACGACGTGAGCCCCGGAGAGATGTATTTCGAGTCGCTGGAGCGCTATTTCGCCCGTCCCCGCCCCGGACTGCCGTACCGAACCGCCCTCGACTACGGCCGAAGGCTCGCGGGCGTGATCGTCAAGTACGAAGGCGAGCGAGACCGCGCGCGTCTCGGGCTCGGAGCCCGGGTAGAGGTCATTCCCAACGGGGTCCCGATGGCCGAAGCGCCCGTCTCCAGGCGGGCCGAAGGCGCGCGGCTGGTGATCGGAACCGCGGCCCGCCTCGATCCGAGGAAGCATGTGGATCGCCTGCTCCGCGCGATGCGACTGGCCCACGATCGCCTGCCGCCCTACACCCTCCGGATTGCGGGCGCGGCCGAGCGTGGGTTCGAGGGGCATGCCGCCGAGCTGCACGCGCTCGCGGACGGTCTGTCCGTGGAGTTCGTGGGTGAATGGAGCGACGCGCGAGAGTTCCTGAGTGGTCTCGACATCTTCGCGCTGGTGGCGGAACCGGCGGGCTGCCCCAACGCGTCGCTCGAAGCCATGGCCGCGGGCCTGCCCGTGGTGGCGACGAATGCGGGGGGAATGTCCGAGCAGGTGGTTGACGGCGTCACCGGCCGACTGGTCGGGCGAGAGGACGAGGCGGCTCTCGCCGAAGCGCTGCTGGAACTCGCGCGCGACCCTTCGCGACGAGGGTCGATGGGGGATGCGGGCAGGGAGCGCGCGAGAAAGCGCTTCAGTATGGCCGGCATGGCCGCGCGCTACACGGAGGTGTGTCTCGGGGATTGACCCGGCGTTCAGTACGCCACCGAACAGAGTCCGGGACCTGCGAGGTTCATCATGGGGGATCGCACTAACCAAAAGGAACCCCTCGTCATGAAGCTCAAAGATCTCGCCGTCGCCTCCCTCGTGGCGGCTTTCGCCGTCAGTTCATCGCCCGCCTGGGCGCAGCAGACCTCGACCGTGGTCGACCGCGCCTCGGTGGACCAGGCCCTCGGGGAGAAGGTGATTTCGGATGAAAGCGCCCGCGACTCCATCCGCACTCTTCTCGGCCGGGACGACGTCAAGGCCATGGCTACCGGCATGGGCCTCGATGTGCGTCGCGCCGAAGGTGCCGTGTCCTCGCTCGAAGGCGCGGATCTCCAGCGCGTGAGCGCGCGGGCGACCGCCGCGAACGAAATGCTCGTGGGCGGCACCACCACCGTCACCATCAGCCTCGTGGCCATCCTGCTCATCGTGATCATCGTCATCCTCCTGGCCGGCTAGGACGAGACGCCATCCTGGTCCCGCTGATCCCGGGGTCACCCTGAACCGCATCGCATTCCGGGCCGCCTGGCTGGCCCTGGTCCTCCTCGGCATTCCGTCCGCCGGCGAAGGCCAGGACCGGCCGGGCGCGCTCGCGGTGACGAACGTTCCCTTCATCGCCCAGACCGTGGACCTGTGCGGGGGCGCGGCGGCCGCGATGGTCCTCAGATACTGGGGCATCGGGGATGTCCAGGCCCAGGACTTCGCTCTCCTCGTGAACCGGGAGACCCGCGGCATCAGCACGGGCGACCTGGTCGCCGCGCTCGGATCGCGGGGCCTGGTCGCCCGTCCCATCAGCGCCGAAGCGGAGGATGCGCGGCGGGAGATCGCGAACGGAAGGCCGGTCATCGCCCTCATCGACGGGGGAGGGGGGCGGCTCCACTACGTGGTGATCGTGGCGTGGGCCAACCGTCGTGTCCTGTTCCACGATCCATCCGTGGGCCCTTTCCGTCTTCTCGAGGAAAGCGAGTTCCTTCGGTTGTGGAAGGCCACGGGTGGTTTCGCTCTGGTGGTGACGCCCGGGGCCGCCGCACTCCCGCGAACCGCTCCCCCCGCCCCCCAGGCACCTGCCCGCAGGCCAAGTGAGTGCGATCCCCTCGTCGATCATGCGATCGACCTGGCTCGCGGCGCGGATCCCGAACCGGCCGTCCCCGAACTGGCGGCGGCCGCCGATCTGTGCCCATCGGAGAGCCGCGCGCTCGTCGCCCTCGCCGGCGTGCGGTTCCGCCAGAAGAGATGGAGCGACGCCGCCGACTTTGCCCGCCGGGCGACGGAGCGCGACCCGTGGGATTCCGAGGCCTGGAGCCTCCTCGGCGCGAGCCTCTACCTTGCCGACGAACCGCGCCCGGCGCTCGCGGCCTGGAATCGCATCGATGAGCCGCGGCTCGATCGCGTTCAGATCGAGGGGCTCGTTCGCACTCGCGCGGATATCGCCACCGCGGTGATCGGACTTCACCCGCGCGATCCACTGACCACGGAGAGCATGAACCTCGCCGAGCGCCGACTCGACCAGCTGCCGACCGCGGCCCTTGGGAAGCTCACGTACCGGCCGCGCGCCGGGGGTCGCGCGGATGTCGTGGCCTCGGTGGGTGAGGGGCGATTGATCGAGCCGTGGGTCGTCCTGACCCTTCGCCTCGGCGCCGAGTTCGTGGGAAAGCACGAAGCGCGGCTGAGGGTGAACAGTCCCACCGGGCGGGGCGAAGCCCTTGAATTGGGCGGACGTTTCGAATCCCATCGACCCTCAGCATGGGTCTCTCTGGAGAGCCCGCGGCTGGCGGGTCTGCCGGGCGTGGTGTCGTTGCGCGGCCTGTGGGATCGCCAGACGTACAGGCTGGGCGGGAGCGTCGGCGATGCGGCGACCATCGAAACGCGACGCCTTGGAGCGGCCGACTGGAGCCACTGGCGGACCTCGTCTCTGCGTCTCGAAGCCGGCGTCGGCGCCGAGCGCTTCGACTCTCAAGGGAGCTATCTGTCGATGCGAGGGGCCGCGGACCGGCGTCTCTTCGCGGATCGGGCGGCGCTCGTGGCGGACGGCGGGTCGTGGATGGGCCTTGGCGCAGCGCGGGGATTCTCGGAGTTCGGCGGAGCCGTCGCCTTTCGGAACGCGACGCGCCCGCGGCGATGGGCGTTCGGTGCGCGCTTCGACGGCCGCCGCGCGACCGGGCGGGCGCCCATGGCGGTCTGGCCGTCCGCCGGAACGGGGGCGAGTCGAGCCTTTCTTCTCCGAGGGTCCCCCCTGGTGACGGACGGGATCGTGGTGGGCGAGGCCTTTGGCCGCGGCCTGCTTCACGCCACCGCCGAGGCGGAGATCCAGGTCGCCGATCGCACGCTTGTCCGTCTCGGGATCGCCGCCTTCGCGGACTGGGCGAAGCCGTGGGACACGAGGCTTGGGCCGGGCCCGGGGGAGGGCGTGTTCGCGCTCGGCCTCGGTTTGCGGATCCACGCTCCCGGGTCAACGGCGTTTCGCTTCGATGTCGCGAAGCGTCCGGGGAGGGCGGGCGTCGTGGTCTCAGCCGGCGTGATCCCGCCCTGGCCGCGCTGAGGGGGGAGGGTTCAGGGCGCACGCGCCGCCGCTCTCCGCGGCGTCCGCCACCCTGCTGAAGACGCGGTTGAGCGTCGCGAGTTCCGCCTCCGAGGCATGGCCCAGAAAGAGACGGCGCACACTCTCGAGATGGACCTTCCGGGCGGCGAGATATTTCGCGCGGCCCCGGGCGGTCAGCACCGCGAAGACACCCCGGCCATCCTTCGGGCACGAGCGCCTCTCGATGAAGCCCAGCTTCTCCAGCCGAGCCACGATGCGCGTGACTCCACCCCCGGTGAGAACCAGATCGTGGGCGATCCGGGCCATCCGCCGCTCGCCCCCGGCCCAGGTCAGGTGGAGAAGGATCTCGAACTCGCTCAGGGTGAGGCCCGCCGCGGCGCGCAGGTCGGCGTCCAGCTGTCGGGTGACGAGGGAATGGGCCCTGAGAAAGCCGCTCCAGGCCGCGCCCTCCGCTTCGGAGAGGTTCAGGGGGGTGCGGGCCATGAGAGCGGCAGCGTAGCCCATAGATGCTTGACAAGTCAAGAACATTCCTATATTCTTGACACGTCAACAATCTACGAAGAGGCACCCACCCATGACCGGAAGCATCGTTGTTCGAAAGTCGGAAGCGCGCGGCCACGCCAACCACGGCTGGCTCGACACCCATCACACCTTTTCCTTCGCGGGCTATTACGACCCGCGTCACGTGGGCTTCCGCTCGCTCCTCGTGATCAACGAAGACCGGGTGAGCCCGGGGAAGGGCTTCGGCACGCATCCCCACGCCGACATGGAGATCATTTCCTACGTGGTCTCGGGCGCCCTCGAGCACCAGGACAGCCTCGGCACGAAGGCGGTGATGAAGGCGGGCGACGTGCAGCGCATCAGCGCCGGTCGGGGAGTGCGGCACAGCGAGTACAACGCCTCGACGAAGGACCCGGTGCACTTCCTCCAGATCTGGATCGAACCGGACGAGGAGGGTGTGACTCCCGAGTACGCGGAGAAGTCCTTCGCGGGAATCGAGCCCGGCTCCTTGAACCTCATCGCCTCGAAGGGCGGCCGCCATGACTCCATCTCCATCCACCAGGACGCCGACGTCTACGTGGCCCGGCTCCCGGAGGGGAAGAGCATCGACCACTCGTTCGCGGCTTCGCGCTCGGGCTGGGTGCAGGTGATCGAAGGCGAGCTGCTGGTGAACGGCGTGAAGCTCGGACCCGGGGATGGGGCGTCCATCGGCGACACTCGGCAACTCCGGATGACCGCGGCGAAGGACGCCCACTTCCTGTTCTTCGATCTCAACTGATCGCGCGGTCGCCGGCGAGGCGGTACGATCTGGCGGTTATGGCCAGGGGTAAGACCGATGCCGAGCGGATCCAGCAGACCCTCGACGACATCGTCCGCTTCACCCTCGCCCTGCCCGAGGTCGTCGAATCGACTTCCTACGGCCAGCCCGCGCTGAAGCGCGGAGAGAAACTGATCTTCGCGTTGCGCAAGGACGTCCAGACCCTCGCCCTCGCCTGCAGCTTCGAGGATCGCGCCGCGCTGATGGCCGCGCACCCGGAGACCTTCTTCATCACCGAGCACTATCTCAACTGGCCTTCGGTGGTGGTACGGCTCCTGAACGCGGACAAGAAGATTCTCCGCGAAGCGGTGACGGCGGCCTGGGAGCGCGTGGGTTCCCGGGCCGGGAAGAAGCGCTCCGCCGCCCTCGCGCGCCCGAACGCCCGCCGCCGCTAAACTGCTTGATCCCCTCTCCTGAAAGGACCTCACCACTTGACGCAAGCCAAAGCCTTCGCCGCCTTCGACAATTCCTCTCCCCTCGGCCCGTTCACCCTGGAGCGCCGCGAGCCCCTCGCCACCGATGTCCAGTTCGACGTTTTGTTCTGCGGGGTCTGTCACTCCGACCTGCACACGGCCAAGAGCGAATGGCCGGGAACCGTCTACCCGTGCGTTCCGGGCCACGAGATCGTGGGCCGGGTCACGAAGGTGGGCGCCGCGGTGAAGAAGTTCAAGGCGGGCGACTCGGTGGCCGTGGGCTGCCTGGTCGACTCGTGCCGAACCTGCGGAAGCTGCAAGGAAGGTCTCGAGCAGTACTGCCAGGGCGGCTTCCAGATGACCTACAACAGCCCCGACAAGCACCTGCCGGGAAAGCAGACGTATGGCGGGTATTCCACCCAGATGGTCGTCGATGAAGCCTTCTGTCTCCGCGTCTCCGACAAGCTCGACCCCGCGGCGGTGGCCCCGCTGCTGTGCGCCGGGATCACGACCTACTCGCCCTTGCGGCACTGGGGCGCCTCCAAGGGCAAGAAGGTCGGCGTCGTGGGCCTCGGGGGCCTCGGTCACATGGGCGTGAAGTTCTCCCACGCCTTCGGCGCCCACACCGTCTTGTTCACCACCTCGGCGGGAAAGACCGCGGACGCGAAGCGTCTCGGCGCCGACGACGTGGTGATCTCGAAGGACGCGGACGCGATGGCGAAGCACGCGGGGTCCTTCGATCTCATTCTCAACACCGTGTCGGCGTCGCACAATCTCGATGCCTTCACCTCGCTCCTCAAGCGCGACGGGACCCTGGTCCTGGTGGGCGTTCCCGCCACCCCTCACCCCTCGCCGAACGTCGGCGCCCTGATCTTCGGACGGCGGTCCATCGCGGGTTCGCTCATCGGCGGACTGAAGGAGACCCAGGAGATGCTCGACTTCTGCGCCGCGCACGACATCGTCTCGGACATCGAGCGGATCCCGATGCAGAAGATCAACGAAGCCTATGACCGGATGCTCAGGAGCGACGTGAAGTACCGCTTCGTGATCGACATGGCCTCGCTCCGGGGTTAAATCCCATGGGGTGAGACGTTTGGATGCCTGAAGGCCGTCCCCGGCGGGACGGCCTGTTTTTTTGCCTGATGCCTATGGATCATGGCCTTTTGCGTCCTTTCGGGCGTACGCTGCAACTGGTGAATCAGACGTAGGGAGGATCCAATGAAAGCCAGCGCAGGCGTTCTCGCTCGAGGGCTTCTCGCCGTCCTGCTGACCGCAGGCACGAGCCAGGCTCAGGTCACTCCCAGCCGCTGCGCCGACTGCCATTTCGCGCACCGAAGGTCGACCTCGGATTGGCATCTTTCGGAGTGGGATCACTCCGCGCACGGCCGGGCGGGCGTCGGCTGCGAGAAGTGCCACGGCGGCGATCCCAGCACTTTCGAACCCTTCCTCGCGCATCAGGGAATGCTGGGCCCGAGAAACCCCGCGAGCCCGGTGAACCGGATCAACCTCCCGAAGACCTGCGGGGCCTGCCATCCGGGACCGTTCACCGCGTTCCAGAAAAGCAAGCACTACGAGCTGTTGAGGGAGAGCAATCCCGAGACGCCTACCTGCGTGACCTGCCACGGCAACGTGGGCGCCTATCTGCTCTCTCCCAAGTCCCTCTACGCCGAGTGCGCCCATTGCCACGCCGCGGGAAAGATCGCGCCCCGCGGCGACTTCCCAGCCGAAGGCAAGATCATGCTGACCAGCGTGCGCGATGTGCGCGCTTCCCTCGACGAGGCGGGGTGGCCGGTACCGGCGCTAAACCCCCCCGCCCCCCCCCGGAGCCACCCGCGCGCACACCCGGGCCCCCCGGCCCCCCCCCCCCACGCCGGTGCAC
>JBGATM010000006.1:0-136820 GCA_044229175.1 Vicinamibacteria bacterium | reverse complement strand
CTCCCCCCCGTATGGCAATTACAGGCTGCCCCGGGGGGGGTTGGGGGGGGGTGCCGTCCCGGGGGGGGGGGCGGTTACCGGGGGCACCCGCGACCGGGCCCGCCGCGAGAGCCTCGAGCGGGAACTCGAGGACGCCCGGACGCCCCTCCTCGAGGCGGTTCACGCCGCCCACATGTTCGTATTCGACCAGATGCAGGAACGCCTCGAGATCGCGCGCCGGCGAGCCGAGATGCTGATGGAGCAACTGGCGAATCCACCGGCGCCGACGGGAAAGTGAGGCGCTCCTCATGACCACCATTCATTTCCCCCTCGACTTCCCGGTACCGGCCCGGGTTCCGGATCACGTGACCTGGAAGCACGAGCAACCGCTCCGCCTCGATGGGCACGCGCTCGGCGGAGCGCCCCCCAGGGACCTTCGGCTCCGATTCACCCCGGTCTCGATCGCCATGCATGCGGCCGTGGTCGCCGCCCTCATCCTCGGTCCCCTCCTGGGTGACCTCGATCTTCCCGACCCCGCGATTGGCCTGCGGGCGTTCTTCACCGATCCGGGAATCCTCGCGCCCCCGCCCCCACCCCCTCCGCCCGCGGCCGCGCCCCGGGCGGCGGTGCGCCCCAAGACGCCGCCCCCCGTCCCGACCGCGAACTCGTTCGTGGCTCCGGTGGAGATTCCCGACCAGATCGCGCGCCCGTCGATATCGGTGGGCGAAGTCGGAGTCGCGGGGGGAGTGGAAGGCGGCGTGGAAGGCGGGGTGGCCGGAGGCATCGTGGGCGGTCTGCCCACCGAGATCGCACCTCTGGTCAAGCCCAGGCCCCAGGCGATTCGCGTGGGGGGGGAGATCCGCGAGCCGAAGCGGCTCGTCTATGTCCCGCCCGATTACCCGCTGATCGCCTCACAGGCGCGGGTTACGGGCCTGGTCATCCTGGAGGCGCGGGTCGGCACGGACGGCCGCGTGCTCGAGACGACCGTGCTGCGGGGCCAGCCGCTCTTCGACGAGCCCGCGAAGGCCGCGGTCATGCAGTGGCGATATCAGCCGCTGCTCCTCAACGGCGTCGCTACCGAGTTCATTCTCACCGTCACCGTCCAGTTCAGCATCCGACCTCCCGAGTAACCGGAGGCCTCGTTTCGCCAAGGAGACGCCCTGCCGCCATGTTTCGAGTGAAAGACGTCATGACCGACGAGGTCATCACCAGCCGCGCCGACTCGTCCCTGGAGTTCGCGGTCGAGATCATGCGCGAACGCGGCTGTGGCTGCGTTCCCGTCGTGGATGCGGCGGACAAGGTGGTGGGCCTCGTGACCGACCGCGACGCGGTGATGTGCGCGCTTCGCCTCAAGAAATCGCTTGCCGACCTCCGAGTCTCGGACGCCTGCACTCGCGGGGTGGTCTGTTGCGACGTCAACGACACCCTCGAACGCGCCGAGGTGCTGATGCGGGTCAACCACGTGAGGCGTCTTCCCGTCCTGGGCCCCGACCGGGTTCTGGTCGGGCTCATATCCCTCACCGATCTTGCCCGGCATCTGGAGCTCTCCGAAGCCGAAGGCTGCACGGGCCTGAGCCCGAGGCACATCGCCGTGCTCCTGGCCGAAACTTCGGGGGTGCGGCAGCCTCCGGCGACCCTGGAACACGCCCGGACCCGCGAGAACGGGCCGCATCCCATCATCGAACCCATCTTCCACGGATAGGAGACGACAAGTGACCACACTCAAGGATCCGCCCAAGAACATCCTGGTCCCGATCGATTTCAGCGAATCATCCGAGAAGGCGGCCACCGCCGCGTGCGCTCTCGCCGCGAAGACGGGGGCGACCGTCCACCTGCTCCATGCCTACGTGATCCCCGTGGAATCGGTGGGCCTCGCCCTGACCGTCTCCCAACAGTACGTCGCGCAGTTCGTGAAGGAGTCGAAGGACCAGCTCAAGGAACTGGCCTCGAAACTCTGCCCGGGCGCTGCCCTCGGCCCTTTCCTGGTGGAGAGCGGCGATCCCAGGGAGGTGATCACGGACGAGGCGAAGAAGCTCCACGCCGAGCTGATCGTGATGGGGACCCACGGCCGTCGCGGGATCACCCGGGCGATCATCGGCAGTGTCGCGGAGAGCGTCGTCCGCACCGCCCATTGCTCGGTTCTGGTGGTACGCTGAATTCCAGTTCCGGGAATCGGCCCGGTCTGTGCGCCACGCCTCGTTAGGCGCGTTCCAGAAGGGTAGAGGACAATCCGCACTCCCGTCGGGTCCGACCCGGCGCTGCCATCGTCGTTCTTCCCTGAGAGACACGCCTCGCATGAACCCAACCCATTCCTCCCGGCGCGGATTCCTCGGCGCCGCGGCCGCCGTGGCTGCCGGGCTCCTGATGCCCAAAGGGGCCTTCGCCCAGCCCCTGGCCCCGCGGGTGCTTCGCTTCGATCACCTTCACACCGGCGAGAAGCTGGCCATCGAGTACTGGAAGGGCGGGACCTACGAGTCCGAGAGCCTCGACGCCATCAATCACCTGATGCGCGACTTCCAGACCGGCGACGTGCACCCGATGGATCCGCCTCTCCTCGATCTTCTTCACGACCTCGCCGAGGTCACACGGACGAGCCGGCCGTTCGAGATCATCTCGGCCTATCGGTCCCCCGCGACCAACGCGGCCCTTCGTGCCCACAGCACGGGGGTGGCGAGCAACAGCCTTCATCTGCAGGGGAAGGCCATCGACATCCGGCTCGCCGATGTTCCCTTGAAGCACCTTCACCGGGCGGCGCTCCAGTCCCGCCGCGGCGGCGTCGGCTACTACCCGGAGTCCAACTTCATCCACGTCGACACCGGTCGCGTCAGAACCTGGTAGGCGGGATCGGAGGCTAGGAGGCTTTCTTTCTCTCGCGGAGGGCCTTGTCGAGCTGGGCATCGTGGCCGTAGATGTCGTCCGCGAAATGGACCGCGTTCTCCGCGGGAATCACGGTGGCGGTGACGTAGTAGATGACCACGCGAATGGGGCGGGTGAGAAGGACCTTGAACGAGGGCTTTCCGTCCATGGCCGCGACGATCTTCTCCCGCGTCCATTCCGGCTGATCCTTGAGCGCCCAGACCGCGAGGGCCACGGGGTCCTCCACCCGGATGCAGCCGTGGGAGAAGTCGCGTCGCGCCCGCCCGAAGAGCTCGGGAGCCGGGGTGCTGTGCAGGTACACGTTGTCGTCGTTGGGGAACATGAACACCACCTGGCCGAGCGCGTTCTTGGGCCCGGGACGCTGACGGAGACGGAGCTTCCCCTGCGCCAGCAGGTCCACGTTGGCCGGGGTCGGCTCCACCGGTTTCGCATCGTCTCCCTGACCGTTCACCATCTCCATGTCCTGGCGATCCAGGTAGCCGAGATTCCGCCGCAGGATGGGAATGATCTCCTTTTGAAGAATTGACTTCGGCACGTTCCAGTAGGGGCGGAAGGTCACATATTTCATTTCCCCCATGAAGACCGGGGTCCTGGTGTCGAGCGACTTGCCGACGATGACCCCCATGTTGAAGTCGGGAGCGCCCGTCTCCGGCACGCTGTCCCAGCCGAAGAGGCGGAACATCGGGACGTTGACCGCCACGAAGGCCCGCTCGCCCAGGTGGGGGAGCCAGCGCATCCTCTCCATCGCCAGTTCGATCTGGCGAACGCGCCAGGAAATGGGAACGTTGATCGCGGTCCAGGTCGCCCGGCCGAGGATCCCGTCGTTCTCATAGCCGTGGCGGGCCTGGAAGTGCTTGACGCCTTCGACCAGTTCGCCCTCGTACACCGGCGGATCGGCGAGGGGCGGCGCGTCCGCCCGAAGATCGCCGAGGGCGATGAGCCGGGTGCGAACGATGTTGAGCCCCTCCGCGGTGCCGCCGGGTTTGATCGACTTTTTCGGCGGATCCTTGAGGCGCGGGAAGGCGGTGCCTTCGATGAGAGCGAGCGCTCGATACCGGGGCAGCATCGAGCGCAGGAGGCGGTACTGCACGAGGGGCGGCGCGATGGAGAGAATCGTCTCCTTCACGCTCCCCTTGCGGGCCGCGTCGGCCAGCATGGCCGCGTAGTCGTGCTCGTCCGGGGGAAGGGAGATGAGGAAGCCGATGTCCCGCGGGTCGACCCGACCGCGGTGGAAGTGGCGCAGATAGCGCATCATCGAAAGCGACATCGACGCATCGAAGGCCGCGGCGTCGCGGACCGAGGGGGGCGAGCCCGCCGCCAGCTTCTTTGAGAGGGCCAGGAGATCCCCGGCCCGGTAATCGGCGGGGTCGAGGCCTTCGGCCGCGGCATCGCCGAGGATCGCGAGAACGTCCTGAGCGCTCCGGGTCGGGCGCAGAGCTCCATCGACCCACAAGGGCACAGCCCCCGAGGCCGGGTAGATGTCTGCGAGTATCTCCTGCGCCCGCGCCGACGGGTCGAAGTACGGGTCGGGCTTCGCGAGCCAGGCCCCGATCGCCGCCGACATCTCCGCGGACGGCGTGGCTGAAACCGCGGGTGAAGAATTCCCGGACCGTTCGGCCGAGGTCGCCGAGGTGGTGGGAGGGGGCGAAGGCCTTCCGCAGGCCAGCAGGGAGGCGACCAGACTCGCGCAGACGACCTTATTCAACCAGGACGATCGAGGAGGGGTCCTGGGACGACCGGGCTCCTTCGAGCCTGGATCTGAGCGCGGTGATTTCATCGAGCAGATCCAATGCAAGAGCGATGCCTGCGAGATTCACCTCGAGATCGCGCGACAGTCGGAGGGCGATGAGGGCCCGACGCAGCGAGGCGCCGGCGAAGCGCCACTCCTCGGGCGCGCCGCCCATAGGCTCCAGGACGCCCTCGCCGACCCAGGCCCGGATCTCCGGTTCGGGCACCGAAGACGCCTGGCACAACTCGAACAGGGTGAGATGGAGTTCCTCTTCCACCACGAGGCCGCGCGCGGGATCGGACTCGTTTTGCGTCATGGAGATCATCCCTTCCTTTCGCGGGGATTGAATCGGAAGGCCCGCGCCATGGCCTGGTATGCCTCGCGCGCCGCGTCGGTGTCGGCCGGAGGCAGGGCGATTGCGAGAACCACGTAGAGATCGCCCGGCGGAGTCCCGGGAATTCCCCGTCCCTTGAGGCGCATCTGGCGGCCCGCCGCGGAACCGGGCGGAATGGTGAGCTGAATCGGTCCCTCCGGCGTCGGCGCCTCCACCTTCGCGCCGAGCGCTGCTTCCCAGGGCGCGAGTTTCAGATCGACGTAGATATCGCGATCGTCGATCCGGAACACCGGATGAGGATTGAATCCCACTTCGAGGTAGAGGTCGCCCGGTGCTCCCTTCCCGACCCCCGGCCCGCCCTGGCCGGCGAGCCGCAGGTGCTGGCCCGCGCGGATTCCCTTGGGAATGTTCACGTCGAGCGTGCGTTCGTGGGAGACCATCCGACCCCGGGCGTCGTAGGAGGGCATGCGGAGAGTGATGGTGCGCTGGGCTCCCCGGAAGGCGTCCTCGAGGTCGATCATGACCTTCGCGTGATGGTCCTCGCCCTGCGAGTGGACATTCGGCCTGCGCGGACCGCCGCCCTGGCCTCGCCGGCCGAAGAAGGCCTCGAAGAAATCGTCGGGATCGAAGTCGCCGCCGGCATCGCCGCCGCGGAATTCGAAGCCCGCGTCCCACCCGGGCGACGGTTTGAAGTCCTGGCCGGACCTCCACTGACTGCCCATCTGGTCGTAGAGCGCGCGTTTCTCGGGGTCCTTCAGAACCTCGTGGGCTTCGCCCAATTCCTTGAAACGGGCTTCCGCGTTCGGTTCCTTGCTGACGTCGGGATGGTACTTGCGGGCGAGTTTCCGGTACGCCGCCTTGATCTCGTCGGGCGTGGCCGTCCGCGGAACGCCCAGGATCTCGTAGTAGTCCTTGAATTTCATCGTCGCCTATACCGTATCACCAGCGTTCGTCCGCGGCGCGCGGCGCGCGTTGCGGACGGCGACCGGGACCGCGGTGGCGAGAACCGCCGCGGAAACGAGTTCGAGAGGATTCGCGTAGATGTAGTTCGGGTCGATGACGATGATCTGAACGATCAGGCAAGCCGCGATGCCCAGGGGCGGCAGGATGAGCACCAGGCCGTCCCGGTCCCCGCGGCGCCAGGCGAGCCCGAAGGCCAGGGCCGCGCAGGCGATCCACGTCAGAGCCCCCGGCGCGCCGAAGACGGAATAACTGGAGAGGGCCGTGGGTATTCGACCGAGGTACAGCCGGGCCAGCGCGAGGGGCCGCTGTCTCGCGAGGGAGAAGTAGACGAGCTTCGCGCGCCTTTCGCTTTCGTGAGTGGAGATCCGGACCACCGGACCGCCCACCATGTCGGCCAGCAACTGCGCCACCCACGGGTCGTTGGGCTTGATGCCCCAGGGATTCTCGGTCTGGCCGATGCCGGAGATGAGGGCCTCGTACACCGCGTGTTCGGGAAGGGCGTCCCTTTCCGCGAGCCGCGGATCGGTGAGTCGGCCGTGAACCGCGATACGCCATGGGATTTCGCACAAGCCGAAGCCGAGCAGGAGAAACGCGGCGTGGATGAGCGGCTTGCGATCCCGAAACCGCGTCCACGAAATGGCGAGGAACGGGAGCAGGGCGAGGAAGGAGTACATGCCGTAAACCGAGCGGGTCTTGTGCACCACGAACAGCGCCACGCCGAAGAGAATGGCGAGCCACGGCCTGGACGCCCGCAGGGTCAGGAGAGGAATGGCCATGGCGAGGGCGGCCAGCGAGCGATGAATGGCCACAGTATCCATGCTCGCATAAAGGGGAGGCACCATCTCGACGAGGAGGAAGACCGGCACCAGGGCCAGGCGCCACCGGACGGGCACGGCGAATACGAGAAAGAGCGAGGCGGCGACGAGGTAGGCGAGGTTGAATTGACCCAGGGTCTGGACCGAGGCCTGACGACCGGTGGCGCGGGTCCAGAGCGAAACAAGGGTCGCGGTGCCAAGATCATTGAAAAGATCGGGAGCCACCGAGTAGCCGCCCTTCACGGGCACGGTGGCGAAGGGACCGCCCTGCAGCGTGGCCGTGGACGCCATGAGGAGCGCGTCCACCCGCGGCCGGTACGCGGAGCCTTGATAGTCTCCCCTGACGACATGGCGCCCGTAACGAAACCACTGAGGCGCGACGGAGAGGACCGCCACGAGGGTGAACAGCCAGGGTGTCCAGCGAGTCATGGATGACATTTACCTGACCAGCCGCCCGATCATGAAGTACATCCGGGTTTCTCCGCCCTGCCCCACGCTGGCCCCTATGAAGAACGGGCCGAGGAGCGTGTCGGAGGCGAGCCCCGCGGTGAAGCTTGACTTGAACCGCGCGCGGGACAGATCGTCGAACACGCTGCCGCCTTCGGCGAGGGTCTCGACGTACATCCGGCCGCCGAGGAGCTTGGGGAGCCGTCCCACCGCCACCTTGAAGGTGAGGCTCCCGAGCAGATACTGCGGTCCGCGGAAAGCGGCGGTCGGGTAGGCGCCCAGGCGGAAGGGCCCGCCAAGCGCGAACTGGTTGAGCAGGGGCGGAGTGTCGCCGAAGCTGGAGCCGCCTTCCATCGCCAAGCTCAGAATCTTCCCCCGTCCCACCGGGTGAGCGGCCTGGAACGAGCCCTCCACCGTCCCGAAGGGGCGCGGCGCGTCGGGAGCCTCCAGGAACCATTGCCCGGTTCCCGTGAGGCGCACACCGCGGCCGGCCAGGTACGCGGCGTCCCGGTCGTCGAAGTCGAAGCGAGCGCGCAGAGCCTGCTCGGTGCCGCTGACGCGGGGCAGCGGGGGATCGCCCACGCTGCTCACGCTTTTCAAATAGGCGATGTCGTAGCCCGCGCGGAACCTCGTGGAGCCGCCCGAGTTCCAGCCGAGATCGAGGCCCGCGCCCGCGCGCTCTCGCGAGTAGATGGCCACGAGGTCGTCGCCTTCGTAGAGGTTCTCGCTGGTCCGGGAGTAGCGCGCGCGGGGAGAGACGAACGCTCCGCCATGCACCGGGCGCTCGCCGCCCAGCGGTTGGTAGAACTCGGTCCCGATGCCGGGCGCCGAACCCACGGAGGCGTCGAATCGCCATTCCGATCCAAGCCCGGTGATGTCCATCAACGTGACGCGCGTGCCGAGGCTCAGACCGACGTCCTTGTCCTCGTTGTTGATGTCGAGGGCGAAGCGGACGAAAGGAGGGGCGTAGGATTTGTCGCGGATCTGGATCCCCAGGCCCACGGTGTCGGCGACCACCTTCCGGCCATAGGTGGCGCTCGCGTACCGCCCCAGGCCGATGATGTGGTTGAGATCGGCCTCGATGTCGTCGGCCTTCGGATCGGTCCCGATGTGGCGGACGAGATTGTGGGAGATCTGCTCGCCCGCTCCGTCCGAGACGCCGTTCACTTCCACGAAGGTCACCGGTCCCCGGCCCGGCTTCTTCCGGGCTTCGAGCGCGGCCCGGTACGCGCTCCAGTCCTCGTCGTTCAGCGCCAGGGGGAGCAGCGCCTCCTTTTTCGCCTCGGCGGCCTGATAGCCGCGGACCGCGAATTCGTCGCTCTTCCTGAAGTCGGCCGCGGTCAGGCCCTCGAGATCGGGGAGGATGACCACGTCGGCCTGCCGCAGCCTCGGCCGCTCGAGGGCCTGCATCATGAGGGTGATCGACCGGTTGGCGATGCCGCCGATGGTCTCGGGCACCTTCTCCTCGGCCTTCGGCCCCACCCGCACCGCGATGACCACGTCGGCTCCCATGTCCTTGGCCACGTCGACCGGGACGTTGTTGAGGATTCCGCCGTCGGCGAAGAGCCGCCCGTCCAGGCGCACGGGATCGTAGGTGCCGGGCAACGACATGGAGGCGCGCACCGCCGGCGCTATCGGGCCGTGGTCGAACACCACGGTCTGGCCCTTTTCGAGGTCGGTGGCCACGCAGCGAAAGGGAATGGGCAGATCATCGAAGTTCGCGACGCCGGAATAGGGGAGAAGGATCCGGCTCACCATCAGGCTCAGGTGGTGCCCGGGGTTGATGCCGCTCTGGAGCCTCAGGCCGTGGCGGAGGCCCGCTTCCAGCTTGACCGAGTACTCGCGATCGTCCTCCTTGCGGCGATACGACTTCCACGGATAGGGGATGTCGGGGCGCAGAATGGTGTCCCAGTCGGCGGTTCGCAGCAGGGTCTGGATCTGTTCGGCGGAGAGGCCGGTCGCGTAGGAAGCACCCATCAGGGCGCCCGTGCTGTTTCCCGCGATGCGATCGACGGGGATGTGGTGTTCTTCCAGCCACTGCAGGACGCCTGCGTGCGCCATGCCGCGCGCCGAACCGCCGCCGAGGGCGAGGCCGATCAGAGGTCTGGGCGAGGGAGCCGCCTGCTGACTCCAGGCCGGCTCCGAAAGGAGGGCGAAGACCACGGTGGTCGCGAGAAGCCTTGCGAGGCGAGCGCTCCGGCGAGCCCTGGCTTCGGCTTGCGGATCGCGCTCGTGAGTCGGGCTCGTCATGGCGTCTTCTCCGCTCGGGACGGATCGATTCTATTCTCGCGGCGGGGGCTCAGGCCCGGTCATCGCCTTCGTCCTCCTCGTCCTCGTCGTCGTCGTCGTCGTCCCGGTCCACGCTGAAGCCCCGGATCCAGCCGCCGGGAAGGATCGGCGGCTTCGGGGGAGCGCCGGTGAAAGGCGGGCCGGCGGAGAGGTCCATCGGGCCCATCTCGCCCAGGTCGCCGCCTCCGAACGAGCCGCCGTAGCGCGCCTTCCAGCGGGCGAGGGCGCGACCGGCGCCGAGGCCCTCGAGAGCGTCGACCCAGTCATCGCGAAGATCCGGCCGCGGCTTGCGCAGCTCGGCGAGGGCCCATCGCCTCGCCGCATCGAGTTCCAGATCGGCCGGTCCCGGCTTCGGCATCCGCGCGATCAGGCCGACACAGTGCCCCGTGCTCAGGAAGGCGAGCCCGAGCGCGGCGGCGCCGCTCAGAGGAGTGTTTGGCGAGAGGGCCAGCGCGGCGCCCAGGAGTCCGAGGGCGAGGACCCCGATGGAGATGGAGATCAGGCCGGGACGACGGGTCTTCGAACCGGCGGCCCACATCGTGACCAGGATGTTTCCGGGCACCAGGCCCGCGAAGAGCGGTGCGGGGTCGGCCATGGTCTGGTCGACGAGGCTCTTGCCCATGAGCACGACGCCCACGGCCATGAAGCTCAGATGAAGAGCGGAGAGGAGAGGGCGGCCCGTCGCGGTCCTCCTCGAACGCAGCTTGCCGAACGCGGCGTCCACGATGCGGTTCGGATTGAAGGTCTCGCCGCGAAAGCGATCCTGGATGTCCGCGGTAGACAGGGTGTCCTGGTCTCCGAAGATCTCCTGCACCACCTCCCGCTCGAAGGCGCTGAGCTTCGCGCGGGCGGTGGTGAGGCGAAGCCTGACCTTGGCGTCGGTCTCGTCGGTGGCCTGAGATTCCACGGCGATCGCGATCTTCTTCTGCGCGGCCATGCGGAGTAGGAAGGTCTGGAACGAAGGCGCGGAGGCTTCTTCGCCGAGCTGGTCGAGGATCAGTTCCTTCGGCTGGGACGCCACGCGGCTCTCGAACAGCGCGCGGTCGACCCTCGGCGAGGGGTGCAGCAGCCGATCCATCGCAAGGAAGAGGAGGCCGAACCCGAGGCCGAGAACCAGGGGGGCGGCCATGGAGGTGAGGCGGAGCCATGCCGGGTTTGGGTCCACGGCCTTCGGTCGCCCTTCCGGCAGATACCGAAGGATGCGCTGAACGCGATAGTCGACATCGGGGGTGGCGATGCCAAGGTCCCGGTCCTTGTCGAGAAGCTGCCAGGCCGTGTCGTATTCGAGGTGGTAGTTCAGCTCGGTGAGTCCCTCGGTCGAGCCGCGCGAGGGGAAGATCACGTCGTGATCGAGCCGGTAGTGCCGATCGATCCCGGGCCAGGCCTCGCGCCATCCGGCGAGGACTTCCTTCGCCCGCTCCAGCGGGTTGCGCGGCGAGGTCCCGCCGTCTTGGGGCAGACGTCCCGCCGCCATGTCCCAGGCTGGGGTCAAGGCCCCGTTGAGCTCGTACTCGATCGTGTAGCGCCGGGTCACGACACCCTCGAAGGCAGGGTCGTGATCCCCCTTGAGCGAGAACTGCAGTCCCCAGCGATAGACCTGATAGCAGTCGGCGCCTTCCACCGGCGCGTTCTTGAGCGGCTTTCTCGAGCCGTCCCATTCCAGCCGGAAGACGCCGTGCACGGTGACGCTCTGATCCGCGGCCTGGTTGAACGGACGGTTGATGATCGTGGCGTCGCCGGAAACCTTCAGCTCGTGCGTTTCCGTGACCTCGAGCCGCCCATCGTTGTCGAGGCGAGACACCACGTCCAGGCGGTTCCAGGTGACGAGGCTCCCCTGCGCGTGCGCCCCCGGGACGGCGAAGGTCATCAGTCCGAACCACAGGGCCGCTCTTGTCATGTCCGCCATTCTCTCAGCGCTTCGTATACTTCAACGATGGAGAGCGGCGCGCACTGACGGGGATGGACGCGGCCGCGCTTTCCCTCGAGCTTCGCGATCAGGCTGCGGCGATTCGTCGCGGGCAGCTGCGCGGACACAATGCCGTCCTCATTCCGGCGCTCTTCGGCGGCGCCCTCCTGGGCGGGGTCCTGGCCGCCGCCCTGTGGAAGCGCGTCCCGCACTCATCGGTTGCGCTCTGGGCTTTCGCCCTCGCCGGCGCTCTCGTCATCCGGGCCGCGGTGGGGTTTTCCTATCGCCGCGTGGCGCGTCAGGTGTCGGAGGCCGATCGCTCTGCCTGGCTCTGGCGGATTCGGGCCACCTACTTCCTTCACGGCTCGGCCTGGGGCCTCGCGTCCTGGCTGGTCTTCCCGGCTGACGATATCCCTCGTCAGATCATCCTCGCCTTCGCGGTCACCACCGTCGCGGTGGGCTCGCTGAGCATCGCCGCCTTCGATCTCATCGGCGCCTCGTCCTTCGCGGTTCCCGCCCTGGCTCCGCTGATCGTCAGGCTCCTGCTCACCGGAGGCGAAGTCAACGCCTTCATCAGCCTGCTCATCGTCCTCTTCCTGGGCTATGTGCGCATGAGCGCCCTGCGCGCCCACGGCAATTCCCTCGAGAACGCACTCCTGCGGGCGGCGGAGGAAGTCCGCACCCGGTCACTCGTCCGGCAGAAGGAATTCCTGGAGGCGCTGCACCAGACCACCCTCGATCTGCTGGCGCGGCAGGACCTCGACGATCTCCTTCAGGCGGTGGCGAAGCGGGCGACTGCCCTGCTCGACGCCTCGTGTGGGGAGCTCGCGCTCAAGGAGGGAGAGTCCCTGGTGGTCCGCGCCACCGCCGGCGATCATCCCCCCACCGAAGGAACGCGAAGGGGTCGGGACCTGGTTCCCCTGTCCTTCCAGGTCTGCGACACCCTGCGGTCCGCCGTGGTCGACGACTATTCCGAGAGGGCCGGCGTGCCCTCTGTGCCCTCCAATCAGCCTCTTCGCGCCGTGGCGGAGTTCCCGATCCTGCTCGGGGACCAATGCCTGGGGGTTCTCTCCCTGGGAAGGTTCGAGCGGGGAAAGCCGTTCACCCCGGAAGAGATCGAGCGGGGGGAGATGCTGGCCCAGCACGCGGCCCTCGTGGTTCACAACGCCGGGATCTACGGGGAGGCGGTGCGCGAGGCGGAGGCCCGCACGGTGGCCCTGCGGGAGAGCGAGGAGCGCTTCCGGCGGATCTTCGAGAATTCGCCCATCACCATCGTGGTGGCCTCGGTGCCGGAGGGGCGCTTCATCGCCGCCAACGAATCCGCTTCGAGAATGTTCGGCTACGACCGCGAGGAGGTCATCGGCAAGACCACGGAGGAGCTGAACCTCTGGTTCGATCTCGAGGACCGGCGCCGGTACGTGGAGATCCTGCAGCGCGACGGCCGGGTGGACGCGTTCGAGACCACCATGCGTAAGAAGAACGGCGAGGCCATCAACGTTTTGTTCTCGACCGCGATCATGAATTCGGACGGGGCGGCCACCACCTCGCTGGTCACCGTCCTCGACATCACCGCGCGAAGGGAAGCCGAGCAGGCGATACGCCGGTTTCGGGCGGCCCTCGACCAGTCGACGGACGCGGTGTACCTCATCGATCCCCACACCGGCCGCTTCATCGACCTCAACGAGACCGCCCACGCGCGCCTTGGGTACACCCGCGAGGAGCACCTGGCCCTCACCCTGAAAGACATCGAGACCGAGCGTCCGGAGATCGTGCGCTGGCGCGATCATCTCGACGCCCTGCGGCGCGCGGGCCACCTCACCTTCGACGGCGTCCATCGCCGCAAGGACGGAACCACGTTCCCGGTCGAGTTGAACGTCCGCTACATCAACGGCCCCCCCCAGGACTTCATGATCGCGATCGTCCGCGACATCACCGAGCGCAAGCGCACCGAGGAGGCGATGCGGGAGAGCGAAGAGCGGTTCCACGCGGTGTTCGACCACAGCCCGATCATCGTGGCCCTGATGAGCGTGCCCGAGGGACGGGTGGTGGAGTTGAACGCGGCCAGCGTGGCCGCCTTCGGCTACAACCGGGAAGAGGCGATCGGCAGGACCACGGCCGAACTCGGCATCTGGGTGAACCCCTCCGAGCGCGACCTCTACATCGAGCGCCTCCGCACCGAGGGCGCGGTCTCGGGTCAGGAAGTGACGATGCGGCGGAGGGATGGTTCGACCTTCCCCGCGTTGTACTCCGGCCGTCTCATTCAGATCGGCGGGCGCGCCTTCAGCCTCAACACGGTTCAGGACATCACCCGGCGCAAGAAGGCGGAGCGGAGCCTCTCCGAACTGAACCTGGCCCTGGAGGACAAGGTGAGGGAGCGCACGGCCGAGCTCGAACAGGCGCGCCTGCAGGCCGAGCAGGCGAACCAGGCGAAATCGCAGTTCCTCGCCAACATGAGCCACGAGATCCGGACGCCGCTCAACGGCGTCCTCGGAATGATCGATGTGTTGCGCCAGACCAGTCTCAAGACCCAGCAGGCGCAGATGGCCGATCTGGCCCACGAGTCGGCGACCTCGCTGCTTTCCATCATCGAGGACATCCTGGATTTCTCGAAGATCGAGGCGGGCATGGTGGAGGTCGAGCGGGCGCCCGTGTCGATCGCCTCGGTGGTCGAGAAGGGCTGCGAACTGCTCGACCAGGTCGCGGCCAAGCAGGGGGTTGAACTCACCCTGTTCACCGATCCGCGGCTCCCCGGGCGGGTGATGGGCGACGCGATTCGCATTCGCCAGGTCCTCCACAACATCGTGGGCAATGCCATCAAGTTCTCGAGCGCGCAGGCGCAGCCCCGCCGGGTGAGCGTGCGCGCGCTCGCGGCCGAAGAGCATGGGGACGAGGTGATCGCCGAGTTCCAGGTCACCGACAACGGCATCGGCATGGATGAGCAGGCGCTCTCGCGGCTCTTCAACTCCTTCACCCAGGCCGACCCTTCGATCACCCGGCGCTTCGGCGGCACCGGTCTCGGCCTCAGCATCTCGCGAAATCTCACCCGGCTCATGGGCGGCGATATCTTCGTGCGCAGCCGGCCCGGCGAGGGCTCCACCTTCACCCTGCGACTCCCTTTCACGAAGGCGGAGGGCCCACCCGAACCGACGGATTCGAGCATGAGCGTGTCGGGCCTCGACTGCCTGCTGGTCGGGCCACCCCATGGGCTCGCTCCGGATCTCGGCGTCTATCTCGCGGCGGGAGGCGCTCGGGTCGAACGGGCCGCCGACCTCGAGGAGGCGAAGCGTTTCGCGAAGCAGTGCGCCCCCGGGCCGTGGGTCTGGGTCGTCGACGAATGCGAGGGGCCGGTCCCCCCGGCCGAGGTCCGCGAGGCCGCGAGTCCGCGGGGCGAGGAGGAAACGAACCTGGTCATCGTGGGCCGGGGACGGCGTCGACGGCCCCGGAAGAAGTACCGGGATCTGGTCGAGATCGACGGCAATGTCATGGGCCGGCGCACCTTCGTCGGGGCGGTGTCCATGGCCGCGGGAACTTACACGGAGGCATCCAGGGAAGCCCCCGCCGCGCCCTCGTCGAGTTTCGCCCCCGCGCGCGACCTGGCCATGCGATGCGCGCGCCCCATCCTGGTGGCCGAGGACAACCGGATCAACCAGGTGGTGATCCAGCAGCAGTTGAAATCGCTCGGCTATACCGCAGAGGTGGTGGCCCACGGAAAAGAAGCCCTCGAGCGTTTCGTGGTCGGCGGCTATTCGCTGGTGATCACCGACCTCCAGATGCCGGAGATGGACGGCTATGAACTCGCCGCCGCCATCCGGTCCCTCGAGAAGGGGATGGGACGCGAGCCCGTGCCCATCGTCGCTCTCACCGCGAACGCGCTCAAGGACGAAGCGGACCGGTGTCAGAGCGTGGGCATGAACGACTACCTCACCAAGCCCGCGGGACTCGAGGAGGTGAGGACGGTCCTCGAGAAGTGGCTGCCCCCCGCAGAGGGCGCGGAAGAGCCGCCCGCGGACTGAAATCAAAAGCTTGAATCCGGCTCGCAGAAAGACCTTGGCAGGGGCGTCCGAACGAGGTTAGGGTCGGCTCACTTCAAGGAGTGTCAGTCAGGTGCTACACCGAGTTCGTCGTTCCTTCATCGCCGCCACAGGCGCCCTCGTCCTCTCGCTCTGCTCGGCGGCGCGCGCGTCCGATGCGGACGAATTCAAGGCGCAGCGCGCTCTCTTCAATTACGACGCCAGCCTTCCCCTGGGAGTCAGGGTCAAGGAGGTGGAGAAGCGGCTGGGCGCGACCGTGCTCGACCTCACCTTCGACGCGCTCACCGGGAAGGATGTCGCGGCGTACGTCGTGACGCCGGAAGGCAAAGGACCCTTCGCGGGGGTTTTGTGGGTGCACTGGCTCGGCGAGCCCGAGACCACCAATCGCACCCAGTTCCTCAACGAGGCGGTGAACCTTGCCTCCAAGGGCGTGGTCTCCGTTCTCATCGACGCCATGTGGTCCACCGCGGTGAACCCCGACTGGTTCGGCAAACGCGTGCCCGAGGAGGACTACGGGAATTCCATCCGCCAGGTGATCGCCCTGCGGCGCGCCCTGGACCTGCTGATCTCGCAGCCCGGTGTTGACAAGTCGCGCATTGGCCTCGTTGGCCACGACTACGGCGGCATGTACTCCATGATGATGGCGGGCGTCGATCAGCGCCTGAGGGCGCAGGTGTATGTCGCGGTGGTTCCGAGCCTCAACGACTGGGCCTTCCTCGGCCCCCAGCCGAAGTCGAAGGCCGCCTATCTGCGCCAGAACGCGATGCTGGAGCTCACCGATTACCTGAGCCAGGTGAAGAGCGTGCCCGCGTTCCTCCAGTTCGGCACGAAGGACGTCTACGTGTCGCGGGTGGACAGCGGCCTCATCGCGAACGCGCTCGGAACGAAGAACCGCAAGTTCTACGAGACCGACCACGCGATGACCCTGCCCGAGATCGCCGCGGACCGTGACGCCTTCCTGCTCAAGGAACTGGCGGCCGCGCCGGCCGCGCCGGGCAAGGACTTCTAGGCGGCGGGGAACTTCCGGGCGACCGGGCACGTAACCCTCGGGCAAGGGAAGGACCACCATGATCGAGACGCTTCTGGCCGATATCCGCTACGCGTTCCGCTGGCTTCGCAAGAGCCCGGCTTTCACCCTGCTCGCGGTGTCGTCGTTCGCCATCGGCATCGGGTTCAACACGGCTCTGTTCACCCTCGTCGACGCCCTCCTGTTCCGTCCCCTGCCCGTCGATCGACCCGATCGACTCGTCGATATCTACACGAGCAGCAGCGACGGCGACACCTACGCGACGAGCGCCTATCCCGACTTCGTCGACTGGAAGGCGCAGAACACCGTGTTCAGCGACATGATGGCCTACAGCCCGACCCTCGCCGCCATGAGCCTTTCCGACCGGTCGCGCCTGGTGATGGGCGAGATCGTCACCGGCAACTACTTCCAGATTCTCGGCGTACCGCCGGCGCTGGGGCGTACTCTCCTTCCCGAGGACGACGTCAAGGGCGCGCCTCGCGTGGTGGTGCTCTCTTACCGCGCCTGGACCCGTGATTTCGGGGCCAGCCCCGCGGCCATCGGCCAGACCCTGCGCATCCACGGCCAGTCGTATTCGATCGTGGGCGTGGCGCGCGACGGGTTCACCGGGATGCTGCCCATGCTCTCGCCCGAGCTGTGGACGGCCATGGCGCAGATCGACGACATCGAGCCGATGGGGATCCAGGACAACGTGCCTTCGCCCACCGGCAACAGCCGGATCGACCGCCGCGGACAGCGATGGCTCTTCGTGAAGGGCCGGCTCAAGCCCGAGGCCACGGTGGAGCAGGCGGCCGCGAATTTCCGCCTCTTGGGCGACCAGCTCATGACCTCGTACCCGCAGACCAACAAGAACCGGAAGCTCTCGGTGGTGCGGACAAGCGACGTGCACATCCACCCCGACGCGGACAAGACCCTCCTTCCCATCGCCAGCGGCCTGATGCTGGTGGTGGGCATGGTCCTGCTCATCGCCTGCGCGAACGTGGCGAGCATGCTCCTCGCGCGCGCCTCGGGGAGGCAGAAAGAGATCGGGATCCGCCTCGCCATCGGCGCCAATCGGTTCAGGATCGTCCGTCAGCTCGTGACCGAAAGCCTGGTGATGGCGGCTCTCGGCTCCGCGGCGGGAATCGGTCTCGCCTGGGTCCTGCTGCGCGGGGCCATGGCCCTGACCCTGCCTATTCCCATTCCCCTCACCTTCGGACTGCAGATGGATACGCGGGTGCTCGCTTTCTCGATGTTCGTCACCATGGTCGCGGGTCTCGTCGCCGGCCTCGCGCCCGCGCTCAAGGCCACGAAGCTCGACCTCGTCGGCGAACTGAAGGGCGATGTCGCCGTGGTCGCGGCCAGCCGTCGCCGCTTTACCCTGCGGGACAGCCTCGTGGCCTCGCAGATGGCCGTGACCACGGTTCTGCTCGTGGTGGCGGGGCTCCTTTCCCGGAGCCTCGTGAGCGCGCAGAAGACGAGCATCGGCTTCCGTTCCGAGGGCGTCGCCGTGCTCTCCACCGAACTGGACATGATCGGTTACTCGGCGGAGCGCGGGAAGGCGTTCTGGGACCAGGCGGTCCCCCGGGTGCGCGCCATCCCCGGCGTCGAGGCGGTGGCCCTGACCGAGCGGTCGCCCTTCTCCATCAACTACAACCGGAATTCGATCTTCTTTCCCGAGCGAGCGCAGCCTGACGACCGGGGCGTTCCCATCGACGTCACCCGCGTGACCCCCGAGTACTTCGAAACCCTGCGCATCCCCATCCTTCGCGGGCGCGGCTTCAACACCGCGGATACGCCGCAATCGCCGGGGGTGGTGGTGGTGAACGAGGCCTTCGCGCGCAAGTACTGGCCGGACCAGGACCCCATCGGCAAGCGGTTCCGCACCCGCGGGATCGACGGCCCCGAGTTCGAAGTGGTCGGCCTCTCCGCGAACTACCGGGTCAACACCATGGGCGAGCAGTCGACCCCCTACATTCATTTCGCGGCCAGCCAGCGTCCCTCGAACGGTTACGAGGTCCTGGCCCGGACGAGCGGCGATGCCGGCCTCCTGCTGGCCGCCATCCGTAAGGAGCTTCTCGCCATGGAGCCGAACCTCGTGTTCATTCAGAACCAGACCCTGCAGAAGCAGGTGGGCGCCACTCTCTTCCCGGCCAAGGCGGGGGCGTGGGCGGTCAGCGCGGTCGGCCTCGTGGCCATGCTGCTGGCCGCGATCGGCCTGTACGGCGTTATCGGCTATTCGGTGTCGCGGCGGACGAAGGAGATCGGCGTGCGCATGGCCCTCGGCGCGCGGCCCGGCGATGTCTCGGGGCTGGTAATGCGCCAGGGACTGCGGGTGGCGGGGAGCGGGATGATCGTGGGCGCGATCTTCGCGGTGATGGCGGGCTTCGCGATCTCCGGCGCGCTCTACGGAATCAGCCCCGTCGATCCGATCGCATGGCTCGGCGCCACCGCTTTGCTCCTGGGTGTGGCCGCCCTCGCGAACCTGGTCCCCGCTCAGCGCGCGGCGCGGGTCAAGCCGTGGCTGGCGTTGCGTACGGAGTAACCGAGGTCTCGCCCGCGCTCAGGATCCGGTTTCGTACTGCGACCGCAGGTACTCGATCCCGATGGCCAGGGTCTTCCGCCAGTCCTCTTCGATCTCGGGAGTGAACTCGGGATCGTTGCTGCGGGCCGCGTCGAGAAGGCAATGCAGCCACAGGTCATAAAGACCCGGCCGGATGTCGAGCTGGTGACGCGAATGCATCCGCGCCAGCCGCGACATCTCCGTCCAGGCCGGACTCACTTCTTCGCCTGATCTCGACGACTGCGCCGCCACCGTCATCAGGTACAAGGAGTCCTCGAGGACCCGGGCCTGGCGGTCGAGGTCGGTGTTCTCGAACTTCTGCCGGATCTCCTCCGAGGAGGCCATGAGCCGGTGATAGAACTGCCGCAGGAAATCCTCGCTGGCGAGGCAGCGCTTCAGGCTCGCGCGGAATACGTCGACGTAGTCTTCCATCGAAGGAGCCTAGTCCTTTCCGCCCGCGGGGCCCGCGGGTGCTATGAAACGGCGCTCGAAGAAGGCCGCGATGGCCGCGTCCACCCGAACCTGGTTCGCGTGGCGCATGAAGTGGTGGGTATCGTCGACGATGACCATCTCCTCGAAGGGGACGCCCTTCGCCTCGAGGCGCCGGGCCAGGTCGACGGTCTGGGAGAAGGCGACGTTGCGGTCGTCGTCGCCGTGAATCAACAGTACCGGAGATCTCCAGCTGTCCACCGACGAAACCGGCGACGATCGCCAGGCGACGGCGGCCGCCTGATCGCGGTCGCTCGGCTCGAACCGCGCCGAGCCGGTCATGGCGGATTGAAACGCCGCGCCGGACCCCGAGCCGCCCACGGTGAAGTCGTGAACGCCGTGGATATCGACGCCCGCCGCGAAGATGTCCGAACTGCGACCGAGGGCGAGGGCGGTAAGGAACCCGCCGTACGATCCGCCGTAGATGCCGACGCGCGCGGGATCCACCTGGGGCAGGCCGCGCAGGTACTCGCCCGCGGCTTTGACGTCGAGATATTCCGACGCCCCCTGGGCGCCGGCGGCGGGCGGACGATGGAACTCGAAGCCGTAGCCGATACCGAGACGGTAGTTGATGGCGAGCACCGCGAAGCCGCGGCTCGCGAGGTACTGGTTCATGGCGTAGGCGTTCGCGTAGTACGAGGAGTAATGCCAGCCGAGGAGCATCTGCCGAGGCGGACCGCCGTGGACGTAGACGATCGCGGGTCTTTTCGCGGCGCCGCCAGGACGCTCGAAGAGCTGCGCGTGGATGACGAGGCCGTCCGACGACTTGTAGGTGACCGGCTTCGGGATCACGAGGGCCGCGGTCGGATAGTCCGCGGGGAGACGGTCTTCGGCGAGAGTTCGCGCCGGGCCCGCGGCCACGGGCTTCACCGTCGGCAGCGGCGGCCTCTGCGGCGTCGCGGCGAGATAGGCGACGAAGCGCCCGTCACCCGTGATCACCGGCGCCCACTCGAGGCCGGTTCCCGGGGTGAGGACCTCGACGGCGGCGCGGTCCACGGGAACCCGCACGGCGTGGCGGCGATCGATGTCGTCGGGAGCGGAACCGGTGTTAGCGGAGAACACCAGCGACTTGCGGTCCGGGCTCAGGCGGATGTGCTCGGCCATGTAGTTCCCCGGGGTCAGGAGCAGGGGCGTGCCGCCGCGTTCGGCGATCGAGTACAGGTGCGGCCAGCCGTCGGCGTAGGAGAGGAACGCGATGCGTCCTTCGGCGGCCCAATGAAGATTGGCTCCGCCGTCCGTGGTCGGATACGAGCCCCACAGAGTGTCGGGCGTCTTCCACAGGACCTGGCCTTCGCCCGTGGCTGCGTCCGCGGTCCAGATCGACCAGGGCTGGCGTCTCCGTTCGAGGATCGGCGCGGGCGCCCCCCCCGCCCCGGGCCGGTGAACGAAAGCGATTCGCGTCCCATCGGGAGACCAGCGCGGCATCGAGTCCCGCGACGTGCTCGGCGCGAGCCAGAGAATGGGTGTCGATTCGTTCGTGTACACACCCACGAACGCATGATCGCCGCGGCTCGAGACGAAGGCCAGCCGCGAACCGTCGGGCGACCACTGGATTTCCTCGTTCTCGCCGTGAGCGGTGAAGAGGCGTTTGGCCGGGGACGATCCGTCGATGGGAGCGCTCCACACCTGGCGGTCCTTCACGAACGCCACCACGTCGCCTTTCGGTGAGATCTTCGGGAGGTCGCCTTCACCGAGCGCCTTCGGCTCGCCGCCCTCGAAGGGCACGGACCAGACCTGCACGGTGATCGGCGTGGTCGCGCCGATCGGGTTCACGGGCAGGCTGTCGTTCCAGTTCGAACCGTGGTCGCCGCCGCGCACGTACACGACGCGGGAACCGTCGGCCGATAGCGCCAGCGACGTCAACTCCTGTCCATCGTCTTGGCCGTAGTGCGTCAGTTGCCTGGCCTTCCAGTCCGGCCCCTCGGCGACGTACACGTTGCGAACGCCGGCCTCCTCGAACGCCCAGGCGATGCGCGCGCCGGTAGCGGCCGCGACCAGCTCGGTCGGGAAGGGGTAGCTCTTTGCCTGCGCGAGCGTGAAGGAGGGATCAGACGCGGCGGCCGGCCGTTGCGCGTGGAGGGGAACGGTGGCACACACGAAAACCGCGGCGATGACGGCGAGGCGGACGAATGACCGCGGGAACATGGGCAGCCTCCTTGGGCAGGACGAAACTGCGAAGGACTCTATCAAAGCGTTCCCGAGCCGGAACTAGCTCCCCGTGGGCGCTTTGCGCTTGAGTTCATCCAGCCAGTTGAGCACCACGTTCAGACGCGTGGGCCGGGTGTCGGGATCGACCTCCACCATGACGAAGCCCGACCCGTCGGGGAAGACATCGAAGGACTTGTCCTGCGTGGTATCGAAGGGGCCGCTGAAGAGGGCGACCGGAGTCCCGGCGACGAGGCTCGTTCCGCGAACGGTCACGGATGCGGCCATCAGGGTTGTCCCCGTCATGTAGAAGATCTCACGCCCATCCGGCGACCACACTGGCGAGTGCCCACCCGAGGTGGATACGATCCACTTTCCTTCGCTGGTTGGGGGAAACCGCCGGACGTACACGTCGCTTCGGCCGGATTCGTCGGAGACGTAGACGAACCACTTCTCGTCCGGAGACAGACGCGCGTCGAATTCATTGGCGGGCGTCGCCAGCAGGGTGCCCGAGGGACCTCCGGGTGTCACGATCCGGAGGTCGGTTCCATTGGCGGCCGTGGCCTCATCCACGACAAGCCTGCCGTCCCGGGTGAAGTCGCTCGGGTAGTTGAACTCGGATAACTGCTGTGCCTCGCCGCTCCCGTCAGCCGCCCGCCACTTGGTGCCCCCCGCCGAGTAGGCGATGCGCCGTCCATCCTTCGTCCAGACGGAGCCGATGCTGTGTCCCGCGGCGACCAGAGACAGCCGGGAGCGCCGCTCGATGTCGTAGACCCAGATCTGGGATGGCCGCGGATCGATGGTGACCGCGACCTGCCGGCCATCCGGGGAGATCCGGGGGAATCGAAAGCCTCGCCGATCCTCGGATAGAGGGGTGCGGCGACCGTTCCGGTCGACCCGCACGAGGGTGTGGGCGAGGCCGCCGGGCGCGAACACCAGCGTCCCCGACAGCGACACATCGAAATAGATCCCTCCGGCCCCAGCCGCGCGAAAGACGCCGTCCATAACCGAGAAGGGCTGTCCCTGAAACGTGCCGGTTGCCGGATCGAACCTGACTGCCTGCAGCTCGCCTTCCTTCAGGTGCGGCGCGTGATAGACGAGATACCCCGAGGACAGGTATCGCGGCTGGTCGCCCGGCCCGAGCACGCGCCATTCTCCGGTTTCCATCGAACGAAGGGCGATGTAGCTGCCCGGGGTGTCCAGACCGTTGACCGTGGCGAGCAGACCGCGGCCATCCGGCAGGAATTCGGGCCACCAGTAGTTTCGCGCGTCGATCGCCCGGTCACGGCCGGTCAGGAGCGTCGGAGTTCCCCCTGCCGCGGAGACGCGCATGAGCCCTGAATCGCCCGGATCGAAGACGATGGTGCCGTCCCGCCCCCATGTGCCTCCGCGTCCACGACCCCCCGGCCTTTCCCCGGGGGCCTCGCAGATGGGAACCGGGGCGCCCCCGCCGATCGCGACGCGTTTGAGGATGCCGTCAGCGAAGAAGGCTATCGACTCGCCGTCGGGCGAGAAGAACGGAAACCCCGCGCCCTCGGTGCCCTCGAGCGGAACCGGTTCGAACGCATCGAGGGCCCGAACGTAGAGCCGCGTGATCCCGTTCTTCAGGGCGGCGTAGGCGACACGCTTCCCGTCCGGTGCGATGGCGAGCGGGCGCGCTCCCGCCACGATCTCGAGGGTCTGGTCGGCGGGAATGGTCAGGGTCAGTCTCGCCACCAGCGGATCGGCGCCTCGCGTCCCCCCGGGCAGCCGCAGCCACGAGAGGGCGCCGCCGGCGAGGAAGGCGACTCCGACCAGCGCCCAGATCGGGAGCCGCGATGCCGGCCTTCCGGAAGACGCGGCCGTGGCTCCCTCGCTGAGCGCCGCTGGGTTCTCGTCAAAGCGTGCATCGGCGATGTGTCGCAGACGCTGCTTTGGATTCTTCTCCAGGCAGCGTCGAAGTTCCTGCTCGAGTCCGGGCGGCGTGCCTGGGGGAAGGGCCGTCCAGTCCGGTTCGCGCTCGAGGATTTTCGCGATGATGTCCGACGTGGTGTTTCCCGCGAAGGCGCGGCGGCCGGTCAGCATCTCGTAAAGGATGCAGCCGAACGCCCAGATGTCCGACCGCTGGTCGAGGGCCTGGCCTCTCGCCTGTTCCGGGCTCATATAGGCGGGCGTGCCGTGAACGATCCCCGCTTCGGTCAGCGGGGATGGGAGGGTGGTCGCGGACGGGGCCACGTCCGCGGCTGCGAGCGGGGTGGAGTTGGCGTCGTAGATCCTGGCCAGGCCGAAGTCGAGGATCTTCACGCTCCCGTCGGGTGTGAGCTTCAGGTTCCCGGGCTTGAGATCTCGGTGCACGATCCCTTTCTCATGCGCCTCTTCGAGGCCGAGGGCGATCTGCCGGGCGATGGCCACCGCTTCACGGGGAGGAAGCGGCCCGCGCCTCAAACGGGCGGCGAGGTCCTCGCCCTCGACCAGTTCGAGCACCAGGGCGAAGACGCCGGCCGATTCCTCGATGCCATAGATCGCGGCGATGTTGGGATGATTGAGGGTGGCGAGGACCTGGGCCTCGCGCTTGAAGCGGGCGAGGCGCTCCGGGTCCTGGGCGAAGGCCGCGGGGAGAACCTTGATGGCGACGTCACGCCCGAGCCTTGTGTCCCGAGCTCGAAACACTTCGCCCATGCCGCCCGCGCCGAGCGGACCGGTGACCTCGTAAGGACCGATGCGCGTTCCCGGCGTCAGGGTCATGTCAGCGGAGGGATCAGACTCCGGGCAGACAGAGACAGGCCGACCTGATCTTCATGTCGGCCTTCGCCCACGCCTTCGCGAACTGCTTCTCGATGACCGCGGCCTCCGCGTTTCGCTTCTGAAGGCGCAGTGAACGGGCGAGGCCGAAAAGGCTCCAGCCGTTTCCCGGCAGCTTGAGGAGGTCGGTGCGGAAGACCGCCTCCGCTTCACCGAGGCGGCCGGCCTGGAGAAGGGCCGCGCCCAGCGGATGCCTCACCGGCTGCAGCCAGTCGGGGGGCTCGTCGTAGCGAAGTCTGTCCTCGCGCGCCACCGCCTCGCGCATGGCCGCGATGCCTTCGTCGACCTTGCCCGCGCGGAACAGGATCTCCCCCTTCATCAGGTGCTCGGCCACATCGAGCAGATCGGAGCCCGAGTTGTTTCCGAAGGTCGCCTCCTTCACGACCTTCGCCCGGGCGGCCATGAAGGCGGCCTGTTCCTTCTCCGCGTTGGGCAGATCGTCCTTCGCGGCGTAGGACACCGCGCGCGCGTAATGCTGGAGCGAGCGCGAGATGGGCGCGTACTCCGGAAACTCCGGTGTCGCGAGAATCTCGTCCCACTTGCCGAAGCGCATCAGCACCTCGAGCGGCGAGGCCATGAGACCGTCGGCCCAGGGGTTTTCCCTGAAGAAGGGGAGGGGAATGTCCGCCACCATCTCGCGGATCGTCTTCAGAGCGAGAGCGCTCTGGCCCGTCATCATTGCGGCGTAGGTGAGCATGTGATGGTTGTGCGACATGTAGAGCCGGTAGAAGCCCTGCTCCGGCGCCTTGGCGGTGTAGGCGCGATCCGCTTCGATGGCCTTGGCGTTCGCGACGATTCCCTCCTGCCACCGTCCGCGGCGGATGTCGATGTGCGAGGGCATGTGGACCATGTGACCGAGGCCGGGCTGGAGATCGCGCAGAGCGTTCGCGGCCTTGTCCGCGCGCTCCGGATGAGGCGAGGCTTCCACCGCGTGGATCATCAGGTGGTTGGCGAAGGGATGCTTCGGGTCGAGGGCGAGCACCGCATCGATCGCGGCCACGAGCTCCTCGGTGCCCGGCTGAGGCTGGCCGTCAGGAAGCCAGAGGTCCCACGGCCGGAGATTGGCGAGCGACTCCGCGAAGAGCGCGCCGATATCCGCGTCCTTCGGGTACGACCTCCACGCCGCGCGCATGGCGTTGGCATACGCCTGATTGAGAGCGGTCCGGTCGGCGGGCTGCGGGTCTGCGTAGCGCGTGGAGAGCGCGTCTATCAGGGTCTTCTCCGCGGGACTGGCATCGAGGGTGCGGGCCTTCGCGAGCGCGTCGAAGGCCGCCTTCTCACGCTCGGGCGGCACCGCCATGTTGTTGATGTGAGGCCCGTTCGCGAGGGCGAGGCCCCAAAGGGCCATCGCGCATTTCGGGTCGATCTCGCTCGCGCGCTTGAAGGCGCGGATCGCCTCGTCGTGGTTGAACGCGTAGAGGAAGGCGAGGCCCTGGTCGAAGTAGGCCTGCGCCTCCGGCGAGGTGGTGGCGATCTTGCGGGTGAAACCTCCAAGCCCCGCGTAGTGTGGAACGGCCTGCGTGGCGCCTTGCTGAGCGGCCGTCCTGGAAGGGGAAGAGGAGACGAGGACGACGGAAACGAGCGCGAG
This sequence comes from Vicinamibacteria bacterium, assembly GCA_044229175.1. Taxonomy (GTDB): domain Bacteria; phylum Acidobacteriota; class Vicinamibacteria; order Fen-336; family JAGNNV01; genus JAGNNV01. Next base: position 110,878 of record JBGATM010000006.1, on the reverse strand, counting down.
ACTGATGGAGCGGACCATGGGGAACCTCATTGGGGTGGGGAGGTACGGGAACGACGTTGCCCGAATTCTAGTCCGCCGGTCTGTCGCACCTGAGCCGGAATCGGGTCGCCCCAGGGCGCTCCGGCAGCCGCGCCTGAGCATCGCCCGAACCACTTCCCCGGCCTCGAAGGCTCGCTCCGGCGCCTGCCGGGAAAATGTCGATTTTCGACTTGACTTTCGATATCTGTGCAGAATATGTTCAAATTCTACATAGGGCGCTCAATCCCGGGCGCCCCCTAAATCAGGAGAAGAAGACAGTGAAGAAACTGAGTTTGTCCATCATCGGTATCGTTTCCGTGCTGAGCCTTCCCACAGTCGCCCGCGCCCAGGAGGCGACCTCGTCGCCCATCAAGGGCCGGTGGGCGCTCTCCTTCCGCGGCGGACTGGACCTGCCCCTGAGCGGGGACGTCCATGGTGGGGGCAAGGGTTCGGTGCTGAATCTGCCCACCACGGTCGAGACCAGGAGCTACGGTGACATCTACGGGACGGCTTTCCGCGGCGAGGCGCAGTTGGGGTACGGGGTCTCGGAGCGGGTGGAGTTGTTCGCGAGCGGAAGTTACGCGAAGGAGTCAGCCGAACTTCAGCAGGTCGGTAACGTGGCCGGGCTGGCGCTGAACGCGGAGTTCGCGGAGTACAAGGAGACCGGGCTCGAAGCCGGCATGCGCTACTTCTTCAGTCCGCAGTCGATGCTCAAGCCCTACTTCGGCCTCTCCGGCGGAGTGCGGTTCCTGGAGTCCAACTCGCCGACCTTCACGGTGCCGGCGGCCGGAGTCACCCTCCGTGAGGTGCCGTTCTACGACAGCTCGACCTTGGCCACGGCTGCGGCCGTCCTGGGCGTGCGTTACGACGTCGGCCGCACGTTCTCGCTCGGGCTGGAGACGGGTCCCCGCTACCAGGGCAAGCCGGACAACCTGCCCACTCTGGTCGGCAGCGGCCTCGAATCCATCAACCAAACCGGCGATCGCTGGACGATGCCCATCCTGTTCACCGCCACCCTGCGGTTCTAGTGGCGAGAGGTCCCCGAGCCGGCCGGGCTAATCGAGGCCCGGCCGGCCGGATTCCGTAGGCGGTTCGGGCGGGGCCGGCTTCAATCGTCCTCGGCGAACACCGTCGCGGTGAAGCCCAAGAGCTCCACGTCGGGCCGCTTCCAGGTGTCGGGCGGCAGTCCCGCCTTCCTGGAGGTGTGCGCGAGGAAGGTTTCGCAATCCCAGCCCTGCTCCACCGCCACCTGCGGCAGCAGCAGTCCGCTCCTGGCGCCATGGCGCAGCAGGAGGCCGTGGCGTCCTACCTGAATGTCGGAAGGCCGGATCGGCTCGAGCGGTGAAAGCACCGAGATCTCGATCCGCAGCGAAACGAGCTCGCCCGCGGTCACGGGCTCGAAGCGGCGGTCGCGCAAGGCGGCGGCCACCGCCATGTTGGTGACGGTCACGAGCAGCGGCGCATCCGCCTCCAGGTAACCCACGCATCCGCGCAGGCCTCCGTCCGACGCCCGCCGAAGGGTGACGAAGGCCCCGCGCGCCGCGGCCAGGCTGCCTTCCAGAGGCGGCAGCGAGGCCTCCTGGCTCGCGAGTCTGGCCGCGATCGCCTCGCGCGCGGCACGCAGGAGGCTGCGACGCTCGAGCGCATTCAGCTCGAGGCTCGCCGCGGAACCCGGCGCCTCGCCGCTCATGCGGACGCCTTGAAGGGGGCCGGACGCCGGCACAGGAACACCTGATCGGCCTCACCTTCGCCAACCGGCCGTTCGACCATCTCGACGCGGTAGCCGGCGCTCGCGAGGATGCGCAGCCAGGTCGCCTGCGCGAACAAGCCCTCGACGTGACGCTCGTGAACCGCCCGCATCTCCGTCCCCCGACGGGCAAGGAAAGCGTAATCGATCACGCACTGGTCGTCCCCGGGATCGGGGTCCCAGCTCCACTCCAGGCAGCGAAGGGACATCGGCCCTTCGTCCGCCTCGAAGAGCTTGGTGGACTCCCTGAATATCTCCCGCACGCAATCGGGAGCGAAGAGGGCGGCGCCTCCGGGGCGGGTGTGGACGAAGGCCGTCCGCGCCGCCGCGGCGAGATCGGCCTCGCTCGCCATGTAGACGACCGCGTCGTGGACGAGCACCGCGTCGAAGGTCCGGTCGAGCCGCAGGGTGCGCATGTCTCCCACGATGTGCTCGCACTCGGGATTCAAGGCGCGGCTCAGCGCGAGCATCGGTTCGGAGGGGTCGGCGAGAGCGCACCGGAATCGGCGCTTCAGGTGGAATGCGTTGTTGCCGGCGCCCGAACCCAGCTCGAGGAGCGTGGCGCAGGAGCCCGAGGTGGCGCGTTCGAATGCGGCCGCGAAGATCTCCGCCTCCTCGCGGTGGTCTTCCGTGGGGTCGAGAAGGCGATACCAGGGGACCAGCTCGTCGTAGAGGGCGAGCTTCAGCGGCGCTCCCTGCGAGCCTTCGCCTGGGGCCGCGTCTTTCGTCACGATCGGAATACTACGGCTGGCTCCGGGTTCTCCGCCAAGGGCTGCAACCAGTTGAACCTCATCGCCCCGGTGTCCACGGCGCCCCCGCGGCTTCGAGGTCCGTCTTCAAGCGCGCGAGGTCGCCTTCGATCAAGGCCTTCAGGTCCCGGGTCAGCGCCTCGAGCGCGCTGCCGGCAATTTCGATGTCGCGCCGATGGGTGGCGGTCGGCATCTGTCGCGTCTCCCAGTGTCCGCCGATCACCCGGCCCACGCGGCCGCCGATCGACGGCGCATCGGACTCGTTCAGCGCCTGGCGTGCGGGATCGCCGGACAGGCGCAGCGAGAGGCCCGCGAGCGTCCTGGTCACCGAGTCCATCCGCGTGAAGAGGTCCGGGTTAGCGCGGGGCGCCTGCAGCAGGGCCGCGCGCATGTGCCGGAGCTGCTCGCGCGCATCACGGATCTTCGCCTCTGCCGCCGCGACCTGTCGCTGCAGCTCTGCGGTTTGCTGCTGGAAGGCGGCGACCGCGGCGAAATCCGTGCCGTTCGGGACGGCGGGCACCGGCTTCACCTCGAACGACTGCGGAGTTCCCAGCCGTCGAACGCCACTCGCCGAGACCACCATCAGTTCCGCGGAGTAGCGGCCCGGGGCCTTGAGCGGACCGGTGGGCGGCGAGTCCCACGGCGCCTTGAATCCCCGGGGGTTCAAGTCCGCCGGTTCCGGGCTCGGCCCGCGCAGGTCCCAGTTCACCCGGTGCAGGCCGGCTTTCGCAGGTCCCTCGATCCAGCGGACCTTTCGGCCCGAGGCGTCCGAAACTACCAACAGGACCTTCGGTCCGCTTTCGAGAGCCTCCTCGCGAAGCCGGTCGAATCCCGGGAACGGCGTGTCCGCCCCTTTCTCGCGCAGAGCCTTCTCGCCGGCCTGCCGCGCTTCTTTTGCCGTGGTGGGCGCTTCCTTGAGGTAGTAGGTCAGAAGCGCGCCGTGCTTCGGGTTGTCGGTGGTGAAGTCGTCGCTTCCTTTCTCCGGCCGTCCCGGGGCCTGCCCCGGTTGAAAGGGCACGAACCACCACGCATCACGCACCGGGAACAGCGTTCCTTCGGCGGCAAGCGCGCCCGCCGCGATCTCCCGGAGAGGGCTGTAGTCGTCGAGCACATAGAAGCCGCGCCCGAAACTCGCTCCCACCAGGTCGTTGTCCCGGCGATGGAGCTTGATGTCCCGGAACGAGATGGTGGGCACTCCGCCGCTCAGCTTGAACCAGTTGGCGCCGCGGTTGAGGCTGACATACAGCCCGAACTCCGTTCCCAGGAACAGCAGGTCGGGGCGGACGTGATCCTGCTGGATCGCCCAGACGATGGTGCCCTTGGGCAGGTCGCCCGTGATGGAACGCCAGGTCCGCCCGAGGTCGGCGCTCTCATAGACGTAGGGAGAGAAGTCCCCGTTCTTGTGGTTGTCGGCCACCGCGTAGATCGTGCGCGCATCATGGAGAGAGGCTTCGACGTCGTTGATGAAACCGAGCGCGGGCAGGCCGGGAAGCGCCGCCGTGCGCGTCCAGCTTTGACCGCCGTTGTCGGACACCTGAACCAGACCGTCGTCCGTCCCCACCACCAGCACTCCCGCCTGGAGCGGCGACTCGCTGATGGCGGTCGTGGTTGCGTACTTCGACATCGCGCCGTGATCGAAGAGCGAGTCGACGCTCCAGGTCCGCCCGAAGAACTTCTGCTCGTAGCGGTTCCGGCCCAGGGTGAGGTCGCCGCTGATCGCGGTCCAGGCGCTGCCCCGATCGTCGCTCCGCCAGAGCCGCTGCGAGCCGAAGTAGATCCGGTCGGAGTTGTGGGGACTGACCAGGATCGGCGAGTCCCAGTTCCACCTCTCGGCCGGCTCTCCCGCCGCGGGCTCGGGCTGGATGCCCAGACCCTCGTCGCTCCGACGGTCCTTGCGGAACAGATTCCCCTCCTGCGACATCAGATAGAGGATGTCGGGATCGCGCGGGTCGAAAGCCACGCCATACCCATCGGCGCCAAACGGCACGTACCAGTCCTGGTTCCGGATACCGTCGCGGTTCAGGGTCCGCGACGGGCCGTGCAGTGTTCCGAGGTCCTGCGCCCCGCCCAGGATGTCGTAAAAGGGCTCGCGATTGTTGAGCGCCACCTTGTAGATCTGCGAGACCGGCAGGTTGGGGAAGTGGCGCCAGGTCTTTCCTTCATCGAAGCTCTCGTAGAGCCCGGAGTCGGTGCCGACGATCAGGTGCCGGCCATCGCCCCGATCGATCACGAGAGCGTGGTTGTCGCTGTGCTTGTCGGACCCGGTTTCGAGGATGTCGAAGTTCGCGCCCCCGTTCCGGGTCACGTGAAGGAAGACGTCCATCTGATAGACGAGTTCGGGGTCGACGGGGGAGGCCTCGATCTCCTGGTAGTAATGGGGCCCGGTGCCGCCCGAGATGTACGAGTTGCGCTTCTCCCAGCTCTCGCCCTTGTCCCGCGAGCGGTAGAAACCCTTCTCCTCGGCGTTGGCTTCAATGGTGGCGTAAACGAGGTTCGGGTCGGCGGGTGTCACCGCCAGGCCGATCTTCCCCATGTCTCCCTTGGGCAGACCGGTGGTGACCTGCCGCCAGGTCCGGCCGTTGTCGGAGGATTTCCAAAGGCCCGACTTGGGTCCGCCGCCGAGGAAGCCGGCCACGTGACGGCGGCGCTGGTAGGCCGCGGCATACACCACCTCGGGGTTCGAAGGATCGAACTCGAGGTCGGTGACGCCGGTGTTCTCGTCGATCTGGAGCACGGGCTTCCAGGTGATGCCTCCGTCTTCGGTCCGGTAGACGCCGCGTTCTCCTCCCGCCGACCAGAGCGGCCCTTCGGCCGCGACCAGAACCACGTTGCCGTCCTTGGGATGCACGAGGATCCGGCCGATGTGCTGGGATGCGGCAAGCCCCATTCGCTGCCACGTCTTCCCGCCGTCGCGACTTCGATACACACCGTCGCCCCAGCCCACGTGACGGCCGCTGACGTTTTCGCCCGTGCCCACCCACACCACCTCGGGGTTCGTGGGGTCGAGGGTGATCTCGCCGATCGAGTACGACGGCTGCTCGTCGAAGAGAGGCGTCCAGGTGACGCCGGCATTGCCGGTCTTCCAGACGCCGCCGGATCCGGCTGCGACGTACCACGTGCTTCGGTCGGTCGGGTGCACCGCGATGTCCGCGATCCGGCCGCTCATGAGGCCGGGCCCGAGGCTTCGAAGGCCAAGGCTCGATACCGCCTTGCCGATGGCGGCGTTGTCGGGGGCCGGGGTCTGGGCGGCGAGGGCGGTGGGAATCGCGGCCGAGGCGGCCAGGGCGAGGAGCAGGCGGGTTCTCATCTTTGGTCTCCGCAGAGTCGGCTGGTCAGGCCTTCAGGCGCCCGCCGGGGATCGGCGGGGACGGTCATCGATCTTCGATGTTACCCATCCCGCCGAAGCCCGACCACACCGTGGCCACGTCGCGGGAGCACGCGAGACGACGCCGGTCGGCCTCAAGCAAGCCCTGGTCTGGTGGGGTTCCCGCCCTCCTTCAGCGCCGGAGCATCGCCCACACCATGTGCGGCGAGTGCCGGTTCATCCGGACCATCCGCACCCAGAGCAGGGTCATGTGCTCGAGGTGCAGGGCCTGCTCGATGCCGCCCACGTCGAGGGGCTGCCAGCCGAGCTGTTCGATCAGGCCCGAGACCGTCTGTTTCGCGCCGGCGTCGTTGCCGCAGAACATCATCACCGGCTTGACCGCGTAGGCGGGGTACCGGTTGTCCTCGAAGTTCTCGAAGCCGTAGATCGAGAAGGCCTTGACCACGCGGGTTTCGGGCAGCAGCTTCTGGACGAACTCCGATCCGGATTGCGCGCTGCCGAGGCCGTGGGAGAGGCCGGGGCCCACGGGGTTGGTGCAGTCCACGAGGGTCTTTCCGCTCAGAGCCTTCGCGAGGGGACGTAACAGCTCCTCATTCGCGCCGAAGGGTGTGGCCAGGAACACCACTTCGGCCGCCGCCACCGACGCTGCCACCGAACCGGCCTGGAGACCGGCATTTCTCGCCAGGGCCTTCTTGACACTGTCGGTGGCGGGGTCGGCGGCAGCGAGGGTCACCTCGTGACCGAGGCGCTGCAGATGGTCGGCGAGGGGGGCGCCGACGTTTCCGTAACCCAGGAATGCGATCTTCATCATTCCCCCAGGGCCCGGATGATCAGGTTCGCGGTTTCCGCGCCCGAGAAGTTCTGCTGGCCGGTGATGAGGTTGGAGTCACGCACCGCGAAGCTGCGCCACAGCCCCGCCTGCACGTAGTTGGCTCCGAGCTTCTTCAGTTCGTCCTCGATGCGCCAGGGCATCACGTGCTTGTCTCGCGGCAGCAGGTTCATTCCCCACACCGCGTTGTCCGCGAAATCCTCCTCGACGTTGGCGAAGCCGGTGACCGTCCTCCCCTTCGCAAGGAACTCCCCGTTCGGCAGCTTCGCGTACTTGAGGATGGCGACACCGTGACACAGCGCGGCGGCGATCTTGCCCGCGGTGAAGAACTCCACGAACTTCGCGTGCAGCGCCGCGGCCTTTTCGAAGGTGAACATCGGAGCCTGGCCTCCCGCGACCACGATGGCGTCGAACTTCGCCGCGTCGAGGTCTTTCACCTTGCCGGTGTTCTCCACGAGCGCCTTGAGCTTCGGGGTGTGGATGAAGCCCTGGCTGATCAGGTCGGAGGCCGAGTAACCGCTCGGGTCGTTGGGGTCGCTCATCGAGTCGGCCACGCACTTGCCGCCGTCGGGGCTGAATATCTCGACCTCGTAGCCCTTCTCCTCGAAGGCGTGGTACGGATGGGTCAGTTCGCTCCACCAGAAACCCACCGGCCAGCCGGTGGTGGTGGAGACCGCGGGGTTGGCGATCACGATGGCCACGCGCTTGCGGGCCTTCGGGTTCACGACGTTCGGGTCCTGGAGACTCATTTCGTTTCCTCTCTGGTTGGCTTATCCGCGAAAAGAGTAACGGTGATTCGGCCCCTTGAACAGTACGGACTTTTGCGTGGGATACTCACCAAAAGGAGAGTGCCCGGTGCCCGAATTCGTGGTCGATGGCCGGAGCTACAACAATCCAGTGGAGTTGGCCCTGGAGGCGCTCGGGGGCAAGTGGAAGATGCCGATCCTCTGGCGGCTCAAGGACCGGGTCTGGCGCTACAACGAGCTCAAGCGGAATCTCAAGCGCGTCACCCACAAGGTGCTGACCGAGCAGCTGCGCGAACTGGAAGAGGCGCAGCTCGTCACCCGAACCGTCCATCCCGTGATCCCGCCGCGCGTCGACTACGAGATCACCGAACTCGGCCGCACCGCGATTCCCGTGATCGAGGCCCTGAGGGGCTGGGGAGAGATGTACCGGAAGAAGCGCGGGGGCCAGCAAGCCTCGCCCTGAAGAGCCACGCCCGGCGCTTCATCTCGCTATTTCTTCAGGCCCGCCGTCCAGTTCACGACGATCGAGAGCGGAACCGAGGAGCTCTTGATCACGGGGACATTCAGCAGGAAGCGCTCGCCGTCCGGAGAGACGTCCCAGCCGAATCCCGTCCCCTCCGGGAGCTGGAAGAGCGGCCTGGGCGTTCCCGCGTTAAGCCCGTGGCTCGTATTCATCTCGACGGCGGTCACCTTGCCGTCGAACGCCGTATAGAGAATCTCGCGTCCGTTTCGCGACCATTTCGCGTTGAGGCCACCCGCACTCGAGATCTGGACGCGGCCCTGCCCCTCTGGGAACGACACGACGTAGATCTCGCTCCGGCCCGATTCGTCGGTGTCGTAAGCCAGCCAGCGCCCGTCCGGAGACAGGCGTCCGCCGCCCAGCAGACCCGGAACCGTCGGAACGACGACGAGAGGCTTGCCGCCGCTGGAGAGTGGCAGGGCCGAGAGGCGGATCTGTCGGTTGCCGGCGGCCTCTCTATCGAACACGGTCAGGAAGCGGCCATCGCGGGACCAGTCGATCGGGATACGCTGGTTGGCCTCGTCGGTGATGGCCTCATCGGCGCCGGCGCCGGCGATCGCCCTTACATAGACGTCCGCCTGATGCTTACGGTCGGATTGAAATGCGATCCGCGAGCCATCCGGAGACCAGACCGCGCCGGAGTTGCTGCCCGGGCCCGAGGTGAGACGCGTCTGCACGCCGCGCGACACGTCGGCGACCCAGAGCTGGGTCGTCTGGGTGCCGGTGTCGTAGCGGTCGAAGGCGATGTGAGTCCCGTCGGGCGAGATTCGCGGGTTGAAATGCAGGCCCGGATCTCCAATCGCGCCGAGATGCTTGCCGGCGCGGTCGAGCCATTCGAGTCGGGTGAGGAGTTGGAGCGCGTTGAAGACGAGAGTGCCGTTCCGCGAAACGGAGTAGGCGCCGAAGCCGAGGTAGTCTCCATAGAGGCTGATCTGATCGGCCACGGTGAGCGGATCGCCGCTCGTCTCCAGGCGCGCCGGGTCGAACCGCTGCGCGAGCAGACTTCCCCCGGCATCGCCGCCGCGGATGAACAGCAGGTATCCGTCTGCGTATTGCGGGTTGAAGTTTCCGGGAATCAGCGGCTTGGCCGGTCCCCCGTCGAGCGAGCCGACCCAGATCCGATTCGCCGGATCCCGGGAGTTTCCCGAGACATTGAGCGCCAGGTAGAGGAAGTGGCGGCCATCGGGCAAGAAGAAGGGATAGCGGTGCGCGGTCTCGCCGCGCGACGTATCGAGCACCGTCACCGGCTCGGCCTTGCCACCCCCCGATGAGACGCGGTAGATCGGCCCGGCGGGCGGAGTGAACAGGATGTCGCCGCTTTCGGCCCAGGCGCCACCGACCCCGTCCACGTCCTGGATGCTGATCGGCGCGCCGCCCGCGGCGTCGACGCGCTTCAGCTTCTTGTCGGCGAAGAATCCCACGTTGCGGCTGTCCGGGGACCAGAAAGGCAGCACGCCTCCGTCCGTCCCCGGCAGGGCCGTAGCCGTATACGAGTCCAGGGGTCTCACCCACAGCTGGATTCTTCCGGTGGCGTCGATGCCGCTGAACACCAGCCGGCGGCCGTCGGGCGAGATGACGGCGTTGTTGAGCTGGACTCTTTCGGGAAGCAGGATGTTCGTGCGCAGGGCGCCGGTAGCCGGCGCGGGTTGGGCGCGAGCAAGGCCGAGCCAGGCGGCCAGCGCCAGGGCCAGCGCCGCGATGCTCCAGGCGAGGCTTTCCCGCGTCTTCCGCTTGATCGCGATCGGCGCGGCCACCCCGGCTTGCGACCCGACCTGCGCGATCCAGCGCAGCTGTTCGGCCACGTCGTGGGCGGATTGCCAGCGCTCGTCCGGTTCCTTCTCCAGGCACTTGCGCACCACGTGGTCAAGGGCGGGCGGGCATAACGGCACGACCGACGAGATGGGCGGCGGCTGAGAGGAGACGATGGCCGCGATCAGGCTGGTGCGCGACTTGCCCTCGAAGGCGTGCTTGCCCGTCGCCATCTCGAACAGCAGCGCGCCGAGGGCGAACAGGTCGGTCCGCGCGTCGGCTTCGTGACCCTCGAGCTGCTCGGGCGCCATGTACTGGAAGGTGCCGACGATGGTGCCCTGCTCGGTCAGGGGTTTGGCCGCCGTCATCAGGTCGGAGCTGCTGCCGGAGTCGCGGTCGCGCGTCGCCGCCCGCGCCAGGCCGAAGTCGAGAAGCTTGGCTCCCGTCTTGGAAAGCACGACATTGCCGGGCTTGAGGTCGCGATGCACGATGCCGCGCTTGTGCGCGCAGTCGAGGGCATCGGCGATCTGGGCCCCGTAGCGCAACACCTGGTCGGGAGGCAGCGGGCCCTTCGAGAGACGGTCGGCGAGCGAATCGCCCTCCAGCAGCTCCATCACGAGGTAGTGCGTCGTCTTCTCGTTTCCGACATCGAAGAGCGCACAGATGTTCGGGTGGCTCAGCGAGGAGATCGCCCTTGCCTCGCGCTCGAAACGGAGGCGCCGCTGCTCGTCCGCGGCGAAACTCTCGGGCAGGATCTTGATCGCGACCTCGCGCTCGAGGCGCGTGTCCCTGGCCCGATACACCTCGCCCATGCCCCCGGCGCCGATGGGAGCGAGGATCTCATACGGACCGAGCCGGGTTGAGGGGGAGAGGGCCACTTTGGGGAGTGCGGGCAGCCTACCATTCGAAGAGGCCACCAGCGCGCGGGCAGACTTCGTCCAGGGCCAGGCGCGAAATACCGGCGACCCCGGGCGCGAAGATCATGCCCATGGGCGCCGGCGCGGGCTAGGAGGCGTCGAGTTCCAGGATCGTCGCCATGAGGACATCCGCTCCCTGGGCGATTTCGCTCCACCGTGAGAGTTCACGCGGGGAGTGCGAAATACCCGCGACGCTGGGGACGAAGATCATGCCCATGGGGCCGAGCGTCGCCATGGCCTGCGCGTCGTGGCCGGCGCCGCTCGGCAGCCGCATGCTCTTGAGCGAAAGCGAGGCTGCGGCCTTCTCGATCGCGGCTTGAACCGAGGCGGTGGCGCGTGCGCCCGTGTGCCGGCTGGTGAACTTGATCTCGACCTCGGTATTCGTCGCCTTCGCGATCTCTGCGCACCGCCGCCTCAGGGCGTCGCCGAGGCGCGCCACCTTGTCCCCATCGAGGTCGCGGAACTCCACGGTCATCTCGACCTCCCCCGGGACCACGTTGGGCGCGTTCGGCTTGATGCTCATCTGGCCGACCGTGCCCACCTGCGCGCCCGGCTCGCTGTTCGCGATCTGCTGGACCGCGAGAACGATCTGGGATGCCGCGACCAGGGCGTCGCGGCGTTCCGTCATCGGGGTGGTGCCCGCGTGATTCGCGAAACCGCGCACGTGGACGTCGAAGTCGTCGATGGTGACGATGCCCTCGACCACGCCGATGGGAACGCCCGCGCGGTCGAGCTTGCCGCCCTGTTCGATGTGCAGTTCGAGATAGGTGTGGAACGATCCGGGCGCGCGGCGCGCCTCCGCGATCCGGGACGCGTCGCCGCCGAGCTTCTTCATGGCGTCGCGCTTGCTGACGCCGTTCTGCACGCGATCGAACTCGTCACCCTCGATCAGTCCCGCGGCCATGCGGCTGCCGTGGAGGCCGCTTCCGTAGTTGGACTCTTCGGCCGCCCACACCACGTACTCGAGCGGATGGCGCGTCTTCACGCCTTTCTCGATCAGCGTGGCCATCACCTCGAGCGACGACATCGAGCCCACGTCCCCATCGAAGTTCCCGCCGCCGCGCACCGAGTCGATGTGCGAGCCGAAGAGGATCGGCTTCAAGCCGGGGACGGTCCCCGCCCGCAGCGCCGAGACATTTCCGGCCGCGTCCACCCTGGGTTCGAGGCCGATGGCGCGGATCTCCCGCTGCAGCCAGGCGTGGGCCTCGACGTCGGCGTCGGAGAAGCCGGTGCGGCTCACGCCGTCCGCGAAGGTTCCGCCCGCCGGCCGTCCGAAGACGCTCAGGTCCTCGAGGCGCTTGCGGAGTCTGTCGGGGTTGACACGCAGCGGCGGCGCGGTCTGGGCCACCGCGGGAAGCGATGGGGCGAGAGCGAGAAGAGCGAGCCCCTCGGAGAATTGGCGTCGGTTCATCGCTCGATTGTAAGGGTCCCTCGGTTGAAGCGGGAGCCGCCGCGGTGTACGGTCCGCTCATGCGCGTGATCCTGACTTCTCTCCTTTTCGGCCTCGCCTTCTCCGCCACCGCCACCGCCGCCGACGTTCCCTACGACGTCCTCATCAAGGGCGGCACGGTCTACGACGGAACCGGCGGCCCGCCGCGCCGGGCCGACGTGGCCATCCGCGGCGATCGGGTCGCCGCCATCGGACTTCTTCCGGCGGCCCCGGCGCGCCGCGTCATCGACGCGACCGGCCTCGCGGTGGCTCCCGGCTTCATCAACATGTTGTCCCACTCCGAGACCTCGCTGATCGCGGACTCGCGCTCGCAAGGCGAGATCCGTCAGGGCGTCACCACCGAGATCTTCGGCGAAGCCTCGATGGGTCCGCTGTCCCCGGCCATGAAGGCCTATCGGGCCCTGCGCATGGGCGACCTCAAGTACGACATGCCCTGGACCACGCTCGGTGAGTACCTTCAGCACCTCGAAGGGCGGGGGATCGCCCCGAACGTCGCGTCCTTCGTGAGTGCCGCGACGGTGCGCGAGCACGTCATCGGATTCGAGAACCGCGATCCCACGAAGGAAGAGCTCGAGAAGATGAAGGAACTGGTGCGGGTCGCCATGGAGGAAGGCGCCCTCGGTGTCACCTCCGCGCTCATCTACACCCCCGCCCAGTACGCGAAGACCGAGGAACTGATCGAGCTGTCGAAAGTGGCCTCGCGCTACCAGGGCAAGTTCATCGCGCACATGCGCAGCGAGGGCGACCGGTTCCTCGAAGCCATCGACGAGATGATCCGCATTGGCAGGGAGGCGTCCCTTCCCGTCGAGATCTACCATCTCAAGGCGGGCGGCAAGTCGAACTGGGACAAGCTCGACGCGGCCATCGCGAAAGTGGAAGCGGCGCGGAAGGCGGGGGTGAAGATCACCGCCGACATGTACACCTACACCGCGGGCTCCACCGGTTTCGACGCGTGCATGCCCCCCTGGGCGCTCGAGGGCGGCTATGACGCCCTGTTCCAGCGCCTCGCCGACGGGCCGACGCGACAGCGCATCAAGGACGAGATGACCCGTGCCGCCACGGCCTGGGAGAACCTTTGCTTCGCGGCGGGGACCACCGACAACATCCTGCTCGTCGGCTTCCGCAACGACGCGCTCAAGCCTCTCACCGGCAAGACCCTGACTGAAGTCGCGAAGGCGCGCGGCCAGGAATGGCCGGAGACGGTGATGGATCTGGTGCGCGAGGACCGGTCGCGGGTCGGCGTCGTCTACTTCCTGATGTCCGAGGACAACGTGCGGAAGCAGATCAAGCTGCCGTGGGTCTCTTTCGGATCCGATGCGGCCTCCATGGCCACCGAAGGGGTGTTCCTGCGCTCGTCCACCCATCCGCGCGCCTACGGCAACTTCTCGCGTCTGCTCGGTAAGTACGTGCGCGAGGAGAAGCTGATCACATTGCAGGAGGCGGTGAGGAAGCTGGCGGGGCTTCCCGCCGAGACACTCGGCCTCGATCGCCGGGGCCTCCTCAAGGAGGGCATGTTCGCGGATGTCGTGGTCTTCGATCCCGCGACCATCGCGGACAAGGCGACCTTCGAGAAGCCTCATGAGTACTCGACCGGCATGAGGCACGTTCTCGTGAATGGTGTGGCCGTTCTCAAGGACGGCGAGCCCACCGACGCGACGCCGGGTCGGGCTCTGCATGGCCCCGGCCGCGTTTCCGCGATGAAGCTCGATCCCGCGGGTGACGCGGGCCTCGAGGGCCTGGCTCGCGAGATGGAAAGGCTGTCCCGCGGATCGGGCGGCGTGGTCGGCGTCTCCGCGTATCACCTCGAGAGCGGACGCCGGGTCTCGCTGCGCGGCGGCGAACGTTTCCCGATGGCGAGCTCCTACAAGGTTCCGATCGCGGTGGAGCTGCTCCGCCGGGTGGACGCGGGCGAGATCACCCTCGATGCCATGGTGACGCTCAAGCCGGGCGACCTGCATCCGGGCAGCGGCACGCTGGGGGAACTGTTCAACAAGCCCGGCGTCGCTTTGTCCGTTCGCAATCTCCTCGAGCTGATGCTGCTGATCAGCGACAACTCGGCCACCGACATGGTTCTGGAGCGCGCGGGCGGCGGCGCCGCGGTGACGTCCCGCATGAAGGCTCTCGGCCTCGACGGCATCAACGTCAGCCGGCCCACCGTGAACCTGATCGCCGACTGGGCGGGGCTCAAGACGCTGCCGCCCGTGGGGGAGTGGTCGCCTTCGCTCTGGGAACCGCTTTTCGGGGCGGTGCCGGAGGCCGAGGCCAGGGCGGCGGCCGCCGCCTTCGACAAGGATCCGCGCGACACCGCGACCCCGGATGCCATGGTGGAGCTGCTGACGAAAATCCAACACAAGAGCCTGCACAAGCCGGAGACCGCGGAGTTGCTGCTCGACATCATGCGCCGCTGTCAGACCGGAGAGCACCGGCTCAAGGGCCTGCTCCCCGACGGATCCATCGTGGCCCACAAGACCGGGACCATCGGCGGCACCACCAACGACGTGGGGATCCTCACCCTGCCCCAGGGCGCCGGCCACGTGGCGATCTCCGTGTTCGTCAAGGAGTCCACCAAGCCCGTGGCCGACCGCGAAAGAGTGATTGCCCAGATCTCCCGCGCCGTCCACGACTTCTTCCTGTTCCGCCCGCAGTCGTAGGGAGCCTCGGAATCCCGGTCTGGCCGGGCGCATGCGCCGGAGCTGATTCAGTCGGGAACAAGGGGGATTTCTCCGCGCGGCTTTGGTGTCGCTGCGGCCGAGGGGCTTTTCGCGCCCTCACATGCGTGGGCCATGCTGCAGCCCTCGTAACGAGCGCGTTGCGGCACGCAGCGATGCTTCCAGGACGGAGATCGTCGCGGTTCGCAGACGGACCGTTCGCGCTAGGCACCGGCTTTCGCCGGTGTGACGAGAGGAAGATCACCGGATAGTGGAAGGGGTACCGCGAACGACAATCGTTGTGGCGTGGACGTCGACGCGAACGACCGTCGTTCTGGCGTCCTACGCCAACGTCAACGTGGACTTTGACGTGAACGTGAACGAAGCTGCGTCATTGGAGCGACGTAAGCGTGGTCCCTCCGTCTAATATGAGTTCTCCCCGGTCGCGTCGTCCTGGTTGGATCGTGGGAATCTGGAGGTCTTGATGAATCGTCTTTGGATCGGTGGCGTGTCGTTGTTGCTGTTGGCGGGCTCGGCGAGCGGCGACGACGCCGCGCTGCGCGGCTTCAAGCCCGAGAGTTCGGTGAAACAGCGCGAATGGGAGGCGAAGCTCCGCGCCATTCCCGATGCGAGTCGTCTGCGCGAGTCGATGCGCGTTCTCTCGGCGCGTCCCCATCACGTGGGATCCGCCTATGGGAAGCAGAACGCGGAGTGGATCCTCGCCCGGTTCAAGGAATACGGGTGGGACGCGCAGATCGAAACCTTCAACGTGCTCTTTCCCACGCCCAAGGAGCGTCTCCTCGAGATGGTCGAGCCGAAGAAGTTCGTGGCCTCTCTCGACGAGCCCGCGCTCGCCATCGACCCGACTTCCGGGCAGAAGACCGAGCAGCTTCCGACCTACAACTCCTACTCGGTGGACGGCGACGTCACCGCGCCCCTGGTGTTCGTGAACTACGGCCTGCCCGAAGACTACGACCGGCTCGAGCGCCTCGGCATCTCCGTGAAGGGCGCCATCGTGATCGCGAAATACGGCAATTCGTGGCGCGGCATCAAGCCGAAGGTGGCGGCGGAGCATGGTGCGGTCGGCTGCCTCATCTACTCGGACCCGAGGGATGACGGCTACTTCTCGGACAAGGTTTTCCCCGAAGGACCGATGCGTCCCTCCACCGGCGTGCAGCGGGGGAGCGTGATGGACTTCGCGGCCTCCAATCCAGGCGACCCTCTCACTCCCGGCGTGGGCGCCACCGAAGGCGCCACCCGTCTCGCCATCAAGGACGCGAAGAGCCTCACGAAGATCCCCGTGCTACCCATCTCGTATGGCGACGCGCAGCCCCTCCTGGCCGCGCTCGGCGGGCCGGTGGCGCCCGAGTCGTGGCGCGGCGCGCTCCCGATCACCTATCGCCTCGGCCCCGGTCCTACGCAGGTGCACCTGAAGGTAGCCTTCAACTGGGACATCAAGACCATGTACGACGTGGTGGCCACCATCAAGGGGTCGACGTTCCCGGATGAATGGATCGTGCGCGGCAACCATCACGACGCGTGGGTGAATGGCGCCGAGGATCCGATCTCCGCCATGGTGGTGCTGCTCGAAGAGGCGCGCGCGATCGGGGAGCTGGCGAAGCAGGGATTCAAGCCGAAGCGCACGATCGTCCTGTGCGCCTGGGATGGCGAGGAGCCGATGCTCCTGGGGTCGACGGAGTGGGCCGAGGCCCATGCCGCCGAACTGCGCGAGCACGCGGTCGCCTACATCAACACCGACGGCAACGGCCGCGGTTTCCTGAGCATGGGCGGTTCGCACACCCTGGAGCGCTTCGTCAACGAGGTCGCGCGCGACATCAAGGATCCGGAGACGGGTCTCACCGTCCATGAACGGCGGCGCCTCGCCGACCTCTCGGGCGCGTCGGCCGAGCGGCGCAAGGAACTGCGCGAACGCCGCGATCTGCGTATTGATGCGCTGGGATCGGGCACGGACTTCACCGCGTTCCTGGATCACCTGGGCGTTCCCGCCCTCGACCTCGGGTTCGGAGGCGAAGACGAAGGCGGGATCTATCACTCGATCTACGACGATTTCTATTGGTACACCCACTTCTCCGACACCGACTTCGTCTACGGCAAGGCCCTCGCCCAGACCGTGAGCACGGCGGTGGTGCGGCTCGCGAACGCGGACCTCCTGCCCTTCGAGTTTGGCGGCCTCGCCGACACCACGAAGATGTATCTGAAGGAGCTGCGGGCGCTCGCGGAGGAACAGCGGAACGAGCTTGCCGAGCGCAACCGTCAGATCGACGAGGGAGTGTTCAAGGCGGTCCTCGATCCTCGCCGGCCGACGGTCGCGCCGCCTCGCGCGGAGGCGCCGCCGTACCTCAATTTCGCGCCCTTCGAGAACGCGCTCTCCGCTCTCACGAAGAGCGCCGAACGGTACGAGGCCGCGCTCGGCAAGGCCTGGTTCGCGGGAGTGCCGCCCGAGACCCTGCGGGTCCTGAACCGTGGACTCATCGACAGCGAGCGCGCTCTCACCGATCCCGCGGGACTCCTGCGCCGGCCCTGGTACAAGCACCTTCTCTATGCCCCCGGCGTTTATACGGGTTACGGAGTCAAGACCGTGCCCGGAGTGCGGGAGGCCATCGAGGCGAAAGCCTGGACCGAAGCGGACTCCGAGATCGCGCGCGTATCGAAAGCGCTGATGGCGGAAAGCGCGCACGTCGATGAACTGGCGGCCGTGCTGGAACGCTCGAACGCCCGGATGCCCTAGTCCCGCAGGGTTCGTCTGTCATGCTTTCAGAATGACCAACGCATCGTCGCTTCCTACCGCCCAGGCCCTCGCCTTTCCTTCTCTCATCGTTCCCACTCCGGGGGGCATCGCGAGCCGCGTCCTCGCGAAGACGAACGGCGGCAACGTCACCCTCTTCGCCTTCGACTCCGGCCAGGGACTGACCGAGCACACCACGCCGTTCGATGCCCTGGTCATGGTGCTCGAAGGCCACATCGTCCTCACCATCGGGGGCAAGCCGGTGGATGCGGTTCCGGGCACGGTCACGGTGATGCCCGCGAACGTCCCCCACGCCGTGGACGCGAAGGCCGCGTCGCGGATGCTTTTGATCATGCTCAGGGATGTGAAGTCCGCCTAGTCCGATCGGCCTTGCCCGCGAACGAAGAACGCCGGAACGGGCGGGGCTAGAATTCCTGTCGTGACGCCTCTCGACCTCGCGGCCCGCTTCGGCACGGCGCTCGGTCTTGGCCTGCTCCTCGGTTTCGAGCGGCAGCGGAAGCAGAAGCCCAACGAGGAGGAATTCGCGGGCGCGCGCACCTTCGCTCTCATCTCGCTTCTCGGCGCCGCGTCCGCGCATCTACAGGTCACGCTCCAGCTCGCGTGGATCCTTCCTGTCTCCTTCCTGGCCGTGGCCGGGCTCACCGTCGCCTCGTTCGTGATCACCTCGCAAAGAGGCGACTCGGGCGCCACCACCGAGATGTCGGCCCTCCTCACCTTCGCCATCGGCGCGCTCTGCGCGACCGGCGAGGAGGGCCTCGCCACCGCCATCGCGGTCTGCGCCCTGCTCCTGCTGTCCATGAAGGCGTGGTCCATCGAGACCGCGCAGCACATCGAGGCCGCGGACATCGAGGCGGTCCTCAAGTTCTCGATCATCACCGTCATCGTGCTCCCCCTGCTGCCCAACCAGACTTATGGACCGGCGCCGATGGACGTCCTCAATCCCTACAAGGTGTGGCTCATGGTGGTCCTCATCTCCGGCCTCAACTTCGCGAGCTACGTGCTCGTGAAGGTCCTGGGCCAGGAGCACGGCATCCCGCTCACCGGCATCCTCGGCGGCCTCGTCTCGAGCACCGCGGTGACCCTCGGTTTCTCCCAGCGCTCCCGCCACCAGCCGGAGCAGTCGTCCTCGTTCGCGCTCGGCATCCTGATGGCCTGGACGGTGATGTTCTTCCGGGTCCTGATCGCGGTGGCCGTCATCAACGCGGACCTCGCGCGCCGGCTCGCCCTCGGCGTGGGCATCCTCGGGGTGGTGAGCCTGCTCGCGTGCGCGTTTCTCTTTACCCATCGAGGCCCCGGAGAGCGGGGAAGCGTCAAGTCGGGCAACAACCCCTTCGAACTCGGAGAGGCGGTCAAGTTCGGCCTGCTCTTCGGTGTCGTCACCATCGTCGCCAAGGCCGCCGAGGTTTATCTCGGCAGCGCCGGCCTCTATCTCGCGGGTGCGGTGGCCGGGCTCACGGACGTGGACGCGATCTCTCTCTCGATGGCGAACCTCGCCGACCAGAAGGCCGACCTCATCGGCGTGGCCGCCCGCACCATACTCATCGCGGTCATGTCGAACACGGTGGTGAAGACGGGCATGGCCGTCTCGGTGGGCGCGCCCGAACTCAAGCGGAAGATCCTGCCCTTCGCCGCCCTCCTGCTCGTCGCGGGCGTGGGCGCGGTGTTCCTGGTCGGCTAGGAAACCGGCGACATCAGCTGCTGGAGGAGGGGCCATCTCGGCGATTCGAGAATCACGTTGATGATGTCGAAGCCGCCCCAGAACACAAGCGCGAAAAGCACAGCGGAGAGGAGGGCGATGAGAACGGCGATTCGCCGCGCCGCGGAGTCCTCCAGTGCGGCGGCGGCGAACAGACAGAACAAAGGGGCCGAGAACAGTTCGAAACGGACGGTCACCGGTGACACGACGGCGAGGGCCGCCGCGATCAGATACGAGTAGAAAGCCGTCCGAAAGAGCCGGCGCGACGCTTCCGGCAGCGTTGGCCGCGAGTCCAGGGCCAGCAGGGGCAAGCCCCCGAGTTTGAGCAGCAGATTCTGAATGATCTTTCCGAGGCGGATCAGCGGCGCTTGCGCGGTCACCGTGGCCGGTCGGAGCAGGTTTCCAGAAACGCGCTGCACCGCCTCGATGGCCACGCCCGAGGCGTCTCGGTAGTAAAGGGCCCAGGTCACGAGCGCCGCGGGAACGAAGCTCGCCGCCATGGTCCGGCGCTCGGTCGCCGGGGCCAGGCAGGCCCACACCCCGAGGAAGAGGAGGAGATTCAGGGTGACTCCGAGGTGCGCCAGAAAGGTCGCGGCCATCGCGAACGAGAGACCGACCGCCGAAACCGGGGGTATCAGGCAGAGAATCGTGAAGAGGGCTCCCACCTGGCCGAAGATGTTGGCGAGGATCCCCTTGAACATCACCAGCACGCCCTCCGGAAGCGCCGCGTACAGCGCGCCCGCGGCCAGCGCGGCTCGGCCCCCGAGCCCGGCTTTTCGGGCGATCGCCATGATGAGAAGGAGGGACAACACCTCGCCGGCCCATAGACCCGCACCGATGACGACGGGCCCGCGGCGATCGTCAGCCAGGCCGGCGAAAGGGGAGAGAAGCGCATAGGCGCCCGGTGGATAGGGAACGGGCAGCGGCGACTCGAGGCCCGGAGCGACCGAGCGAGTCTGAACCTCGCCTCGGGCGAAGTCGTTCAGCCTGTGCACGTGAAAGGAGATGTCGCCGCCGCCATAGCCGCTCAAGGCGAACACCAGCTTCGCCAGCACGGCGAGGGTCACGAGCCCGGCGGACCAGGACCCCGATCGGAGCGCGGCGACCCTGCTGGTCTGGAGGATGGCGAGAGGCGGGAGCAGGACGCTCAGGACTCGCAATACTTCGATTCGTGGAGCCAGGCAGATGGCGCCCGTGGACAGAACGAAGAACCAGGTCGCGTCGGCCCACCGTTGACGCTGCCCAACCGCCCCGGCCAGCCACCAGCCGAGGATCGCGAGGGAGGTCAGCCAACTGAGGTCGCCGGGGCCGAGTCGCACCCCCGCGGTGTGGAGCGTCACCTTCCGCGCGATGACCTGGCCGCGTCCGCCCGTTCGGGCGAACTCGATGCGTTCCCCGGCCCCGGCGCGCCATTCGCAGCCGGCCTTCACCGGCGAGCGGGCCGCCAACGGGATTCGCCTCTCCACTCCGTCCGGGCAGGTCAGTTTGATCTCGCGAGGGCGGGCCGCCTCGACTTCGACGTCCAGCCGCAACGAGGCGGCCGGGGCGGGCGGCAGCTTCAGCACGGTCGAATCGTCCAGGATGATGCCGATCTCGGGGTGCTCGGCGGCCTCCACGGCGCCGGTCAGGAGTCCCAGTCTCGACGCCAGGTCGGATCGCAATGCCTGTGGGCCGCCGGCCAGCCGCAGATATGCGAACAAGGCGATGGCGATGCCGATCCGGAAGGCCAGGCTTCGATCGGCGCGCCACCTCTCGGGCAGGTTGCCAGCCACGGCGGGCTCAATATTTCAGTCGAAGCAGGGTGGGCGGTCCGGACGCGGCTGGCACCACGATGAAGAGGTTGTCGTAGTCGTTGTCGCCGAGCTGGATGGTCTCGGTGACGCCGAGGAGTTTGAGGATCCGCGGCACCGAGTTCGAGTGTCCAACGGTGAGGACCACGTCGCTCGGGTGCTCTTTCTTCATGCGTTCCACCAGTTCCGGTGTCGCGTCCGAGTGAACCTGGATGGGTTTGAGGCCCGCGGCTTTCGCGAGGGGATCGGCGGTGAGAGCGGTCCGCTGATACTGGGTCACGTAAATCGCCTTCACGTCCATGCCGGCGAGGGTTTTGGCCAGGGCCTGCGCTCGCGCCCCCCCCTCCGCGGACAGCACGGGATCGGTGGACTGGTCGGCCTTTTCCGCGTGACGCACGACCACGATGGCCTTCTGAGCGAAGGCGGGTGCGGCCAGGGCGGTGGCGGCCAGGGCCCCGGCGGCGGCCAGAGCAAGACGATGCGCGAAGGATCTCATGAGGGTCTCCGGTTTTGATGATAGCCCGCGGTCCGCCCGCACGGGGGCTCCAGCCGGTTTAGGCTTGAGTGGTGATCTCCGAAGGCCCGCTCGGCGCTCCCGCCCCGGCCGTCCCCCTCGCCGAAGCGGTTCGGCTCGCTCGCAGCCTCTACGGCCTGGGCGCGGAGGGCGACGTCAGCGCGGTGGCTCTACCGGGCGAATACGACTCGAACTTCGAGATCACCGCCCGGGACAAGGGGCGGTTCGTTCTCAAGGTCATGCACCCCGCCCGCGAGCCGTCGCTCGTGGATCTCCAGTGCAAGGCCCTCGATCACCTGAAAGGCGCCTCGCCCGGGCTGGTTCTTCCCCGTGTGCAGAAAGCCCGCAGCGGTGAAGTGGTCACCACTTTGTCGATGCCGGGCTCTGATGGGAAATCGCGGGTGAATCGACTCGTCTGGATGCTCTCCTACGTGGAGGGGACGCCGCTCGCGGAAGCGAAACCCCGGACGGACGGAATGCTCGCGAGCCTGGGCCGGTTCCTCGGGATTCTCGATCGCGGTTTCGAAGGCTTCGCGCACCCGGCGAGCGAGCGCGATTTCAAGTGGGATCTGTCGAAGGCCTCCTGGATCGAAGGGTCGCTTCAGGGGATCGAGGAGCCGGAGTCCCGGGCCCAGGTGGCGCGGGCGCTGGCCCTCTTCAAAGAACACGTGGCGCCGGTCCTTCCTCTGCTCCCGCGCTCCGTGATTCACGGCGACGCGAACGACTACAACGTCCTGGTGAATCCGGCAAGCGCCGCGCCCCGCGAGGTGGCGAGCGTGGTCGACTTCGGCGACATGCACCGGGGCGTCACCGCCGCCGAGGTCGCGGTCGGCGCGACCTACGCCATCCTCGGCCGCAAGGACAAGCTCGCGGCCGCCGCCCTGGTGGTGAAGGGTTACCACCAGGAGCGCCCCTTGCAGGAGAGCGAGATCAAGGTCCTCTTCCCGCTGATCCTGGCGAGGCTCGCGGTCAGCGTCACGAACTCCGCGATCCGAAAGGAAGTCCGGCCGGACGACCCGTATGTCACGGTCAGCGAAGCCGGGGCCTGGGAGGCGCTCGATGCGCTCTTGAAGATTCCACCCGCGCTCGCCCACGCCACCTTCCGAAACACCTGCGGCCTCCCCGCCGTCGAGAAGGCGGACGAGGTCCGGGCCTGGATCCAGGCGCAGGCCGACGTGATCGCGCCCGTCCTGGACTTCGACCTTCGCACCGAGCCGAGCCTGGTCTTCGATCTGAGTGTCGGGAGTCCGCTTCTCGGGGCCGACCCGAGCGCCACGGTGACCGCGAGCCTGACCGAGACTCTCTTCGGGAAGATGCGCAAGGCCGGAGTGAAGGTGGGGGTGGGCCGCTACGACGAAGCGCGCCTTCTCTACGTCTCGCCCCTCTTCGGAGAAGGCGAATCGCCCACCGACGAACGCCGCACCGTCCATCTCGGCATCGACCTCTTCGTCGAGGCGGGAACCCGCGTCTACGCCCCTCTTCCCGGAGAGGTCCACATCCTCGTCAATAACAGCGCGCCCCAGGACTATGGCCCGCTCCTGGTGCTGAAGCACCGGACCGACGCGGGGGTTCCCTTCTTCACCCTGTATGGGCACCTCAGCGAGGACACCCTCACCCGCCTGAAGGTCGGACAGAAGGTCGCGGAGTTCGACGAGATCGCGCGCGTGGGCGCGCCGCCCGGCAACGGTGACTGGGCCCCGCACCTGCACTTCCAGGTGATCCTGGACCTGCTCGGACTGGACCGCGATTTCCCCGGCGTTTGTCGCGCTTCCGAGCGGGAGATGTGGAAGGTCCTTTCGCCCGATCCCAATCCCATCCTGGGAATCCCCACGGACCGCCTGGGCGAGCCGCCCGACTCGGAGGAGACGACCCTTTCGAAGCGGCGCCGCCTGGTGGGCGGCAGCGTCAGACTGTCCTACGAGCGGCCCCTGAAACTCATCCGGGGATTCGGCGCGTATCTATACGATCAGACCGGGCGCGCGTTCCTCGACATGTACAACAACGTGCCCCTGGTCGGACACTCTCATCCTCGCGTGGTGCGCGCGGCTCAGGACCAGCT
The DNA here is from genome assembly GCA_044229175.1 of Vicinamibacteria bacterium. Taxonomy (GTDB): domain Bacteria; phylum Acidobacteriota; class Vicinamibacteria; order Fen-336; family JAGNNV01; genus JAGNNV01. The sequence goes on along the minus strand of JBGATM010000006.1, from coordinate 87,354 downwards.
TGGCCTGCTGAACACCAACACGCGGTATCTGCACGACCACGTGGTTCGATACGCCGAGCGCCTGACCGCGCTGATGCCCGAGCCGCTGCGGGTCTGCTTCTTCGTCAACTCGGGCAGCGAGGCCAACGATCTCGCCCTGCGGATGGCGAAGACGCACACCGCCTGCGACGACGTGATCGTCCTCGAGAACGCCTACCACGGTCACACCGCGTCCCTCATCGAGATCAGCCCCTACAAGTTCCTCGGCCGCGGGGGAAAGGGCCAGAGTGATCGGGTTCACATAGCACCCATGCCCGACGACTATCGGGGGCCCTTCCGCCGCGACGATCCGGAGGCGGGCGTGAAGTACGGGCGCGCGGTGGGCGATCTGGTGAGCCGGCTGCGCGAGGCGGGAAGGGTTCCCGCCGCTTTCATCGCCGAGACGCTGCCGAGTGTCGGCGGCCAGATCGTTCCCCCCCCCGGCTACCTTGCCGAGGCCTACCGCCACGTGCGCGAGGCGGGAGGCGTCTGTATCGCCGACGAGGTGCAGGTGGGCTTCGGCCGGCTCGGCACCCACTACTGGGGCTTCGAGATGCAGGGTGTGGTGCCCGACATCGTGGTCCTGGGCAAACCCGCGGGCAACGGATTTCCGCTCGGGGCCGTGGTCACCACCGAAGAAATCGCGAAGTCCTTCGACAATGGCATGGAGTTCTTCTCGACCTTCGGCGGGAACCCGGTGGCCTGCGCGGCGGGCCTCGCCGTCCTGGACGTGGTGCGGGACGAGGGTCTCCAGAAGCGCGCCCTCGACGTGGGCACGAACCTCATGGCCGTCCTGCGGATGATGATGGAGGAACACCGCCTCATCGGAGACGTGCGGGGCTCGGGCCTGTTCCTCGGGGTGGAACTGGTACTCGACCGGGGGAGCGGCGAGCCCGCCCGCGCCCAGGCGAAGCACGTCGTGAATCGACTCCGCGACCTCGGGATCCTGACCGGGACCGACGGCCCCCACGAGAACGTGATCAAGTTGCGCCCGCCCCTCGTCCTGACCGACGAGGACGCCGACCTGTTCCTCTCCGCGTTCGACCAGGTCCTGCGGGAGGATCGGGTTCGGCTCTAGTACAACCAGAGGCGACCCCCGCGGCGCAGGCGTCTTCCCGACTGCGGGACGGCCTGCTCGAAGCCGAAGAGCCATCGCTGATCGGGGGGAAAGGTGTGAAGGCGAGCCCATTCGGCCAGCGAGAACCGCGCCTTGGCGGCGGGGGATTCTCCGCCGACCAGGATCTCGCGCCAGGCCTCCGACCACATCGCGGGCCGAAAGTGGATGGGGTCGAAGTCGTACCACTCGGATCGCAGGTGGACGAAGCGCACCCGGCGGTCCGCGGCCAGTCGAGCGAGGCCCTGGTTGACTTCATCCAACCCCTCGAACGCCAGGTCGCGCGATACCCGGCTGGAGGGAAAGAAGAGCGTCCGGAAGAACAGGAACTTCGCGGGCGAGAGCCGCTTGACGCTCTCTACCGGAAGATCCGTGATCGTGACGTCGGGCGTGTGGGCCAGCAGCCGGACCAGGGCCTCTTCCACCCACTCGAGGATCTGCGCCGGGAGGAAACCGTAGAGGATGTCGTTGCCCACGTCCATGATGAGGGCCCGGGTCGGCGCGCGATCGCGTTGCTCGAGTTCGCGCCACAGTCCCGACTGCAGGATCCCGGGAAGCGTCCGGACCGCGACCCGGCTCGGGGCGCCATACGAGCGGCCGTAACCGTTGGCCGCGAGCACTTCGATCTCCGGTCCCCAGGTGCTGCGGGCGGTCGAGATCGCGGTCTGAATCCCGAGGGAAAGATTGCTGGCGCCGAGCGCCACCACGCGTGCGACCCGAGAAGTCATGGCGTCTCGGCGGGAGGACCCGGGGCGCCTAGTCGCTTTCGGGGAAGCCGGCCCTGCTGCGGTTCTTCCACTTCGCGGCCCAGCCCATCATGGCCTCGGGCGGCATGGCTCGTCCCACGAAGTAGCCCTGGGCGGTCTCGCATTCGCTCGCCCGCACGAATTCCCAGTCGTGCTTGTCTTCCACCCCTTCGGCCACCGTGCTCATCTTGAGCTGCTTGGCCAGGCCGAGACAGGTGTTGTACATGGTCTTCACCGTCTTGTCGGCGGTGCCCCGGTGGACGAAGCTGCGATCGATCTTGAGCTCGCTGAAGGGAATGTCCTGAAGCTGGGCGAGCGACGAGTAGCCCGTGCCGAAGTCGTCGATGGAGAGCTGGAACCTCATCAGGTGCAGGCGGGTCAGGACTTCGAGAGGGGCTCTCAGGTCCTGCATCAGCCGGCTCTCCGTGACCTCGATGGTCACGTCCTTCGGGGAGACCCCGGAAGCGGCCGCCTGCTCGCTCGCGAAGTCGGCGAAGTCGAGGGAGGAGAGAGCGTCGATGGAGACGTTGACCGCCATCTTGGCGTTCAAGCCGGCGTCGCGCCAGATCGCGATCTGCGCCATCGCTTTCGCGAAGACGACGCGGGTGAGCTGGTGGATGAGGCCGCTGCTCTCGGCGACGCCCACGAACTGCTGGGGCACCACCAGGCCATCCTTGGGGTGACGCCAGCGGACGAGGGCCTCCACGCCGGTGAACTCCCCGGTTTGAAGAAGGACCTGGGGCTCGTAGTGAACGGTGAGCTGTTCGCCTTCAATGGCCTGGCGAACCGCGTCCTCCGAATAGGTCTTCTTCCAGGCGATCTCGAACGTCCCGGAGGCGGGCCGCCATCGCCGCAGCAGGATCGCGAGCTTGTCCTGCTGGACCGGCTTGCTCAGGTGTCCGAGGACCCTGACGTGATGGGCTTCGGCGAGCTTCTCGACGGTGCGAAGCACGCGCTCATCCTCGCCGCTCACCAGGATCAGGCGCCCCTCGAACTTGCGGTCGACCAGTCGGCGGATGAACTCGAGCCCGTCCATCGCCGGCATGGACAGGTCGAGGAGGATGAGATCCGGAATTTCTTTCTCCTCGTCCATGCGGGCGAGCGCGTCGTGGCCGCTCTGGGACGTGGTGACCGCAGCAAAGCCCAGATTCGCGAGCATCTGGGCATGCAGCTTGAGCATGAAGAGCTCGTCATCGAGCACCAGGATGCGGATTTCAGTGTTTTCGGACATTGGTTATCGCGTTTCGCCGACCCCTGACGCTCCCTGGCGGACGGCGCAATGCGGCCAGCCCACGAAGCCCCAATTCGGCAACCGACTTTAATTCAATCCCGACCGGGCGGGGAAGGTCCGGCCGGGGGCGGACCAAGAACCCTCCGCCCTCGGGCGTCTCCATGACGATCCTGTGAACCATGAGGAACCTTCAATGAAACGCTCGAACCCGGCTCTCCTTCTCATCGCCGCCGTGGCCGTCGGCTGCGCCCGGCCTTCCCAACGGGTCGCGGGTCTCGACGAGGGCCTCGAGGTCAAGTCGGCGGAGCCGCGGTCGGCTCTCGGATACGGGAACGACAAGCCGAGCCGGGCGACGTCGGGACCGATGAGGATGTCCACTCCGGCTTCGCCCGCTCCCTCTCCCGCTCCCCGGGTTTCCTCGGCGCTGAAGCTGATCTGGACGGCCTCGCTTCAGGTCGAGGTCCCGGATTTCCGGGCCGCCGTCGATGAGGCGGGACGGGCCTCGGTCGCTCTGCGGGGATACGTGAGCGATCGCCAGTTCAGCGAGGATGCAGAGGGGCGCGAACGCGGTCAGATCACCCTCCGCGTGCCCTCCGAGAAATTCGACGGCGCTATGAGCGTGCTCAAGAAGCTGGGCCGGGTGAAAAGCGAGGGAGTCCAGACCCAGGACGTCACCAGGGCCTACTCGGACCTCGAGACGCGCCTCAGGGTGAAGCGCGAGACCGCGACGCGGCTGCGCGAGATCCTGACCCGGCAGACGGGGAAGGTCTCGGACGTGCTCGAGGTGGAGCGCGAGATCGCGCGGGTGGTCGAGGAAATCGAGCAGGCGGAGGGCGAGCGCCGCTATTTCGATAATCAGGTTTCCCTCTCCACCATCACCCTGGCCCTTTTCGAGCCCGACGCCATGGTCACCCCCGGAGCCTTCGACCCGGTCAAGGCCGCCCTGCGGCAGGCCCTTCGAATCATGGGCGAGTCGGTCGCTTCCCTGATCGAGCTCGGGGCGGGTCTCCTGCCCTGGCTCACCACGATCTACCTGGCTTTCCGCGCGGCCCTCTGGCGCCTGCGTCGCCGGGCCTAGGCGGGGCCTGCGCAGATTTGGAGACGCCGTTCCTTTCGGCTCCGGCGCTGGTGTACGATCCGCACCATCCATGCACGAGGCGGAACCCAACCTCAAAGTGACCGACCGGCGCCATTTCACGGCGGATGGGCAATTGAAGGCGGATGCGCCCTCGGTTTCCGAAGACGCCGCCGCCGCCGAGTTCGCGGCCTCCGGGAAGGCCGAGGACGCGCCGCCGGTGAGCTTCTCTTCCTTCATCATCTCCCTCGCCACCCAGGCCGCCGACTTCATCGGAGGCGAGCAGAAGAACCTCGCGGCGGCCAGGCAGATGATCTCCGCTCTGGAGATGCTCAAGGACAAGTCCGAGGGGCGACGGACCGAGGATGAAACCAGGATCATCCAGGCCGTCCTGTTCGACCTGCGCCTGGCCTATGTCGGCGCGGCGAAAGGGTCCAGCTCTTGACCCCTCTGCTTCTGGCGTCCGTACTTACCTCTCTCGTTCTCGCCCAGGCCCCGCCGAAACCTTCGGCCTCGCCCGCCGCGAGCCCGACGGCTCCGGCTGAACCCGCGGCGCCTGTCATCACCACGCCCACCGACGACTTCGGCCCGGACCTGAAGGCGTGGCTCGATGCGGTCAAGCTTCAGGATCAGGATTCCGCGAAGAAGGCCCTCGGAAACCTCCAGCGCCGCCGGGCCGAACGGAATCTCACGAGCGTCGATGATGTTGCCGCCGCCATCGCCGGCCGGGCCGAAGTGCGCGGCCACGAGGGGACGAAGAACGACGCCGTGCCCCTGCTCGACGCCGCGATCACCTTCGCCCCCGACGCCGCGGTGTACCGGGTGCAAAAAGCCGGGGCGGAGGGCAAGGTGGGCGACGCCTGGAGCGCCCTGGATCTGGCCCTCGCCAACCCGTTCGAGCAAGGACGCGTCGAGTCGGTTCTGCTGTTCGGTGTTCTCGTGGCGGGCGCCCTGCTCTCGATTGGCTTCTCCTTCGGCATCCTTTTGCGCTACGCGGCGGTTTTCAGCCACGACGTGGCGGAAGGGCTTCCCGCGCCGCTGAAGTCGCTCGCCCTTTTCATGGCCGTCCTCTTCGGCGCTCTGCCGCTGGCCGGCTTCATGGGCTGGGGCTACCTGCCCTTCTGGTGGCTGGCCCTGTTCTTCATCTTCCAGACCCGCGCGGAGAAAGCGGTGTCCGCGGCCCTTCTCGTTGCCCTGGCTCTCTCGAGCCTGGCCCTTCCGAAGATCACCCACCAGCGCACGATCGAGGCTTCAGCCACGGCCCGGCCGCTCTACCTCGTGGCGAACGGCGGCACCTCCGTCGAAGGGGAAGCGCTGGTGCGCGAACACCTCGCCGCCAATCCCGAAGACGCCGACTGGGCGCTCCTTGCCGCGAGCCTTTCCCGTCGCGGCGGCCGTTTCGACGAGGCAACGGCCGCCCTGCTCTCCCGCGCGAACGCCGACCCGCGGTTCGCCAATAACGCGGCGGCCCTCGAGCTCAACAAAGGCAACTTCGCGGGGGCGCTCCCGGGCTTCACCGCGGCGAGCGAGGCTCCGATCTCCGCGCGGGACCGCGCCACCGCCCTGTACAACCTCTCTCTGGTTCAGGTGAACACCCTCGCTTTCGACCAGAGCAAGGAGTCAAGGAAGAAGGGCGACGCCCTCGACGCGGCCGCCCTTGCCCGGTTCGACCGCCTCTTCTCCTTCGACCGCGACGGGTCCATGCTGCAGGCGCCGCCGGACATCGTCCCCGAGCCCTCGCGGATTTTGAAGGGAGCGATTCCCGTGCTGAGGCTCAGCACGGACAACGCAGTGAGCCGCCTCACCCTCGTGGCCGTCGTGCTCCTTCTCTTCATTCCCGCGATCCTGAAGTTCCGGGGGGCCCAGAGCTTCTCCAAGCAGTGCCCCAAGTGCGGCACCACCTTCTGCTGGCTCTGCCAGACCCGCTCGACTTCGCAGGATGTCTGCTCCCAGTGCCACTATCTCTTCGTGGTCAAGCGCGGCATTCCCCCCGCGGCGCGCGCGGCCAAGAACCAGGAGATCACCCGCTACGTCACGGTCAAGGCCCTCCTGCACCGGGTCGCCTCGGTCGTAGCCCCCGGCGCCGGCCATCTTTCCATCGGCCATTTCAACTTCGGCTTTCCGCTCCTGCTGGTGTGGGCGATCTCCGCCGGCGCCGTGATCACCATTCACTACCTCGCCCCCGCCCTGGTGGCGGGATCGCCCTTCGGCTCGACCCTCCAGACCGGCCTGGGCGTGGTGGCAGTGCTCACCTATCTGATCGCCCAGGCGGTGAAGCCCAAGGCTCCCGTGGTGGCGGCGGCCCCGCGCCGGGTCCGGCCGGAGCAAGAGGCTTAAGCGATGGCTCTGGCCGGCACCCTCAAGGACTTCGGTCTCCCCGACATCGTTCAGCTGATCGGTCTTCAGCGGAAGACCGGTACTCTCCACCTGAAGACGCCGGGCGAATCGGTCAAGGTCATCTTCGAAGGTGGCAACATCGTGGCCGCAGAGTCCTCGATCTCCCGGCCATCCGATCGCATCGGCAATGCCCTCGTGACCCAGGGCGCCATCACCCAGGAGCAGCTGGACCAGGCCCTCGCGGTTCAGAAGCAGACCATGCAGCGCCTCGGGCACGTGCTGATCTCCGAGAAGATCGTGGCCGAGGACGCTCTCCGCAAGGCGGTCGAAGCCCAGCTCTTCCAGGTGGTCTTCCGCCTGTTCCGCTGGCGCGAGGGCGAATACAACTTCGAGACCCAGGCCACCGTCGACTACGAGCGAACCGGCGCGGTCTCGCTCGGCGCCGACTTCGTGCTCATGGAAGGCATCCGGATGGTGGACGAGTGGCCCATCATCGAACGCCGCATCCCGTCGATGGCGTCCGTCTTCAGGCGGGTGGTCGACGCGAGCCAGGTGCAGGCGAAGGCCTCTCAGGAAGAGGGCCTCGAGGGCCTCGACGGGATTCTCTCCGGGGTAGGCGGGTCCGGAGGCGGGGGCGGGAAGCTGGCGCTGTCGGGCGACGAACTGCTCGTCTTCAACGCGGTCGACGGCAAGAAGACCTGCACGCAGATCGTCGAGTCGACGCCCCTGCACGACTTCGCGGTTTGCCGCACGCTCCTCGATCTCATGGATCGGGACGTGGTGGCGCTCACCGACGTCAAGGGCGCCGCCGCGGCGGTGAAGGCGGGAGATACCGGGGGTGCGGCGGGCAAGGCGTTCATGGCCGTGGCCCTGCTGGTGGCGCTCTTCGGCGTCTATCGGAACCTCACCTCGCCCTTCGGTGTCTTCGGCCTTCCTCCCCTCGTCCAGCCCGCGGTGAATACCGCTCTCGAGACCCGGCTGCGGGAGCGGCTCGAGATCGCCGATGCGCGGGTCCGAGGATTCCGCCTGGCTTACGGACGTCTGCCCGCCTCCTTGGACGAACTGGTCTCGGAAGGCCTCGCCACCAAAGCCTCGGTTGACGGCATCCAACTGAATGTCTCGGCGAAGGGCTACCGGGTCGAGATGCGCGGCCCCGATGGTCCGGTCGGCATCGACCGGGCGCTCCTGGTCCAGGAGCCGCCCCCGCTCCCTTCGCCCTCACCGACCCCGACGCCGAAGAAGTAAGCCTGCCGTTTGCAGCTGCGCATCGAATCGCTGGTTGATCGCTCCGGCCACGAGAAGGGGCGGGCGGTCGCGATCGGAAACTTCGACGGCGTCCACCTCGGGCACGCGAGACTCCTCTTGGCCTGCGTCGAGGCGGGGCGACGCCTGGGCCTCGTGCCCACCGCGCTCACCTTCGATCCGCATCCCGCCACGGTGGTTTCCGATCGGGGCGCTCCGCCGCGCATCCAGACCCTTCGTTCCCGCAGGCGATTGCTGCGGGAAGCCGGCATCGAGGATCTGGCCCAGCTTGGGTTCGACGCCTCGGTGGCCCGTCTTACGCCCGCGGAGTTCGTGGAGCAAGCACTTGTCCAGGGCATGCGCGCGGGCTGCGTGGTGGTGGGGCACGGCTTCCGCTTCGGGGCGGCGCGAGCCGGAGACGTGGAGACTCTGCGAGACCTCGGGCGCGGCCGGTTCGAGACCGTCGAGGTGGAGACCCTGGAGGACTCGCTCGGCCGGGTCTCTTCCTCGAGGATCCGGGACGCCCTGCGTCGCGGCGATCTGGTTGAAGCCGAGCGGTTTCTCGGCCGGCCCTACGAGATCGAAGGCGTGGTGATCCATGGCGACCACCGCGGCAAGCCGATGGGCTTTCCCACCGCGAACATCGACCTCGAAGGGGTGTCCGCTCTCAAGCGGGGGGTATACGCGGCGGATGGTTTCATCGAGGGAGAGGAGGCGCCCCGTCGAGCCGCGGTGAACCTCGGGGTGCGCCCGACCTTCGGCGGCGAGGTGGCGCGCCTCGAGGCGCATTTCCCGGGATTCGAAGGCGACCTCTATGGACGGAGCGTGCGCCTGGTGTTTCTGTCCCGCCTTCGCGACGAACGTCGATTCGACTCGGTCGAGGACCTGAAGGCGCAGCTGGCCGCGGACATCGACGCGGCGCGACGCGCGAGGGCCATGGCTCCTCGAAGCGCCTGAAGCGCTCGCAGGCTTCGGCCCAAACGGGATAGCCTTAGCTTGCGGCTCGATTCACGCCTCAAGGAAACTCTCTCAATTGAAACAGGAACTCACCGTCGAAACTCGCGAGGGCGACAACGTCGCCGTTCTCGTGCCCATCGGCTTCATCAACGCGCACACCGTCGAGACCTTCGACAGCGCGCTCCGATCGGTGCTGGACCAGGGCCGGTTTGCGGTGGTCATCAACGCGCGTTCCCTCGCCTACGTGGCGAGTGCGGGCTTGGGCGCCCTGGTCGGGACCATCGAGGAGATCCGCGAGAACGGCGGCGACCTCAGGATCTGCGAGCTCTCGGAATCGGTGGCGGCCATCTTCGAGATGGTGGGACTGCCTCATCTGTTCCGGATCTTCAAGACCGAAGAGGAAGCGGTCTCGAGCTTCAAGGCGTGAAGCCCGAAGCGTCTGTCCTGCTCCGGCTCGCCGTCCCGAGCGACGCGAAGTACCTTTCGGTGGTGCACGAGAGGGCCCGGGAGATCGCCCAGTCGAACCGCTTCGGCGCGATCGAGAGCGAGCAATGGGCCCTGGCCGTGGAGGAATGCGCGGCCAACTCGATCGAGCATGCGTATGCCGGCCGCACGGACGGCGAAGTGGACATCACTCTCGCTCTCGAGGGCGACTACCTGTGCGCCGAGATCTGCGACGAAGGGGCCGCGTTCGAGCCCAAATCGATGCCGCCGGTGGCGGACGTCAAGGACCTCGCCAGGAAAGGAGCCCGCGGCGGGCTCGGGCTCACCCTGGTCCAGAGGATCGCCGACACCGTGGTCCGCGAACGGGAGGGGATGCGGAACATCTGCCGCCTGGTGAAGCGGCTTCCGCTCAATCCCCTGACCGACAAGGAGAAGCTCGCGGCCGCGGAGTTCCAGTTGCGCACCCTGGTGGAGCTCGGCCGCGAGTTCTCGACCAACTTCGATCCCGCGCGCGTCGCCTCGATCGCCCTCGCTTCGCTCATGGGGCACCTCACCATTCTGCGGGCCGCCTTCCTGACCGCGACCCCCGAGGGCAAGGTCCGCGTGCTGGCCTCGCGCGGGGTCAAGAACGTGATGTCCCTGGAAGGGGTGCCCTGGGCCTCGGTCGAAGGCGAAGGCAATTCCACCGAGGCCCCGGACGCGGCGCTCAAGGTGCTTCGGCTCGATTTCATCTTCCGCTTCAGTTCGGGCGAGGAGAGAGGCGCCATCCTCTTCTCCCAGCGCCTCGCCGGAGGGGAGTTTGGGGAGAGCGAGCGGAACCTGATCCACGCGGTGGGGCGCCAGGCGCTCGCCGCGCTCACCGGCGCGCGGGCCCAGGAGATACGGATCGAGAAGGCCCGCGCGGACTCCGAACTGCAGGTCGCGCGCGAGATCCAGAAGAGCCTGCTTCCCGAGGTCCTGCCCGAGATTCCCGGGTTCGAGGTGGCGGCTTGGAGCGAGCCCTGCTTCAGCGTGGGCGGCGACCTCTTCGACGTCATTCCCCTGGGCGATTCGCGGTTCGCGATCATCCTGGCCGACGTCTCCGGCAAGGGCACTCCCGCCAGCCTGATCATGGCCTTCGCCCACGCGGCCTTCAGGTCTCTGGCCGGGAGCCTCCCGCCCGTCGACCTCCTCGCCCGCATTTCCGAGCTGATCCGCAACGCGAACAAGACCCATCGCTACGCCACCTGCTTCTACGGTGAACTCGACGCGTCGAACCGGCGGATGATCTACGTGAACGCCGGGCACCTGCCGCCCGCGATCGTGCGCGGCGAGGAGACGATCGAGTTGCGCACCGGGGGCGCCGTGCTTGGACTCCTCCCGGGCACCACCTTCGAACAGGGCGAGGTGACGTTCCAGCCGGGCGATGTTCTCGCCATCTATTCCGACGGGGTGAGCGAAGCCCAATCGATCCGCGACGACGAATTCGGTCCGGAGGGCGTGGTGGCCTGCGTCCGGGCCCTGCGCGCCAAGCCGGCCCTGGAGATCCTGAGACTTCTCGATCAGTCCCTGTTCGAATTCGCCTCCGGGCGCGCGTACGCCGACGACCGGACGGCGGTCATACTGAAGGCTCTATGACTCGACTCAAGCTGCACAACACCCTGAGCGGGAAGATCGAAGAAATCGTTCCCTCCGAGGGACAGCCGGTCAAGATGTACGTGTGCGGGCCGACCGTCTACAGCCGCGCGCATATCGGGAACTTCCGGACCTTCGTGGCCACCGATGTGCTGAGGCGCACGCTCAAGTTCCTCGGCCTCCCCGTGCTCGAGGTCATGAACATCACCGACGTGGACGACCGGATCATCCAGCTCGCCTCCGCGAAGGGCACGGACATCAAGGAATTCACCGAGGCGCCCACCCAGGCGTACCTCGAGGATCTCGCGACCCTGAGGATGGAAGTCCCCGAGGTGATGCCCAGGGCGACCGAGCACATTCCCGAGATGGTGACCCTGATCGAGCGTCTGATGGCCCGCGGTCACACCTATACGGTCGACGGCAGCGTCTACTTCCGAATCGCGTCCTTTCCCTCGTACGGCGGCCTGTCGAGACTCGACGTCTCCGGGATCAAGGCCGGGGTGCGAGTCGATACCGACAAGTACGAGAAGGAAGACGCGCGCGACTTCGTCCTGTGGAAGCTCAAGGGCGACGAGCCCGCCTGGGCCCAGTGGGACGCTTCGTTCGGCCGCGGCCGGCCCGGGTGGCACATCGAATGCTCGGCCATGAGCATGAAGTACCTCGGCGAAACCTTCGACCTCCATTGCGGCGGCATCGACCTCATCTTCCCGCACCACGAAAACGAGATCGCCCAGAGCGAGTGCGGGACGGGGAAGCTCTTCGCCAGGCACTGGATGCACGTGGATCACCTCCTGGTCGAGAACGAGACGATGTCGAAGAGCAAGGGGAACGTGTACAGCATTCCCGACCTGCTCGCGAAGGGCTTCCGGTCGGACCAGATCCGCTACATGCTGTCCCAGTCGCACTACCGCAAGGCCTTCAACTTCACCTGGGAGGGTCTCGCCCAGGTGGAGACGGCGCTCGCGCGCATCCACACCTTCTGGAACCGCCTCCTCGAAGCGACCGAGGGGGCGGGGGAGCCGGCGCATGATGCCGTGGCGGCGGCCGCGGCCTCGGCCCTCGCCGCCTTCGAAGGGGCGCTCGCCAATGACCTCAACACCCCCGAAGCCCTCGCCGCCGTCCATGGTCTCGTGAGCGAGGGGAATACGCTTTCGGACCGGGGTGTCGTGAATGCCGCAGGCGCCGCCATCCTTCTCGACGCGCTCAAACGCATGGACCAGGTTTTCGCCTGCTTCGAGCCCCCCAAGGGCGACCGCCTTTCCGTCGACGAGCAGAGCCTGTTCGATGCCCGGCAGGAGGCCCGCAAGCGGCGCGACTTTGCGGCGGCCGACGTGGCGCGCAAGGCGCTTCAGGAGCGCGGTGTCGTGATCGAGGACACGCCCAAGGGCACGAGGTGGAAGCGGGTCCGCGCATGAGGCCGGGGCCCGGCGTCATGGCCCAGACCCGCGGAACCGCGGGAGAGGACGCCGCGGTCGCTCACCTCCAGAGTCTCGGCTACGCCATCCTCGACCGCAACTTCAAGACCAGGATGGGCGAGATCGACATCGTGGCCCGGGAGCAGAAGACGACGGTCTTCGTGGAGGTGAAGCGGCGCGAGGCCAGCGGTCACGGAACCGCCGCCGAGTTCGTCCGTCCGGCGAAGGCGCGAAGGGTGGTGAACGCGGCCCGGATCTACGCGGCGAGGCACGCTCTGACCGAGGGTCTCATCCGGTTCGACGTCATCGCGATCGATGTGATCGATGGACGTGAACAACTCCGGCACCACAAGGGAGCATTCGACGCGCGGTAGCCGCCTTCGCGTCGTTTTCGGACTCGGGTTGTAGAAGAAGAAGAGCCCTTTTGGGGGCCTGCGGAGGGGGCCAGGGACCGGATTTGGAGCGGGAGACGGGATTCGAACCCGCGACGTCCACCTTGGCAAGGTGGCACTCTACCACTGAGTTACTCCCGCGCTTTTTGCGGCGCCAGCGACCTACAATTTAGCTTCTGGAGACCGCCCCGTCAACGTGTTTTAAGTTCTATTTTTGCGAGGCGAAATTGTCGCAAACATATAATCAGAAACGACTTGTCATGTGCACAACCTGTGTATGCGGATTTCTTCCCCGAACGACCCCAAGGGGCCGGGAGAAAAAAGCACAGACTCCTCCTCGCCCGGGTGGCCCCGGGCCAGGAATGGAGGCGGCGACCGGAGTCGAACCGGTGAGTAGAGGTTTTGCAGACCTCCGCCTTAACCACTTGGCTACGCCGCCTTTGGCGTCCCGGTTTGCACAACGAACGAGACCGCAAGACTATATCCGACCTTGACCCCCGGCCTGAACAATCGTCCGGTCCTGAGGACAGGGGAGGCCACGAAACCCGCCCCCGCGCCTGGCATCCTTCATGCTGTGCCTTTGGGGGAGCCTCAAGGATTTCCCGGGGCCAAGGAGGACGCAAGTGAAGAAGAGTCAGGCGTTTTGGGGCGCTGTCCTGGTGGGCGGTCTGATGGGGTTGCTTCCGGGCGAGGCTCGCGCCTCCGGGCTTGAGTTGAGGGTCGGCGGCTTTCTCCCGAAGTTGGACTCCATCCTCTTCGCCGACAGCATGACCCTGTACACCGTCCGGAAAGACGATTTCAACGGGTGGTTCGGCGGGGCTGAGTTCACCGCGAACGTGCATCCGAACATCGAACTGGGACTCGCGGTCGAAGGATACGCACGCGAAATCCCCACGGTCTACCGGGACTACGTTCGTCCCAGCGGAAAAGAGATCCAACAGACCCTGAGGTTCCAGACCATACCCGTCTCGGCGATCGTGCGATTCGTGCCGAGCGGTCGCTATCGCAAGGTCACCCCCTACGTGGGCGGGGGCATGACCGCGAGCTTCTATGAATACGAGGAATGGGGGGACTTCATCGACTTCCGGGCCAAGGGCCAGCCCGTGTATTTCGACTCGTTCAAGTCGGAAGGCACGGCGTTTGGTCCGATGGTGAACGCGGGGATCCGCTACCGCCTCAATTCCGACCTTCAGATCACCGCGGACTACCGGCACTTCTGGGGCAAGGAAAACGTGGACGGCGACTTCAGGCCCAACGAGATCGACGTATCGGGCGACGCCATCACGATTGGATTCCGGCTCATCTTCTAGGGCCGGCTTCCCGGGAGAAAAGGCGATCCCGCGGGGTCGCCTTTTTTCTTTCTACCAGGAGATGTCCCGGCCGTCCGAGGTGACATGCAGCGTGCGTTGGAGGTCGGTCCGCCATACCGTCGCTCCGGCCCGCGCCCACCGTTCGACCACCATCGCGCTCGGATGCGAGAACCGGTTGCGCGCTCCCACCGAGATCACGCTCAGCCGGGGGCGGGTGATCCCGACGAGGCCGGGCGAACTCGAGGTCGCCGCCCCGTGATGCCCCACCTTCACCAGGTCGTACCTTTGCCCCGAAAGATCGAGCCGGCTTTCCGAAAGGGTGGAGGCGTCTCCCATGAGCAGGAATGACGTGGCGCCGTAGCTGATCTCGATCACGAGGGATCGCGCGTTCTCATCCGCCCCCGGCAGCGGCCAGCCCGGATCGGGTCCGAGAACCCGAAAGGACACGCCGTCGATCGTCCACGAGTCGCCTCGCCGGACTCTCGTCGTCGTGAAAGCCTCGAGCGTCCGCGAATCGCCGTTCACGTAGATCCGCTCGGGGCCGAAATGGCGGGCCAGGAAGGGCGCGCCCCCTTCGTGGTCGGCGTGACGATGCGTGACGCCGATGAAGGTGAGCCGACGGTGCCCGAGCTCCCACAGGGCCTCGCCGACCACGCGCTCGCCCGCATCGAAGTTCTCGAATGCCGGTCCGGCGTCGATCGCCGCGGCCCTTCCGCCCGGCGTCTCGATGAGGATCGCGTCCCCTTGGCCGACGTCGAGGAACCACACGTGCAGGCGGCCGTCTCCCGCAGGCAGCCCGCTCATGGTCAGCGATGCGATGAGACCGGCGACCGGCAGCGCCCGGCGTCTCCAGCCCGAAGCCGCGACGAGGCCGATGAGGCCGAGCAGCAGGGCGAGGGGCGGCGACGGCCCCCGCCAGTCCGGGTCGCTCGCGGCCGCGTAGTGCGCGAGAGACCGCAGCGCCTGCGCGGTCAGGCCGCAGATCCACCCGCCCGCGGGAGCCACGGACGTCATCATGACGTCGAGCGCTGCGGTCGCGAGCGAGGCGTAGAGCAGCAAAACCGCGAGGGGCGCGGCCAAGAGATTCGCGGGCAGGGCGATCAGGCTGAAGCGATGGAAGTGCGCCAGGGAGAGCGGGGCGACCGCGGTGGATGCCACCAGGGTCGCCGCGAGCACATCCGCGAGGAGGCCGGGGATTCCAAGGCCTTCGAGGCGTCGAGCCGCGGCGGCCGCGAAGGTGACCAGGGCGAGCGTGGCCGCGAAGGACATCTGGGCGCCGGGATCGAGAGCGTCGAGCGGCCGCAGGGCCAGCAGAACGATCGCCGATGCGAACAGGAAATTGGCGCCGCCCCGGTGGAGATCCACCCTCACCGCCACCGCGAACGCGACGGCCATGACGGTGGCCCGGACGATCGAATCTCCGGCTCCCGCGAGCAGGCAGTAGGCGAGGAGGACCGCGCACTCGATGGCGCAGCCGGACCACGCAATGCGGAGCCTGCGAGGCATGGCGCGCCGCAGACCGATGATGAGCGCCGCAACCTGGGATCCCGAGACCACCAGCAGGTGGAGAAGACCGGCCGCGCGGAACTCATCGCGCGTCTTCGCGTCGAGGGAGCCCTCATCGCCGAGCACCATCGATGCGGTGACCGCGCGGTTCACGGGCTCCTCGACGCGCCGCCACGACGCCTTCAGGCGGTCCCGCCCCCGATCGATCCAGCCGCGGGCGGAGTCGCGCGGAGCCTTGATCTTGAGGAGGCGTTCGCTCTTGCAGGTGGCGAAGGCGTGAATGCCCTCCCGCATCGCCCATTCGAGTTGATCGAATCCCCCCGGAGTTCGCATCGGCTCGGGCCGGCGAAGGTCCACCCAGGCCGAGATCTCGTCTCCCTTGGCCAGCGGACGCGCCGGTCCGCGCAAAGGGTCGGACAGGTTCCGCACGAAGACCCGCACCCGCCCTCGGTATTCATAGCTCGCGCGGTTGGCGAGCACTCGAGTCGCCTCGATGTCGAAGCGCATCTCGTCGTCGACGAAACGCGGATCGGAGACGGCGGTCCCTTCCAGAACCACCGGCCCCGAGACGTCGGCGATGGCCGCGGGCGGAGCCTCCCTGCGATAGCCGGCGCGCGCGTCGGTGGATAGGGCCGCGCCCGCGGCGCCGGCCGCCACGATCAGCGCGGCGAGGGGCACCCGGTCCGGTCGGGCGATCGCCGCTATCGAAAGGAGAGCGGCGATCCCCAGGGCCGCGAAGAGTGGAAAGGACACACCGGGCAGAGGCGCCAGCGTCCCGGCCACGAGGCCCAGGGCGACGAAGAAGAGGGGTTGAGGATGGAACGGCATGGTTCGAGGATGCTCGTTCCCATGGCCCGCGTCCCCGCCGCCGGGCTGTGACGGTTCGGGGGGCGTCCCACACGGCTGGGAGGGAACAAAACAGCCTCCCGTTCGCGTAATGCCTTGTGATACGAGGCATGTCGATGACCCTTGAGAACTGGCAGGAGCAGTTGCGGCGCGGGGGGCTTGAATTCGCGGTTCTGCTGACCTTGACCGGATCGCCGCGGTATGGGCTCGAGATCATTCGCCACCTCGAGGAGACGACCGACCTCGTTGTGAACGAGGGCACGGTCTATCCGCTCCTTTCTCGCCTTGCCGGACAGGGCATACTCCTGACCGAGTGGGTGGCGGATGAAGGACCCCATCCGAGGAAGTACTACCGACTGACGCGGTCGGGGAAGGAGCGACTTGAAACCATGATGCAGCACTGGGAGGCCTTTGCCGCCAAGATCAACGCTCTGGCACGAGAGGCTCGAGGAGGAGCGCGATGAAGTTGAGTGAAGCTGGGGAGGCGAGGGTTCGCGGGTATCTGTTCGTCCTGCATCGATCCCTTGCGTCGTTCATGCCCGCGGACACCGCGCGCGATTCCATCCGCGAGGTGGAGTCGCACATCCGCGAGCGGGCGGCGCAGGTCGACGGGATGGTCGACGAGAAGGCGGCTCTGGAGAAGATCCTCGCCCACCTCGGATCGCCGATGAAGGTCGCGCAGGCCTACGCGGCGGAGATCACCTTCGAAGAGGCGGTGGCGACGGGCCGGCCTCTTCCGGTCTTCCGCGCACTCTGGATGGCGTCGACCACGATGCGCGGCTTCTTCATCGCCCTGGCGCTTCTCGTGGGCTACACCCTTGGCGCGGGCCTGCTCGCGATCGCCGCGCTCAAGCCGATCTTCCCGCAGAACGTCGGACTGATCCTTCGCGACGGCATCCCGATTGCGCTGGGCGCGATGTTTCCGCTGCCGCCGGGGTCCGAGGTGGTCGGCGGGTATGGCCTCATCCCGGTCTGTCTGCTGCTGGGCGCGGCCGCGCTCACGGGCACGCACCGGATGGCCCGCGCGTTCGTGGCCTGGTGGCGGATCCGGCTGAAGGGCCCGACCGGGGATTAGTCGGTGGGCCTATGATTGGCCGCGTTCGGGATGCCGCTTCTCTGTGAGCCGACCGGGCCCGTCGCGACCCTCCAGGCCGCGATGGCGGAGGAGTCCGCTTTCGCGAAGGCGCGGGACGCCATGGTGGCGTCTCAGATCGTCGCGCGGGGGATCGGGGACCCGAAGACCGTGGCCGCCATGAGGCAGGTTCCGCGCCACCTCTTCGTTCCTCCCGCGTTCGTCTCCGAGGCGTATGACGACCATCCGCTGCCCATCGGGCACGGCCAGACGATTTCGCAGCCGTACATCGTCGCCTTCATGACCGAAGCGCTCGGTCTCAAGGGCGGCGAGACCGTGCTCGAGGTGGGTGCCGGATCGGGCTACCAGTCGGCGGTGCTCTCGCGCATCGCGGGGAGAGTGTTCGGGATCGAGATCGTCGAGCCGCTCGCCCGGGAGGCCGCGGCCCGTCTGGCCATGCTTGGCTACAAGAACGTGGAGATCCGCGCGGGCGACGGCTACTCAGGCTGGCCGGAGCAGGCCCCGTTCGACGCAATCATGGTGACCGCGGCCGCGCCTCGCGTGCCCGAGCCCCTGAAGGAGCAATTGAAGGACGGGGGCCGCCTGGTTCTGCCCGTGGGGGACGACGTCCAGGAACTGAAGATCGTGACTCGTCACGGCTCCAGATTCGAGGAACGCAGCGTGCTGGGGGTGGCGTTCGTGCCCATGACGGGGAGGATCCGCAAGGACTGATCGGCCACGAACGCCTTGTTCATCCTGGCCGACGATCTGGGCTGCGGCGACCTCAGCTGCGACGGCGGGCTTTCACCGCGGGCTCCTAGGGCTTGGCGGCGATCGGCAGTTCGATGAAGCTCGCCTGTCCCGGAGCGTGGTGGATGCGCTGCGTGGCCTTGCGATAATCGCCGGGCTTCGCCCAGAAGATGCTCTCCACGAAGGTCTGGGGATTGCGGTCGTAGAGCGGGAACCAGCTCGACTGGATCTGCACCATGATCCGGTGCCCAGGCAGGAAGACGTGGTTCGCGGTGGGCAGGTCGAACCGGTAGAGCAAAGGGGTGTTCGCGGCGATGGGCTTCGCCGTCTCCAGGCTCTCCCGATAGCGGCCGCGGAAGATATCGGCGGAGACCATCAACTGATAGCCGCCGAGCGCGGGCTGGCTCGCGACCTCGTCGGGGTAGACATCGATGAGCTTCACCACCCAGTCGGCGTCGGTGCCGCTTGTCGAGGCCACGAGGTTCGCGACGGGCTGGCCGCTGATCTGGACGGGAGCGGTCAGGACATCGGTGGTGAAGGAGACGACATCGGGGCGTCCGGAAGCCTCGCGTTGATCGTCGACCAGCCACTGACGCCAGGTGGAGCTGGGCGCATAGGTCGACAGGTGCGGCCGCGCGCGGTAGGGCACGGGCTTCGCCGGATCCGAGACGTATTCCTCGAAGGGGACATCACCGACCTTGGGAGCGCCGAAGCTCAGTTTCAGACCGGCGTTGAGATAGAGGGGTGTGGCGGGAGGCGCGCATCCGGTGTCGCAGCCCGCGGGCCACGAGGGCAGTCGCCGCCACGCATTGGTGCCAGTTTCGAACGCGGACACGGGAGCGATGTCGGCCTTGGGCGCCCCGTCCTTCAGGTACTGATCGAGGAACGGGCGGAGGATATTGCGCCGGAAGTACAAGGCGGTGTCGCTATCGAAGCGCAGCGCTCCGAGCTGGGATCCTTCGAGGATCGACTGCCCGTGATGCCACGGGCCCATGACCAGGAAGACCTTGTCGTTCGCGAGGTCCTTGGGTTCGAGGAGCTTGTAGACCGCGGGCGCGCCGTAGATGTCCTCCTGATCCCACAGGCTGTGCACGAGCATCACCGGGACCTTGAGGGGCTGGGCGGCGAGAATCCTGTCCATGGCCTGCTCGCGCCAGAACGCGTCGTAGCTCGGATGCTCGAGGATCTTCTTCCAGAAGCCGAGCTGCTCGAGGCCGTGGCGGCGCCCAAGCTCACCCGCGGACCCGGCCTGCATGAACATGTCGTAGTCGTCGGCGTGGTTGCTCCACCACTTCTCGTCGTTTTTGCGCGTCGCCTCCTGGTCGTAGATGTACGACATCATTTCCTGGCGAAAGGCGCCGTTGTGGAACCAGTCGTCCCCGCGCCAGCCGTCGACCATGGGATTCATGGGCACCGAGACCTTGAGCGCCGGATGGGGATTGACGAGCGCCATCAGCGGCAGGAAGCCGTCGTAGGAGATGCCGAGGATGCCGACCTTCCCGTTCGTCTCCGGGATGTTCTTCACCAGCCAGTCGATGGTGTCCCAGGTGTCGGTCGCGTGATCGACCGCGGTGGGGTTCAAAGGCCCTTGGAGCGGGCGATTCATCACGTAGTCGCCTTCCGATCCGTACTTGCCGCGCACGTCCTGCACCACCCGGATGTAGCCGCCGTCCACGATCACGTCGGTGGCGTTGTCATAGCCTTGCAGAACGGGACCGAGGTGACCGCTCTGGGCGTGGCTGGTGAGCGCGGTCGCGTCGTAGGGGGTGCGTGTCAGCAGGATGGGCGCGCCCTTCGCGCCCTTCGGCGCCAGGATCACGGTATGCAGCCTCACCCCGTCGCGCATCGGGATCATCACGTCGCGCCGGACGTGGTCGAAGCTGTCGGTGACCGGTGTGAACTTCGCGGGTGTTTCGCTCGGGAGGTTCGGTGCGGCCGGGGGTTGTGCCTTGACCTGCGCTTGCACGGCGGGGCGGCTCAGGAGCGCTACGGCGATTGCGGCGATCGCCCCGGAGAGGCGATGGCGGTGGATGGGTTTCATTGGACTCACTCTCCTGGGAAAGGACGGAAGCCAGTCTAGTCTTGGCGGCTCGGGCGTGGCCCCTTCTCAGGTGAGCGGCAGGGCGCGAAACCATCGCGCGAAGGGAATCCACGCGGCGGACTGCGCCAGAGTGAACCACAGCGCATGGGCGACGATGAAGACCGTGAGCATCGTCTTGAGGGCCCAGCGACTGGTGAGATCGTCCCCCCTGCCGAGGATCAGGCCCAGCAGGATCAGGTCGGCGGAGCCGTAGGTGATGGCCTGGTAGATGAGCTCGTGGGGCAGAGGAGGGAGGTAGAAGGCGAGTATCCGGCCCAGGATCGGATCGATCATGGTCAGCGCGGTGCACACCATGAAGCCCGCGTGCAGCACGGTGACCTTCCGATAGGCGATTCCCCCGGCCCAGGCGATGGCGAAGAGCACGGCCGCGGAAAGGGGAAGGTATAGGTTATGCGCCTCGGCCAGGAAGACGAGGGGGCTCATCGACCTGAAGCGCAGGTGCGCCAGGAGAACCGAAGAGACCACCACCGCGGGAGCGACCACATAGGAGAGGGCGCCTATGGCGCGATGCGCGCCTCGCTGCCGATATTTGATGAGGAAGGGCTGCACCACCAGCAGCAGCACCCAGGCCAGCATGGCGAGGGCATGAACGTGGGTGTAGGCGTCGATGGTTCCCGGGGCCCTCGACAGGTATCGGGGCCAGAAGGCCGCGACGCACGCGGCGAGGAGCGCGAGAAAAACGTAGCCGCTGTTCTGGAACATGCCGACTTCTCCTTTGGGGTTCGAGGGGTGGACTCCCGAACGGGGTGCGGCGGCTCACTCCCTCTCGAGGACGACCAGCGACTCGAGATGGAACGTGGTCGGGAACATGTCGAAGACCTCGAGCGAGGCGGCCTTGTACCCGAAGGTCGCGAAGCGCAGGATGTCACGCACCAGGGTCGCGGGGTCGCAGGAGACGTAGATGATCCGGACGGGCCGGCCCGCTGCGATGGCGTCGAGCTCCAGCGGATCGAGGCCGCGTCGCGGGGGGTCGACGATGGTGACAGCACCCTTGAGTTGAAGGCCGGTGGCGAGAGCGGTGCCCACGCTGAGGGGCAGCCGCTCGATCTTCACTTCGTTGGCCTTGGCGTTGCGGCCCAGGTCGTCGAAGGCCACGGGGCTCCATTCGATCGCGGTCACGTCGCGGCCCATCCTGGCCAGGGGAATGGAGAACAGACCGACGCCGCAGAACAGGTCGACCACGCGGGCGTCAGCATCCACCGCGGCCGCCTTCAGCACGGCCGCGAGCAGGCCTTCGGTCACGAAGCGATTGGCCTGGAAGAAGCTCATGACGTTGTGCCGCAGGGTGACGCCGCCCACGGTGTTCTCCACCAGCGCATCGCCGTAGATGGTGGCGGCCTCGTTCTTCGAGGTCTTGAGCGCGAGGCCGCTGAGGCCGA
Source organism: Vicinamibacteria bacterium (assembly GCA_044229175.1). Lineage (GTDB taxonomy): Bacteria > Acidobacteriota > Vicinamibacteria > Fen-336 > JAGNNV01 > JAGNNV01. The sequence goes on along the minus strand of JBGATM010000006.1, from coordinate 65,805 downwards.
GCTCGTGGGAATGACGTCTCAGCACGGAAGTGAGGGCCGGCTCCGAGGCCACGAGGACGAGGCTCGGGCCGGTGAACGACTCCGCGATCTCGACCGAGCCCGCCTTCACCCCGCCCGCGCTGAGCGAGCGCACCACCAGGTCGATGAGGGCGCGCATCCGAGCGGAGACCTGGAGGCAGGAGACCGCGGGCACTACCCGATGCGACCGTTCCTCGAAGAACCCGAGGGTGAAGCCTTCGTCGAGCCGGGCGCCGTGAAGTTCGACCCGCGTCCGCCAGCCGAGTTCCGGGCCGGTGGTCCAACCGGAGACGGGCAGGTCGATGTGGGCCCGGCCGAGGAGCTCCTGAAGCGCCTCCTTCTTGGCCTCCTCCTGGGCGAGAGGGTCCGCGGTCTGATAGTGGCAGCCGCCACAGCGGCCCGCGACCGCGCAGGGGGCGGTACGGCGGTGCGGGTGCGGCGTCTCCACCGAGACCGCCTCGCCGAAGAGGACGCCCTTGCGCTTCGACTTGACCCCGACGGTGACGTCTTCGCCCTTGAGCGCGTTGCGGGCGAAGACGGTCTGGCCGTCGATCTGGAGGAGTCCATAGCCGCCGTTCACCGCGCGCAGGACCTTCCCCTTGAGGACCTCGCCGCTCATTCGATTTCAGCCAGGAGGAAGCGGGGAAGGCCGAAGCGTTGCAGGATCTTTCGTCGCACGGATTCTCCAATCAGGGTTTCATAGACGCTCGCGGGCATTCGAGACTTATACGCGGTGGTGGCGTCGCGGCTCGAGGCCTCGAGGTCTTTGAGGGCGGTGGCGCCGAGTGCTTGGGTGGCGGCCTCGACGAGACGATCCTCGATGCCGGCGAGCGCCTTGTCCGCGTCGAATGCCTTGTCCTTCTCCGCCGCTTTCGCGAGGTCGAGGAGCCGGGCTCTCGCCTCCGCAACCGCGGGGGCGAGGTCGGGAGCTTCGGACGCGGACCCCACCCGCTCTTCCAGCTTCACGATGGCTTCGGCGATCCCCCGACCCGACGGGCCTTCGGCCCGCAGCGCGCGCCGATACCGGTCCACCGCCGCCGTGATCTCGGTCTCGCAGAACCTCAGCGAACGGATCTTCTGCTTGCGCGCGAAGGAATGGGCGTGGGCGTCGAAGGCGTCGGTCATGCCGCGCAGGACGACGCGCTTCGGGATGCCCTTCTTCCAGAGTTTCGCGAGGAATACCCAGTCGGCGTTGGAGATGAAGAGCGGGTCGCCCCGGCGCTCGACGAAGGCGCGCTCGATCTCGCGGAAGTAGGCGATCTCGGGCTCGGGGGACGGGGCGGTCACGCGCGCGCGATCCGGATCCGGCGGACCTCGCCGGAGACAAGGGAGCGAACCCCACCGCCCTCTTCACGCACCACGAGATGCCCCGCGGGATCGACGTCGAGCAGCGTCACCCGTTTCTCCGAATCCCCCTCCGCGAGCGTCACCTGCTCCCCCCACCAGGGAACCGCGACCGTCTTCCAGCCCCTGACCACATCCTCGTTCGCATCCTCGCCCCGGATCAGGGCGATGACCCGGGCGGTGATCTCGGCCGCGAGCGAGGGACGGTCCGCGGTCACGCCGTGGGTACCGAGGGTGGTGGCGCCGGCCAGGACCGCTGGATCCACCGAGGCCGGTTCCACGTTGATGCCGACGCCGATGAAGACGCGGGCCGTCCCGGCCAGCAGACTCGACTCGCACAGAATCCCGCACACTTTCCCGTCGTCGATCAGCACATCGTTCGGCCATTTTACGAAGGCCGGGGCTCCGAGGGCCCGCAACGCGTCGGCCACCGCGTGCCCGACACCGAGGGGCAGCACGCCCAGACGGGACACCGGCACGCCGGGCACGGTGATGGTCAGCGCGATCGAGCCCCTCGGGGACAACCAGGTGTTCGAACCGCGCCCTCGCCCCCGGGTCTGCGTTTCCGCGACCACCAGGGCGATGGCGTTGTCGAGAACGGGGAGACCGCTCGCGGCGATCGCGCGGGCATCGTCGTTGGTCGATCCCGTGCTCGGTCGATGGAAGACCGAGACCTCGCTCAGGCCTCTGGCGGCCAGGGCCCGCTCGTAGTCGGCCGGGCCCAGGCTCACCGTCGACATGCGGGACGGCTCATGCCTTGTCCGGAACCGGCGCGAGCTCGATCGCCTTGACCAGGGTTGCGGGATCGAACTCCGGCCCCCCGGGGCCTTCGACCTTGTCGAGGCTCAGGACGCGGGTGGCGGCGAGGAGGTCGGCCTCGGCCCTGGCGAGGAGGGCGAGGACCTTCGGCGGCGCCGCGATGGTGAGGGACGCCACGTGACGACCGACGGTTCCGCCCGCCTGGGTCTTCGCCCGGTTGATGGCGCCGAGCGCGCTCTTGGCGAGTTCGTAGATCTCGGCGTGCTCGCGCGAGGTTCCGAGCGACGCGAGTTCGCTCGCCTGCGGCCACGGTGCTACATGGACCGATTTCCTCGCCTCGCCCGCGAAATCCCAGCTCCACGCCTCCTCGGTGACATAGGGAAGGTAGGGGGCGAGCAGGCGCAGCAGAACGGTGAGGCCCTGCCGCAACGCCGCCACCGCCGAGGCGCGGCCCGAAGGATCCGACTCGCTGCGGGCGCGGCCCTTCACGAGCTCGAGGTAGGAGTCGGTGAAGCTGTCCCAGAAGAAGCGCTCGATGGCGTCGAGGGCTCCCGCGTAGTCCATGGCGTCGAGGGACGCGGTGGCGCCGTCGATGACGCCCTGGAGCTGATGAAGGAAGCCGAGATCGAGGGGATGCGTGATCGGGCCAACGGGCGCTTCCTGGCCGAGCACGTAGCGGGTCGCGTTGTAGACCTTGACCACGAGGCGGCGGCCTACCTTGAGCACCTTCTCGTCGAAGGCGGTGTCGACGCCGAGGCGCGCGGCCAGCGACCAGTAGCGCACCGCGTCCGAGCCGTACTGGTCGAGCAGGTGCATGGGCGTCACCACGTTGCCCTTGCTCTTGGACATCTTCTTGCGGTCGGGGTCGAGCACCCAGCCCGAAATGGCCACGCGCTTCCAGGGAATCGTGCCTTCGTGGAGCCACGCTTTCGCGATGGTGTAGAAGGCCCAGGTCCGGATGATCTCGTGGCTCTGCGGGCGCACGTCCATGGGGAAGAGCTTCTTGTGGCGGGCCGGGTTCAAAGTCCAGCCGCTTGCGATCTGTGGCGAGAGCGAACTCGTGAACCAGGTGTCGAAGACGTCGGGGTCGGCGGTGAATCCCTTCGGCTGGTCACGTTGGGCTTCCGTGAAGCCGGTCGGCGTGTCCACGGTCGGGTCGATGGGCAGCCGCGAGGCTTCGGGGACCATGGGCGCGTCGAAATCGGTGGCGCCGTTCGCGTCGACCCGGTACCAGACGGGAATGGGCACCCCGAAGTAGCGCTGGCGGGACACGCACCAGTCGATCTGCAGGTTCTCGGTCCAGTTCCTGAATCGCAGGCGCATGAAGTCCGGGTGCCACTCCATGGAGTCCCCCATTTCGATCAGCTTGTCCCGCTGGTTCATCAGTCGCACGAACCACTGGCGCGACGAGACGAATTCGAGAGGCCGGTCGCCCTTCTCGAAGAACTTCACCGCGTGTTCGAGAGGCTCGGGCTCGCCGATGAGCGGAGCGGAGCCGTTCCGGTCCGCGGAGCCGTTCGGATCGCGCAGAGCCTCCACGATGAGACGCCGCGACTCCGACATGGACTTGCCGACGATGGTCGCGTAGGTGGCGTTCGCCGCCGCGGCGTCGATGGACGGGAAAGCCGCGCTCCCGAACTCCACCGCGACCATGCGGCCGTCCCGGCCCACGGTCTGGCGAAGAGGAAGCTTCTCCTCGCGCCACCACTGCACGTCGGTGGCGTCGCCGAAGGTGCAGACCATCAGGATGCCCGTGCCCTTCGCGGGATCGACGAGCGGCGAGGCGAAAATGGGCACGGGGGCGCGGAAGAGCGGGGTGATCGCGTTCCTTCCGATGAGACCCTTGTAGCGCTCGTCGTCGGGATGGGCGGCCACGGCCACGCAGGCGGGCAGGAGCTCGGGCCGGGTGGTGGCGATGGCGAAGTCGCCTCCGCCCGAAACCGCGAAGCGGATCTTGTGGAACGCGCCCTTCATGGGCCGGTCTTCGACCTCGGCCTGCGCCACCGCGGTCTTGAAATCGACGTCCCACATGGTGGGGGCCTCGACGGTGTAGACGTGCTTCTTCTCGAAGAGGTCGAGGAAGGAGAGCTGCGAGATCCGGCGCGAGTGCTCGCTGATCGTCGAGTATTCCTGCGACCAGTCGACGGAGAGCCCGAGTCGCTGCCAGAGCGCCTTGAACGCCTTCTCGTCCTCCGCGGTCAGCTTCACGCAGAGGTCGATGAAGGCGCTACGCTGGAGCTTGCGGGGCGGGAGCTTGCGGGTCGCGTCGTCCGCCTGTTCCAGCTTCGACACATCGAAGGGGGGCGCCCCCGGCTCGCAGCGGACGTGGAAATAGTTCTGGACCCTTCGTTCGGTGGGGAGGCCGTTGTCGTCCCAGCCCATCGGGTAGAAGACGTTCCGTCCGCGCATGCGCTGAAAGCGCGCGATGACGTCGGTCTGGGTGTAGCTGAAGACGTGGCCGACGTGCAGCGAGCCCGAAACCGTGGGCGGGGGCGTGTCGATGACATAGGCGGGCGAGGTCGACTCCTCGGAATAGCGATAGGTGGAGGCCTCTTCCCAGACCCTGGACCACTTCTCTTCGGCTTCCTTCGACTCGAACTGGGAAGGCACGGAATCGGGATTGAAACGGCTCAATGGAACCTCACTGGTTTCTCAAACGGGAAGGGCGACCCCAGGATCCTTGGACCCCATGCCGCGCCTCACGAATCGTGGCGCGATGAAGGAGCGGCCGATCGTCTCGGATCAGTCGCGCTCGGACTCGGCGCGCGCCTTGATCCGCTCGATCTCGGCGCGGATCAGCTTCTCGGCGAGGCCGGGGATGACGTCCCACGCGATCTCCCGGATGACGCGTTCGGAGACCTGGGAGATCACGCGCTGCGCGATCTGCTGGACCATGTCCACGGGAACCGCGACCTCGGACGAAGGCAGCGCCCCGGCCGTGGGCGCCACGGACTGCGGAACCGCGGGAGCGGGAGTGGGCTCGCCGAGGCCCTCGAAAGCACTCTCCTCGGCCGGAGCCGGCGCGGCAACCGGAGCGGCTGCAGGGACCGGGGTGGGCACGGGAACCGGAGCCGGGGGCGCGGCCTCGAGCGCAGGAGACGGAACCGGAGCGATCGCGGGCGCCGGGGCAGGCAGGCCGATCGCGGCCTGGGGCATCGGTTCGGGCGCCGCCAGCTCGGCGGGCAAGGTCACGGCCTCGGCCTGCGCCGCCGGCGCGGCCTCCTCGGTCTGCGCGACCGGCGCGTCCAATTCCTCCGGATCGAACTCGTGCACGCCGGAGAATTCGTGGGGCGCCGGAGCAGCCAACGCCATCGGTGCCGGCGCCTCGGTCACGACCGGCGGTGGCAGCGGCGGCAGGGTGGGTGGGAGTGCGGGCGCCGCCGCCGGCGCTTCCGGTTCGGCGTCGAACTCCATCGGCTCCTCGGCCGTGGGCGCGGGCATGGGAAGTGTCGGCGCCTCGAACTCGCCGGTGGTGGCGACGGGCCCCATTTCCTCAACCGCTTCGATCTCCTCGACCGGAGCGGTGTCCTCGGGGGTCATCTCCAGGGCGCCCTCGGCGGCAACGGCGGGCACCTCCTCGTCGAGCGGGCCGTGAAGCGTTTCCGCGAAGTCGGCGGGCTCTTCGCCGGTCAGCACGTCCGGCTCGGCCGGGGCGAACACCGGCGCGTCCAGGGACAGGCTGCGGGCCGCGAGTTCACGCACGTCGAGAGGCACCTCTACCGTGGACACCGGGTGGGTCTCCGACTCGTCGTAGGTGTATTCGTGCGGCGCCGTGGCCGCGGGGATGGAGGCGTCGACGGTCTTGGATTCATCGACGGCCGGGCCCATCTCGTCGAGGGCCTCGGGCGCCGGGCGCTGGTACGCCGCGGTGGACCGCTCGTTGAGGATTTCCTTGACCCGGGCCACGAGGGCTGGCGGATCGAAGGGCTTCGACACATTCCCCAGGGCGCCCACCGACTTGGCGCGTTCCGCGTCGTACGGCTCGAACGCACCGTTCAGCAGGAGGATCGGGACCTTGGCCAGTTGAGGGGAGGCCCGCAGCGCTTCGCAGACCTGGTAGCCGTCCAGTTGCGGCATGATGACGTCGCACAGGACGATGTCGGGCACAAACGTCAGGGCCTTGTCGACCGCGAGGCGACCGTTGCCCGCGGTGACGACCTCGAACTCATCCGACGGGAACGTCAGCTCGACGACCTTCTGGATGGTGATGCTGTCGTCGGCGAGGAGCAGTTTTTTTCGCATTGTCGGTTGTGGGCCCCGATGAAATTTTCTTCCCGCGCACCCTCTTGGCCCTGCACAGCGCAGGGGAGGCTTCTGGCTTGAAGCTCTCGCGGGACGATAGTTCTCGAAGCAGAGCCCTGTCAATTCATTAGATGGGGCCGCGGCCCCGGGGCGGGGGCTTCAGTGTCCGCCTCCTAGAATGGCTCTCGAGAAATGCGACTGGGTCTGAAGGAAGGCTGGGCCGGCCGAAAACGCAAGACCGCTTTGTGCCCGAACTGCTCGAGCGACCGGGCCCGGTACTCGAGGCGGCATTACGAGGGACCCTGGTTCCTTCTGTTCCGGGTCCGGCCGGTGAAATGCTCGGATTGCGGCTCCTACTTTCCGATCGCGGGAGATGCCACGATTACGCGTCCCGAGACCGACCCCGTCGACCTTCACATCCCCTTCCGGCCTTCCGAGCTCGACCCCCCGGTGGCGATGCGTCCCCAGGGGGCGGCCGAGGATCCAGGCTCCTCGCCAGGGGCGACGCCATCGCGCGTGGCCTGTCCCGCCTGCGGATCGCGTGCGGTCCGCCCTTCGAATCCGGGGGGCGATCAGCCCCTGACCCGAAGGCTCGATGTGAAGACCACCTACCGGTGCGCCCGGTGCAATGGAAGCTTCAAGCGAACCGACCCGGTGAGACTCCTGGCCTTCGTCCTGATCGTTCTCGGGGTTCTCGGCGGCCTGAGCTATTTCATCCTCGCGGCGATGGGAGGCCACGGCGAGAGCAACCGCTCCCCGCGCATCAAGAAGGATCAGATCAAGGCGCCCCCCCCGCCGGTCTTCCGCTAGGTACGGGACGGAGGCCTGGTCAGATCGGGCCGCCCGGCCGGATGAGGGCCTTGAGCACGGCCTGGGCCTTCATGTCGGCGAGCGCCCGGGAGGCGTCCTCGATGCCGTACTCCCGGGTCACGAACCCGGCCCAGTCGAGGCGCTCCCGGGTGCGCTCCAGTCCGCCCATGGCGAGATACAGGTGACGAAACTCGTAGCCCCAGGAACCGAGGAGTGTGATGTGCTTCCGGTTGAGGTGACGATGCGGCGAGATCGTGATGTCGCCCGCGTCGGTGTACTGCCCGACCACGACCAGGCGACCCCCGTCGCGCACCAGCTCGAGTCCCTCGCGCACCGCCATCGGGTTTCCCGTGGCCTCGATCACGAGGTCAGCCCCTCGCCCTCCGGTCTGATCGAGCAACCACCGCTTCCGCTCTTCCGGATCGCGAACGCTGTCGATATCCAGGGCCTCGTCGACTCCGCGCGCCCGCGCGGCTTCGATGCGGTTCTTCGGTCCGCCGATCATCAGGACCCGGCCCGCGCCGCACAGTCTGGAAAAGATCGAAGCGCTCTGGCCGACCGGCCCCGCGCCTTGAACGAGCACGGTGTCGCCGAAGACGACGCCCCCGCGCTCGACCGCGGAGAAGCCGGTGGGTAGACCGCATCCGCCGCCCATGAAGTCGTTGACGGTGACCCCGGCCCGGAGCTTCAGGGTGCGGACCCCGGGGCGCAGTTCGATGTGCGTGGCCCAGCCTCCGAGCAATCCGTCGCGGGCGCTCGTGGTGATGCCGTAGACCCGACGGTGCGGGCAACGCGTTTCCTGCTTCGCCACCAGGCACGAGTAGCAGGAGCCGCACTGTCCGAAGACGTCGTAGAACGTCACCACGTCGTTGGGACGGATCTCCTCGCCGAAGGGGTCCTTGGGCGAGCCCGCGGTCTCGATCACCCGGCCGCAAGAGACATGGCCGGGGATGATCGGCCAGGGCACGGAGTCGAGATGCCCCTCGTGAAGGTGCACGTCGGTGCCGCAGATCTCGCTGGCCAGGGTCTCGAGCAGTATCCCTCCGGGCGGGAGTTTCGGGAGGGCCTGCTCGCGCAGCTCGAGGGGGGCTTTGGGGGCATCCATCCAGACCGCTTTGGCGTTTCTCACAATCCACTTCTTATCACCGTTAGACTCCCGCGGTTAGGCCATGTACGAGAGACACTTCGGGTTCTCCGAAAAACCCTTCAATCTGACGCCCGACTCTCGCTATCTCTTCCTGTCGTCCAAGCACCAGGAGGCCTATGCGAATCTCGAGTTCGGGGTGGCCCAGGGCAGCGGATTCCTCCTTCTCACCGGAGAGGTGGGCACGGGAAAGACCACGCTCATCCGCCACTTCCTCTCGCAGATCGGCCCGGACGTGCGGACCGCGGTCATCCTGTATCCGGCCCTTTCCGCGGGCGAACTCTTCCACGCCATTCTCCAGGATCTGGACGTGCCCTTCGCCGGGGGCACCCTCAAGGACGCGGTGGATGCGCTCGCCAAGGCTCTCATCGAGGCGAAGGCCCAGGGGCTGAAGGTCGTCGTCCTCATCGATGAGGCGCAGAGTCTCAAGCCCCACGTCCTCGAGCAGCTCCGCCTGCTCTCGAACCTGGAGACCGAACGCGAGAAGCTTCTGACCGTGGTCCTGGTCGGACAGCCCGAGCTTCGCGACATGCTCGACCAGCCCGCTCTGCGCCAGCTCTCCCAGAGGGTCACCTCGCGGTCTCACCTCGAGCCCCTGAATCTCGAGCAGACCCGAAGCTATGTGCGGCACCGGCTCGTGGTCGCGGGAGGCAGCGGCGCCGAGGTTTCCGACCCGGCGGTGCGTCGCGTCTTCCTCCGGTCGGGCGGCGTGCCTCGGTTAGTCAACCTGCTCTGCGACCGCGCCCTCCTCGGCGCTTTTGGCCGGGGCCAGAAGACCGTTGATGCGGCCCTGGTGGACGCCGCGGCCGCCGAAGTGCTCCCCGAACTTCCGCCCCAGAAGAAAGAGCGCGGCCCGTGGCTCGAGGCCTTCGGCCTCTTCCTTCTGGGACTGATGCTGATGCTTCCGTTCCGCTATTGCCGTTCCCAGCCTCGAAACGCGGTCCCGCCGGTCGCTACCGCCACCCCCGCGGCCTCGCCGGCGCCCACCGCCGCGGGGCCGTTCGTGCCTCCCGCGCCCTCGAGTTCCCCGCAAGGGTCGCCCGCGCCCGTCCTCGACGTCCGGTGCGGATCGGTCGCACGCTCGCGAGCCGCGGCCATCGCCGCCGTCGAAGAGTTCCTGGGCACGCCCGGCTTCGATTCCGCGCAGGCCACACTTTCCTTCGAGCAATGGCGCGAGTTGAAGCTCCCCGCCATCGCGCCGTTTCGGACCGCGCTCGGCGCGTGCGAGGCCGCGATCCTGCCGCTCGACGCGACCAACACGCGGGTGGCCGACGCCACCGGTCGATACGAGATGGCGGGGGCCCGGCTCTCCGCGCAATACCTCGGTACCGCGATCATCTGCTTCGTGGACAAGGACGCGGTCCTGGCCAAGCCCGACCGGGCCCGACTGGCCTGGGCCCGCAAGCTGCTCGAGCGCCGGGGTCTCATCGCCCCGGGGGCGCCGGACACCGCCATGACCGCCGCGTTGTCCCGGGTGGGAGCCCGGGTGGGCGTGAAGAATCCCGTCTCGGTGGAAGGCCCGCTTCTCGCCGCCCTCTATTCGATCGACGCGGGGTCGAAGCGCTCGGGAGGGGCGACCCCGTGAGTCTGGTCATCGAGGCGCTGCGGCGCGTCGAGAAGACGGACGGGCGCACCGGCAGCATCGGCGCCGCGGTCGCTTCCTACCGAAAGGCTTCAAGGCCGCGGGGCTCCGTGGTTCCGCTCCTTCTCGGTGTCCTGACCGGTGGAGCCGTCGTCTTCCTGCTCGGTACTCCGGTCCGGAATCCCCAGAACGTGAGCGCGCGGTCCGGCGATGCGCCGTCCGCGTCGCCGCCGGCGCGGTTGAAAGGAGCCGCGGGTCTCCCGCCCCCGCTCATCATCGAACCCGCCGTCCGGCCCTCGGAAGTTCGGTCGGCCTCCGGGACGGTTCCCGGTTCCGAGGGCGCATCGGCGACCGCGACTGCGGATCGTCGACGGGAAGCCCCCCGGCGGACCGCGTCCCCGGCTCTCGTCCTTCAAGCCATCAGCGAACGGGACTCTCATCCCATCGCGATCATCAACGATCAGCTGGTCCGGGAAGGCGACAAGGTCGGCGCGGTTCAGGTGCTCAGGATCGGTCCGGACTCGGTGGAGGTGCGGTTGGAGAACGGCGCGAGCGATACCGTGCGTTTCCCGCTTCCTCCGCCTCCGCCACCCGAGGCCTCGCCCTCGCCGAGCCCTCATCCGCAGGAGATCCTCCCTTGACCTCCATTCACGATCTCGAGACTCCCTCCGTTCTCATCGACCTCGACCGGCTCGAGCGGAACATCGCGCGAATGAGCGCGCGCGCGAGAGAGGCCGGCGTCAGTCTTCGGCCGCATGCCAAGACCCACAAGGTTCCGGAGATCGGATGGATGCAGATGCGGGCGGGGGCGGTCGGGCTGTCGCTCGCGAAGACGTCGGAGGCCGAAGTGTTCGCGAAGCACGGCTTCCCGGATCTCTTCGTGGCCTATCCGGTGGTGAGCCCGGCCAAGGCCGAGCGGCTCGTGGCGCTCTCCCGCCGGGTGAAACTGTGCGTCGGGGTCGACAGCATCGAAGGCGCATCGATGCTGGGCGAGGCGGCGTCGCGCGCGGGCGCGTCGCTGCGCGTCAGTCTGAAGGTCGACTGCGGATTCCATCGCGTGGGGGTTGCGCCCTCCGAGGCGGTGTCCATCGGCTCGCGGATCGCCGCCATCAAGGGACTCTCGCTCGTCGGCGCCTTCACCCACGCGGGACAGGCCTACCATCGCGCGGACCCCGAGGAGATCCGGAAGGACAGCGTGGATGAGGCCTCGATCATCGCGGCCGCCGCGGATGGCCTGCGCAAGGCCGGCATCGCCATCGAAACGGTATCGGTGGGCTCGACCCCGACCTCGCGCTTCGGTTTCGCCCACAAGGGGATCACCGAGGCGCGGCCCGGCAACTACGTCTACCTCGACCGCACCCAGGCGGGGCTTGGGACCTGTTCGTTCGACGACTGCGCCATGTCGATCCTGGCCACGGTGCAAAGCGTCTCGGGCACGGAGCGTGCGGTTCTCGATTCGGGCAGCAAGACCCTCGCTCTCGACATGCTTCGTCCAAAGCCCGACGGGTACGGTCTGGTCGTCGGCACCGAGTCTCGACTCACGAGCCTTTCGGAGGAGCACGGCGTGGTCGCGGTCGCCCGGGGCGACGCGTTCAAGGTCGGGCAGCGCGTCCGCGTCCTCCCCAACCACGCCTGCGTGGTCTCGAACCTCCACGACCGCGTGTACGGAGTCCGCGGGGAGAACGTGGAGGCGGTGTTCGAGGTGGCGGCGCGGGGCTGCGTCTACTAGCGCGCGGTCAGCAGCGCCTCGGCCATGGCCATGGCGTCGGTGGCCCAGTAGGAGGGGAGCGTCGGGTGCGCGGCCAGGCCCTCCATCGGACGGCAGGAGAGCACCAGCGTCCGCAACCCCTCCGGAATTCCTTCGCGGCCGAGGCGAGCTCCCATCACCGCGCCTACGATGGCGGGCAGCGTCTCCGGGGTGGAATCCATGGCGAGGGCGGATTCGATCGCCGCTTCGAACGAATGCGCGGTTCGCAGGTGGAAGAGCGCTGAGCGCAGCACGTTCAACGCGTCGGCGGCGCGCCGGGCCTTCTGGGGCGCTGCCGATTCGACGATGGCGTCGATGACCTCGCGTGAGAAGCCCGAGCGTCTTGCGAACGCGTGCGCCGCTTCGATCGCGGTCGAAGGTTCTTCTCCTCTCAGCAGCGAGAGCAGGGTGACGGCCAGGACCGCGGCCGCCTCGCCGACGGGGGCGGCCGGGTGGGTCAGGGCGGCGTCCTCTCTCGCCTTGGCCGCCGCGATCGCCAGATCGGCGTCGTGGCTCCACAGAGTCAAGGGGGGCACGCGGGCGAGCGCCAGGGCGGAGAGGTCGTCGGCCGCGCCCCGGCCCTTGAGCGCCGATTCCGCGGCGCGGTCGAGGTCGGCCGGGCCCGAATCGACCCAGGCGGCGTAGACGCGCTTCAGGCTCTTCGCGTCGGAGGCGAGATCCAGGAGCGACCGGGCGGTGGCGACCGCGATTTCCCCCGAGGCCCCCAGCTGGCCCGCGGGGATGCGCCGCCTGCGCGCGGCCGCCTCGATTGTGGGCAGATCGAGCGTCTTTCCTTCACCGTCGCGGGTCGCGAAGAGCCTCCCCAGAGCGCTGCCCAGCAGTTGCCCGAGCAGCGCGCCCTGGGCCCGCGACAGGAGGAGGGGATCGGCGACGGCGCGGCCCCGGACCAGGCGCACGATGGGCATCGAGGTTTCCCGCTCCGCGCGGAACGCGATGTCCCAGTTCCTCGACGACAGTTCGAGGGCCACTGCCTTCGATCCCGCGAAGAGGCGTGGCGAAGTGCCGAACCCCTCGTCGTCATACCCGGGCTCGTTTCCATGGGAGTCGAGCAGGGCTCCGCCCGCGGCGAGGATGAGGCAATGGCCGGCCGCGAAGTCCCACGTCTTGGGCGAATACAAAGAGGTGGTCGCGGCGGCTTCGCCGGCGGCGACTTTGGCCAGCCGGTGCGCGATGCTCGGGATGGGCATCACCCGCGCGGGCCTGGTGCACAATAAGTTGGCGCGCGCGGCGCGGTCGCCGCCGCCGGAGACGAGGACTACGTCGAGTTCCGAGAGCCGCTCCGGGAGGCGCGCCTGGACGGGCACGCCGTCCTTGAAGACGCCCTCGCGGCCGACCGCCGCGGCATAGACCGGCCCGCGGTCGTCCGGGTAGCCGAAGGCATGAACCACCCCCAGCACCGGGCGATGGTTCCACACCAGACCGATCGACACCGAGCTGCCTCTTCGGCCCTTGATGTAGTCCCGCGTGCCGTCGTTCGGGTCCACCACCCAGATCGGCGCGCCCGGGGCCCCGGGAACCCGGCCGGTTTCCTCGCCGAGGAAGCCCCAGTCGCGGCGAGCGCCCAGCAGGATGTCGCGGATGAGCTGCTCCGCCTCGGTGTCCACCGGGGCCTTGTCGCCCTCGCCCCGGGGCCCCAGGGGAAGGTGGAAGTCCGCCCGCAGCAGATCGCCCGCGGCGCGCGCCGCCTTGATGGCGATGTCGAGATGCGGCGCGAAGGATTCCATCGGGCCCATCTTACGAGGCGGCGGTCGACGAGATCGGGCGAGGCGGCCCGAGGTGAAGACCTACCGGCTCCACCACCAGGTCATCTTCACCGTGAACGACTTGTCGTTGGAGGTGAGGAAGCTGCGGCCCGGGGCGTTCTGGTCCCAGCCCTGGTTGTAGACGACGTAAAGATCGCTGCCCGGGCGGTAGATGTACCAGAGGAGGAGATTCAGGCTCGCGAGCTTGCGCTCGTCGTTGGTCTGCGCGAAGGCCTTTACGAAGAGACTGGGGGAGAACGAGTAGCTGATGCGGGCGCCCACGACGTTCGACGCCGCGTCCGGCCGGCCTGGCAGCTGGATCTGGTTGCGGGTGTAGATGCCTTCGATGAGCATGGTGCCGTTCGGGACGTAATTGAGGCCGGCTTTCAACGTCTGCCTGCGGCCGTCGTAGTAGCCGCCGCCTTCGAGCCCCAGGGAGCCGCCGAGTTTCCGCCCGGTGTTGCTGGAGGTGTAGTTGGCGCGGTAGGTATTCCACCAGTAGTCGCCGGGTCCGATGGTTCCCGCGAAGGTCGAGAAGTTGCGGGCGAGCACGTCGTGGTCCCGCGACACGGAGGCCTGCGCGACCGCTCCGTTCGGCCGCTGCCAGCTGAAGGCCCCGTCGTAACCCCGCGAGACCTCGCGTCCCCGGTGATTCTGGTAGAGATCGAAGCTCAGGTCCGCGCGGAGCGAACGAACGCTCTTCATTCTCGGCCGCCAGATCCGACTGACCTGGGCCTTGGGATTGCGGATGTCGGTGCGCGCGATGAAACCCATCTCGGCGTTGAAGTCCGCGGCCACGTCGAGGTAGGTGGCGCCCATGTCCCACTTGTCGGTTCTCCACGACACGTTGGCCGCGCCCGCGACCCCGTCGCCCCGGCCCCGGGCTCCCGAAGGCGAGAACGTCTTCGCCAGCATGCCCGCGATGCCCAGGCTTCGCCCCAGGACCAGGCTGAAGTCGGCCGCGGCGGTGCGGTTGAAGGCGAGGCCCGGTCCTCCTTGACGGTTCAGGAACATGGCTCCCATGGTCGATTGCCGGAAGATGTTTCGCTTCACCCGGATCGCCGAGTAGTTGCCGCCCGGCAGGGGAAGCCCCCCCGGAGGTCTCGAATCCTCGGTCTGGACGTTCAGGAGGCCGAGGGTGTACGGGCCGGCCCGGCCGGTGATCTTGGCTCCGGCCAGGATGGGGACGGGCACTCCTTCCACGAGGCCGATGGTCCGCGAGTAGTAGATGGGCAGGAGGCCCCCATCGGGTACCGAATCCCCTCCGGTGAGACCGATGCCCACCCGGCCGAAGTCGAAGATACCGGCGCTCTCCGTGAAGAACTGCCTCTTCTCCGGGAAGTACACGGAGAAACGGGAGAGATTGACGATCTCCTGATCGGCCTCCACCTGCGCGAAGTCGGTCTTGAAGGTGAGATCCGCGGTCAACGACCCGGTGAGCCCCACCCGCCCGTCGAAGCCGTAGCCGAAGTCCGTGTTCGACCGGGCCGCGATGTCGTCGCGGTTGACCGACGGCACCGCGAAGGGCACGAACTCCACCCGCCGCCGGGGCTTGAGGTCGGTGAGGCCCACGAGTTTCCCCGCGTTGGAGACACGCGCGAAGCCCGAGGGCGTCCATTCCCGCGGAAACGGAACCCAGTAGCTGTCCTCGTTGCGGCGCAGGAGGATTCGGCAGATGTTGAGACCCCAGACCGTCTCACCCGGGCCGCCCGCGAAACGAAGCTGGGAAAAGGGAATCGCGATCTCCACGTACCACCCGTGCTCGTCGCGGCTGGTCTTGCTGCGCCACACCGCGTTCCAGTCGTAGTTGATGACCCGGCCGTTCTCGGTGGAGTTCGCGTCCTTCAAGGCCCCCAGCGGGTTCGTCGAGAAGTAGAACGCGTTTCGCTTGTCGTGGAAGGTGTCGATGCTGATCTTGATCTGATCGCCCTTGCGCAGGCCGGAATCCCGCTTCATTTCCGTGGCCACGATCTTGTCGGGCTCGTCGTCGAAGGCCCAGATCCCGAAGTAGAGGTTCCGGTCGTCGTAGAGAATCCTGAACTCGGTCTTCTGCGACGACTCGTGGCCCAGATCCGGCTCGCGCTGGATGAAGTGCCCCTGCGCGGTCGCGCGCTGCCAGGCTGCTTCCTCGAAATGACCATCGATGTCGATTCGCTCCCCGGGGGCGAGGCGCGTGGCCAGGGCGGCGAAGGTCTCGGGGTCGATGGTGTTGACATCGACGATCTTCGGCGCCGGCGCGGTCGGGGCCTTAAGGTCGGCGGCCAGAAGGCGCGGTGCGGCCAGCGTGAGGACGGCCAGACCCAGGGCAGCAGGAACGCGCCAGAACATCGATGCTCGATGTTAGTCCGAGCCTTGCTGTCGGCGGCGCAGCATTCCTATCGAGCCCGGGTGGCGGGAAGGAGCGCGCCACGGGCAGAAAGAGAATGGGCGCCTCGCGATCGAGGCGCCCATTGCGTCCGTCGACGGGCGGCTTTTACTGTTCGGTCGCGGGCTTCTCGGCGGGAAGCGGGGCCTTGCTCGCCAGCAGATCGTTCCAGTGGAGGACGGTGTTGAAGAGCATGCCGAACTCGCCGAAGTTCTGCCAGCGGTAGCAGGGGTTTCCAGCGAAGAGGACGATCTGGCCCTTGCCCTGCGGGACGTCGACGATGGCCGGACGATCGCGGATCTCGTTAGCGCCCTTGAACAGACCGGAGAGAACCGACTTGTCCTGGCCCGGGTATTTCATGAGGATCCGGTCCTTCATGATGTCGGGCACGTTGAGCAGCGGACCGTTGCCATAGCGCACCGAGATCGTCTTGTTCGAGTAGCCGTAGAAGATCGGATGCTCGGGAGCCTGGATCTCCGCTTCGATGATCGGACCGGGCGCGTAGAAGGCGGCCGAAGGCGCGCGCGCGTCGATCATCTTGGCGAGGCCGAACTCGGGCGGGAAGTAGCTCGCCGCGGCCAGGGTTACGAGCGAACCGCCCCCATTCACGAACTTGTCAAGCTCGTTGGCGCCCTCGAGACCCATGCCGCCCGTGATGTCGTCCGACTCCCCGTAGCCGCCCAGGGTTGGGAACTTCGGATCCTTCTTGTAGGGAAGCGGCTTGCCCTTGTTCGCGATGTCGAACACCAGGCCCTTGGCGGTACGGCCCTGGTTCGGGATGACGATGACGTCGTAGTCCTTCCCGAGGTTGCCCGCCTTCACCTGCTCCTTGTAGATGAGGGTGAAGGGAATGCCGTAGTAGTCGAAGGCATGCCGCACCCAGCCGACCTCCTGGGTGTTGCCCCAGGTGGAGTAGACCGCGAGGCGCGGCAGGTCGACTTCATGGGTGGCCACCGAGGGAAGCGCATCCGTCGCCACCGCGGTCAGGCCGAGCGATTCGACCGCGGCCTTGACCGCCGCGGCGTCGCCGCCCTGGGTGTCGAACCAGAGCGAACCCGCGGGAACGTCGGTATCGCCGATCTTCGTGGCCTTCTCGTTCGCGAGGGTCTTCATCTTCGCGAACTTGTAGCGCAGGGTCGCCATGTGGTTGGCGCCGAAATTGAGCGCGGCGACGTAGCGTCCCGCGCCGGCCTCCGAGCCCTGGAGCTTGACCGTGGTCACGGGCTCCACCGCGGCCTGAAGAATGGCGGGGTCCGCGATCTCCTTCACGTCGGTGTGAGACATGAGTCCCATGGTCCAGCCGGTGTCGTCGTAGGTGCGCAGGTTCGCGTCGGGGAAGTTCTGCTTCTCGAGCAGGATCCGGGCGAGCCGACCGTAGGGCTGATCGCGCTTGATCACGTACGAGCCCGCGGGGAACTTGCCTTCCTTGACGCTCATCTCCGCGGTGGCCTTGCCGACTTCGATGCCCTGCATGCGGAGGAGATTGACCAGCATGGCGACGCGGGTCTGATCCTTCTGTCCGCCCGGGATCACGTAACCGTGGGGCGAATCCTTCCTGCCGGACTCGATGGAGTTGAAGCTCTTCTTGTAGAAGTTCTCGAGAATCACCTTGGGGAACTTGGAGGTGAGTTCGAGCGCGGAGAGGACGCCCGTCTCCATGTAGTTCGTGTTGTTGCGCATCGACCAGACCACTTCCTTGTAGGGAGGCCACGGCCGATACCACTCGCGTGAGGTCTGGTCGGGGCCGAAGCCTTCGCCCGCGACCTTGCGCTTCATGGTGGTGGCGCCGCCGTTGCCGTAGGTCTCGTACATGCGGATCATGCCGTTGTGGTTGCTGGACATGAACGCGAGATATCCGGGAGACCACATGTCGACGAAGCCGAAGTCCCACACGCCGGGCATGCCGTACTTCGCCATCTGCGACTTCTCGTAGTTGCTGAACCAGGGCAGCTCGGCGTAGAGGATCGGGTCGAGGGCGGGGTTTTGCGGAGCCTGGCCGGAGAAGGTGTACATGAACGGCACCGATTCATGCAGGTCGTGCATGATCGGAGGGTGCCACTGGAGATACCAGTCGAGCACGTTCCTCATGGTGACCTGCGAGTAGTTGATGTCGCGGTTGTTGTCGTGGAAGACGTACTTGCCCCAGTAGGGCGGGCCGCCGGACGCGGTGCGCTCGTCGGTCTCATCGATCTTGTGGCGGTGGTACCAGTCGACGACCCGGTCGCGGCCGTCGGGCTCCACCACGGGATTGATGGCCACGATCACGTTGTCGCGGATGCCCTGGTACATGGGAGAGTCGTCGGCCACGAGGCGATAGGCGAGTTCCATGAGCATCTCGGGCGGGCCGGTCTCCGGGGAGTGCTGTCCTCCGGACACGTAGTAGATAGGCTTCGCCTTGGCGATCACATCCTTCACGGCCTCCGGCGTCGTCTTCCGTGGATCGGCGATCTGGCCGAGATAGCCGCGATACAGCTCGAGGTCCTTGATGGTCTGCTCGTTCGAGATGTTGACGATCATCTGGTCGCGACCTTCGTCGGTCTTCCCCATGAGGACGATCTTCACGCGCGGCGAAGCCTTCTCGAGGGCGCGGTAGTAGGCGTAGGCCTCCGTCGTGGTGGTCAGGCGATTCGGCTGGCCGACGTAGCGCCCGAGGACATCCTTGGGCGTGGGGATGCCCTTCTTGAGGGGGAGGAAATCGACGAGCGGAGAGATGAACTCCGGCTTCGTGGTCCACTCCTTGACGAGTTTGGCGAACTCGGGATCGGTGGCCTGAGAGGCGACGGGCTTGGCCGCGGCCTTGCCCTGGGCGATGACGGGCGAGGGGGTGCTCAGAGCCGAGGTGGTGAACGCGCCGAGAAGCAGAGCCCGGGAGAGGGGAGAGAGTCGCAAAGGGGGCCTCCAAATGCTGATGAACGGAGATGCGTGGGTGGGGGTAAGCGGAACTTCCTTCGCCGCCCGACGAGAGGTGAGGCAACGATACCGCAGGCGGGAGGGGGCCGGTCTCGGACCACGCCGCAGCCCACCTGTGAATCGGCTATCTCCCGGGAAGCTTCAGGGCGTGCGCCCCCAACCCGGGCTGTGCCATGAGCTTCTCGATGTCCGCGATCTCCACGGGCACGAAGGCCGACAGGTTCTCATAGCCCGTCTCGGTGATGAGGATCATGTCTTCGAGACGGACCGACAGTTCGCCGCCCTCCATGGTCATCTGAGGTTCGATGGTGAAGATGTACCCCGGTTCGAGGGACGCGGTCGGGTTGCGGACGTCATGGACTTCCATGCCCACGCTGTGGCCGAGGCTGCGCCCTGCGCCGGGGGGTGCGTTTGGGTTCACGCGGTAGCGGTTCACGAAACCTTCCGCGGTCTCGCGGATCTTCGGGTCGGTGAACTTGTACTCCGCCATGATCCGGTCCATCTTCACCAGCGCCGCGTCCATGACCTCGCGAGCCGTCGCGTGAACGCGGATCGAGGTCATGAACGCCTGGTAGAGCCGCAGGTAGATGACGTAGAACTCGCGCTGGCGCGGCGTGAACTTGCCGTCGGCGGGGAAGACGCGGGTCACGTCGCTGGTGTAGTTCGCGAGGTCGGGCGCCCAGTCGAACTGGACGAGGTCGCCCTTGCGGAGGCGGTCGCGATTCTTGTGATAGTGCGTGTACGGCATGTTGCGGCCGTTGGCGATAAGAGGGAAGTACGACTCGCCATAAGCGCCCCCGCGCTTGTAGACGTACTCGGCCGCTGCCTCCAGTTCGTACTCGAACATTCCGGGCTCGGCGTCGCGCATGGCTTCCATGATGCCGAGACCGGTGAGACGCGTGGCTTCGCGAATGATCGCGATCTCCCGCGGGCTCTTCACCGCGCGCATTGTGTCGAGGATGGGATCGAGATCCTTCAGCTCCGAGTCGGGCGCCGCGGCTCTGAGTCTGGCGATGAAAGTCTCGTCGCGGCCGATGTGGCCGTCCCACGGGTCTTCCTTCGTGGCGCGCATGAAGGCCACGACGTCGCTCGCCGACTCGCTGCCCAGCACTTCGGGCTTCATGGGGGTGAAGATCGCGCGCTTTTCCGTGGCGATCTTCGCGACCACGGCGGTGAACACGTCGCGGGGCTCGATCGCGTCGACCCCGGTGACCCTGCGCGATTCCTCGTTCACGTCGAGATACGGGCCGATGGCGCGCACCCGCCGCGGACTGGCGGGGGTGAGGAACAGCGTGGTCTTCCTGGCCCTGCCATCGATGATCAGAAAGGCGCGAGGTTCGGTGACCCCGGTCAGGTAGAAGAACTGGTTACTCTGCCGAAGCGGCGACTCGCCTCGCCGCTCGGTCGTGCCCTGCAGGATGGCGACGCCGTCCCCGATCTGGGCGATGACCCGCTCGCGTCGCGCGGCGAACTCCTCGGCTGGAAACGCGTCGGTGAAGCCCTGTTGGGCGACCGCGGAGTTCGTTGCGACGAGCAGGGCGGTCGCGATGGTGAAGGTCAGACAGGTCTTGGGTCGGAGCATGGCCGAATAGTAGCCGCGCCGGAGGAGGCTAAGGCCGGCGCCTTTGCCGGGAGAGCCAGCCGAGGGCCGCTTCGTGCGCCACGTCGTGGTCGCCGTCGAACAGGGTAAGGCGCACCGGTCCCGACTCTCGCCGGAACACAACGCGGAACCTTCCGTAGTCGGGTTCGACGCCCTTGAATCTCCTGGAATCGGGAACGGTTCCCGAGCGTTCGAACTCGTCCATGAGGTCCCGCGGGATGGCATGGCGAGGAGGCACGAGGAGATTGAACGCGCGCAGAGAGTGGCCGATCGGCACCGTGCCGCTCTCGATGCGGGGAGCGTGGCCATCGCGGATACCGGTGTTGAGATCGAGGGGCAGGCCGGCGAGCGCCTTGAGCAACGAGATCGGGGAGCGGCGGTCGCATTCCCGACGGGCCTCGCTTCCCGGGTCGGGCGGACCCCCGCAGATGGTCTCGATGTCGTTCGCGTAGCGGACGAGGCCGCGCGACCGCGACTCCCCGTGCCAGACCGCGAGGTCGGTGATCGGAGACCAGACCGAGACCCCGGCCCAGATCTCTGCCGACCTGGAGGCGACCATGAGCGCGGCGTGACCGCCGCCCGAGTAGCCGGCCAGGTAGATCCGGCGCGGGTCCACGTTGGCGCGCCGCCGCGCTTCTCGAACCGCGTCCAGAACATCTCGAATCGCGGCTTCGGAGCCTCCGGCCTGCGGACGGTTGTTCGGGCCGCGGAAGTCCGGATGGATGAACACCCAGCCCCGCGCCAAGGCGCCTTCGGCCCAGGGAATCGACCCCGGCTGGTCGTACCCCGAACTCCACGTGTGGAGGGCGACGAGCAGCGGCCGAGCCTCGCGCGAACCGCGGGGAAGCCCGGAGGCCGGCGCGAACATGGCAGCCTGAACCGAGCCGTCGAGGGAACTGGTGATCTCGATTCTCTGGACCGCCTGGGGCCAATCGGCGGCGGCGGCCGGCGCCGCCGCGAGGGCGCAGAGCAGGGCGAAGCATCCGCGCGAGGGCAAGGCACGAACGGCGGGAAAGGGGCGAGGGTTCACGGTTCCTCCGGTTTCCCGGAGATTAGTCGCGAACGGGATAAACTCCCCCGTCACGACGATTCGCACCGTTCGTCACGCGCGCCCTTAGCTCATCTGGATAGAGCACTTGGCTTCGAACCAAGGGGTAGGGGGTTCGAATCCCTCAGGGCGCATTTATCTCCCATGAAGATCTACACGAAGACCGGCGACGGCGGCGACACGGGACTCATCGACGGGTCGCGCGTCCAGAAGGACGATCCGCGGGTTTCGGCCTACGGGGACATCGATGAGCTCCAGGCCATGCTCGGCGTGATCAAGAGCGGCCTGCCTTCGGGCTCGCCCCTCGGCGCGTTGCTTATGACGATCCAGAAGGATCTGTTCTCCCTCTCCGCCCGGCTCGCCGATCCCAAGGACAAGATCGCGGAGCGCAAGGAGAAGGTGGTTACCGGCGACGCCCGCATCGAGGCCCTGGAGCGGGAGATCGATCATCGCGAAGCCGAATTGCCCCCGCTCAAGGCCTTCATCCTGGCCGGCGGCGGCCCGACCGGAGCCCAGCTCCATCTCGCCCGCACCATCTGCCGGCGCGCGGAGCGCGCGGTGGTCGGGCTCGCCCGTCAGGTGCCGATCGATCCGGTGATCGGCACCTACCTGAACCGCCTCTCCGATCTGCTCTTCGTCATGGCCCGTCACGAGAACCACAAGGCGGAACTGCCCGAAGACAAGTGGTAGGGCGTCAATACGAGCTTCCGTCGCTCCCGAAGTACTCGCGGTAGCCGCAGACGAGATCACCGCGGAAGTCGAAAGCGATGGCCACGCGGTTCCGGTAGGGCTTTGGCGGCGCCCCCGGCAGCACCATCGTCCCCTCGTCCTTGAACTCCAGCATCGCGGTGTCACCGGACACGTGAACGCGGTCGAGCGATACCACGGTGATTCCTCCGGGGAATACCGAGGTCACGTAGGGGAAGAACTCCAGCGCCTTCGTCTTGCCGCGGTGCTCCCCGCGCCATTTCCCCTGCGGGAAGTAGAAGGTGAAGTCGTCGGTGAGCAGATCGGTGAAGCCGCTCCAGTCGCCGGTCTGGAGGCCCCGGCGGAATTTCTCGAACGTCGCCCGCCCCTTCTCCTCAGTCGATGAGCCGGTCATGGGCGGAGCCTACCCTTGTACACTCGGCCCCCCAATCTCATCTCAGTGGAGAACACTCCTATGCGCGCCATCGTTGCCGACGTTCCGGGCGGCCCCGAAGTCCTGACCCTGAAAGACATTCCCGTTCCCGAGCCGGGCCCCGGCCAGGCGCGGGTCAGGGTCGCCTATTCCGACCTCAACCCGCTCGACACCCATGCGCGCGCGAAGCGCGTGGCCTGGAACGCGCCCACGTTTCCCTTCACCCCCGGCTACGAGTACAGCGGCGTGGTCGACAAGGTGGGCGCGGGCGCCGACCCCTCGCTCGTGGGCCGGCGGGTGGCCTCGGTGGGGGAATGGGGCGGGAACGCGGAGTATGCGATCGCCACCGCCGCGCGCCTCTCGATGATCCCCGAGGGCTTCGACTGGCAGACCGGGACGGTGTTTCAGACCGGAACCTACTCGGCCTGGCACCTCGTGCACACCGTGGGGAAGCTGAAGCCCGGGATGTCCGTCCTCTTCCACTCCGGTGCGGGCTCGGTGTCCATCATGGGCTCGCAGATCGCCCGCGAGGCCGGGGCCACCGTCTTCACCACCTGTTCTCCTTCGAAGGTCGACTTCGTCAAGGGCTTCGGCGCGCACCACGTCATCAACTATCGCGACACCGACTGGGTCGCGGAAGTGAAGCGGCTCACCGACGGCCGCGGCGTCGATCTCATCGTCGACGGCGTGGCCGGACCCGAGGCGCCGAAAAACTACGACGCAGTGGCGAACCTCGGCGAGGTTATCTACATCGGCGCGCTCGGCGGCTTTCCTCCGCCCGTGGACATCTCGAAGCAGCTCTACGCGAAGACGATCGCGGTGCGCGGTTTCGTGGTCTATGTGGCCATGGCGGCCACGAAGGGCGCGGAGAAGCCCGCGATCCACGAGGCTCTCCGCACCGGCCGCTGGAAGACCGGCATCACCGGCGTCTACGACCTCGCCGACGTGCCCGACCTTCACCGCAAGTTCGAGAACCGCGAACTCTTCGGCAAGTCCCTGATCCGCGTGGGCGGAGATCTGTAGGCGTCAGGGTCCGGTCACATCGTCCGCCCGGCCGGCGGACCGCAGCGCCTCGGGCCGATGCCACCCGCGGCTGTGGTACAGCAGGGGCTCGCCGTCACTCCCGATCGCGGCGCCCACCACCTCGCCGACGAAGATCGTGTGGTCTCCCCCGGGATGGCTTGCGTGCACCCGGCAGTCGAGGGAGGCGATCGAGCCATCGAGAAGCGGCGCTCCGGTGACTCCCTCGGTCCAGGCGAGTCCCTCGAACCGATCGGTCAGTTCGGGCTTCAGGCCGGCAAAGCGTAACGCCACGTCGAGCTGATGGGCGCCGAGAATGTTCACCGCGAACGCACGCTCGGCCGCGATGGCGGCGTGGGCCGGAAGCGTCCGGGCGACGCACACCAGCACGAGCGGAGGATCCAGGGAAACGCTCGCGAACGAACTGGCGGTGAGGCCGAAACGCTCGTGGCCCCGGCGGGCCGTCACCACGGCGACGCCGCTCGCGAATCGCGACATCGCTTCACGGAAGGTCGTCGAGTTGACGGGTTCCACTCGAGAGCGAGCCTACGGGAACGAAGGGGCCTAAACAAGAATCCCGACCTGGGAGGGTCGGGACGAGAGGCTGTCTCTCCAGCCTGTCACGCCTGTAGGAGGTGTGGGTGGATGGGGTCCCGAGCGGCGTTCCCCGGGAGGGGCACAAAGAAGGTACTCCCCGGCATGCGAAGATGTCAAGCGAAAAATGATGATCACTTCCAGCTTTGTCGTCGCCCTCTTCCTGACCGTCCAGCCCCCCGCGGCGGCCCCGCACCTTCGTCCCGAGGCGGCGGTCGTCGAATACCTTCGGGCGAATGTAAAGCCCGGAGTCCCCGTGGTGGTGTCGACGCTCTTCAACGAGGTCTTCACCGGCGAGCCCGAACGCAAGGCCCTGAACCGGCTCTTCAACACATTCTTCAAGATCCCGCTCTTCATCGTGCAGGCTCAGAAGGCCAAGGGGATACCGCCGTCCCTGAAGGAGATTTCGGAGCAGTTCGCCCTCACCGTCCCGGGCGAGGCGGATGTGATCCTCCGGATCATGGAGTCCGATCCGCGCATGCCGAGGTTCCTCGAGCGCGATCCCGCGACCGGCGAGATTCTCAAGGTCGATGCGCAGAGGATCCTGGCTCATCCGAGATTCGGCAAGATCCTGGAACGCACCATCACCGGCTGGGAGGGGAACCCGGCCCCGGCTTTCGCGGTCAAGGCCTATGACGGGACGGAGCTGAGCCTGGCGAGCATGGCGGGGAAGCCCTTCCTTCTCTACTTCTGGTTCACCAACTGTCCGCCCTGCCTCGCGACCTCGCCCCTGCTCGTCGAACTCGACAAGGTCTATCGCCCGCGGGGCTTCAGCATCCTCGCCCTGAACGCGGACAGCCTCCTCGAACTCGATTACACCGACGCCGACCGCGCGGCCTATGCGGCCAAGCTCGGGATCACCTTCGCGCTGGGCCACGCGAACGCCGCGGCCCAGACCGCCTACGGTGGAGTTTCGGTCTTCCCGACCCTCTTCTTCGTCGACAAGGCGGGAGTGGTGGTGAAGCACCTCGTGAACGGCCACGAGAAGGCCGCCCTCGAGGACGCGATCAAGCTGGCCCTGCAGTAGCCGCGGACGGACCTCAGGACACCGGGCGCCGTCGCCGGGGCGATTCGAGGCGCGTGTTCCGGGGCGCCTCGAGGGTCACCGAAAGGTCGACGCTCTTGCCGTCGCGCCAGACCGTGACCGGCGAGGGCTTGCCGGTTTCGAGCTGGTTCACCGCTTCCCGCAGGTCGGAGGCTTCCTCGATCGAAGCGCCGCCGACCTTGACCAGGAGGTCGCCGGCCTTGATGCCCGCCTTCTCCGCGGCGGACCCTTCGACCACCGAGTTCACGAGGATGGCGCTCTCCTTTGGCGACTTGAAGTAGCGGGCGAGCTGGCCCTCGATCTCGGTGTAGGTGATGCCGAGGCGGCCCCGGCCGACGCGCGAGAACGCCATGGGACCGTTCTCATCCAGCTTGAAATTGAACGAGTGCGGCCCCTCGCCTTCCCGGGTCTTGAAGCGCAGGTCTCCAAGCTTTCCCAGTTTCTCCGAAAGTTGTTTGTCGAGATTGGCGAGTTCGGGCATGTCCGCCGCGTCGCCCTTCCACTCGGCCCGCTCGAGGGTGGCCGCGACCTTGACCGGGGCGCCGTTGCGCACGAGGTCGATGTCGACCTTGCGACCCGCAGGCACCTCGCGCACCAGGCGGGCCAGCTGGGCGGCGGTCAGGACCGACTCGCCCTGAAACTTCAAGATGACGTCGTCTTTCAGGATTCCGGCCTTTTCGGCCGCGGAGTCCTTCAGGACCTCGGCGACGAGCGCTCCCTTCTCCTCCTTGAGCCGGAGCCGCGTCACTGCGTCCTTGTCGACCTCCTCCAGCCGGACCCCGAGCTGCGGGCCCGACATCCGGAGGATGGTGACGTTCCTCCCGGAACCCTGCGCAAAGGCGGGGCCGGCCAGCAACTGTCCCGCCATCAGGGCGGGCACGATGAGCGATGTCTTCATGGCGTTGGACCTTTCATCTGATCTTCAAAAGACGTGCTTCTTCTCAAAAAGCCTTCGTTCCCATAGACGCAGGTTCCCCTGGGAAAGTCTCAGGGATTTCAGCGGTTCAACCGGCTGTACGCCGGGCGGGAGAGGCGACCCGCTACAATCAACGGCCAAGAGCCCATGGGTCGCGACAACCACGCCGGAGCACAGAAGGTTCTGATCGTCGACGACTCGGCGACCAACCGTCAGATGCTCGGCGACCTGTTTCAGGGCGACTACGCGGTCCTGCTGGCCAAGAGCGGCGAGGAGGGAGTGGCGCTCGCGCACGCGCACCAGCCCGACGTCATTCTGCTCGACGTGATGATGCCCGACGTCGATGGCTACGAGGTGCTGCGCCGTCTCAAGGAGGACCAGCGCACGTCGTCCCTGTGCGTGGTCTTCATCACCGGTCAGGATTCCCCCGAGCAGGAGGAACGCGCGCTCGTGCAGGGCGCTTCCGACTACGTGACCAAGCCATTTCACTCGATGGTGGTGAAGGCGCGGGTGGCCCTGCACATGCAGGTGGTGCGGCAGCGCCGCATGCTGGAGCAGCTCGCCAACATCGACGGCCTGACCGAACTCCCGAATCGCCGGCAGTTCGACGCGGCTCTGGCCACGGAATGGGCCCGCGCGGCCCGCACCGGACGCCCGCTTTCCGTGGCCATCATCGATGTCGACTTCTTCAAGCGCTACAACGATCACTATGGGCACGCCATGGGCGATCGCGCCCTGCAGCTCGTGGCGAAGAGCCTCCGCAAGCGCATCCTGCGGCCCGCGGACCTGGTCGCGCGTTACGGAGGCGAGGAGTTCGTGGTGATCATGCCGGACACGCCGCTCGAGGGAGCCATGGAAGTCGCGGAGAGGCTCCGCATCGGCATCGAGGGCCTCGGGATCGCCCACAAGCGCTCGAGCGCCGCCATCTGCATTACCGTGAGCATTGGCGTGGCCACCACCGGCCCCGAGGCCGTCACCACCGCGGAGGTGCTGATGGAACTGGCCGACGGCCGCCTCTACCGCGCCAAGAAAGCCGGCCGAAATCGCGTGGTGGGCAGCTGAACCGCTACAGGAACTTCAGCTTCCGCGAGGCGAAGGCGCTCATCCGCAGCAGCAGCAGCCCATGCGAGAAGCGGTTGATGTTGGTCTCCCCGTACTCGCGCTCGTGATAGCGCACGGCCAGGTCGACGATGTGCAGGTTCAGGCGTGAGGCGCCGAAGAGCAGGTCGAAGTCGCCGAAAGGATCGAAGTCGCCGAAGTACGACCGGTTCGCGGCGATGCGCTCATAGTCGGAACGATAGAGAACCTTGGTGCCGCACAGGGTGTCCCGGCAGCTCTGCCCCAGGATCCAGCTGAACAGCGCCGCGAAGAACTTGTTGGCGAGGAGATTGAGGAAGCGCATGGCCTTTCCCGCCATGGGATAGACGAGGCGCGAGCCGTTGACGAATTCCGCATGGCCGCTCGCGAGTGCCTTGACGAACGACGGGAGATCCTCGGGGGCGACGCCCATGTCGGAGTCGAGGATGGCGAGGACCTCGCCCCGCGCGGCCCCGAAGCCGAGCCTTACCGCATCTCCCTTTCCCTTGCCGGTCTGCTTGAGGAAGCGCAGCGGTTTGTCCGGGTTCTTCTCGATGGCCTCCCTTATCGCCGCCTCGGTGCCGTCCTTCGATCCGCCCTCCACGAAGATGTACTCGCTGTTCGGGGGAAGCCGGGGGAGCCGGGCCACCATCGGCGCGATGTGGCCTTCCTCGTTGCGACAGGGGATGACCACGCTGACCGACGGCTCCGACTTCATGGAGCCGGCATGCCGGATGAGCCGGGGCCGGGCGATCATTCCGAACATCAGCGAGAACGAATCGAACCCGGGCAGATGGCCGATCCACCGGTTCAGCAATTCGGAGAGGAGGGGGACGTACACGGGGAGGACGATCTGCCGGTCTTCGCGGACGATGTCCCAGTCCGCCAGATGCAGCATGGTGCGGACTTCCTCCTGGGGGATCCAGGCGTCGGCGGGCTGGGCGGCCTTGAGGCCGAGGAACTCGGCGAGACGCAGGATCGGCTGCCAGAGCCGCGAGTAGCTGTAGACGACCACCCGGGTCTTCGAATGGGAGACGAGATGAAGGGCGTCAAAGAGCCGCCGCACATCGCCCACGAAGGTGAGGACGTTCACGATCAGGATCACGTCGAAGGGACCGCGGGCCTGGGTGAGGGTCGCGACTTCGCCCGCATCGCCCTCGAAGAAGTGGAGCTCGGGATGGCGGGCCCGCGCCTCCGCCACCGCCTTGCCGGACAGGTCGATGCCCACTCCGAAGGAGGGGGAGCAGGCGGCGAGAAGGTCGCCCGAACCGCAGCCGATCTCGAGGACGCGCTGGCCGGGGGCGATGCGGGCCTTCAGGACGCGCGAGAGGTAGTCGTAGTAGTAGGACCGCTTCTTCCGCGACCGGGCCAGCTCGGCGTGGTGGGATTCGTAGAACTCTCGAACCTCGTCCCTTGCGCGCTTCGCTAGCGGGCTGAGTTCTTGTTGTTCCGATACCACTCGATTGTCCTCTTGAGGCCTTCTTCGAAGGAGACCCGCGCCTTGAAGCCGAACATCGCCTCGGCGCGCGAGGTGTCCAGGCACCGGCGCGGCTGGCCGTCGGGCTTGGTGGGGTCGAACCGAAGTTCGCCTTTGAAGCCGGAGAGCTTCTGCAGGAGTTCGGCGAGATCGCGCATGGAGATCTCGAAACCCGCGCCGAGGTTCACGGGCTCCGCGCCATCGTATTTCTCGGTGGCGTCCGCGATGCCCCGGGCCGCGTCCTCCACGAAGAGGAACTCGCGCGATGCCGTTCCCGTCCCCCAGACCTCGACGAAAGGCGCGGAGGTTTCGATCGCGTCCTCGAACTTCTTGATGAGGGCGGGAATGACGTGGGAGATGGCGGGGTCGAAGTGGTCGCCGGGCCCATACAGGTTCACGGGCAGGACGTAGATCGCGTTCATGCCGAACTGCTGGCGATAGGCCTGTCCCTGGACCAGGAGCGCCTTCTTGGCGATGCCGTACGGCGCGTTCGTCTCCTCCGGATACCCTTCCCACAGGTCGTCTTCGCGGAAGGGCACCCGGGTGAACTTGGGGTAGGCGCACACCGTGCCGATGGTGACGAACTTGGCGATCCCGTGGATGCGCGCCTCCTCGAGGAGTTGCGCGCCCATCATCAGATTCTCGTAGAAGAAGGTGCCGGGATTCTCGCGGTTGGCCCCGATGCCCCCCACCTTGGCCGCGAGGTGGATCATGATTTCGGGTCGGGCTTCCTTGAACAGTTTCTCGCAGCCCTCGCGGCGGACGAGGTCGAAATCGGCTTTGCGGGGAACGAAGATCTCCGTGCAGCCGCGGGAGCGCAACTCCTGGACGACGTGGGTGCCTAGAAAACCGGAGCCTCCGGTGACCGTGATTCGGGAGCGTCTGAGATCCATCGAAGACCGCTGACGATATCCCAAGCCACGGTCGGGCCGCGTGCCCGCCATCACGGAGCGTTCCGACCCGGGCTAAGCTCGCCCACCGACTTTATTTGGCTCAGGAGCCCCATGAACAAGCAGATCCTTCCCCTTTTCCTCGTCCTCTCGCTGGGCTCGCTGGCCGGGGCGCAGCCCGCGGCGACCGCGAAGAGGCTCATTGCCGAGACCGATATCGCGAAGTTCGTCTGGAGCGCCGACCCGCAGGTGTCGCCCGACGGCAAGACCGTCGCCTTCGTCCGGGTGGACGCGAATGAGAAGAAGGACGAGTACGAGACCTCGATCTGGATCGCCGCCACCGATGGCAAGACGCCGCCCCGGCGCTTCACCGCGGGGCCGCGCGACCAGTCTCCCCGGTTTTCGCCCGATGGGTCGCTGCTCGCATTCGTGCGCGTGGCCGAGAAGGACGGCAAGCGCCAGCCGGCGCAGCTCTTCCTGATCCCCATGTCGGGGGGCGAGCCGAAGGCGATCACCGATCTCCCCAAGGGCGCGGGCGCCGCGACCTTCTCACCCGATGGCAAGACCATCATCTTCACCAGCACCACCACCGACGAGGACATCAAGCTCGCGAAGAATCCTCCGAAGGAGCCGGCGAAGGAGTCGGACGTCAAGGTGATCACCCGCGCGGTTTACCGCTCGAACGGCGGCGGCTACAACGATCCCACGCGCAAGCCCCAGATCTACGCGGTAACCCTGTCCGATGGTTCGTCGACGGAACCGCGACGAGTGACCGACGACGCCTTCGGCGCGGGCGCGCCGCTCTTTTCGAAAGATGGCTCCACCCTCTACTACCGCTCTCTCCATGTGAAGGAGCCCTACTACGAGGACTCGCACAGCCAGATCTGGTCGGTGCCCCTGGCGGGCGGCGAGTCGAAGCTCGCGTTCGATTTCGAAGGCGGCATGGGGGATTTCGACTTCTCGCCCGACGGCAGGCGCCTGGCCTTCACGGGGACGAAGAACATGAAGCCGACGCGTTCCTACGACCAGTCGGACCTGTTGATGTGCGAGGTGACCGCCGGCGCCATCGGCGCGCCGAAGAACCTGACCGCGGCTTATGACTTCGAGATCGGCGGCGGCGTGGGCGGCGACCAGGCGCCTCCGCGCGGCGGGTCGAACGGCGGCCTCATCTGGAGCGCGGACGGGAACTCCATCATCATCAGGGTGGGCGAGCAGGGCCGGGCGAATCTCAAGCGGATCGATTCGCGCACCGGCGCGGTCGCCGCCCTCACCACCGGCGATCAGGACATCATGCAGTACGGAGCGTCCGGCGACGCGAAGACCCTCGTGGCGCTGATCTCCAGCACCGTGGTGCTCGGCGACCTCAACACCGTGGACGCCGCGACGGGCAGGGCCACGCGCCTCACCTCCTTCAACGACGCGCTGTTCAACCAGCTCGATCTGACCCCCGCGGAGGACGTCTGGTACACGAGCTTCGACGGGAAGAAGATCCACACCCTGGTCCAGAAGCCGCCGCACTTCGATCCCACGAAGAAGTATCCGCTGATCCTCAACATCCACGGCGGTCCGCACGCGGCCTACGGCCACACCTTCGACCACGAGATGCAGTGGATGGCCGCCAAGGGCTATCTCGTCCTCTATCCGAACCCGCGCGGCTCGACTACCTACGGGCAGGACTTCGCGAACATCATCCAGCACCACTATCCGGGCGACGATGCGACTGACCTGCTCATCGGTGTCGACGAGATGGTGAAGAAGGGCTGGGCGGATCCTACGAAGCTCGCGGTCACCGGCGGCAGCGGGGGCGGCGTCCTGACCAACTGGATCGTCACCCACGACCAGCGCTTCAAGGCCGCGGCCTCGCAGCGTTCCATCGCGGACTGGTCGGGCTTCTGGTACACCGCGGACTTCGTGCTTTTCCAGCCCACCTGGTTCAAGGCCGCGCCCTGGCAGGATCCGAAGGACTTCGCGGCCCGCTCGGCCATCACCTTCGTGGGCAACGTGAAGACCCCGCTGATGCTGATCGAGGGCGAAGACGACCTGCGCACGCCGCCCTCGGACGGTGGCGAGCAGATGTTCCGCGCGCTCAAGTACATGAAGATCGACACCGTGATGGTTCGCTTCCCGGGCGAGACCCATGAACTGTCGCGTTCCGGAAAGATCTCCCACCGCATCGAGCGCCTCCGTCACATCGTCGGCTGGTTCGACAAGTACCTCATGGGAGTCGCCAAGCCCGAGTACGACGTCAAGTGACGGCCTCCGGCGTTTAGCAGGGGCCGTCACCCCGGCGAAAGCCGGGGTCCACTTCCCAACGATCATTCTCGCCAGCGAGGCAGGGGTGGCCAGTGCTCTAGAGCTTCGGAACCATCCAGGGCACGACGTACGCCTGGAGCATGGCCACGATGCCCATCAGGGTGGTCAGGATGAGACTGTGCACGATCACCTTCGCGAAGATCTCCCCTTCGCGGCCCACCGCCCCCACGCCCGCCGCACCGACCGACAGGTTCTGGGGGCTGATCATCTTGCCCATCACGCCCGCCGAGGAGTTGGTGGCCCCCATCAGCACCGGATCGAGCCCCGACAGCTTCGCGGTCGTCGCCTGCAGCGGACCGAACAAGGTGTTCGACGAGGTGTCGCTGCCGGTCAGGAAGACGCCGATCATGCCGAGCCAGGCCGAGAAGAAGGGAAAGAGCACGCCCGTGCTCGCGAGGGCCAGAGCCATCGACGAGGTCATTCCCGAGTAGTTCATGACGGTCGCGATCGACAGGATGAAGGCGATGGTGATCACCGGCAGCCGAAGTTGCCGCAATGTCTTCACGAGCGTGGTCGGAAGCGCTCGCGGGGCGACCCCGAAAGCCAGCATCGGCACGAACGCGATCAAGACGGCCAGGAACACGAGGGTGCCGGCGGTCGCGAGGAAATCGAGCCGGTAGGTCAGCGGGTACGGGGTCGAGGCGGCCACCACCGGGGCCTCGCGCTGGACCAGCGGCGCGGGCTTGCCGTCCTGCATGCGGTAGGCGCCCGGCCAAGCGAATTCCCACACCGGGAAACGGAACGACTGCGGGTCGACCGCGGCACTGGTTCCCAGCCAGGGGTCCGGGCACAGCTTGTTGCCGCCCTGCCCGCACTTCAGAAGCGCCGTGACATTGGCCGGCGGTCTCACGCTCGACATGCCCGGGAGGTTCCCCACCTGGCCGACCAGCACGGTGAGGATCAGGACGCCGTACGTCGCGTACGCACGGAAGACCCGGCTTGCGGGGTCGCGTGGCGCGTCCGGGGTGACCGCCGGTCGCGCGCCTTCGGTGAATTCCTCCGCCGGCCTCCAGACGCGCAGGAGCAACGCGACCGAGGCCAGGGAGGTGAGCGCGGCCAGGACGTCCGTGAGCTCCGGCCCGACGAAGTTGGAGACGGTGAACTGGCCGATGGCGAAGGTGACGCCCGCGGTCAGGACCGCCGGCCAGACTTCGATCATCCGCCTCCACCCCGCGTAGAGGACCACGAGGTACGCGGGAATGGCCAGAGAGAAGATCGGGAGCTGACGGCCGGCCATGGCCGACAGCGCGCGCGTGGTGGTCTGGGTGTCGTGACCGAGCATCGGCGCGAGCAGGCCGCCCAGCGTGGTCAGGGGAATGCCCAGCGATCCGAAGGCGACCGGCGCGGTGTTGGCGATGAGGGCGAGCGACGCGGCCATGATGGGCTCGAACCCGAGGCCCGCGAGCATGGCCGCGGAGATCGCCACCGGCGCGCCGAATCCCGCGATGCCCTCGATGAGCGCCCCGAAGCAGAAGGCCACCAGCACGAGCTGGATGCGCCGGTCGCCGGTGAGCCGCGCGAGCGACCTTCGGATGACGTCGAAGTCGCCGCTCTCCACCGTGAGGTTGTAGAAGAACACGGTGCTGACCACGATCCAGGAGATGGGCCACAGGCCGAAGGCCATGCCGTGGGTGGCCGCGGCGATGGTGAGCGACAGCGGCATGCCCCACACGAGCCACGCGAGCCCGAAGGCGGCCGCGGCCGCCGCCACCGCGGCGCGCCAGGGCGCCACCCGAAGGACGGCCAAAAGCACGGCGAGCAGGAGCGGCGGGAGCGATGCGACGAGCGCGGACAGAAGGACGCTGTCGAAGACCGGACGGTAGACTTGATGGAAGACTTCGGTCACGGTTGCCTAACCTCGGTGTAGCCCCGCAGTCTCCAGAGTCTCCAGGTGGTGTCCTTGATCCCGGCGAATAGAGACGTCGTCTATCGGTGGCCGCTTGCGGGATCAGATCACAGATCCCCCCCGCCGATCCCGTTCCCGAGGGCCAGGTGACGACAGCCCGGCCGGAGACGTTCCTCCGCGGGCTCTTCGACGCGGCGCTCGCCGCGGTCAGCCCTGCCGCATGCCTGCCCGCGTTTCTCCCGGTTCCACCGCAGGGCCGCACCGTGGTCATAGGCGCCGGTAAGGCCGCGGCGGCCATGGCGGCGGTGGTGGAGGAGCGGTGGGAGGGGCCTCTCTCCGGCCTGGTGGTGACGCGTTACGGTCACGGCCAGAAGACCGGGAGGATTCGCGTGGTCGAAGCCGCCCACCCGGTCCCCGATGCCGCAGGAGAGCAAGCCGCCGAGGAGATACTCGAGCTCGTCCGGAATCTCACCGCCGACGATCTGGTGCTTTGCCTGATCTCCGGCGGCGGGTCGGCGCTGCTTGCGTTGCCGGCGCCCGGTCTCACCCTTGAAGACAAGCAGGGGATCGGCCGGGCCCTGTTGAAGAGCGGGGCCAACATCGGCGAAATGAATTGTGTCCGCAAGCATCTCTCCGCCATCAAGGGAGGCCGCCTGGCCCTGGCCTGCGCGCCGGCCCCGGTGGTCACGCTCGCGATCTCCGATGTTCCCGGGGACGAGTTGTCCGTCATCGCGTCGGGCCCCACCGTGGCCGATCCCACCACCCGGGAACAGGCGCTCTCAATCCTCCACAAATACGGCATCGAGGTTCCACCGAAGGTGCGGACTCACCTCGACTCGACAGGGAGCGAAACCCCCAAGCCCGGAGACCCGCGGCTCAGCCGCTGCGAAACCCACGTGATCGCCACCGCCCAGCACGCGTTGCAGGCGGCGGCCGCCTTCGCCCGTCGGCACGGCGTGGCCCCGCTCATCCTGGGGGATTCGATCCAGGGCGAATCGCGCGACGTGGCCTACGTTCACGCCGCGATCGCCCGACAGATATTCCACCATGACGAACCCGCCCCGCGCCCCTGCGTGATTCTCTCCGGAGGGGAGACCACGGTCACGGTGCGCGGAGAGGGGCGAGGCGGGCGGTCCGCCGAATTCCTCCTCGCCCTCGCGGCCACCCTGGACGTGCCCGCCTGGGCGCTCGCCTGCGATACCGACGGCATCGACGGCAGCGAAGACAACGCGGGCGCGTGGTTCGGCCCGGGTGTTCGCGAACGCGCCGAGGCCCTCGGCCTCGACCCCGCCGACCATCTGAACCGCAACGACGCCTACACTTTCTTCTCGTCGCTCGGGATGCTGGTCCACACCGGGCCGACCCGCACCAACGTCAACGACTTCCGGGCCATCTTCCTGCCGGATCCACCATCGCCTCCGGGTTGGTAGTGGAGGGAGGGGGTTGCTTCGTCGGTTGGCGGACGGACTGGCCTCCTCGCAATGACGTGAGGGGGGTACGGGACGGACAGCACGGGATTGGTAGCTGGGACCGTCGGCACGGCGAACCCCGCACGGCGAACCCCGCACGGCGAACCCCGCACGGCGAACCCCGCACCGCGAACCCCGCACCGTGAGCCCCGCCCGGTGATCTCCGAACGTCGCGTTACCCCACAACCAGGCTCGTGCTGTCCGTCAGTATCCCCCTCACGTCATTGCGAGGAGGCCAGTCCGTCTGCCAACCGACGAAGCAACCCCCTCTCACCACTACCAACCTGGGGTGTCTCAAGCGTCACTGTCCAGACGTGAGCGGCTCGTTAATGACGGTCGGGGGCTCTCCCCAGCCGGTCACCAGGGCCGCGACGGGGATCAGTCCGTCCGCGGACTCTGGATGTTGCGCACCAGTCGCAGGATGACGGAACGCGGAAGGATCTGGGCGAGTTCCGCGCCCACGCGGTTGCGCGCGCCGGTGATCACGACGCGCTTGTTGCGCCGCCAGCCCCGATA
The DNA here is from genome assembly GCA_044229175.1 of Vicinamibacteria bacterium. GTDB lineage: Bacteria > Acidobacteriota > Vicinamibacteria > Fen-336 > JAGNNV01 > JAGNNV01. Next base: position 30,190 of record JBGATM010000006.1, on the reverse strand, counting down.
GCCCTCTTCGGCGACCGGCATCGACGGCATGACCGCCGCGGCGGTGGCGAGCTTCGTCCGGCCTGTCCCCGCGCGCTCGCGGAAGCCGCTCGCGGTTGGGCCGGGGCACAAGCAGGAAACGAGCACTCCGGTGCCGCGTGCCTCCTCCCACAGCGCCTCGGAGAACGACAGCACGAAGGCCTTGGACGCGTAGTAGATGGCCATCAGCGGCCCGGGCTGGAACGCCGCGGTGGAGGCGACGTTGAGCACGCCCCCGCGTCCTCGCTTCAACATGTCGTCCCAGTAGATGTGGGTCAGTTCGACCAGGGCGCGCACGTTGAGATCGATCATCCCGAGCGAGGTCGCGAGGGGGGCCGTGGTGAGCGCTCCTGCGTGGCCAAAACCCGCGTTGTTCACGAGCACATCGACGGTGAGTCCTCGCTTCGCGATTTCGTCGGCGAGCTTCTTTCCCCCGCCGATGGCGCCGAGGTCGTTGGCGATCGGCGTCGCCTTGACCGCGAAGGCGCTCGAAAGGCGAGCCGCCACGGACTTGAGCGCGTCCTCGGAGCGAGCGGTGAGAATGAGGTCGTATCCGTCCCGCGCGTAACACTCGGCAAGGTCGACTCCGATTCCCAAAGACGCCCCGGTCACGAGCGCGGTCTGTCCTGATCCTGATCTGGAAGTCACGGCGCCATCTTAGGCGGTGCGGATGCGAGGTGGGCCTGGTGGACGTCAGGCGCCGGCGTCGGGTCGACTAACCACCACTGGCGGCTCGATCAGGTGCGGCGGTGTCGAGGCGGGATCGTCGGGCTCGAGCTGCGGGTCATACGGTGACGTGGAGCCCGTGGCCTTCCATCGCCGCGGGACGCGTTCGATGCCGATGGGGAAGATCGTGAGCGTGCCGTCCTTCGCGATGTGGAGGCGGAGGAAGTTCTTGTAGTCCTCGATGCGCAGGGCTGAAAACGCTTCGTTCGAATGTCGGCCGAAGACGTTGAGCGAGATGAGCAGGTAGACGCCCATCAGGAACGAACCCACGATCGCTCCCTCCGCGAACATCAGCGCGCCGCTGAAGGCCTCGGCGGCGATCGGGTGCGTGATTCCGAGCGCCAGGGTCAGTCTTCGAATGGAAGTCAGCAGCGCCCAGCAGGCCGCGGTGTGCGCCAGGCCGTGCGCGGTTCCGGCGAGGCGCTTGTACCAGACCGAGTGCGTGTCGGTGAACAGGACGAAGCCGAGGACGAGCAGCAGGGGGCCGAGGAGCATCCCCTGACCCTGATTCCAGAAATAGCCGAGCAGCCCATACAGCGTCCCCATGGCCAGGCCGAATTTCGGATTGATGAGCGGGAAGAGGAGGTTCCGCCAGGCGAGTCGCCGCGAGACCGGCTCCGCGGGATAGGCGCTGCGCAGAGCGAAGCCGCCATCGAGCTTCGAGGCGTCGGGCGCGTGGGTCGGATGCAGAAAGGCTCCGCCCCCGCCCGCGGTGATCTTCTGAACGCCCGCAGGGTTCGCGTGACGGCGGTAGTGATGAAGGTCGCCCGCGATGTAGGCGACGATCGAAGCTCCGTTCCGCTGCAGCACCTTCTCGAAGTAGTGCAGGTTGTTCTCGTTGTACTCGGGGTCGAGATCCTCGTACGCGGTCGCGTAGACCCAGTGCGGCTCGGCCGTGCAGATGACGATCCGGTCGCCTGCCTCCATCTGCGCGGCGACCTTCTTGAAGTACTGGATCTGCAGGGCGTCGATGTCCGAGCCGAGCTGGACGTCCGCGCCGATCAGCCAGATCCGCTGGGGCAGCCGGAGCGCGAAGTAGCTCCGCTTCTGGCGGGTGCGCCAGCCCTGGAACCAGCGGCCGCTGCAGAAGAGGCGCGAGAAGGAGACGAGCGAGTCGTACCAGTCGTGATTGCCCGGAATGGCGAAGACATGCGGCTCGGGTTCGGGGGAGTAGTTCCGCGCGGTCTCGAAGGGCTTCACCAGGCGGTGGTGGTAGTCGAGGCGCGATGCCGCCGGGTACACCTCGTCGCCGCCGAAGACGAGAATGTCCCCGGTGCGCGTCTTGGAGGTCGCCCCGTAGGAGGTCGCCACGGAAAGCGCCGGGCGCGAGCACCAGTAGGCCACCGCGTAGGTGGAGTTCCAGCCGTCGCCGGTGTCGGCGATGTAGTCGAGCCACAACTCCTCGCGCGGAGCGTCTTTGAGCTTCGTGTAGTCGTGGATCTCGTCCCCGCCTCCAGCCGCGAGGGCTTCGAGGAGGCGGTAGTCCGAGTGACGGCCGAACAGGGTCGAGACGAGGACGTCGAAGCCGGTGACGAGCAGGGGTGCGGGATCGAACCAGCCCACCATGGGACGGCGATCCTCGGGGCGCGGCGGAGCGACGACCTTTGGCGTATCGGCGTTCATCGACATCCATTATCGACGACCGCCGTGAGTCCCTGCAGGCCGCCCGCGGTCCTGAATTTCCGAGGGGCTTAAACTTGCCATGCGCCATGTTCACCAGCCTCGCGACCGCCCTGCTCCTGGCCGCGAAACTGGAATTCGTGGTCCCGGACGCGAACTTCTCCCTGCGCGAAGGCCTGCCCGCGGTCCAGGTCCTGAGCCTCTATCAGGACAGGTATGGCGCGCTGTGGGCGGGCACCACCGCCGGACTCGCGGAACTCGGCGGCCCCGCCATCGTGGCCTTCGGTCCCGAAGAGGGCCTCTCCCGTTCCGCGGTCTTCGCGATCGCCGAGGAGCCCTCGGGCGCCATCGTGGCCGGGACCGCGGGCGGCATTTCCCGGCTGGTCGGGGGCCGGTTCGAGCCGGTGCCGCTTCCCCCCGCCGCCGCCAAGCTTCCGGTGAAGCGCTTCGTCCTGGGTCGCGACGGGACCCTGTGGGCCCTGGCCGGCGATCGCATGGTGCTTCGCTGTTTCGGCGGCCAGTGGGGCGTGGTGGGAATCGATGGGGCCATGGCCTTCGAGGCCACGGACCTGGCGATCGACGAGGGCGGCGCCCTGTGGCTCGCCACCCGGAATCACGGTCTGCTCCGTCTGGCACCGGTCGGCACCCGGTTTCAGAAGTCCGCGCAGTTCCATCCCGCACCGGACGTTCTCGTGGGCATCGACCACGTGGCGACCTCGGGGGGCAAGGTCTATTTCACGTCGGCCCGCGGCCTGTCCGTCCTCTCCGTGGCCGCGGGGGCGGTGGTGGAGACGACCCCGTTTCCGCAGGACACCGGGACGGGGCATCGGTCGCTGGCGCTCACCCCCGCGGGCCAGGTGTTCGTGGGCACGAACACCGGGGTGATGACCATGGAAGGGCGCCTCCTCGTTCCCGTGAAGTCGCGCAACGACCGCGCGCGCGCCGCCGTGGTCACCCTTATGAACGACCGGGAAGGCCAGTTGTGGATGGGCACCATCGAGACTGGCCTCAACCTGCTCCTGATGGGCCGGGGCGTGCGTTTCCTCCGGTCGGACAAGGAGAGCTTCAGATCCATCGACGTGGACAAGAACGGCGTGCACTGGGTCTCCAACGAGCGTCGCATCCTCCACTTCCGCACCGATGACGCGGGGAACCCCATCTCGTCGGGAGAGGCGCGGGTCGAGGGTTTCGATGCGCTCACCATCTACGGCATCGAGGAGGATCCGGGCGGAGGCCTGCTCTTCGCCATGGACGGCGGCGTCGGCTTCGTGTCGAGAGCCTCCCGCGCGACGGACAACGTGCGGGTCCAGCACGACCCGCGTTTCGAGATGCTGCGCGACCGTTTCGTCACCGCCGTCCACCGGGATCGCGGCGGAGCGCTCTGGGCGGTCTCGCAGCTCGGGGTCTACCGGCTCGAAAGGGGCGGGCAGGAAGCGCAGGGCGTTCCCTTTCCGAGCGGCAATCCGTGGGTGGCGGCCATGGATACCCAGGGGTTTCTCTGGGTGGCCACCCGCCAGGGCACGCTCGACGTGATCGACACCGCGACCCAGCGGGTGGCGCCGGTCACTCTTCCTCCCGGCCGGCAAGTGGAGTTCGTGGGCCCCTCGCCCGATCGCGGCGTGGTGGTCACCTTCGAGAATGGCGTTTCCGCCTTCCTCTCCGTCCCGGGCTCGAACGGGAAGGTTCTCCTCTCGAAGGGGCCGGAGGGGATTTCCTGGCTGTCCGTTTTTTCGCTGCTGAAGATGGGCGACCGCTACCTGGCCGCGCACGGAGGAGATCGGCTCTCGCAGATCCGCCTCCCTTCGGGCGCGGTCGAGCAGACCATCCTCACCTCCGCCGATCTGGAGGACTCCGATTTCCGGTATCTCTCACTTCGCGAAGGCCGGGCAGGGCAGCTCTGGTTCACGCTCCTGAACGGCATCGGCCGGTTCGATCCGCCCACCGCGCCCCCGCCCCCGAGCCGCCTGCGGCTCGACCAGGACAAGGAGACCCTGCTCCTTGGCCCGCGGCCCAATTCCATCGATCTGCATGCGCAGCTCTCCGACCCCGTGGCCTCGCGCAAGGCCCGCTATCGGTACCGTCTTCTCGGCGAGACCGACGAATGGTCGCCCTGGTCCTCGGATCCCCACATTCCCCTCTCCAATGTTCCCCCCGGCGATTACCGGCTGGAGGTGGAGGCCGAGGATCGGTACGGCCGCAAGTCGAGCCCGGTATCGCTCGAGGTCGAGGCGGACGCCCGCTTGTGGGAGGCCTGGCCGTTTCGAGTGGCCGCGGTTCTCGCGGCCATGGGCGGGGCCTATGGGCTCTACCAGTGGAGGGTGCGAGCCATCGAGCTCGAGCGCCTCGCCCTCGCCGCCGCGGTGAAGGCCGGCCGCGCGGACCTGGAGGTCGCGAACCTGAGGCTTCAGGAGCTCTCGCTCACCGACATGCTGACTGGTCTGCGGAACCGGCGATACTTCTCGGAGGTGGTCGAAGACGAGCTGCGCCTCCTGAAGCGGCGCTTCGACGAGAGGCGCAGCGGCGGCGATCCCAATCGGGACGCCTTGTTCTTCCTGCTCGACCTCGATCGCTTCAAGACCGTGAACGACCTGTTCGGCCACGCGGGCGGGGACGCGGTTCTTCAGGAGACTGCGCGCCGGCTGCAGGGGCTCTTGCGGCGGACCGACCGGCTGATCCGCTGGGGCGGCGAGGAGTTCCTGGTCGTCTCCCTCGATTGCCAGCGAAGCGAGGCTCCCGAGATGGCGTCCCGGATCCTGTCCGCGATCTCGCACGAGCCGTATCCGATCGGTCCCACAGGCGGCGTCCGCATCACCACCTCCATCGGGTGGGCGGCTTTCCCCTACTCCGTCACCGGCGCCGAGCCTCATCCCGAGGACGTGGTGCGGCTGGCCGACCGCGGTCTCTACCGGGCCAAGCGCGCCGGGCGCAACTGCGCGGTGGGCATCGCGTCCGCGGCCGACGGCCCGGTCACGGGCGGCACGGTGGAGGCCTTGAAGGATCTCGGCCTCTCGGTCGTGTTCACCACGGTGAAGGGCCTTCCGCACGAAGGGGGCACGCCGCTCGAATCTCTCCGCGGCAGCGGGCCTCGTCCATCATGATCCGCCATGTCTGAGCCCATCCTCGGTTTCCCGAATCAGCTCACCATCCTCAGGATGATCTGCGCGCCGGTGTTCGTGGCCCTGACCCTCGACGGCCACCTTCGGGCCGCGATCGCGGTCTTCTTCCTCGGCGGAGTCACCGACGCGTTCGACGGCCTGATCGCCCGGTACTACAAGCAGCGCACCGCGCTCGGGGCCATCCTCGATCCCCTTGCGGACAAGATGCTGCTCGGTTCCGCCTTCGTGGCCCTCTCCTTCGCCGACACGGTGCCCGTCCACATCCCGAAGTGGCTGACCGTCATGGTTCTCTCCCGCGACGCCATCATCGTGGTGAGCGCCCTCGCCATCGCCTTCGTTTCGAACCGGAAGGGCTTTTCGCCGACCGGGCTCGGGAAGGCGAGCACCGCGGCCCAGATGATCTGCGTGGCCCTCGCTTTCGCCGCGAACCTGACCGCGATTCCCAAGCCCCTTCTCGATCTCGTTTTCGTGACCACCGGCGTTCTGACCGTGGGGTCGGGCCTTCACTATCTCTACCGCGCCTCGTCGCGTCGCTTCGTGGAGCCGGTCGAGGACGCCTAGGAAGGAGGGCCCATGCGCAGGAGCACGCCGCCGCGTTATCGCCATGAAGGGGGCAAGACCTGCATCGACATCAAACTGAGGAACGCCGATCAGCTGTTCGATGGGCGGGATCCCGCGCCTTTTCACGAGCGCGACCTCGATGACGACGCGGTGGAATACATCCTCGGCGCCATCCAGGAGATTTCACCCAAGGCTCCCATCAAGATGGTGTTCTGGATCGCGGAGCCGGCCCGGCAGATTTCCCCCGATACTTTCGTGGAAGCGGTTCGCGCCCACTTCCGGTACGAGGTCGAGAGGCTGAGCCGCCGCATTCGCGAACATGTGCGGCAGGGCGAGATGATCCTGGTGGTGGGCCTGGTGGTGCTCACCGTGTTCCTTACCCTCGCCGAACTCACGAAATGGGTGCCGTCGGGGACGCTGCGACAGATCCTGCGCGAGGGCCTGGTCATCATCGGATGGGTGGCGATGTGGCGGCCGCTCGAGGTCCTCCTCTACGACTGGTGGCCGCTGGTGAGGCAACGCAGGCTTTGTGAGAGAGTTTCAGAGATGGAGATCGTGGTCCAGCATGGAGAAGCGGCCCTCTGAGGAGGGCGAAGGAGGACAATCATGAAGATCCTGGTCATCGGCGCAACCGGCACGATTGGCGCCGCGGTTGCGAAGGCCCTCGAGAAGCGACACGAGGTGCTCCGCGCCAGTCACTCCCGCTCCGACTTGGCCGTCGATCTGGCGGACCCGCGCTCGATCCAGCGCCTCTACGCGAAAGTGGGCGCTCTGGACGCCGTGGTCAGTGCCGCCGGCCAGGCGGCTTTCCGGCCCTTGCTCGATCTCTCCGATGCCGACTTCGCCCTCGGACTCACCAACAAGCTCATGGGTCAGGTCAACCTGGTTCGCTTCGGCGTCGAAGCGCTTCGTGATGGAGGCTCTTTCACCCTGACCAGCGGAATCCTCAGTCGGCAGCCGATGCCCGGAGGCGCCGCGATCAGCCTGGTCAATGGCGGCCTGGAAGGCTTCGGGCGCGCCGCCGCGCTCGATCTCCCTCGAGGTCTCCGCATCAATGTGGTCGCCCCGGGCTGGGTGCGCGAGACCCTCATGGCCATGAAGATGGATCCTTCTCCCGGCGCCCCCGCGGCGCGAGTCGCGGAGGCCTACGTGAAGTGCGTCGAGGGAAGCATGACCGGCCAGGTCATCGATGTGGTGGGCGCCGCGTAGGCGTCGAGGAAATCAGCGCGACTTGAAGACGATCACGCCCTCGACGATCGTCGCGACCGGCCACCCGGTGAGGGTCATCGAGACGAACGGGGAATTCCGGCTCTTGCCGCGGAAGGACTCGGGTTTCACCGTCCGGACCTCGGCGGGATCGAAGATGGTGATGTCCGCGGGCCGGCCCTTCTCGAGGGTGCCGCCGGGGAGTCCGAGGGCCCGGGCCGGGCCCACGGTCAACAGCTGGACGAGGCGGGTCAGATCGAGGCCTCCCGACTTCACGAGGCGGTCATGGCACAGGGCGAACGCGGTCTCGAGGCCGACGATGCCGAAGGCCGCGCAGTCGAACTCGCAGATCTTCTCCTCGGTGGTGTGAGGAGCGTGATCGGTGGCGATGGCGTCGATGGTGCCGTCGAGGAGACCGGCGATCACGGCCTGGCGGTCTTCCTCCGAGCGAAGCGGGGGGTTCATCTTCGTCACCGGGTCGTAGTCGTGCGCGCGCACGGCCTCGTCGGTCAGGGTGAGGTGATGGGGGGTGGCCTCGGCGGTGACGCGGACTCCGCGCGCCTTGCCACGGCGGACCGCGTCCACCGCGCGCGCGGTGCTGATGTGCGCGATGTGGACGTGCGAGCCCGTGAACTCGGCAAGCAGGACGTCGCGCTCGACCATGATGGTCTCGGACACGTGGGGCGCGCTCGGGATGCCCATGGCCACCGAGACCGCGCCCTCGTTCATGGCCCCGCCCTTGGAGAGGTCGAGATCCTCGCAGTGATCGATGACGGGCAGGCCGAAGGTGCGCGCGTACTCGAGCGCGCGCCGCATCACCCGCGCGTTCTGCACCGGGCGGCCGTCGTCCGAGACCGCGATGCAGCCGGCCGACTTCAGATCGCCGTATTCCGAGAGCTCCTCGCCCTTCGAGCCGCGGGTGATGGCGCCGATCGGGTACACGCGCACGATGGCCTCGCGCTTGGCCGTCTCCACGATGAAGCGCGTGGTGGAGGCGGAGTCGTTCACCGGCGTGGTGTTGGGCATCGCGCACACCGCGGTGAAGCCGCCCGCGGCCGCGGCCTGGGAGCCGGTGGCGATGGTTTCCTTGTCCTCGCGGCCGGGCTCGCGCAGGTGGGTGTGGATGTCGATGAAGCCGGGGGTGACCACGCAGCCGGTGGCGTCGAAGATCTCGGCGCCCTTCGCCTTCAGGCTGTCGCCGATCTGAGAGATGCGTCCGTTTTCGACCAGGATGTCCACGCGGGCATCGAGGCGCGAGGCGGGATCGATCACCCGGCCGCCGCGGATCAGAAGTGGTTGAGGCATGAGTTTCCTTCAGGTGAGGCCGCTATTCGCGGCCGCCTCCGAGCAGGAGGTAGAGCACGGCCATGCGCACGGCCACGCCGTTCGTGACCTGGTCGAGGATGAGCGAGGCCTTCGAGTCCGCCACCTCGCTCGCGATTTCAACTCCGCGGTTCATGGGACCGGGATGGAGCACCACCACGTCGCTCTTCGCCCGCTTGAGCCTCGCGAGGGTGAGGCCGTACTGCGCGTGGTACTCCCGCATGGTGGAGATGAAGGCGCTGGTCATCCGCTCCTGCTGAAGGCGGAGCATCATGACCACGTCCGCCCCTTCGATGGCTTCGTCGATGCGCCAGCTCAAGGTGGCGAGCGATGAGAACTCCTGGGGCAGGAGGGTCGGCGGGGCGCACAAGGTGACGTCCGCGCCCATCTTGGTGAGCAGGTGGATGTTGGACCGGGCGACGCGGGAGTGGAGCACGTCGCCCACGATGGCGATCTTGAGGCCGGCGATCCGGCCCTTCGACTGGCGCAGGGTGAAAGCGTCGAGGAGGGCCTGGGTGGGATGCTCATGCGCGCCATCGCCCGCGTTCACGATGCGCGAGTTGCTGCAGCGGGCGAGGAAGTTCGCGGCCCCGGCCGAGGAGTGGCGCACCACGATCACGTCCGGGGTCATGGCCTCGAGGTTCTTGACCGTGTCGAGCAGGCTCTCGCCCTTCGCCACGCTGGAGCCCGCGGCCTGGATGGAGAGGGAGTCGGCGGAGAGGATCCGCTCGGCCATCTCGAACGACGCGCGCGTGCGCGTGGACGCCTCCATGAACAGATTCACCACGGTGCGGCCGCGCAGGGTCGGCACCTTCTTGATCGGCCGCTCCATGATCTCGCGCATCTGGACCGCGGTGTCGAGGACGAGGGTGATCTCCTCGACGGAGAGCGGCTCGATGCCGAGCAGGTGCTTTTGAGTCCACTCCGTCATCGCTTCACCAGGACCACTTCATCCTTGCCGTCGATCTCGACCAGGCGAACGTCCACCATGTCGCTTCGCTGCGTCTTCACCGCCTGGCCGACGTAGTCGGCCTGGATGGGAAGTTCGCGGTGACCGCGGTCGATGAGCACCGCGAGGGCGATCCGGGAAGGACGGCCGAAATCCACCAGCTCGTCGAGGGCGGCGCGGATCGTCCGGCCGGTGAAGAGCACGTCGTCGACCAGGATCACGGTTCGGCCGTCGATGGAGAAGGGAATGTTCGTGGACTTCAGCACCGGACGCGTGCCCACGGTGGAGAGATCGTCGCGGTAGAGCGTGATGTCGAGCGAGCCCACATCGACCTTCTTGCCCGTGCTCGATCCCAGGGCGATGGCGAGCCGCGCGGCCAGGGGGACGCCCCGGCTCTGGATGCCCACGATGGCGATGCTCGCGGCATCCTTCTGATCGCCCCTGATCGCCTTGGCCATCGACGCGATCGCGGCCCCGAGCGAGCGGGCGTCGAGGACGCGGGTCTCCCGGGCGGCCTTCGGGCGCGCGCGTGCCGCGGCCTTCATGAGATCCGGCCTCCGTTCGGCACCGGGCGTTCGACGCCGAGGAGCACGTGGGCGCCCCGGGGATCCGGCGCGGCGAGAACCAGGACCTCGGACATGAATCCGGCCACGCGCCGGGGGGGGAAGTTCACCACCGCCACGATCTGCCGGCCGATCATGGCCTGGGGCTCGTAGTTCACGGTGTACTGGCCGGACGAGCGCTTCACCCCGATCTCCGGCCCGAAGTCGATCTCCATGCGATACGCCGGCTTGATCGCGCCTTGAAGCGGCTCGGCGCTGAGCACGGTCCCCACGCGCAGGTCCAGATTCAGGAACTCGTCGAAGGTCGCCACGGCTCACAATCTTAATCGCCTCGAACGATTCCCGGCGTCTTGGGCAGAATCCGCGCGCGGCCGATCGGTTTGCGCTCGACTGCGGCGCCCTGGGCCCCTTCTACTTCTTCTTTTCTTCCTTCTCGGGGGGCGCCACGCGGTAGCCGCGACGGTACCGGAGCTTCACCCCGGCGCGCTCCACTTCGACGCGCAGCCGATGCTCCCCCGGGGCGGGATCCACCGCGGGGATGTAGCCGATGACGTACTGAGCGGCGAGTTCGTCGAGAAGCCCCGCGTAGATCGGGGCCAGGTCCTTGAAGGTCCGGGGCAGGAAGACCTCGCCCCCGGTGAGATCCGCGAGGTCCCGCATCAGCGCCTTCGCCTGGAGCGCCGCGGTGGTGTCGCTGTACTTGCCCGCGAAGACGATGGGATAGATCGTCACCGTGGAAGAGCGCACCAGATCCTTGAGTTCGCCGGTGGAGATGAGGCTCTTCGTATCCTCGCCGTCGGTGAAGAGAACGACGATCTTCCGTCCCGGATCGTCAGAGATACGCGACAGGTAGACCGCGATGGCGTCGCGGAGCAGAGTGTCGCCGGTGCTCTTCGCCTTCTGGAGCCGGTCGAAGAGCCCCTGCTGCGTCTCGCTGTTGTACTTCGAGAGCCGGATGTCCGAATCGAAGAACACGGTGGTCAGCGCGCGGGCGCGCGGGATCGATTCCAGGAACGAGGCGGCGGCGTTCTGGGAGAGCTTCAGCACTTCGGCCATGCTGGTGCTGGTGTCGAACAGCATGCCGAGATCGATCGCGGTGGGATCGGGCGCTCCCTCCTGTCCCTCGTCGCCGGCCCGCGAGGGATCGAAGACCCGGGCGAAGAACTGAATCCGTTGGGGCGTGTCGTCCTCGTAGATGGTGAAGTCCCCGCTGCCGAGGTCCTTCACCAGTTTGCCGTCGACGCCGCGGGCGGTGACGGTCAGGTTCACCATCCGCGCTTCCGTGGCGAAAGTGAGCGGGACCTTGGGCTTGAACGGAGGCGGGTCCTGGGCCTCCGCTTCGACGACGGGAATGGCGAGGCTCAGGGCAAGCGCCAGGATCATCGAGGGTCCAAGGCTAGCGGAGGATCTCGACCACGCGCAGCGCCAGATCGACGCGATTGAAAGGCGGCATCACGTACACGCCCTGGGCGAGGTCCTGTCCGGCGCGCAGCGCCTCCTGGGCGATCGAAACACCCTCGGCCTGGGCCTTCTCGCCGGTGCCCGCGACGCGCATCCGCTCGCGGATGTCTTCGGGGATGACCATGCCCGGCACCTCGTTGTGGAGGAACTCCGCGTTCTTGTGCGAGTACAGGGGCAGGCTGCCGATAAGGACCGGGGTGTTCAGGTACTGGATGGCCTTGAGGAACTTTTCGACCTGCTTCGGGTCGTAGACCGGCTGGGTCATGATGTACTCGGCGCCCGCCTTCACCTTCTCCTCGAGGCGTCGCAGTTCCTTGTCCCAGTCCGGCTTGCTGGGGTCGGCCCCGCAGCCGATGTGGATCCCGAGCGGCGGTCCGATGGGATTGCCGGCGAGGTCGCATCCGCGATTCAGGTGAGACAGGATCCGGATGAGGCCGATGGAGTCGACGTCGTACACCGCGGTCGCGTCCGGGTAGTCGCCGAGCTTGGGCGGGTCGCCGGTGATGCAGAGGATGTTGCGCAGGCCGAGGGCGTAGCAGCCGAGGACGTCCGATTGAATGCCGAGGAGGTTGCGGTCGCGGCAGGTGTAGTGGAGGATGGTGTCGAGCCCGGTCTGCTGTTGGGTGAGCAGGCACAACGACTGCGCGCTCATGCGGGCGGAGGCCCGCGGGCCATCGGCCACGTTGATGGCGTCGACCTCTTCTTCCTTGCACTCCTGCGCCTTCTCGATCACGCGAGACGGGTCGACGCCCCGGGGGGGATCGAGCTCGATCGACACTACGAACTTGCGGCCCAGCTTGTGAGCGAGCGAACTCTTGTCCTCGCGCGGGATCGGGGGCAGCGAGGGCCTCGCGGGATCGAGGACGGTGATGGTGTGCGCCTCGGTTCGCACCGGCTGGACCATGCGCAGCGAACGAGCCAGGTCCTTGATGTGCGCGGGCGTGGTCCCGCAGCAGCCTCCGACCAGGCGCGCCCCGACCTCCACGAAGCGCCGGCCGTAGGTCGCGATGTACTCGGGCGTGCACAGGTAGACATAACGCCCGTCGACATAGGCGGGTGCCCCCGCGTTGGGCATGGCCATGATCTTCGCGGTGCTCGCGGCCGCCACCAGTCGTTCGACGGTGTGGAGCATCTTGTTGGGACCCTGCGAGCAGTTGGCGCCGATGATCGCAACGCCTTCGGCTTCGAGGGCCGCGACCACCGCCTCCGGAGATTCGCCGATGACCGTCGAGCCTTCGTCGGTGAAGGTGAGCGACACGATCACGGGAAGGTCGCCCACCGTGCGCACCGCGGTGAGCGCGGCCTTCGCCATGTCGAGCGAGGGCATGGTCTCGATCAGGAAGAAATCGACCCCGCCCTCCTTGAGGGCCGCGGCCTGATCCGCGAACGCGGAAACCGCGTCGGCGAGCGAGATGTGACCGATAGGTTCGAGCGGTTTGCCCAGCGGACCGATGGCGCCGGCTACGAGGATCTTCTCGCCCGCGGCCGCCCGGGCGATCCGCGCGCCTTCGCGATTGATCTTCCCGACCTGCGCGTCGAGGCCGTGGGGTCCGAGCTTGAAGCGGTTGGCGCCGTAGGTGTTGGTCTCGATGAACTGCGAGCCCGCGTCGACGTACTCCTGATGGACCTGCTTGACCAGATCCGGCGACGAGAGGTTCAGCTCATCGAAACACCGGTTGACGAAGACCCCCCGGTTGTACAGCATGGTCCCCATGGCGCCGTCGCCGAGGACGACCCCTCTGGCCACAAGGTCCAGTATCGACGCACGTTTGGCGAGGGTGGAAGGGTCGGAAGGCATCGTCTCGCAAGATTAGCATCGAGACCGAGTTCGAACCGTCGCCGCGGGCCCCGCAGGGGCACGGGCCTCACGCAGGGAACACGGCGCTCGGAATGTCCTACCTGCCGCCTGAGACCACCCGGTACGCCTCCGCGCACAGGCGTTCGATGAGCGCCCAGTCCGGCTTCCGATCGAGCCGCACGCCCACCCAGCCGCGGCCTCCGACATATGGCGGCCTGAAGAACTGTTCAGGGTCGGAAGCGATGAGGTCTTCCTGCACGCCCGGGCCGGCGGCGCACCAGAAGTGGGGGAACTGATTCTGATGATGCCCGTGCCCCCACAACATGGCGAAGGATTTCTTGTCCTTGAAGTACCAGGTCGGAGCGGTGTGGCTCGGGCGCTCGCTGGTCTGCGGGAAGGAGAGGCAGATCTTCCGCAGCCGGGTCTCGGGATCGATCTTCTTTGGCGGCATGCCCGATCTTAGACACGGTCGCGCGTCCCTTTAGACTGCGGGCAATGCATTCCCACGCCGAGTCCGCGGCCGTGCCGTCCCATGGTGAAGGAAGCTCCCAGTTTCAGCTCCTGCGCGAGCGCCGGTTCGCGCCGTTCTTCTGGACGCAGTTCCTGGGCGCTTTCAACGACAACCTCTTCAAGTTCGCCTTCACCGTGATGGTCACGTTCCACGCGACCGCGGAGTCCCGACTGAACCCGGCCCTGGTGGTGAATCTCATTGCCGGGCTCTTCATCCTTCCCTTCCTGCTCTTCTCCGCCACCTGCGGTCAGATCGCCGACAAGTACGACAAGCGCTCGATCGCGATCTTCGTGAAGACCCTCGAAGTGGGGATCATGACTCTGGCCGCCTACGGCTTCATCGCGAAGCACGTGCCGGTCCTGCTCGGATGCACGTTCCTGATGGGCCTGCACTCGACCATCTTCGGCCCGGTGAAGTACGCGTTCCTTCCCCAGGCCCTGAACGAGCGCGAGTTGACGGGGGGCAACGCGATGGTGGAGATGGGCACGTTCGTGGCCATCCTGGTGGGGAACCTGGTGGGCGGTGTGCTCATCGGCCTGCCCGACGAGGGCCCGAAGATCGCGGCCTTCGGTTGCATCGCGGTGGCGCTCATGGGCCGGGGGATGTCGCACTTCATTCAGAAGGCCCCGCCGCTCGTTCCCGATCTCGCGGTTCGCTGGAACCCCTTCAGCGAGACCTATCGCAACCTCAAGCTCGCGGCGGAGAACGTGGTGGTCTTCCGCGGCCTCATGGGCGTGTCGTGGTTGTGGTTCTTCGGCGCTTCGTTCCTGACCCAGCTTCCGAACTTCGCCAAGGACGTGCTGGGCGGCTCCGAAGCGGTGGCGTCTCTCCTGCTCGTGGTCTTCTCGATCGGCATCGGGATCGGCTCGCTCCTGTGCGAATCGCTCTCGCGACGCCACGTGGAGCTCGGCCTGGTGCCCATCGGCGCTTTCGGCATGACCGCCTTCGCGGTCGATCTCTACTTCGCCTCGCGCGGCTTTGCTCACGGGTCGGTCGCGATGACCGCGGGCGAACTTCTCCGCCACCCCGGCGCTCCCCGGGTCCTCGGGGACCTCTTCCTGCTCTCGGCCTTCGCGGGCCTGTTCTCGGTGCCTCTGTACGCCCTCGTGCAGGCCCGCAGCGCGCCCACGCACCGTGCCCGGATCTTCGCGGCGAGCAACATCCTGGGCGCGCTGTTCATGATCGCGTCGGCGGCGCTCTCCGTCGCCCTGCTGAAGGGCGGCGCGTCGATT
Source organism: Vicinamibacteria bacterium (assembly GCA_044229175.1). GTDB lineage: Bacteria > Acidobacteriota > Vicinamibacteria > Fen-336 > JAGNNV01 > JAGNNV01. Next base: position 15,106 of record JBGATM010000006.1, on the reverse strand, counting down.
CCCATGATCTTCCTGGTGGTGGGGATCATGAACGCGGTGGTCTCCCTCTACATCTTCCTCCTCGTGCCGGAGTTCCTGCTGCGCTTCATCTCCTGGGTGATGGCGAACCTGATGTACCGCTTCCGGATCCGCGGCGACGAGCAGATTCCCGAGCACGGCGCGGCGCTCCTCACCTGCAATCACGTGAGCTTCGTGGACGCCCTGCTCCTGATGGCGGCCTCGCCCCGGCCGATCCGCTTCATCATGGATCACCGGATCTTCGAGACCCCCATTCTCGGCGCGATCTTCCGCCTGGCCAAGACCATCCCCGTGGCTTCGAAGTCCGAGGATCCCGAGATCTACGCGAACGCCTTCGCGGAGGCCGACAAGACCCTCGCCGAAGGAGATCTCCTTTGTATCTTCCCCGAGGGCGCCATCACCCGAGACGGGGAACTGCAGCCGTTCAGGGCCGGCATCATGAAGATCCTCGAGCATCGACCCGTGCCCGTGATCCCCATGGCCCTGCAGAATCTGTGGGGTTCCTTCTTCTCGCGCATCGACGGCCGGGCCATGACGAAGCCGTTCCGCCGGGGCTTCTACTCGAGCGTGCGGCTGATGGTCGGCGAGCCGATGGCGCCGGATACGGTGACGCCGGAGGGATTGCGGGAGAAAGTGGCGGAACTGCGGGGAAGACTGAAGTAGGACGAAGAGCAGGGGGTCGAGGCTTCGCTCGCACGCGGGCGGCAAAAGAGAGACACTTAGGTGTGATCCGCACGGCAGCACGGGGGCCAGTCGCATGACGCCCGCCGACTCCGTGGGAACCAGTCGGGGGCGGCGGGCAGTCCCCGAGTTGATGATCACGCTCGGCGTGCTGGCGCTGACCCTCGCCGCCCTGCTCAGCACCGGTCGGCGTGCCGTGTTGTTTCCCGACAACTTCGCCGACCATGTCGCGGCGAGCCTGAAGGATCCCCGGGTCGCCGCCTTCGTCGCCGATCGCGTCACCGACGCGGTGCTCAAGGAGGAACCCGACCTCACCGCCTTCCGCCCGTTGATCCTGGCCACCACGAAGGACGCGGTCTCCTCGTCCGCCTTCCAGGCCCTGGCGCGCGGCGCCGCGCGCAGCGCCCATGCGAGCCTGTTCTCCGAGGGCGGAAGGACCGTCATCGTCTCGATCCCCGACGTCGGCGTGCTCATGAGAAGCGCGCTCCTCAAGGCCAATCCGGCCCTGGCCGCGAAGATTCCGGACCGCGCGCGCGGCGTGCTGACTTCGATCGGTGAGCGGCGCACCGATCAATTCATCATGCGCGTCTGGCAGATCGCGAGTCGGTCCCTGTGGCTCACCGGCGCGCTCCTGCTCGCCGCGGTGTTCCTGATCGTCGGCGGCGTGGTGTTCCTGCCCGATCGCCGGGTGGCCCTGGTCCGGCTCGGCTCCGATCTGGTGGTGGCGGGTGTGGTGTTCATGCTCCTGACCCCCGCGGGTCGCGCGGTCGCGGGTCTGATTCCTCAGAGCCCTTTGGCGCGCCAGGCCGCCGCGGGTCTGTGGGACGCGTTCACGGGATCGCTTCGCGTCTGGGCCTTCGTGTTCGGCGGGTGCGGCCTGGTCATGGCCGCGGCGGGGCGCTCGCTCATCGCCCGGCTCGATCCTCTCCAGACCCTGCGGGGACTCTCCGACCTGTGGCTGAACCCCCCGGGGGGCGCTACGGGGCGGCTGGCTCGCAGCGTGCTCATGCTCCTGGCCGGGGCCGGCGCGATGATCTGGCCCGCGAGGGCCGTATCCATCGGGGTCATCGTGCTCGGCGCCTTTATCGCTTTCGCCGGCCTGCGCGAACTCTTCGAATTCGTGCTGCGCGCGGCCCCTGAGGACGCCTCGCAGATGCGCGCCGTCGAGGCCACGAGCCCCACCCTCCGCATCGCCCTGGTCGTGTCGCTGGCCCTTGTCTTCGTCGCCGGCATCGCGTACTTCGGGAGACCCGCCGAACGCGTGGCCAGGGGTGTCACCTCGGCCTGCAACGGATCCCCTGAGCTGTGCGGGCGCCGGCTCGACCAGGTGGTTTTCCCCTCCACCCACAACGCGATGTCCGCCGCCGACATCCCCGAATGGCTCTTCCCGCAACAGGAAGCGAGCATCCCTGTCCAGTTGCAGGACGGGATCCGGGGGCTGCTGTTCGATGTGCACTACGGGATCCCCGTGGAGAAGCGGGTGAAGACCGACCTCGACCGCGAGCTGGGCTCGCGCGGCAAGCTCGACGAAGCGGTGGGCAAGGAGGGCCTCGACGCCGCGATGCGGATTCGGGATCGTCTCGCCGGCAAGGAGGAGGGGAAGCCCGGGCCCTATCTCTGCCACGGCTTCTGCGAACTGGGAGCCACGCCCCTCGTGGAAGCGCTGCGAGGCATCCACGATTTCCTGATCGAAAACCCCGACGAGGTCCTGATATTGGTGCTCGAGGACTACGTGGCGACGCAGGACCTCGCCGATACGTTCAAGGAGAGCGGCCTCGAAGCGCTCGTCTACAAGGGCCCGAGCGGCCCGCCGTGGCCGACGCTTCGGGAGATGATCGATTCGCGCCAGCGCGTGCTGGTCACGACCGAGTCGGGCCGGCCGGGCATCCACTGGCTCCGCCCCGCCTTCGAGCTGATGCAGGAGACGCCGTACAAGTTCAAGACCCCGTCCGAACTCTCGTGCGCTCCCAACCGGGGCGGGACGAAGGGCTCGCTGTTCCTGATGAACAACTGGGTCGACACCACGCCCGCGCCCAAGCCCAGTAACGCGAAGATCGTGAACGATTACACGGCGCTCCTCGCCCGCGCGAAGCAATGCCGGGCTGAGCGGGGCCGCTGGCCGAACCTGGTGGCGGTGGACTTCTACCGCACCGGCGGGCTGTTCCGCGCGGTGCGCGAGTTGAACGACCTGGCCGCGCCTACCGGCCCTCGATGACCTCGCGGACCGCCCGGTCGTCTTCGCGCCAGCCCTTGCGCACCTTCACAAAAAGCTCCAGGTAGACGGGAGCTTTCAGGAACGCCTCGATCTCGGTCCGCGCCTCCGTCCCGATCTTCTTCAGCATCGAGCCCTGCTTGCCGATCACGATGGCCTTCTGGCCTTCGCGCTCGAGCATGATGTCGGCGGAGATGCGGATCTTCCCTCCGTCCGCCTGCTCATCCTCCCAGGCCCGAACCAGGACGGCGGTGGCGTAAGGGACTTCCTGACCGCAGCAGTGGATGATGGCTTCGCGGATCAGTTCGGAGACGAGGAAGCGTTCCGACTTGTCGGTGAACTCGTCGACGGGAAACAGAGCCGGGCCCTCGTGGAGCTGGTCGAGCACCGCCTTCAGCAGCACCTCGACGCCGTCCCCGGTCCGGGCGGAGATGGGCACCACCGCCTTGAAGTCGAGCCGGTTTCCGAGGCCCGCCATCAGGGGCAGGAGCTGCGCCTTCGCGACCTTGTCGACCTTGTTGAGCGCGAGCACGATCGGCTTTTTCGACTGGCGCAGGAGGTCGGCGATGGGGCGATTGTGGGGCCCGTCGCGCTCGGTGGTGTCGACCATCCAGATCACCACGTCGGCCTCGCCGATGGCCGAGTGCGCGACGCTCATCATCCGGGTGTGCATGGCGTGGAAGGGCTTGATCAACCCGGGCGTGTCGATGAAGGCGATCTGACCGTTCGGCCGGTTCACGTAGCCGAGGATACGGTTGCGGGTGGTCTGCGGCTTGTCGGAGGTGATCGCGACCTTTTCTCCCACCAGCCGGTTCAGCAGGGTCGACTTGCCCGCGGAGGGCCGGCCGACGATGGTGACGAAGCCGGACTTGAAGCCGGGAGGTGTGGCGGGACTCTCTTCGCTCATTGTTCGACCTCGACCGCCGCCCGCGCGAACTGCACGCGCCCGACGCGCTTGGGGGTGGCTTCGAGGATCTCGATGATGTAGCCCTCGTGCTCGATCTTCTCGCCCGCCCGGGGAACATGACCGAACAGATTCATGGCCAGGCCGCCCACCGTGTCCACGTTGTCGGGCATCTCGAACCCGGGATCGAGCGCGTCCTTGAGGGTCTCCAGGTTCACCCGCGCCGACGCGCTGATGACGCCCTCGGCGGTGGCCACCAGGGGCTCGCTCTCGTTGTCGTACTCGTCCTTGATCTCGCCCACCAGCTCCTCGAGGATGTCCTCGATGGAGACGAGGCCGGCGGTGACCCCGTACTCGTCGACCAGGATCGCGATGGACAGGCGCTTGCTCTGCATCTCGCGGAGGAGGTCGACGATCTTCTTGCCGTCGGGGACGATGAGGGCGGGGCGCACCATCGACTGGATGGTGTCGGTCTCCGGACCGTCGTGGCTGACGAGATCGCGGACATGAAGCACACCCGCGATGTCGTCGAGGGTCTCCGCGTAGGCCACGAGCCTCGAGTACTGCGACTCGCGGAAGAGCTTCCGCGCCTCCGCCACCGTGCTCGAGGTGGGCAGGGCGGTGATGTCGAGGCGCGGCGTCATGACTTCGCGGGCCTGGGTCTTCGAGAAGCGGGCCAGCGAGTCGACGATCCGCGATTCGTTCTCGGCGAGGAGGGGCGGCGGGGGAATCTCGGTGTGAGGCGAGGGGACGCGGACCGAGCCGCTGTGCCCGTTCAGGTCCTCTTCGTCGAGACCGGTCGCGCGGCGGCGCAGGAGGGTGGTGATGGGCCGCAGGAGGATGGCGTAGCGATGGAAGGGCCGGATGAGAGTGAGCAGGACGCGCTCGGGCGCGCGCCGCGCGACCGCGTAGGGCAGGGTCAGCCGGAAGATCAGGAGGTAGACGAACATGGTGACGAGGGCCACCAGCACGGCCCAGTGATGGAGCAGGTCGAGGAGCAGCACGGTGAGCAGGACGGTCATGGCCACGTGCGCGGTGTAGGTGCCGATGTGGATGGGCATCAGGATCGACGGGGGATCCTCGAAGTAGTGGCTGAGCTTCTCCATCTCCGGCGAATCCTCGTCGGCCATCTTGTGGAGGTTCCGCCGCTTCACCAGGTAGAAGGCGGCCTCGATGGTGGCCAGGGTGATCGAGACCACGACCAGGAGGAAGATCCCGAAGAGGCCGAGGACGGTCATGCCGCGATCCTCCGGGAAGCCGTTTTCGCGCGCGCGCCGGTTCCTGCCGGACGAGTCGAGGCGCCCTGCCGGGTCAGCAGGCGCGTGCGAAGACGCCGCTCGAGGGCCTCCATCTCGCCGTTGTCCGTCTCGTGATCGTACCCGAGAACGTGGATGAAACCGTGGAGGGCGAGGATCTCCAGTTCGCGGTCGAGGGTTCGGGAGAAGCGCCTCGCGTTTCTGCGCGCGGTCTCGATGCTGATGAAGACGTCGCCGAGGCCCATGTCCTCGCCCTGACTCTCGAAAGAGAGCACATCGGTGGGCTTGTCCTTGAAGCGGTAGTCGCGGTTGAGCTTTTGCAGCAGAGCGTCGCCCGCGAAGACGAGCGCCACTTCGCCGCTCACCTTCATCGACCGGGCCGCGCGCTCGAGGAGGCTCCGGATCTCTTCGACGCGGATCCTGTGCTTGCGCTGCCGGTTGACGATCAGCACCGACAGCCCGCCCGTACTCGGAGGTTCGTGCGTCATGCCGCCCCGCCGTTCGATGAGCCGGCAGGCGGCCCGCCCGCCGCGGCCCCTGTGGTTTCACGCTTCTCGTACGCCTTGATCACGCTCTGCACCAGCTTGTGGCGGACCACGTCGCGCTGGTCGAAGTAGCTGAAGCCGATGCCCTCGACGCCGTTCAGCACGTTGATGGCGTCAACCAGGCCGGAGGTCCGGCCCTGGGGCAGGTCGACCTGGGTGATGTCGCCGGTGACCACCACCTTCGAGCCGAAGCCGATGCGGGTGAGCACCATCTTCATCTGCTCGGGGGTCGTGTTCTGCGCCTCGTCGATGATGACGAAGGCGTCCGAGAGCGTGCGCCCGCGCATGAAGGCGATGGGCGCCACCTCGATCACGTGCCGCGCGATCAGGCGTTCGACCTTCTCGAACTCCATCATGTCGTACAGGGCGTCGTAGAGCGGGCGGAGATACGGATCCACCTTCTGCTGCAGGTCGCCGGGGAGGAAACCGAGCTTCTCGCCGGCTTCCACCGCGGGGCGGGCCAGGATGATGCGGGCGACCGCCTTGGTATGGAGATACGAGACGGCCTGGGCCACCGCGAGGTAGGTCTTGCCCGTGCCCGCGGGGCCGACCCCGAAGACCATGTCGCTCGCGAGGATCTGCTCGAGGTAGCGGCGCTGGTTGAAGCTGCGGGGAACGATGGTCTTCTTGCCGCTGCGGACCACCGCCTTGAGCAGGAAGTCCTTCAGATCCGCGTTCTCGTTCTCGGAAACGAGGGTGGCGGCGAGGCGGACGTCTCCGCCGGCCAGCGCGTACCCGTTCGCCATCATGGTCGTGAGCTGGTTCAGCACGGAGACGGTCTGGCGCTCGCCCGCCTCCGCCCCTTCGATGATGAGGTCGGACCCGTCGTTCTTGATCCGGACCTTGAGGATCTCCTCGAGCGAGCGCAGGTTTTCGTCCTTCACTCCGAAGAGCTCGTCCGTGCGACCCGGCAACGAAATGCGCATCATTGTCGTGACAGGAGTATGCCCAGGTCGCGCAGCTGATCGGGCCGGACCTTCGAAGGCGCGTTGCACATGAGGTCGGTGGCCGAGGCGGTCTTCGGGAAGGCGATGACGTCACGCAGCGAGCCGGCCCCGGAAAGGAGCATGGCCAGACGATCGAGGCCGAGGGCGATGCCGCCGTGTGGAGGCGTGCCGTAGGAGAGGGCATCGATGAAGAAGCCGAAGCGTTCGCGGGTTTCCTCGTCGGTGAGGCCGAGGATCTTGAACACCTTCGCCTGGGTGGCGGAGTCGTGGATGCGGTAGCTGCCCCCGCCCACTTCCATGCCGTTCAGGACGATGTCGTAGGCCTTGGCGCGAACCTTCCCGGGTTCGGAGTCGAGTCGGTGGGCGTCCTCGGGCAGCACCGCGGTGAAGGGGTGGTTGACGCTGTAGAAGCGCTTCTCGCCCGCGTCCCATTCGAAGAGCGGGAAGTCGACGATCCAGAGGAACTTGAACGCCTTCTCGTCGATGAGCTTGAGCTCCTTGCCCATCTCGAGGCGGAGGATGCCCATGGCCATGGAAATCGGGCCTTCGGCGTCCACGCCCACGAGGATGGTGTCGTCCTTCTGAGCACCGGTCTTCGCGAAGATCTTCCTCGCCACTTCTTCCGACGCGCCCTTCTTGATGAGATTGGAGATGGCCTCATCGGTGTACTTGAGGGTGAAGAGATTGCGCTTGCTGGCCCGCGCATCCGGAACGATGCGGGTGAGCCACAGCTCTTCGTTGATCTTGCGAAGGCGCGTGCCGGACGGTGCGAGGGCTGCGGGAAGGACGATGGCGCGGGCCACCGCCCCCGCTTCGATCGCGGCGGGGAAGCCCTCGAGACCGAGCGTGCGCATCTCTTCGGTGATGTCGGAAATCTCCATCCCGAAGCGCAGGTCGGGCTTGTCCGAGCCGAAACGCAGCATCGCGTCCTTGTAGGCGAGCCGCGGGAACGGCCGCGGCACCTCGACGCCGATCAGGCCGAGCGCCTTTTGGTAGAGCGGCTCGATCAGCTCGAAGATCGCTTCTTCGTGGGGGAAGGACATCTCGATGTCGACCTGGGTGAACTCGGGCTGGCGGTCGGCGCGCAGGTCCTCGTCGCGGAAGCAGCGCGCGATCTGGAAGTAGCGGTCGAGGCCACCCACCATGCACAGCTGCTTGAACATCTGGGGCGACTGGGGCAGGGCGAAGAACGAACCGTGATGCACGCGCGAGGGCACGAGGTAATCGCGGGCGCCCTCGGGAGTCGAGGCGGTGAGGATGGGGGTCTCGATCTCGAGGAAGCCCTGCTCGTCGAGATACGTGCGGATGGCGAGGGCCAGCTTGTGGCGCAGGATGAGCGAGCGCTGGATGGGGCCGCGCCGCATGTCGAGGTAGCGGTACTTGAGCCTTATGTCCTCGGAGGTGGTGATGTCGTCCTCGATCGCGAAAGGCGGCGTCTTCGCCTCGGAGAGGATGACGATCTCGGTCGCGGTGATCTCGATGGTGCCGGTCTTGATCTTGGGATTGACCGTGTCCCGGTCGCGGGCGTCGACCCGCCCGGTGACGGCGAGGACGTACTCGCCGCGGACCTTGTCGGCCGCGTCATGCGCGGCCTTCGAGACTTCAGGCCGAGCCACCACCTGGCAGATCCCCTCGCGGTCCCTCAGGTCGATGAAAACCACGCCGCCGAGGTCGCGCCTGGTGGCCGCCCAGCCCATGAGGGTGACGGTCTGTCCCACGTGGGAAACGTCGACCGAACCGCAGTAGTGCGTGCGTTTCAACTTTGACTCCTGGAAGCGAGACGGGGGGTGGAAAGGATAAGGGTCGGGGAAATCGGCATGGCCATTTCGGGGAACGCTCTACTGAGCGTTCTGTTCTTCGAGGTACGTGTTCTTGTACTCGAAGTAGTTCTGCGCGTAACCGCGCAGGTCGGCCTTCTCTTGATCGGTCAGGGGGCGGCGGATCTTGGCGGGGCTGCCCATGACCATGACTCCGGGAGGAATTTCCATGCCTTCGGGGACGAGGGTTCCCGCGGCGACGACGCTCTCCGCGCCCACTTTCGCCCCGTTGAGGACGATCGCGCCGATTCCAATCAGGGCGTAGTCGCCGATGGTGCAGCCGTGCAGGTTCACCGAGTGGCCCACGGTCACGTGGTGGCCGACCACGGTCGGGTAGTCCGGCGCCATGACGTGAACGACCGTGTTGTCCTGGATGTTCGTGTAGGCGCCGATCGAGATCGAATGGACGTCTCCGCGGACCACGGCACAGGGCCAGACGCTCGCATGGTCGCCGAGGGCGACGTCCCCGATGACCTGGGCGGAGGGGTCGATGTAGACGCCTTCGCCGAGGCGCGGCCAATGGCCTTTGTAGGGTCGGATCATTGAAATGTGACCCGCTATTCTACTTGAGGGACCGATTTCGAGGGTCGGACGCCCGGAATGGCCCGGGGAGCGCCGCCCCTACGCGTCCGTCACCCGGAGCACGAACCGGGTGCCACCGATCTGGAACTCCGTCCCGTCCGAGATCTCGACTTCCTTCACCCGCTCCTTGCCGATGAACGTTCCATTCTTGCTCTCGAGGTCGCGCAGGACGAAGCGCGTGCCCCGGGCCTCCACCATGGCGTGCATTCTGGATACCTGGGTCTCCGCCAACTCTATGGCGGCGCCGGAGTTGCCGCCCTCGCGGCCGATGAGGAGCGAGGCGTGCCGGAGGACGTGCTCGGCGCCTTCCCTCGGCCCGGAAAGGAAGCCCAGGCTGACCCGCTTCCCCGCGGGCAGGGTCAGGGGACCTCGGGGCAACCCGGCCGGTGACGAAGCGGCGTCCGCGGTCACCGCCTCCGGGGGGGCGGTGGCGACCTCGATCGCGGCCACGCTGGCCGTGGGTGTCTTCGCGGGGGCCGATCCGGGCGAGCCGCCGCGGGCGGCATGCCGCAGCGGCCGCTCGAAGAGCGCGTCTTCGAGATCCTCCGCGAATTGATCGGCGTTCGCGTAGCGCTCGTCGGGATTCTTGGCCAGCGCGCGGGCGACGATGTCGTCCACCGCGGCGGGCAGGCCGGCGACCAGCCTGCTCGGGGGGACCGGGTGCTCGTAGGCGAGGCGCATCAGGATCTCGGAGAACGTGCCCTTGCCGAAAGCCCGCTTTCCGGTGAGCGACTCGTAGAGCACGGTGCCCAGCGAAAACAGATCGCTGCGCGCATCGACCCGCGCTTCCAGCGCCTGCTCGGGGGCCATGTACCCGGGGCTGCCGAGCACGTCGCCCTGGCTCGTGAGCTTCGAGGAGTCGAGCTTGGCCACGCCGAAGTCCATGATCTTGGGCTCGCCCTTCTTCAGGATCATCACGTTTCCCGGCTTGATGTCGCGGTGCACGATGCCGTGCTCGTGGGCATGGGAAAGCGCGTCGGCAAGGCGGGCGGCGATGCGCAGCGCGTCCCTCCAGGGAATGGGCCCTTCTTCGATGACCGCCTCGAGGGTGCGGCCGCGCAGGAACTCGAGAGACATGAAGAAGGCCTCGGCCGCGGTATCGATGCCGATCTCGTAGACCACCACGATGCACGGGTGCTGGAGAGCGGCGGCCGCCCGCGCCTCCTGGTGGAAGCGTTTCTCGAAGGTCTCCCGCAACTCCTCGGCGATGGGCTCGAGGAGCAGGGTCTTGAGGGCCACCGGCCGCATCAGGGAGAGGTCGCGGCCCTCGTACACGACGCCCATGGCGCCGCGACCGATCTCGCGCACGATCTCGTAACGGCCGATTGTCCTGGGGAGCGCGGTCTTGGCCATCAGTTCCACGAGAGCGACAGGTCCTTGCGCAGGCCGCCCATGCTCCCGAGCTTAGCCTTGAGCCGGAGCCTGCTGCCCGGGTGAAAGAAGGTCTGCGACCGCTCGGTCTTGACGTTGTCCTCCCACCGCACCTCGACCTTGACCGTCCGCAGACCGGGAGTGACCTCGAGGGTCTCGGCGAGGAATCCCTTTCGCATCTCCACCCCCACGATCTTCTTGGTGATGCGTCCGCCGAAGGGCTCGTCGATCACCCGGAGATCGTCGACGTAGAGTCGGAAGACTCCGGCCTTGAGGGAATGTTCGAATTCCACGCTGAGCAGGGTGGCCTCGTTCGCGCGGGGTGTCGGCCGCGGTGCGGTCCGCGGCTCTTCGGTCGGCTCCGCCGCAGGGGGCGGGGTGGGTTCGGTGGGCTTCTCGATGAGCCGGGCGACCGGCGGCGGAGTGAGGAAACGCCAGGCCCCCCAGCCCAGGAGGGCGAGGGCCGCGACCCCGAGGGCCGCGATCCACGCCTTCCTGCGGTTTCGCGCCCGGCTTGCGGGAAGAGCCCGGGTTTCGAGCGACGTCCAATCCTCCGAACCGGGGCGCTCGCCGCCCGAATCCAGAAGTGCGGCCAGCGGCGCGTCCGCGCTCTCCGTTCCGCCGCCCGCGCCCAGGCCCGAAGGTTGCAGCCGCCCGACGTCGGTACCGGGCCCGATGACGGCGGTGATGTCGTCGGCGAGAGCCTGCGCGTTCGGGTACCGCTGCGTGACGTCCTTGGCCAGGCAACGCCGCAGAATGTTGTCGATCGCGGGCGAGAGGGAGTCGACGCGCACGGAGGGGGGCTCGGGCTCCACGCTCATCAGCTGGAAGAGGATCTTGGTGACGCTCTCCCCGTCGAAAGCGGGAACGCCGGTCAGCATCTCGTAGAGCACCGACCCGAGCGAGAAGATGTCCGAGCGCCCGTCCACCGGCCGCGCCATGGCCTGCTCGGGAGACATGTAGAGCGGGGTGCCGATGAACTGACCGGTGGCGGTGAGGCGCCCGGTCTCGATCTTGGCGATGCCGAAGTCCATGATCTTCGGGTCGCCCGACGGCAGGATCATGATGTTCGCGGGCTTGATGTCGCGGTGCACCACTCCTTCGGAGTGGGCGTGTTCCAGGGCCTCCGCGACCTTCCGGGTAATGCGCAGCGCCTCCTGCCATTCGAGCCGCTTCCTCGACTTGAGCAGATGGTCGAGGGTCTGCCCGGGCAGGAGCTGAAGGGCCATGAAGAGCGCGCCCGACGTGGGATCGCGCCCGACGTCGTGGACGATGACGATCCCGGGATGAGTGAGGCGCGCGGCGCTTCGGGCCTCCGCGAAGAAGCGCTGCTCGAAACTCGCGCGCTCCGTCTCCGTGGCCCCTTGCGGGAGCTGGATGACCTTGAGGGCGATGTCGCGCCCCAGGTCCGGATCTTTCGCCAGATAGACCACACCCATCATCCCGCGGCCCAACTCGCGGAGAAGCCGGTACCGCCCGACGGTTTCCGGGAGACCGTTCATCAGCAGTGCCTGTGATCCTTGTCGCTATGGGTCATGGTGGGACTGGGGCGCCCTCGCATCGAACCCCTGAGTTTGCACGGCGTTTGGCGGTTCGAGAGGAACGGGCCGCAGCTTACCGCAGCGGTTCTGCGCGGCCGCGCCTGTGATCGAATGAGCCGGTGAGCCATTCCCAAAGAAAAGCCGTACCTGCCGCGTCTTGCTCATGAAAGTTCGATAACGCGATGAGCGAAACCGAGGTCCTTCTGGCCGAGTTCGATCGAGATCCCGAGGACGGGCTCTCGATGATCATGAATCGGTTCGAAAAGCCTCTGGTCCGACATGCCCGAGCGGTCCTCCTGGATACCGAGGCCGCGAAGGATGTGGTGCAGGAAACCTTCATCAGGTTCCTCACCGAGAAGCCCCGCCCCGACAACCTGGGCGGATGGCTCTACCGGGTTTCGCGCAATCTCGCTCTCGACATCGTGAGGAAGGAGAAGCGCCGCATGCGACTGAACGAGGGGCTCGACGACAAGCACGAAGCCTCGCCCGAGGCCACGGCCACCCTGAGGGTGGACCTGGGCCGGGCGTACACCCGGCTCACACCCGAGCAGCGCGAAGTCGTTTTCCTGAAAGTGCAGGAAGGCCTCTCGTACAAGGAGATCGCGGAGACGATCGGCAAGCCCGCCGGCACGGTCGGCTGGATGCTGCATGAGGCGCTCAAGACTCTGGCTGGTGAATTGCGACCGGAAACGCTCGCGGGGGTGCGGTCATGAAGTGCGTGCGCGAAGATCTGAAGGCTCTCATCACGGACGTCCTCGTGGGTGAGGCTGAAACGTCGGTGGGTGAGCAGGTGCTCGCCCACATCGAAACCTGCGCCTCCTGCCGGGAGGACCGGGATCGGGTGGCTCGGGTGCTGGGGCTTCTGCGGGAAGCGCCTCCCTGGGCGGCGGAGCCGGCCGCGGATGCGGACACCCTGTCCGCGATCCAGCGGCAGAAGGTCGAGAGTCTCGCGGTTCGGCGGGCGCCGACCGCGATCCCCAAGAAGACGACCGGCCTGCCCATGTCGTGGCTCGCCATGGCCGCGAGCCTGGCCGCCGTGGGGCTGGCTCTGGTCCTGGCGCGCCGCGGCGCCGAGACGCCGCTCGAAGTGCCCGCGCCTGCTCCCACCGCAGCTTCGGTCCGTGAGCTGCCCCAGGCCCCCGAAGGGCCGATGCTCCCGAAGGCCGTGGCCGCGCCGACTCCGCAGTCGCTGACCCCGGCGGCGGAGCGAAGGCAGACGCCGGCCACGGTGCCGGTGGCGCCCGAGGCGATGCGGGAGTTCAAGCGGCAGCTCCAGGCGGAACAGGGGAGAGTTCTGCCCCAGGCCGCGGAGGCGAATGAGGCCTCCGCGAAAAAGGACAAGCAGGCGCGGTTGCGCGATGAGGTTCAGACCGCGGAAGGGGTCGCCGGTGGCGTGGCTGGCGGCGTCGTGGGTGGAGTGCCGGCTCCCGCGGCGAGCGCCCCGGCCGCGCCCGCCTCCGCGAACCCCCGTGCGTCGGCCGACGAGATGAAGCTCGAAATGAAAGAGAGCGATGCGCGGCAGGCGAAGGCCCAGAGGCTCCGGGAACCCGAGCAGGAAAACGCCGGGGGGTCCGGGTTCGCCGTCTCGCCTCGTCGGGACCAGCCCGTCCCGCCTCCGGCGCCGCGCGACATGTTCTTCGAAGCGAAGGGCACGAACCCGTTCATCGTGACGGAAGAGGATCCGCAGGCGACGTTCGGTCTCGATGTGGACACCGCCTCGTACACCCTGACCCGCAACTACCTCAATCGCGGCCTTCTCCCGCCCGCGTCCGCGGTGCGGGTCGAGGAGTTCGTGAACGCGTTTCCAAACAACGTGGTGGCGGATCGCGGTGGAGACCGCGAATCGGCGTTCGCGGTCCGGGTCGACGGCGCGCCCAATCCGCTGCATCCCGGCTACCACATCCTCCGTGTGGCCATGAAGGCGAAGGACGTGGATCCGCGCGAACGCAAGGCCGCGCACCTCACTTTCGTGATCGACGTGTCCGGTTCGATGGCCGCGGAGAACCGGCTCGGCCTCGTGAAGCGAAGCCTCGGCCTCCTGATCGACAAGCTCGACGAGCGCGACACCATCGGCATCGTGGTCTATGGCACGACCGGACGGCGGGTCCTCGCCCCCACCTCGGCCGACCACCGCGACCGAATCCTGGCCGCGATCGAGCGCCTTCGACCCGAGGGCTCGACCAACCTTCAAGACGGCCTCGACCTCGGCTACGAGATGGCCATGGAATCGTTCACGCGCGGCGCCAGCAACCGCGTGGTCCTGTGCACCGACGGCGTCGCCAACACCGGCCAAACCGAGGCGGACGCCCTGCTCGCGCGCATCCGTAGTGAAGCGAAGCGAGGCATCGACATGATGGCGCTCGGCTTCGGCATGGGCAACTACAACGATGCTCTGCTCCAGCGCCTCGCCGACGAGGGCAACGGCCAGTACGCGTACATCGACGACCTCGGCGAGGCCCGCGCTTTCTTCCTGCGCAAGCTCACGAGCGTCCTCGAAGTGGTGGCACGCGACGCGAAGGCCCAGGTCGAGTTCAACCCCGCGCGGGTCGAGCGCTATCGCCTCCTCGGTTACGAGAAGCGGGACGTGGCCGACCGCGACTTCCGGAACGACGCGGTGGACGCGGGCGAGATCAACTCCGGCCACAGCGTCACCGCGCTCTTCGAAGTGAAGCTGGTGGGCGGCCCGGGCCGCGGCCGGATCGGCACCGCGCGCCTCCGCTACAAGACGGGGCCGCGCAGCGAGGGCATCGAGTTCTCGCGCGAAATCGCGGATGAGGCGGTGGCGCAGAACTTCGCTCAGGCCTCGCCGGCTTTCCGCACCGCGTTCGTGGCCGCCCGGTTCGCCGAGCACCTGCGGAAGAGCTACTGGGTGAAGGACGAGTCCCTGGCCGCGCTCCAGCCGCTGGCCGACGACCTTCCCGAATCGCAGCCGACGAACGAACTGACGGACCTTATCCGCAAAGCGTCGCGCCTGGTCAAGCCGCAGGTTCGCGAGGATTGGTAGCCCTCGTCACGGAGCCGCGCGGTATCCCACTACCAACGCCGTGCTGTCCGTCCAGTACCCCCCTCACGTCATTGCGAGGAGCCACTCCGTTGGTACCGCGACGAAGCAACCCCGTCGCACCACTACCAACCCCTGCGAGCCTGGTAGTGGGGGGAGGGGGTTGGGTGGTGGGGGGGGGGCGGCGGGCCCCCCCCCGAAGCCGGTGGGGGGGGGGGGGTGGGCCGCCCC
>JBGATM010000069.1:0-4848 GCA_044229175.1 Vicinamibacteria bacterium | reverse complement strand
TGTTCTTCTTGTACGCGATGCCGCTGATGAGCGCTTTCGCGCCCTTCACGGCCTTGCCGCGATCGTTGAGCGCGTCCGCAGCGCGCTGCACCACGTACTCGGGCATGCCCGCGTTGATCTCGCTCGCAAGCTCGATGAAACGAGCGCGGTAGTTGAGGGTCTTGAGCTTCCAGGAGAGATAGAGGGGATCGATCGGAATGCAGTGCCCGCCGAGACCCGGGCCTGGATAGAAGGCCATGAATCCGAAGGGCTTGCTCGCGGCGGCATCGATCACTTCCCAGACGTTGACGCCGAGACGACGGCACATGAGCGCCACTTCGTTGACCAGTCCGATGTTGACGCTGCGGAACGTGTTCTCGAGCAGCTTCACCATCTCGGCCGCGCGCGGCGACGACACCACGATAATGGTCTCGATGGCCTTCGAATAGAGGGCCTTCGCGGCCTCGCCGCAGGCCGGCGTCATTCCGCCGATGACCTTCGGGGTGTTGCGGGTGTGGAACTTCGGATTGCCCGGATCCACCCGCTCGGGAGAGAACGCGAGGAAGAAATCCACCCCGACCTGGAGGCCCTTCTCGGAAAGCATGGGCAGGATGAGTTCGTCCGTGGTGCCCGGATAGGTGGTGCTTTCGAGCACCACGAGCTGGCCGGCCCTCATGTTCTCGGCGATGCGCCGGGTCGCGGAGACCACCATCTCGAGGTCGGGGTCCTTGGTCTTCGACAACGGCGTGGGCACGCAGATGATGAGCGCGTCGCACTCCTTGATCTTCGTGAAGTCGGTGGTGGCCTTGAGCCGCCCCTGGTCGACCAGGCCCTTGAGCCTCGCGGTCTCGACGTCCTGGATGTAGGACTCGCCCCGGTTGAGGCTTTCGACTTTGCGTTCCGAAAGATCGAAACCGGTGACATTCAGGCCCGCGGCCCCGAACTCAACCGCGAGCGGAAGCCCCACATAGCCCAGTCCGAGAATGCCGACCCGCGCCTCGCCGCTCGAGATTCGTGCCTTCAGCCCGTCCAACGTCGAGTTCCCCAAGGAATTGATCTCCGATTTGTGTGAATTAGGAACCGCCATTTTAGACGGCTTTCTCACGGGATGCTCGTCGTGTCGCGCGCGCCTTCGGAAACCGGAGCGTTCGAATCCACGGGAGCGGCGACCGCGCGGAGCTCGCCCGGCGTGGCCCCGCGAGAAGCGAGGATCCGTTCGATGGACAACGCCACCACGCTGTCCGGCGTCGAGGCTCCGGCGGTGACGCCGAGGGTGACGCGGGCGCCTTCGTTCGGGAGCCAGTCGACGACGCTCTCGCTCGTCGGGGAACCGAGTGCCCGATGCATGAGCGCCCCGGTCTGCGGGTCGATGCACTGAGGGGACTCGACGTAGTAGGTCGGGCACTTCGCGGAACAGATGCGCACGAGGGCCTGCGTGTTGCTGCTGTTGTATCCGCCGATCACCAGCATCACGTCCGGCGGCGTCTCCTCGAACATCCGGAGAACCGCGTCCTGGCGGTCCTGGGTGGCCGAGCAGATGGTGTCGAACGAGCGGAACCGGGCGGCCAGGCCCTCGGCCCCATAGCGCTCCAGGTAGACCCGCCGGAGCATTTCCTGCACGCGAAGGCTCTCGCTCATCAGCATGGTGGTCTGGTTGGCGAGGCCGATCCGTTCCAGATGGGTGGCCGGGTCGAAGCCCTCGCTCACCGCCTGGGAGAAACGGGCCATGAACTCCTCCCGGCTGACCCGCCCGCGCACGAACTCGCACACCACTTCGGTCTCCGCTTCGTCGCGAACGCACAGATAGGCCCCGCCCTGGTGGAGCAGGGCCTGCGACGCGGTGGCGCGCGTCTCCTCGTGGTAGTGCTTTCCGTGGATCACGACGGTGAACCCGTCGCGCGCGTACTTCGACACGTTCTTCCACACGTTCAGGACGCTGCCGCAGGTGGTGTCCACCAGAACCGCACCGATGCCGCGAAGATGCTTCATCTCCTCCACGGTGACCCCGAAGGCGGGCAGGACCACGACGTCCTCGGCCGCCACCGCCGCGTATCGCTTCTCGGGCACCCGGCCATCCTCGAGAATGGTGAATCCCATGTCGCGCAGGTTCTGATTCACCGACGGGTTGTGGATGATCTCCCCGGAGAGGAACAACCGGCGGTCCGGGAAACGGCGCTTGGCCTCGTAGGCGTACTCGATGGCGCGGTCGACCCCGTAGCAGAACCCGAATTCACGGGCGAGGCGGATGGTGAGGCCGCCGACTTCCGCGGCGTAGCCGAGCTCGCGAAGCCGGGCGATGACATTGCTGCCATAGTCCTGGTGGAGGAGCGGCGCCACCTCGGCCTTGAGTCCGAGCCCCTTCTGGAAGTAGGTCTGCACTTGTGGGAGGTTACCAAGGCCGCGCGCGCGGCCGTGATGCCGGGGACCAAGCGCCCACCCCCGCTTTGAGAAATAATGCGCTCGCCATGTGCGGCCGCTTCACCCTCGCCACCCCTCCGGAGATCCTGGCCGCTCTTTTCGGGTTGGAGGCCGCGGACTGGAACGTGCCCCGTTACAACATCGCGCCCCAGACCCGCGTGGTCACGATCCGAAGCGCCGGGGCCAGGCGGACCGCGCAGTCCCTGCTCTGGGGCGCCATCAATCCGAAGGAGGGGCGGCCCGTGATCAACGCCCGCTCGGAGACGGTGGCTACCTCACCCCTCTTCGCCCGGGCCTTCGCGGCCTCGCGCGTGCTGGTGCCCGCGGACGGTTTCTACGAATGGACCAAGGAAGGCACCAAGCGCCGGGGCCATTACTTCCGGCAGCCCGGGTCCAAGCCGTTCGCGTTCGCCGGCATCGCGGTGGGCCCGCCCCCGTCGAGCGATCTCGGCGAACCGGCCGCGGTCATCCTCACCACCGAGGCCTCCGAGTCGGTGCGGGGCATCCATGACCGGATGCCCCTGATCGTGTCGCCCCCGGATTTCGACCTGTGGCTCGATTCGACCGCGAATCCCAAGGCGGCGATGGACGTGCTCGCGCACGGCGCCCATACCCAGTGGACATCGCACCCGGTCGGCCCCTCCGTCAACAACGCCCGGAACGACAGCCCCGAGAACATCCGCCGCGCCAATCCCGAGGCCGAGCGCCAGCGCACCCTGTTTTGACGAACAGAGGCGCGGTCCCCCCTACCAAGGTCCGCGCTGTCCGTCCGCACCACGCTACGTCATTGCGAGGAGCCAGTCCGTTGGTGCCGCGACGAAGCAACCCCCTCGCCCCAGTAGAGGTAAATTAGCTGGCTCCCCATGCCCACCAAAGCCCGACGCCCCAAAGTAAAGATCAAGACCCCCCCGCTTCTCTTCGAGAAGACCCAGACCCTGCTCGAGAAGATCGGCAAGCGCGTCGAGGGCACCTTCCTCACCTACTGGACGTCCACCTCCGGTTCGGTCTGCGATAACGACGTGATGGCGCTGCACGAAGTCCTGCGCGAGATCGGCCCCCAGGAGACCATCACTCTGTTCGTGAAGTCGGACGGCGGCAGCGGCATGGCCTCCCTGCGCATGGTCCACCTGCTGCGCAGCTCGTGCAAACGGCTGGTGGTGCTCGCCCCCCTCAACTGCGCTTCGGCCGCGACCATGTTCGCCCTCGGCGCGGATGAAATCGGCATGGGCCCGCTCTCCTACCTCACCGCGGTCGACACCTCCCTCGAGCACGAGCTCTCCCCCGTCGACCACACCAACAACCTGGTCGCGGTCAGCAACGACGAGGTCGACCGCGTGATCAAGCTGTGGCGCGAGGCCACCCACGTCGAGGGCCGGAACATCACCCCGTACCAGGAACTGTACAAGTACATCCATCCCCTGGTCATCGGCGCCCTCGATCGCGCGAGCAGCCTCTCGCGCAAGCTCTGCCAGGAGATCCTGAGCTACCACCTCAAGGACGAGAAGCGGGCCGAGCGGATCGCGAAGGAGCTGAACTCCTCCTATCCCGCGCACCAGTACCCCATCACCGCGCGGGAGGCCCGCCGCCTCGGCCTGCAGATCAAGGATCTCGACCCCGAGACCGACCGCTACCTGCAGCAGCTCAATCTCCTCTACTCGGAGATGGGCCAGCGCGCGATCACCGATTACGACTCCGACAACCACCACGACAACGAGATCACCAACATCCTCGAGTGCCAGAAGCGCCAGGTCTTCTACCAGGTGGAGAAGGACTGGCACTACCGCAAGGAAGAGCGCCGCTTCGTTCCCCTGAACGACCTCTCGGCCTGGTACTTCTGCGAGAAGAAGAACGGCAAGCTGCTGAAGTCGAAGTTCCACATCCGGTAGGCGAAACATTCGAGGGGCCGGCGACGTTATTCCTGGTGGAGGCTATTGTTCCGCCATGGAAACCCCGACCCGAAACCCCAGCGACACCGTGAACGCGGTGAGTTGGGTCAGCTACCTGCTGCACTTCGTCGTGGCCGTGGCCGCGGTGGTGCCGGGCCTGCATGCCAGCGTGTTCCTGCTGATCGTGGCTTTCATCATGGACATGGTCATGCAGGGCGACGCCCTCGGCACCTATCAGGGATCGCACTACTCCTGGCGTCTGAAGTCCGTCCTCATCGCCGGGGGCCTGTACCTGATCACCGCCCCGCTCTGGCTGCTGCTCATCGTGCCGGGATGGATGGCCTGGGTGCTCATCTCCCTCTGGTTCCTCTACCGGATCGTCAGAGGGATGCTGGCGCTGTCGGACCGACGCGCGGTCTGACGGCAGCACGCCTGCAGGGCCATCGCCGACAGTCGGTTCGCGGACTGCGTCAGCGGCTGTGACTGGGGACCGTCATTGCGAGGCCCCGATCCGTTTCGCAGGGGGCCGAAGCAATCTCGCGGCCTTGGTCGCGGTTGCCCGCGG
>JBGATM010000068.1:0-5094 GCA_044229175.1 Vicinamibacteria bacterium | reverse complement strand
GGCTGTCGCCGGTCGCCAGGTCGAAACCCGCGACACCCCGACTCCTATTGCTGCGTGAACGATGTGAACTGCACAGGTACTGATGATGCTGGCGAGGATTCGACAGCGAGCGAAGCGAGCTGCCCGACGTGAAGTCGGGCTAAAAGCCCGACTTCAACTTCGAAACCCGCGAACGCGGGTTCGACCAGAGATTCATTCGACCCTGTCGAAACCGCTTTCTATCGATTGCTCCTGATTGGAGCGGGCGACGGGATTCGAACCCGCGACATTCAGCGTGGAAGGCTGACGCTCTACCAACTGAGCTACACCCGCGTGGACTGCATTTTCCTGTCGCCTCTTCATACATCAGAAAAGAGGCTGGTGGGGAGAGAAGGATTCGAACCTTCGAAGGCCGGGGGCCGACAGGTTTACAGCCTGTTGCGTTTGACCGCTTCGCTACCTCCCCAAAAACTTGCTCTTTGCGAACTGCCTCTGGACACCGACGCTGCCGGACTCATGAAGGGTGGAGCTGGCGGAGGGAATTGAACCCCCGACCCGCAGTTTACAAAACTGCCGCTCTACCCCTGAGCTACGCCAGCGACGGAACAACGGAGGATAGCAAAAAGAAGAGCCCCTCCTCAATGATGAGGAAGGGCTGGATCGCGCGAGCGAGGGTCAGCGCTGGATCTTGACCTTCACGCTGAGCGCGAACGCGCGGTCGGAGACGGGGTCGGCGGCGCGGGCGATTTCGACGGAGTCGCCATCATTGAGAATCACGGTCTGGCTCTGACGGAGTCCGAGCTTGTTCGCCCGGTTCGGGGTCGCACTCTCCGCGTCGATGGGAACCACGGCGTCGGCGGTGAGGCGCAGCCGAATCTTGTTCCCCACGACCATGGGCATGGCGTCGGCGTTGAACGAGAAGTCGCCCATGTTCGAGCCCGACGTGATCGCGGACGTGGTTCGGTTCATCCCGCTCTCACCGTCCGCGACGGTCATGGTGAGAACTTTGGGCGCGCCCTTGCTGTCGGTGAGAGTGACGTCGATGCGAACGTTGATCATCTGTCCCAGTGGCCTCGGCGGAAGGGGAGCCGCGGGCGCGGCGGCCGGAGCGGGAGCGGGAGCTGCGGGTGCGGCGGGAGCCGGGGCGGGCGCGACCTTGGGAGTCTGAGGCATCTCGGGAGACGAAGGTAGAGGCGGGATCTCGGGCGCCTCCGCCACCGTGGCTCGCGCCGCCCTCGGCGCCTTCGGCGCGCGCGGCGGGGCGGCAACCACGGCCTCCGGCGGTTCGGGATAGGTCTGAGCGAACAGAGACGGCGCCACGCTCAGGAGACCGAGAGTGAGAAGAGTTCGTGCTTTCATGGGGGAGGCTCCTACTTGGGTTCTGGTTCGATGGAGAGACTGGAGACGGCAAGAGATGCGATCTCTATCCGGGAAGTGGAGAGCGGATCGGTGTCGATCCGGGCGGGGCGAAGGGGCTCGGGGGGATCGATGGAGGCGATGGTGAGTCGGGGCAGGCCCTCGTAGACCGGTTCGGTCGTGGTCGCGACCGCGAAGACCCTCGGCCCCGCCGCGGGAAAAGCCGCCGTGCGCGGAGCCGGGGTGGGCCCTGGAGACGGCGTGGACCGAACCTCGACGGGGGCGGGCGAGGGCATCGCCTGCGCTACCCCAACCGGCGTCACCGCGACGGGCGCGCGTCTCTTCAAAACGACGGTCAGGGCCAGGATCAATACCGCCGCCACCGCCAGCCAGACGGGAAGACTCCACGGTCGGCTCTCCCCCACGGCCTGTCGGACCGAAGGCCCGCTCACCCGTCGCGGCTCGCCCTGAACCATCGAGGCCAGGGCCTCGTCGAGGAGGCGATCGATCGGATCGTTTCGATCGACGGTCATCGGGCCGCGTCCTCGAGCGTCGAACGAAGCATGGCGCGAGCCTCGAAGACCCGGCTCTTCACCGTGCCCTCGCGAACGCCGAGCAGCTCCGCGATCGACGCGTAGTCGAGATCTCCGGCGCTCGCCAGCAACAGGGTGTCCCGGAGATTCTCGGGAAGCCGGTCGATCTCGCGCCTCACCCGCGCATGCGCGGAGGCCGCGAGAGTCGCCCGCTCGGGATCGGTTTCGAGCGACGGAAGCTCCGCCGCGTCCGGCTCGTCGAGATGCAGAAAGCTGCGGAATCTTCCCCGCCTCCGATGATCCATCGACCGGTTCCACGCGATCCTCGACAGCCAGGTCCGCAGGTGGGACTCCCCGCGGAAGGTGTCTAGCTTGCGGTAGGCGGTGATGAAAGTTTCCTGGGTCACGTCCTCGGCGTCCTCGCGGTTTCGAAGAGCGGAGAGAGCAGCTCGGAACACGGCCCCCTTGTGCCGCTCGACGATCTCGTCGAAGGCGGCGGAGTCCCCATTCCGAGCCAGCCGGACAAGCTCTTCATCGGTCACACCCTCCATAGACGGATTCAAGCGGACCGAGGTTGGCAGATTTTCAGCGGCGGGAGGGCGCTTCGGTCTCGTCCTGGCTCGCGTCGTCGACGAGGATGAACTCGTCGACGAAGCCCGAAGGGACCCCTTCGATGGTCGCCCGGAGCGTCTTCGCCGCGTTGTAGGCGGGAAGCACCACGACGACCTTCTTTCCGATCAGCAAGCGGGGGAACTATACGAGCGGCCCGGGGGCGGGGGAACACCTAAGGCTTCACCTCGCGCCTGAAGACGACCCGCGTCCCGTCCGGCTGCTCGACCGCGAGCGTCATCTCCGCCTCCGACCCGGCGAAGCGCAGCCGCACCGCGGCAAGCGCGTAGACGTCGCCGCCGAGCGGGGTGAGCGGCTCGCTCAGTCCCCCGCTCCTCCGCGTGTACCAGAGCTGGCCGTCGCGCACCGTCACCACCCGCCCCTCGTACGTTCCCGCGAAGCGATGGAGACGCTCGGCGGTTTCGGGCGCCGCGCGAAGCCGGGCTTCGCCGGTCTCGATCAGCCGGCGCAGCACTTCGGAACGGCCGGGCTCGGTCGCGGCCGACGCGATCGCCTTGAGCGCGGCGAGGTGCGCGGCCCCAAGCGCCTGCTCGGGGGCAACCGCGAGGTCGGGCTGCACCCCGACCTGCTCCCATTCCGCACCCGTCTCCGGATCCGACACGCGCGTGACGGAGACCGACAGCGTGAAACCGGAGCCGAGGGGGATCTGCGCGACCATGTGCCCGGCGCCCGCGGTGCGCCGGCCCACCAGGGTGGCGCGACGGCGATTCTTGAGGACGAAGCTGAACTCCTCGGCGGCCGAGCCGGTGGCCTGGCTGATGAGCACGAACAGCGGAATGTCGGGCCGCCGGGGCCCGGGGACGTCGGCGAGGCTCATGCGGTGGGTCGGCTCCGACGCGGCCCGGGTTCGCACATCGATGGTGGGAACGGGCCTGCTTCCCAGGAAATGGCTGAAGATGAAGTGGCTCATGTCCGACGCCCCTCCGCCATTGCGGCGCACGTCGAGGATCACCGCGTCGGTGCGGGAGAGGAAGCGAAGGGCATCCACGACCGCGTCCTGGTACTCGCCTCCCGTGAAAGCGGTGATCTCGAGGTAGCCCACGTTGCCGTCGAGGATCTCGGCGCGCCCCATGCCGAAATTGAGAAGACGCGGATCGCCGAAGGCGCTCACCCCACGGCCCGGGGGGAGAGGCGGCTCCTTCGAGAAGCGCAGGCCCAGATGAAGGTCCCCGTTCACCGACCGCAGGTCCTGAGTGACCATCTCGCCGAACTGGGCGGGATTCGTCACCGCGTCGTAGGCGTGCGCCTCCTGTCTCGCGCGCAGAGCCTTCACGATCCTCGGGGCCGCCTCGGCGTCCACGTAGGTCGAGTCCAGACGCGCCGCCACCGCGTCGAGAACCGAAGACTTCACGGCCGGCGACAGCGCGTCCTCGGCTCGGGACGAGCCGGCGACCATGAGGAGAAGGGCCGCGAGGCTTGTCGCGGTCGCACGAGGGATACGGTGATTCATGGATGAAGCCTCTATTCCGCCGGGGATGTTCGTCTTTCTTGAACGCTAACGGGCGAAAGCGTGTTGCAGTCTTGGACGCGCGACGTCTGCGATTGGACGGAGGTTCCCTCCGGTTCCATCAAGGACCCGAGGGAGATGAGTCGTTGGGCTCATTCCCAGGCCCGGCCGACCGCGGGTACGATCGCGGCGACAAATCATCTTTCACTGGAGATATTCGACATGTCGATTCGCGTGATGTTCATGGGGCTCGGCCCCATCGGCTGCGCCGTGGTCAAGCAGGTGGCCGCTCGCAAGGGCTTCAGGATCGTGGCCGCGGTCGATGTGGATCCGGCCAAGATCGGCCGGGACCTCGGCGACGTGGCCGGGGTCGGCCGCAAGCTGCGGATCAAGGTGACCTCGGACGTGGCCGCCACCATCAAGTCCGCGAAGCCGGACGTGGTGGCACACTGCACGGTTTCGTCCATCAAGGCCGCGGTGCCCCAGTTCAAGGCGCTCCTCGCCGCCAGGGTCCCCGTGGTCTCCTCGACCGAAGAGCTGTCCTATCCCTGGCGAGCGAACCGCGCGTCGGCGAAGAAGATCGATGCCATGGCGAAGAAGGCGAAGGTCGCGGTGCTCGGCACCGGCATCAACCCGGGCTTCGCCATGGACGCCCTGCCCATCGTGCTCTCCGGCATCTGCGAAGACGTCCGGAAGGTGCAGGTCGACCGGGTCCAGGACGCGAGAATCCGGCGCCTCCCCTTCCAGAAGAAGATCGGCGCGACTCTCACCCCGAAAGAGTTCGACGCGCTCGTCAAGACCAAGGCCGTGCGCCACGTCGGCCTCACCGAATCGGTGTCGATGCTCGCCGACGCCCTTGGCTTCAAGGTGGATCGCATCACCGACGAGATTCAGCCGAAGATCGCGACGGAGACGGTCAAGAGCGAGTTTCTGACCGTTGCCCCTGGCCAGGTGTGCGGCATCGTGCAGGACGGCGTCGGCTACCGCAAGGGCGAGCCCGTCATCACCCTGCACATGGAGGCCTACCTCGGCGCCGCGAGCGAGGACGCGCGACGGCGAGCGGCGCTCGCCGTCTCGCTCGTCGCCCACAAGCCGTGGGACCTCGCGGTCAAGCCGACCGACCTCGAGAAGCTCGGCCGCGACTGGGCG
>JBGATM010000067.1:0-5097 GCA_044229175.1 Vicinamibacteria bacterium | reverse complement strand
GAGACCCGCGAGGAGAGCTTCGACGGCGATTACTCGAAGCCCGACCTGGGCGCCGAGGAAGTGGTCACGGGCGGGACGTACGGGGCGGACTCGTAAGAGTCCGCCGGCCGGAACAAGGGCGCACCTTTGGGTGCGCCCTTTTTTCGTTGCGAGGGCCCAGTCCGTTGGTGGTGGCCCGAAGCAAGCTCATCCAGCAACTATTGGCGCCCCGCGTCGCGTACGCGTACTCGTGGGCGTACTCGACCGTGATTAGAGGCTGACCGCGTCCATGTGGATGATTCGGTTGTCTGAAGCGCTGACGGCCGCGATCAATCCAGCGTCGGCGGTTATCAGCGGAACGCCCTCCGCTTCCGCGACCGCGACGTACAGCGCATCGTACATCGTGATTCTTCGAGTGACGGAAAGCAGAAACGCGCGGTCCTGGAGGAGCCGAGCGGAGACAAGGGCTATTGGGAGCCCTCGAAACGCCGACCAGAGTCGCTCGGCAGTTGCGGGATCGCAGCGTCCTCGGCGGAGTTCCTTTCCAAGGACGTGCCCGAACTCCAGACCGATGAGCGCGGGCGCCACCAAGGCGATGCGGCTGGCCTGCGCGGCGTCTAATACGGTGAGGGCCGCCGACGAATCAGTCTCTGGAAGGAGCCACTTGGCCGCGACACTCGCGTCGATAACGTAGCGCAACTATCTTGGACCGTTGTCGCGAAGTTCCCGAATGGCCGCGGTCGAATCGAAGTATCCGTAGCGCTCGAAAAGGCTGAGACGCAGGGCGTCAATCTCTTTGCGAGACAGGCTGGGTCCGCTGGCGGAGGTCTCTGCGGTCATTCCAGCCACAATGGCCTCGAGTTCGGCGAGTTTCGCCGCCGGGAGGCTTTCGATGTAGGCGAGAAGTTCAGCTTTGCTCATGGCATCAAGGACGACTGGATCCTACAACACGGCTCCAACCGAAGCGGATTCCAGGATCTGCCTTCGCTCATCGGCGCCGCCACCTTTTCGATCGCCCTCATTTGAATCGCTCGGCTGCGCGGGCGATGCGCAGCGGGCCGAAGAGCGGCGGGAAGCCGCGGACGAAAACGGAGTGCTCGCGCTAGGTGTGATTTCTCACCACGTTGTTCACCTGGGGCCGTTCCTGAGATGTTTGTGGTGTCAAAGCCCAAACAACCAGGAGGCCCCAAGTGAAGGCACACAGTAGAGCAACGACGAATACGTTTCAACGGGAGCGGATGGCGAGCCTTGACTGTCGTGCTATCGTTAATCGACGATAAACGATCGCTATGAAGCCCAAGGGTCCATCCGCAACCACCTGCCCTCCCGACGACCCGGAGGTGGCACACAAGGCGGTCGGCCCGCTGAACGATCCCCAGGCCGACGCGGATTTGGCAGCCTTTGCCAAGGCCGCCGGGCACCCGACCCGGATGCGGATTCTTCGAATGCTGGCCCGCAAGGACGCCCGCATGTGCAGCCACATCGTCGACGAGTTGCCGCTTGCCCAGTCCACGGTCTCCGAGCACCTGCGCATTCTGAGGAGCGCAGGGCTTGTGAAGGCAAACGAAAACGGGACAAGGGTGAGCTATTGCATCGTGCCGTCGGCCTTGAGGCGCTTCAAGGAACTGCTCAATGCCCTGTAGACACTCCACGATGCCGGCGCACAGCGTGCCGAGGCAAGTTCAATCATGACCGAGCCGAAACGTCTCGGAGTGTTCGAACGCTACCTGAGCCTGTGGGTCGGTCTGTGCATGGTGGTCGGGGTCCTGATGGGCCGCGCGATGCCGGGCCTGATGGACGCGCTGCGCGGGCTCGAGTTCGGCCAGGGCAGCCAGATCAACATCCCGATCGCCATTCTGATCTGGCTGATGATCACGCCGATGATGATGAAGGTCGACTTCGGCGCGATCCGGCAGGTCGGCCGGCGACCTCGAGGCCTCTTCATCACGCTCTTCGTGAACTGGCTGGTGAAACCCTTCTCGATGGCCGCCCTGGCCTGGCTGTTCTTCCGCTACGTGTTCAGCGCCTGGATTCCGGCCGCGGATGCGGATCAGTACATCGCCGGCTGCATCATCCTCGCTGCCGCTCCCTGCACCGCGATGGTCTTCGTGTGGAGCTACCTCTCGGACGGCGACCCCGCCTACACGCTGGTGCAGGTGTCGGTGAACGACCTCCTGATGCTGGTGCTCTTCGCGCCCATCGTCCGGTTTCTCGTGAGCGGAGCCTCTTCGCTGCATGTGCCGTTTGCCGTCCTTCTGTACTCGGTGATCGTGTTCATCGTGATTCCGCTGACTGCCGGGGTTTTGCTGCGGCAGTGGTTTATGCGCACGAGGGGTCGAGCCTGGTTCGAGGATGTCCTTCTGCCCCGGTTTGCGCCAGTCAGCATGACAGCGCTGCTCGCGACCCTCGTTCTGATCTTCGCCTTCCAGGCCGGGAACATCCTGACCAAGACGCTTCACGTGGGCCTCATCGCCGTCCCGATTCTGATTCAGGTGTACTTCAATTCCTCGTTGACCTACGGCCTCATGCGCTATTTCAAGGTTGAGTACGCGGTCGCAGCACCTGGCGCGCTGATCGGGGCCAGCAATTTCTTCGAGCTGGCGGTGGCGACCGCCATCGCCCTGTTCGGCCCGGAGTCCGGCGCAGCTCTGGCGACCGTGGTTGGAGTCCTGATCGAAGTTCCCGTGATGCTGTCGGTGTGCGCCGTCTGCAACCGGACGCGTCACTGGTTCCCCGCGCCGCAAGGCGCTTCGTGAGTGGAGGAAGTCATGACCAACATCACTGTTTTCCGTCATGTTCCCAAGCCCATCATCGGCATGGTGAGCGGCGTCAACGACCGGCGGTTTGCTGCCCTGGAGGAGAGCCTCGATTGGCTCGAGACCACCGGGATGCTCGTCGAGCGATTCGATCCATCGGTTGAGCTTGACGAGGTGGCGAGCAGACCGGCGGCCCAGGCCTTGCTCTCGAAGGGCGAAGGCTGCCTGCCTCTCGTTCTTGTGAACGACGTGGTGGCGCTCCAGGGTGTCTATCCGTCCCGCACCCAACTGGCGCACGCGGTGGGCACCCAGCGGCACGGGGAGAGCGAGACTGGCCGCCACGCGGCATGACCGGCATGCCGATAACCGCCCCCGAACCGCTTACCGCCGGAGTCGCGCCAGCGGCGCCTGCCAGCCGCGACCCGAGCGCGAGACTGCTTGCGGCCTCGCGCCGGTGGCCCGGCGAGCATCCCCGGGGGTCCCTGGTCCTCGCGGCCCTGTTCTGGGTGCTTCTCTACCGCGCCTTGATCCCGGTCTCCGAGGCTCTGGTCGGGGCGCTTCCCGTCGATCGTGCGAGTCACCTCGGCGGTTCGCTGCAATTCTTCCTCTACGACACCCCGAAAGTTCTTCTCCTTCTCACTGGCATCGTGTTCGTGATGGGAATGGTGAACTCCTACTTCACGCCTGAGCGGACGCGCGCCCTGCTGGCCGGCCGCACCGAGGGCGTCGCGAACGTAATGGCGGCAAGTCTCGGTGTGGTCACGCCGTTCTGCTCGTGTTCGGCGGTGCCGCTATTCATCGGCTTCGTCCAGGCCGGTGTGCCGCTGGGAGTCACGTTCTCATTCCTCATCTCAGCGCCCATGGTGAACGAGGTCGCGCTCACGCTCCTGTTTGGTCTGTTTGGATGGCGCATCGCCATGCTCTATCTCGGCCTCGGCCTGGTGGTGGCGATCGTGGCCGGTTGGATCATCGGCCGACTGAAGATGGAGGCCTCCCTCGAGGACTGGGTGCAACGGATGCCACGCGTCGAGGCCCGAGTGGGTGAGAACGAGCTGACCCTTTCGGAGCGTATCGACGCGGGCTTCGCTGCGGTGCACGAGATCGTGGGCAAAGTGTGGCCGTACATCCTCGGCGGTATCGCGATCGGCGCGGCCATCCATGGCTACGTCCCCGAGGCGTTCATGGCCTCCATCATGGGTAAGGACGTGTGGTGGGCGGTCCCCCTCGCGGTGATGGTGGGTGTTCCCATGTACTCCAACGCGGCCGGGGTGATTCCCATTGTCCAAGCCCTCCTGGCAAAGGGGGCCGCTCTGGGCACAGTGCTGGCGTTCATGATGAGCGTCATCGCCCTTTCCCTTCCCGAGATCGTGATTCTCCGGAAGATCCTCAAGCCGCGCCTGATTGCGACCTTCGTCGCGGTGGTGGCGAGCGGAATCCTGCTCGTCGGTTACGTCTTCAACGCGGTGCTGTAACCAAAGACAAGGAACCAGTCATGAAGAACGTCAAAGTCCTCGGCGTCGGATGCGCGAACTGCCGGACCACGGTCAAGCTGCTGGAGACGATCGCGCTCGAGAAGGGCGTAGAGATCCAGATGGAGAAGGTCGAGGACATGGAAAAGATCATGAGCTACGGAATCATGTCCACCCCTGGCGTCGTCATCGACGGACAGGTCGTGCACGCGGGCGGCGTGCCAAACCGCCAGAAGGCCGAAGCCTGGTTCTGAGGAGGACGCATGACTCGTGTTGTCTTTGCCTGCGTGCACAACGCCGGCCGTTCGCAGATGGCTGCTGCGTGGTTCAACCAGATCGCCGACCCCGCGAAGGCGCGGGCGATTTCGGCGGGCACCCAGCCTTCGGACCACGTTCATCCCGTCGTCGTCGATGCCATGAAGGAGAAAGGCATCGACCTTTCAAAGGCCGAACCGCAGAAGCTCACCGCCGACCATCCCAAGGGCCAGGGCATTGAGCCCGTGCGGCTCATCCGCGACGAAATCGAGTCGCGGGTACGCGCGCTCGTGAAGGAGCACGGCTGGGCCTGACGCCCTCAGCGCGTCGTAGGTCTACCTCCGCTCGCATCGCGCATCGGACCCGCACCCACGCCGCAGGGGGCGGCTTCGCGGGCTGATATCGCCGGTTCGTCCCCGCAGCTGTCGATCCGCGCGGCCTGAGGCTCGGGGCCGACGGTGCGGGGCTGAGAGTGCCGTCGTTCGGGCTGAGTTTCCATTCGGCAGGCATGGAGTGGCCTGCTTTGGATCATCGACTTCACTTCGGGATGCGTAAAGGCTGCTCCGCTGCGCTCCGCACTTTTTTGCTTCGCAAAAGAGCCTTCGGGCCTTGACGCCTCCCTGCGTGAAGTGGGTGCG
>JBGATM010000066.1:0-6387 GCA_044229175.1 Vicinamibacteria bacterium | reverse complement strand
CCTTCACGTTCACGAACAATTCGTTCATGAGGGCCGCGATGGCCTCGTTCTCGAAGCACTCGCGTTCCATGACATGACACCAGTGGCAAGCCGAATATCCCACGCTCAAGAACAGCGGCCGGTCCTCGCGGCGAGCCCGTTCCAAAGCCTCCGTCCCCCACGGGTACCAGTCGACCGGATTGTGCGCGTGCTGCAACAGGTACGGCGAAGTGGCGTGGATCAGTCGGTTCGCGGGTCTTGCAGCGGCGCTCTCGCTCATGGCTTTGATTCTGGCAGACCAGCGCCTGCCGTCCTGCGTTAGCCTCACTCGTGATGTCCGGAGTCCACCACATCGCCCTTCGCGTCCGGGACTGCGCGGTCTCCGCGCGGTTCTACGAGCAGGGCTTCGGCCTTCGCGAGATCCGGCGGGTGGAGGCGGAGGGGAAGCTTCGCGCGATCTGGCTGGCCGCGGGCGAGACCGTCCTCATGCTCGAGCTTTCCCTTCGCGGAGAGGGGCCCGCCCTCGGCTCGGGGCACGTGCTCGTCTTTCCGACCCCGGACCTGGCCGCCGCGGAGAAGAGGTTCGAGGCGCTCGGTATCGAGGTCAAGGACCGCACGGCGTCGACGCTCTACGTGAGCGACCCGGATGGACACCGCGCCGGCGTGTCTACGTTCCGTTTCGTCGAAACCACGTCGTGATAGGGTCGGAGCCTTCATGAAGGTGCTTCTGGTTCGGCACGCCATCGCCGTGGACCGCGAGACTCCCGGCCTCTCCGACCATCTGCGTCCGCTCACTGAAGAAGGGGCCAGCCGCTTCCGGAAATCGGCGCGGGCCATCTCCGCCATGGTCGTCGCCGATGCCGTCCTGACTTCGCCCCTGCTCCGAGCCAAGCAGACCGCGGAGATCCTCGCCCGGTGCTGGCCGGGGGTCGTCATCCAGGAGGCGGATTCGCTCGGACGCGGCTCGAGGGAAGAGTTCGAGGCGGCGCTCGCCCGCCTGCCGAAGAACAGCACGGTCGCGGCGGTCGGCCACGAACCGCACGTCTCGGAGTGGACGGCGGAGTGGCTGGGCGCTTCGGACCCGGCGGCGTTCGCCTTCAAGAAGGGCGGGGTCGCGCTGATCGAGTTCGACGGCCTCGCGGAGGAGGGCGAAGGGAGGCTCGTCTTCTTCCTGGCTCCGAAGGTGCTCAAAGACCTCTCGGACTGAGGCGCGCCTTCGCGGGCTCAGTCCCGATCGCCGAACAGGCTCACGGTGAAGACGGTTTCACCCACCTTCAGCCGGTCGCCGTGCTGCAGGACCGCACGATCCGTGCGGGCGCCGTTCACCCAGGTGCCGTTGGTGGCGCCGAGGTCGTGCAGGACGTAGGAGTCCCCCTCGCGGTCGATCCGGCAGTGCTGGGCTGAGGCCGCGTCCTCGGGAACCACGATGTGGTTGCGACGGGAACGGCCGATCGAGGTCTGACCCGTGGGAGACAGGGGGAAGTTCTTGCCCGCACCCGGGCCGGACAGCGCGCGAAGGATGGGGTTCGCGTTCACCACCAGCGTCTTCTCGAGCACGGGTTCGTCCTCCACGTGCGAGATCACTTCCTCCGCCGGTTCGGAAGGAGACGGGGGGCGGGGGGCGACGCGAACGGAAGGGTCTGGAGCGGGCACGGCCTTCGGGGGCTCGGGTGCGGCCAGCCGCCGGATCAGCAGGAAGACGATGCCCAGCATGAGCAGGCCGCCGAGCGAGAAGAAGGCCGCGGCCGCTCCCAGGAGTCCCGCGGAAGTCCGGGATTCCGGCTTCTGGGATGGGGACCCCTCGGCGCGAGGCGGGGAGACGGGTCCACCCGACGGCACGCTCGGGTCGATGAGGTGCGCGAGCATCGAGACGTCCGCCACCTCCAGCCGGACAAATTCGCCGCCGGTGATCTTGGTGATCCGGCGGAGCAGCTTGCCGTCCCCCTGCCCTAGCCCGAGGACGAATATGGGAATGTGCCGGGAAACCGCGGCGTTGAGAGGGTCTTCAAACTGCAGATCACCCTCCCTCGCCCTTCCCGCCGAAACCAGCAGCAGCGCCCTCGAATCGGCCTCGAAACTCCCGAGGGATCCGACCATGTCGAAGAGGCCGTCGGGGAGCGCCATGGCCGTGTTTCCCACTTTGAACTCGGCGAAAGAGGCGGCCACGAGGTTTCGATCGGCGGTGGGGGGGAGAACCGTCCGCCTGTCCCCGCTGAAGGTGGCCAGCATCATCTGTGAATCCTTGGGCAGGCTCTCGAGCAGGGCCAGGATGAGTTCCTGAGTGCGCTGCAGATCGGTCTCGCTGATCCCGGCCTCGTCGACCGCGACCGCGAGGATGAGGGGGACGCGCGCGGGCGACGGAGACGCCTGGGGAGCGGCCGGCAGAACCTGGGCCCGGGCAATAAGAAGGGCCGCCCAGAGCCCGGCGCCCAGCCACCGCACGGATCTCCTCTTGGGCATGACCAATCTTTTTAACATGATTCGGCGGACTACAATGACTCCGTA
Organism: Vicinamibacteria bacterium; assembly: GCA_044229175.1. Classification (GTDB taxonomy): domain Bacteria; phylum Acidobacteriota; class Vicinamibacteria; order Fen-336; family JAGNNV01; genus JAGNNV01. Next base: position 3,903 of record JBGATM010000066.1, on the reverse strand, counting down.
TGGACGAGCGTCCACCGCTCAAGAACAACCTGCCCCTCTCCGCCGTGCTCTTCGTGATCCTCGCGATCACGTCCATCGGTCTGATGGTGGTGGCGAAGCGCAGTCCGGAGATCGGGACGGATTTCCTGGCCTCGGCCCTCCTCTTCGGCCTCTCGGTGGTGAACCTCACCCTGCTCCTGGTCGTGCTGTTCGTGCTCGGGCGGAACCTCGTGCGGGCCTTCCTGGATTCGAGACGGGGCGTGGTCGGGGCCCGCCTGCGCCTGCGCCTCGTCCTCGCCCTTCTGGTCATGGGCCTCCTGCCCGCCCTCATTCTCATCGGAGTCGGAGGGTCGCTCATCCAGGACTCGTCGTCGCGCTGGCTGAGCTTCGATGCCGCGGGGGTCGCGGGAGCGGCGCGCGCGGTGGCGGTGAGGGTCGAAGAGGAACGCGTGCGGGCGGTGCGGGCCCTCGCCTCGTCCGCCGCCTCGGAACTGAGCCGGCGGCACCTCAAGGATCCCAAGGCCCCGCTCGCCTCGCAGGGGCTCGGGCTTCCCGTCGACACCGATCTCCTCCTGGTCGTGAACGCGAGAGACGAGATCGAGGCGACCTACGGCCGGTCTCCCCTCCTGCCCAGCGAGATCAAGAGCCTCGCGGCCGAGGCCCGGGCGGGGAGGCTGGCCGAACTCTCGGCGAAGAAGGAGGGCGAGGACCTGAGGCTCGCCGCCCGCATGGTCCCCGACGCCGCGGGTTACGTGGTGATCGCCGGCCTGGTGGCGAGCGTCGATCAGCGGGCGCTCACCGAGAACCTGGACAAGCGTCTCAACACCTTCGAAAAACTCCGGGCCGCGCGCGGCCCCATCTCGTCCCTCTACATCTCCCTCTTTCTATTTCCCGCCCTGCTCACCCTGGTGGGCGCGTCGTGGCTGCCCTTCGTCCTCGCCAGGCGCTTCGCCCGGCCGGTACGGAACGTGGCCCTCGCCGCGGAGCGCATCGCCGCGGGCGAACGCGGGGTGAGGGTCGAGAAGGACGAGACCGACGAGGAATTCGTGAAGCTCATCCAGTCCTTCAACCTGATGTCCGAACGGCTGGCTCGTTCGGAAGAGGAGGTGGAGTTCTCCCGGTCGGACCTCACCCGGAAGAACCTGGAGATCGACGAGCGGCGGCGATTGATGGAGACGGTGCTCGAGACCATCGGCACCGGCGTGCTCGTGGTGGACGGCGAGCAGAAGGTCAAGCGCGTGAACTCGGCGGCCTCGCGCCTCCTCGGGGGCGACCCCACGCGGATCGTGGAATCCCCGCTCAGTTCCCTCGTCCCCCAGGAATTGGCGGGGGAAGTCACACGCTCCATCGCGCGCGTTCTCGAAGGGCGATCCACCCACTTCGAGCGCGACCTCGCATTGTTCGGCGCACGGGGCCGCCGCGAAGTGAGGTTCCGGGTGGCGCCCTTCGTGACCCCCGGCCAGGGACCGCCGGGAGCAGTCATCGTTCTCGAGGACGTGACCCCGCTGATGCAGGCCCAGAAAGTGGCGGCCTGGGGCGAGGTGGCCCGCAAGCTCGCCCACGAGATCAAGAACCCTCTCACCCCCATCAAGCTCTCCGCCCAGCGCGTGCGCAAGGCCCATCTCAAGAGCGCCACCGACTTCGACCGTGTCCTTTCCGAATCGATCGACGCCATCGTGTCGGAAGTGGACGCGCTCCAGCACCTCGTCGACGAGTTCGCGCAGTTCGCGAGGCTTCCGCCCTCGAGGCCGGTCGAGGGTTCGCTGAACGCCGTGGTCGAGGCCGCCCTCGCCCTCTACGAAACCGCGTATCCCCAGGTATCCCTCGACCGGAAGCTCGACCCCGAACTCCCGCTGCTCCGCCTCGATGGTCCGCAGATCAAGCGGGTGATCATCAACCTCGTGGACAACGCGATCGCCGCCCTGGGCGAGAAGGGATCGATCGAAATCGGAACCGCCTTCGACCCGACGAGCCGGCGCGCCACCCTCACCGTGGCCGACTCGGGGCCCGGTATTCCCGCGGCGAGCCGCGAGACCATCTTCGCGCCCAACTTCTCCACGAAGAAGAAGGGCAGCGGCCTCGGCCTCGCCATTGCCCGCCGCATCGTCGAGGACCACGGCGGCGAGATCCGGGTCGAGGACAACGCCCCGCGCGGGGCGCGTTTCGTGATCGAACTGCCGGCCTAGATTCCGGGCCGTTCGCGATCTTGTCTAAGCTCCGATAAATGGACTTCCCGCTGCCCCTCTCCGCGTACGCGCCCGCGGGGCCGGGCGCGAGCCTCCTCGACATACTTCGGTCCCGTATCGACGAGCAGCCGTTCAATCTGGCCGCGACCCTGATCTTCGCCCTCGCCATCCTGCACACCTTCATGGCGAAGCGATTGACCGTTTTCGCCCACCATGTCCAGATGGCTCACGAGGCGCGCCAGCAGAGAGCGGGCGAGGAGCCCTCGCCCAGCATCAAGGCGGAGTTCCTCCATTTCCTGGGCGAGGTCGAGGTGATCTTCGGCCTGTGGGCGGTGGTCCTGGCCGCCGCGATCGCCTGGTCGTACGGCCGGTCCGTGGCCACGCACTATTTCAACGACACGGTGAACTACACCGAACCAATGTTCGTGTTCGTGATCATGGCCCTCGCCTCGACCCAGCCGGTGCTGGATCTCGCCGAAGACATCCTGAGCCGGATCGCCTCCCTCGGCAAGGGATCGTCCACCGCGTGGTGGCTGACTCTGCTGACCGTCACCCCCCTCATGGGATCTCTCATCACCGAGCCCGCGGCCATGACCATCGGCGCCCTGCTCCTCTCCAAGCAGTTCTATTCGAGGAAGCCGTCGCTCCGTCTCGCCTACGCGACCCTGGGCCTTCTCTTCGTCAACATTTCCGTGGGCGGCACCCTCACCCACTTCGCGGCGCCGCCCGTCCTGATGGTGGCGCGGCCGTGGAACTGGGACCTCGCCTTCATGGCTCGGAACTTCGGAGCGCGGGCCATCGCGGGAATCGTGGCCGCGAACCTCGCGTACCTGATCCTCTTTCGCAGGGAACTTCGGATGCTCACGCCCCAGGAGCCTTCATCCTCGCGAGCCCGGGCGCCCTGGATCGTCACCGCCGTCCACCTCGCCTTCATGGCCTTCACGGTGGCGAACGCGCACTACCCCGCGCTCTTCACCTTCGGCTTCCTCTTCTTCCTCGGCTTCGCCAAAGCGACGGGAGCGCATCAAAGCGCGGTGGACCTGCGAAGTCCCCTGCTCGTGGCGTTCTTCCTCGGCGGCCTCGTGATGCACGGCGGCCTGCAGGGCTGGTGGATCGAGCCGGTTCTCGCGAGCCTGGCTGCGACCCCGCTGTTCTTCGGCGCGCTTGTCCTCACCGCTTTCAACGACAACGCCCTCATCACCTTCCTCGCCACCCTGGTGCCCGGTCTGAACGATGCGGCGAAGTATGCCGTGGTGGCGGGTGCGGTGACCGGCGGCGGCCTCACGGTCATCGCCAACGCGCCAAACCCGGCCGGTCAGGCGATCCTGGAGCGGCACTTCGAGGATGGGGTCTCCCCCCTCTACCTGGCGCTCGGGGCGCTGCTCCCCACCGCCATCCTGGCCGCGGCGATGCTGCTGCTCTAGCGAGCCACGGCGAGACAGGGAGCGCCCGGAGCCCCCTGGCAGATCCGGCCTTCGACGCGCGGAGCGATCCCATCGGGTTCGGCGGCCTTGAGGTCGCGGATGACGATTTCCTTGAGATCGACGCCGTTCGTCTTGCACTCGCTCACCACCTGGCTTCGGCTCAGCATCGAATATCCGTCCTGGTCTCCGATGTCGGGGTTGATCAGGTAGTCGGTGGCCACGGCGAGGCCGAGGCCGACCGCGAGCCCGGCCAGGATCCCGCCGAGGGCGAAGAGCAGGCGATTCGGGAAGCTCGGCTTCTCGGGCTGGAAGGC
>JBGATM010000065.1:6154-6421 GCA_044229175.1 Vicinamibacteria bacterium | reverse complement strand
CGAGGCGCGATTCAAGCGCGACTTCCAGCGCGAAAGGAATGAAGAGCTCCGCGCCGCCTACGCGTTCGCGCTGTTCGTGTTCGGCGACCGGCCTTTCATCGACACGGTCATCCTCGGCCTCGCCGGTACGAAGGAACGCGCGCGCCAGTCGCGGGCCTATGTCGAGGAACTCGGGTCGCGGGCGCTTCCCGAAGCCCTCGACTACCTGCGCGAAACGGATCCGAAGATCCGGGCCGGGCTCTGCGACGCTCTCTCCACCGCGGGTGT
>JBGATM010000065.1:0-6144 GCA_044229175.1 Vicinamibacteria bacterium | reverse complement strand
GTCACCGAGGCGGCCGCCGCCATCGAGCCGCTCACCAAGGACCGGGACGGGACGGTGGCGGCCAGCGCGCTGCGGGCCATGGCCATCCTGAAACGGCAGAAGTAGCGCCGACTAGGGGGTCCGGCCCCGGCCGCTCGCGTCGATGTAGATGAGCCCCTGTTCCCGCGTGCCCCCCGGGTTCTCGAACTTCACGATGCGTTCGCCTCCGACAGTCAGGCGGTCGGCGGACACGCCGCCCGTGGGGCTGTCCCGCAGGTAGGGGTCCACCGCGTAGACCCGGTAGGGATCGACGCCCGGATAGTTGACGGGCACGTCGGGAATGGTGGCGGTCCACGTGTGGGCCGCGGTCTGTTCGAGGATCACATAGGTGTCGAGGCGCATCCAGCTCGCCTGGAAGGTCACCGGACCGCCGCAGTTCGATCCCGGGGGAATGCAGGCCGAGGGTTGCAGATAGACCACGGAAACTGAGACCGTCTGCGGGGATTTGAGGGGGGGCGGATCTTCCGGTCCGACGGTGTGGAAGTCGTAGCAGGAGGGAAGGGCCAGCGCGAGCGCCAGCGCCCCGCAATGGGCAAGTTTCATCCGGGAAAAGATCGTAGCAGGAAAAGCCGGGTCCCCAACTAAACTCCCGAGGTTCCGGCTCCCTGCCTTGACTGAACTCCCTCCTCAATCATCGTCTGACCCGTCGCCGGACGGCGGAGCGGCCGCCCTCGACTTCGGCTCACTGAACGCGGGTTCGGGGCCCTCGGCTCCGGCGCACGGCCCGAGGGCGGGCGAACTCCAGCTCGCGCGCCGCCTCCTGAGCTACGCGAAGCCGCATCGCACCCTCATCGTCCTGGGGTGGCTCGCCACCGTCCTCTACGGCCTGTCGAACGCGGCGCTCGTCTACATGATCAAGCTCATCTTCGACGATGTCCTGATCAACAACGTCCGGTTCCGCGAGGTGGCGATCGCCATCGTCAGCCTATATGCGCTGAAGGGCATGGGCGCCTATTTCTCGACCACCCTCCTCACCGAGGCCGGCCAGAAGGCCGTCTTCGACCTGCGGCGCGCCATCTACGCCCACATCCTCGATCAGTCGTTCGACTTCTTCTCGGGGCGGACCACCGGCTCCCTGATGAACCATCTCACGAGCGACGTGGAGAGGATCCAGACCGCGCTCGGGGAGATCGCGGGAGACCTGCTGAAGGAGGGTCTCACCGTCATCGGGCTCGTCCTCCTGCTCTTCTACCACGACTGGCGGCTGGCCCTGATCGCGCTCGTCCTCATGCCCCTCGCCTTCACGCCCCTTGTTCAGCTGGGCCGGCGCCTGCGCTCGTCGAACGAAAGCTCGATGCGGCGCGGGAAGGACATCGCCAACATCCTCCAGGAGACCTTCTCCGGCTTCCGGGTGGTGAAGGCCTTCGGAATGGAGGCCTTCGAGCGGGCGCGGTTCGAGAAGGCCCTGGAGCGGCAGCAGGGAGTCAGCCTGAGGATGAACCGGACCACCGCGTTCCTCCCGCCTTTCATGGAGGCGGTGGGCGGCGTGTCCGTGGTGGTGGTCCTCGGCTACGGCACCTGGGCCATCTCGAAGGGGCACATGACCGTGGGCTCCTTCACCTCATTCCTCGCCGGACTCTTCGCCCTCTACACCCCGATCAAGCGGCTGTCCAAGGTGAACGCGGCGCTGCAGGGCGCGTTCGCGGCGGCGGAGCGGTCGTTCACTCTCCTCGACACCCATCGGGAGATCAAGGATGCCCCGGGGGCGAAGGTCCTGCCGCCGTTCCGGGACGTGGTCGAGTTCAAGAACGTCTCGTTCCAGTACGACAAGTCCTCCGGCCCGGTCCTGGTGAACGCGTCGCTCAAGGCCCGCAAGGGCGAAGTGGTGGCGATCGTGGGCATGAGCGGCTCGGGCAAGACCTCGCTGCTGAACCTGCTGCCGCGCTTCTACAACGTGACCGGCGGTTCGATCACCGTCGACGGCATCGACATCCGCGACGTGACCATCGAGAGCCTGCGCCGGCAGATCGGCCTGGTGAAGCAGGAGACCATCCTCTTCAACGACACCGTGCGCGCCAACATCGCGTACGGCCTCTCCGGGGTGGAGGGCTCGCTGGTGGAAAGCGCGGCGCGCGCCGCCTTCGCCCACGACTTCATTCTCGACCTGCCCCGCCGCTACGACACCGTCATCGGGGAGAAGGGCTCGCGGCTCTCCGGCGGACAGAAACAGCGCATCGCCATCGCCCGGGCCATCCTCAAGGATCCGCCCATTCTCATCCTCGACGAGGCGACCTCCGCGCTGGACACCGAGTCGGAGAGCCTGGTGCAGCAGGCCCTGTTCAACCTGATGAAGGGCCGGACCACGCTGGTGGTCGCGCATCGCCTCGCCACCGTGCGTCGCGCCGACCGGATCCTGGTCCTCGAAAAGGGCGAGATTCGCGAAGAGGGCACGCACGACCAGCTGCTCGCGAAAAATGGCATCTACGCCCGCCTGCACGACCTTCAGTTCAGAGACGACGACCCGGCGGTATGAAAGAGCCGCTGCTCATCGTCATCGCCGCGCCGTCGGGCGGCGGAAAGTCGACGGTCCTCTCGCGGGTGTTCGCCGAGGAGCAGGGCCTTCTCTTCTCGATCTCCCACACCACGAGGCCGCCGCGGAACGGCGAAGTGAACGGCCGGGAGTACTTCTTCGTGGATGCCGAAAGATTCCGCGCCCTCGTGGACCAGAACGCATTCCTGGAATGGGCCGAGGTGCACGGGAATCTCTACGGGACCTCGCGCGGCGAACTCGACCGCGCCCGCGCCCTGTCCCGGGATCTCGTCCTCGACATCGACGTCCAGGGCGCCGCGCAGGTGGTGAAGTCGCACCCGACCGCGCTCACCATCTTCCTCAAGCCCCCGTCTCTCGAAGTCCTGAAGGCGAGGCTGCGCCGTCGCGGGACGGATTCCGCGGAGTCCCTGGCCGTGCGGATCCGCAACGCGGAGACCGAACTCGCGCGGGCGGGGGAATTCCAGCACGTGGTGGTGAACGACGACCTCGACACCGCGGTGAAAGAGGTCAAGGCGATCATCGCGGCCGAGCGCGCCAAGATGTCGCGCTGAAGGGGTCTGGGCTCCAAACGGCTCGATCCGCTATACTTTCCGACTCGACGAAGTGCGGGCTCACCCTGCGATTCCCCGGACAGGGTTCCCCGAACGAAAGAATCAATTGCCAAAGACCTTTATCAACGACAGGCCCATGAAGCATCTCATCCTCCCCAAAGAAATCGACAGCAAGTTCCGCTTCATCATCGTGGCCGCTCAGCGCGCGAAGCAGCTTCAGGCGGGGGCGAAGCCCCGCGTCCTCACCACCAGCTATAAGCCCACCCGCGTGGCCATCGAAGAAGTGCTCGCCGGCGCCGTCTCCTGGGAGATGAAGGCCGAAGTTCCGCGCGTCACCAACATCGACTGAGCCGTTCATGGCCAGCATTCTTCTCGGGGTTACCGGTGGAATCGCGGCCTACAAAGCCTGTGAGGTCCTGAGGCTTTTCGACAAGGCGGGTCATCGCGTCCGCGTGGTGATGACCCGGACCGCCACCGAGTTCGTCGGACCCTTGACCTTCGAAACCCTCTCGAAGGCCCCGGTCCTCACCGACGCCCGGCCGCTCGGAGAGCAAGGCTCGATCCTCCACATCGAGTACGCGGACGAAGCGGACGTCTTCGTGATCGCGCCCTGCACCGCGAACGTGATCGGCAAGCTCGCGCAGGGCGTGGCCGACGACGCTCTGACCACCACCGCCCTCGCGTTCACCGGTCCGGTCCTCATCGCTCCGGCCATGAACGTGAACATGTGGCAGTCCGCCTCCGTCCAGGGCAACCTCGAGATCCTGCGCAAGCGCGGCCTGCACATCGTCGAGCCGTCGAGCGGGGACCTCGCCTGCGGCTGGGTGGGCGAGGGCCGCCTCGCCGAGCCTCCGGAGATCGTGGAGGCGGTCTTGAAGGTCCTCGACGCGCACAAGGACCTGGCGCGGCTTCGGATTCTCGTGAGCGCCGGACCCACGCAGGAGAAGCTCGATCCCGTCCGCTACATCTCCAACCGCTCCTCCGGAAAGATGGGATACGCGGTGGTCGAAGCCGCCCGGGCCCGCGGCGCTTCGGTGACCCTGGTTTCGGGGCCGGTGGCGCTCCCCAGGCCCGCGGGCGTCACCGTGATCGCGGTCGAATCCGCGAGCGAGATGAAGGCGGCGATGGACAGCCGCATGGCCGAGGCCGACGTGGTGATCATGGCCGCCGCGGTCGCCGACTACCGCGCCGCGGCCCCGGTGGAGCGGAAGATCAAGAAGGATGCGGACGAGGTTCAAATCTCTCTCGTGCGCACCGAGGACATCCTGGCCGGACTCGGAAAGACGAAGCGAAAAGACCAGGTCCTCGTGGGCTTCGCCGCGGAAACGAACGACGTCATCGCCTACGGCCGCGACAAGCTGAAGCGCAAGAACGCCGACCTCTTCGTGGCGAACGACGTGTCGCGGACGGACATCGGTTTCTCCGCGGACGAGAACGAAGTGCACCTGCTCTTCGCCGACGGCCGCGAGGTGAAGGTCGACAAGGCGCCCAAGAAGCGAATCGCGAACGCGATCCTCGACGCGGTGAAGGGGATCCACGCCGCGAAGGCCTAGGCTCGGGTTGGTAGTGGCGGGAGGGGATTGCTTCGTCGGTGCGCGGACGGACGGGCCTCCTCGCAACGACGGCGCGGGGCGAGCGGAAAGACGGCGCCCCACGCCGTCGACTGCTAGACTTCTGCCGCCATGTCGATCAATCGCAAGCTGATTCGCCCGGATATGTCGGCGGCCCGTCAGGCGGTGTCCGATAAGAGGAAGAAGGCGCCGCCGGTGGAAACCGCGGCCGAGGCCTTCTACTACGTCAAGCAGATGGCCGGGAAGACGCCCATGGTGGTGGTCACCCTCGACGGCGAGAAGCTCATGGGCGTGATCGAGTGGTACGACGAGAGCGCCATAAAACTCCACCGCCGCGGCGCGCCCAACCTTCTCCTCATGAAGCATGCGATCAAGTACATGCACAAGGAAGGCGACATGGGGACGCTCGACGAGACACCGGAAGAGTAGCGCTTGTTTCCCTGGATCGCCGGTTTCGCCGGTCTGCTCATGCCCGGCGCCGGCCACGTCTTCGTGAAGAGTCGCGGCCGGGCGGCCATCTACTTCGTCTGCATTCTCGGCCTCTTCTGCTTCGGCGTGCTCTACGGCGCGAGGCTTCAGTTCCACGTCGGTTTCGACGACCCCCTCGCCGTGGTCCGCTCGACCGCGCAGGTGATGGTGGGAGCGCCCTACTTTCTCGCGCGATTCCTCGGCCTCGGCCAGGATCCGGGCCTGATCACCCGGGCCACCTTCGAATACGGCAGCACCTTCACCGAAGTCGCGGGTCTGCTCAACATCCTCGTGGCCCTCGACGCCTTCGACATCGCGGCGGGGCGGAAGAAGTAGCGTTATGGCCTTTCTCGAATCGCACCTCGTCGCCCTCCTGATCTTCTCCGGCCTTTCCTCGGCGGCCATGGGCACGCTCTCCGAGAACACACCGCGGGAGCGCGCCATCGCCGCGGCCAAGATGTTCGCGGCCTTCGTGGGATCCACGATCGTGGGCTCGTGGATCATGCACTTCGTCCGGTAGGCGGTCGCCTTGGTGAAGGATCTGCGGATCGCGGTCGTGCCCGGAGACGGGATCGGGGTCGAGGTCATCCGCGAGGCCTGCGCCGCGCTCCAGGCCGTGGCCGCGGGGTCGGGGAGGAAGGTCGCCCTCGCTCCCTTCGACTGGAGCGCCGACACCTACCTGAAGACCGGGGTCAGCATGCCGAAGGACGGCCTGAAGATGCTGGCCGAGAACTTCGACGCCATCCTGCTGGGAGCCATGGGCGACCCCCGCGTGCCCGACAACAAGCACGCCGCCGACATCCTGCTGGGCATGCGCTTCGGCCTGGACCTCTACGTGAACCACCGGCCGGTGAAACTCCTCGATGCGCGGCTTTGTCCCCTCAAGGGGGTGGAACCGAAGGACGTCGACTTCGTGGTGTTCCGCGAGAACACCGAGGGCATCTACGCGGGCATGGGCGGCCAGTTCAAGCGCGGCACGCCCGACGAGGTCGCGATCAACGAGGACATCAACACGCGCAAGGGG
>JBGATM010000064.1:0-7404 GCA_044229175.1 Vicinamibacteria bacterium | reverse complement strand
GGGCGTCGTCACGATTCCCGCGCCGCCGACCGCCGGTACGCCGACGGACGTGCAGGCGACGGTGACCGACCCGAACAGCATCCCGATCAACGCGGTCACGCTGACGTGGGGCACGACGGCCGGCTCGCTCACCAACATCATCGGCATGGTGGGGGTCGGACCGTTCCTGGTGATCCCGTTCATGATCACCTCGATGGGCGGACCGCACATCCTCTACGCGTGGATCGCGGGCGCCATCCTCGCCTTCGCGGATGGGCTGGTGTACTCGCATTTCGGCGCGGCCCTCCCGGGGAGCGGGGGCTCGTACCTCTACCTGCGCGAGGCCTACAAGCCCTTCAAGATCGCGGGCCTGCCCATGGGCGACCTGCTCGGCTTCGTGTTCATCTGCCACGTCATCCTGGTGGCGCCGCTCGGCATCGCGAGCGGCGGTGTCGGCTTCGCCGATTACCTGAAGTTCTACTGGACGGACATGACCCCGTTGCAGCACGACCTGGTGGCGGGCGGACTGTGCGTGTTCGTCACCGGCCTCCTCTGGCGCAAGATCGAGGACATCGGCAAGCTCGCGGTGGTCCTGCTCGGCTTCGTCTTTCTGACCGTGGGCTGGGTGATCGTGGCCGGCCTCTTCAAGTTCTCTTTCGCCCAGGCCTTCAACTGGCCGGCCAGTGCGTACGTGTACGACGCCGACTTCTTCGCCAAGCTCGGGGCCACCGCCATCCTCGCCATGTACAGCTACGGCGGCTACAACCAGGTGTGCAACATCGCGGAGGAGATCAAGAACCCGGTGAAGACCATGCCCCGGGCCATCATCCTCTCGATCGTGGTCGTGGCCGCGATGTACATCGTCATGTCCACGGTGATCCTGGGCATGGTGCCGTGGCAGGAGGCGAAGGAGTCACGGACCATCGCCTCGCTGTTCATCGAGCGGACGTTCGCGGATCCTTCGGCCGGTCGGATCGCGGCCCTGGTCATGACCGTGATGATCCAGTTCGTGGCCGGAGCCTCGCTCTACGCGGTCATCCTCGGCTACTCGCGCATTCCCTTCGCGGCCGCGCGCGACGGCCAGTTCTTCAAGGTCTTCGCCCGGCTGCATCCGACCAAGGCCTTCCCCCATGTGGCCCTGCTCACCGTCGGCCTGCTGGCCGCGCCCTTCTGCTTCTTCTCGCTCGGCCAGCTCGCCACCTGGCTGATCCAGGTGCAGGTGCTGCTCTGCTTCCTGTGGCAGTGCGCGGGGGTGATCCTCCTCTACCGTCACCGCAAGGACCTCCCCCAGCCCTTCGTGATGTGGCTCTACCCGCTGCCCGCAATCCTTTCCTTTGCGCTGTGGTTCTACATCTTCATCTCGGGCTCGACCGAAGGCATACTTTTCTCCTTCTGCTACCTGGCCGCGTCGGTGGCCGCCTACGTGGCCTTCCGGTCGCACAAGCACCGGGGCGGGAGCGCCTAGGCGTCCGACCCGGATCGGCGGGACGTCCCCTGTCCTTTCGGGGCCCGGCGGGGCCTCGCCGGAGAAGCGCGTTCCCGCGGCGGCGGTGCGGTGGTGGAGCGCACCACCAGGGTGGGGGTGAGGACGACGCGGCGCGGCTTGACCCGCGCCCCCCGGATTCGCTCGATCAGCAGGTCCATGGCCATCTGGCCGATGTCGTGGCGCGGCTGATGCACGGTGGTGAGCGAGAGATGTCGCATGGCCGCGAGAGAGGTGTTGTCGTAACCGACGAGCGAGATGTCCTGGGGCACACGCAGACCGCTCTCCTCGATGGCGTTCAGGGCTCCGATGGCGGCGAGGTCGTTGGCGGCGAAGATCGCGGTCGGCCGCGGCCTTCGCTCCAGGAGTTCGCGGGCGCCCTGGTAGCCGCCCGCTTCCGTACAAGCACCTCGGCCCACCGCGATCTCGAGGGAGAGTTTCAACTTGCGCATGGCCTCCTCGTAACCACGGCGGCGCTCTATCGCACCGGCGCCTTCCCCCCCGTCGATGTGGGCGATGCGACGATGTCCGAGGGACACGCAGTGACGCACCACCAGGAGCGCCCCGGCCACGTCGTCGTCGGCCACGCTGTCGACGGAGGCCGCGCGCGCGGGCCGGCCCACCACCACCACCGGCACTTCGCGGCTCGCGCGCACCACCTGGGCGCTTTCCACCATGGGCGAACCAAGGATGAGACCGTCGACCCGCAACTGGAGCAGCGTCTCGATGGCTTCGTCCTCGTGCTGCTGGATCCGGTCCCCGGTGTTCATCAGCACCCGATAGCCGAGCGCGCGGGCCCGCGTCTGAATGCCCGCGATGACATCGGCGAAGAAGGGATTGTTGAGGTCCGAGACCAGCACCCCCACGATGCGCGTGCGCTTCTGGACCAGGCCCTGGGCCATGGCGTTGGGGCGGTAACCGAGTTCGGCCACCGCACGAAGCGCGGCGGCGCGGCGCTCGGGGCTCACGTGACGGTCCCCGCGAACCACCAGGGAGACGAGAGACTTCGACACGCCCGCGTGCCGGGCCACATCGTCGATCGTCGGGCGCCTTCCCGTCTTCATGCTTGACACACCGCCAATATTGTCAGTAGCTTAGTATTTGTGGAACGTTCCAAGGCCCGGGCGCCCAAAATGGCCCCGGCCGCGTAGAGTTCCTCGAGTTCGATCTTGACCCGCCTCCACTTCCCCGCAGGTTCCCTCGCCTCTCCCGGCTCCCTGGTGGTGGTAACGCCGGAAGCCGCGGGCTGGGCCTTCGCGGGCCTGCGCGTGATCGCCCTCGACGCCGGGGAGACCCGGACCCTCGACACCGGCGAGCACGAGATGGCGGTGGTGCCGCTCAAGGGCGGGGCCAGGGTCCATTGCGACGAGAACACCTTCGACCTGCAAGGCCGCCGATCCGTCTTCTCGCGGGTCACCGATTTCGCCTATATCCCGCGGGACTCGAGGTTCACTCTGACCTCGGCCTCGGGCGGCGAGTTCGCGCTTCCGAGTGCCAGGGCGCGGAAGCGGCTGAAGCCGGCATACGGCCCGGCCAACCAGGTGCCGGTGGAGATCCGCGGCGCGGGCGGGGCCACCCGTCAGATCAACAACTTCTGCGCGCCCGGCGTGTTCGAGACCGATCGGCTGAGCGCGGTCGAGGTCCTCACCCCCGCGGGCAACTGGTCGTCGTACCCGCCCCACAAGCACGACGAAGACCGGCCGGGCGAGGCGATCCTCGAAGAGATCTACTACTTCCGTCTCGAGGGCGAAGCGAGTTTCGGCGTTCACAAGACCTACGCCAAAGACGGCGCTTTCGATGTGACCTCCACGGTGCGCGACGGCGACATCTTCCTGGTGCCCCGCGGCTACCACGGGCCGTCGATCGCGCCGCCCGAACGACCGCTGTGGTATCTCAACGTCCTGGCCGGCCCCGCCCCCGAGAGATCGATGAATTTCTGCGACGACCCGAAGCATCACTGGATCCGCGATTCGTGGAAGAGCCAGCCCATCGACCCCAGGGTGCCCATGACCAGCGCCACGGAACCCGAGCTGACCAAGCCGTAACCACCTAGCCATGCCGATTTGGGGGTCGTCATTGCGAGGAGCCATTCGTTTCGGTACTGCGACGAAGCAACCCCCTCCAACCACGAACAAGCGAGCCCCATGAAAACCCGCCGACTCACCACCGCTCAAGCCCTCGTCCGTTTCCTGGTGAACCAGCACTCCCGGCGCGACGGAGTCACCCGACGATTCATTCCGAAGGTCCTCGGCATCTTCGGCCACGGCAACGTGGCCGGCCTCGGAGAAGCGCTCCAGGCCGCGGGCCACGAACTGCCCTACGTGCCGGGCCGGAATGAACAGGCCCTCGTCCATGCCGCCGCCGCCTTCGCGAAGATGGCGAACCGGTTGCAGACCCTGGCCTGCACCAGCTCGATCGGCCCGGGCGCCACGAACATGGTGACGGGCGCGGCGGGAGCCACCATCAACCGCGTGCCCGTGCTGCTGCTTCCCGGCGACATCTTCGCCACTCGGCAGGTGGCTCCGGTTCTGCAGCAGCTCGAATCGCCGTCCTCGCAGGACGTGTCCGTGAACGACGCCTTCCGGCCGGTCTCGCGCTACTGGGATCGCATCAACCGTCCCGAGCAGCTCGTGACTTCTCTGATCGAAGCCATGCGCGTGCTCACGAGCGTCGCGGACACGGGCACGGTGACCTTGTGTCTGCCCGAGGACGTGCAGAGCGAAGCGTGGGATTTCCCCGAGGCGCTCTTCGAGCCGCGGGTCTGGGACATCCGGAGGCCGCGGCCCGACGCGGAGGCGCTCGCCCGGGCGGTGGGCCTGATCGGCGCCGCGAAGCGGCCACTCATCGTCGCGGGCGGCGGCGTTTTGTACTCGGAAGCCTCCCCTGCCCTGGCTCAGTTCGCGACCGCCACGGGGATTCCCGTGGCCGAGACGCAGGCGGGAAAGGGATCCCTTCCCTTCGATCATCCCCTGTCCCTCGGCGCCATCGGGGCCACCGGAACGAAGGGAGCAAACGTGCTCGCCCGCGAGGCCGACCTCGTGATCGGCATCGGCACGCGCTATTCGGACTTCACCACCGCGTCGAAGACCGCGTTCCAGAATCCCAGCGTCCGTTTCGTCAACATCAACGTGGGCGAATTCGACGCCTTCAAGCATGGCGGCGTCGCGCTGGTGGCGGACGCGCGCGAGGCCCTGCTGGCCCTGGGCGAAGCCCTGCAGGGCCATGTCGCCCCGGCGGAGTGGCGTGAGCGGGCGGCCCACGCGAATCGCGAATGGGACAGAGAAGTCGAGCGGATCTACACCCTCGCGAACCCCGGACGTCCCAGCCAGGGCGAGGTGGTCGGTGCGGTGAACGAAGCCGCGGGACAACGGGGCATCGTGGTCAACGCGGCGGGGAGTCTCCCCGGCGACCTTCACAAACTGTGGCGCTCGCGCGACCCCAAGAGCTATCACATGGAGTACGGGTACTCCTGCATGGGCTACGAGGTCGCGGGCGGTATGGGGGTCAAGATGGCGGCGCCCGACCGGGAGATCTTCGTGATGGTGGGCGACGGCTCGTGGCTGATGATGTCGTCGGATCTCGTAACCGCGCGGCAGGAAGGGGTGAAGCTGGTCGTCGTTCTCATCGACAACGGCGGCTACGGCTCGATCGGGAGTCTTTCGACCTCGCTCGGCTCCGCGGGTTTCGGGACGCAGCTTCGGTATCGCGAGAAGGATGGATCCTGGTCAACCCGCCAGGTCGAGATCGACTTCGCCGCGAACGCGCGCAGCCTCGGGGTGAAGGTCCAGACCGCCGACACCCTCGCCGATCTCCGCGCCGCGCTCAAAGCCGCCCAGGCCGCGAACGAGACCACGGTGATCGTCACCCACACGGATCCGTCGGTGAAAGTCGGCGGTTACGAGTCGTGGTGGGACGTGCCGCCCGCGGAGGTCACGACCAACGACGCGGTCAAAGCGGCCCGCGTGGCCTACGTGGAGGCGAAGAAGAAAGAACGCTGGCATTTGTAACCCGGCAGCGCCGTCAGCCAGTTAGCCGCCCGAGGTCAGTTTCGCCTTCAAGGTCCCCGGATCGGTGATCGGCGCGTCGCAGGCGTAGTTGCGGCACACGTAGACCGCGGGCGCGCCGTTCACCAGGGTCTTGCCGCGGAGCAGCGGCTGCGACGACGCCGAACCGTCGCCCCGCGCGATCACGCGCCGGCCGATGAAGGTCGCGGCGACAACCTGGTCGAGGGCTTTCGTCCGCTCGTCCGAAGGATCTCCCACGAGGGCGATCTCGACCGGACCGCTTCGCAGGAAGTCGAGAACGAGAAGAGAGGTCGGGAAGGCGCGCGGCTGTTTCTCCACCGCGAGGCCGTAAGCGCCTATGGCCCGTGTCGCCGCGTCGCGGAACGACCCGCGGTCGAAGTGGACGGCGAGCCGGGCGAGGGCGAGAGCCGCGCAGGCGTTCGCCGAAGGGGTCGCGCCGTCGTGACCCTCGCGATGCCGCATCAGCAGGGTCTCGTTGAAGCGCGAGGTCGAGTAGAAACCGCCGTCCTTCGAAGCGAACAGATCGAGGATCGATTCGGCCAGATCGCGAGCGCGTTCCAGCCAGACCGCGCTCTCGCCGCCGGCTTCGGAAAGATCGATGAACGCGTTCGCGAGGAACGCGTAGTCCTCCAGGAACGCTTCGCCCCGGGCCTCGCCCTTTCGTGAGGAGCGCAGCAGGCGGCCGTCCCTGCGATGGACATCCCAGAGAAAGCTCGCCGCGCGGCGGGCCGCATCCAGGTATCGGGGCTCGCCGAAAACGCGGCCGGCTTCCGCCATGGCGCCGATCATGAGACCGTTCCAAGAGGTCAGCGTCTTATCGTCGAGGGCGGGCGGCACCCGCTTCGACCGTTCTCCGTAGAGCAGGCATCGCCCCTTGGCAATGAGGGCGTCGAAGGCGGCCGTGGAGAGCTTGTGCCGCCCGGCCACTTCCTCCCGGGAGAAACGCGTGTTGAGAATCGCGTGGCCTTCCCAGTTCCCCGCCTCGGTGATGTCGTAATAGTCGCCAAACGCCGCCGCCTCGTTCTCCGCGCCGAGCAGGGCTTCGACCTCCGCCTTCGTCCACACGAAGAACTTTCCCTCCACTCCCTCCGAATCCGCGTCGGTCGCGGAGTAGAAACCGCCCCCGGGAGACGTCATCTCGCGAAGGATGTAGTCGAGGGTCTCGCGGGTCACCTGCTGATACTCGTTCCGCCCGGTGAGCTGAAAGGCCTCGGTGTAGGCGCGCGCGAGCTGCGCGTTGTCGTAGAGCATCTTCTCGAAGTGCGGGACCAGCCACTCGCGGTCCGTGGAATACCGCGCGAAGCCCCCGCCCACGTGGTCGTAGATGCCGCCCGCGGCCATGAGGTCGAGGGTGGTGGTGGCCATGAACCGAGCGCGGCTCTCCGGATCGGCGCAACCCTGGCGAAGCAGAACGAGCAGGGCCTGGTGTGGCGGGAACTTGGGCGCGGACCCGAAGCCTCCGAAACGCGAGTCGAACTCGGAGGCGCACTGTTCTTCGAAGGCCGTCCACGACTCGAGGGATGGGTCTCCTTCGAGTCGAGCCTCCGCGTTCTCGCGCAGGAATTCCGCGATCTTGCCGGCCTGCTCGGCGATGCCGGCGCGGTCCTCGCGCCAGATCTCACCGATGCGCTGGAGCAGGGTGGGAAAACCGGGCCGCCCGTAGCGATCTTCGGGCGGGAAGTAGGTGCCCGCGAAGAAGGGCTCCTGCTCCGGGGTGAGGAAGACGGTCATCGGCCAGCCGCCCTGGCCGCGATTCATGGCCAGGGTCGCGGCCATGTAGATGTCGTCGAGGTCGGGGCGTTCCTCCCGGTCCACCTTGATGCAGACGAAGTTCGCGTTCATGAGCCCGGCGATCGCCTCGTTTTCGAACGATTCCCGCTCCATCACGTGACACCAGTGGCAGGATGAATACCCGAT
>JBGATM010000063.1:0-7591 GCA_044229175.1 Vicinamibacteria bacterium | reverse complement strand
ATCCTGAATCTCCCGCCGGAAGGCCCGGTGCGGATCGAGGCCAGATGTCGCCCGGCGAGGCTGACGCTGACCTCCGCATCCCTTGGACCTTCGAAGTGCATGGATGCGACCAGGGTGCGGGGGACCAGGATCGGCAGGAGCAGTCTGGCCTCCGACTGGAAGACGGGCGCTCCGGAGCCGAACGCGGCATCGCGGCCGAAGCCGTCGTAGAGGAACCAGCGCTGCCGCCGTCCGTCCGTGAGGTTGAACCGCTCCCTCACCGGGAGCGCGAAGCGACCCGAGCGGGCGTCGAACACGAACGGCTCGCCCTCCTCCAGCGCGCGCGCGGTCTTGAGGGTCTCCCGGATCCGACCCACGAGGGCCACCGGGTCGATACGTCCGAGGAAGGGCGCGCGACGATAGGGGTCGGCGATTCCCACCAGAGTCAGGCAGACCGCCAGAGTCAGAAGGGAGAGCGGGGTCCGCAGCGACGACCATCGGCCCGTGGGGGTCGCGGGAGGCGGCGTTCGTGTGAAGCCCAGGCCCGCGAGCGCCAGGGGCAGGAGGGCCGGCCAGGCGAAGATCGAAAGCCGCGGGAGATCGGAGACGGAGTAGTGATAGGGGTTGGCGAGGATGAGGCCGAAGGTGAACATCCACATTAACGCGCCCTGAACCCTGAGCGACACCGATTTCTCCCTGAAGAGGCCCACGAACGCGGGGAGGATGAGTCCGGACAGCGCGGCGGTGGTGGCCAGGTCAAAGCTCGATGCGAGCATGCGGCCAAGGGTCAGGTCCAGGATGGCGAAGGACGAGGCCGGGGGCGCGGGGCTCCCCCATGCCACTCTCAGCAGGACCGACAAGGCGAGCGCGGGTGTCACCACCACCATGGAATCGAACAGGCCGCGCGCGATTCCGGTCTTGCGAACGAGGGCGAAGGGCACGAGGGTGAGGAAGAGGAGGGCCGTTTCCTTGGTGAGCGCGGCGGCGGTGGTGAGCGCCATCAGGACCAGGAGATCGGGTTCGATGAGTTCGAGGAGAATCACAGCCAGCAGGAACACCGCGAGCGGATCCACCAGGATCTGGTAGTCGAGCACCACGCGCACGGGTGGAGACACCGCGAAGGCCAGCGACGCGAGGGCGGCCGACGCGCTCGAGAAACCCAGCCGCCGGAGCCAGGCGCCGATGACGAATACGGCGCCCGCGAGGAGAAGGAGATTGAGCCGGAAGTACCCGACCGCGGGGGAGGAGGCGGGCAGGAGATGGACGATCCACGGTTCGAGGATGCGGTAACCCCAGGGCGCCACGGTGAAGACGCGCGGGCTCTCGGCCATGGCATCGTAGACATGTCCGTCGAAGGCGGGCAGAACGAAGCGATCGTACTTGGGGCCGATCCAGAGCCCGAAGATCAGGACCCAGATGGCGGGCCCCAGGGTCAGCAGGACTCGCTTGAACATCAGGACGGTTGGCGCAGGCTCCTCGACTGGCGCAGGGGACGGGACGGGCCTACGGGCCCGCCTTGTCCAGGTTCCCCGACCAGAGATATTCCTGCGTTTCCTTGACCACCACCGAGGACAGACCGAGGAGGGCCACGAGGTTCGGAACCGCCATCAGGCCGTTCGCGATGTCGGAAAACGTCCACACGAGCGAAAGCGGCTGCACCGAACCGACCATGACCGCGATGACCCACAGCACGCGATAGGGGCGGATCACCCGGGAGCCGAACAGATACTCGGCCGCCTTCTCGCCGTAGTACGACCAGCCCAGGATGGTGGAGAAGACGAAGGTGAGGAGGCCCACGGTCAGGACGAGTCCGCCGATCACGGGGATGTCCTCGAAGGCGCGGTGGGTGAGGGCGGCCCCCGCGAGCCCGTTCTTCCATTCGCCGGAGTTAACGACCACGAGGCCGGTCATGGCGCAGACCACCACGGTGTCCCAGAAGGTTCCCGTCGATGACACCAGGGCCTGGCGGACCGGGTTCTTCGTCTGCGCGGCCGCGGCCACGATGGGCGCGCTCCCGAGGCCCGATTCGTTGGAGAAGAGGCCGCGGGCGATGCCGTACCGGATGGCCTGCGAGATCCCGGCTCCGATGAAGCCGCCCACCGCCGCCTGCCCCGCGAAGGCGGAGGTCACGATGGTCACGATGGTTTCGGGGAGGGTGCTCGCATGCATGACCAGGAGGATGAGACAGCCGAGCACATAGAAGAGGGCCATGAACGGCACGAGTTTCTCGCACACGCTCGCGATCGACTGGATGCCGCCCAGGATCACGATGGCGGTGAGTGCGGTCATGACCGCGCCCGTGACCCAGGGGCTCAGGCCGAGGCTTTCCTTGGCCAGAGAGGCGATGGAGTTCGCCTGGGTCATGCATCCGATGCCGAAGGCCGCGACCGCGGTGAGGGCGGCGAAGACGAGGCCCAGCCACTTCGCGTTCAAGCCCCGTTCGAGCGCGTACATCGGCCCGCCCGCCATGCTGCCGTCCTTGGTGACCACCCGGTACTTGACCGCGAGCACGGCCTCCGCGTACTTGGTGGCGACCCCGAAGACGCCGGTCAGCCACATCCACAAGACCGCGCCCGGGCCGCCCACCGAAACCGCGGTGGCCACTCCCACGATGTTGCCGGTTCCGATGGTGGCCGCGAGCGCGGTGGTGAGCGCGCCGAACTGGCTGACGTCGCCCGCCCCCTCCTTCTCGCGCGAGAACGACAATCGGATGGCCTGCGGAAGGTACCTCTGGATGAAACGCAGCCGGAAGGTGAGGAACAGGTGGGTCCCGAACAGGAGGATGAGCAGGGGAGGTCCCCAGACCCAATCGCTGATGGACTGGAGGGTGGTTTCGAACGAGGTCATGCAGGTTCTCCTGGCGGATGAAGGTGTCGCACGGTATCAGAGGCCCCGGGGCGCTCAAAATTTGACGCCTCTGCTAGCCTTCTTGGGTGAGGATCGTGTACGCCTCGTCCGAGATGGCTCCCTGGGCGAAGACCGGGGGCCTCGCGGACGTTTCGGCGGCCCTGCCCAAGGCCCTGGCCGCCCGAGGGCACGAGGTCACCTGCTTTCTCCCGAGGTACGGGTCCATCGCATTTCCGCCCGGGCGGTTCATCGGCTCGGTTCACGTGCCGGTGGACAACGTTCATCGAAGCGCCGGGTTCTACGAGAGGGAACTCGGTCCGAATCTCCGCGTGATCTTCGTCGAGCATCCGCCGTTCTTCGACCGGCAGGGGATCTACGGAGACTTCAATGGCGATTTCGGCGACAACGAGTTCCGGTTCGCGTTCTTCTGCCGCGCCGTCGTCGAGTTCTGCCGGAGCCGGGGCTATCGGCCGGACGTCTTCCATACCCATGACTGGCAGACCGGGCTTCTGCCCGTCTACCTGAAGGCGTTCTACCCCGACGACCCGACCCTGTACCGGGTTCCCAACGTCTTCACCATCCACAACCTCGCCTACCAGGGACATTTCTCCGCCGCCACCCTCGGCCCTCTCGGGTTCCCCGACTCCCTGGCCACCGAGGACGCGCTCGATTGGAAGGGAAACATCTGTTACATGAAGGGCGGCATGCTCTTCTCCGAGGTCGTGACCACGGTGTCGCCTACCTACGCGCGCGAGATCCAGACCGCGGAGTTCGGCCAGGGCCTCGAGAGCGTGGTCCGGTCCCGCGCCGACGACCTCGTGGGCATCCTGAACGGGGTCGACTACGAGGAATGGGACCCCCGGCACGACCAGCACATCGCCGCCGCCTACAACGAGACCGAGCACACGGGAAAGGCCGCGTGCAAGCGGGCCCTGCTCGCGGAGTACGGCCTCGCCTCCGAACCGGACGTGCCCCTCATCGGCATCATCTCGCGGCTGGTTCACCAGAAGGGCTTCGACCTCGTGACCGCCGCCATGGAAGCGCTCTTCGCGCGGCCCCTCCGCATGGTCGTGCTGGGGACGGGCGAGCCTGACGTGGAGGAGGGCCTGCGCGAGTTCGTCCGCCGTGACCCGCGACGATTCGGGGTTCGCTTCCATTACGACTCCGGCCTGGCCCACCGGATCGAAGCCGGTTGCGACATGATCCTCATGCCCTCGCGGTTCGAGCCCTGCGGACTGACTCAGATGTACAGCATGCGCTACGGAACGATTCCCATCGTCAGGGCGACCGGCGGACTCGCGGACACCGTGCAGCATTTCGACATGAAGAGGAAGACCGGGACGGGTTTCGTCTTCGAGCACGCCGACACCACCGGCCTCATCTGGGCGATCGATCAAGCCCTCGCGGCCTACTCGAA
The DNA here is from genome assembly GCA_044229175.1 of Vicinamibacteria bacterium. Taxonomy (GTDB): domain Bacteria; phylum Acidobacteriota; class Vicinamibacteria; order Fen-336; family JAGNNV01; genus JAGNNV01. The sequence continues at coordinate 3,348 of JBGATM010000063.1, read as the reverse complement.
ACCGGGGCCGTGGACCGTGCTCATGCAGAACGCGATGACCCGCGACTTCTCCTGGGCGCTCTCGGCGGAAAGGTATGAAGCCGTATACTTGCACGCTCAGCACAACGTCTAGATCGCCGGTCCACCCGCACTTCCCCGAAGAGGTTCGCCAAGCGCCATGTCCGATGTCCTCGCCACTTTCACCGACCAGAACTTCGAAGCGGAGGCCCTCGGATCGAAGGTCCCGGTTCTTCTCGACTTCTGGGCCGAGTGGTGTCAGCCCTGCATCGCCATGGTGCCCGACCTCGAGAGCATCGCCACCCAGTTCCAGGGCCGCCTGAAGGTGGGCAAGGTGAACGTGGAGGAGAACGAGCATGTTCCCTTCAACTACAACGTGACCGCGATGCCGACCCTGATCCTCCTCAAGGGCGGGCAGGTGGTCGAGCAGCGCGTGGGCAAGATGAGCCGCGAGGCTCTGACCAAGCTGGTCGAACCGCACCTGTAAGGCTTTCTCCAGGAACCGGTGGGCGTCTCCACCCGTTCGTCGAGCGACAGGGAATGAAGGGGCAAGGCTCCATTCCTGCTAACATTTCAGTAACAGCACCCCCTTCATCCATTAACAACTGTCAGGAGACACAACCGACGTGGCAAAGAACAACCAGCGTGACCCCAACCTTCGCGCCGCCACCGTGGCGCGCGTGAACCAGCTCGTGAAGGGTGGCCTGACCAAGGCCGGCGCTTTCGAGAAGATCAGCAAGGAAACGGGGCGCGCCAAGGACGCCGTACAGATGCTGTACTACCGCGCGATCCGCGCCTCCAAGGGCGGTCCGAAGGCCGCGGCCAAGCCCACGGTCGCCGCGAAGCCCGCCGTGGCCGCGAAGCCCGCGGCCAAGCCCGCCTCGCGCCGCGCTTCCCGCAAGGCCTCCCGTCCCCAGGGCGCCGCTTCCTCGGGTGAATTCCCCGCGCTCCTGAACGGGATCGCGTCGGCCATCAACGCGCTCCTGAAGCACGTCGAGAAGACGGTCGAAGAGAACAAGACGCTCAAGGAGCAGTCCAAGCGCCTGCACGCGATCGCCAGCCTCATCCGCGGGCGTTAATTAGCTGGGGGGCGGTGAACGGCCCCGCCCCCCAGACCCCCGTCGCTCGGCCCAAGTGAATTGGGCCTTCGCTCGGTTCGGCGACGCCCTTCGCCAGTGTCGGACCTCTGGCCTTCAGTCGATCTCTTCGAAACGGTCGACGCGCCTCTTCGCGGGCTCGACCCGGGTGCCCCGCCCGGCCCAGGTAGAGCGAGGCCCAAAGCCCGAGGATCGGATCGGCGAAGTCGTACCGCTTCCGGGTCTGGGTGAGCAGGCCGACCTCGACTAGCCAGCGGAGGTATTGCCTCGAGGCGCCCGCGGTCCGGCCGATGTGCGGGAACAGATCGGTCAGTCGAAGGCCAGGGGAGCCGGCCACGACCTCGGCGGCGCGCTTGCACACCGCGTAGCCGCGGCTGCGCATGAGCAGGACCTCGTAGTGGCGCCGGCACACGAGTTCGAGCTCGCCGCCCGGAGCGAGCAGCCGCGCCAGGGACCGGGCCGCGTCGCGGGAGTCGCGCATGTCCGCCACCAGGGGCAGCAGGGTCGCCGCGGATCCGCCGGTGACGGTGATGGCGGCCGCGACGGCGCGGTGGTCGCTCCGCAGCGACGGCACATCCTGCAGGTCGTGCGCGTCGAGCCCGGGCAGGGGAACCGGGTCGAAGTCGGGGAAGAGGTCGTTCGCGAGGCCGAGGTAGGACGAGGTCAGGATCGCGCCGCGCGCGGCCTCGAGGACGCGGGCGAACGGCGTTTCGATCTCGTTCAACTCGGGAAAGTAGGCGAGGGAGCGGATCTCCGTCACTTCATCGACGAGCCAGACGAAAGGCCGCGACGGGGCGCGCGTGGAGAGAAGTTCCAGCAGGCGGAGGAGAGCCGACGATGACCGATGGCGGTCGTGGGCGCCTTCGCCGGCGAGCGCCCGGATCGATTCGGCCTCCGTCTCCATGAACGGGCTCGCCGCCTCCGCGATGGCCAGGAGCAGGCGCTCCGGTGTCGAAGCGGCGGTGAACAGGTCGACGAACACGAAGGGCACACCGCGCGCGCGAAGGCAGTCCCGGGCGGCCAGGAGAGTGTGAGTCTTGCCCGCACCGAGGGGCGAAAGCAGCAGGGCCTTCCTCCCGGAGGCGGCCTCGCCGGCCAGGGCCTCGGCGAACGAGGCGCGGGAGGCGGCGCTCTCCAAGGTCACACCAGGGGCGTCTTCATCTGGGTCTGCTTCGCGACCTCGATGGCCCGCTCGTAGCCCGCGTCGACGTGACGCACCACCCCCATGCCGGGGTCGGAGGTCAGGACGCGCGCGAGGCGCCTTCCCGCGGCCTCGGTGCCGTCCGCCACCACCACCATCCCCGCGTGGATGGAGTAACCCATGCCCACCCCGCCGCCGTGATGAACGGAAACCCAAGACGCGCCGGAGGCGGTGTTGATGAGGGCGTTCAGGATGGGCCAGTCGGCCACCGCGTCCGAACCGTCGCGCATGGCCTCGGTCTCCCGGTTGGGAGAGGCAACCGAGCCCGCGTCGAGATGATCGCGCCCGATCACGATGGGAGCGCTCACGCGCCCGCTCCGCACCAGGTCGTTGAAGACCGCGCCCATCTTCGCGCGCTCGCCGTAGCCGAGCCAGCAGATGCGGGCGGGCAGGCCCTGGAACTTGACCCGTTCGCGCGCGAGCGCGATCCAGCGATGAAGCGAGTCGTTCTCCGGGAAGGTCGCGAGGACGGCCTGGTCGGTGGTCGCGAGGTCCTTCGGATCGCCGGAGAGAACCGACCAGCGGAATGGCCCCTTGCCCTCGCAGAAGAGGGGCCGGATGTACTCGGGGACGAAGCCCTTGATCTGGAAGGCGTCGATGGCGCCCGCGCCCTTGGCCTCGGCGCGGATGTTGTTGCCGTAGTCGAACGTGATCGCCCCCGCTCTTTGGAAGGCGAGCATGGCGTTCACATGGTCCGCCATCGAGGCCCGCGCCTCGCGAACGTAGCGTTCGGGGTCGGAGGTGCGCAGCGATCGCGCTTCGGCGAGCGTGCAGGTCTTGGGGACATAGCCGTTGAGGGGATCGTGCGCGCTCGTCTGGTCGGTCGCGGCGTCGGGCACGATGCCGCGGCGCAGCAGGTCCTCGCCCGCCCGCAGGCGGTCGTCGAGCAGCGGTGACGGGCCGCCGCCCGGGGCCAGGCCCGCCCCGAAGATGATGGCGACGCGGTGCCGGTCAGGGGTGAGCGGCGTCAGGCCGGTGCCGTCCGGGGTCCCGGACGCCGCCGCCAGCAACAGCAGTCGTCCGCCGGTGGCCGCCAGCACCACCAGGCCGCAG
>JBGATM010000062.1:0-7721 GCA_044229175.1 Vicinamibacteria bacterium | reverse complement strand
ACTGCCCATGTTGAAGGCACGCTCAAGCTGACGCTTTTCTACGGGGGTCAGGTCAGACATCACTCACCGACCACGACGCTACGCATAACACTTAATATACGGAATCGTATATTTCGATAACGGCTGCGATCGGATGCCCCTCATGTGGATCCCTTTCGTTCAAGCCCTTTCCTACGAAGGGATTAGAGCTTGCCTCGGCACGTTAGGTCAAACCGAGTCCCCGCTTCGCGGTGTATTTGGATAATGGGAACGGCGGAAGGAGGCCATGGGGGCTCTCGACTCCCTTGGCTCCGCGATTGAGGACGTGGGTGTAGATCATCGTCGTCGAGATATCGGCGTGGCCAAGCAGTTCCTGAATGGTGCGAAGGTCGTAGCCCCGCTCGAGCAGATGCGTTGCGAAGGAGTGGCGGAGGGTGTGGCAGCTTGCGTTCTTGGTTACCCCGGAGCGGCGCAGGGCGTCCTTGAACGCGCGTTGCAGGACCGATTCGTGCACATGATGGCGAAATCGCCGGCCGGTTCGGCTGTCGACATACGTGCGTGCCGCGGGAAAGACCCACTGCCAGGCCAGTTCCTTGTCTGCGTTCGGGTACTTCTTCGCCAGAAGATCGGGCAGCGCCACCGAAATCCTGCCGCCTTTCTGGTCGAGCTTGTAGAGCCGTTCGACTTCCACGAGGTGGTGCAGCAGAGGCAGTTCCAGTCCCGGAGGGAGAACGGTTCGCCGGTCCTTGCGGCCCTTGCCTCGCCGAACGACGATTTCCTTGCGATCGAAGTCGATGTCCTTCACCCTCAGTTCGAGGACCTCGAGCAGGCGGAGGCCACACCCGTAGAGAAGGGATGCAGCCAGAGCGAGTGGACCGTCGAGGCCTTGGAGGATCGCCGATACTTCCGGCACCGAGAGCACGACCGGAACCTGCTCGGGGAGCTTCGCGCGCGGTGTCCCCTGTAATCCCGTAAGTTCCCGTCCCAGGACGGTGCGATAGAGGAACAGGATGGCGCTGAACGCCTGATTCTGGGTGGACGAAGAGACCCGTAGTCGCGTGGCCAGGGCCTCGAGGAATTTCCTGATCTCTGGCTCGGCCATGGTGTCGGGGTGACGACGTCCGCTGAACACGATGAAGCGGCGGATCCAGAATACGTACGCCTTCTCGGTGCGGGGCGAGTAGTGGCGGGAGCGGATGGCCTCGCGGACCTGGTCCAGCAGGCGGGGCTTGGTGGGGGGAACGGCCTCGAGTCGGGCTTCGGGCATGACGGCTCCTTCGGTTCGAGGGAGAGGCTGCGATGGTAGCCGCCGCCTCGGCCGGATCGGGTCCACCTTCGGCTTCGGGCGGCTCTTTGAGCCGGTACTTGGACCCGAAGATAGAGCGGGGCCGGGCGCTGCGGTGGGTCGCTGGTGGCCGGGACGTGCCGCGCGAGTCGCCGCAAGCCGTGGGTAAAGTTCGCGCGGCCCGAGGCGAGTAAGGAGCCACACGATTCCATCGTTCCGGTATTCCAGTGGCGACGCACGAAGCCGGTCCCGGTGCCGCGAGCCCACCGCAGCGCCTGGCCCCGCGGGCCCCAGCTACCAAGCCCGCGAAATTGCTTCGGCCCCTACGAAACGGGCGGGGCCTCGCAATGACGGTGGTCGGCCGCGGCCGGCCCAACCAGCACGTGCGAAAATCGGTCTCCCCATGCGTGACCGCGCCAAGTTCCTCGCCGCTTTCGTGAAACGGCCCTTCGATACGGGCTCCATCACGCCCTCTTCGGCGCAGCTCGCCGAGGCCATGGTCGAGGGCATGGAGCTTTCCGAGGCCGACACCGTGGTCGAGGTCGGGCCGGGGACCGGGGTCTTCACGAAGCTGATCCTGGAGCAGTTGAAGCCCGAAGCCAGTCTGCTGTGCTTCGAGATCAACCCGGAGATGGCGGAGGCGCTGCGGCACAACTTCCCGAGGGTGCAGGTGGTGAACGACTCGGTCGAACACCTGGCTCAACACCTCAAGGCGGCGGGCCGCGACGGCGTCGATGCGGTGATCAGCGGCCTGCCCTGGGCCGCGTTCTCACCCGATCGGCAGCGGCGGATCTTCGACGCGACGGTCAAGCCCATGAAGCCGGGCGGGCGGTTCTCCACTTTCGCGTACTCCCACGCGGCCTGGACGCCCCCGGCGCGCAAGTTTCGCGAGCTTCTCGAATCGCGCTTCTCGCAGGTCGAGACCTCGAAGGTGGTGTGGCGGAACGTGCCGCCCGCCTTCGTCTACCGCTGTCGGAAGTGACGCTTATTTGAGGAAGTAGCTCATCATCCGGAACCCGCGGGTTCCGTCCTTGACCAGCGTCACCGACTCGGCACCGTCCTTGTGCTTCTCGAAGACGCTGTTGAAGCGGACGGTGATGTACTTGCCGGGGGGAAGCTCGGGGAGCACGGTGCGGATCTCGTGGTTCAGGTAGGTCCGGGTGATGATCTTGCCCATGGTCGGGCGCGCGCCGCCCAGGCCCTTGGCCCACGCGTCCTTGGTCTGCTTCTTCTGGAACATGCTCGCGGCCTCGACCCAGGTCTCTTCGAACTTCCCCGCGTCCGCCAGGGCCAGCCAGGCGAGCGCGGCCTTCTTCGCGAGGGCCACGTCGGGATCGTTCTCGTTGACTGTGCCCGCGGGGGTCGGCGGCGCGGGCTTGGCGGCGTCGGTCTTGGCCGGAGGGGTCTGCGCCATCGCCGCGGCGGGCAACGCGACGGCCAGAAGTGCCAGGGTTCCGAGACGAAGCGAGTTCAGGATTCGATTGCTCATGCGGGAATTATAGAGATATCGCCCGCGCCGAGACGGTGGGGGCTCAGCGCGAGGCGGCGGTGAGAACCCGGCCCGGACGCGCCCCCGTCGCTTTTCCGTCCTCCCAGGCGAGGGTGCCCGAGACCCAGACCTTCTCGATTCCCGTGGAAAGTTTGAAGGGCTCCAGGAAGGTCGCGTTGTCGATCACGGTCGTGGGGTCGAAGAGGACGAGATCCGCGACCCGGCCCACCGCGATGGTCCCGCGGTCCTTGAGCCCGAGGCGCGAAGCGGGAAGCGAGGTCATCTTGCGTATCGCTTCCTCGAGGGTGAGCCAGCCGCGCTCGCGCACGAAACGTCCGAGCACGCGGGGAAACGTGCCGGCGCCGCGGGGGTGGCGATACTCGATCCCGCCGTCGCTCGACACCATGGTCCACGGCCACGCGTAGAAGGCGCGGATATCCTCGTCCATCATCGATTTCGCCACCACGGAGGCGCCGCCCTGCTTCGCGATCTCGATGAACAGATCCACCGGGGTGATCCCGCGGGCCGCCGCGATCTCGGCCATGTTCCTGAACTCGTACGAGTGGTCCTTCTCGTACGACGTGATCATCACGTTCTGCGCGCCGCCCACGTCGGCGAGGCCCCGGGCCACGCTCTTCGGGTCGTCGTACTTCTTGTTCGGGATCAGGACCAGGATGGTCGAACTCCAGGCGTCCCACGGATAGCAGTCCGCGGTGATGTCCAGGCCGCGACGCCGCGCGGAGTCGAAGATCTTCAGGGCGTCCTTCGCCTTGCCCCACACGTTCACGGTCCCCAGCTTGATGTGGGTGTTCTGCACGGCCACGCCCGCGCGTTCTCCGATGGCCACGAGCTCGGTCATGGCTTCGAGGGCCAGGTCGGCCTCGTCGCGGATGTGCGAGATGTAGAAGCCATGGTGCCGCGCCGCCACCTTCGCGAGCGCGATGACCTCCTCCACCGTCGCGTAGCCGCCGATCTCGTACTCGAGGCCGCTCGACAGGCAGAGGGCGCCGTCCTTGAAGCCCTGGTCGACGAGTTCGGCCATCTTCTGGATCTCGTCCTTCCCGGCCACGCGCTTGTAGTCGTCTCCCATCACCTTCACTCGGACGCTCGCGTGCCCCACGCAGGTCGCCACGTTGACCGACGCGGGGGTGGCGCGGCGCGCGTCGAGATATTCCTGGATGGGCAGGGGCGAGCTTCCGTCCTGGCCCACCAGCAGGGTGGTGATGCCCTGGGAGATCTGGGAAACCGCGAGCGGCTCCTTGGCCAGGCCGGTGGTCGAATGATTGTGGACATCGATGAAGCCCGGAGCGAGGACGCGACCCTTGCCGTCGATCACCGTGTCGTCTTCGCGCGGCTTGAAGTCGCCCACCTCGGCGATGTAACCGGCGGTCACCCGGACGTTCGCGACGCGCAGGGCCGCGCCCGTCCCGTCCGCGATTTTCGCGCCCACGATCACCAGCGATTGGGCCGACGCGGTGGGGAGCGGAGCCAGGGCGAGGAGCGAGGCCGCGAAGAGAAGCCGGTCGGGTCTGATCTGCATGGTGGGGCCGATCTTATGAGAGCGTGGAGCGGCTATCCTCACCCACGGGCGGCCTCGGCGTGATTTCAAAAAGGAGTCCTCATGCGCGTTTCATCGGCCGTCTTCATTTCCATCCTGTGCGTCCAGGTTGCGAGCGCTCAGATGCCCGCGCCGACTCCTGCGCCCGAAGACCCGGTCGCCACTCTCGTGAAGCAGCTCGAACTCGAAAAGTACAAGGCCACGATCAAGGGCCTCACCCAGTTCGGGGACCGGCGTCAGGGCACCGAACGCAATCGCAAGGCGGTCGACTGGATCGAGGCCCAGCTCAAGAGCTACGGCTGCGCCAACACCGAGCGGATCAGGTACGACTTCACCCAGCCCACCCCTCGCCCCACCCCCGCGCCGGGAACCAGCCCGACTCCAGCGCCCCCCCGCCCCGGCGCCATTCGCAGCGGCGGCCTCGGCGGCGCTCCCGGACAGGGAGGCAGCACTCTGTTCGGCAATCGCGCCCGCACCGGGGTCAACACCGATCCCATGGCTCAGAAGGACGAGAAGGTCCGCGCGTTGAACATGGAGCCGACTCCCGAAGGCACCTCCCCGCGGGAAGAGGTCTACTGCACCAAGATCGGGACGAAGTTCCCGAACGAGATGTACATCGTGGGCGGCCACATGGACGGCCTCGGCTGGGGCGAGGCCGCCAACGACGACGGCTCTGGCACCGCCCTCGTAATGGAGCTCGCGCGCGTCTTCCATCAGCCCGGGGTCGAGACCGAGCGGTCGATCCGCTTCGCGATCTGGAACAACGAGGAGTCGGGACTGAACGGCGCGGCCGCGTACGTGGCGCAGCGCGCGAACCTGCAGGGCATCGAGAACCCGAAGGGCTCGGGCAAGTACCCCGAGCCGAAGTGGCTGGGCATGGTCCAGCACGACATGATGTTGTGGGATCACGGTATGCCCATTCCGCAGCTGGATGCCGCGGGCAAGCCGGTGATGGACGCGAACGGCCGCCCGGTCTTCGTCTCGCCGAAAGAGCAGCGCCTCGAGGCCGACGTGAACATCGAGTTCCAGTCCACCGCGAAAGAAGCGGACGCCGCGGCGAAGCTCGCCTGGTTCTTCCGGGCCGCGAACGACAAGTACGCGACCGACTATCCGGCCGCGGTCGGCTTCCACATGACCAACACCGATTCCGGCCCGTTCATGGACCTCATCCCCGCGATCAGCCTGCGCGAGAACGAACGCGGCATGCACATCGGGGCGGGCTGGGACCCGAACTGGCATCAGCCGAGCGACATGTACTCGACCTATTCGGACAAGGACTTCCGCCTGGGCCTCAATGCCGCGCAGACCACCCTCGCCGCCATCGCCCAGCTCACCGGCGCCTCCATCAGGAAATAGGGACCATGAGAAAACGCGACTTCCTTCGCACCGCCTCGGCCGCGTCGATGGGCCTGGCCTTGGGCGACGTGTCTTCCCTCTTCGCGGAGGCCGCCCACATTCCCGCGGGAGATCTCGCCCAGGACGAGGCGTTCTGGTCGACCATCCGGGCGAAGTTCAAGCTGAAGGCCGACTACATCAACCTCGAGAACGGCTACTACTGCATGCAGCCGCAGGAGGTGCTCGAGGCCTTCATCGCCCGGGTCCGCGAGATCAACACCGAGGCCTCGTACTACATGCGCACGCGCCAGTACGACGACAAGCTCGCGGTTCGCACCCGCCTCGCGGGTATGGCCGGCTGCTCGTCTGATGAACTCATCATCACCCGCAACACCACGGAGTCGCTCGACACCGTCATCGCCGGCTTCGACTGGAAGCCGGGCGACGAAGCGGTAATGGCGGAGCAGGACTACGGCGCGATGCTGGATCAGTTCGACCTGCAGGCGCGCCGGTACGGGATGATCAACCGGCGGGTCTCACTCCCTCTCGATCCGAAATCGGACGAGGAGATCGTCGACCTCTACGCGAGGCACATCACCTACAAGACCCGCCTGCTCATGGTCGGCCACATGGTCAACATCACCGGGCACATCCTGCCCGTGCGCAAGCTCGCGGACATGGCCCACAGCAAGGGAACCCAGATCATGGTCGACGGCGCCCACGCCTTCGCCCATCTCGACTTCAAGATCCCCGACCTCGACTGCGACTACTACGGGGCGAGTCTCCACAAGTGGCTCGGCGCGAACCTGGGGGCGGGGATCCTGTATGTCCGGAAGGACCGGATCGAGAAGCTCTGGCCGATCTACGGCGACAAGAGCATGGCCGACACCGACATCCGCAAGCTCAACCACACCGGCACCCACCCCGTGCACACCGACCTCGCCATCATGAACGCCATCGACTTCCACGAGAGCATCGGCATCGCGCGCAAGGAAGCGCGGCTGCGGTACCTGCAGAACTACTGGACCAGGCAGGTCCGCGGCCTCCCCCGCATCGTGCTCAACACCCCCAGCGATCCGCGCCGCTCGTGCGCCATCGCCAACGTCGGGGTCGAGGGCGTCGCCCCGAAGGACCTCGCCAAGACCCTGCTCGACAAGTACAAGATCTGGACGGTCGCCATCGACACCGCGAACGTCCACGGCGCCCGCATCACCCCGCACCTTTTCACCACCCCCGCGGAGCTCGACGCGTTCGTGCGGGCGTTGAAGGACATCGCCGCGGCGTAGCCGTCCGCGAGGTTGGTAGTGGGAGGAGGGGGTTGCTTCGACCCGTTACGAAACGGACTGGGGTCTCGCAATGACGTAGGGTCCAATGGGCTTGGTATTGGGAACGATTCGCGATGATGACTTGGCCCGCGAAGCACTTCGAGCGGTTCCATGACTGGAACTCGCTGCGGACGCGCCGCGCCGAGGGGTGGTGCGCGTGCGGCCAGCCCGTCGATCCGCTGGTCATCGACGAGTTCGATCAGGCCGAGTGGTGTTCGCGCGCGTGCTTCAACGACGCGGCGCTCCGCTGCGGCGTGGTCAAGGCGCCCATCCTCGTCTTCGAGCGCGACCGGGGGATCTGCTCCCTCTGCGGGTCGGACGCGGGCACCGCGACCCGCGCCATCGAACATATACGGCGAATCGACCGCTGGGACTTCCGCCTCACCTACCTCGAGAACCGCGACCGCACCGCGGGGTCACGCGAGGCGGTCGCGCTGATCCTCGCCGCCTGGGGCGTCACCGACGAATCGCGCGCCCTCTGGGACGCCGACCACATCGTCCCCGTCATCGAAGGCGGCGGCGGTTGCGGCCTCGACAACTACCGCACCCTGTGCGTCACCTGCCACCGCTCCGAAACCTCCACCCTGGCAACCCGCCGAGCCGAGGCGCGAAGGGCGCAACGGCCGCTGTTCCCCGTCGCCTGCGAACCGGAGTGAGGTGAAAGGGGTTGGTAGTGGGGGGAGGGGGTTGCTTCGTCGGTTAGCGGACGGACTGGCCTCCTCGCAATGACGTGAGGGGGGTGCGGAACGG
>JBGATM010000061.1:0-9734 GCA_044229175.1 Vicinamibacteria bacterium | reverse complement strand
CATGCGAGTCCGACCGGATCGACACGGACAGCGGCCCTTGAACCGACGCGGCCACGAGCACGGTGGTGCGGATCTCCCCGCCCCGCGCCCGAAAGGCCTCGGTGGGCGCGCCCCCGATGCTCACATTCACCACCGCCTCTTCCCCAAAGACGCGGGCGTATCGAAGTGTCGCCCTGACTCCCGACCCCGCGGTCTCGAACGGAAGGTCGACGCGGGCGTCGTAGGTCGTCCAGTGCCACCCCACCTTGTTCTCGACGTCGCTCCCCGCCTCGAAGCCCCGGACGAAGGGCGTATCGCCCGGCCCCAGGTTCAACACCAGGCGCCGGGTGGACCCAGAGAAGGTGGCGAAGGCCGCGATCCCCAGGGCGAGGGCGAGAAGCGCCCATCCCGCGAGGCGGCTACGAGGCACAGGAAAAGGCGCGGCGCATGGAAGGCAGGAGACTCTGAAACGCGATCTCGTTTCCGCGCGCGTTCCAGTGGCCATCGATCGAAAGATAGGCGGGCGGCCCGCTCCTCTCCGCGGCCCGGAAGAGATCATTTGCATCCACCATCGGAATATCGAGGGAACCGAGGAGGGCCTGCAGCCGCTTCTTCACCGCGTCTCTGTCCCAGGTCCGCTCCGCGGGGCCGTAGCGCCTCTGCACGAAGGTCCACGCCTCGTCGTTCACTTCGAAACGGGCGGGGACGTAGAAGACCGAGAAACCCGCCCCTTCCCGGCGGACGTCATCCCGGAAATGCGAAAGGATGGCCGCGGTCCTCTTCCACATCTCCTCGACCCTGGCCCGTTCGTGCGGTCCATGCGGGGCGAAGGGCAGATACTCCGCCGGAGGCTCGGTGGATATCTTCGGCGCCAGGCCATAAGCGGAAAGGAATCTCGACCAGTCGGGACGGCTCCTCTGCAGGCGGGACGCCGCGAATGACCACAGGGCCGAGCCGTGGAAGGTCGGGGCGCGCCGCCTTCCGCCCGGGCGCTCCTCGCGCTCCCCCGCCGGCTCTCTCGCGGTCACGGGGGGGACGAGCTGGAGCGCCCCGTCCCTTTCCACGAAGACCGGCTTGGACCGGTTGGCGGTGCCCATACGATCTATGTTGAACTCGAGATCGTTGTAGTAGAAGAGCAGGACGACCTCGGTCGGATGGTACTTGTCTATCTCCTCCATGAAGTAGATCCACTCCTGGTCCGTGGAGTAGCCCGGACTCCCGGCGTTCAAAACGTCCACCTGGCACGCGGCCAGGGCGGCGCCCAGCCGCCCGCGCAGGGTCTCAGGTTCCTCGGCGTAGTAGCCGTGGGCGAACGAGTCGCCCATGATGGCCAGTCGGCGCGCGCCGGGCGCTGGCTCGTACGGGATCTCCGGACCCCTGAGCCCCTGGCGGTTGATGGTGATGGTCACCTCGAAGTCCTCGCGGCGCACGCGCTGCGACCCGTTCGCGCGGGTCCGCCAGCCCAGGGTGGAAGAGAGCTCCGAGATCGGCGTTCCCTCCGGAGGCGGCGGCGGCGCAGGACGCAGGAGCGCGCGGGCGGCCACTTCGGCCACGGCCAGGGTCAACGCGGTGGAGAGGGTCGCGAGAAGAAGGCGGGAGCGCCATTCTCCGGCGCGAGGATTCATGCCGCCTGAGTCTGGAGAACCGCGCGCTTCTCAACCTCGCGCAGCAGGGTCTGCAGGAAGGTCTCGTAGCGGTGGGTGATGGGCTTGAGCGCGGTCAGGGAGTTGCACTTGAGTATCTCGACGAAAAACTGCTCGAAAGCCGACCAGTCGCGGTACATGAGGTGCCGGAGCTGGCGGTCGTAGAACTTCGCGGTGCCCTCTCGCAAGGCCACCGCGGTGACCTCGTCGCCGCGCGAGTAGAAGTCCCGCACCGAGCGGAGGAGGTTCTCGAGCGCCTTCTTGAGGGCGAGGGAGCGCTCCTTCTTGGTCACGAAATCGGTGAAGACCCCCACTCCGGTGAGACCGGTGTCGAGGCTCGCGGCCAGCTGCACCACCGACTGCTGGAAACAGTCCTTCAGGATGCCGTGGGCGTTCTCGATCCGCGCGCGAACGTTTTCGGACGACTGGGCGGACGAGAGGTCGGCGAGCTCCACCCGCACCACCTTGTTGATGTCGATGGGCATGCAGTAGGCGATGGAGTCGCAGGCATCGCGGACCGCGCTGCCGTGCGGCAGGGCCACGAGCGCGCGCTTCTCGATGTAGGAGACGAGCTGGCGCGCTTCCGAGATCACCAGGGAGAACACACAGGCCGCCGTCTTCACCCGGTCGTCGGGCAGGCCGTCGGGGTCGGCGTATTCGAGGTACTTGAGCATGCGGAAGAGTTCGAGGAACACGCGGGCCACCGGGTTGCGCTCGTTGGGGTCCTCGAGGGCGCGGATGAGGGCAGCGATCTCCGAACTCGCCACCTTGTCGAACATGGGTTTGAACTTCTTGTCGAGCAGGGCGGCGAGAGGCGGGTTGCGCCGGAGTTCGCGCGAGAAGATCCGGCCGACCGACTCGAAAATCTGCAGCGGCGTCTTCTGGGCGCGCAGCGACTCGGCGATGAGCATGCGCACATCCTCGAGCGTCCCCCGCAACACCAGCAGGCCCGCCTCCGGACGCGCATCGCGGAGGAGCCGCTCGAAATAGGGATCGGCGCTCTCCGACTCCCGGACGAAGCCATCGACGTAGCGCTTGAACTGCGCCTCGTCCACGCGGTCGCGGGGCAGCAATTGCGAACAGAGCTGGCCGACGCGGAGGAGGCATAGATCCACGACGCTCAGTTCGGCCGACCAGTCCCGGTAGGGCAGCTCGTTGATCTGCTCGTCGGAGAGGGCGTGATGGGCCGGCTTGAAGAAGCGGTCGAGGGCCCGGAGCCACATCTCCAGTTCGAAAAGCTCTTTCTTGCGGCCCGACTCTCCCGCCCCTTCCATCCAGGCGCGCACCTGGGTGCGGAGGTAGTCCGACCCCATCCTCGCCTGGCGGTCCGTTCGTTCGGTCTCTTCCATGCTTCCCCACCTGATTGTACCGAAGCTCGCGACGACCTTGTCGATTAAACTGTGAAAACGATGGCTTTTGAAGACTCTCGCGAAAAGATGGGCCTGGTCTCCGAACTCTGGGCGTTCATGAAGGTCCGCAAGAAGTGGTGGCTCGGCCCGATCGTGGTCATGCTCGTCCTGCTCGGCCTGCTCATCGTCTTGACCCAGGGCACGGCCGTCGCCCCGTTCATCTACACGCTGTTCTAGCGCGGGCCGCAGGGTCGCGGGCCTGGTAGGGGTGGGAGGGGGTTGCTTCGTCGGTCAGCGGACGGACCGGCCTCCTCGCAATGACGTGAGGGGCATACTGAACGGACAGCCCGAGCCTGGTCGTGGGGTAACGCGCGGTGCGGTGCTCGCGATGCATTGACGGTCCCAGCTACCAACCCCGTTCTGTCCGTCCAGTACCCCCCTCACGTCATTGCGAGGCCCCAGTCCGTTTCGCTTTGGGCCGAAGCAACCCCCTCCCACCACCACCAACCCGGGGCGTTTCTCTCAACAAAACGCCCCTGGCCGTTCGGCCAGGGGCGGGGACAAACCCGGACGGGGTTTGAACTAGAACGTAAAGCGGGTCTCGAAGGTCACGGCGCGGCGCAGGATGTCGCCGTAGACGTGCTGCTGGATCTTCTTGTCCGCCAGGTTCACGCCCTTGAGGGTGGTGACCACCTTGCCCTTGTTCCACTTCACGCCGAAGTTGGCGTTGATCATGGTGAACGCCTCGGTGTAGCCGTGGTAGGTGGAGGTGAGGACGTCGGTCCACAGGGCCTTGTCCTGGTAGTTCGCCTGAATCGTCCCCAGGAACCGCTCATAGTTCCAGTTGAGACTGGCGTTGAAGCGGTTCTTCGCGGGCAGCGCCAGTTCGGCGGAGAGGTAGGGAATCTGACCCGCGGCGGCGGTCAGCACCTTCGGCTCCTTCTGGTACGAATAGTTCGCGGTGAAGGACCACTTGTTGTTGAACCGCTGATCGAGCGAGAGCTCCAGACCGTCCTGTTGCAGCGGTCCCAGGTTCAGATAGGTCGAAACCGTTCGCGGAAGCGGGAAGCCGGGAATCTTCGCCTGAACCAGGAACCCGTACAGGAGCGGATTGATGCCGACGGGAGCGCAGCACTCGTTGGAGTTCGCGGGGGTGTAGACATCGAACGGCGGAATCCCGGCCGGGTAGCCCGGCTGCGGAGTGATCGACGAGAAGTTGATGTTGTTGTCCGTGGTGTTGCGATACACCGCGATGCCGATCGTGGTCTTGTCCTTGAACGTTCCCGTGTAGGCGATCTCCCACGCTTCCACCGCCTCTTCTTTGAGGTTCGGGTTCCCGACGTTCTTGACGATCAGGTTGATCGGGGTCGTAGGCACGAGCGAAGCCAGCGCCTGCCCGGTCGGTCCGGGGACAAGGAGCGGGATCAGGCCACGCAGCGGCCGAAGATCGATGGGGGCGATGGGCGCGAAGATGTTCTGGTCGAGGTAGTTGTTGATCGCGGAAGGCGCGCGGAAGGCCTTGTTGTAGGACACCCGGAACGACTGGTCGGGCGCCGGCTTGTACATCGCGGTGGCCCGGGGCGAGAACACGGCCTTGTCGATGTTGCCGAACTTGTCGACGCGGCCGCCCACGGTGAAGCGGAACTTGCCAACGAAGAACTCATCCTGCAGGTACCCGCCGAGCTCGGTGCGGTCTTCGGCCTTGGGAGCGAGGGTGATGTCGAAGGTGTTCCTGCGGACATTGCCTCCGTAGGAGAACACGTGCCGTTCCGCAACGATCTTCGAATGGCCGATCTCGAAGTCGTAGGTCCCCGTCTTGAAGTTGAGCTTTACCGGCTGCAGGGTCTGGGGGTCGGTGAGAAGAAGGTTCGGCGCCTCCACGTCGAGGTGGTTGACGAAGCCCGCCACCTTGAAAGCACCCTTGGTGTAACCGATCCGGCCATAGCCGAGGTAGGACCCGCTCTGGATGTTGAACGGACCGATGCCGGTGTGGATCAGGCCCGAGGTGCCGGAGTAGCCGGCGGAATAGCTCACGCGGCCGCCGCTGCTCATATCCTGATCGAGACGGACGTCGAACTTGGGCTGCTTCGTTCCGGCGTTCTGGAAGTTTCCCGTGCCCGGGCCATCGATCGGGTAGGGCGCGCCGCCGAGGCAGTTGGCCGAGCCCGCCACCCCGCTGCACGTGCCGGTCACGCGCGGATCCTGGATCACCGGAATCCTCCCGACCGGACGCGAATACGGGTCGGAGTCGCTGTAGCCGGCGGAGATGCGGGTGGACCACTTGTCGTTGATCGCTTTCGCGAAGGAGATCCCCGCGCCAAAGGCGTAGTGGTCGGACGTTCCCTCGCGCGAACCGCCGGCGGTGCCGAACGAACCCGCGGAGAGGTTGATCGAGGTGCTCGGATTTTCCCGGGGAGTCTTGGTCAGGATGTTGACGACGCCGGTGAGGGCGTTGGCGCCCCACACCGCCGAGGCGGGACCGCGAACCACTTCGACCTGCTTGATGTCGGCGGGGTTGCTGGGAATGAGATCCCACAGAACCAGGCCGAAGAAGTCGAGGTAGATGGAGCGGCCGTCGAGGAGAACCAGGGTCGAGGTGGCGAGGGTCGAGGTTCCCTGGCGCATGCTGAGGTTGACGTCGCGCGCCGAGGTCTGGATCACGTTCACGCCGGGGACGTTGCGGAGGATGTCGCCAAAGCTCTGGCTGGGAGCGGTGTTGAGAGTGGCGGGCGAGACCACCGACATGGTGACCGGCGCATCCGCGAGTTTGGACTCGATCTTCGAGGCGGAGACCACCACGGTTTCACCCATGCCGGCGATCTTCAGCGACATCGCGACCTTCGCTCCCGCCGCGACACCATCCTGGTGCTGAGTGGTGAAGCCCGGCATCGAAACCGTGACCTTGTACGGCCCGTTCCCGGCAGGGACGATGCTGAAACTGCCGTTCGAGCCCGCGAAGCCCGTCCGGCTCCCGCCTGGGCCGGAGACGACCACGGTGGCGCCGGGGAGAGCGCCGCCGGTTTCGTCGGTAACCGTGCCGGTGACCGCCGCGCCCTGGGCAAAGACCGATACGGCCAAGAACATAACCGCTACTGCGGCGAGAATTTTTCTCATAACTCCTCGTGAGATCTGTTTAGTCGGCCCGGGGACGATCCCCAACGCGTTTGATTGCGAGTGTCATACCACAATTCGATGGTGGTTGTGCCCTTGAGTTGCGCGAAATCAGGAGCGGAGCGCAGCCAGGAGCTTCTCGTGAATGCCGCCGAAGCCCCCGTTCGAGAGCACCAGCACGTGGTCGCGGGGCCGAAGCCGGCCCGCAAGGTCGGCCACGATCTCGTCCACGGAGCGGATGAAGCGCGCGCGCCCGCCCTCCCGGTTGATCGAGGCCACGAGGGTCTCCTCGCTGATCCTCTGGGCCTCGGGGACCTTCCCGGGAAGGTGCGCGGCGGAGATCACGACCTCGTCGGCGGTCGCGAAGGCGCGCGCGAAGTCCATCTCGAAGAGCTTCGTCCGGGAGGTGTACGACCACGGCTCGAAGATGGTCACTACACGCTCGCCGGGCGGGACCCTGGATCGGAGGGCGGCGACGGTCTCCCGCACCGCGGTCGGATGATGAGCGAAGTCGTCGTACACCCGGACCCCTCGGACCTCCCCGCGCAGCTCCAGGCGCCGTTTCACCCCGCGGAAGGCGGCGAACGCCGCGGCGATCCCGCCGAAGGGCACGCCCGCCTCCAGCGCCGCGATGGTGGCGGCGAGGGCGTTGCGCACGTTGTGGTTCCCCGAAGCGCTCATGACGATCCGTCCCAGCCGCTCGCCGTCATGGAACACGTCGAACGCCGCTCCTTCCGGGGAGAGCACGACCTCGCGGGCCCGCCACGAGGCTTCCGCCCCGTCTCCGAGCGCGAAGGTCGCGACCCGGGACTTCGCCCGCCCGAGGATGTCGACGAGAGCGGGGCTTTCGATTCCCGCGATGAGCAGGCCGCGGCGGGGGATCACGCTCATCAACCGGGTGAACGCGAGCTGCACCGCCGCCAGGTCCGCGTAGATGTCGGCGTGATCGAACTCGAGATTGCCGATGATCGCGATGTCCGGCAGGTAGTGGACGAATTTCGGCCGCTTGTCGAAGAACGCCGTGTCGTACTCGTCTCCCTCAACCACGAAATGGCGGCCGGAGCCGAGACCGTAGCTCTGGCCGAGATCCAGGCTCACCCCGCCGATGAGGAAGGAAGGATCGAAGCCCGCGTGCCGGAGAACGTGGGTCAGCATCGACGTGGTGGTGGTCTTGCCGTGCGTGCCCGCCACCACCAGCGACACCCGATCGCGCAGGAATTCGTCGGCGAGGAGCGCGGCCTGGGACGTGTAGCGACGCTTCGCGTCGAGCACGGCCTCCACCTCGGGGTTCCCTCGCGACAGCGCGTTGGCGATCACCACCAGCTCGGCATCCTCCGGGATGTTCGCCTCCGCGTAAGGCGAAGCCACCGGAACGCCCATGCGCGCGAGCTCATCGGACATGGGCGGATAGACGTCCTGGTCGGATCCCGTGACCTCATGTCCCTTCGCCTTGAGCAGGCCGGCGAGAGACGCGGTGGCGGTTCCGCAGACCCCGGAGATGTGTATCTTCACGCGGCGCTTGGAGGCTACGCGTCCAGGTCGATCACCATGTCCTCGGAGACACCGAGTTCGGTGAGGTGAAGGCGGCCGGCGAGGTTCGGGGTGGGCGGGGGCGGCCCGCCCTGGTGCTGTTCCTCGGGGGCGAGGACGACCTTCGTGCCGAGGGGAAGGGTGAGAACGGGCTGGTCGCAGTGGCCGAGGGGAAGCCCGATGGCGACCGGGCCCTCGAATCCCTTGAGCGCGTCGAGAAGCACCTCGTCGAGGGTGAAACCATCGTCGGCGGTGGCCTCGCACTTCGCCATGGCCCCGAAGATGATTCCCTGCACGTCCCGAAGCGACTGCGAGTCGCGGAGCTGGGTCAGCATCCGGTGGAGCTTGTAGGGCGGCTCCCCCACGTCCTCGATGAGCAGGATGGATCGGCCGGTCCAGGGGAGCGTCCATTCCGTCCCGGCCAGGGCCGCGAGCAGGGACAGGCAGCCCCCGGAGAGCACGCCCTCGGCCTGGCCCGGTTTCAGGAAGCGGACGGGAATGGAATGCTCGGTGCGGACGCCCGTGACCTCCCCGATGAAGCTGTTCATGTCGAAGCCCTGGTTCGCCATCTCCACGCCCACCATGGGCCCGTGGAAGGTCACCCAGCCGTTGCGCTGGAGCCAGGCGTGGATGGCGGTGATGTCCGAATACCCGCAGAAGACCCGCGGCTCCACCCGCGCGGCCTCGAGCCAGGGCAGGAGCGAGGTGGCCCCCTCCCCGCCGCGCGCGCAGATGACGCCCTGGATCTCCGGATCGGTCAGCGACCAGATGAGATCGGACAGGCGCTCGTCGTCGAGGCCGGCCTGGTGCAGATTTCGTTTGAAGAGGTTCTCGCCTGCGACGGGCTCGAAACCCATCGATCGCAGGCAGTCGAGACCCGCCTCCACTCGCGACCTGACCACGCGACCGGCGGGCGCGATCACGGCCACGCGGGAGCCGGGGCCAAGCGCCTTGGGACGAATCACAGCGCGACTCCCGCGATCTCCGCGGCCAGCAGCCTCGACTCGGTCTTCCCCGCCGCGGCCACCGCCGCCTTCGCGGTGGGCTCCACGTAGGGGAGCGTGTACTTGTCGATCATTCCTTCGATCCTGAGCAGCGCATCGTCAATGTCCCTCTTGCGCAGTTCCCCGCTCTCCTCCGCCCGGATGAGGGCCTCGATCACCGCCACCTGCGCCTCCTCATGCTCGCACACCGGCAGCAGATCGCAACCCGCCTTCGCCGCGAGCACCGCGGAAATCGCATACGGCCAGTTCGCGGACACCGCCTTCATCTCGAGGTCGTCGGCCACGATGACGCCCTTGTAGCCGAGCTCGTCGCGCAGCAGGGTGGTGACCACCGCGGGCGACAGGGTGGCCGGAACCTTCTCGTCCAGCTCGCGCACCACGATGTGCGCGGTCATGATGGTGGCCACGTTCGCGGCGATCGCCTTCTTGAAGGGACGCAACTCGACGTCCTCGAGACGCGAACGCGAATGCTCGACCACCGGCAGGTCGAGATGCGAATCGATCGGCGTGAGCCCCAGGCCCGGGAAGTGCTTCGCGCAGGCGGCGATACCCGCCCCCTGCATGGCCTCGATGAACGCAACCGCAAGCTTCCCCACCTGCTCGGGATCGCGTCCGAAGGACCGGTCGCCGATGATGGGATTGCTCGGATTGGTGTCCACGCCGATGCCGCAGGCCTTGAGCTCGGCGGCGATGGCCTCGGCCATGCGGCGGGCGAGGTCTTCGGAATTCAGATCGCCGAGGCGCCGGATCGGCGGCCACACCGTCCAGGGCGCGCGCAGACGCTGCACGCGACCGCCCTCCTGGTCGATGGCGATAAGGAGCGGACGCGAGTACCCGGCTTCGAGGGCCAGGCCCTGCAGTTCGCGCACCAGGTCCGCCACCTGGGCGGGACCATCCACGTTCCGCTTGAAGAGAATCAGCGACTGCACGCGGAAATCGCGAATCAGCCGCTTCACGTGCCCGTTCGCGACATGGCCGTCGAAGCCCGCCATGACCCGGGTCCCGGCCCGGGAAACTCGATCCTTGCTCATCGTGAGGTCGCCTCGGGCTACGCGAGCCGGGCCTTGACCGCTTCGCTGACCTTCTTGCCGTCCACGACCTTGCCGGTTTCCTTCAGG
>JBGATM010000060.1:0-9947 GCA_044229175.1 Vicinamibacteria bacterium | reverse complement strand
GCGGCTATTTCGGGCGTCCGAGTGAGAGCCTTGCGCGGCGCCTTCTCGGCGAGCAGCTCGAGGATGGCGGCTGGAACTGCGACGCCCCGAAGAGCTCGCGCTCCTCGTTCCACACCACGATCTGCGTGCTCGAGGGGTTGCTCGAGTACGAGCGTGCGGTCGGGCCCGATCCGGCGATCGCGGCGGCGAGGCGGCGCGGCGAGGAGTATCTGCTCGAGCGCGCCCTCTTCAGACGGCGCTCGACGGGCGAGGTCGCGAGTCCGGCGTTCCTGGAGTTCGCCTACCCGCCCCGCTACGGCTACGACGTGCTCCGCGCGCTCGACTACTTCAGGGCCGCCGGTGCCCGGCCGGAGGCGCGCATGGGCGAGGCGGTGAAGGTCGTGGAGAGCAAGCGGCAGCGCGATGGAAGGTGGCGGCTCGACCGCACCCACAACGAGGCGCTCGCCTTCGGGTTCCCCGAGTCGGCGGGGGAGCCGAGCCGGTGGAACACGTTGCGCGCGCTGCGTATGCTGCGCTGGCACGAGCGGGGCTGACTTCCGGAAGCCTGACGGCCTACCGGGTCGCACTCATCCGGGTGGAAGTCCGAGTTGCCGGGTCAGGGCCTGGACGCGCGGATCGGCTCTCAGCCTGGGTCCGAGGATGGCGTAGAAGGATGAGGACTGGAAGCGATCCTTGGCGCGGTTATCCCGCACCATCGCCGTGAGCGTCTCGATGACCGCCTCATCCCCTCGCTGCCACCGGGCCAGAGCCAGCGCCTGAAACGGTTCGCCCGTCCGGATGATGGCGTCGGTCGCCTTCTCGCGGGTCGCCGGTGTCGCCCACAGGTCCGCCAGCCGGATCATTCGGGAGCGCTCCTCGGGGCTCACGACCGTGAAGCCGAAGCCCTTGAGCCCGTTGCGAAGCGAAACCGCCGCGTCGTCCATCTGGCGAAGCGCCAGGTCGTGAGCGAACTTCATCACCCAGCCGTACCACGCCTCGGGCGATTGCGCGAGACCCTGCGCATAGAGAGGTGAGGCGTCCGCGAACCGGTCCAGGGCGTCGTACCCGACGGCCAGGGAGAGGGTGATGACGTGCGAGAGCGGATCGAGCCGATGGGCCATCTCCATTTCACGACGGGCCTCTTCCCAGCGACCCATGCCGGAGAGCTCGTAGCTGTAGAACTGATGGCCGGTCGCATACGACGGGCTCAAGGCCACCGCCCGCTCCAGGGCTTCCATTCCCGAACGTCCGCTCAGGCTGAGCGCCATGCCCAGCGACACCTGCGCCTCGCCAAGGTCGGGGGCGAGGGCGATGGCCTTTCGCGCCGCTTCCTCGGCCAGCCTCAGCGCCTCCTTCGGATCGAGGCCGGGTACGTCGTACTCCGTGGGGATCGACAGCGAGTACGCGTCGGCAAGCCCCGACCAGGCCTGCGCGTAGTTCGGATCGAGCTCGATCGCCTTCTTGAAAGCCGCGGTGGCCTGGATCATGCCGTCGGTGGTGCGGCGGTTCCAGTGGTAGCGGCCGAGGAGATACGCATCGTAGGCCTCCGTGTTCCTGGTGCCTCCGACGGGAGCGGCGGCCCCGGCGTTGAGGGTCAGCTGGAGCGCCTGGGCGACGTTGCGGGCCACTTCGTCCTGCACCGCGAAGATGTCCGAGGCGGGGCGATCGAAGACGTTCGACCAGAGGATCTCCTCGGTCTCCGCGCGCACGAGACGCGCGGCGATGCGCAGTTGCCCGCCCGCCCTCTGGATGCTGCCGGTGAGGATGTTCGCGACGCCGAGCTGCCGGCCGATCTCGCGCAGGCCGGCCGCGGCATCGTGCGGGGTGGAAGCCTGTGAGCGCACGGTGATGGAAAGGCCGGGGACCTTGGACAAAGCCGTGCTGATGGTCTCCGCGACGCCCGCGCCGAGATACGCGTTCTGATCCGCGTTCAACTCGGCGAAGGGGAGGACGCCGATGGAGGTGTCCTGTTTGCGATCGCTCGACACCGGCCGGTCGGCGCCGGCGCCGGGCCTTCGACCGCGGAGAGCCCACCATCCAACGGACGCGGCCACGACGAGCAGTGCCGCGATAAGCGCCACGCGACTGCGCGAGAAGTGAGCGGCGCTCGAGGCCTCCATCAACACGGTCGGGTTCACCGACGCATCGGCTGACCGCCCCTGGGTGGGATCGGATTCCCACGCGCGGCGCAGCGCCTTCAGCTCGATCAGGACTTCCTGCGCGCTCTGGACGCGGTCGCGAGGGTTCTTCTCCAGGCAGCGTTCGATGAGCCGGATCACCCCGTCGGGCATGTCCGCGCGAAGGTCGCGGACCGGCCGTGGGTGGTCCCGCAGGATCGACGCCATCAGAGACGGCGAGGTGTCCCCGCGAAACGGCCGCGTCCCGGTGACCATCTGATACATCACGATGCCGAGCGAGAAGATGTCGCTGCGACCGTCGAGCGGCCGGCCCTCCACCTGCTCGGGCGACATATAGGGCGCGGTGCCCACCACCATCCCGGCCTGGGTGAGCCGCTCGCGAGTCGACTCGTCTTCCGCGCTCGCGCCCGGCGCGAGTCCCGGGCCGCCGCTCCGAGCGAGGCCGAAGTCGAGAACCTTCACGTGACCGCTGTTCGTCATCATCACGTTGAGAGGCTTCAGGTCGCGGTGGGTGATGCCCTTCTGATGGGCGGCGCTCAAGGCGTCGGCCATGCCGGTCGACACCTCGAAGAAGAGCGGGAGCGAGACGCCGCTCGGAGGGATCATCCGATCGAGGGTCTGCCCTTCGATCAGCTCCATGGTCATGAAGCGGACGCCGTTCGCCTCCTCGGTCGAGTGGAGGGTGACGATGTGCGGATTGTTGAGGGCCGCGACCGCGCGGGCTTCGCGCGTGAATCGCTCGAGGCTCTCCGGATCCGCGGAAAGGGCAGCGGGCAGGATCTTCAGGGCGACGTCACGCCCGAGACGCGGATCGTGCGCGCGATAAACCTCGCCCATGCCTCCGGCGCCGAGGGAGGAAACGATCTCATATGGCCCGAGGCGAGAGCCGGGGTTCAACGACATGAATGCGGCAGTCTAGCCTCGGTGACCCACCCCAGGTCCGCTATTGCGAAGGCGGTCGCGGCCCGGCTCGCCCTCGATTGCCGTGGCTATTTCGGGAGCGACTCGTGGATGCGCTGGAAGGCGCTCTTCGCGGGCGCTTCCAGGGCCTTCGCCTTGGCCTCGTCGTACACCGAGAACCAGTAGCCGACGTGGAACTTGTCCTTCTTCCCTTCGAGCTCGATGAACAGCAGGGCGTCGCCGAGCTCGGGGATGCGCAGGCCGATCCCCTGGCCTTCGACCACCATCTCCACCACCGCGCGCACCGACGCGGGCTCTGAGAGTTTCAGCTGGATCGAATCGCCGAGCTTCGCCGTTCCCGTGCCGCCGACGACGAGTCCACCGGAGTCCGACAACAGGTGCCGCCAGAAGTTCAGGCGCGGCATCTCGACCTGGGTGCGCTCCGTGATCATCCGGCGCGTGCGGCCCTGCAGTCTCTCGAGGTAGATGCGCAGGTTCTGGAGGAAGTAGATCCAGCCGGTCTTGATGCCGTCGAAGAGGTCGTCCCAGCCGTCGCTCGCGCCGAACGCGGACTGCACCAGTCGCACGCGCGTCTTGCCGTTCTCGGTGGAGAGGTGGAAGTCCAGGGCCAGCGATGTGCCCTCGCCCATCCATCCGCTCTCGTCCAGCCAACGCACGTGCTCGAGCGGCTCCCAGGCGACGACCTTGTTGGCCATCATCATCTCCTCGCTCCACCCAGCGGTCACGGTGGCGCCAACGCCTTCCGCGGATACCTCCGCGATGGGAGCGAACCAGTTGGCGAGGCCCTTGCCTTCCGTGATCGCTTTCCACGCGGCCTCGAGGGGCGCATCGACGTCTACGTTCAATTCGAGCGTTCGCTCCGGCTTCTTCTCGGTCATGACTTTCTCCTGGTGGAACGGATGGGATGGGCGGCGACGACCAGCCGGTAGGTGCGGCCGTCGGGGTGGGTTTCGTCGTGGTACTTCGCGGCGAGTCGGGTGACCGCTTCGAGCAGCTCCTGACCGAAGGCCTCGCGCTCCTTTGCGGAACGCAGTCGGATCTCCACGTCGGTGGAAAGAGTGGGAAGGGGTTTCCCCGCCTTCTCGGCGATGGCCTGCGCCTCGCCGACTTCCTGCGCCATGCGCGAGGCGAGGGCGATCAGGTAGCTGCTCGAAAACTTGTCCTTGAGCTTCTTCGGGTCCATCCCCGGCGCGAGCACGTTGGGGGAGGCGACGAGGTACTGGGCGGTCCGGCGCACGATGCGTTCGGTGCAGCCGCGGCGCTTCTCCTCGCGCACCAGCTCGACGAAGCCATGCTCCTCGAGCTGGCGCACGTGATAGGCGACCTTCTGGCGGGGGAGGCCGAGGGTGCGGGCCATGGTCGAGGCCGAGCCCGGTTCGGCCAGGGCTTCGAGGATCTGCTGGCGCAGGGGTGCCGCGAGCATCGCCGCCTGGCGGGGATCGTTGACGAGGTGAACGCTGACCACGGGCCGGGACTGTACCCGAGTTTCGACGAATGGACAAGAGATATTGTCAAATAGCCCGACGCTTCGAGCCGACTGAGTCCTGGGAGCGGGCCGCAGCGTCCGGACCCGGCGGCCTCCTCCATGAGATCCTTGGCCCCCGATGGCCGCGAACCAGCAAGAACAGACGCGGCATGAGCACCGCCTTGGCCTGACCTACGGCTTCCTGGCCTACCTGACCTGGGGATTCTTCCCCGTCTATCTGAAGGCGGTCGCGGCGGCGCCCGTCGGAGAAGTCCTCTCGCACCGCGTGGTGTGGGCCTTCGTGTTCCTGCTCGTGGTTGCCGGCGCCACCGGGCGACTGGCTCCGGTGCGCGCGGCTCTTGCCAATCGGCGGGCGGTGGTGACCCTCGCTGGTTCGACGTTGCTGATCGCGATCAACTGGGGCATCTACATCTTCTCCGTGGTGAGCGGTCGAATACTGGAGAGCAGCCTTGGTTACTACATGAATCCGCTGGTGAACGTTCTGCTCGGCGTGGTGATCCTGGGCGAGCGACTCGAGACGCCGGTGCGGATCGCCACTGCGCTCGCCGCCCTCGGGGTGGCCTCCATGGCCGTAAGCCTCGGCCACCTTCCCTGGATCTCGGTCTCGCTCGCCCTGTCCTTCGGCACCTACGGACTGCTGCGGAAGATCGCGCCGGTCGGCGCGCTGACCGGCCTCTTCGTCGAGACGTTACTGCTCCTGCCTTTCACCGCCGGATTTCTGCTCTATCGCGCGGTGACAGGAAGCGGCGCATTTCTGACCGTCAGCGGCACGCTTGACCTGCTGCTGGTCTTCTCCGGCCCACTCACCGCGGTGCCCCTGCTCTGCTTCGCTGCCGCGGCGCGACGCCTGCCGCTCTCGACCCTCGGATTCCTGCAATACCTCTCGCCGACCCTCCAGTTCCTGCTCGCCGTCATCGTCTACCACGAGCCGTTCGACCGCGCGCGCCTCAGCGCCTTCCTCCTCATCTGGTCGGCGGTCGCGATCTTCGCTGTTCACACCGCCCGGCGCAGGGGAGCGGAGCCGGTGATCGACGCAGGATGAGGGCTGGAGAGCGATCGATGGCAGCGCCCTGCCTCGGCCTCGTGCTGAACAAAGAGTCTGAGCGTCGTCCCGCAGTCTGCCTTCGGTGCGAAATCAGATTCTCGCCAGGCGATCCACGGTGTCGGGATACTTCCTCACGAGGCTGATGAGCAGAGCGGCCTGCGCATTGGGCTTCGCTCGACCCTGCTCCCAATTCTCGAGCGTCCGGGGGTTGGTGCGGAGGTATCGGGCGAGGAGGCCCCGTGAGATATTCCGCTCCTCGCGCAGCTGAATCAGCTCGCTGGGCGAGACATCGACAACCGGCCTCAGTTCCACGGAGTGCGTCCGGAGCGTGCGCTTGCCCTGGCGCGCATCCGCGAGAGCCGCGAAGCCTTCCTGCAGCTCGCCGAACAAGTCGCGCGTTGGCCGGCGCCTGGATGCCTTCTTCGTTGACTTCTTCATGTCTTCCTCCTTGCTTCCAGTTCTGCCGTGACCATTGTCTTGAGCGCCCTGCGATCCTGCGGGCTCAGGTCCGCCATTTCATCCTTGTCGAACAGCGTGAAGAGCCAGAACTCGGGTCCCGGCTCCCACCAGTAGTAGACGACGCGAAGTCCGCTCCGTTTCCCCTTGCCTCGTCGAGCGTCGGCGAAGCGAAGTTTCCGCAGTCCGCCGGTCTCCGGGACAGGAAGGCCAGCGGTCGGATTCCTCATCAGAAGGTCCTGAAGGGCCCGGAGGCCGCCGTCGTCGAGATACTCCGCCCGGTGACGGTCGAATGCGGGTAGCTCCACGAAGACGGCCTTCGAGAACTGAGTATACGCATAGTGCGTATATATAGGAAAGCTTATTCTGTCGCACCTCGGGTGTGGCGGGAGAGTGGTGGATGCTCGACGGGCAACGTGCCGGATGGGGTCCCCTGCGACGGGACAGCAATTGTGCAGCAGGCTGCTGCACAATTGGCCGCCCGGTGCGTGGCCGCGGCTCGAGGGCGATGGCGGGAGTGTTCTCCGGCAATTGTGTCACCACTGGTGGCACTTTCTTCTCCGCGCGGCAAGGCCTGCAGAACTCTCTCATTGGAAACGGGTTGAGACAGTGGCTCGCCTGCCCGTCCTCTGTGGCGGGGTACGCGCGTCCACGAGGAGTCGCGGCCCCTGCGCCGTCATTGCGAAGGCCCATTCGTTCCGGCGGTGGCCTGAAGCAATCTCGCAGCGGAATGCCTACCGCCAACTGCTACTAGAATGACGGCCATGGCGCACCAGGCAACCGACCGGATCACGCATGACGCGACAGTCATGGGCGGCCGCCCGTGCATTCGCGGAATGCGCGTAACCGTCGGAGCCATTGTGGGCTTGCTGGCGACCGGAAAGACAGAGGACGAGGTCCTCGCTGCCTATCCCTACATCGAGCGTGAAGACATCCATGCCGCGCTGGCCTTCGCAGCGTGGCGCTCAGAAGAGGTCGACCTACCCCTCAAGGCGTCGTGAGGGTTCTCGTTGACATGAACCTCTCCCCACTTTGGGTGGGGTTTCTGGTTGCTCATGGTGTGGACGCTGTTCATTGGTCGACCATCGGAAGCGCGAAGGCGCCCGACACTGCTTTGATGGACTGGGCGCGCGAGAACGGGCACCTCGTACTGACGCATGACCTGGACTTCTCCGCACTGATCGCCCTGGCGGGCCTGAGAGGGCCGAGTGTCGTGCATGTGCGCTCTCAGGGACTGCTTCCGGCCCAGATCGGCACGACCGTGGTCGACGTGCTTCGAGTCCACCAAGAGACGCTGGCCTCCGGAGCGATCATCACCATTGATGATGCGGCCGCCCGGGTGCGAATTCTGCCAGTTCGGCGAGTCAATCCAGACGGGAAATAGGCAGCGCAGCCAATTGGGCAGCAGACTGCTGCCCAATTGCCCCCGCCCATCGCCTACACTTTCCCCAATGACCCCCGAGGGGCAAGGGCCGCTGAAATGAACAAGAGAGACCTCAACGAACGAGACATCTGCTCGAAGTTCATCACCCCCGCCATCCTCGCCGCGGGCTGGGACCTCACCACCCAGATCCGCGAGGAAGTCCGCTTCACCAAGGGCCGCATCATTGTTCGCGGCAAGCTGGTGACGCGAGGCAAAGACAAGCGCGCCGACTACATCCTCTACTTCAAGCCGAACATCCCCATCGCCATCGTCGAGGCCAAGGACAACCTCCACCCGATGGGCGCAGGCCTCCAGCAGGGCCTCGAGTACTCAGCCACCCTCGGCATCCCTTTCGTCTTCGCCTCCAACGGCGACGGCTTCGTCTTCCACGACAAGACCCTCAAGGAAGGCGAAGGCGACATCGAGAAGACGCTCACCCTCGACGAGTTCCCAAGCCCCGCCCACCTCTGGGAGAAGTACCGCGCCTTCAAGGGCCTCGACCCCGAGGAAGAACGCATCGTCCTTCAGGACTACCACCCCGACGCCCCCGACAAGCAACCCCGCTACTACCAGCAAAGCGCCATCAACGCGACGGTCGAAGTCATCGCCAAGGGCCAGGACCGCAACCTCCTGGTCATGGCCACCGGCACCGGCAAGACCTACACCGCACGGCCGTCATTGCGAGGAGCCCATCGAAAGGCTGAGCGACGAAGCAACCCCGCGTCGGAAGGCAACCCCCTCCGTCACCCCGGCGAAAGCCGGGGTCCACTGACCGCTATAGCCGCCTGACCTCACCTCATCACGAAGATCTTCCGGGACTTCTCGCCGACCTTCTTCGACCTCATCGTGGTGGACGAGTGCCACCGGGGCAGCGCGGCCGAAGACTCGGCGTGGCGCGAGATCCTCGACTACTTCTCCGCGGCCACGCAGATCGGCATGACGGCCACCCCCAAGGAAACGAAGTACATCTCGAACATCAACTACTTCGGCGAGCCGACGTACTCCTACACGCTGAAGCAGGGGATCCGCGACGGGTTCCTGGCCCCCTACAAGGTGATCAAGGTCCACCTCGACGTGGACATCGAGGGCTATCGGCCCACTCCGGGCGAGAAGGACATCACGGGCGCGGTCATCCCCGACTGTCGGGGCCGTCATTGCGAAGGCCCATTCGTTCCGGCGTTGGCCTGAAGCAATCTCGCAGCGGAGGGTGTCCGTGGCGGGGGAAGGTCAAGATCTCCTCGAGGGTCGCTTTCTGCGAACCGGAGCGGACAACTCAGCCTCAATTTCCTCGACGGTCGGCAGGGCCGGGCGCAATCCGGGTGGCAGGGCGCGCGTCAACCGGTATGTCGAGATGCCAATCGGCTGCGCGATGCCGCTGAGGCTGTACTCCGCGAGCAGGCGATCGCGGGATTGGCAAAGAATCAGCCCAATGGTCGGTCCGTCGCTCGGATGCTTCATCCGGTCGTTGACCACGCTGCAGTAGAAGTTCAGTTTGCCCGCGTATTCGGGCTTGAAGGCGCCCCTCTTGAGGTCGATAACGATGAAAGCGCGGAGCCCCACATGGTAGAAAAGGAGATCGACGTAGAAGTCCTCGCTCCCAACATCGAGCCGGTACTGTCTCCCCAGGAAGGCAAAGCCCTGGCCGAGTTCGATCAGGAACTTCTCCAGGTGGCTCACCAGCTGCGTTTCGAGATCGCGCTCCTGAAAAGGGTGCGTCAGGGTGAGGAAGTCGAAGATGTAGGGGTCCTTGAGCGCCTGCTGCGTCAGTTCCGATTGCGGCGGCGGCAGGAGGGCGGAGAAGTTGGAGGTGCTTCGACCGTGGCGTGCATGGGCCGAGGCCTGGATCTGGAGAGCCAGGATGTCGCGGCTCCAGCCGTGGGCCAGCGTCTGCTCCATGTACCAACGGCGTGTGGGCAGATCCTTGACCTTCTCCATCAGGATGATGTGGTGCGCCCATGGGATCGACCACACCAAGGACTCGGGCAAAAGTGCCACGGGCCGTGGCACTTTTGAGACCTTGCTGGTTCGAGCGGTTGCCGGCGGGGCTTCTCCTTCCAACGATGCCTGCAGGGAGGGATACTCCCGGTGGAACGCCAGCATCCGCTCGATGTTTCTTTCGGAGAAGCCTTTCAGTTCCGGCAATTCGTTGTGAAGGGCGCGTGACAACCGCGGGACTATCGCTGCGCCCCAGCCCTCGCCCTTCTGGCGAAGTTGAATGATGCGACCGATGTCCCAATAGAGGCGCACCAGCTCCCGGTTTACGGCGACCAGCGCGCGTGTCTGACCCGATTGAATGCGGGCCTTGATTTCGCTCAGCAGCGCGCCGAAACCCGCCTTCGATTTCCTCATCTGGCCTTATCCCCTGTGGGCTGGGTTGGGAGTGGACGGAGACTAGAACGGGCGAGTGCGGGTTCGGGTCCGATTCGCCTACACTTTCCCCAATGACCCCCGGGGGCAAGGGCCGCTGAAATGAACAAGAGAGACCTCAACGAACGAGAC
>JBGATM010000005.1:0-212085 GCA_044229175.1 Vicinamibacteria bacterium | reverse complement strand
ACCTCCAGTTCTCGAAGTTGCGCGTGCCGCGGTTCACCGCGGGGAGGGTGCCGGTGGTTGCGGTCTGGCTTGCGCCGTTCCAGGCGGTCGGCAGCCAGTCGGCGACGGTGGCCTCCGGCCTCGCGGGCGGGAGAAAGGGACCCCAGGTCGGCTCCGCCATGAGCAGGCTCTTGCCGTACTCGATCCCCGCCTCGGCGTTGTACCGAGCCGACTCGCTCCAGCGCTGGTTGGAGGAGATCTGAAGCTCGATGCTCGTGCTGTTCGACAGGGCGAGGCCCATGGTGGTGAGAAGGACGAGAGCCAGCAGAGCGAGGATCAGAGCAAAGCCCGACTCGCGCGGGGACGTTGTTCGTTGTGACATATTTCGTTCCTAACTGAAAAGAGATCGATCGAGAGAGAAGCTATTGCCAACGCTTGGCGACGTTGGTCTCCTGCATGAGTGCGATCTGCGCCGCCCGGGGCGCAATGCTCGTCACCATGCTCCCACGGACCGCGGTCACGCCATTTCCGGCGGCCCGCGTCTGACCCTGGAGCTGGTTTTCACCGATGGTCCGCGCCCAGAGCGTCACTTCGACTTCACGGACGACGTTGTCGTAGGGCGAGGCGGCGAGAGGAAGAATACTGGGAGCTGAATTCTGCCAGCCCGGGAATGTCCGGTAGCGGATCTGCATATCCTCTATGCCGCGGGCGATGAGCTGCCAGGCGGCGCCGGGAGGATTCGAAAAGACCTCGGTGGCCAGATCAATGCCGCCCGAGGTCGACCGGAACAGCGACGGCACGCCGTCGGTGTCGTTCGCGAGTTGATATCGGATGCGGTCCATCTGCGCGAAGAAGATGGCCTCTCCCTGATTCCCGGCAGGGCACGGGCCCACTACGGTCACGTCGAGCGAACATGAGAGATTGCCTCCGGGAGCGGCGTTCCCTGGACCACCCATCTGCGAGCCTGGCGGCTGCTGCCCTGACGGGAAGTTGAATTTCTGATTCCCGCTCCCATGCTGGTTGTGACCCCAGCCCCATTTGGCGTTCCCGTCCGCAAAGAAGGCCAGAACCCAGCCGGGCTGCGGATAACAGGGCGGCCATGTCTCAGCGGCGTCGTAGTTGGCGCCATTGCGGCCTGCGACGCGCACCTGCGGGCAGTCCGCGGTCTGCTCGCGGATCTCGAGAAAGTCGGAATTGCCCCCGCCGAGGTTGGCGTCGCCCACCGGGCGCACGCCCAGCATGCCGACGCCGTTGAGATTCTCGCCGAAAGACTGAACCAGGAACCCGAGGCCCAGTCCGGCATTGCGCACATCCTCTTCTATCCGGCTCATGGCGATGCGAATCTGCTGCTGCCGGTCGATGAGCGCGGGCTCGCGGCGGAAAGCTCCCTGGCTCGAGGCGATGAGGCCGTACATGGCTCCGGTGATCACGAGAGTCACCCCCAGGGCCACCATCAGTTCCAGGAGGGAGAAGCCAGCCTGGCGTCGAGGCGCGTTCTTCATGGAGGGGTCCTTCCGAAAGTCCCGAGGGGCGGTCATAGCGGGCATCCTGCGGTGGTGCCGCCCGTGCAGGCGCGGATGGTGGTGAACTCGGCCCGGGCGGTGTGGCCCCGGAAACCGCCCGGTTCCGTTTGCACCTGAAGGAAGCGCAGATTGGGAGTGGTGAGAGTCTGGATGAGCCAGCGCGTCTCGAAGGTGCCCACGCCCTCGACCGTGGTGACCTGGAAATAGCCGGGGGTCTGGATCGCCAGGGTGTTGACCGGGCTGTTCACCATGGCGCTGAACGGAGTCGAGCGAAGCACCTCGAGCTGCTGGGCCGCGATCATGGTGGCGGCGGAAGCGCGGTTCGCCACGTTGTTCGACGTGGTGGCCACGATCATCAGATTGAAGATGGAGGCGAGGCCGAACATGAGGATCAGGGTGGCGGTGAGCGCTTCGATGAGCGTGAAGCCGGCTTCGCGGTTCTGCTTTGGGGAGATGTTTTGGGGAGTCATGGTGATCTTCTGGAAGTCTGTGTTCTTGGGATGCCTAGGGGCGGCGAACAATGCGCCCGGCGGTGGAGACCTGGAGCCAGCGTCTCAGACCGGTTCGCCGGTCGACGAAGCACACGGTCAGGTCGCCTCCCGCGGCGGGCACGTAAATGCGATTGACGGTGGTGCTCCCGCCATTCAGGACCAGGGGCGGAATGGTGGTTGTCCCCACCACGGTTCCGGGGAGCGACCGCTGGCCATATCGGTCGAAGCGGACCGAGGCCAGCGCGGGAGCGAAGCCGGCAACGCCCGGGCAGTCGGCCGCGTTGGCGGCGAACTCGACGTCCTGGGGGAGGATGTAGCGCGTGCTCAGTATGTTGTTCGGCGCCGCGAAGTTGACGCCCTGGCGCGTGAACCCCACGTCTCCGGTCATGCCCACGCCGGAAATGGTGTCCTCGATGTGAACCCAGTAGGTCGTGTTGTTCTGGACGACGAAGGTGACGCCCATCTGGGTGTTCTTCATGATGCCCATGTTGCGGGCTCTCTGGATCGCACCGGCCACCTCGTCCTGGGCCGCCCTGATGTGGCTCGCGCGAACGTAGCCCACCAGGTTCGGCAGGACGGCCGCCGCGGTGAGGCCGATGATGCCGACCACGACCAGCATCTCGATCAGGGTGAAGCCGCGGATCCCGGCGCTTCTTCGGAGTTTGGCTCCAGTCATGACGCCCTCCTTTTGCAAACGGTGTTCCATAAGATATCTACCTCGCCTAACTCCAATAGTAGCAGCATGATGTTCGGCTTCACGGATGCTCGGCCTCGATTGCGTCGCCCCGTCCTTCGTTACCACTTGTAGCGTCGGCGATCGCTTTAGGCCAACGGCAGACCGCCAGTGTTCCCGTCCCTCCGGGCCCTGGCCCGAGCTCGAGAGAGCCGTGGTGAAGGGTGAGGATCTTGAGCACGAGCGGCAGGCCCAGGCCAAGGCCGCCGGCGCGCGCCGATTCGAACGGACGAAGCGCCTTTTCGATATCCACGATCCCCGGACCCGTGTCCTCGACCATGACGAAGGCGTGCGTGGCGTCGGCGCCGAACCTCACGAGGACCCGGCCGTGCGCCCCCGCGGCCTGGCAGGCGTTGCGCACGACGTTCTCGATGGCGCGCTCCAG
Organism: Vicinamibacteria bacterium; assembly: GCA_044229175.1. GTDB lineage: Bacteria > Acidobacteriota > Vicinamibacteria > Fen-336 > JAGNNV01 > JAGNNV01. Next base: position 208,974 of record JBGATM010000005.1, on the reverse strand, counting down.
GAGGTCCTCATCCCCGCGCACCGCGGTGGGCACGCCGTCGGTGTCGATCCGGACGGGATGATTGGCGCCCTCCCGCGCGGTCACGCGGAGGACGAGGCGAGCCAGGTCGAACTCGTCGTTCCTCACCTTCTCCGTGCGGATGAAGTCGAGGAAGCGGTTCATGACCGATTGCAGAAGGCGGACTTCGCCCCCAATCGCGGCCGCGGCCTGGCGGCAGTTCTCATCGCTCGATTTTTCCGCGAGCTTCGCCTGGGTTCCGATGGCTCCGAGGGAATTCCGGACCTCGTGCACGATTCCCGCGGTCAGTTCGCCCGCGCGAGCCATGGTCTCCCGGTCTCGCAGGATGCCGGTCAATCGGAGCTTTTCCCGATCGAGGCTCGCGAGACGTTCGTCGTCGCGAAGGCGCAGGCGGGACATGGCCTCCTCGTAGGCGCGCAACGCGGGCGAGGACGTTTCCTCCGGCGAGGTCTCCCGCGCGAGGGCGGCGAGAAGCAGCCCGGCCAGAGCGGCGAGCAGGATGAGGGCGTGCTGGGCGATCAGGGTGCGGTCGGTGGCCAGGCGGGAAGCGTCGTCCGTGGCTTCGTTGAGCCGGATGACGATGGAGCCACGTTCGGTGCGAACCGCTCCGAACACGCTGACCACGCGATCGGCGAGCCGCGACACCACCACCAGTTCCCCGGCCTCGATGCGCGCATGGCCCGCCTCGTCGAGGTCGCGGGTCTTCGGGTCCTCGATGACGAGGGAATCGAAAGGCTCGATCCACGGGGCGTTCAAGACCTCGCCCGGGAGGCCGCCGCGCGTGCGCGCCCAGTCGGCGATGCGCGGCATCAGTATCATGGCCCGATCGAGGGCGGCGCTCGCGCGCTGCGATTGATGCTCGCCGATTCCCCGGAGCAGCAGGGAGAGCGCCACCAGCTCCGTCCCCACCAGCAGGGCGGCGGCGAGCAGAAGCGTCATGCGGGAAGAGCGCACGGGCTTGTACGCTACCCGAACCTGAAGAACGAGGCGTACCAGATGAGGATCGGATCGCCCCAGAAGAGGACGAAAAGGGCGCAGGCGGCGAGAAAGGTGCCGAAAGGCAGCTTGAACTTCCCGATGGGAACCGGCTCGGCCGGAAGGGGAGACATCTCCGCGCCCTCGGCGGGGGCCGGGAGTCGAAGTTCCTCGCGGCGCTGGCGCCATGCCTCGATGAGGCCGTAGGTCATTCCGGAAAGACTCGCAAGGAAGACGGCGAGCATGAGGCGCTGCACGCCAAGGAACGCTCCCATCATCGCCGCGAGCTTCCAGTCCCCCTGGCCCAGGCCCTCGATCCCCCGAAGGCGGGCGTAGCCCTCGGCCACGAGGAAGAAGGCCGCGTAACCGAAGACCGCGGCGAGGCCCGCCTCCTTCCAGCCGATGAGCGCGCCGGGGAGGAGCGAACCGGCGACACCCACGAGGATCCCCGGCAGGGTGATGACGTCGGGGAGGATCTGATGATCCCAGTCGATGAAGGCGAGAACGGTCATCGCGAAGAAGAACAGAAGCAGGACAAGGGTGAAGGGCTGCGGGCCGAACGTCCATACGATCAGCGCGAAGCCCAGACCGTGCAGGGATTCGATCGCGGGATATCGCGCCGAGATGGGCTCGCGGCACGAGGCGCATCGGCCCCGGAGGAGAATCCACGAGATCACCGGAAGGTTCTGCCACGGCCGGATCGCGGCGCGACACTTCGGGCAGCGGGAGGGCGGGAAGACCACGGACTCTCCGAGGGGCAAACGGTGAATGACCACGTTCGCGAAACTGCCCACGATGAGGCCGAAGGGAAGGGCGATCAGCGCGGCGATGAAGGCGACCGAGGTCAGAAATCCGGGCATGGTTTCAGGAGATGGAGCTTAGCTTCAGGTTGACCTTGGATCCTGGATACTCGAAGCTCTCCGTTCGATGTTGAGCACGGCCGCCAAGATCCGGATCGCGAGGGTGCTGTACATGCTCCTTCACGCGGTGCGCCGTCCCTTTGGAGGCGGCGACGAAGTGAGGGTCCGTCGACATGGCGTCAACTGGGACCTCGACCTGCGCGAGGGAATCGACCTCACCATCTTCGCGGCGGGGGCCTTCGAACGAGACACCCTGCGCGCGCTCGAATCCCTGGTGCCAAGCGGCGCCACCGTCCTCGACGTGGGCGCGAACATCGGCGCCCACACCCTCCACCTGGCCCGCCTGGTCGGAGAGAAGGGACGGGTGATCGCCTTCGAACCCACCGACTTCGCCATGGCGAAACTCCGGGCCAATCTCCATGCGAATCCTGAACTGGAGGCGCGGGTCGAGGTGCATCAGGCTTTTCTGGTGGCGAAAGCCGGAGCGACCATCGACGCGGCGGTGGCCTCGAGCTGGCCGGTCGACGGGACCGCGGCGGACGACGCGCAGATGGGAAGCCGCGCCATGAAGGTGTCGGGGGCGAAGGCGACGACCGTCGATTCGGTGATCGCGGCCGCGGGCGACCCGGACGTCCAGTTGATCAAGATGGATGTCGACGGCCACGAGTTGGAGGTGCTCGAGGGGGCGCAGCTCCTGCTGGAGCGGCGCCGACCCGTCATCGTGATGGAACTCGCACCCTATGTCTTTCGTCCCCCCGCGAAGTTCGATCAGATGGTCAACCTGCTCGCCCGCGCGGGCTACGTCTTCCGCCCTCTCGGCTCCTTCCGCAGCCTTCCGAGCGACCCGGTGGCGCTTCGGTCGCTGATCCCGGAGGGAGCCTCCGTCAATGTCGTCGCCCTGCCTTCGCGAGACGGGGCGAAGCCGGGCGAGACACGGGCTTCCCGATGAGCGAGCGAAAGCCCCCTCTCTTCCTGGCCCTCATGTGCGTGGGGGTTTCGACCCTCTACCTCCTTTCCATGCTGTCGGTCACGAGCGGCCACTTCGTGCCCCAGGTCTCCGATCTGTATCTCATCGCGCAGTACGCGAAGGGGTTCGCGGAAGGCCACCCCTTCCAGTACAACCCGGGGGAGGCGCCCACCACGGGGGCCACCAGCCTGCTTCACACCCTGTTCCTCGCCCTCGCCCACTTCGTCGGATTCCGGGGCGAGGGCCTCATCGCGTTCGCCATCCTCTCGGGCGGCGTCTTCGCGTTCCTCACCGCGGTGCAGGCCTACCGCGCCGGCCGGCTCCTCTCCGAGTCGAGCCGCATCGCCAGCCTCGCGGCCGTGCTGGTGATCCTGAACGGACCGCTCGCCTGGTCGTTCCACTACGGGGCCGACATCGCACTCGTGCTCTTCCTCTCCGCCTGGCTCTTCGCGGCCTGGCTCGAGGGCGCGGGCCCGGGGGCGAACGACTCGACGCGGTTCGTCCTGCCCGCGTGCCTTCTCGCCCTGACCCGGCCCGAGGCGGCGATTCTCGTCACGGCTCTGGGTGCTCTCGCGGCGTGGGACGCCCGAACCGTCGAGGGACGATGGTCGATGCGGCCGAAGTGGTTCTTCCCGGCCGTGACCGCGGCTCTCGTGCTCCTGGGATTGCGGCTCTTCACCGCATCGGCCGCGAACACCTCCTTCTCGCAGAAGTTCCTGCCCGCGAACTGGGGAAGGTTCGGCGCGGCGGTCTTCTCCGTGGAGTATTGGAGCGACATTCTGCGAGGAGTCCTGCTGGGGTTCTACCCCTCCAGTCAGCGTCTTGGCCTCGGCGATGCCAGCGCGCCCTATTACGCCGCGCCCTTTCTCATGGTGTTCGTCTTCCTCGCGTTTCTGAAGACGTCGCGGGCGCTCACGCGGGCCGGAGCCTTCCTCTTCGCGGCCCTGCTGACCGCGATCGCCGCCACCCCGTCCATCCACATGGGGGTGCACTTCAATCGCTACCTCCTCTTCGCCCTGCCCCCGCTTCTCGTGCTCTCGGCCGTGGGCATGGACGGCGCCGCCTCTCTCCTCGGAACCGCGTTCTCGTTTTCCCGCGAGCGCGCGTTCAAACGCATGGCGGCGCTCGCCTGCGTCTTCGGCCTGCTGAGCGTCGGGCGATTCGCGCTGATCTACGCGGACTTCGCGGCCACCACCTACCGGAAGGACGAGGCGCTCTTCGATTTCATCCGCTCCCGCCTCCCCGAAGACGCCACCTTCCTGAGCAACGGCGCGGCCATCGAGTACCGCACCGGGCGGCGAAGCCTCAACCTGAGCGGCGTCGTCACTCCCGGCTTCGCCGAGATCCTCCCCGTCGAGACCGAGGCCTCGGCCTTCGAGATCCTGAGCCGGCCCGAGACTTCAAAGCTCCCGCCCTTCTTCATCGCCCCCGAGGCGTACATCGAGGGCTCCCCCGCCTGGGGCGCGCTCGTCGGCGGACCGCCGGTGTTCGTGACCGCGAGTCTCGACGGCGCGGAGTTCGCCATCTATCCGACCCGCGCCGACCTGGTGGGCCGGCAGCGCGGTCTCATCCGGCTCGAGCCGCCTTCGGAGTGGGTCCTGGTCGACTCGCTCAACGTCGCGGACCCGATCGACGAACGCCGGCACGAGTACCGGTTCTCGTCCACGGTCGGGACCAGGAATCTCTTCGCCGCGCTCAAGCTCGACAAGTACGAAGGCTCCGGCCGAAACGCGGGAACCGAAGTGGCGGACGGCGGACGGGTGATCCTCGGCGAGGAGGAGATGACGCTCGCCACACCCGGTCAAGGAGATGTGCTTCTGGTGATGCGAACCAACGCAAGCCCCTCCGCCCGGGTGAGGCACCCCAGCGGCGAGCGGCGCATGGACCTCGCCATGCCCGAGAGTGCTCTGCGGGTGGGAACGTCGAGGGGGCGCACGGACTGGTTCCGCATGCCCCTCGAGGCGGGATGGAACGAGGTCGCCTACCGTATTCCCGCGGCCCTCGTCGAAGGCCGAAGCACGCGCTTCCGGATGGAGGGACGGTACGCGGCCTACGCGTACTGGGTATTCCAGGCGAAGGCCCGATGAGGATCAGTTCGGCGAATTGAAGCGACGCCAGAGCGGTGAAGCCCTGGAAATCGCCACGACTCCCGTGGCCGGATCGAAGTCGAAGGGCACGCCGGCCATGTCGCGAGTGGTGAAGATGACCCCTCGGGCTCGAAGCTCCTCGAGGGTCGCGGCCTGATCGCCCGTGCGTTGTCGATAGTCGGCGATCGCCTGCTGCAGCCGCCGGGCGAAGAGCCGGTTCTTCACCACCCGGAGCTGCGTCTCCGCGTTCTCCCGCAGGGCGCCAGGCTCCGACTGGTCCCGGATGATGGTCCACAGTTGGAGCGACGCTTCGAGGTTCCCGCCATCGGCGAGAACTTTCGCGGAGAGCGGCTTGAGCCACGGAGCGGAGCCGGGAATCTCGGCGGCCTGGCGAAGGGCCGCCGATCCTCCCACCGCGTCGTTGAGGTAGACGGCCATGAAGAGCCCCTGGTCCTGCCTCAGGCTCCAGTTGGCGGGATTGCGATCGGCGCCCTTCTTGAGGAAAGCCACTCCCTTCTCGGGCTGGCCGGCGCCTATCGGCATCTGCTCAGACAGGAAGACCGCCCCGTATCTGTACACGATCTCGAACCGGGGGTCGAGCTCGGCCGCGGTTTCGAGCAGGGGGGCGAGGTCGGCGTAGCCGGTGGGCGCGCTCGCCAGCTTCTGGCGTCCGTAGTACTGAATGGCGCGGAGCCAGTACAGATCGGAGAGCACGTTCGAAAACCCCAGGCTGAAGGCCCGCACCACCGGACCGGTCCAGACGCTGGAAACGTCCGGCTCCGGCCCCATGGTCTCGATCACCCCGTCGATCCGGCCTTCGGCCAGGGGCACCAGCAGGGCCGCGAAGACGAAGACCACGGCCCGCCGGTTCATTTCAAATCGCGCCTCTCGAAAGCGATCGCCGCGAGAGCCAGGAGCGCGGCGATGTAGGCGAACGCGTAGGACGCGAGAAAGAGCAGGAGGCTTCCGGGAATGGGGTCGCCGTAGATCGCCCGGGTCTTGAGATCGAAGTTCAACAGGTTGGGAAGACTCGCGTACAGGCCCTTTCCAAGCCAGTCGGGAAAGCCCTCGAGGATCAGCGAGGCGTTCTTCAGCACGTCGGTCATCCGGCCGAGCACGCAGATCACGGTGGCGCCGAGCAGGGCCAGCGGTCTCGAGGCGGTGGCGGAAAGAAACGCGCTGATCGCCCCGGTGAGGCACAGCTGCAGGAAGATGGAGAAAGTGGCCGCGGTGAGGGCCCAGGAGAACGAGCCGTGCGCGGTGAGGAGGGCGAGAGCCACGCCCATGGCCATGAGGACCACGCTTTGCAGAATGGTGAGGCACAGTCCGAGATAGCGGCCCACGATGAACTCGGTGCGGGTCAGCGGCTTGACGATCAGGAGGTGCAGGGTGCGACGCTCGACGTCCCGTCCGATGAGGTCCGCCCCGAGGAAGAGCGCGATGAGGGTGCCGAAGAACTCGGTCGCGGCCAGGCCCACGTCCTGCAGGATCTTGAGATCCTGCCGGATGGAGATGTCCTTGAGAATGAGGCTGGCCGCCATGAGCAGAAAGCCGAAGAGCACCAGGCCGAGGAAGAGCCTCTGGCGAACCGTCTCGAGATAGGTGTTGTAGGCGACCGCCCGAAGGCGCCGCAGATGGAGCCTCATCGCCCGTCCTCCCGGGTAGGCGGCGGCGCGAGCAGATCCTCGACGGATTTCCGCACCGGAGCCACCCCCACGAGGTTGGCGCCCTGCGCGACGATCTCCCCGATGGTCCTCGCCAGGTCCTGGTGGCCGACGCGGACGCTCACGCGGCCCCGCTCCGCGCCGGGGCCGTCCGAGGCGTGTGAGGGCCTCACGCTCGTGACTTCGAATTCCGAGGGAAGGCCGAGCAGGTCGTCGAAGGTGCCCACCGCGGCGAGCTGGCCGGCGCGCATGAGCGCCACCCGGTCGCAGACGAACTCGGCGTCGGAAATGATGTGAGTGGAAAAGAGGATGGACTTTCCCTCGCTTCTCAGCTCGAGCATGAGGTCGCGGACGAAGCGTCGCCCGAGGGGATCCAGGCCGGACATCGGCTCGTCCATGATGAGCAGCTTCGGCTCGTTGATGAGGGCCTGGGCGATACCCAGTCTTTGAAGCATGCCCTTGGAGTAGGTTCGGATGGGCCGGTTGCGGCTTTCGAACAGGCCCACCCGGCTGAGCAGGTTCTCGGCCCGAGGTCGCAGGGCCGCGGCCTCGAGCCCCAGCAGATCCCCCACCAGGATCATGAACTCGAATCCCGAGAGGTAGTCGTAGAAAGCCGGCTGCTCGGGAAGGTAGCCCACCTTGTTGCGCCAGGCCGCGGTGGTGGTGGAGAGACCCGCGACTTCGACGGTCCCGGAGTCGGGAATGAGCAGCCCGAGGGTCATCTTGATCGTGCTCGTTTTCCCCGCGCCATTGGCGCCGAGGAGACCGACGATCTGAGCCTCGTCAATGGTCAGGTCGATGGGCCCCACGCGAAAGCCGGGCTTGCGGCTGAACGGGGTTCGAAGCGTCTTCGACAACCCGGAGAGCGCCAGCATTCGAGAAGTCATGAATAACTAACGAGTCTACAGCCCCAAAAGAAAACCCCCGGAGCTGGACGAGCCCCCGGGGGTGGTCAGGCAGCAGACGAGCTGCCGCTTGCGAAGTTACTGAATGACCGTGCAGGTCGCCGAGAGGGTGTACGCATTCGCGCCGAGGCCGCACTCGTTGACGCCGGTGATGTTCTGGCAAACGCGGCCGGAAGCATCGCCGCCGAAGCCACGAACGCCGGTCTGGCCGATCGTGCTGGGGAAGGCGCCGTAGCAGTACCCGTCAACCACGCCCGCGAGAGTGGTGGGCAGGGTGGAGGGGACGAGGCCAGGAGCGAAGGTGCGGTTGTAGCCGCTCTTCGGAGTGGTGGCGGTGATGGTGGAGTCAGCGAAGGTCGGCGCGCTCGTCGGGTAGCCGATGATGCAGGTGCCGGGAGTGGAGAGGCAGGCGATAGGCGCATACCAGCCGTTGGCGGCCGACTGGAAGGCAGCCTGGGCGGAGATGACCGAACGGATGTCGCCGATCGTGCCGGCCTCGTTGGCGGAGACGCGAGCGCGGAGAAGCGACGGGATGGCGATCGCGGCGATGATGCCGATGATCGCAACGACGATCAGGAGCTCGATGAGGGTGAAGCCTTTTTGATTCTTCTTCATTTGTATGTCTTTCATTCTAGATTGAAGGGGACGGATGATCCGGCCCGGACTGGTGTCCTCTGGAAGCAGAAAACGTGCCCGGTCTTTGAGCCGCTAAGTTGTTGATAATAATACCCATGTCGGCGCACTGACGGGACAATGTTTGTTTCGGCCTGGACAAAATTTGTCCGTCCCCTCGTCAGGCCGATGGCTTCGAAAGGAGATACTTGAGAGCCCGCTCCGAGATTCCGAGGAGCTTCGCGGCCTCGGTTCGCCGATCCTCGGCGAGTTCCATGGCCCGGTTGACGAGTTGAGTCTCGGTTCGGCGCAGGTACTGCTGAAGGGAGAATCCTTCATGGGGCTCCGGGATCGTCTGTTCGCGCACCGGCGTCGCGAGCGAGAGATCGCCCGGTCCGACGATCTCCCCTGGAGCCATGGTCATGGCTCGTTCCACCACGTTTTCCAGTTCGCGCACATTACCGGGCCATGGGTGTCGCATGAGCGCGGACATGGCCGCCGGGGAAAACGCGCGTTTGGGAATTCCTCCCGACTGGGCGAGCCGGTTCGAGAACTCCGCGACGAGGAGGGGAATGTCGTCGAGGCGTTCACGTAGCGGAGGCAGGGGCAGTTGAATGACATCGATGCGGTAGTAGAGGTCTTCCCTGAAGGTTCCCTCGCGCAGCATCTGGGTGAGATCGCGATGGGTGGCCGCGATGACCCGCACATCCACGGGCGTCTCCTCCGAACCGCCCACCCGGCGCACCCGCCTCTCCTGAAGCACGCGAAGCAGTTTCACCTGCATGCCGAGCGACATCTCCCCGATCTCGTCGAGGAACAACGTGCCCTGGTGCGCCTGTTCGAAAACCCCTTCGCGCGACTGGCGCGCGTCGGTGAAGGCGCCCTTGACGTGACCGAACAGCTCGCTCTCGAGGAGCGACTCCGCGATGGCGCCGCAGTTGACGGCGACGAAGGGACGGTTCTTCCGGGGCGAGAGGTCGTGAATGGCGCGCGCGACCAGTTCCTTTCCCGTGCCGCTCTCGCCGACGATGAGGACGGTGGACAGGGACGAGGAAACGGCGCGGATGCGGTCGACGACCGCGCGCATGGCCGCGGACTTTCCGATGAGGCCCTGGATTCCCGCCCGCGCTCCCACCTGCGCGCGGAGCTCGCGGTTTTCCCGCCGGAGCTTCTCGCCCTCGATGGCCTGATGCGCCCGGATGCGAAGCTCGTCGATGTCGAAGGGCTTGGTGAGATAGTCGTGGGCCCCGAGCTTCATGGCCGCGACCGCGGTGTCCGCGGAACCGTGGGCGGTCAGCACCATCACCGCGGTCCCGGGCGAGGACTCCTTCACCTGGCGCAGGATCGACAAACCGTCGCCATCGGGGAGCTGGAGATCCGTGACCACCAGATCCCAGTGCTCTTCGAGCCGCGCCAGCGCTTCGGCATGGGTCGCGGCCGCGCCCACGAAGAACCCGGCTCGCGAAAGACCGACTTCCAGAACGTCGCGCAACGACGGTTCGTCGTCGATGACGAGAATGCGCCCTTCGGAAGCGGGGGCGGTCGGTTCGCTCACGCGACCGCTCCGGCCCCGGCCTGGGCGGAGCGCGCGGGCTCCTCGACCAGGAGCCGGACCCTGACCCGGGTTCCCCGGGCCGGCTCCGAGGAGATCAGCAGGTCGCCGCCCCGGGCGCGGACGAGGCGGTGCGCGATCGCGAGCCCGAGGCCGGTACCCATGGCCTTGCTGGTTCGGAGCGGTTCGAAGAGCTGAGCGAGACGGCGCCGTTCGATGCCGTGTCCTTCGTCGGCCACCTCGATCTCGGCCGATCCGGGGAATGATCGAATCGAGAACGAGAGACAGCCCCCGTGAGGCATCGCCTCCAGGCCATTCCGCGCCAGGTTCCACAGGACCTGCATGAGTTCGTCCTCGGCGATCGCCACTCGAAGGGGTCCTTGGTACGGCTCGAAGCTTATGGTGTGCTCCGGCCGCCGCTCGGGGCTGATCCCGATCAGGCGCACGGCGTCGGAGAGGACGGCGTTGAGATCACAGTAGACGATCGGGTTCTGGCTCTTGATGTCGCGAAGATACGAGGTCACGGTGGCGGCGAGGCGATCCGCCTCCTTGGAGATGATGCGCAGGAGGCTCCTCTGGTCGTCGGCGATGGCCCCTTCGGACAGCAGCTTGGTGGCGGCGCTGATGGCCCCGAGCGGATTGCGGATCTCATGGGCGAGTTGCGCCGCGGTGCTTCCGGCCACCGCGAGCTTCTCGTTCAGAAACGCCTGGGCTTCCAGGCGGCGCACTTCGGTGAGGTCGCGAATGACCAGGAGCCTTCCGCCCGGCGAAGCGCCCGACAACTCGGAGATCCACAGCCCGAGCGTCCGCAGGTCGCCGTCGCCTCTGACGTGTTCCAGCTCGAGGGTGGTCTCGGAGTTGGGCTCGGCGCGGTTGCGCAGCTCGGCCGAGTTGAACAACTCCCCCACCGAGCGGTTGTGCAGGCTCTCGCGGCGCAGGCCCAGCATCTCGGCGGCGCTCTCGTTCGCGAAGGAAACCCGGTCGGAGTTGTCGGTGACCAGCAGTCCGCTGTGGATGTTCTCGACCACGAGACGATTGAAGTCCTGGAGGGTGGCGACCTCGCCGGCGGCGGCGTCAAGGCTCTCGCCCGCCCGCTTGAGCGCCTTGGTCAAGAACTGACCCAGGGCCGCCACCGGGAAGGTGGACAGCAGCATTCCCACGAGCGCGCCGAACAGGCCGCGCAGGGTGCCGTGGGCGATCTGCCCCACGGCCTGGTCCGAAAGCATGCCCGCGCGCACGAGCAGGAGGATGGAGGCGAAGAGGACGTTCGCCACGGTGGCGAAGAAGAAGCCGCGGCCGAGCAGAACGCTCCCGCAGAGCACGGCGATGGGATACAGGATCGAGAAACCGGTGCGGTCGGCGCCGGTCAGGTACACGAAGCCCGTGACCACCAGGAGGTCGCCCAGGATCTGCGCCATGGCCTGGACCCGATACGGGGCGAGGCCGAGCAGGATGGCGTAGACGACATTCAGCGCGAAGGTCGCGGAGATGAGCAGGAAGGTGGGCACGGGAAGCGTGCCTTCCTGAACCGCCTCCAGATAGCCCGCGACGAAGAGGAGAACGGTGACGATGACCAGGCGGAACCCGATCATCGCTCCCAGGGAGAACGGCTCCTCCCGCGAAGACGCGTGGTCCTGGAGTCTTCGCATCAAAGCGGGCCCCTAGGCGAGCGGGCCGGGCGTGAGCGACCCGAACAACGCCTAGGACAGCTGAGAGATCAGCGAGAAGAGCGGCAGGTACATGGCGATGACGATGCCTCCGACCGTGGTGCCCAGGAAGAGGATCATGACCGGTTCCATGAGGGTCAGCATGTTGGCGACCGCCTGGTCCACTTCATCTTCGTAGAAGTCGGCGACCTTCGAAAGCATGGCGTCGAGGGCGCCCGTCTGTTCGCCGACGCTGATCATCTGCACCACCATGCCGGGGAAGATCTTGGTCTCCTTGAGCGGCTGCGCGATGGTGAGACCGCCCTCCACCGACTTGCGCACGGCCATGAGCGCGTCTTCGACGATGGCGTTCCCGGCGGTCTTCGCGGTGATTTCAATGCCGTCGAGAATGGGCACGCCCGAGGCGATGAGGGTGGAGAGCGTCCGGCAGAACTTCGAGACCGCGATCTTCCTGAACAGGTCGCCGAAGATCGGCATCTTGAGCAGGAGATTGTCGACCGTCCGCCTCCCTCCGTAGGTCGCGTAGTACTGGCGGAACGAGTACTGCACCAGGAAGAACCCGATGACGAGGAAGGGCATCAGGCGAACCAGGAGGTTCGAGGCCATGATGACCATCTTGGTGGGCAGGGGCAGCTCGGCGCCGAGGCCCGCGAACATGGCCGCGAAGGTCGGGATGACTTTCCACAGGATGACGCCGATGACCAGGCAGGCGATGCTGATGACCGCCACCGGATACATCATGGCGCCCTTGATCTGCGCCTGGAGTTTCACCGACTTCTCGATGTAGGTGGCGAGCCGCTTGAGGATGGTATCGAGAATACCGCCGGCCTCGCCCGCGGCGATCATGTTGCAGAACAGGTCATCGAAGACCTGGGGATGCTTGCGCATGGAATCGGCGAGGTTCAAACCGCTCTCCACGTCCTGCCGGGTGGCGATGATGACCTTGGCGAAGTGCGGGTTCTCCTGCTGGGAGCCCAGGATTTCCAGACACTGGACGAGAGGAAGGCCGGCGTCGATCATGACGGAGAACTGGCGAACGAAGATGGAGAGGAGCTTTGCCGGAACCGACTTGCCGGTGGCCTTGGGACCGCCCTTCTTTTTTTCCGCGATGGAGGCGATGGTGACGCCTTCCTTGCGCAGGCCCGCGGTCACCTCGTCGGCGTTGGCCCCCACCCGCTCGCCCGAGTAGGGCTTGCCGTCCCGGAATTTGCCTTTGACTATGTAGGTCGGCATCGGAGTTCTCCTTTATTCCCTGATCCCTGGATCAATCGGCATCGCTCAGCGAGCTCCCGCGGCGGGAGGCCGCGGCGGCCCGCCGGGACGGCCGGCCGCGCCGGTCGGGGCGTTGGAACCCACGCCGCGGTTGATCATGTCCTGGAGCTCGTCGGGCAGCGAACTTCGCTGAATGGCGGTCTGAAGATTGATCTGCTTCGTCTGATAGAGCTGAGCGAGACTCTGGTTGAAGGTCTGCATCCCGAACTTGTCCTGACCGGTCTGCATGGTCGAGTAGATCTGGTGGATCTTGTCCTCGCGGATCAGGTTTCTGATCGCGGGGTTCGGAACGAGAATCTCCATGGCCATGGCGCGCCCCTTGCCCGACAGCTTGGGCAGAAGGGCCTGGCAGAGAATGCCCTCGATGGTGAGCGCCAGCTGCGCGCGCACCTGACCCTGCTGGTGAGCGGGGAAGACGTCGATGACGCGGTTGATGGTCTGCGCCGCGGAGTTCGTGTGCAGGGTTCCGAAGGTCAAGTGGCCGGTTTCCGCGATGCGCAGCGCGGACTCGATGGTCTCGAGGTCGCGCATCTCACCGACGAGCACGACGTCGGGGTCTTCGCGCAGGGCCGCGCGCAGCGCGTTGCCGAACGACGCGGTGTCCTGGTGGACTTCGCGCTGATTGACCAGGCAGTTCTTGTGCTGGTGCACGAATTCGATCGGGTCCTCGATGGTGAGGATGTGATCGTGACGATCGACGTTGATCTTGTCGATCATGGCCGCGAGGGTCGTCGACTTGCCCGAGCCGGTGGGGCCGGTGACGAGCACGAGACCGCGGGGCTTCTCGGAAATCTGAGCCACCACCGCGGGAAGCGCGAGCTGGGCGAAGGACTTGATCTCGACGGGAATGGTCCGGTACACCGCGCCGACTGCGCCGCGCTGGAAGAAGTTGTTCGCGCGGAACCGGGCGAGGCCCTTGATCCCGAAGCTGAAGTCGAGTTCGAGATTTTCCTCGAAGCGATGCTTCTGCGCGTCGGTCAGGACGCTGTAGGCGAGCGTCTTGGTGTCCGACTGAGACATGGGCGAATAGCCTTCAAGCGGATGAAGATGACCATCCACTCGGATCTGGGGCGCTGAGTTCGTGGTGATGTGGAGGTCGGAACCTCCGCGCTCGACCATGGTCTTGAGCAAATGGTGAAGCGATAGTGGTGGGGCGTCGGCCACAAGTTCCTCCTAGTTCCTGACGTTCGGCATTTTCAACAACATAACCGAGCGCGTGGCTGGAGCATAACGCTTCCTGGGAATCCGTGTGTGGGACCTCACAACCTCATGCCTTTCTGGAGGTCCCGCACCCGAACCCCTCGGCAAGAAAGGACAACCGGGCGTCGGCGACGGCACCCCACCGTATCATCGGGCATGTCGTTCCCCTCCCGGCGCGGGCTCACGCTCCTCGGAATCTTCTGTCTCGTTCCCTTGCTCAATTTCCCGCGGGCGCTGCTCGGCGACCGAACCCTTTTCATCCGGGACATCGGCATGGTCTGGGCGCCGCAGTCGGAGGCGGTGATCCAGCAGGCCGCCCGGGGGGATTTCCCGTTCTTCGACAGTCGGCGCGCCTTCGGCGAGCCCCTGTTCGCGGACCCGCGGTCGGAGGTCCTCTATCCCCCCGCCTGGATCCACCTGCTGCTGACCCCGGACAAGTCGTATGGACTCTTCTGCGCGTTCCACATCGTGATCGCGGCTCTCGGCGCGGCCCGACTCGCGCGGAGACTCGTACCCGGAGCCTCCGCGGGGGCGTTGGCGGCGGCGGGCCTGGCCTACGGCGCGAGCGGTCCGATCCTGTCTCTCGTCGCCCACTGGCATCATCTGGCGGGCGCGGCCTGGATGCCGTGGATCATCGATCTGGCGGATCCACGGCCGGGGCGACCCGTGCCGTGGCTCGGCCTCTCGGGGCTGGTGGCGCTTCAGGTCTTCGCCGGCTCCCCCGACTACACCTTCGCGACGCTCGCTCTTTGCCTCCTGCGACTCGCGACCCGCTCGGATGTCCCAGGAGGCGAACGGTTGAAGACCCTGCCCGCACTCCTTCTCGGTCTCGCGCTTTCCGCGGTTCAACTGCTGCCTTCCCTTTCCTTCGCCCGGGAGGCGGCCCGGGAGCCCTTCCCCATCGGCTGGGCTTTGTCTCCCCTGCATCCCGCTCTCACCATCGAGACGGTCCTGCCCGTTCGCGCGGAGTCATGGCCCTTGCGGCCCGAGGCGCGGTCCGCCCTGTTCGGCAGCGACCAGGTGTGGATGTTCTCGCACTACCTGGGTCTTTCGGTCTGGGTCCTGGCCGCGCTCGGCTTCATGAGGGTGGGGCGGCCCGAACGATGGTTCCTCGGAGGCTGTGTCCTTTTCGGTCTTGTCCTCGCCTGGGGGGTGAAAGAGGAATCCCTCCAGCGACTGGTGGCGCACCTGCCCCTGATTTCAGGCCTTCGTTTCCCGACGAAGTACCTGGCCGCCGCGAGTCTGGGCCTGTCGGTTCTGGCCGCGCGGGGCGTCATGGGTCCGTGGCCGAGCCGCTTCACCGTTCGGGCTGGCGGGGCGGTTCTCGTTGCCGTGCTGTCGTGCGTATCTGTGTTCAGGTGGAGCACGGACCCGACGGCGGCCTTCGAGTTCCGGGCTCTCTTCGAGCCCGCCATCGCGATCGCAGCCACGGCTGCCCTCGTCCTCTGGGCTCGGAGCCGGCCGCGCGCCGAGTTCCTCGTTCCCGCCCTGGTGGCGCTGGACCTGTTGTGCGCCCATGTCGACCTCAACCCCACCACACCGGGCTCGTTCTTCCGGGAGCGGCCGCCCTTGACGCTTTCGATCCCGAAAGGATCGCGAATCTACGTTTCCGACTACTCGATCCAGCTCCGAAACGGAATGATCCGAATGCCGCAAGGAGTCCCCTACCGCCTGGCCAACGCTCCCGCGGGCTTCACTCGGGCGGAAACCCTGGCCCTCGCCGCGACCTGGTATCTGAACCCGCCCAGTGCCGGAAGGTGGGGTTATTTCGGCAGCTTCGATCTCGACATTCTCGATTTCTATCGCCGGCCGCTCAAACAGGCGATCGAGACCTTCGTGAAATCGCGCGACCCGGCGTTGATCTTGAGGAGTCTCCAGAGAGCGTCCGTCGAGTATGTCCTCACCATGGACCCTCCCGAGGTGTGGGAGAGGCTGCCCCTGGTCACGGAAGAACGAAGGTTCTTCGAGGACACGGTTCGTCTCTACCGCGTTCCGAATCCCTGGCCCAGGGCCCGGTTCGAGACGCAGGACGGCGAACTCGAGGCGGGGTCGCCGAGGATCCTGTCATGGGCGGATGGTCGGATCGAGGTCGCGGCCACGTGCGCCGGACCCGCGAGACTCGTGGTCGCGGTCGCGAACGATCCGGGGTGGCGGGCGACGGTCGATGGTAGAGCCGCGCAAATCCTCGACAACGACATCGCGTTCCTGACCGTGCCCCTGGCCGCGGGCGTCCATGTGGTGGACCTCGTTTACGTGGCTCCGATGTTCGCTTCGGGAGCGGCGATCTCCGCGGTTTCGGCGCTCGTCTTGAGCCTTCTCAACGTCCGGGCGATGAGGAAGAGCGCAGTGAGAACGGTCAGCAGCACGCCGACCACCGCCGAGGTCGGGAGGAATCGGAACTCCACCTGATGGTCGCCTTTCGGCACCTCGGCGCCGATGAAGATGGCGTTGGCCGATTCGACCGCGGCGGGACGGCCGTCGATCCAGGCCCGCCAGCCCGGCATGGAGCCTTCGATCAGGGCCAGGAAGGCGGGGGCGGTGGCGGTGGTGCGGATCAGGATGCGATCCGATCGCTGTTCGAGAATGCTGGCCGTGCCCGCGAAGTTCGGATCGACGGGGCGTGCGGGCTCGCGATCGACCAGGACCTGGGTGCGCGGATCGAAAGCGGGATCGAGCAGGTCCAGCAGATCACGGCCGCTTCCCCGCACGCGGCCGGAGACGAGAAAGGCCCGGGGCAATGCTCCGGGCACCGCGAAGATCCTCAGGGGTTGGGGATGAAAGTCCTTCTGCGCGAGCAATTGAAGGTCGCCCATGCCCGCCTCGTGCATGGCGACCACCCGCTGGACCCCGGAGATCTGCAGGAGTCTCAGGAAGCCCGGTCCCCCCTCGACCCTGCGAATTCCGAGGGTGAGCTCGGCGAGCCGGTGATTGAAGAGCATGCGGAGGTCGGAGTCCCAGGCGTATTCCACTTTCCAGAAGGCTCCGGTCAGGGGGGACAGATAGGTCCGGGCGGTCACGAGGTTGGCCGCGGAGGGATCGAGACTCGCCACCTCCGGCCATAGCACGTCGTCCTTTCGAAGGAACCGGTCGGCCCTTCCGATGAAGCCCCAGTAGTCGTAGACATACAGGCGGCCTCCCTTCGGCGGGGACATCAACTCCAGGTACTTGGGCCGATACGAGAGCACCGAGGCCGGGACCGTCGCGTTCAAGTCCTTGTTCAGACCCTGGCTCTGCTGCAGATGACCGAGACCGAGGACGCAGAGCATCACCGCGCTCATCCTTCGCGACGGCGTCCACATGTAGCCGGCCAGGATGGCGAGGAGAGCGACCGTGATCACGAGGTCCCGGGGGAGGTTGTCGTGCAGCGCGGTCATGCCCGGGGCGTTGGACCGGTCGAGGAAGGTGCTGATGAACGGCTCCATCAGCGGACCCAGCAGGCTCAAGGCGCACAGGGCGAGGACGATCATGCCGAAGCACGCGACCCCACGGCTCCTCGCCGACCGGCGAAGGGAAACCGCACCCACCCCGGCGAAGACGCAGAGGAGCACGGCCGCCGGAATCATGGCCTTGCTCGGATATCGCAGGATCTTGAGAGGCGGCAGGACGGCGACCACCCACGAATAGAAGACCGCGTACTTGCCGAAAGCCGCGAGGACGGCGGCGACGCTGAAAAGAAAACCGGAAGCACGAACCGCTCTCGACAGCCGGGCATCGGCGAAGGCGGCCAGACACAGGGGAAGGATGGAAACGCCAAAGAACATCGAGCCCAGGAAAGGCTCTCGTCCCTCGAAGAAAGCGCCCCGCCAGGCCGGGAGAAGAGGAAGGGCCGAGATGGGAATCGGTAGGAAGAACTCCGCGAGGGAGAGCGGATTGAGGGACCAGTAGGTCCGCGCCGTCTCCGGAATCGACGCTCGTCCGGAGTTCACCAGCAGTTCGGCCGCGGGCAGCCACATTCCCGCGCTGAGCGCGACCGCGGTCACGAGGCCTCCGGCCCAGACCCTCCACTGGGTCCAGCCGCGGGAGAGGAGGATCCGGACCGCGGCCATGAGCAGGGTCATCGCGCACATGTCGGCGGATCCGGCGATCATCTGCGCGCCCAGGGCGATGCCCAGCCAGCGACGGGCCCCTCCCGGGTCGGAGGACAGCACGCCCTCCACCCCGAGCCACACCCATGGCATCCAGGCCGCGCCGGCCATGTGATGCCAGAGCGAGGCGAGCGACTGGAGGGGTCCGCTCAAGAGCCACGCGCATCCGGCCACGAGGCCGGCGACGAGGCCGCCCCCCGAAATCCGGCGCGCGAGCAGGGCCACTCCGAGCGCACCGAAGACCGAGTGCAGAGAAACGAACCACGCGTAGGCGAGCGACGGCGGGAGAAGGACGTGAAGCCAGACCGGCGGATAGAGAATCTGGCAGCTCGGATCGGCCAGGAGGGGCTGGCCGAAAGCCGAGGTGGGATCCCGAAGGGGCCAGGCGCCCTGGCTGACCTCCCGCAAGGCCGACTGGACCAGCGGGAAGTAGACGAGCATCAGGTCGCGCTGAAAAAGAGCCAGGCTTCCGAACAGGACCGGCGCGCGCAACCAGCCCTCCAGAAGCACGAGGACCAGCAGGAGGATTCCGGCCTCGCGCCTGAAATCTCTGGACGAATCCTCGCTCAAGGGGAAGCCGGCGAGGGAGGAAGGCTGAAGGCGACGACGAGATACACGGGGACGGCGCACAGGAGCAGGGCGGAGATGCCGAACGTCGTCGATATGGCCACGGCGAGGAGCGGGGCCAGCACGGAGAAGACGCCGTTGACCCCCCACGCCCAGGGAACGAACTCGGGCGAGATCCGCTTCAGGGCCTCGATTCCCGTGGGCATGAACACACCCAGGCACAGGCCGATCGGGAAGATCAGCGCGGCGGCAATCGCCACCCGCGCGGCGAAAGGCATCCCCAACATCGAAGAGAGCCGGGGAAAGACGACCAGGAATTCGCCAAGGATGAACGCGGCCAGCGCGAAGGCCACGAATCGGATATTGGGAAGGCGCTTCAGGATGGAGTCGGCCAGCAGCGCCCCGATACCGCTCGAAAGGAGCAGGGCGGCGAGGACCACCGAGATCGCGTAGTTTGGATGGCCCAGGAAGAGGCCGAACAGTTGCATGAGCGCGACCTCGACCCCCAGGTAGCCGATGGCGAGGCCGGAGAAGTAGAGGGCGAATCGGCCCCGATGACGACCCGAGTGGATGCCGCGCCTCGAAAGGAGGATCAAGGGGACGATCACGGTCAGGACCGCGGCGATGGACACGAGGCTCGCCAGCAGCAACAGGCTCATCTGCAGCACCGGGACGCTGGCCCAGATGAGAGGGTCCTCGGGAAACAGGTGCCACCAGAAGGCGAAGTTGAAGAAGAACGGGCGATCGTCGGTCACCGGATCGATGGCGAAGGGATAGCCCGCGATGAAGGCGCGCTCGAGCCTCGGTTCTCCCAGGAAGAGGAAGGCCTGGTAACCGTTTTTCGGCTCGGCGGGCGGGGCATCGGGCGCGGCCGATATTCCAAAGCTGGGGCGCTCCGCCGTCCAGGCCTTCAGCCGCGCCAGGTCCGCGCTCGTGAAAGGGTTCTTCTTCACCAGCATCGCGGTGAAGGCCCCGGTGTACTCGGTGATCATGACGATGTGGGACCGGGGGTCGGACACCCCCATCCGACGCAATGCCGCCACCGCGGTGGTGAGCGCTCTCAGCATCTCCTTCTGGGGCGTGTGCTCGAGCCGCATCATGTTGATGACACCCTCTTCCGAGAGCCGGCTCAGATACAGGTCGAAGGCCTCCGCGGTATAGAGATAGTTCTCGGAGAAGACGTGGGCGGCGCCCGGGGTCCCGCTGTAGGAATCGACGCCGGAGAGCTGGACGATGTCGAACTTCTCTTCGAGGGTGGACAGATGGTGCCGGCCATCCGCGTTCACGAGGGTCACGCGCGGATCCGCGACCCAGTTCTTGAAGTAGTCGCGGTAGACGTTCTTCAGGATGTTCACGGTGGCCGCGTTGATTTCGATGCCGGTGACCTGCGAGGCATCGAAACGCAGAGCGGTCAGGATATCGAAGCCCCCGCCCACCCCGATGATCGCAACCTTCGGCCTCGCCACCGGGGTGGCGTAGTAGGCCGAGGCGTAGATGGTCTCCTCGATTCCGACGAGCGAGCCGGGAGTGCCGTCGTAGTCCACCGCGTACGTGAAGGCATAGTTGTTCTGGGTGAGCAGCTTCCGATAGCGGGCGAGAAACGCGCGGTTCTCGCCAAACAGGGACGCGTAGACCGTGTCTTTGCTGACGGGGGCGAGGCCGCGCACCGACGACACCTCGATGCGCGCCAGCGGATCCCACTCCTTGTATTCCAGGATCAGCCCCGACTTGGGATCGCGAGTCGCCGCGAGCATGGAACCTTTCGGGTAGTAGATCGCGAAGAGCCGATCGCGCTCGAGAAGCGAGGCGAGCAGGAGAACGACGGTGATGGCGAGGCAGGCCCGGGCGCGGCCCTGGGCCGGTCGAACCACCATGCCGACGCCCGCGACCAGAACCAGGAGCACGCCCACGATCGCGGCCTCCACGCTGATGAGCCGGAACAGCGGAAGCACCACCATGGAGCCAAGCGCCGAGCCCGCCAGGTCATAGGCGTAGATCCTGCGGGTGGGAAGGCTCAGGTCCGACAACAGGGCTCCGAGCATGGCTCCCGCGAACCCGAACGGGATGGTGAGGAGAAAGGCGTAGGGAGCCCAGACCGCGAAGGATCGGACGAGCGTTACCCGGGTCATCTGGAAATCGGCCTCGAGGTGGGAAGCCGCGAAGAGCGCGGTAGCGGCCACCGCGGTGATCGCAAGAAGGCATGATCCGTACACCAGCGACTCGCCCAGCCTCGCGAGGACCTTTCGCTGGATGGCGGTGAGAGCCACGCCCGCCGCGGCGAAACCCAGCATGGTCAGGGAAATCACCAGGAAGGCGTAGTTGTTGAGGAGCTTCGCGGAGACGATCCGGTGGATCAGGATCTGAAGGGAAAGCGTGACTCCCGCGACGAGGAACGCGACCACGGCGGCCCGGGCGGGGGAGAGAGAGCCGAGGCGACCCGAATCAGACGACGGCCCCGGTGAGGAAGGAGGCGTGGTCGCGGACATCGCGACTACAACACCGTCTCGCGAAGAACTTCTTCGATGGTGGTGATGCCCTGCTTGATCTTCTCCAGGCCGCTCATGCGCAGGGTCAGCATGCCCTCTTCGATGGCCTTCTTGCGAAGCTCGACGGAGTTCGCGCCCATCATGATGAGTTCGCGGACGGCGTCGTTGATCTCCAGCACTTCGTAGAGGCCGACGCGCCCCTTGTAGCCGGTTCCGTTGCAGGTGGGACAGCCGCGGCCCTTGTACATCGGGAACGAGCCCACCGCGTCCGCCTCGAAGCCGACGTCGAGCAGGACCTTCGCGGGCACGTCGCGGACCTCTTCCTTGCACTGGGCGCAGATGCGCCGGATGAGGCGCTGCGCCTGGATCAGGTTCACCGCGGTGCCCACGATGAACGGCTCGATGCCCATGTTCACCATGCGCGAGACCGTGGAGGGCGCGTCGTTGGTGTGGAGGGTCGAGAGCACGAGGTGGCCGGTGAGCGCCGCCTTGGTGGAGATTTCCGCGGTCTCATAGTCGCGGATCTCGCCCACCAGGATGATGTTCGGATCCTGACGGAGGAACGAGCGCAGGGCCGCGGCGAAGTTGAGGCCGATGGCGTCGCGGATCTGGACCTGGTTGATCCCCATGAGGTTGAACTCGACCGGATCCTCGGCGGTCATGATGTTGATGTCGGGCTTGTTCAGGGAGGCCAGGGCGGAGTACAGCGTGTTGGTCTTGCCCGAACCGGTGGGACCGGTGACGAGGACGATGCCGTAAGGCTTGTCGATGTTGCGCTTGAACTTCTCGAGCGAGGCCGGCTCGAAGCCGAGCTTGGTCATGTCGAGCATGAGCTTGCTCTTGTCGAGAAGACGCATGACGATCTTCTCGCCCCACAGGGTGGGAAGACAGGACACGCGGAAGTCCATCTCGCGGCTGCGGTCTTCGATCTTGAGGCGGATCTTGATGCGGCCGTCCTGGGGCAGGCGCTTTTCCGAGATGTCGAGCTTCGACATGATCTTGATGCGCGAGGTCAGCGGATCCTTCAGCTTCATGGGCAGGCCCATGATGTTGTAGAGGATGCCGTCGATGCGGAACCGGACCCGGAATTCCTTCTCGTAGGGCTCGATGTGGATGTCGGAAGCGCCGCGCTTCAGGGAGTCGATGAGGAGGAGGTTCGCGAGCTTGACCACGGGCGCGGCCTCGGACGAGCGGGAGAGCGCGCCCAGGTCGATTTCGTCTTCCTCGGTCTTGAGGGTCTCGACTTCGCCTTCTTCTTCGCCGATCGAGTCGATGTCGACTTCGGAGAGGCCGACCGACGCCATGTCGTCGAAGGTGAGCGCCGGGCCGTCGATGACCTCCTTGAGGGTGGGAGCCTTCCCGAGGCCTCCCCCGCCGCCCGACGGACGTTGCGCGGTCGAGGTGGACGGGCCGCCCTCCTGGCGGAGAGTCAGGGAACGAGCGCTGCCGTAGAAGCGATTGATCGCCTCCTCGATGGCGATCTCGGAGGCCACCACCGGGTCCACGTTGTAGCCGGTCATGAACTTGATGTCGTCCATGGCGAATACGTTGGTGGGGTCGCTCATGGCGAGCGACAAGACCGCGCCCGCGCGGGAGATCGGAATCACCTGGTACTTGCGGCAGGTCTCGCCCGGCAGCACCTTGAGCACGGTGGGATCGATGTCGAAGGTCGCGAGGTTGATCGAGGGCACGCCGTACTGACGCGAAAGGAGACCCGTGATCTCATCGTCCTTGACGAAGCCGAGGCTCACCAGAGCGCGCCCGAGCTTCACCCCATTCTGCTTCTGGTAGGTGAGGGCCTCCTGGAGCTGCTGCGGGGTGATGAGCCCCTCTTTGGAGAGCATCTCTCCGATCTTTACCGGCATGTTTTCGATGTTAGCGCAGCGTCTATTACTTTGCCCGGCCACCGGGGAAGGGTGTATGAAGGAACGTGCGCCGGGAATGGCTCGTGGCTCTGGTCCTGCTCTCGGCTCAGGCCGGGCTGCTTTCCTACGCCGCCGTCACCGACGGGATGGCTTACGACGAGTTGCTCTACGTCGCCTCGGGATACCGCCAGCTCGCGCTCGGCGACCGCCGCTTCGGGGCCGAACATCCGCCGCTCGCCCAGGTTCTCTCCGCCATCCCCCTCCTTCCTCTCGATTTGAAGGTGCGGGATCTGCGGGCCGCGGACGGAGCCAGGGGGTGGCAGTGGGCCTACGATTTCGTCCACGTCGACAATGCGGGCAGGCCCCTTCTGACCCTGGCCCGGCTTCCCGTGGTCGGCTTGAGCCTCCTGCTGAGCCTCCTGCTCTGGAGATGGAGTCGCGAGATGGCGGGACCGCGGGCCGGACTCGCCGCGCTCACCCTCGCCGTGTTCCACCCTTCGCTTCTGGCTCACGGGCATCTCGTGACCACCGACATGGCGGGCGCCATCACCATGCTCGCCGCTTCCTGGATGATGTGGCGATGGTGCCGGTCGCCTGGTGCCTGGCGCGCCCTCTCGGTCGCGGCCGCTCTCGGCGTGGGTTTCGCGACGCGGCTGACCGCGGCCCTGCTCATTCCCGTCTTCCTCGTCCTGTGCGTAGAGCGCCTGCGCTCGGAAAGCCCTCGTGATCGTTCCCGATTCCTCCTACAGATCGTGCTGGCCTGCGCGATCCTCGTGCCCCTCATCGTGTGGGCGGCCTACGGATTTCGCTATGGCGCGTGGCCGGAGGAGCCCGAGCCGCGGATCGGAGCCTCGGCATGGGCCGGGGCGATCTCCGGCACCACCTCCGCCCGCGTCCTTTCCTTCCTGCGCAGCCTGCATGTCTTTCCCGCCGGCTATCTCGCCTCGATGGAGGCGTACCTCATCAAATCCGCGATTGGACACCAGGCCTACCTCCTGGGGCAGATCTCGGCCAACGGCTGGTGGTACTACTACCTCACCGCTCTGCTCGTGAAGAACACGCTGGGCTTCCTGGTCGCGCTGGTGGTGGCCGGCGCCTCCTGGCGGCGACTGAGCCCCGAGGCCGCGAGACACTGGCTCCTGCCCGCAGTGCTGATCTTCACCGCCGCGTCTCTCTCCCGGGTCCAGGTCGGGGAGCGCTACATCCTGGCCTTCTATCCCTATGCGATCCTGATCATCGCCTCGATGACTCCGAAACGGCTGGCGGAGAAGGGTGGCGCGATCCTGGGCATCGCCGTCTTGCTGCTTCACGCCCTTCCCGGCCTCCAGGCCACGCGGGACGGGCAGATCTCGTATTTCAACGGCCTGGTCGGCCGGGACATGGCCCACCTCGTTCTGGCCGATTCGAATCTCGACTGGGGACAGGATCTTCCGCGCCTGAAGCGGTGGTCGCAGGCTCACCCCGAGCGTCGGCTGCAGCTGGCGTACTGGGGCACGGATAGTCCTGATGGCTACGGGATCGTTCGCGAGGATCTGCCAGGCGGGGGGCTTTATCCCCTCCTCCATCCGCCGGAGCGACCGATGACGGGCTGGGTCGCCATCAGTCCCACCCTGGCCGTCGGCCTGTATCCGCCACCGGGGATGCTGCTTGCCTACCGGTCGCTGCTCAAGCGCTCTCCCGACGATCGCGCGGGAGTCTTCCTCATCTACAACCTCGGTCCATGAATCCTCTCCCCGGCAGCCCGCAAAGGGCCGGCCATGCATGGTTCTGGCCCCTGGTCCTGGTGACCGCCCTCCACCTGCTCTCGACCGCGGGCCGGTGGTGGATCACCGATCACGGCGAAATTCTCGCCGTGGCCGATCACTTCCTGTCCAGTGGACGGCTCGACTTGAAGGACCTCGGTCCCGGCTGGGAGGACTGGACCCGGATCGCCCTCGCCCGGGGCTCCTTCGCCACGAGGTTCCAGCCTCTCTCGATTCTGCTGCTCGTTCCGTTGCTCGCCCTCGATCATCTCTTCGGCTGGCGTGAACCCTCGACGTTCCGGTTCGTTCACCTGGAGGGACACCTGTTCGTAACCCTGGGCCTGGGGCTCGTGGGCCGCTGGATCTCCAGACAGGGCGTCCCGGCTTCGGTAACCGCGCTCTCCCTTCTCCTCCTGGGTTTGAACTGGCCGGTCTGGATGATCGCGCGAAGGATCGGGCCCGAGCCGGTCCTGTTCGCCCTTCTCGCTCTGTTCGCGACGAGCGGTCCGCGGGTCCGGTTCGTCGCCCAGGTCCTGCTTCCCTGGGTCCATGCCTCCGGCCCCCTGCTGGGACTCGGCGCATGGCTCTGGCTGGCCCGAAGTCGGGGCTCGTTCAAGGACGCTTCGGTTCGACTCTCCGCCCTGGGCCTGATTCTCGGCGTGCTGAGCCTTGGGTTCTTCTGGAATCTCCCCGTCCACGGACATGTCCTCGTCGGGGGCTACGATCGCTACTCGAACGATGCCTTCTTCACCATTCGCAATCCCCTGGCCGGCGCGCTGTCCCTGATCCCAGCCATGATCCTGCCGATCCTTCCCTACGGCTATCTGGTCGCCCGGGGCGGCCGGAAAGCCCTCTTCGACGTGCTGTCTCTCGGGTTTCCCCTGATCGCCCTTCTGAGCCTGTTCTCCAACCCCGAGCCCCAACGCCGGCTGGCGCCTCTGTTCGCGATCCTGGCCATCATCGTCATTCCGGCTCTTTCTTCCGTTCCGAGGAGTGGCCGGATCGGCCTGGCCTCGCTGGCGCTTGCTTCCGGCGTCTTTGGGCTTTCGGGCGACTTCGTCGATACCGTCCGGACGCCCCTGGGTGTTTTCAGCGGACCGGCGTTGCTGTTCCTGAGGCTCGCCTTCGAGGAAGGAAGACCTCAACTCGCCGGCGTCCTCGCCGGCATCCTGCTCATCCTGGTCCTGGTGGCCGGGTCGAGAACCCTGGACCTGATCCTGAATGCGCCGCGGGGGGCGACGAACCGAGGTTTCGGTCGAACCGCGACCATGTCCGAGAATCTTGTCCCATGAAAGAAGCTCGCCGTTCGTTCCTCGCCACGGCCGGCGCCACCACCGTCGCCGCTCTCGCCTCCAGCACCTTCGGGCAAGCGACGTCTCGGACCACCCAAAGGAATACCATGCCCATCGAACTCCCCAAGCTGCCTTTCGAAGACAACGCCCTCGCGCCGACGATCTCGTCGAACACCATCTCGTTCCACTACGGCAAGCACCACAAGGCCTACGTCGACAACCTGAACAAACTCGTCGCGGGGACGGAGCTCGCGGACAAGCCCCTCGTGGAGATCATCCGCAGCGTCGCGGGCAAGGCGGACAAGGCCGCGATCTTCAATAACTCCGCCCAGGTGTGGAATCACACCTTCTACTGGAACTCTCTCTCCCCCAAGTCGACCACGCCGTCGAAGGACCTGGCCGATCGGATCGAGAAGGACCTCGGAGGCATGGCCAAATTCAAGGAGCAGTTTTCGGCCGCGGCCCTCGGGCAGTTCGGATCCGGCTGGGCCTGGCTGGTGCTCGACGGCGGCGTCCTCAAGGTCACCAAGACACCCAACGCCGAGACTCCGATCGCCACGGCGGCCAAGCCCCTGCTGACCCTCGACGTCTGGGAGCACGCGTATTACCTCGACTACCAGAACAAGCGGGCGGACTACGTGGCCGCGGTTCTCGACAAGCTCCTCAACTGGGAATTCGCCTCGCAGAACCTCGCCGGATAGGCGCCGTCCCCGGGGGCGGGAGGGCCGGGAGGTGTGATGCTAGAGTGAATCGCTCTAACCCCATCGCGCCACCATGCAGACGCCCCTCCCCCCTCTCTGGCCCTGGATAGACGAGGCCGAGGGAAGCCCGGAGGCGCGGGGGTTGCAGGGATCGCGGCTCTCGCGGATGGACGGCTGGCCCCCGCGGTGAGCGATCCGAAGCTGAGCGTCGTACTCGCCTGCTACAACGAGGCGGAGATCCTGGAATCGAGCTTCCGGGAGCTCAAGCGTTCGCTTCTCATGATGGATCGCTCGTTCGAGATCATCTTCGTGGACGATGTCAGTCGCGATGGGACCCGCAAGCTCATCGATGGCATCGTGGCGAAGAACCCGGACCTCGATCTCCGGGTGATCCTGCATGAGGCAAACCAGGGCCGGGGCGCCACCGTGACCGACGGTTTTCGCGCGGCTCGAGGCGAAATCGCGGGTTACCTGGATGTTGACCTCGAGGTTCACTGCCGGTACATCCCGTCGCTGGTTCAGGCCATCGAGGCGGGCGCCGACGTGGCGACGGTGCGACGCATCTACGCCTTTCAGCTTCGCTTCCTCGATCGCTACCTCATGAGCCGCGGCTATTCGTCGCTGGTGCGCCGACTTCTTGGCACGAGACTCCACGACACGGAAACCGGCTTCAAGTTCTTCCGCCGCGAGAAGCTGATGCCGGTCATCGCCCGGATCAAGGATCCCCGCTGGTTCTGGGATACGGAATTCATGATTCGTTCGGAGCGAGCGGGTCTGCGCATCGACGAGATTCCCGGCGCCTACGTGCGCCGCGAGGACAAAACTTCCACGGTGAGTGGCCTGCGTGATTCGGTGGACTACTTCCAACGGCTGTGGCGATTCCGGACAGACCTGAGGCAGGGCCAGTGAAGGCTGCAGACGAAGTGGGCTGGGGCCGGATCTTCAAATTCGTCGCCATGACCCTGGCCATGATCCCTTACCGGCTGGCCCTGATCCCTCCGGTCCGCGTCTTCCTGGCCCGCCTCTATGGCGCGCGCATCGGGAAGAGAGTGGTCCTGCACAACGCCCGCTTCTTCAACACCTATCGCCGGGGCTTCTCGGGGTGGAGGGTGGGCGACGAATGCTTCATCGGCGACGAATGTCTGTTCGACCTCGCCGATTCAATCGAGATGCAGGACCAGGTCACACTCGCCGAGCGGGTTCTGGTCCTGACCCACACCAACGTCGGTTATCGCGACCACCCCCTGCAGAAGCACTTCCCGGCATCGGTCGGTCCGGTGGTGCTCGAGAAGGGCTGCTTCGTGGGCGCGCAGTCCGTGATCCTCCCCGGGGTCCGGGTGGGCCGAGGCTCGTTCGTGGCCGCGGGCGCGGTGGTGACCGAAGACGTGCCCGAGGGCGTGCTGGTCGCCGGGGTGCCCGCTCGCATCATTCGGAAGCTCGACCCGGAGCGATGAAGGACGGCGCCGCCCGCGACCCGGGGTTCCGGGCGGGAGGATTCGTGGTCGCCCTCGTGGCCTTCGCTCCCTTCCTGCGCATGGTCACCAGGGACCAGAGCTTCTACTTCCGCGACCTGTCCGCGCAGTTCTTCCCCTTGCGGCGCTTCCTGGTCGAGGGTCTGGCCCGCGGCGAATGGCGATCGTGGAATCCCTTCGTCCAGGAAGGCGTGCCCGTCACCCTGCCCGCCTTCGCCTATCCCTTCGATCTGTTGCAGCTCCTGATCCCGAACGAGTTCGGGATCTCACTGTTCCTCGCGCTCAACATTCCCCTCGCCGCGGTTTCGTTCATGCTGCTGGCCCGGAGCCTCGATCTCGCCCCGACCGCCGCCGCGGCCGGGGCCCTCATCTATGCGCTCGCCGGGTTTTCCCTTTCGACCATCAACCTGTATGTGTACGCGCAGACCCTGGCCTGGGCCCCGCTTCTCGTGCTCGCCTTCAGCCGCGCGGTGGAGAAGGGAACGGCGAGGACCATCGCCCTTGCGGCACTGGCTCTCGCCATCACCATCAGCACCACGGGTATAGAGATCGCGGGGCAGGCCTGCCTCCTGGCCGTGGCGGTGGCGCCTCCCCTGGGTCGATCCCGCTTCCTGCGCTCGGCCGCGAGCGCCTCGCTGGGCTTGGCCCTCACCGCGGCGATCACGCTGCCTCTGCTCCACGCGGCGAGCGCAAGCGACCGCGGGGCCGGCTTCCCGACCTGGGTGGTCCTGTCGAATTCCATTCATCCCATGGCCTTCCTGCAGGTCGTGATCGGCGGCCTGTTCGGCGACATCTCGAACCTGTCCGGCGCCTGGTGGGGAACCAACTTCTTCTCGAACGGCTTTCCGTATTTCCTCAGCCTCTACCTCGGACCCACGGTCCTTTCCCTCGCCTGGGCGGGCGCCACCCTGAGCCCGCGGCCATTGCGGCGACGACTGATAGCTCTTGCCGCCTTCGGAGTGGTGGTCGGTCTGGGGAAATACGCGGGATGGGAAGTCCTCTTGAACCTCTCCGCTTCGCTGCGGTCCTTGCGGTATCCGGTCAAGGCATTCTTCATCGTTCAGTTCGCGATCGCCCTGCTCGCGTCGTTCGCGATCTCGGACATCGTCGCAGGGAATCGGTCCGTGTTGCGCCGAGTCACCAGGACCGCGCTGGTTCTCGGAACGGTGCTCGTGGGCAGTGTCCTCGTTCCTGTCCTCGCGCCATCCGCTTCCTTCCTGGACGGATTCGTCACCCGCGGACTCTCCGCGGCCCAGCAGCAGGTGATCGTTCGCCTCATCGCGGCGGACGCGGCCGCTGGAGGACTCGTGTGCCTGGCCGCGGGCGCCCTCGCGCTCCTGGCCAGCCGCGAGCGCTTCCCGGTGAGCCGGCTCGCGCTCGCCATCGCCGCGCTGGTCGGAGCCGACCTCATCCGGTGCGGAGCGGGATTGAACGCGACGGTCACGAAGGACTTCTATACGCTCTCTCCCGAGATGGAGCGTGAGGCCCGCGCCCTTCGCGACTCCGGTGGGCGCGTGTTCACTTGCGATCCCGAAGCGAGCCAGACCTACTGGGATGGTCGTCACGCGCGTGGGGCTTACCACGAGGCCTTCTCCATGGCCGTCCTCCACGAGGCCCTCACTCCTGCGTTCAACCTCCCCTACGGGGTGAGAACCGCGCTCAGTATCGATCGAACCGGCTTCTCTCCATCCAGCCGGGTCTTGAGCCCGGAACTCGCCACCTGCCGGGACTTCGCCAGAATCGCGCCCGCGCTGCGCGCCGCGGGGGTGAGCCGAGTCCTGAGTCTGGACCCCTTGACCGGGCCCGGACTCCGTTTGCTCACCGCGGTTTCGCCCCCGCGAATCGCCCCGGTCACCATCCGCATCTACGAACTCGAGGACGCGAGACCGCGGTTCGATCGACCGGTGGCCCTTCTGGCCGACGAGTCGGATCGGGTGCTGCTGGAGGCGACGGTCGAGGAGGAGGAGACCCTCACCATCCTCGATCCTTTCGCGCCCGGTTGGAGCGCTACCGTGAACGGAGTGGAGCGGCCGATCATTCGCTCCGCCGACGGGCATCGAACGGTTCGGCTCGAGAAGGGAAGAAACCAGGTTCGGATGATCTACGAACCTCCCGGGTTGGCGATGGGCCTCGGCATCAGCGGACTGGCCTCGATTCTCTGTCTCGGCCTGCTGTTGCGGAAAAGAACCTAGACTCACGGGGGCGGTTCGTCCGTGACAAACGTAAGGAGATACCCGTGCGCCGAGTCCCTGTGTCGTTTCTCATCGCCATCGTCGCTCTCGGAAGCCCCGCCTGGGCTCAGACGAAGAAGGCCGCACCCCGGGCCGAGGCGCCAGCGCCCGCGTGGCTCGCCCCTTACCGTCCCGTGGCCGACCGCATCCTCGCCACCGCCAAGGACGCGGGCGGAAATTTTGCCTGGGACCGGCTCGCCTTCATGACCGACACCTTCGGTCCGCGCCTTTCGGGCTCGGCCAATCTCGACGCGACCCTGCGCTGGGCGGAAGCCGAGATGAAGAAGGACGGTCTCGAGAACGTCCGCCTCGAGCCGGTGATGGTGCCGCAGTGGATCCGCGGCGACGAGAGCCTGGAGATCCTCGAGCCCTTTCCCAACCAGGTGCCGATTCTCGGCCTGGGCGGCAGCGTGAGCACGCGCGCGGAGGGTGTCGTCGGCGAACTGATGATCGTGAAGAGCTTCGACGAGCTCACCGCGCGCAAGGACGAGGCGCGGGGACGGATCGTGCTCTTCAACGTGGTCTACACGAACTACGGCGAGACCGTGCGGTATCGCGGAGGCGGCGCTTCCGCGGCCGCGAAGGTGGGGGCGGTGGCGGCCCTCGTCCGCGCGGTGGGCCCGCCCGGGATGAGGACCCCTCATACCGGCGCCATGCGCTACGAGGAGCGCATTCCGAAGATCCCCACCGCGGCGATTCCCACCGAGGACGCGGATCGTTTCGACCGCATGGCGAAGCGCGGCCAGAAGATCACGCTGCGTCTCAAGATGGATGCCCACTTCCTCGATGACGCGCCCTCCGCGAACCTGGTGGGCGAGATCCGCGGCACGGAGAAGCCCGACGAGATCGTCCTGCTCGGCGGCCACATCGATTCGTGGGATCCGGGCACCGGGGCCATGGACGATGGCGGCGGCTGCGTGGTCACCTGGGAAGCGCTGCGCCTTCTGAAGACTCTCGGGCTGAAGCCGAAGCGGACCATTCGCGTGGTGCTCTTCTCCAACGAAGAGAATGGCGGCGCCGGCGGCAATGGCTACCGCGACGCGCACCGGGCCGAACTCGACAAGCACGTCCTTGCTCTCGAGTCGGATTCCGGGGTGTTCCGTCCCCGGGGCTTCGGCTTCACCGGGTCGGATGCGGCGAGGAAGACTCTCACGGAGATCGCCACCCTGCTCAAGCCCCTGGGCGCCGATGCCATCGGGGCGCAGGGCGGCGGCGCCGACATCGGCCCCGCGGTCACGGCGGGAAAGATTCCATCGGCGAGCCTCGAAGTGGAGGGCTCGAAGTACTTCCTGCTCCATCACACCGCCGCCGACACCGTCGACAAGCTCGACCCGAAGGACCTCGCCGACAACGCGGCCGCCATCGCCTTGCTGGCCTACGTGGTCGCGGATCTCCCCGCTCCCCTGCCGCGGCCCTGAACCCAAAGGGGGCTCTGCTCATCCCGAGCGGGCCTCATCGGTCAAACTAGCGGCATGATCGATCGCACCGTCGAAAGAACCGTCCACGCGGTGGCGACCTCCGACGGGGCCGGGGTCCGCCTCAGCCGCGCCATCGCGAACGCGGAACTCGACCAGCTCGACCCGTTCCTTCTCCTCGACGAGTTCCGTTCGGACGACCCCTCCGATTACATCGCGGGCTTCCCGGACCACCCCCATCGCGGCTTCGAGACCGTCACCTACATGCTGGCCGGAAAGATGGAGCACGCCGATCACGCCGGCAATCGCGGCCTGCTCACCTCCGGCGGGGCGCAGTGGATGACCGCCGGCCGCGGCATCATCCACTCCGAGACCCCGAAGCAGGAAAACGGCCTCATGTGGGGCTTCCAGCTCTGGGTCAATCTCCCCGCGAAGAGCAAGATGACGGCGCCGCGCTACCAGGACATCGATCCCTCCGCGATTCCGGAAGTGAAGATCGACGGCGGGTCGGTGCGCGTGATCGCGGGAACCTTCAAAGGCACCACCGGTCCGGTCCAGGGCATCGTGACCGACCCGGTCTACCTCGACGTCCGTCTCGACCCGGGCGGTCGGTTCGAGACCGGGATTCCCGGAGATCACACCGCTTTCGTCTACGCCTACGAGGGCGGGGGCGCGGTGGGCCCGACTCCTCTCGCGCCGAAAACCCTCGGAGTCCTGTCGAAGGGCGACCGGGTCGTGGCCGAGGCCGGGGAGTCCGGCTTCCGGTTTCTCTGCATCGCCGCGCGTCCGCTGAACGAGCCGATCGCGAGGTATGGTCCGTTCGTCATGAACACGCGCGAGGAAATCCACCAGGCCTTCGAAGACTTCAGGAACGGCCGGTTCGCGTGACCGAGACGCCCGTCCCGAAGGGCCCGCCCGAGCGCCGGAGCCGCGGGGGGGGCTGGGCCATCGCGATGGCGTTCCTGACCATCGCCTGCCTCGTCCTCCCCATTCTCCTGATCCGATCCGCGATGCAGCGGGTGCGGAGCCTCGGAGGGACCGCGGAGAGCGCCCTCATCGCGGTGCGCCACATGGCCGATGGATTTCGCACCGGCGAAGTGGAGACCACGCTGCGAAGCTACGGGGCCCAGGTCCACGGCACGTCGCGCTTCCAGTTCGCCGAGCTCAGGCAGCTCGAGTCGTTCGAGCGGAAGGACTCGATGTCGCTGGTCTGGGGAACCATTCCTCTTCCCGACGTGGTGGTGGAGGCGCGGGGCGCGGTCGTCTACACCTATGTCCTCGACCTGCAGAAGCGATGGGATCTGAAGCTCACGGATCGGACGGTCGAGGTCGTGGCTCCCGCCCCGGAGTTCTCAACCCCCGCTCTCGATCCCTCGACCCTGGTCTTCGAAACCAAGCAGGGCTCGGTTCTCCGCGACGAGGAGGCGGTGCGGAAGGCGCTCCAGACCGGGCTGGCCGGGCTCCTCGATCAGCGCGCCCGCGAGCATCTGCCCCTGGTAAGGGAGACCGGGAGAAAGACGACCGAAGACTTCGTGCGGAACTTCCTGCTCTCACACTACGACGACGCGACCGGGATGACGGTGCGCGTCCGCTTCGCGGATGAGGCGCCGACCACGCCCTCGGTGAGTCCCCTGTCGATCCGTCAGTGAATCTGCTCTGACCTTCCAAACGCGGTAGCGGCGCCGAGACCGAGTCTCTCCATCGACGCATCCCACAAGTCGGCGGCGGCGTGGGTGAACGCGAGTTCGGGGTCGTAGCCGAGCACGAACCACCACCCGTCGGTGATCTCGCGATCGAGTTGCTTGGCGCCCCAGCCGGCGTAGCCGATGACCAGGATCGCTTCGGCCACGTCGCCGTCGGGCGGCTCGGAGAACGCGATGGGGAGAATGTTGGCGTTTCCGCAGGCGAAGAGGCCGGGGGCCACTTCGGTGGCGTCCTCGCTCAGCGGATCCCGGAGGAGCACGGTCAGGCCGGTGGCGCCCACCGGACCGCCGAGACGAAGAGGAGTGTCGGGATGAAGTCCTGAAGAGAGACGGTCAGGAAGGACATCCTGAACGCTCACATCCAGAACGCGGTTCACGACCCAGCCGAGGGCGCCGGTTTTATCGTGATGACCGATCACCATGACGGTCCGCGCGAACTTCGGATCATTCATGAGGGGCGAAGCTACGAGCATGTACGGTGCTGCGAGATCGGAACTCTTCATGACGTGAAGGAGCGTACACCGAAAGGGCCAGGAATCAAGACCCGATCCGGCGAGCGCGCTTGGTCTTAAGATCGCAGGTCCAATGAACAAGATCTTCGCCTCCGCTCGAGACGCCGTCAGAGACATTCCCGACGGCGCCACCATCTTCCTGTCGGGATTCGGTTTGTGCGGCCTGCCCGAAAACCTGATCCAGGCCGTGAAGGAAAAGGGGCCGAAGAACCTCACCCTGGGCAGCAACAACGCGGGCACGTCGGATTTCGGAATCACCTTCCTCCTCGAGGCGGGCCTGGTGAAGAAGATGATCTCGACCTACGTGGGCGAGAACAAGGTCTTCGAGCGGATGGCCCTCGACGGTTCGCTCGAAGTGGAGCTCGTCCCCCAGGGCACCTTCTCGGAGCGCATGCGCGCGGGCGGCGCGGGCGTGCCGGCGTTCTTCACCCCCACCGGTTACGGGACGCTCATCGCCGAAGGGAAGGAAGTGCGTTGGTTCAACGGGCGACCGCACATACTCGAGAACGCGCTGCGCGCCGACTTCGCCCTGATCAAGGCCTGGAAAGCGGACACCCAGGGCAATCTCATCTACCGCAAGACCGCGCGGAACTTCGCGCCCATGATGGCCATGGCCGCCAAGATCACCATCGCGGAAGTCGAGGAGATCGTTCCCGCGGGGTCGCTCGATCCCGACGCCATCGTGACTCCGGGCATCTTCGTCCAGCGCGTGATCAAGGGAGAGCGCTACGAGAAGCGGATCGAGAAGCGCACCGTACTCGGGCAGGGCGCCATGGAGATCGACGCGGTGCGCGAGCGCATCGCCCGGCGCGCCGCCCTCGAGATGCAGGACGGCTTCTACGTGAACCTCGGCATCGGCATGCCGACCCTCGCCTCCAACTACGTGCCCAGGGGCGTGAGCGTGGTTCTCCATTCGGAAAACGGGATGCTCGGCGTGGGCCCCTACCCCGCGTCAGGGGCGGAAGACGCGGATCTCATCAACGCGAGCAAGGAGACGGTGACCGAGGTCCCGGGCACGTCCTACTTCTCGAGCGCGGACTCCTTCGCCATGGTGCGCGGCGGCCACGTCGACCTCACCATCCTCGGCGCCCTTCAAGTCGACCGCGAAGGCAACCTCGCGAACTGGATGATCCCCGGCAAGATGATGAAGGGGATGGGCGGGGCCATGGACCTCGTGGCCGGGGCGAAGCGCGTGGTCATCACCATGGAGCACACGGCCAAGGGGGCGCACAAGATCGTGGAGCAGTGCACCCTGCCTCTCACCGGAAGGCGGTGCGTGAACGTCATCATCACCGAGCTCGGGGTGATGGAGGTCGAGAAGGGCGGACTCCGCCTCATCGAGATCGCGGACGGCGTGTCGCTCGACGAGGTGAAGAAGGCGACGGGCACGAAGCTGCTGGTCGACGAGGCGACCCTCAAGCCGATGCGGCAGTAGCTACCCGAGCGACGCGAGGCTCGGGAACATCCTCGTGAACCACTGGGCGATCACGCTCAGGCGGTCGGTGACGAGCAGCAGTCCCACCCCGATGAGGAGGACCCCGGAGACGATCTCCACCTTTCGCATCTGGGTCTTGATCTGCGCGGAGGCGGCGAAGAACCAGTTCACGGCGAGGCCGGCGGCGATGAAGGGAATACCGAGGCCCGCCGAATAAGCGGAGAGGAGCACCACGCCCTGCGACACCGTCTCCTGCTGCGAGGCGTAGAGAAGGATGCCCGCGAGGATCGGGCCGATGCAGGGGGTCCAGCCGAACGCGAAGGCGATGCCGACCACGTAGGCGCCGAGGAGACCGAGCGGCTTCTGCTTCACTTCCGCCCGCATTTCCCCGAGAAGCCACTGGATCCTAAAAATTCCCATCATGTGCAGGCCCAGCACGATGATCACCGCGCCCCCCACCATGCCGAGCAATTTTTTGTACTGCTGGAGGTAATAGCCGACCATGGTGGCGGCGGCGCCGAGAAGCACGAAGACCGTGGAAAAGCCCAGCACGAAGAAAAGCGAGGTGATGGCCACCCGCCGCGTCTGTTCCCGGGAGGTCTCCTGATTTTTGAACTTCGAGACGTTGATACCGCTGATGAAGGAGAGGTATCCGGGAACGATGGGCAGGACGCAGGGGGAGATGAAAGAAACGATTCCCGCTATGAATGCGGTAAATAGAGAGACGGATTCATTCATGGCGGTCTATGGTTCCTCGAGGCGCGGCGATAGATGGCGCGACATCGCGCGCCGGTTTGCGTTGTTCTCCGCCCTCACGGCGGGGATGTTATCGAGCGGATCCGCTCAGACCACAATCGACCCTGCGCTCACCGAGGCCTTGCGCGCCTTCGAGACCTCGCTCCGCCAGAAAGACCTGGACGCGGCTCTCCAGGCCTTCCGTTTCACCGCGCCGGAGATCAAGGCGGAGCAGGAAGCGGAACTTCGTCGGATCTTCTCTTCGGCCGATGTCGCATTCACGTCCGACCCTCCGGCGGTGAGCGCCGATGGCCGGACCGCGGTGGTCCTCGGAAACCTGAGCCAGATCACGGAGCCGCGGGGCGCAGTCGAGCAATGGAACCTTCGCTTCGAACAAACCGAGGCGGGCTGGCGGATCGTCTCGAAGGAAAGCTTCGGCGGCATCGACGGGCTGATCCACCTGACCCTGCGGCCCGAGGGCTTCGTGGCCGCGGGCCAGACCATCGAACTCGAAGACTTCACCCTGAAGATGATCGACGGGACCTTCTTCCTCAACACCCAGGAGGCGGGGCCCACCGCTCTCGTCTTCGTGGGAAAGGGCCAGGTCACGTTCAAGCCACGGACCGCGACGGAGCGGGGCCAGATGAAGATATTCGCGAAGAGCGAAATCCTCGAAGACGCGGTGTCGCGGGCCTTCCTGCGGCTTCACCCCGCCGACCTCTATCGCACGCTCAAGCCCGGGTCCTTCGTCGCGGACCCCCAAAGCGCCGCACGCCTGGTCCGCGCCACCGAGTATTTCGACCGCCACAAGACCGACGCTTTCGTGCTTGACGCCGCGGTGGCGGGCGCGCCCTGGTGGCTCCTGCCCGGGCTCGGGGACGCCTCGATCGCCTTCGACACCCGGCGATTCGGCTCGCTCACCCTGTCCCTGAGCTCGTTCGACGTGGACGGCGTGAGCCTGTTCAACCGCTCGACCCAGCGCCAGATCTCCGCCTACCCGCGGGAGAGCGCTCTCGGTCAGCCCGTGGAGGAGGACTCGTCCCTCGATGTGGTGAACCACGATCTGGCCATCTCCATCAACCCCGACACCTACGACCTCACCGGCCGCGACACCATCGCCATCGATATCAGGTCGCCGGTGTCATCGTTCCGGTTCCACCTCGATAACGAGCTCCAGGTGCGCTCGGTCCGGTCGAAGGAAGCGGGGCGCCACCTCTTCTTCCGGGTGCGCGGCCAGAACAGCGTTCTCGTGTACATGGGCCCGCTCGCGGACCGGGTGGGCCGGCTGAATCTCACCGTGGACTACATCGGCCGCCTTCCCGCGGGCACGGTCGAGAGCGAAATCATGCAGGTGGCCCAGGAGGTGGACGAGACCCCGTTCTTCATCGATCCGGCGCTCATCTACTCGAAGCGGCGTTCCTTCTACCCCCAGATGGACGAGGAGGACTACTCGACCTCCACCCTGAAGGTCACGGTCCCCGCCGATTGGACGGTGGTTTCGGGTGGAACGCGCAGCGAGACCACGGAACTCACCACCCGGACCGTCACCCACCGGCAGTCGCAGGACGCCAAGTACATCGCCTTCCTGGTCGCGCGCCTGCAGCCCACGGCCGCCGAGCAGTCGGAGGGCCTGTCCTTCAATGCCTATTCTCAATCGCGAGTGCGCCGCGACTCCGCGCGGTCGGTCGTCTGGCTCAAGTCCGCCGCCTCCTTCTACAGCAACCTCTTCGGGCCCATTCCCTACTCGCCCCTGAACATGGCGCTCATCGAGGCTCAAGTCCCCGGGGGACACTCGCCGCCCGGACTGGTCATCGTTCAGCAGCGCCCGCCGCTGATGGGAGGCGGGCTCAAGGACGATCCGGCGACTTTCTACGACATCCCGGGCTTCTTCCTCGCCCACGAGCTGGCGCACCAATGGTGGGGCCAGGGAGTCACGCCAAGGTCCTATCGCGACCGCTGGGTCTCCGAGGGCTTCGCTCAGTACGCCGCGGCCCTGTGGACCCGCGAATGCCAGGGCGAGGAGGCCTTCAACCGCGTGTTGCGGAAGATGGTGACCTGGACGAAACGACTCACCTGGGCCGGCCCGGTGGACCTCGGGAATCGGGTGGGGCACATCCAGAACAACGCCCAGGCGCATCGGGCGGTGGTGTACGACAAGAGCGCTCTGGTTCTCGATATGGTGCGCCGGCTGATCGGCGAGGACGCCTTCCGGCGAAGCCTGCTCCGCCTGCAGAAGGAACACCGCTTCGCGAAGGTCGACTCGGAGATGGTACGTCGGGCCTTCGAGGCCGAGGCCCGGGTCAGTCTCGACGGACTCTGGGAGGTCTTCGTCCGCAACACCGTCCTCCCTTCGATGCGCGTCGAATCGAGCGGCTCCGGCCAGGAGATCGTGGTGGACGGCTACCCTGGTCCGCTTCCCGTGGAGGTGAAGGTGGGCGAGAAGCGCCTGAGCCTGATCGTGACCGGCCGTCTTCTGGTTCCGGGTGCCACGGCGGGAACCAGGGTGGAACTCGACCCCGACGACATCGGGATGGTGAGCGTGTCGCGCTAGGGTCCTGCTACCGGGCCAGCCGGGCCAGACCGCGATCGGCGAATTCGATGAGGTCGGTCTGCTTCAGGAGCACCGCGGCTTCCTTGAGTCCGCGATAGGCGTCGAGATTCGAGGGGTCGAGGTCAGCAGCGTCCTTGAAGTGGCGAGCGGCCGCGCTGGCGTTTCCCTGCTGGAGCTCGAACACGCCGAAGTTGTTCCGCGACGCGGATGCCTCCGGCGCCGCCGCGATCAGCTGAAGGAATGCGTTTCGCGCTTCGGCGAGACGGCCGAGCTGGGCCAGGGACAGGGCCTTCACTTCCAGGGCGCGGGACTCTTCAGGGTCGATGC
Organism: Vicinamibacteria bacterium; assembly: GCA_044229175.1. Taxonomy (GTDB): domain Bacteria; phylum Acidobacteriota; class Vicinamibacteria; order Fen-336; family JAGNNV01; genus JAGNNV01. The sequence continues at coordinate 170,076 of JBGATM010000005.1, read as the reverse complement.
GGAGCGCTCCCTCGGAGAGCCGATACGCGGGCTCGAGACGGCCGTCCTTCATTTCGGCCTCGGCGGCCAGACCGAGCGCTTCCGCGTTCCGCGGATTCAGGGCGAGGGCGCGGCCGATGAGCTTTCGCATGGGTTGCAGATTGCCGGCGGCGGATTGAATCTCGGCGCCCAGCAGATAGGCCCGGGGCTCGTTTGCGTCGAGCTTCGAAGCGGCTTCCAGGGATTCGAGAGCCAGGGCGGCCCGGTCCGTATTCCAGTACAGAAGCGCCCTGGCGATGAAGACCGCGGCGGTGGGCGCGCGATCCATCGCGCGGTTCAGGACCGCTTCGGCCGGTTCCGGGCGATGCAGCCTGATCGCGCTCTTCACGAATTCCTCGGCGATGCCGAGGTCGGCGAGCCCGAGGGTCAACGCCTGCTCCCCGAGGTCGTACGTCCACTCCTCGCTGCCCGAGGCCTGGAGAAGGGCCAGACGCGACCTTATGACGGACGCGTCCCTGGGCGCATCGTTGGGAAGGAGCTTTCGACGGTTCGGGGTGGCGGTCTGGGCATGAATGGAAAGAGGCGCGCTGAAGTCGAGAACGGGCGCGTCGTCGGTGTGCCGGCGGGCCGTGCTCAACCAGGGCAGGTCGGCGAGGAGCGCGGTGGGAATGGCCAGGAGGGTCGCGGGCTCGAGCTTCGAGGCGGCGAGATCCCGGCGGGCCTCTTCGTGGAGAGAGTCCAGCCGCGCCGCGCTTAGAGAGGTCGAGCCTTCGCTACCCACGATGAGAATGTCCGCTTCGCTGATGACGTAGACGCGCCCCTTCGGAAAGACATCCTGGAAGGTGGCGAGGAGCGTGGCGAGGTCGCCCTCGCCCATGTTGTAAAGATGCCCCCACTGGCAAAACACGCCGCCCGGCGCGAGGCGCCCCCGCACGCCTTCGAAGAACTCCCGCGTGAACAGGGCCGAGACCCCGGCCATCCAGGGGTTGGAGGGCTCGGAAATGATGACGTCGTAGCGATCCTTCGTGGCCAGGACATGTTGGCGCGCGTCGCCGATCACCAGCTTCAGCTTTGGATTCTCGAGGACATGGCGGTTGGCGTCGGCGAAGAACCGGCGGGCCGCGTCGGCCACCTCCGGAGAGATCTCCACCGCGGTCACCGAACCCGGATCGTGGGTCAGAGCGGCGCTCGCGGTGACTCCGCTTCCGAGCCCGATGACCAGCGCTTTCTCCGGGTTCTCGCTCACCAGAAAAGGAATGTGCGCGAGCAGCCGCTGGGTCAGCATGTCGCCGCCTGAGGTCGCGTCCACTTTCCCGTCCACCGCGAGCGAGAAGGCCGAGCCCACCCGCTTCACCGACACGTTCGCCACGCGTCCCTCCGCGTAGGAGACGAGTTCGCCGCGGCGAAGAACGTCTTCGACGCTCAGGTTCATGTCGTAGACGGAGTACTTGTAAGCACCGCCCGCGAAGAGTTCCTGGTCGAGCGCGGGCGAGGCGGTCACCAGGGCGAGAGCCGAAACCCCCGCGATCCCGCCCGCCGCCCGGGCCGCGACCCGGCCGGACAGGGAGATCCCGATCGCCGACAGCGCCGAGGCGAACGCGGCCAGGCGCAGGGTGCGATCGAGCCCGAATTCGGGAAGGAGAATGAAACCGGCGAGCGACGCGCCGAGAATCGCGCCCAGGGTATTGAGAGCGCTGCCGAAGCCCATGGCCTCCGAGGCGGAGTGCCGGGATCGGAGCAAGCGGAGGCCCAGGGGAAAAAGGGCGCCGGAGAGCGCCGCCGCGGGAAAAAGGAGGAGGAGAGCGCGCTCGGCCTGGAGGTTGACCAGCGCCTCGGGCTGGTCCACGAGCTGCCGGACCAGGGCGCCGTAAACGAGCGGCATCGACGAGAGGGTGCGTATGACCAGGGCGCTCGCGGCCGCGACCCCGGCCTGGACGAGGGCGAAGACAAGCCTCGCATCCTCGAGCCGCGAGAGAAGGCTGCTCGAGAGCAGGGCGCCGGTCGCGAGACCGAGCACGATGGCGCCGAGCACGAAGGCGAAAGCGTGAACGGTGGGCCCCGCCACCAGGATGAAGGCCCGGGTCCAGGCCACTTCGTTCACCAGTCCGGCGAAACCCGCGACAAACAGGGCCACGAAGACGATCCCCACCGGCCCGGGAGCGGGGACGACCGCGTCCGGCCCCACCGGCGCATCCTTGGGCTTGCGCTTGTGACCTTTGCGCGGTGGCGCCTCTTCGGCCTTCCTCTCGACCTCGGTCTCGAGCGCTCCGGCCGGGGACGGCGCGGGCGCCCGCCACTTCGCGAGCAGGGCGGCGGTGACATTCAAGACGGTGGCGAGTCCTATGGTCCTGGTGACTCCGAGCCGCGGCACCAGGATCAACACGCTGCCATAAGCACCCGCCACCGCTCCGAACGTGTTGGCCGCGAAGAGAAGGCCGCCGGTCCTCGCACTCGCGGCGTGATCCCGTGTGCCCGAGACGACATGCGACTGAACCACGAGAGTCGTCCCCATGAGGCCGGCGGGCACGAGAAGGAGCAGGATGGCGACAAGCCACACCGGCGCGGCGCCGACGCTCGCGCGCAGGGGCTCGAGCGCGGGCAGCACGAAGGCCAGGACCAGGGCCGAAGCGCCGATCCCGAGCTCGATGCGCGAATAGAGGGCGGCCGCCTCGGCCGGGGTCCGCCGGGCGACGAGACGCGGGCCCAAGGCACTTCCCAGGGCGAGGCCGGCCATGAAGACCGCGGTCACCGCGGAGACCGCCTCCACGGTCGAGCCGAAGACCAGGGACAGGATCCGGGTCCAGAGGATCTGGTTCAGGAGGGCAGCGCAACCGGAACACAGGCTCGCGAGCAGGAACGGGATCAGAGGGGATCGGCTCGAGGATGGGTTCATTCAGGTCGAGGGGAACAGCGGAGGCGAAGTGCCGGCCGATCCTACAGGCGGTTCTCTTGCCGCGGCGGGTGGGCGTATCTTTAACCTTTGGAGAGAAACCTGATGTCCCGCCTGCTTCGCCTTGCCCTCATCCCCGTGCTGCTCGGTGTGGCCTTCACGAGCGCCAGCGAGGACGGCTGGGAAAGAATCGACCTGCCCGCGGTCAAGTTCTCGATTTCCGAGGTCGGCGGGGCCACGCTCACCGAGAAAGCCTTCGAGGGCAAGGTCGTGGTCGTGGACTTCTGGGCCACCTGGTGCGGCCCGTGCGTTCAGGAGCTTCCAGAACTCGCCCGCTACGCCGCGAAGATCAAGGACCGCAAGGACGTGGCTTTCTTGAGCTTCAGCGTCGATGACGACAAGGCCGACGTGGTGAAGTTCTTCGCGGACCGCAAGGAGAAGTTCCCGGTGTACATGGCCTCGACTCTCTCGGATCGCATGGACGTGATGATCTTCCCCACCAAGCTCATCATCGACGGGCGCAAGGGAGCCCCGGGCCGCATCCGGCTCAAGAAGGAAGGCGTCATCGAAACCGCCGAGCTCGAAGCCAGGGTCGCGGAGGTTCTGAAGAAGCCGTGAAGCCCCACGCCTTCCTCGCGGGGGCGTTCCTCTTCGTTCCCCTTGCCGCGGGCCAGAGCGCGCTTCCTCCCGACGGCGCCCCGGGCCGGATAGCCCCCGATCCCGCCTCTTCGTTCGTGGGCTCGCAGACCTGCCGCTCCTGCCATGCCTCGACTCATTCGGGCTGGTCGAACGGCCGCCACAGCAGGATGCTGCAGGAAGCCGGGCCGCGGAGCGTGATCCCGCGCTTCGAAGGGATCCAGACCCTGCGCGGGAAGGAGTACCGGCTCGATCGCGACGGGGACGCCTACTTCATCATCGAGCAATATCTCCAGGACACGCCCACGAGGCGGCGGGTGGACTACACCCTGGGCTCCCGCCGGGTCCAGCACTATCTCTCCCGGCTCGACGACGGGCGCATCGTGGTTCTGCCGCCCTCGTACGACATCGAGAAGAAGGAATGGTTCCACAACCTCGACATCGTGGACCTCGAAGAAGCGGGCGGGGTGAAGCTCCAGGTCTGGAACACGAACTGCTTCGGGTGCCACGTGAGCGGCGAAGAGAAGAAGTTCGACCCCGCCACGAAGAAGTTCGGGACCACCTGGACCGACTTCGGCACGAGCTGCGAGCGCTGCCACGGGCCGGGCCGGCCCCACGCGGCCAAGTACGCGGCCGCGAAGAAGGGCGGGGCCGAGAGCGCCACCGTGGAGACTCGAGCCGTGCTCTCCCCCGCATCCACCGCCGATCGCGAGACCCTCATCGTCCATCCGCGCCGGCTGGACGCGGAGACGAGCACCACTCTGTGCGCCCAGTGTCACAGCCTTCGCGACATCACCCAGACCGGCTTTTCCGGCGGGTCGAACTACTACGACTACTTCACCCCGCTTCTCGAGTACGCGCAGAAGCGGAATCATGACCCCGCCTACTGGCCGAACGGCCGGCCGAGGCGCTTCTCCAGCGAGGCCATCGCCTTCTGGCAGAGTCAGTGTTACTTCAAGGGCGGGGCCACCTGCATCATGTGCCACACCGATGTCCATGAGCCGGACATCGACAAGAACTCGACCCTCGCCGCGAAACAGGACGGGCTTTGCGCGGGATGCCATCGCGAGATCGCCGCCATGGGCCCCGGGCACACCCATCACCAGCCCGCCACCACCTGCGTCTCGTGCCACATGCCGAGAACCTCGATTTCGCTTCGGCATCGGATGCCCGATCACACCATCTCGGTCCCCGCTCCGGAGAATACGAAGCGCTTCGGAATCCCCAACGCCTGTAACGAGTGCCACAAGGACAAGAACGCCGACTGGTCGGAGGCGCGCCTCGCCCTTTGGTTCCCCGGAGAACGGCGGAAGCAGACGGTCGCGGACGCGGTGGCGTTTTCGCTGGGGGTGAGCCGGGATCCTGCGGGGCTCGCTCCCCTGGTGCAGATCGCCGGCGATGCCGCGCGGCCGCCGCTCATCCGGGCGAACGCCCTCGGTCATCTCCGCGGCTACCCGGACGCCGCGGCCACGAGCGCGCTCCTCGCCGGGGCGCAGGCGTCGCATCCCATGATCCGGGTCGCGGCGCTACTCTCCCTCACCGACCAAGGGAAGAACCCCGCGGTTCGCGAAGCGATGGAGCGCGGGCTCCGGGACGAGCGTCGCACCGTTCGCATGGCGTCGGCGCTCGGCCTCTTGAACGCGGGGGTGCGACCGGTCGGGGAGGACGCCCTTTCGCGGGGCCTCACCTCCGCGATGCGCGACCATGCGGCGCGGGCCGCCTTCCTGCGCGACGATCCTATGACGCAACTCGATCTCGGCAAGATGTTCTTCCTGGCCGGAGACTGGAAGGGCGCGGAGGGCGCGGTTCGCGACGCCCTCGGACTCGACCCGAAGACGCCGGGAGCGAACTACTTCCTCGGCCTCGCGACCCTTGGCCAGGGTCGCGTCGCGGAGGCGAAGGCCATCCTGCGGAGCGTGGATCGGAAGGACCCTCACCGCAAGGACGCGGAGACCATCCTCGCCAAGCTCCCAACCCCCTGAGGGCCTGGTCAGGCGTTCAAGGCCTTGCGGATCCGGGCGATCTGGCGAACGTGGTTCCCCAGGTGCTCGTTCAGGAAGATCATGGTCTGAGCCGGACCCAGAAGACCCACGAAGGGATGCCGGAAGATGGCCTTGCCGTCGAGCTCGGGCGGAAACGCCTCGACGAACTCCCGCCAGTCCTCGCGCACCTCGGCCCACGCGAAACTCGCGGCCTTCAAGTCCCCGGTCTCGGGCACGTCGGCGACGCCTTTCGGCGCCTTGAATTTGAAGGGCGAGCGAATGCCGATGACCAGCGCGGCGATCCTGAACCAGGCGGCGATGCCCGCGCGGGGCAGAGCGCCCGAATCCTGGGTCTTCTTCTTGATGTACTGAAGCGTGCCGCCCTCCGACTTGGTCAGGTGGGCGATGACCTGGAGGATCGACCAGCTCGAGGAATCCGGCTTGCGGTTCAGCGTCTCGGTATCGAGCGAGGCCAGGCTTCGAAGAAGGGTGGCCTTGGTGGCCTCCATCCTTTCGAAGCCCGTCTTGAGATCCGCCATGCGCTCTTCCGCTCGAGCGAACGGGCTACTTCGAGCCCTCGGGCCCGGGAGCACTCTCGTCCTTCGCGGCCGCAGGGGTGGTGCGAACGGTCGGGTACTTGATGCCGAGCTGCTCGAGGTACGTCTTGTACTTCGTGGGATCGTAGTAGAGGGGACGCATCTTCTCCCGGTACTGATCGAGGATCTCCTTGTTGAGGTGGATCGCCGCCTTGTCGTCGGCCTTCAGGAAGGAGATGTACTTGCGGTCCTTGGTCTGGACCTCATCGAAGTACTTCTTCGCGTCGATCACGATCTGGGGCCTGGCGAAGAGGTCGAGAAGGGTCGCGGCCATGACCTTCGCGCCCGCGGTCGAACCCTTGTGCGCGATCGGCGTCGCCATGGAGATGGCGTTCCAGAAGCTGTGCCCGGGGAGGTTCGGGATGTTGGCCGGATAGCGCAGGGTCACCGAGGGCATGTTCCACTGGATGTCGCCGATGTCGTCGGACCCGCCGCCGGTGCGGGTCTTCTCATCCGCCGGGCCTTCGAGGTCCTTCACCTTCGTGGCGAGACCCTCTTCCTTCACCGCGAGTTCCTTCTGGACCGCCTTGGCGAGGGTGTTGTCGTTGTCGTCCCAGGTCGGCATGCCCACGCGCTTGATGTTCGCGTCCATGGCCTCGGCCACCGGCTTGCTCATGTGGTGGTCCATGGCCGAGCCGAGCACGGTGGACGTCCAGGTGGTGTCGGTCATCATGGCCGCCCCCTGGGCCACGCGGTTGCCGATATCCCAGAGATTCTTGGTGGCCGCGTAGTCCGTTTCGCGGAAGTAGTACCAGACGCTCGCCTTGCTCGGGACCACGTTCGGCTGGTCGCCGCCATCGGGGATCACGTAGTGCGAACGCTGGGTGTACTTGAGGTGCTCGCGGCGGAAGTTCCAACCCACGTCCATGAGCTCCACCGCGTCGAGTGCGCTCTTGCCGCGCCAGGGGCTGCCCGCGGCGTGAGCGGCCGCGCCGCTGAAGTCGTAGCGCACGGAAACGAGGGCGTTGCTGGACTGCGTCCCCCACGAGACGCCGAGGTCGGAAGACACATGACAGAACAGAGTGATGTCGATGTCCTTGAAGAGGCCGTCGCGCACATAGATCGCCTTGCTGCCCACCAGTTCCTCGGCGACGCCCGGCCAGATCACGATGGTGCCGGGGATCTTCTCGCGCTCCATCACCTTCTTCACCGCGAGCGCGCCCACGATGTTCACGGCCATGCCGGAGTTGTGGCCTTCGCCGTGTCCGGGAGCCCCCTCGATCATGGGCGAGGGATACGAGACGCCCGGCTTCTGCGAGGCCTTGGGGATGCCGTCGATGTCGGTGCCGAGGGAGATCACGGGTTTGCCCGAGCCCCAGCGCGCGAACCACGCGGTGGGAATCCCGGAGACGCCCTTGGTCACGGTGAAGCCGTTCTTCTCGAGGATGCCCACCAGGTACTTCGAGGTCTCGACCTCCTGGAACCCGAGCTCTCCGAAGCTGAAGATCTGGTCCACCATCTGCTGGACCATGTCCTTGTTCTTCTCGACCTCGGCGATGACCTCGACTTTCAAGGCCTCGAGCTTCTTCGCCTCCATGGTGCCGGGCGGCGGCGGCGGAACCGGGGTGGGCTTGGCCTTGGGCTGGGGGGCGAGCAGAACGGTGAGAGCGAACGCGGCGACAAGACTCATGCGGAAATCTCCTCCTGGAGGTTTGGTTGAAGGAAGCCTACTGCAAGGACCGCCCCGACTCCGCCGCGATGCCGATTTGAAAACCGACATTGCGGCAGACCGCGCACAAGAGACGGGAGTATCCGGCCCGCGGATTACCGCGCGTCTGGCAGGATCGCTCCGAAGCAGGCATACTGCGTTCAATCGCCGCACTCCCGGAGGAAGGACAATTGCCCAACCACGCCGCTCATACGTACACCCTACGCGACGGAAAGATCGCCCGATTCCAGCAGTACACCGACACCGTTCAGCGGGCGAAGGCGCTTTGATGAAGGCTCGAAGACCGGTCTGGCTCATGGTGGCCGCGCTGGCGGTTCCAGTGGCCGGGGCCGATGACAAGGCGAGTCCGCTGTCCACCCTGGTGCCCGGTGATCGCGTGCGGGTGGAGGTCCTCGGAAATCGCGAAACCCTCACGGCCACCATCGAGAGCGTGACCGCGGACGAGCTTGTTCTGAAATCCATGGGAGCGGCACAGCCGCTTCGGCTTTCGCTGGGGCAGTTAGATCAGGTCGATGTGGCCCGGGGGAGCCGCACCCAGTGGCGGAAGGGCGCCGTGATCGGACTCATACCCGGGGCCGTCCTCGGGGGCCTGCTCGGAGTCGCCTTCGCCTGCGATCCGGATGTCGCCGGGTGCGAATCCGGCTTCACCCTGGGGGCCGGACTCGTCGGCGGCGTCATCGGCGGGACGGCCACGGCGACCATCGGCGCGCTCGTCGGACTCGCCTTCAGGACAGACCGCTGGGTCACCGTGCACCACGGGAAGGCTCAGGCGTCCCTGACCCTCGCCCCCACCGCGGGTGGGGTGCGCGCCGGGCTCACGGTCAGTTTCTGAGCCCCTCGCGGGAGGATCCTCGGCTGAGCCCCTTGCTCGAGATGCTTCGCGACCTCGTGGCCCACAAGGCATACGCGAACGCCTCGTTTCTCTCGAGCGTTCAGGGGTCGAAAGACGCGGCCCAGGACCGGGAAGTGGGCGAACTGCTGCACCACGTCCTCGTCTCGAATCGCTTCTGGACCTCGTCCATCCTCGGGCTCCCATTCAACGTCGAGGAGGAGGTCCGATCGTCGCGGACGCTGGCCGAGCTGGTGGACGGCTTCCGCAGAACCCAGGAGCTCGAGACCTCGTGGCTCGAGCGAGCCACCGAGGCCGACCTCCAGGGGACGATAGAGGACGCTCGCATCCCGGGCGGGAAGCGCACGGTCGCCGAGGCCTTGATGCAGGTGTGCCTGCACTCGCACGGTCACCGCGCGCAGTGCGCGAAGCTGCTGCGCAAGCACGGTGTGACGCCGCCAGCCACCGACTTCATCCTGTGGCTGACTCATCGCGACAAGGCCCTGTGGCCTTGAGGCTTCAGGCTTCGATCTTCTCGCCCGGCTCTTTCACGATAGTCGGCTTGAAGTCGAAGGCGAGGCCGTCGCCCGCGTCGTTCAGCCTGATCGTGACTTCCCCGCCCGACTCGAGTTTCCCGAAGAGGATCTCGTCGGTGAGCGGGTCGCGGACGTGTTCCTGGATGATCCGCGCCACCGGTCGGGCGCCGAACTTCGGGTCGTAGCCCTTGCGGGCGAGCCAGGCGCGGCCTTCCTCGGTGAGGGTGATCGCGACCTTGCGTTCGCGAAGCTGCGCTTCGAGCTCGAGGATGAACTTCGACACGATCAACTCCATGGCCTCGAAGGGCAGGGAATCGAAGGTGACGATGGCGGAGAGGCGGTTCCGGAACTCCGGCGCGAACAACTTCTCGATGGCGCTCTTGCCCCGGGTCGCGGTGTCCTTGGCGGCGTTGCGCTGAAGGCCGATGGCCCTCGCACTCATCTCCTGCGAGCCCGCGTTGCTGGTCATGATCAGGATGGCCTGGCGGAAGTCCGCCTTGCGGCCGTTGTTGTCGGTGAGGGTCGCGTGATCCATCACCTGGAGCAGGATGTTGAAGATATCGGGATGGGCCTTCTCGATCTCGTCGAGCAGGACCACGCAGTACGGGTTCTTGCGGACCGCGTCCACGAGCAGGCCACCCTGGTCGAAGCCCACGTAGCCGGGAGGCGCGCCCACCAGACGCGACACTGTGTGCTTCTCCATGTATTCGCTCATGTCGAAGCGGATGAACTCGTTCCCGAGCTGCTTCGCCACCTGCTTGGCGAGCTCGGTCTTGCCCACCCCGGTCGGACCGGTGAAGAGGAAGCAGCCCACCGGACGCTCGGCGGGCCCCAGGCCCGCGCGTGAGCGCTTGATGGCCTGGGAAACGAGCTTCACCGCCTTTTCCTGGTGGAAGACCACCCGATTCAGCGACTCCTCGAGGGTGCGCAGGCGTTCCTTGTCCGAGAGCGAAGCCTGCTTCTCCGGGATGCGCGCGACCCGAGCGACCACGCGCTCGATCAAAGGCAGGTCGACATCGCGGGGATCCACTTTGTCGATGCGAAGGGTGGCGCCCGCCTCGTCGAGGAGGTCGAGAGCGCTGTCCGGCAGCCGGTGCTCGCGCATGTGTCGCTGGGCGAGCTTCGCCGCGCCGTCGATCGCGTCGTCCGTGATCGAGACTTCGTGGTGCTTCTCCAGCCGATCCTTCAGACCGAAGAGGATCTGCACGGTGTCGGCCATGGTCGGCTCTTCCACCACGATCTTCTGGAGCCTGCGGAACAGGGCCTGGTTCTTCTCGATGATCTTGAACTCGTCGAAGGTGGTGGCGCCGATGATGCGGATATCGCCTTCCTGAAGGATCGGCTTCACCATGTTGGAGAGGTCGAGGGTGCCCCCGCTGGTGGCGCCCGCGCCGACCATGGTGTGGATCTCGTCGATGAAGAGAATGGGTTTGGGGCGCTTCTTCAGGGCGGCGATCACCTGCTTGAAGCGCTCCTCGAAATCGCCGCGATAGCGGGTGCCCGCGAGCATGGCCCCGGTGTCGAGGGCGAAGATCTCGGCCCCCTTGAGGAAGTCGGGAGCGTCGTCCTTGAGGAGAGCCTGGGCGAGGCCGTCGATGATCGCAGTCTTGCCGACACCGGGGTCCCCCACGAGGACGGGGTTGTTCTTGCGGCGCCGGCAGAGGATCTCGAGAACGCGGCGGACTTCTTTCTCACGGCCGATCAGGGGATCGAGCAGGCCCTGGCGCGCGCGTTCGGTGAGGGAAGGCGCGAAGGCTTCGAGCGGATCGGCGGCGGCCGCAGACCCTTCCTCGCCGTCGCCCGCGGGAGCGGGACCGGAAGGAAGGTTGTCCGGGCGCTTCGAGACGCCGTGCGAGATGTAGTTCAACACATCGAGTCGGGTGATTCCCTGCGCGGCCAGGCTTTCCGCGGCGAACGACTTCGGCTGCTGCATGAGGGCGGCGAGAACATCGCCCACGTCGGCTTCGTTCTTTCCCGCACTCTGGACGTGCAGGACCGCGGACTGGAGAAGTCGGCGGAAGCCGATGGTCTGCTGGGGCGCTTTGCGGGAACCCTCGGGCACGCGGTCGATCTGTTCTTCAACGTAGACGGTCAGTCCCTTGATCAGCTGATCGACGTCGACGCCGGACCCGTGGAGGATCCGTCGGCCCACCGGATCGTGGGCGATGGCGAGCAGAACGTGCTCGGTGGTGAGGTGAGCGTGGCGGCGGTCCTGGGCCCCTTGGGCCGCGATCACGAGGATCCGTTCGAGAGCTGGTGTGAACATGACACCATAATGTTGCAGCAAGGAAGCCGATTGTCCATAGGGCCTCGGAGCGCAATCTTCGCGCTGGCGATTCGACGACGCGCGCCCCCACGCCCTTCAGGGGGAGTAACTCCCGAGATCGCTTGCGCTTGCCCCTGCCCTACCGCAGCCGCCAGATCATGAAGACGCCCAGAACAATCAGGCCCAGAATGCTGCGCCATTCGTGATTGGCAAGGAGACGGCTCATCTGGAACCTCGATTCACGCGGACCGCCCGGGGTGAGGCGCGGGAAGAACAGAGGCACGTGCAGAGCCCAGTCGTGGTACGGGTCGGGAAACTTGCCCTTGAGGAACTTCGCTTCCTCGCGAATGATGGAGGGGTAGAAGACCACGAGGTAGGCGAGACCGACGGTAACCGAGATGGGATGCCGGGCCGCGAGGAGGAAGCCGAGCGCCATGAGGACGCTGCCCACGTAGAGGGGATTACGGGTGTGGGCGTAGGGTCCGCCCGTGGCCAATCGATGAGTCTTCTCGATGTGCCCCGAGGCCCAGATCCGGATCAGCTCGCCCACGATCGCCAGGGCGCCGCCGAGCTGAAGCGATTCCCGCGTGGGCTCGGCGAAGAAAAGGGCGAGCGCGCCCGCGGTGTACCCGGCTCGCACCCGGTTGCGTGAAAGGCTCAAGCGGGGTTCCGCTCCGCCGAGGAGGCGAGGCGACGCGACGCCGCCTCCAGCACCGCGCTCGGCAGGATCTTCTTCATGGTGTCCTGATGAGTGTCGCAGTTCCGCTTGTGACAGGGCGCGCAAGCGGGGATGCGCCGCACCACTTCGTCCTGCGGCGACCAGGGCCCGTTGCGCGCCGGATCGGTGGGGCCGAAGACCGCCACCAGCGGCGCGCCCATGGCCCCGGCGATGTGGAGCGGCCCGGTGTCGGCGCCGAGGAAAAGCCGGCAGCCCTTGGCGAGGGCGGCGAGTTCGAGCACGGAGGTCGCGGGCGCGCGCTTCGCCGTGTGGCCGGACGCCTCGATAACGTGACCCGCGAGTTCCTCTTCACCCGGCCCCCACAGGACCACCGGCGCCAACTGCATCTCGGCCAGGCCCTTTGCGACCGCTCCCCACAAGTCCGGGGGGTACAGCTTGTTCTCCCAGCCGCCACCCGGCGCGATGAGCACGAGGGGATTCCCCAGGGCGGCGCGATACTCCGCCGCCATCGAAAGCGCCTCTTCCGGCAGGACGTACGGGAAGATCCGCGAACCGCGGTCGTCGATCCCGAGGCCCACGAGCAGCGCGTGGTGTTGATCGATCACGTGCACGTCCTCGGGAGTGCAGGCCACGGTCTCGGTGAGCATCACGCTCGACGAAGCCTCGCGACGATTGTCGGCCATCCAGCCGATCCGGCGGGGGGCGCCCGAAAGCCAGGTCCAGAACGCGGACTTCCACAGCCCCTGGGCGTCGATCGCCACATCGGGGTTGAAGTCGCGAAGCGTGCGGGCGATGCGAAAACGGTCGTTCCAGTCGTAGGCCGAGGCCTTGGGAAGCACGAAGGTCTGACTGAGGCCCCGAATCGAAGAGACAAGGGGCGCCGCCGGGGGCTCCACCGCCCAGGCCACCTCGTGGCCCTCCTCGATGAGCGAGGCCACCATGGGCGTGGTGTGAACCACGTCGCCGATCGACGAGAGCCGGATGACCAGGATTCTCAAGGCTTTTCCGATCTAATCTATCTCGTTGCGAGGCGCGCCAGGAGCGTGCTCGTGTTGTGGTCCTTGGGGTCGCCGACGATGGCCACGCGACCCCCATAGCCCTTCACCACCTCCCGCTCGGGAACGGTGTCGACGGTGTAGTCGGTCCCCTTGCAGTGAACGTCGGGCTTCAGGGCCAGGAGGAGATTCTCGACGGTGTCTTCGGGAAAGACCACCACCCAGTCGACGGCATGAAGGGCGGCGACCAGCAGGGCCCGGTCCTGCTCGTTCTGCAGCGGCCGGGCCTCGCCCTTGAGCTTCTTCACGGAGGCATCGGCGTTTATGCCCACGATCAGGACATCGCCCTCGGCGCGGGCGCCCTGGAGGTAGCGGACATGGCCGACGTGAAGGAGATCGAAGCATCCGTTCGCGAAGGCGATGGTCTTCCCGGCGCGACGTGCCTCCGCGCACACCTCCTTGAGCGCCTCCACGGTGACGACCTTGGAGGCGGCGCGACGGAAGGGGGCGCTCACGCGAACTCCGCGTGACGTATGGCGTGACGCAGCTCGCGGGCGGACACCGTGGCCGTGCCCCGCTTCATCACCACGAGGCCGCCCGCGATGTTGGCCAGATGCGCGGCCTCGAAGGCGGTGGCCCCCGCGGCCAGGGCCAGGGTGAACGTGGCGATCACGGTGTCGCCCGCGCCGGTGACGTCCGCCACTTCGTCGCTGCCGAAGACCGGGATGTGCCGGGGCGGTTCGCCCGCTTCGAACAGCGACATCCCGTCGCTCCCCCGGGTGACCAGGACCGAAGGCGTTTTCAGGCGCGCCTGCAGGGCCCGGCCCGCCTTCTCGAGCTTCTTGATGTCGTGGCCGATGGCGATGCCGAGCGCCTCTTCGACTTCGGGCTCGTTCGGCGTGACCGCGGTGACCCCGGCGAGACCGAGCAGGGCATGCCGCGAATCCGCGGTGAGAGGGGCGCGGTGCCTCCGGGCGAACGCGGTCGAGAGTTTCAGGACCTCCTGGCTGACCAGGCCGAGGCCGTAATCGCTGACCAGGACGCCGTCCACCGCGCCCACCCGCCGAAGCGCCCGACGGACATGGCCCTCGCTCCACCGGTGCGCCGATTCGGAGAGAGGCCGGGTCCGATCCATGCGGACGATCTGCTGCCTCGTGGAATGGAAGCCGCCGCCGAGGATCCGGGTCTTGAGGGGCGTGCCGTAGCTCTTCACCCGGCCCACGCCGACGGTCTTGATCTTCTTGCGCTTCAGCAGGGCCAGGAGGGAGCGGCCGGTGGCGTCGTTGCCCACGAAGCCGACCGGGAAAGGCTCGCCGCCCAGGGTCTTGATGTTGTGCACGGCGTTGGCCCCGCCGCCGAGGCGCAGGTCGGAGCCTTCGTACTGGAGGATCAGCACCGGAGCCTCGCGCGAGATGCGTTCCACGCGGCCGTTCAGGAACTCGTCCATGACGAGGTCGGCCACCACCGCGATCCTCCGGCCCTGAAAGGCGGCGACCACCGCGAGAAGGCGGTCCTTGGCGGGCAGACGGGAAGGCTTCATCAGTGGGACTCGACGATCTGGAGCGCCGCGTCGAGCGCATTCTCCGCGATGAGGTCGGGTTGACGCTTCCACCCCGACATCCAGTACTCGATCTCCCCCATCCCGTAGCCCGTCTTCACCAGGCACGCGCGCGCGCCCACGTTCCAGGCGAGTTCGAGATCGCCGTGCCGATCGCCGATGACCCACGACTTCGAGAGGTCGATGTCGAGCTCCTTCGCGGCGCGGTGCAGCATCCCGGGCTTGGGCTTCCGGCAATCGCAATCCTGCCGGTACGGAGGCACGCCCGCGGACGGGTGATGCGGACAGTAGTAGATGCCGTCGAGTCGCGCGCCGGAAGATTCGACCCGGTCCTTCAGGATGCCGTTGATCTCACCGATCAGGGATTCCGGAAAGTAGCCGCGCGCGACCCCGGCCTGGTTGGTCACCAGCACGGCCAGCCGGTTGGAGGCGTTCACCGCGCGTATGGCGTCCACCGCGAAAGGAAAGGGCTCGAACCGCGTGACGTGATTGACGTAGCCGATCTCGCGGGAGAGCGTTCCGTCCCGGTCGAAGAAAACGGCGGGCCGGCTCATGAACGCACCTCGCGAAGCAGGACCTCGACCACCGCCTCGGGCGCCACCGACGTCATGCAGCGATGATCGATGGGACAGGTGACGTGACGGCACGGCGAGCACTCGGCGACGCCGCGCACGAACCCGGCGCGCCTTCCGACCGGATGGGTCTCGTCGGGATTGGTGGGGCCGAAGACGCCGACCGTGGGGATGCCCACCGCGGCGCCGATGTGCATGGCCCCCGAGTCGTTCGCCACCAGGCCGTCGAGAAGGGCGACGAGGCCCACGAACGCGCGCAGATCGGTGCGGCCGCAGAGATCCTTCGAGGGCGCCTTCATGGCCAGGGCCACCGCTTTCGCCGCGGAGACGTCGGCGGCGGAACCGAGCAGCACGGCCTGAGCCCCAAGTTCGGCGGCCAGGCGATCGGCCGCGGCCGCGAACCTCTCGGGGGGCCACTGCTTGGCCGTGCCCTTGGCGGCGCCGGGGGCAATGCCGAAGAAGCGGCCCGGGCCGAGGAGGCCCCGGCCCGCATCCTTCCAGGCCTGGGGAGGGGCGATCGAGGTGTCGAGGGCGTCGCTCGTGGGAAGGCCCATGGCGGCAAGCATCGCCCGATAGTAATGCACCTGCGAGCGTCCGCGGACGTTTCCGGGGACCGCTGCGCCGCGGGTCAGGAGCAGGCCGCGGCCCTGGGTCGCGTAGCCCCAGCGCTGCGGGACCGAGGCGATCACCGTGGTGAGCGCGGTGCCGATCGAGTTGGGCAGGAGAACGGCCAGATCGAACCCTCCGCGCAGGGCGGCGATCTCCTCCCCGAACCCTCTCGCTTCGAGAACCGCATCGACTTCGGGAACGGCCTCGTAGAGCGGCGCCACGGAGGGACGAGCGAGGACACAAAGGCGTGCCTGCGGAAAAGCCCGCCGGACGTCCCGCACCGCGGGGAGCGAGAGCACGACATCGCCAAGCCAGTTGGGCGCGCGGATGACGACCCGCGACGGCGCGGGGTCGCTCATGGCGCCACGCCCTCGCCCGCGGATCCCTGATCGGGCCGGGTCTTCTTCGTGTGCCACCGCCGATGCATCCACAGCCACTGGTCGGGATTCGCGCGGATCCACGCCTCGGTGGTATTCATCATGGCCTGGGTCAGGGCCAGCACTCCCGCGTCCCCGGTTCCAAAGTCCTTCGGGTCGATGGGCGGGTCATAGATCACGCGATAGGAAAAATCCGGCATCATCACCGCGCGGCAGGGCAGCACCAGCGCGCCGGTCTTGATCGCGAGCTTCGCCGCGAAGGGGGTGGTGCACGCGGGGCGTCCGAAGAAGTCGACGAAGATGCCCTCCTTCTCCTGAACGTTCTGATCCACCACGAAGGCCACACCCTGCGCCGCTTTCAGCCGGCGCATGGATCGGATCATGGCGTGCTCCTTCTCGATGACCTCGTTCCCCGCGCTCTCGCGCAAGGCGGTCATCGCCCGATCGAGGGTGGGGTTGTCGAGGGGGCGGGCCACCACGCCGATCGAACCGAAATGCTTGGCGTGGACGATGCCGTGGGTCTCCCAGTTTCCAAAGTGGCCGGTGATGAGGACCACGCCGTTTCGGGAGCGGTGCGCGGCCTCGGCATGTTCCCGGCCTTCGATGGTCGCGAGCGGATCCACCACCGAAGGCCCCTTCGCGAGTATGCGCACCAGGTCGAACATCACCCCGCCGAAGTGGATCCAGACCCCGCGGGCGGTTCGGTCGACCTTGTCTTCCGTCCAATCCGGAAAACTCCGCCGCAGGTTGTCCTTCGCGATGGCCAGATGCCTTCGATCGAGAGTCGCGACCAGCGCGCCGAGACCGCGTCCGATGCGCAGGAAGAGGGGACGCGGGATCACGAGGGCCAGAACCTTGAAGACGAGAAGGGCGAGGCTTTCGAGGGCGAAACGGATCTTCAGGCCCATCAAAGCCCCGCCTTGATCCGGTCCAGGATCACGCGGTCGATCCGCTTGAGGACCACGGGAAGCCGCTCGATGTCGAGACGCGCCGACAGCACCAGGAGAGGCAGGGAGCCGGGCCAGGCGGAAATGCGGACGGCGTCTTTCGCGGTGGTCACCACCGCGGTGGCCCCCGCCTTTTCCGCGGCCGCGGCCGCATCCTTGAGTTCACCTTCGGTGAAGAGGTGATGATCGCGAAAGAAGCGCTCTCCGACGACCGCGGGGCCGCAGGAGGCCACGTCCTTCACGAACCGCTCGGGCCACCCGATGCCGCAGAAGACAAACGCCCGACCGGGAGGATCGACCTCGACTCCCGTGCCCTCCAGGGGGAAGAAGCCGAAGTCGCCCCGGGCGAGGGAGAACACGTCGTTTGGTCGGGTGGCCCGGAGCTTCGCCACTCTCGGACCATCGGTCTCGCGGTCCGTGAAGACGAGGTCGGCGAATCTCAAGGCCGAGGGAGACTCGCGAAGCATTCCCGCCGGCATCACCCGCGCGCCGAGGTCGCCCTCGGTGACGCATACGATGTCCAGGTCGCGGAACAACCGGCGATGCTGGAATCCGGAGTCCACCAGCACGATGCGCTTGCCGAAGCGCTCTTCGAGGAGACGACCGGCCGCGACCTTGTCCCGACCCACCACGATGGGACAACCCGGAAGCTCGTGGGCGAGAAGGAGCGCCTCGTCGCCCACGCTTGCCACCGTCTCGAGCGGACGCTCTCCGTCGGACACCACACGGGGGCCCGGGTCCGCGCCTCGATAGCCGTGACCCAGAACCCCCACCCTGGGACCGCGGGAGGACAGGGCGTGCGCCAGTTCGATGACCGTGGGCGTCTTCATGGTCCCGCCCATGGCGAGCCCTCCCACGCTGATGACGGGCGAGCGGAGCCGTTCCGATTTCAGCAGACCGCGCGCGTAGACCCTACGGCGAACAGAGGCCCCGAAACCGTAAATCCACCCCAGCGGGGCGAGAATCGAAAGCGCCTCTCGCAATGGGCCTCAACTGATGAGCGCGGACAGGCCGTCGACGGTTCGCCCCAGAGCACCTCGATTGGGTTCGATCAAAGCCCGCCCCTTGCCGCCGACTTCGTCGCGCCGCGCCTTGTCGGTCACGAACGACACGATCTCGCGCGCGAGTTCCGCGGCGTCCTTGACGAAGACGAGCGCGCCCTCGCGATGGAACTCGTTGGCGATCTCCTGGAAGTTCTGGACATTGGGCCCGGTGAGGACGGGCACTCCTCCCGCGGAGACCTCGAGCACGTTGTGGCCGCCCTGGGGAACCAGCGAGCCGCCCACGAAGCCCACGGTGGCGAGCGAATAGACGGAGGCGAGTTCGCCGAGGGTGTCGAGCAGGAGGACATCGCCCGCCTTCCACTGGCCGGGCTCGAGATCGGTTCGACGGACGCAGCGGAAACCCGCGGCCTCCACGATGGCGAAGGCGTCCGCGAAGCGATCGGGGTGCCGCGGGGCCAGGACGAGGCCGAGATTCGGCACCTTTTCGCGCGCGGCCTGCACGGCCTTGAGGACGATCTCCTCCTCGCCGGGGACCGTGCTGCCCGCGACCACGATGGGCCGGGCCGGATCGGAGAGGATGATCCGGGCGAGGCGCTCCTTGGGCCGCGCGGTATCGAGCGCGTCGAACTTGAGATTGCCGGTGACCTTCACCCGAGCTTCGGGGGCGCCCATGGTCCGGATGCGCTCGGCATGCGGCTCGGCCTGCATGAAGAAGGCGTCGACCTTCGAGAGCGTCCCCTTCAACAGGCCGCGGACCCGGCGATAGCGGGGATAGGACCTCGGAGAGATCCGGCCGTTCACCAGGGCGATCTTCGTGCCCCGGGCATGGGCCTCGTGAATGAGATTCGGCCAGAGCTCCGTCTCCACGATGACCAGGAGGTCGGGCTGCAGGGTGTCGAGGACCTTGCGCACCGGGGATGGGAAATCAAACGGAGCGTAGAAGAGACCGTCGATGCCGTGGACGCGCTGACGGGCCACCGCGTTCCCCGCGACCGTGGAGGTGGACAGGAAGATACGGTGCTTCGGGAAGCGCTTCTTGAGCGGCTCCACGAGGATCCTCGAAGCGAGGACCTCGCCCACCGAAACCGCGTGGATCCAGATCGACCGATCGCCATCCACGTTGAGGTAGACGGGCAGCGCGCCGAAGCGCTCCTTGAAATTGGCGGTGTAGCGATTGGTGCCCCGGCCTCGCCAGAGGAAGAAGGGCGCCGCGAAGGCAAACCCGAGGCCAAGGAAGAAGGTGTAGATGGAGAGCATTTGGCTGAACGACCAGAAGGGCCGCGTCGCGAACTATAGTCGTGGTAATAAGTTCTTCGAAGTGAGCGGGTTCGGTTTCTTCTCCAGGGAGCACAGCGAAGTGTCTCAAGCCGTACCGCAAACCCGGGGGGCCTCCCCTTTCATCGCTTTCATCGGCCGGGTGATCTACAAGGTCCTCGGCTGGAAATGCGTCGGCCAGCCCCCGGCGTTTCGGAAGTACGTGGTCATCGCCGCGCCCCATACCTCCAACTGGGACGGCTTCTTCCTGATCGGCGCCGCCTCCATGCTCGAGTTGAACTTCTCCTTCTTCGGGAAGCACTCTCTGTTCAGGGGCCCGCTCGGCTGGTTCCTGCGCAGCCGGGGCGGAATCCCCCTCGACCGGTCGCGCAACCAGAGTTTCGTGAGCCAGGCCGTCTCGTGGTTCAACCGGCTCGACACCTTCGCCATCGGCGTGGCCCCCGAAGGCACGCGCAAACTGACTTCGGGGTGGCGCACCGGCTTCTACTACATCGCGCTCCAGGCCAAGGTGCCCATCGTGCTCGGGTACATCGACTACGCGAAGAAGGAAGGGGGCATCCTCCCGGAGGTCCTCATCCCCACCGGGGACATCGACAAGGACTTCGAGACCCTGCGGCGCCTGTACGGCCCGCTGGTCGCGAAGCATCCGCAATGGAAGGGACCCATCGTTCCCCTCCGCCGCGACAAGGACGATTCGAGATCGGCTTCCAACGGAGATGCGGGGTAACCGAATCCGGCGAGGCGACATCTGACCAGGCACGTAACGCTTAAAAAAGGAGAAACATTCATGGGCGGCGCCACCATCCGCCAGGCTTCGAACCTGGCTCTTAGACTGTTGGGTTATCTGGACTGGGTACCGGGACTCCTGACCCGGCTGGTAGTGGGCTTCGCCTTCTACGACTCGGGAAGCGGGAAACTCGCGAACATGGAGAGAACCGTCGACTTCTTCACGAATCTCAACATTCCCTTCCCGGAGCTGAACGCGGCGTTCGTGGCCCGGCTCGAGTATTACGGCGGCATGCTCCTGCTCGCCGGGGTGTTGACCCGCATCGTCGCGCTGCTGCTCTCTTCCACCATGATCGTGGCCCTCCTCACCGCCGATCGGGAGACCTTCGTCGGCGCCCTGACCCGAAGCTCGGAGGTGGGCCTGTCGGACGTGGCTCCCTTCGTGCTCGGGGTGTTCCTTTCCTGGCTGGTGATCCGGGGCGCGGGCGCCCTCAGCGTGGACGCCCTCCTGAAGCGGGCCATGGACAAGGGGGCCCCTCCCCCGGGAGAGTGAGCCGCGGGACTCCGGCCCCACACTAGAATCAAAGCGTGGGGCCCCCGACCACCGCCGAACACGAGCGTCTTTTCCGCGAGGCATCGGCGGGCGAGGATTGGGCGCTATTCGGGCCGTATCTCGCCGAGCGCCAGTGGGGCACGGTGCGCGAGGACTACTCCGCGGACGGAAACTGCTGGGACTACTTTCCCCACGACCACGCGAGGTCGCGCGCCTACCGCTGGGGTGAGGACGCGCTGCTCGGCTTCTCCGATCGCGAGGCGCGGCTGTGTTTCGGTCTCGCCCTCTGGAACGGCCGCGACCCCATCCTGAAGGAGCGTCTCTTTGGTCTCGCCGCTCCCGAAGGAAACCACGGCGAAGACGTGAAGGAGCTCTACTACTACCTGGACTCCACGCCCACCCATTCGTACTTCAAGGCCCTCTACAAGTACCCGCTGTGGGCCTATCCCTACGAGCGGCTGGTCCGGGAAGGACGCAGCCGGGACATCCTCGAACCCGAGTTCGAGATAGAGGACACCGGGGTTTTCGATCGCCACCGGTACGTCGACGTGACCGCGGAGTATGCGAAGGCCTCGCCCACCGACGTGGTCATGCGCATCACCGTCGCGAATCGGTCCGGGGACGACGCCCTCGTCCACCTCATTCCCCAGTTGTGGTTCCGGAACACCTGGGCGTGGGGACGCGACGATCAGCCGGGGTACGGTCCGAAGCCGCAGATGCGGCTCGGGGCGCGTCGATGCGTGGCCCTGGCCCATCGGGAGCTCGGCCGGTACCTTTGGGAGGCGGGAATCTCGTCGAGCGGGGTCGAGCCCCAATTCCTCTTCACCGACAACGAAACCAACATGCAGCGCCTCTTCGGCTACCAGAGTCGCAGCCCGTACGTAAAGGACGCGTTTCACGAGTGCCTGGTGGGGGGGCGGCTCGCCGCGGTCAATCCCGAAAACGAGGGCACCAAGGCCGGCGCTCACTATCGACTCAAGATCGGGCCCCGCGAATCCGTGACCGTCCTCCTCCGCCTGGCTTCCGAAGCGGAGGTCCAGACCCGTCTCGGGCTGCGTCACGCCGAGGAGACCCTGAGGACGCGGGCTCTGGAAGCGGATCGGTTCTACGAGGCGCTCCTCCCGCGCACCGTCACCGCGGATGAAAGGAACGTGCTGCGCCAGGGTTACGCGTCGCTCCTGTGGTCCAAGCAGTTCTACAACCTGAATGTCGCGGACTGGCTGAAGGGCGATCCCGGGCAGCCCCCGCCCCCGGCGAAACGGCTCAAGGGCCGCAACTGGGACTGGTCGCACCTCGTGAATCACGACCTCATTTCCGTCCCCGACAAGTGGGAATACCCGTGGTACGCGGCCTGGGACCTCGCCTTTCACATGATTCCCTTCGCCCGCGTCGATCCCGAGTTCGCGCGCGATCAGCTCGCCCTCTTCCTGAGCGAGCGCTACGTCCATCCCTCGGGCCAGCTTCCCGCGTACGAATTCGCGTTCGGCGACGTCAACCCGCCGGTTCACGCCTGGGCCTGTCTGCGGGTGTTCGAGATGAGCGGCGGGTCCAGCCACCCCGAGGGGCTCGGATTCCTGGGCGCCACCTTCGATGCGCTGGTGAGGAATTTCCGGTGGTGGCGCAGCCTCGAAGATGTCGCGGGCAATCGGCTCCTGAAGGGCGGCTTCCTCGGCCTCGACAACATCTCGGCCTTCGAACGGGGGGTGACCCCGCCGCTCGGCGGCTATCTCGAGCAGGCGGACGGCACGGGCTGGATGGGCTTCTTCGCGCTCACCATGCTGAGGATGGCGGTGGAGCTTGGACGGGAAAACCCCGCGGGCTACGACGACCTCGCCGTCGAGTTCTTCGAGAGTTTCGCGGGGACCGCGGAGGCGGTGAACCGGACGGATGGGCGCGGGCTATGGGACGAGGAGCACGGGTTCTACTTCGATCACATCAACGTGGACGGCGAACGAACGCCGGTGCGGATCTGGTCCATGGTCGGCCTGATCCCGTTCTTCGCGGTGCATGTCCTGGAGCGCCGGTGGCTCGAGCACCTGCCGAAACTCCAGGCCCGGGTGGACGCCTACCTGAGGGCGCGGCCCCACATCGACTTCCCCCACGACCGCCGCGCCACCGATCGAAGAGATCGAGCCATCCTCGCCGTTCCCTCCCGTGAGCAGCTGGTCCGGGTGCTGACTCACCTCCTCGACGAGGCTTCCCTCCTCGCTCCTACCGGTGTCCGGTCCCTCTCCAAGCGGCACCACCTCGAACCGTTCATCCTGCACGCCAACAGCGGCGACTACCGCGCCGACTACGCCCCGGACGATTCGAGGACGCGGGCCTTCGGCATCAACTCCAACTGGCGCGGGCCGGTCTGGTTCCCCCTGAACTACCTTCTGGTGGAGGCCTTGTACCGGTACCACGACTTCTATGGCGATACCCTGCGGGTCGAATGCCCCACGGGTTCGGGCGTGCTCATGAACCTGCGCGAGGCCGCGATCGAGATCGAGCGGCGCCTGGCCTCGACCTTCCTCGCCGATCGCAGCGGAAGACGCCCGTGTCACGGCGAGAACCCGCGCTATCGGACCGATCCGCATTTCAAGGACCTGGTTCTGTTCTACGAATACTTCTCCGGCGACACCGGCCGGGGGTTCGGCGCCTCGCATCAGACCGGCTGGACCACGCTGGCCCTGCGATGCATCGAGGACGTGGCGAAGAGAAGGGAGACGCTTTCATGAAGCAACCGGATTTCGAGTGGCTGGAGGCCGACGGCCTCGGCGGTTTCGCCTCACACACTTCCCAGGGAACCAGAACACGCCGCTACCACGCGCTCCTCCTCGTCTCGCGCAAGCCCCCAACGGACCGGCGGGTCCTGGTGAACGGCGTGGATGTGGTGTTGGACCTGGAAGGCGAACGACTGGCCCTCACGTCCCAGACCTACAAGCCGACGCTCGAAGGCGACAAGCCGATCGTCCGGCACGAAGGCCGGCCGGTCAAGTCGCGCTTCGACGACTCGCTCTGGCCCACCTGGACCTACGACCTCGGCGCGGAACGGACGATCGAGCACACGATCATGGTTCCACGGGGCCTGCCGCTGGTGATCCTCTCCTGGCGGATTTCCTCGCCGGATCCCGGGTCCGCGGCGAAGCTCACCGTTCGCCCCTTCCTTTCCGGCCGCGACTACCACTCCCTTCATCACGAAAACGCGGACTTCAAGTTCAAGCCCGAGGCGGATGAAGCCAGGGGGCGCCTGATCTTTCAGCCCTATGCCAGCGAGCCCGAGGTCGTGGCTCTGTCGAATGGCGTCTTCGAGGAGCAGGCCTACTGGTACCGGGAATTCCTCTATACGGAGGAACGTGACCGGGGTCTCGACTGCCTCGAAGACCTGGGGGCGCCCGGAACATTCACGTTCGACCTCGGCCGGGGTGAGGCCTTGCTGGTGCTCGGAACCGAGGCCGCAACCCATGGCCTCGACGGCGCCTCTCTCGTCGAGCGGGTCACGGCGATGCGAGCGGCCGAGCGGGCGCGGCGGCAGACGGATCCGTCCCCACTCGTCCGCGCGGCTTCGGCCTATGTGGTCCCGCGCGGCGAGGGGAGGACGATCCTCGCCGGGTACCCCTGGTTCACGGACTGGGGCCGCGATACGTTCATCGCCTTGCGTGGTTTGTGCATCGCCACCGGACGACTGAGCGAAGCCAGGCGCGTCCTCGTGCAGTGGGCCGGATGTGTCTCCCACGGGATGCTGCCCAATCGCTTCACCGACTCGCATGAGCCGCCCGAGTTCAACAGCGTGGACGCGTCGCTGTGGTTCATCATCGCGGCGCACGACCTGAGGCTCGCCGAGAAGCGCGCGGGAATCGTGGCCTCTACGGTGGAGGAGTGGCGCCTCAACGCGGCCATCGTGGGCATCCTTCGGGGGTATGCGGCGGGAACGAGGCACGGCATCGCGATGGACGGGGATCATCTGCTCGCGGCCGGCGAGCCGGGCGTTCAACTCACCTGGATGGATGCGAAGGTGGGGGACCATGTGGTGACCCCGCGAATCGGAAAGCCGGTGGAGATCCAGGCGCTGTGGATCAACGCCCTGCGCATCGGCGAGGAGTTCGATTCCCGTTTCGGCGGGTGGGCGAGAAGCGCCGAGGCGTCGTTCGACCGGAGGTTCTGGAACGAGGACAGCCGATACCTGTACGACGTGGTGGACTGCGATCACGTGCCGGGCCGGGTCGACGGTCGTATCCGACCCAACGCCCTGTTCGCGGTGGGCGGACTTCCCTTCGAAGTCCTGCGGGGAGAGCGAGCGAAGCAGGTCACCGACCTCGCGGAAGCGAAGCTCCTCACTCCGGCCGGCCTGCGCTCCCTCTCCCCCGACAGTCCCCAGTATCGCGGCACCTATCGGGGCAGCGTGTGGGCGCGGGACACCGCCTATCACCAGGGCACGGTCTGGCCGTTCCTCATGGGCGCCTTCGTGGAGGCCTGGGTGCGGACCCACGGCGGCACCGCCGCGGTTCGAAGCGAGGCGCGCAAGCTCTTCCTCGAGCCGCTCCTCGCGAGTCTCGATCCGCACCACATCGGTCATCTTCCCGAAATCGCCGAGGGTGACGCGCCCCATGCTCCCCGCGGTTGCCCTTTTCAGGCCTGGTCGGTGGGAGAAGCTCTGCGGCTGGACCTTGGGGTTCTTCGGGACTAGCTTCGAAACCCGGGGGCGGGGCCGGCATCCAAACCGATGTGATGCCCGTGGCCCGCCCCATTCCCCGCAAATTGCGCGTGCTAAGTTCCGTTCATGGCCGTGCCTCCACTTCAAGAAGCGGAGCTGCTGGAAGCGCTCCGCGCGGGTCGGGAAGAGGCGTTCGAGACTCTGGTGCGCGCGCACTCGGGGCGCATGCTCTCGGTGTGCCGAAGGATCCTGAGAAACGAGGAAGAAGCGAAGGACGCGGTTCAGGAGGCGTTCGTTTCGGCCTTCCGGGGAATCTCGAGCTTCGAGGGAAGCTCCCTCCTCGGAACCTGGCTGCATCGAATCGCGGTGAACGCGTCGTTGATGCGCCTCCGCTCGAAGCGGCGGCGGCCCGAGGAGTCGATCGACGAGCTTCTTCCGACCTTCAAGGACGACGGGCACGCCCAGGTCGAGCCGCGGGACTGGTCACCCACCGCGCTCGAGAGGGTCGAAACCCGTGAGACCCGGGAGTTCGTGCGCGGCTGCATCGACCGGCTGCCCGAGATGCACCGGGTGGTCCTGCTCCTGCGCGACATCGAGGAGATGGACACGTCGGAAGCCGCGGAGGTCCTGGGCGTGAGCGAAGGGGTGGTCAAGGTGCGTCTGCATCGCGCGCGGCACGCGCTGCGCCGGCTTCTCGCCGAGCGCTTCGAGGAGCGCGTCCCGTGATGATGACCTGTCGCGAAGTGTACGGTTTTCTCGACGAGTTCCTCGACGGACTCCTCGACGTCCTGACCCGGCAGACCTTCGAGCGGCACCTCGAACGATGCGCGCCCTGCCGGAAGTACCTCGACTCCTATCGGGCGACCCTGGACATCGCCCGCGCTTCGGAGCGGAAGGATGCTCCGGCCGGCGAGGCGGCGCCCGAAGAGATGGTGCTGGCCATCCTCCACGCCCGCACCGCGGCCTTCTCGCGGCAGCCCCCGGAATGACGGGCCGACACGCGGTTTCCGCGGCTCTGCTGCTCCTGGTCCTGGTCGCTTCCGTTCAACCCGCGCGCCACGACAAGGCGCCGGAGTTCCCTTCGCAGGATCCGATGCAGTGGATCGGGCCTCCGCTGAGCCTCAAGGCCCTCGAGGGCAAGGTGGTCATCCTCGACGTCTGGACCTTCGGCTGAATCAACTGCGTGAACACGATCCCCTGGGTCAGGGAGATGGAGAAGCGATACGGTGAGCGGGGTCTCGTCATCGTCGGCGTGCACACCCCCGAGTTCGATCACGAGAAGAAACGCGCGAACGTGGAGAAGGCGGTCCGGGAGCACGGGCTCGACGCGCATTCGCACTTCCTCGACAACCACATGGACTACTGGCGGGCTCTGCGCAACGAATACTGGCCGGCGATCTACGTGGTGGACGGCCACGGGCAGATCCGGGACCGGGCGTTTGGCGAGGTCCACGTCGGCACTGAAAAGGACCGGCAGCTCAGCCGCCGGGTCGAGCAGCTCCTCGCGGAAGCCCGCGGTCCGAAGAGTTAGTTCAGGGCCTCAGCGGCTGGTCATCAGACCGCAGGCTTCGGCGGAACCGGCGTCGCAGGCGGACTTGAGCAGCGTGCGCGCGCGCTCGCGGTCCTTCGCGAGGCCCGTTCGCGGGAGGATCTGAGCGAGGCCGATGCACCCTTCGGGGACCTTCTCCGCGCAGAGGCCTTCGAGCGTCTTCCGGGCCCGGGCCGGGTTTGGCGGGACGCCCAGGCCCTGCGCCTCCAGAACCGCGAGGCGGGCGCAGCCCGGCTTGTCGGCGAGGTCGCAGGCGGTCTTGTAGTAGCTCGCGGCCTTCCGGCGATCACGGGCGACCCCGAAGCCGCCGTCGTAGAGCGAGCCCAGCGAGACACAGGAGGTCGACTGCTGGTCAGCGCACGCCGCCTCGAGCGGCGGAACCGCGCGCGCGCAGGCGGCGTCGTTGCGGTTGGCGAAGCAGTCGGTGACGGCGGAGGCATCGGCGGAATCGGTCCGCGCCTGGCCGAGGCTCACGCGATCGGCGCCGCCGGCCGAGCGCGCGGCTCCGAAAGCACCCGCGGGCGGAGGCCCGAACTGACTCGGGTACGGCTTGGTTCCCGCGGCCTGGGCGCGCTTGTTCTTCGTGGCGAAGGTCTGGAATTCCTGAACGCGCTGCTTCTGGCTCGGGAGTTTCGCCAAGGTAAGCGCCTTCTTCGCGGTCGCCTGGGCCGCGTCCGTCTGTTTGGCGTTCCATTGCGCCCGGGCCAGCGCCATCTGCGCATACACGTCGGCGGGCGCGGCCAGAGCACCCCGCTGCGCGTTTTCCAGGGCCGGTTGGAACAGACCCAGATCGCCCTGGATTTCCGCGAGGTAGCACAGGGTGTTCGCGTCGCCCGGGGAGAGGTCGCGCGCGGTCTCGAGAAGCTTCTGCAAGGAAAGCAGCAGGGGCTTGGCCATCGGGCGCGACCACTGGAGCTGGGCGAGGCGGTAATAGAGGCTCGCGTTCTTCGAGCCGAGCTGGATCGCGGCTTCGATCGCCTTCCTCGACTCCGCGGAGCGCTGTTCTCGCTCGTAAAGGACCGCCTCGATCTCGAGCGGACGGGCGAGGGTGGGGTCCGCCGCCTTCACCTGGCGCAGGAGGCCGCGGGCATCCACGGGGCGATTGAGATCGAAGAGAACCTCGGCGCGCAGCATGAGGGCTTCGGCGAGAGGGAGCGATCGAACCGTGAATCCGGCGGGCGTGATCGAGGGATCAGCCGGGAGTTTGAGAGCCTGAAATCTCTTCGCCGCGAGGTACTTCGGAAAACCCGCGTAGAGCGACGCCACCTTCGCCATCGCCGGCTGAATGGACGCCGCCGCGTCGCCCGCGGCCAGGGAGGCGAGCACCGGTTCGAGCGCGCCCGCGTTGCGCGCGTTGTCGCCGACGAGCAGGTAGTGAACGAAGAGGCCGCTGAGGAGGTCGAAGCGCCGATCCGCGGCTCGACCCTCGCGGAAGAACTCCGCCGCGGCGGGGGCGGACAGGGGCGCGCCGTCGCCATCGGCCGCGGTCATGCGGCCCACCTGAACTTCCTTGTCCCTGACCACGGCGTCGGAGAGAAAAGTGACGAGGCCCCGGGTCAGCCACAGCGGCGCGGCCTGGCCGAGGGAGCGCTCGATGAGGAAGGTCGCCCGGCCCCGGTAGAAGCCCCGGGTCGGGCTGCGGTCCTTGTCGGCGGTCTCCGGCAAGTCGGTCCGCAAGGCGCCGGTGTGCTGCGTGGGTCCGGCGAGGTAGGACGAGAACGCGTTGTCCTTCTCGGCGTCGGTGGTGTCGGGAGCCATCGAGCGCACCATGACTTCGTCGGCCGAGGCGAAGACCACGAGGGGCGTCTCGTCGGGGCTCTTGATCCAGGGGAACCGCTTCTGCAGGGCTCGATCGAACTGCGCCAGTTGGAACGCGGCCTTCCGTCCCGCCTTCTCGCCCGAGTCGGTGACCACGCGGACCTTGCCGGTGGCGGCGGAGATCTCGAGCCACTGCGGCGTGGGCGGAGTCTCCGCAAGGAGGGCAAGAAGAAGGATGGGGGTCAGCACAGGGGTCACTTCATTTCCAGCGCCTTGGTGAGGAAAGCCCACTGGTCCGCCCGCTCCTCGATGATCTTGGTGGTGGGTTTGCCCGCGCCGTGGCCCGCCTTGGTCTCGATGCGCGTGAGCACGGGGGCGTTTCCCTTCTGGCAAGCCTGAAGGGTCGCGATGAACTTGTGCGAGTGCGCGGGGACCACGCGATCGTCGTGGTCCCCGGTGGTGACGAGGGTGGCGGGATACGCGATCCCGGGCTTGAGGTTGTGCAGCGGCGAGTACTTGAGCGCCACCTCGAAGTCCTCCTTGATGTCAGGATCGCCGTAGTCGGACTTCCAGGCCCAGCCGATGGTGAATTTGTGATAGCGGAGCATGTCCATGACGCCCACCGCAGGTAACGCGGCTCCAAACAGGTCGGGGCGCTGGGTCATGACCGCGCCCACGAGGAGCCCGCCGTTGCTGCCCCCGCCGATGGCGAGCTTCGGCGCCCTGGTGTACTTGTTCGCGATCAGCCACTCCGCCGCGGCGATGAAATCGTCGAAGACGTTCTGCTTGTTCTTGAGCCGGCCCGCGTCATGCCACTCCTTGCCGTACTCGCCCCCGCCACGGAGATTGGGCTGCGCGTAGACCCCGCCCATCTCCATCCACACGATGTTCGCGGGTGAGAACGCCGGTTCGAGCGAGATGTCGAAGCCGCCGTAGCCATACAGGTACGTGGGGTTCTGTCCGTTCAGGACCAGGCCCTTCTTGTGCACGATGAACATGGGGATCTTCGTGCCGTCCTTGCTCGGATAGAAGACCTGCTTCGTCTCGAAGGCGTTCGGGTCGAAGTCGACCTTCGGCTGCTTGAAGATGGTGCTGGCCTTCGTCGCGAAGTCGTAGCGGAACGTGGTCTGTGGGTAGTTGAAGGAAGTGAAGGCGTAGAAGGCATCCTGGTCCTTGCGCTTGCCGGTGATCCCCGCGATGGATCCGATGGCGGGAAGCGCGATCTCGCTCTCGGGCGTCCCATCGAGCGCATAGAGCTTCAGCTTCTCGTGCGCGTCGACCCGCCAGACCGTGACGAAGCGATTGGCGATGAGGGAGGCGGAGGAGAGCACGTCGCGGTTCGGGGGTTGGGCGATGAGAGTCTTCCAGGCCGCAGGGTCGGTCTTGCCCTTTTCAATGGCCACCACCCGATACCGGGGCGCATCCTTGTCCGTGACGATGTAGAACGTCGCGCCATCGTTGCCCAGCACGTTGTACGAGGCATCGAATTTGTCGAGAAACGGCTCGATCTTCCCGTTGGGATCGCTCAAGTCCTTCAGGAAGACGCGGTTCTCGCGGTTCGTGCCTTCGGTCTGGGCGATCAGCAGCCAGCGGCCGTCGTCGGTGACATCGGCGCCGAAGCCCCAATCGGGCTGGTCGGGCCGTTCGTAGACGAGTTCATCCTTGTCCTGCGCGGTCCCTATGCGATGGAAGTAGACCTTCTGATTCTTGTTGACCGCCTTGAAGGCTTCGCCCTGGTCCTTCGGGGCGTCGTAGCGCGAGTAGTAGAAACCGCTGCCGTCCTTCTTCCAGGCCGCCCCGGAGAACTTGGACCACTTGATGTCGTCGGCGAGATCCTTGCCGGAGGCCACGTCCCGCACTTTCCACTCCATCCAGTCGGAGCCGGAGGCGGAAGTCGAGTAGGCCATGTGCTTCCCATCCTCGGAGAAGCTCACGCCGGAAAGAGCCACCGTACCGTCGCTGGACAGCGTGTTGGGATCGAGCAGCACTTCGGGGGCCGCGGTGAGCGAGGTCGCCTTGTAGATGACCGCCTGATTCTGGAGCCCGTTGTTCTTCGAGAAGATGGTCCACGACCCCTCGCGACTCGGCACGCCGTAGCGCTCGTAGTCCCACAGCTTGGTGAGCCGCTCCCGGATGGCCGCCCGCCTCTCGATCTTCTCGAGGTAACCGAAGGTGACCTTGTTCTGCGCCTCCACCCAGGCCACGGTCTCCGGGCTGTTCGGATCCTCGAGCCACCTATAGGGATCGGCGATCGTGTGCCCGTGCAGGACTTCGACCACGTCGCCCTTCTTCGTCTGGGGATAAGCGATGGGTTCGTTCTGAAGGGCTTCGGCTGAGGTCATGGACACCAGGGTGAGACAAAGAGACAGGGCGAGAGCGGGACGTGAATTCAAGAGCGACCTCCTGAGGGACGGGAAAGACAAAGACGATTATCGGCTGACCGGGGCCTTCGCGCCGAAGAGAGCGGGCAAGGCCTCGGCACTCTTCGCCTGGATGAACTGATGAAAACGCGAGGTGTTCTCCGCGGGCTCCGCGTTCACGAGAAGGGTCCTTGCCCCCAGGCTCCGCGCGAGGTTCACGAGGCCCGCCGCCGGCCACACCGCGCCCGAGGTTCCCACCGCGATGAAGACGAAGGGCCCGCCCGCGGCGCGGCGCATGAAGGAGTCGATGGCCTGGAGGTGCTGGGGATCGAGGATCTCGCCGAACCAGACGATGTCCGGCCGGAGCAGGGCCTTCCTGCCCCGGCGTTCACAGGGGTCGCACGTAGGAAGGGTCCGCCCGAAGTAGGTGGCGCGATCGTCGAAGGGCTCGAGATCGCAACTCGAGCACTTCGTCCGGAAGAGGCTGCCGTGGATCTCGATCACGCGCTCCGAACCGGCGCGCTGATGAAGACCGTCGACGTTCTGGGTCACGAGCAGGAAACGATCCTTGAGGCGCTTCTCCACCTCGGCGAGAGCCTGGTGGCCGGGGTTCGGCTCCACCGTCTTCGCTTGATCCCGGCGCAGCGAATAGAACTTCCACACGAGCGAGGGATCGCGGAGGAAGCCGTCGGGCGTGGCCACGTCCTCGACCCGGTGCTGCTCCCACAGGCCGTTGGAATCGCGAAAAGTGGCGAGGCCGCTCTCCGCGGAAACCCCCGCGCCGGTGAGCACGAGAAGGCTCGCGCCCTCCTCATGGAGGGTTTGCAGTCCATTCTCCAGGCGTGCGGTCAAGATTCCGCCTTCATCGATGGGGATGGATCCCGGCCTTCGCCGGGATACGCAGGGTGGGCTCCTTCCGCATGCACCCTGCTAGTCCTTCCACCAGCTCTCGTTTCCGATCGCGTAGCGCGGCCAGTCTTTGTAGTCGAAATGCCACCACTCGGCGTCGTACACGCTGAAGCCCTCATGCTCCATGGCCTGGCGAAGCAGATCGCGCAAGGCGCGCTGCCGCGAGGTCCCGCCGCCGTAGTCGGGATAGGAGCGGGGTGACATCTCATCGTAGCCGCCGGTCATCTCGACCGCCTTTTTCGTCTTGAGATCGAAGAGGGTGAGGTCGATGGCGCAGCCGCGGTTGTGCCTCGACCCCTGGGCGGGGTCGGCCACGAAAACGCGCGAGGCTTCGGGCGTCGCGTTCCAGAAGACCCAGGTGACGAACCAGGGCCTGTAGCCGTCGTGGAGCATGAGGCCATAGCCCGCGGCCTTGAGCGCGCGGTGGGCCCGCACCAGGGCCAGGGCGGCGGGGCGCTGGAGGCGGACCTGCGCCTTGCCGTAGACCGGGGTGGCGAGGAAGTTCGCGGTGGTGGCGTATCGGACGTCGAGCACCAGCGACTTGTCGAGGGAGCGGACGTCGACGAGGTCGCTCGGCAGGAAGTCGCCGGTTTCCTTGGGAGGAGACAGGGCCCGGGCCTCTTTCTCCAGTTCCGCGACGGTTCGCAACGGCGTGATCCTGAAGACGCCTTCGGCGCCGCCGTAGTCACGACGAGGAAGAAAGACGCTCCCGATGGAGATGCCCTGGATCACGCTCTGGACGGCCAGGCCTTTCGCCTTCGCCGAAGGTACGCCGCGATCGACCCGGAACTCGCCCAGAAGCGCCGACTTGTAGCGATCCCCTCCGATTTCCTGCACGGGCTCGAACGCATGGCCATCGACGCCGACCTCGAGCGCGCCGTTCATCTCGCGGACCACGAGCCGCGCCTTGCCCTCGCCGTACTCCCCGACGATGGCCTCGACCGCGGGCGACGGCCTTCGCGGCAGAGCGATGGGCTGCGCGAAAGCGACAGCCGCCGCGAACAGAACCGCGGACGCCGCGGTCCCCTGCCTCCTAACGAACGAAATCACCGCTCTTGCCTCCGCTCTTCGATTCGAGCCGGATGTCGCCGATGACCATCTTCTTGTCCGCGGCTTTGACCATGTCGTAGATGGTGAGGGCGGCCACCGAGACGGCATGGAGCGCTTCCATCTCCGCCCCGGTCTGGCCCTTCGTCTTGACCGTCGCGGTGATCTCGAAGCCGAAGGGCCGCGGAATGATCACGACATCGACCTGGGAGAGAAGCAGCGGATGGCACATGGGGATCGCGTCCGAGGTGCGCTTCGCCGCCTGGATTCCCGCGAAGCGCGCGACCGCGGTCACCGGTCCTTTTTCCAGGCTGTGCTCGCGCACGAGGGCCATGGCGGCCTTCGAGATGGTGATGCGACCCGAGGCCTTCGCCTCTCGGACGGTCTCGGCCTTGTCGGTGACATCGACCATCCGCGCACGGGAGTTCTTTCCGACGTGGGACAGTTTCGGAGCGGCTTTGGGGGCGGACTTCCGGGCGCGGGGCGTGGGCATGACTTAGACCTCGAGAAATGAAGAAAGAGGGTAGACCGCGATGCGTTCACCGGGGGCCGCGGACGTTCGATCGGGTTCAAGAATCGCCAGGGCGTTGGCCCGCGAATGAGCGACGGTGTCGCCCGAGCCCTGCGTGCGCAGGGGCAGAGCCCGGGGCCCGCCCTCCCCCGGGCTCACCAGAACCGGCATGTAGTTCCGACGCCCGGATCGATTCGCGAGGGGCCCGGTGAGGGTGGCCTCGAACCAGGGGCGGCGGGTGGCCCCCGCGCCCTGCATCTTCAACAACGCCGGGCGGGCGAAGAGCTCGAACGTCACCTGGGCCGACACGGGATTGCCGGGGAGGCCGAAGACCAGGGTGGCGCCCCTGGTGCCGAAGACGAAAGGCGCTCCCGGCTTCACCCGGACCGCGGTGACATGGAGAGTGACGCCAAGGTCTCCGAGCGCGGTCTCCACGAAGTCGAAGTCGCCCGCGGACACGCCGCCGGAGAGGACGATCGCGTCATGGCTTCCGTTGAGCGCGCGCCCGATGGCGTCACGGGTCTTCGCGGGGTCATCGGACACGATGCCGAAGTCCGAGGCCACGCCGCCGGCCTCGTGAACCGCGGCGCGCAGGGCGGGGCCGTTGGCATTGCGAATCTGCGCGGCGGTTGGGCGAGCCCGCGCGTCGACGACCTCGTCGCCGGTGACGATCACCGCGACTCGGGGCTTCTGAGAGACCACGGGCTCGCTCACGCCGACCGACGCGAGCACGGCCAGGTGGGAAGCGCCGATGCGGGTTCCTTCGCGAAGAAGAAGAGAGCCCGCCCTCGCTTCGGAGCCGCGAGGCACGATGTTCTGGCCCGCGCTGACGCCGGTCTCCAGGACGACCTCGGACACGCCCCCGGGCGAGGGATCTATCATCTTCGTGCGCTCGACCTGGATCACGGCATCCGCGCCCTGGGGCGCGGGCGCGCCGGTCATGATGCGCATGGCCTCCCCGGGACCCACCGTTCGATCGGGCCAGACGCCCGCGCGGATGTCGCCCACGACCCGGAGCCTGGCTCCGGCCGCCTCGGTGTCGACCGAACGAACCGCGAACCCATCCATGGCCGCGCGGTCGAAAGGCGGCTGGTCGCGGTCGGAGAGCACGTTCGCCCGCAGGATGCGCGAGAGAGCGGCTTCGAGGGACACGGCTTCGGTGCCAAGGGTGGGAACGCGTCCCAGGACTTCAGCCTGCGCCTCGTCGACCGTGATCATGCACATCTATCGTACCTTGGCCCCCTAAACCCCCCGTGGATCCGTATCCTGCTGCGTCCCGAGCGGAACCGCGACAGTATGCTGTGCGGTTATGAGCGTTACGCGGCATGTCTTCGAGAATGGATTGACGCTCCTCGTCGAGCCCCTGGCCCAGGTCCACTCGGTCGCCATCGGCGTCTTCGTGCGCCGCGGCTCGAGGCACGAGAGCGACGCCGAGCGGGGTCTCGCCCACTTCATCGAGCACCTGGTCTTCAAGGGCACGGCGTCGCGGAGCGCCGAGCAGATCGCCATGGACGTGGACGCCATGGGCGGCCACATGGACGCGTTCACCTCGAAGGAGTACGCGGCCTTCCACCTGCGCGTCCTCGACACCCACGTCGATCGCTCCGCGGAGATCCTCGCGGACATCCTGGTCAATCCGCGCTTCGACAAGTCCGATCTCTCCAAGGAGAAGACGGTCATTCTCGAAGAGTTCGCCATGGTGGACGACACCCCCGACGACATCCTGGGAGAGATGTTCGCCCAGAAACTCTGGCCCGACCACCCGATCGGCCGGCCCATCCTCGGAACCCGGAAGGCGCTCAAGGCCTACACCCAGGAGGACGTGCGGCGCTTCTTCAAGAAGGTCTACGTTCCGTCGAACCTGATCCTGTCCATCGCCGGGCGCATCACCGAGAAGCGGGCGGTCGAACTCGCCACCCGGCTGTTCACCTCCATCCCGAGGGGGCGCGCCGGAACGCGGAGCGCTCGCCCGCTCACCCACCATGGCCTGATCACGAAACACAAGAAGACGCTGTCCCAGACGCACCTGTGCCTCGGCGCCCTGGGCCCGTCCTCCACGCATTCCGACCGGTTCACCGGTCACGTGCTCGGCACGGTCCTCGGCGGAAGCATCTCCTCGCGCCTCTTCCAGAACGTCCGCGAGAAGCGGGGCCTCGTCTACTCGATCTCCGCCGGCCTGTCCGGCTTCATGGACACCGGGAGCCTCTCCATCTACGCCGCGACGTCGAAGGATCGGGTCGACACCGTCTTGTCCCTGATCACCGACGAAGTGAAGGGGTTGCTCGACAAGGCGGTGCCGGAAGACGAGCTCCAGCGCGCCAAGGACAACCTGAAGGGCGGCCTGATGCTCTCGCTCGAAGGCACGGGCTCACGCATGAGCAACCTCGCTCGAAACGAGATCTACTTCCAGCGCACGGTGTCGCCGGACGAGACCCTCAAGTCCATCGACGCGGTCACCAGCGGCGACGTGACCAAGCTCGCCCGCGACATCTTCAGCCGCAAACAGACTCTGGCCGTCATCGGGAACCTCACGGGAGCGAAGCTGAAGATCCCCGAACTGGGTTAGGACAGCAGCAGTTCGATGTCCTCGCGCTTGAGCGAGGCGATCGAGCCCTTGTCCTCGCCCAGCAGCGTCTCCACCAGCTCGCGCTTCTTCTCCTGCAGCTCGAGCACCTTCTCCTCGACCGTGTCCTTCGCCACCATGCGGTAGGCGAACACCGGTTTCGTCTGCCCGATGCGGTGGGCGCGGGCGATCGCCTGCATCTCGACCGCGGGGTTCCACCACGGATCGAGAATGAAGACGTAGTCCGCGGCGGTCAGGTTCAGGCCCAGGCCGCCGGCCTTGAGGCTGATGAGAAAGAGCGAGGTCTTCGGGTCGGATTCGAACTGCTCGACCACGGTCTTCCGATCCCGCGTGCCGCCATCGAGGTAGACGTGATTCAGGCCCAGCTCCTCGACTCGCGGACGAAGCAGGGCCAGGTAGGAGGTGAACTGGGAGAAGACCAGCGCCTTGTGTCCTTCCGCCGCCACTTCCTGCAGACGCGGCAGCAGGGCCTCGATCTTCGCGTCCTTGAAGTCCTTGCGGTTGGCGTCGATGAGCCCGGGGTTGCAGGCCACCTGACGCAAGCGCAGGAGAGCCTCCAGGACCTGGATGCGGCTCTTGGAGAGCCCCTGGGTCTCGAGCAGGGCGGTGATCCGGAACCGGTAGTGTTCCTTCATCTCCTCATAGAGCTTGCGCTGCTCGACCCCGAGCTCGCAGTAGAGCGTCTCTTCGAACTTGGGCGGCAGATCGGGGAGCACGTCTTCCTTGCGGCGCCGCAGGACGTAGGGCCTCAGGCCGCGGGCCAGGACCTCGCGCTCGGGACCGGTGGCCTTGTCGCTGGCCAGTTCAGCCAGGGCGACCGAGCCCGCGGCCAGGCTCGGATTGAGGAACGAGAAGATGGAGATCAGTTCGGACATCCGGTTCTCGACCGGAGTGCCGGAGAGAGCGAGGCGATGCTTCGAGCGGATCAGCCGGGCCGCGCGGGCCGATTCGGTGGTGGCGTTCTTGATCGCCTGCGCCTCGTCGAGAATGGCATAGTCGAACGTGGTGCCCTGCCAGCGCATGACGTCGGAGCGCAGGGTGCCGTAGGTCGAGAGGACCACGTCCCACTCGTCGAACGGGCCGTGCGACCGCAGGGCGCTGGTGTGGTCCTTGACCTTCAGGAGCGGAGTGAAGCGCGCGGCTTCCTGCTTCCAGTTGAAGACGAGGGATCGCGGAACCACGACCAGCGAGGGAGCGATCTTCTCGCCGGCCAACCGTCTGAGGCGCCGGTCTTCGAGCAGGGCCAGGACCTGAATGGTCTTGCCGAGGCCCATGTCGTCGGCCAGGCACCCGCCGAACCCGAAGTCCTGGAGGAAATGCATCCACCCGAGGCCCTCGCGCTGATAGGGACGCAACGTTCCCTTGAAGGTCTCCGGCTCGGTCCGCGGCTCGATGCGCTCGAAGGTCTTCAAGGCCTCGCGCGCGATTCGGAAGGCGGCGTCGAGCTCGATGTCGGTTTCGCCGGCCAGGATGGCCTCGAGCAGGGCCACCTGGCTCTTGGCGAAGCGGATGCCGTCTTCTTCCTCCTCGCCCAGCCGGACCAGACGGCCGTAGCGCGCGACCAGGCGCTCGGGAATCAGGCCCTGCGAACCATCGGCCAGGGTCAGGACGGTTTCGCCACGACGCAGCGCCTTGAGGAGGGCCGGCCACGGCACCACCTCGTGGCCGAAGTCCAGGCCGCCCTTGAGGTCGAACCAGTCGACACCTGAAGACACCCGAAACCGCAGGCCCTGGTCGCGCTTGAGCTCGCGCTCGCGCAGCAGAACGCGGAACCCGGCGTCGCCGAGCTTGGGCAGGAGAGCGGCCACTTCGCGGCTCTCGATGAAGAAGCCCTTGCCGTCGCGCGACACGGAAACCCCGAGGTCGAGAAGCCTTCCTCGGAGTTCCTGCTCCAGGGCGGGGTGGCGAACGATGATGCGCTTGCCCGTGTGATCGAGCACGCCCTTGCGCTGGGACGCGAACTCGATCAGTTCGCCCCCGTACTCGAAGAGGAGCTCGAGCGGGACATCCATCTCGTCGCCCATCTTGGGCAGACGCTTGAGTCGCACCAGCGGCGCGGGGTTTCCCACCACGCGGTCGATGCCGAGATCCTCGGGGAGGTCGATCTCCATTCCGTTCGGAAGTTCGGCGATCTCCCGCAGCAGCCGTTCCTGGTGGCGGCGCGGCGCCTCGATGGCCCCCCGCCTTACCAGGTCGTCCACCCAGGCGAAATGGGCGGCCGGTTCGAGCCTGGCCACGGTGTTCCGGAAGACGACGATGCCACCGCGCGTGACCAGGTCGATCTCGCTCATCTTCACCCGATCCTCCCCTCGAACGAGTTCGCCCGACAGCGCGAAGGAGGCCACGGAGGCGCCGACCTGCAGGCGCAGTGAGTAGGGCGAGCCCTCGTCCATGCCGAGGAAGGAGGCGGCCTCTTCCTTTTCCGGCGGATGGCGGAGGATCAGGCGACCGGTCTCGGCCATCAGGGAAAGCGCGAGCCACTGGATTTCCGGAGCCACCCGGTATCTCGCCGCCACCCGGTGCACATCGTGAAGCCGGAAGCTCGAGGCAAGGTCGGCATCCCGGTCGGCGCCCGAGAGCATGACCAGGATCCGCCGATCCGCGGGATTCTGCAGGTCGGAGGCGAGGCCGCGCCAGGGACGCGCGAACTTGATCCTTCCCCACTCCCGGTCCCGCTTCATCTCCCGATGGGCGATGATGAGCACGAGGGCGCCGTCGCTCGAGGCGGAGGCCGCCGCGTCGATGGCGTAGAGAATCTCGGTGAGGGGGGCTTCTTCCGCGGCCAGGTCGGCCTCGCGGGTCAGCGGGGGCTGCGCCTGGGATTTCAGGGTGGCGAGACGAAAGCGCCAGTCCACCGAGGGCAGTCGGCCGGACGCGTCGTCTTCATCGATCTCGTCGAACGAGTCCGACCCCGCCTGCTTCTTCGCGGAGTGCAGGCCTTCGATGACCACGTGGGTGCGGTGCGGACGGCCCTCGGCCGCGCCTTTGGGGCCCTCCACCGCCCGGGGGCCCGAGGGCTCCACCTGGCCGAAGCCATGGCCCCGCGCGGCCAGCATCGAGGCCAGTACGTGGGCGCAAGCACCCGACTTGCCGTCGGGGCAGGTGCACGAAATCTGAAAGCGATCCGCCCTCTTCTTGATCACCACCCGCTCGGTGGTGACATCCTTTACCGAGGTGGTGAGAAAGGCATCGTCGATGGCGAGGACCTCGACGCGGCCGGACGCGAACAGGCGCTGGGCCTCGTCGCGAACCTCGGGAGTGAAGACTTCGGAAAACGCCTTGATCACCGGGCCTTCCGAATCGTCACGCGGGCTTTGGGCATCCGCTCAGTTTAGCGACCTGCCCCTGTTCCTCGCCAACGGCTGCCCCGAAAATTGGAGGTCGCTCGTAAAGTAGGGCGGCGATGCATCCCCTCGAACTCACGGCCGACTCCCTCCACCGGGCCCTGGACCTCGCCACCCGGTTCGTGCGCGAGGAAATCGATTCCCTCGACTCCCAGCGCTCGGCCGACGTCGAGGGCGCCGAGGAACTGGCGAGGACCTTCGTGGAAGCCCTCCCCGCCACTCCGCGGTCCCTCGAAACCATCCTGGAGCGCCTGCGACCGGCCATCCGGAAGTCGTTCAACACCGCGGGCCCGGGCTACCTCGCCTTCATCCCCGGCGGCGGCATCATGAGCGCGGCCATCGCCGACTTCATCGCCGCGTCGGCCAATCGTTACGTGGGAGTGAGGCCGCCCGCCCCCGCCCTCGCCCAGATCGAGGAGACCGCGATCGCGTGGCTGGCCTCGATCATGGGGTACCCGAAGACCGCAGGCGGGATCCTCACCTCGGGAGGGTCGCTCTCCACCCTTTCCGCGATCGTGGCCGCGCGCGAAACGAAACTCCCCGACGATTTCTCCAAAGGCACGATCTACATGTCGGAGGAGACCCACTACTGCGTGGCCAAGGCCGCGCGCATCGCGGGGTTCCGCGACGGACAGTTGCGCAGGATCGTGACGGACGAGCGGCGGCGGGTCGACCCCAAGGCCCTGGGCCACGCCATCGAGGAGGACCTGCTGAACGGCCTCAAGCCCTTCATGATCATCGCGAACGTGGGAACCACCAATACCGGGGCGATCGACGAAATCCCGCGCGTGTTGTCCATCGGCCGGAGCCACGGCCTTTGGGTCCACGCGGACGCGGCCTACGGCGGCTTCTTCCGGCTGGCGAAGGCCGGGCCCGGACTGATGCCGGAGATCGAGGCCTGCGATTCGATCACCCTCGACCCGCACAAGGGCATGTTCCTGCCCTACGGCACCGGGTGCCTGCTCGTTCGCGATCCGGAAACCCTGAAGAGAGCGCACTCGATGGACGCGGAGTACCTGCACGACGTGCGCGCCCAGGAGCAGCCGAATTTCTCCGATCTTTCCCCGGAGCTCTCGCGGGACTTTCGCGGTCTTCGCATCTGGCTGCCCCTGGTTCTCCATGGCGTCGATGCCTTCAAAGACGCCATCGAAGAGAAGCTGAGGCTCACGCGCTGGGCCTACGACCGGCTCGTGAGCGATCCCCGCTTCGAGATCCTCGACGAGCCCCAGCTCTCGGTCGTCGCCTTCCGCCTGAAGGGCGAAGG
The DNA here is from genome assembly GCA_044229175.1 of Vicinamibacteria bacterium. Taxonomy (GTDB): domain Bacteria; phylum Acidobacteriota; class Vicinamibacteria; order Fen-336; family JAGNNV01; genus JAGNNV01. The sequence continues at coordinate 129,436 of JBGATM010000005.1, read as the reverse complement.
GCCCGCCGCGGACCGGGTCAACGAGGAGCTGCAGCGGCGGGTGAACGCCCGGGGCCGGGTGTTCCTGTCAAGCACGAGACTCGACGGCCGGTACGTGATCCGCCTTTGTGTCCTGAGCTTCCGGACCCACATGGACCGGGTCCGGGACGCGGTCGAAGCCATCGAGGCCGAGGCGGCCGAGGTCCTCGCGACCACGTCCGCGTGAACGCTAGAGAGAACGGGCGCGGGGGCGTCGTGCTCTCGTTCGGAGGAGCCGCCTCCATCGGCCTCGCCGCGTGCGCCCTGGGCCTGGCCTTCTCGCGCGTCTGGGTGGCGGACGACGCCTACATCACGTTCCGCCATGTCACGCAGTTCCTGGCCGGAAACGGCCTGACCTTCAACGCCAACGAGCGCGTGGAGGGGTTCACCCACCCGCTCTGGGCCCTGCTGCTGTGCCTCTTCGGCTGGCTGGGCGCGCCCGTCTCCGGCGTGGCCGTGACCCTGGACCTGCTGTGCGCCCTGGCCCTGCTCATCGGCGTCGTGCTCGGCGAGCGCGATCGCGGACCGCTCGCCATGGCGCTGCTCGTGAGCTGCTCCGGCTTCATCGACTTCGCCACCTCCGGCCTCGAAACCCCGATGACCATGCTCCTCGTGTACGTGGCGTACCGGACGAGCAGCGTCCTGCGCGCACCCGTACGCGCGGGCCTCGCCCTTGGCCTGGCCTACCTCTGCCATCCCGACGTGGCCGTCCTCGCCCTCGGTCCTTTCCTGCTCATCCTCATCGAAGCGAAGGAGCGAGGCGGGCAGGAAAGCCGCGCGGCCATCGCGCGTTTTCTGGTGAGTCTCGCCTCCGCACCGATCCTGTGGCACCTCTTTCGTCTGTGGTACTACGAGGATCTCCTGCCCAACACCTACTACGCCAAGAACGGGGGGAGCTACTGGAGCCAGGGCGGCGCCTACATCCTCGACTTCGCCGCCTGGGCGCCTCTCTCGACCGCGGGCTTCTTCCTGGTTCTCTCGCTCGCCCTCGTCGACCTTCGCCGCGGAACGGGCATCGAGCGGTGGAGACGCGGGGCCGGGGTGATCGCCATCGTCCTCCATGCCGCGGCGATCGCACGGGTGGGTGGCGACTTCATGGGATTCCGCCTGCTCCTGCCCGATCTCGCGGTGGTGGCCGCGCTGAGCGCGGGCGCGCTTTCGGACCTCGGCCCCGCTCCCCGGCGGGTCGCGCAGGCGGGTCTTCTGGCCGCGGCCTTGTGGGCTCTTTTCCTCCAGCCGGTTCCCCCGCACGAGCGCGGGTTGATCGTGAACGAACGCCTGAACTTCGCAAGCGCCTTTGCCAGGACGAGCGATGCCTTCACGGGGAGACCGCGCCACCTCTGGTGGAACGAAGGACGTCTCTTCCGCGCCTTCCAGGAGTGCGTGGGCGAGCCCGACCTCACCGTGGAGTATCCGAACATCGGCTACTACGGCGTGGCCCTGGGGACCCGGGTTTCGCTCATCGACGGGAACGGCCTGGTCGACCGCTTCGTCGCGCGCAACTGGGCGGCGAGAAAAGGCCTCCCGCGCGGGCGGCCGGGCCACGAAGGGAAGATGACCGTGGACTACGCGCTCAAGCGCAGGATCCACTTCGTCCGGGACATGTTCGAGCCGTATCGATCCACCATGACGACCGACTACGGCATCCTGCTCTCCCTCGATCCAAGGATCGTGTGCACGCTGCCCGGCAAGGCCGACGACCTTCGGGCGCTGAAGCAGCGTCTCCTCGATTCACCCGGCGCCAAGTCGCTCGATGCTCTTCAGTTTCTCGAGGACCTCGAGAAACGCGACGGCGTGAGCATCGACGAATTATGCAGGGCGGAGGCCGCCCCGCGGGACTGCAGCCCGAGCGGCATCAACCGGGCCAGCAAGGGACTGAACTAGTTTCCTGTCGCTAGGTCCGCGGCACTTGGGTTGGTAGTGGCGGGAGGGGGTTGCTTCGTCGCCACGCCAACGGAATGGCTCCTCGCAATGACGTGAGGGGGGTACAGGACGGACAGCCCGATCCTGGTAGTGGGATTACGCGTACTCCTCGATCGGGGGGCAGAGGCAGATCAGGTTGCGATCTCCATAGGCGTTGTCGATCCTGGCCACGTGCGGCCAGAACTTCTTCTCGCGGGTCCAGGGCGCCGGGAAAGCCGCCTCTTCGCGCGTGTAGGGATGGGGCCACGCGTCGCCGGTCACCACGCCCGCGGTGTGGGGCGCGTTCTTGAGCGGGTTGTCCTTCGCGTCGATCTTCCCTTCGACCACCCGCGCGATCTCGGCGCGGATCCGGACCATGGCTTCGCAAAAACGATCGAGTTCGGCCAGCGACTCGCTCTCCGTGGGCTCGACCATCAACGTGCCCGGCACCGGGAACGACATGGTGGGCGCGTGGAAGCCGTAGTCCATGAGGCGCTTGGCCACGTCCTCGGCTTCGACCCCGTGGGCCTTGAACTGCCGGAGGTCGAGGATGAACTCGTGCGCGCAGCGGCCGTGCTTGCCGGTGTAGAGGATCGGATAGTGCGCCGAGAGCTTCTTCGCCATGTAGTTGGCGTTCAGGATCGCCCCTTCGGTGGCGAGCTTGAGGCCGTCGGCGCCCATCATGGCGATGTACGCCCAGGAGATGGTGAGGATCGAGGCGCTCCCGAGGGGCGCCGCCGAGACCGGACCGGTCAAAGACTCCGCGGCGAGCGGATCTCCGGGCAGGAACGGGATGAGGTGCTCGGCCACGCAGATCGGTCCCATGCCCGGACCGCCGCCGCCGTGCGGGATACAGAAGGTCTTGTGGAGGTTGATATGGCAGACGTCGGCGCCCATGTCCGCGGGCCGGGTGAGGCCCACCTGGGCGTTCATGTTGGCGCCGTCCATGTAGACCTGGCCGCCGCGCTGGTGCACGATCTCGCAGATCCGCTTCACGTCCTCCTCGAAGACGCCATGCGTCGAGGGATAGGTGATCATCAGGGCGGCGAGCCGGTCCTTGTTCTCGTCCGCCTTCTTCTCGAGGTCGACGAGATCCACGTTGCCATGGTCGTCGCAGGCCACCACCACCACCTTGAAGCCCGCCATCACCGCGGACGCCGGATTGGTGCCGTGCGCGGAAACGGGAATCAGACAGACATCCCGCTCGCCCCCGCGCGATGCGTGATAGCCGCGGATCGTGAGCAGGCCCGCGTATTCGCCCTGCGCGCCGGAGTTCGGCTGCAGAGAAACACCCTTGAAGCCGGTGATCTCGGCGAGCCAGTCGGACAGGTCTTTCGCGAGGGCGTGGTAGCCCTTCGCCTGGTCCGCGGGAGCGAAGGGATGCAGGTTCGAGAAACCGGGCAATGTGAGGGGCAGCATCTCGGACGCCGCGTTGAGCTTCATCGTGCAGGAGCCGAGGGGGATCATCGAGTGAGTGAGCGAAAGATCGCGTCCCTCGAGGGTCTTGATGTAGCGGAGCATCTCGTGCTCGGCGTGGTACCGGTTGAAAACCGGATGGGTCAGGAACGACGAGGTGCGGGCGAGGGCTTCGGGCACCGTGGCCTGCGCCTCGCGGGCCAGATCATCGAGCGAACCGGCAAGGGCGGCGCCGGAGAACGCCTCGACGAGATCCTGGACATCCTTGAGCTGGGTGGTTTCGTCCAGGGTCACGGTGAGCCCGGTCTTCACCCGGCGCAGGTTGATCTTCCGCTTGGCCGCGCGCTTCACGATCCCGTTGGCCTTGCCCGACGTGGCCTTCACCGACAGGGTGTCGAAGAAGGTGTCGTGGACGAGGGTGAGGCCCGCCTTCCGCAGGCCCGCGGCGAGGAGGCCGGTGAGCCGATGCACGCGGGTGGCGATTTCGGCGAGGCCCTTCGGCCCATGGTAGATCGCATACATGCCCGCCATCACCGCGAGGAGGACCTGCGCGGTGCAGATATTCGACGTGGCCTTGTCGCGGCGGATGTGCTGCTCGCGGGTCTGGAGGGCGAGGCGATAACCGCGCTTGCCCTGGGCGTCCTTCGAGACGCCGATCAGCCGGCCGGGAAGGACGCGGCGCATCTCTTCCTTCGCCGACATGAAGGCCGCATGCGGGCCGCCGAAGCCCATGGGGACCCCGAAGCGCTGGGCCGAACCGACGCAGATGTCCGCGCCCATTTCGCCCGGCGCCTTGTACAGGACGAGGGCGAGCAGGTCGGCGGCGAACGTGGTGATGGCGCCCGCGGCCTTCGCCTTCGCCGCGATGGCGGAGAGATCCTCGACCTTTCCGGTGGTGGACGGGTACTGGAGCAGGACGCCGAAGACATTCGGCTTGATCTTCATCTTGCGGGTCTCGACCACCTGCACTTCGATGTGGAGAGGCAGGGCGCGCGTCTTCACCACCGCGATGGTCTGGGGGTGGACGTCATCGGCGACCAGGAACACGTTCCGCTCTCCGGGAGCACTCGCGTGGGCCATGTGCATGGCTTCCGCGGCGGCCGTGCCCTCGTCGAGGAGCGAGGCGTTGGCGAGCGGCAGGGCGGTCAGGTCCGCCACCATGGTCTGGAAATTGAGCAGGGCCTCGAGACGACCCTGCGAGATCTCCGCCTGATACGGGGTGTACTGGGTGTACCAGCCGGGATTCTCGAGGATGTTGCGTCGGATCACCGAGGGCGTGAGGCAGCCGGTGTAGCCCATGCCGATGAACGAGCGCCAGGTCTGGTTCGACTCCGCGATCGCGGTGATGCGGTTCAAAAGCTCGCTCTCGGAGAGGGGAGCCGGCAGATCCAGGGACCGGCGCAGGCGGATGCTGGGCGGAACGGTTTCTTCGATCAGGGCGTCAAGCGTGGCGGCGCCGAGGGTGGCGAGCATGGCGGCCCGGTCCGCGGGGGAGGGGCCTATGTGCCGGCGTGAAAATGTATCGACTGGCGAGAGATCAGAGAGCTTCATGACATGTTCCAATTTGTTGAGGCGGCAGTGGCGCCGCGCAAGGGCTCGCCCGGTGGATCGTTTTCTTTGCGGCTAGTGGCCGCTCTTGACGAAAGCGTCGTACTGCTCGGCGGTCATGAGGGCCGCCACTTCCTCGGGTTTCGACACCTGGACGTCGATCATCCAGGCCGCCCCGTAGGGATCCGAATTCACGGTCTCGGGCTTCTTCTGGAGATCGTCGTTCACCGCCGTCACCTTCCCGGTCACCGGAGAGAAGAGCTCGGACACCGCCTTCACCGATTCGACGGTTCCAAAGCGCGCCCCCGCGGTGACCGAAGCGCCCACCTTCGGAAGGTCGACGAAGACCACGTCTCCAAGCTGCTGCTGCGCGTGGTCGGTGATGCCAATGCGGCCAACCGCGCCGGTGAGGCGGACCCATTCATGGTCCTTGGTGTATCGCAAGTCGTTGGTCACGATGTTCTCCTGGGTGTTTATGGAAAGTCCGGGTTTGGGGAAGCTACTTCGCCCGCTTGTAGAAGGGCGTCTTGACGATCTCCGCGGCCACCGCGGCGCCCCGGATCTCGATGCCGAGCGGCGAACCGATGGACGCGTGCTCCGAAGGCACGTAGGCGAGGCCGATGTTCTTCTCGAGGAAGGGCGCCATGGAGCCGGAAGTGACGGTCGAAACCGGCTTCCCTCCGATCAGCACCGGGTACCCGTGACGGGCGATCCCGCGCTCCTTCATCTCGAAGCCCACGAGCTTGCGCGCGGTCCCCTTCGCCTTCTGTTCGGCGAGGATGGCGCGCCCGTTGAAGTCTCCCTTGTGCGGCTCCACGCAGGTGATCCACCCGAGACCCGCCTCGACGAGGGTGGTGGTCTCGTCGAGTTCGTTCCCGTAGAGGCACATCTTGGCCTCGAGTCGCAGGGTGTCGCGAGCGCCGAGACCGGCGGGGACGAGACCGACGCCCGATCCCGCGGCCATCAGCGCATCCCAGAGAGCGGGACCTTCCGCCGCCTTCACCATGATCTCGAAACCGTCCTCGCCCGTATACCCGGTCCGGGCGATGGTGGCGGAGAGGCCGGACACGGTTCCGGTGGTGAACTTGTAGTACCCGACCGCCGCGAGGTCGGCCCGGGTGAGGGGTTGGAGAATGCCCGCGGCCAGGGGGCCCTGGAGGGCGAGGAGGGCGAACTCATCGCTGCGGTCGTTGATCTCGCATCCCGTAGCCCGTTGGGACTTGAGCCACGCCACGTCCTTGGCGCGGTTGCTGGCATTGACCACGAGCAGAAAACGCTCGGCGTTGAACCGGTACACGATGATGTCGTCGACCGGCGCGCCATTCGGCATGGGGAGCGCCGAATACTGCGCGTGGCCGTCCTGGAGCTTGGCCACATCGTTAGAGGTCACTCTCTGAAGGAAAGCGAGGGCGCCTTGTCCCACGATATCGACCTCGCCCATGTGGGAGACGTCGAAAAGACCGGCCGCGCGCCGGACCGCGAGGTGTTCCTTGATGACGCCGAGGCCCTTGCCCGAGTAGTCGATGGGCATGTCCCATCCGCCGAACGGAACCATTTTGCCGCCGGCAGCGACATGCTGGGCGTGGATTGGAGTCTTGAGTAGCAAGGCGAAATCTCCTTCGGAGGAGGGGGGCTTATGGGTATGGGGTCAGACGGCGAACTGCCTTATGGCCTCGCGAACCGACGGATCGTCGGGAGCATGTAGGTACAACGAACGCAGAATCTGGAGCGCTTCCTCGCCCTTCGCCTTCGCCAGTTTCTGCAGGAGTTCCTGAACCCGGGACGCGGAGGCGGGCGCGGTCACGAAAGCGCCGACCGGCGACGCGCGCAGGCTGCGCCACAACACCTCGGTGGATTCGCGCGAATCGGGATCGAGGAACAGCGCTTCGCGCGCCTCGGCGACCGCCTTTTGGGGGCTGTCCGTGTCGAGATGGGCCTTGGCCCGGGTCAGATGGGCCTTCAAGGCCTGCGCGGTTTCTTCGCGCGACGGCCGGGGCGCATCCGAGTGGAGGCAGGACTTGAGCCGGGACCTCAGGAGATTCGTGCGAAGCGCCCGCAGCTGGGTCGACACCTCGTCCATGCTCGGGCGGTCGGTCGGGTTCTTGGCGATCATCCGATGGACCAGCGCCGCGACCCGGGCCGGAGTCTCGGGGGCGAGGGTGAGGACCGGGGTGGTCGGCTCGGAGACGATGTTGAACAGGACCGCGTGGAGGGTGGCCCCCCGGAACGGCTTGAAGCCGGTGATGAACTCGAAGAACACGGCGCCGCAGGAGAAGACGTCGGACCGCGGATCGGCGGGCTTGCCCGTCGCCTGTTCCGGGCTCATGTAGTCCGGCGTCCCGAGGATCACGCCCTTGCGGGTCAGGGTCTGGTGAGTCTCCATGCGGGCGAGGCCGAAGTCGAGGATCTTGGTGATCCCGAGCTTGGTGACCATGATGTTCGCGGGCTTGATGTCGCGGTGAACCACGCCCCGGCTGTGCGCGTAGGAGAAGCCGTCGCAGGCCTCGGCAAAGATACGGAGCTTCTCCGTGATCGGAATGTCGGCCGAGACCTCCACGAGGTGCCGCAGGTCCTCGCCGTCGAGCAGCTCCATGGCCATGAAGAGCCGGCCGTCGGTCTCGCCGAGATCGAAGACCTTGACCACGTGCGGGTGATCCATGCGGCCGATGGCCTCGGCCTCACGGCGGAAGCGTTCCTGGATCTCGTCGCTCGCCCCCTCGAACGGCAGGGTCTTGAGGGCCACGATGCGGTCGAGCACGGTGTCCCGGGCCTTGAAGACAAGGCCCATCGCGCCCTCGCCGAGCTTCTCCCCGAGTTCGTACCGCCCGAGGCGGGTGGGATTCATGGATGGGTCCTTCTGGCTCATCGCGAAGAGGCTCCGCGCCGCCTCCGACTATTCGGTGTAGCGGAGAAGGATGACGGAAACGTTGTCTTTGCCTCCAGCCTCGAGCGCCGCGGCTATGAGGGCCGCGCACCCTTCGGCGAGCGGCTTCTTCTCGTGGGCGATCATGATCGACTGGATCGCGTCGTCGTTGATCATGGAGTGGAGTCCGTCCGAGCAGATGAGGACCATGTCCCCGTTCTGAAGGATCTGTTCGACCGCCTGGGGTTCGATGGTCTCCTTGGCGCCCACCGCCTTGGTAATGACGTTCTTGAGGGGATGACGCTCGATCTCCTCGACGGTGAGGATGCCCTCCGACCACGCCGCGGTAACCCAGCTGTCGTCGCGGGAGAGCTGGGAGAGGACGCCGCCGCGGAAAAGGTAGGCGCGGCTGTCGCCGGCCCAGCCCACGGTGAGCACGTTGCCGGCCACCAGACCCGTGACCACGGTGGTGCCCATGCCTGTGTATTCTTCCTGGCTGTCCGCGGTCTTGAAGACCTTGCGGTTGGCGAGCTTGATGGCGGTGCAGAGGCGGTTTCCGTGGAAGGAGAGATTCACGTCGAGGCCGTAGGGCCAGGTGATTTCCTTTTCCTTCTCGCTCTTGTCGACGAAGCCCTTGATCGTCTCCAGGGCGAGCTTGCTGGCCACTTCCCCGGCGTTATGGCCGCCCATACCGTCGCAAACGACGTAAAGCCCTATGGCGTCATCAACATCAAAGCTGTCTTCGTTCAGTTTGCGACGACGTCCGACGTCTGTTTGGCCGTAACTCTCTAGCACTTGTGCCTCTTTTCTTCCAGAGTCCCTGGGAAGAACTCTGCAAAGGACCGGTTGGTTCGGGCTTCAGGATAGCGGCTTTGGAAAGTCCGGTCAAAGAAGGCGGTGATCAGGCGCGCACTCCGAAATCCTGGCGCGCGGCCGCCACCAGAGATTCCGTGTGGCGCCTTATGGCGACCTCGTCCTCGCCCTCGATCATCACCCGCAGCTTGGCCTCGGTGCCGCTCCATCGCACCAGGATCCGGCCTCGCCGGCCCAGGGATTTCGAGACCGCGCGCATGGCCGCCTGGAGCTTCCTCATCTCCTCGATGGGGCGCCTCCGGGGCAGGACCACGCTTTCGAGGACCTGCGGCACCCGGACCATGGCCGCGGCCGCGAGTTCGGAGAGAGGTTTCTCCTTGCGGATCATCAGGGCCAGGACCTGAAGGGCGGCCACGATGCCGTCTCCGGTGGAGGCATGGTCGAGGAAGACCAGGTGCCCGGACTGTTCGCCTCCCAGGTTGAAACCGCCCTTCCGCATGGCGTCGACCACATGCCGGTCCCCCACCGCGGTCCGGACCAGCTTGATCTTCTTTCGGGCCAGGGCCCGCTCGAGCCCGAGGTTGCTCATGACCGTCGCCACCACCGTCGACTTCTTGAGGAGGCCGGTTTCCGCCATCTCCAGCGCGCACATGGCGAGGACGGAGTCGCCATCGACGACCTGCCCGCGCTCGTCGACGAGGATCACCCGATCGGCGTCGCCATCGAGCGCTATGCCCATCTGGGCCGAGGCTTTCACCACTTCGGCCCGGACCTTGTCGGGATGGAGGGCGCCCACGCCCTCGTTGATGTTCACGCCGTCCGGTTGCACGCCGATCGACTTCACGGTGGCGCCGAGCTCGGAGAAGACCGCGGGGGCGACGCGGTAGGCCGCCCCGTGGGCGGCGTCGACCACGAGCCGCAGTCCCTCCAGGGAGATGGCCCGGGGAAAGGTGTTCTTCGCGAAGGCCACGTAGCGCCCGCGCGCGTCGTCGACCTTGAACGCCTGGCCGATACCGGGCCCGGTCTTCCGGGGCGGAAGGGGGATGGCGCCCCGGACGATGCCTTCGATCCGGGCCTCCAGTTCATCGGCCAGCTTGAAACCGTCCCGGCCGAAGATCTTGATGCCGTTGTCCTGGAAGGGATTGTGGCTCGCGCTGATCACGATGCCCAGGTCCGCCCTCATGCTCGTGGTCAGGTGGGCCACCGCGGGCGTCGGAATCGGTCCGCACAGAAGCACGTTGCCGCCAACCGAACAGATGCCCGAGGCGAGGGCGGTCTCGATCATGTAGCCGGAGAGGCGGGTGTCCTTGCCGATGAGGACGCGCGGCGCGTGTTTCAGGCCGCCCGCGGCCACCACCACCGCGGCCTGGCCGATCTTGAGCGCGACCTCAGGGGTCATGGGATCGAGGTTCGCGACGCCGCGGACACCGTCGGTGCCGAAGAGGCGGGCCTCCGCGGCCTTCTCCGTCTTGTTGGCCTTGGCCATGTGAGCGTTTCTTCCTTTGGTCTTTGGGGTTTCGGGTCGGCGAAACCTGGATCAGGCGGCGGTCACGCGGTGGCGCGAGGTCACCGCTCCGCGCCGCCGCAAGGTGGCGCGAAGGGCGTCACTCAACTCCTTGGGGTCGGTGAGCCGGGTCATGGCTCCCGCGGAAACGAGGCTGACCGTGCCCGTCTCCTCGGACACCACGAGGGCCACCGCGTCGGTGTCCTCGGTGACTCCGATGGCCGCGCGATGCCGGCTGCCGAGGGTGCGTGAGAGCTCCGGGTTGACGGTGAGCGGGAGGAAGCAGGCGGCCGCGGAAAGCCGGTCGGCCTGGACCACCACCGCGCCATCGTGCAGCGGCGAGCCGGGCGTGAAGATGTTGCAGAGCAGGTCGTAGGTGACCACGGCGTCGAGACGCACGCCGGTTTCCGCGAAGGACTTGAGGCCCATGTCCCGCTCGAAGACGATGAGGGCTCCCGTCCGGGCCGAGGAAAGGGACTGCGCGGCCAGCACGATCTCATCGAGCACATCGTCGGTCGACGACGGCCCGGTCCGGCCGAACAGCGCCCGTCCGATCGAGGCGAGGAGTTTCCGGATTTCGGCCTGAAACACCACGATGGCGGCGAAGGAGACGTAAGGCATCACGTGTTCCAGCAGGTGGGTCAGCATCCGGAGCTGCAGCAGGGTGGCGGTGACGAAGAGGGCCACCACTCCCAGAGCGCCCAGGACGATGTGGGTGGTCTGAGTTCCCCGAACGAACCTGAAGAGCCGGTAGGTCAGATAGGCGATGATCCCCACGTCGAGGACATCGCGGGCGGTGACGTCACGCAGTGAGAGCGCCCCCTGGAGCGTTTCGAGGATGGAGCCGCTCATGATGGAGGGCCGGGAGGCGGGAGCTGTCTGACCCTTCCCGTCTAGGAGAGCTTCGGTTCCGGCATGGGGGCCAGGAAGGGAACGACGACCTCCGGCTTCTCCGACGGCCCTTCGGCCACCACGGCCGGGGGCTGCGCGGGAGGCGCGGGCGGCAGGTTCATCTTCTGGCCTCGCACGATCTGGAGGACCTGCTGGCCGTCCAGCGACTCATGCTCGAGGAGGGCGGCGGCAATGATCTCGAGCTCGGCGAACTTCTCCTTGAGAAGGGCCGTGCCCCGTTCGAACTGCTGGGTGACGATGCGGCGCACCTCCTCGTCGATCTGGATGGCGGTGGCTTCGGAATAGTCCTGGGACCGGCCGAACTCCTTGCCCAGGAAGATGGCTTCATCCTTCTTGCCGTAAGCGAGGGGCCCGAGCGCGCTCATTCCCCACTCGCAGACCATGCGGCGGGCCATTTCCGTGGCCTGCTCGATGTCGTTGGAGGCCCCGGTGCTGATGGCCTTGAAGGCCAGGTCCTCGGCGATGCGGCCGCCCATGCACACCGCGATACGGTCTTCGAGCTGCTCCTTGGTCCAGTTGTGCTTCTCTTCGGTGGGAAGCTGCTGGGTGAGACCGAGGGCCATGCCCCGGGGAATGATGGTGACCTTGTGGACGGGGTCGGCGTGAGGAAGGATGGCGGCGAGCAGAGCGTGGCCGCCTTCGTGGTACGCGGTGACCTTCTTCTCTTCGTCGGTGATCATCAGGCTCTTGCGTTCGGCGCCCATGAGGACCTTGTCCTTGCTGGACTCGAACTCGGCCATGTTCACGACCTTCTGGTTCCGGCGGGCGGCGAGGAGAGCCGCTTCGTTGACCAGGTTCGCGAGGTCGGCGCCGGAGAAGCCGGGGGTCGCCTTGGCGAGGGTCACCACGTCGACGTCGGGGCCGACCGGAATCTTGCGGAGGTGAACCTGAAGAATGCCTTCGCGACCGCGGACGTCCGGACGGGACACCACCACTCGCCGGTCGAAACGGCCGGGGCGGAGGAGGGCCGGATCGAGGACGTCGGGGCGGTTGGTCGCGGCCACCAGGATGACGCCCTCGGTGCCTTCGAAACCGTCCATCTCGACGAGGAGCTGGTTCAGGGTCTGCTCGCGCTCGTCGTGGCCGCCCCCGAGGCCGGCGCCGCGGTGACGGCCCACCGCGTCGATCTCATCGATGAAGACGATGCAGGGCGCGCTCTTCTTGCCCTGCTCGAAGAGGTCGCGTACGCGCGAGGCGCCCACGCCCACGAACATCTCGACGAAGTCCGAGCCGGAGATGGAGAAGAAGGGGACGTTGGCCTCGCCGGCGATGGCGCGGGCGAGAAGGGTCTTGCCCGTGCCCGGAGGACCCATGAGCAGGACGCCTTTGGGGATGCGGCCGCCGAGCTTCTGGAACTTCTGCGGCTCCTTGAGGAACTCGATGATCTCCTGAAGCTCTTCCTTGGCCTCCTCGACCCCGGCCACGTCCTTGAAGGTGATCTTGCGCTGCTGGGAGGCGAGGAGCCGGGCCTTGGACTTTCCGAAGGACATGGCCTTGTTGCCGCCCGCCTGCATCTGGCGCATGAAGAAGATCCAGATGCCGAGGAGAATGGCATAGGGGGCGAAGGTGATGAGGATGGTGGTGAAGGTGGGGGCCTGATCGTTGACGACCGTGACCTGGACCTTCTTGGCGAGGAGCTGGTCGAGCGGCTTGTCGTAGCCGTAGGGGACGATGGTCTTGAAGGTGTCGCCGGAGGCGCGCTTCCCGCGGATCTCGTTGCCGTTGACCGTTGCTTCCTTGATGTCCCCGCTGTCCACCTGGGTCATGAAGTCGGAGAACTTGATCGCGGCGTCCTTCTTCTGGAGATTGGAGAAATTCCATGCAGCCAGCATGAGGACAAACAGCGATGCCCACAAGAGTGCGGTCTTAAAAGTCGAGTTCAATGCTTTTTCCTTGAGTCCTTGAGGTGGTACGGATTCCGGCCCGGCAATTGTTCAGTGTTCAAGAAAACCTAGGCAACGGGCGGTTGCAGGACTCCCACGTAGGGAAGCCCGCGGTAATAGTCGGCATGATCGAGGCCATAGCCCACCAGGAATCGATCATCGTGCTCGGCTTCGATGCGGAAGGCGGACCACTCCGGGACGAGCTGGGTCTTCCTCGGGGCGGTTCGGTCGATGAGGACGGCGAGGCGCAGGCTCTTGGGCTGTCGGGCGGCCAGGTGGTCCCGCACGTAGGCCAGGGTGACGCCCGTGTCCACCACGTCGTCGACGATGAGGACATGGTGGCCTTCCACGGGAACGGCCGAGCCGTAGAGCACCTGAAGGGCGGCCGGGCCGCCTGGGGTCTCGGAAACATGGACCACGCGCAGGGTGTAGCTGCGGAAGGGAATGGGGATCGCCCGCATCAGATCGGCCATGAAGACCAGGCTGTTCTTCAGCAGACAGACGACGACCAGCTCCTCGCCGGCGTAGGTCTCGCCGATCTGTTCGCCCATCGCGGCGATGCGCGCGGCGATGTCCTGGGCGGTGAACAGGGGCGTCGGTTGGGCAAGTGGTTTCATGATTGGTGGTTCGGCCATTGCAAGACTATGACAGGAAAGGCTTTTCTCTGGAATCGCCGGAGCCTTCATCCGGACCGGTGAGGATCAGGCGACCGCGGTTGACGGACGCCTCGCGACCCCCGGGGAGAGGCAGAGAGGACCCGCCGCGGCCCTGTACGACCAGGCCCCAGAGGCGGTCGACGTGGACGAAGGAGACCGACCTGAGCCCTCCGAATCGTCGAAGCGCCTCGCGAATGGCGGTCTTGCCCAGGCCCTCGGGCGCGCTCTTCAGCACGGCGATCTCGAAAGCGGCTCCCGACACCGCCGAGACGGCCGCGCGGTCCAGGAGCTGGGCCGCGACTTCGCGGAGCGCCGAGTGTTCCTCGGCCAGGGTGCGCGCGGTGCGGCCCAGGGCCTCGCTGATGTTGGGATTGAAACGCTCCTCGAGCAGGGGAATCAGTTCGTGCCGCACGCGATTGCGCAGGAACGCGGTGTCGGCATTCGTCGGGTCGGACCGGTAGGGCAGCCGGTGGGCGCTCAGGTGCGCCATCACCGAGGCGCGCCGGGTTTCGAGGAGAGGCCGAAGCAGTTCCCCGTCCCACGGCTTCATCGCCGACAGCCCGAGCGCCCCGCTCCCCCGCACCAGGCGCATCAGCACGGTCTCGGCCTGATCGTCAAGAGTGTGACCGAGGAGGATGGCGCTCGCGTTCTCCTCGCGGGCCACTCGACGCAGGAACGAATAACGGATGAGGCGGGCCGCCTCCTCGATCCCCCCGTCACGAAGAGCCTTGGCCGAAGTCTGGGCGCGACCCGAGCGCAGGGGCACCTTCATGCGATCGCAGAGTTCCTCGCAGAACTGGGCGTCGGCGCGGGAGTCCTTGCGCAACGTGTGGTCCAGATGCGCGGCCACCACGCGAATGCCGGGCTTGCGCGCGGCGCGAAGCAGCGCATCGGTCAGGGCCACGGAGTCGGGCCCGCCGGAGAGAGCCACGACCACCGACACTCCGGGCCGCAGAAGTCCCACGGAATCAAGGCTCCGTCTCACGGCTGCTACCAGGGGCGGCGTCGGCATGCGCTTCCCAATACCTTACGCCCGAAGCCGGAGGTGGTGGCGGTGCAGGGACTTGAACCCCGGACACTGCGGATATGAGCCGCATGCTCTAACCAGCTGAGCTACACCGCCGTTCGTCAGTGTTCGAAAGACGACTTTCGAACCCGTCGGAAGCTGCGCAGTCTACATGAGGGGGCCCGATTCGGGCCACCTCAACTCACCTGACGAAGAGATGCCAGTCGGAGGTGCGGGTCAGGTAGTCGCTCATGGTGATGAGCACGAGGAAGGCGAGCCAGATGACGCTCGCCACCACGGCCAGGCCCACGAGTTTGCTCTCGTACTTCACGTGCATGAAGAAGAGAACGACCAGGGAGGCCTTGGTGATGGCGATGCCGAGGGCCACCGCGTTGTTCACCAGGCCCCCCACGCTCTCGTTGTGGAGGACGAGGGAAAAGTCGACCTTGGCGGCGAGGACGGTGGCCACGGTCAGGACGGCGAGCGCGAAGAAGATCGCGAAATACATCTTCACGGTGGGACCGTGATGCTCTTCGTGGTGGGTGGTGGCGTCCATCAATGGGCTCCGTGGGCTCCGATGAGATACAGCAGGGGGAAGAGGAAGATCCAGACGATGTCGACGAAATGCCAGTACAGGCCGGTCATCTCCACCGGGGTGTAGTACTCCGGGCCGTACTTGCCGCGCAGGCCGTTGATGGCCAGGGTGGCGAGGATGGGAATGCCGATGATCATGTGGATGGCGTGCAGGCCGGTCATGGCGAAGTAGAGCGCGAAGTAGAGCCAGAAACCCGTGGGCCTCGGCTGATGCGTCTCATGGTCGAACCTCAGGCCCTCGTCGTGGATTCCCGGGATCAGACCGTGGTCCCACTTCTCCTTGTACTCCACCACCTTGACCCCGAGGAAGACGCTTCCGAAGAGGATGGTGAGGACGAGCCAGAACGCGATGCCGCCGCGGTTGCCCTTGGACGCGGCGTGGACGGCCATGGCCATGGTCAGGGACGAGCAGATGAGGACGATGGTGTTGATGCCGCCGAGGTTCACGTTCAGCAGGCCGCTCGCCTCGGCGAAGGCGTGCGAGTACTGCGACCGGAACACGGTGTAGGTGGCGAAGAGGCCGCCGAAGAACATCACTTCCTGGACCAGGAACGACCACATCCCGAGGACGACCGACTCCTTCTGCTGCTTGAAGTCGGCGAAGTGGTGCTGGAGAGACGAAGCCAGGCTAGACATGGCTCGCTCCCTTCTCGGGGGTCGCGGAAAGCGGCAGCGACTGGTAGTCGTACGCCTCGGTGGTCACCGTGGGCGTCTCATGGAAGTTGTGGGGCGGGGGCGGCGAGGAGGTCTGCCACTCGAGGCCGGTGGCGCCCCACGGGTTCGCCGGAGCCTTCTGGCCCTTGAACAGGCTGTAGGTCAGGTAGATCGCGGGCAGAACGTAGCCGATGGCCAGGATGGAAGCGCCGACGGTCGACATGACGTTCAGGACCTGCCACTCTTCGGGGTAGGAGTGGTAGCGGCGGGGCATGCCCATGAAGCCCAGGATGAACTGGGGGAAGAAGGTGAAGTTGAAGCCGGCGAAGATGAACAGGGCCGAGAGCTTCGACCAGAAGTTCGAGTACATCTTCCCCGTGATCTTCGGCCACCAGAAGTGGATGCCGCCCATGTAGCCCATGACGCCGCCGCCGACCATGACGTAGTGGAAGTGCGCGACCACGAAGTAGGTGTCCTGGAGGTGGATGTCCATGCCCATGGTGGCGAGGAACAGGCCGGTGAGGCCGCCGATGAGGAACAGGCCCATGAAGCCGAACGCGAACAGCATCGGGGTCTCCCACGAGACCGAGCCCTTGTACAGGGTCGCCGTCCAGTTGAAGGCCTTGATCGCGGAGGGGATGGCGACCAGGAAGGTGAGGGCCGAGAACAGGATGCCGGTGTAGGCCGACTGGCTGGTGGTGAACATGTGATGTCCCCAGACCAGGAAGCCGAGGATGGCGATGGCAAGGGACGACATGGCCACGAAGCTGTAACCGAACAGCTTCTGCCGCGAGAAGGTGGAGATGATCTCGGAGATCACGCCCATCGCGGGCAGGATCATGATGTAGACCGCGGGGTGCGAGTAGAACCAGAACAGGTGCTGGAAGAGCACGGGGTCCCCGCCCTTGGCCGGATCGAAGAAGCCGAAGCCCAGGGTGCGCTCGAGGCCGAGGAGGAAGAGGGTGATGGCGACCACGGGCGTGCCGAGAACCATGACCAGCGAGGTCGCGTAGTGGGCCCACACGAACAGGGGCAGGCGGAACCAGGTGAGGCCGGGCGCGCGCATGCGGTGCACGGTGGCGATGAAATTGACGCCGGTGAGAATGGAGGCGAAGCCCGCGATGAACACGCCGGCCACCGCGATGGTCACCCGCGACTGGGAGTAGGCCGAGGAGTAGGGCGGGTAGAGAGTCCAGCCGGTGTCGAGGCCGCCGGTCAGAACCGCGAACACCGCGAGGGACGCGCCGATGATGAAGATGTACCAGCTCGCGAGGTTGATGCGCGGCAGGGCCAGGTCCTTGGCCCCGATCATGAGGGGGATGAGGAAGTTTCCGAGGACGGCGGGAACCGCGGGGATCAGGAAGAAGAAGATCATCATCACGCCGTGCGACGTGAAGGCCTGGTTGTACATCTCCGAGCTCATGAAGTCGCCCGCGGGGGTGAGCAGTTCGATGCGGACGAGAGAGGCGAACAGGCCGCCGATGGTGAAGAAGAGGGTAACGGACAGGAAATAGAGGAGGGCGATCCTCTTGTGGTCCCGGGTGAGCAGCCACGACTGGATGGAGGTGTCGTGGGTGAGGTAATTCTCTTCCTCGTGATGCGCGGCGGCGTGATTCGGCGTGCTCATGATGTTCTTAGCGTCCCTTGCTTTCGCTCGCCTTGGGTGACGCGCTGGTGGTGGAGGCCCCAGGGGCGGCTGGTCCCGCCGGGGGCGCGTCCTTGGGCCGCTCCGCCTTCCCGAGGGTGTCGCGAACGTAGGTGAGCAAAGCGTTCACCTGCTCCTCGGAGAGCTGGCTCAGATACACGGGCATGAGCGGCTCGAAGCCCTCCACGACCTTCGCGGTGGGGTTCGTGATCGACTCGCGGATGTAGGCGTCGTCGGCGGTCGTAGTACCCCCGCCCTTGAGGTTGACGGTCTTGCCGTAAAGACCCTCGAGCACGGGGCCGCGCTGAGTGGGCCCGTTGCGGTGGCAGGAGATGCAGTTCATCTCTTCGAACAGACGCGCGCCCTGCACCGCGGGCGCCAGGCCCGCGTTGGGGCCGGAGAGCCAGCGCTGATAGGCGTCCTTCTCCATGACGTAGACGGTTCCGCCCATCTTCGAGTGGTTGGCGCCGCAGTACTCCGCGCAGAAGAGGTGATACTCGCCCACCTTGGTGGCGTTGAACCAGGTGGTGGTCATGGTCCCGGGAATGGCGTCGCGCTTGATGCGGAAGGCCGGGATGGAAACCGCGTGGATGACGTCCTCCGAAGTGATGAGCAGCCGGACGGGCACTCCCACGGGAACATGCATCTCGTTGATCTCCCGGGCCCCGCTCATGTGCTGGACCTTCCACATCCACCGCTTGCCCACCACGTGAATGGTGATGGCGTCCTTGGGGGGGGTGTAGATCTTGAAGTAGAGCTGGACGCCCCACACGAAGAGGACGAGGCAGATAAGGAGGGGGATCACGCTCCACGCGATTTCGAGCCACGCGGGAGGATGGACCTGGATGGGTCGATCGGCCTCGCTCTTGCGCGCGTACTTGAGGCCGAAATAGAGGAACAGGCCCACCACCAGGAGGGTGAAGAAGGCGGTGATCGACACGAGAAGCGCGTAGAGCGCATCGACCTCAACCGCGACGGTTGACGCTTGGGGCGGGAGGAGCGGAGGGAAGGAGGAGCCCATGGGACTGTTTCTGGTTCGGCCTCAGGCGGGGGTGTGGGATGAAGCCGCTTTGCGCTCGCGGCGAAGACTGAAGACGACGAAGGCGGCGAGGACGATCATGGTGCCGACCGCGGAAAGACGCAGTGTGCGCATGATGGCGGCGCCATACCGTCCGCTGGCTTCGTTGTACTGGTAGCAGTAGAGCACGGCGCGGTCGACGATGGTGCCGATCCGGCCCTCGGAAGCCTCGATGAGACCGAATTGAAGATCGCGCGGGAAGGGCTCGACGCCGGGAAGGAAACGGGCCATGCGACCGTCGGGAGCCATGAGGAGCACGCCGGTGGCGTGGGCCCACTGTTTCGATTCCTCGTCGTAGTAGTAGCGATATCCGGCGGCCGCGGTGATCTTCTTGATCTCCTCGGCGGTACCGGTAAGGAAGTGGAAGCCTGTCTCGCTCCCCGACTGCCCGTACGCGTTGGTGATCTTGCGCTTGGCCTTGACCGAGCCGTTCGGGGTGTCGTTCGGGTCCATCGACAGGGCCAGGAAGGTGAAGTCGCGGCCCACGATGAACTTGGTGCCCTTGAGGGAGGCCACCACGCTCTCGAGCTGGAGCGAGCACAGCATCGGGCAGGACTGGTAGTAGAAGATCATCAGCACCGGCTGCTTGGCGGACGCGCCGGCAAAGTAGGTGCTCAAGGGAATGCTGGCGCCGGTCTCGTCGGTGACCATGGCGTCGAGAGGGAGCGACTGGCCGAGCTTCGGCTCGTAGCCGACCTCGGTCTGCAGACGCTGAGACGCCGGCTGAACCGGGCCGTAGGGCCGGGTGAAGCCCGCCTGCTGCGCCTCGGCCCCGAGGGCGGCGAGGAGCAGGAGCGACGCGAGGAGGAAACACTTCACGGGCGCTGGGCCTTTGCGGTTTCCTTGGCCGGCCGGTTGGACGCGGGCGCCTTCGGGGCGGCCGGCGAGGCGACGGGGTCGCCCGCGGTGGGAAGACCGCGCTCCAGGGTGAGCTTCATGGCTTCCTCGATGGGGATCCGGTAGATGCCCTTGTCCCGGTCGACGATGCCGTAGCTCGTGAGAATCTCCTGCTCTTCCTTGCGGAAGGCCGCGAGGTCCTTCGGCTCCTGGATCTGGAGCCGGGGAGCCGGGGGCGGCTGGCCCATCCAGGTCTGCGACGGTTTCTCGGCCATGGTCGGGAGCGTGGAGGCCTTGTCGCGCCAGGACTCGAGACCGCGCACGATGACCATGGCGATCACCGCGGTCAGGATGGTGATCACGGAAATCCAGAACAGGAACTGGTAGAGCGGTCGGACGTGGGCGTCCGTCTTCTCGTACCGGATCTCCGGATTGTTCGCGGGCTTGGAGGGCTCAGTGTGCATGGGCGGCGAGCTCCTCCATCTCATGGACCTGGGGATCGTGCTTCACGAGCAGCGGCGCCCTTTCGAGCTGACGCGCGAACAGGTAGAGCCAGGCTCCTCCCACCGCCACCGGCATCAGCAGGTCGAGGGGATGCACGGAGAAGTGCTCGTGTTTGAAGATGGGAGCGATGTTCCAGAACAGGTCGACATAGCGCAGGGCGAAGAGCAGGCCCGCCACCACGGCCAGGCGGCTCGCGTTCTTCTTGAGACCGGCGGACAGGAGGGTAAAGAAGGGGAGGAAGAAATGAAGGCCCACGAGGAGGTAGGTCAACTGGCGCCACCCGCCCTTCGACCGATCCAGGTACCAGATGTTCTCCTCGGGCAGGTTGCCCGACCAGATGATCAGGAACTGCGAGAGGTTCACGTAGCCCCACAGCATCACGAAGGCGAAGAGGAACTTTCCGAGATCGTGAAACAGCGTGGAGGAGGCCACCCGGTTGAGGGGGGCATGCGTGTAGAGGCGGGAGACCAGCATGATGCACACGCACCAGGCGGAAAGGGCCTGGCCCACCATGAAGAGAATGCCCCAGATGGTGGAGAACCAGTGGGGATCGAGCGACATGCCCCAGTCGACTCCGGCGAAGGTGATCACCAGGGCCTGGGCCAGAAGCCCCCAGCCCGACATGCGGCGCATCTTCTCCGCGTATTCGCGGTCGCCGGTTTCGTCGTACTTCCAGGAATACGCGGTGAGGGCGCGAGCCATCAGGGCCCAGAAGACGAAGTAGAACGCGGCCCGGGCCATGAAGAAGGGCACGTTGAGGTACGCCCCCTTCTTCTCGATGATCTCTCCGAGTCCCCGGACATCGAGGTTCCCGAGCTCGGGACTGGCCCACGGGAAGAGGTACTTCATTCCGAGCAGGATGGGCAGGAAGAAGAGGGGGGCGAAGTAGAGGGTGCGCGCCCCCGCCTCGAACAACCGGCGAAGGAGGATGCCCCAGTGACCGCCCGACTGATGCTGGATCATCAGCATCGAGAGGCACCCGATGCCGACGCCGAACCACAGGAGGAAAGCGGGCAGATAGCTCTGCAGAAGCTGCTGCGGGTTGGAGTAGCCGACGAGGCTGGCCGCCGCCCCCGCGACGGCCACGAGGCCGGCGATCCGGCGGAGGGAAACCACCGGAGCCGGCGCGGAAGAGGCGGGGGCCACGGGCTCGGACGTGACCACGGCTTCGTGGGCGGACATCAGTGCCTGGCCTCCGGGTTCTTGGGGGCGGATTCGGCCGACGGCTTCGTCTCCGCGGCCGGGGCGATGTGGCCGCCTTCACCAGGAGGCGGAGCCACGTGCAGACCTTCGCCCGCCGGCACCTTGCGACCGGAAAGGACAGCCTCGCGATCGGCCTCGGGGATGTCGTCGATGGTGGCGTTACGGGAGAGCTGGAGGGCTCGGACGTAGGCGATGATCGCCCACCGGTCCTTGACCGGGATCTGCGCGGCGTAGCCGAACATCACGCCGAAGCCGTTGGTGATGACATCGAACCAGTAGCCGACCGGGGCCAGACGCAGCCGCTCGATGTGATGATTCGCCGCGGGAACCTTGAAGCCGCGCTGGACCACCATGCCGTTGCCGACGCCCGTCTGTCCGTGGCACGGAGTGCAGTAGATGTTGTAGCGCTCGCGTCCCCGCTCCATGATCGCGGCGTCGATCTTGAAGGGGAAGGTGGTGGCGAAGACGCCGTCCACCCTGCCGCGATAGAGGTGGTCGTCCTCCCGGAGATCGCCGCGCGCGACCGTGCCTTCGACGGGAAGGCGCCCGGTGCGGCCGTCGACGAAGAAGTTCGACTTGCTCTGGGGCTTCGCCTTGGGCTGATCGTGCATGTCCTGGCGGCACGCGGCGCCGAGGAGCACCACACAGGAAGCCAGCGCCAGGAAGGAGGATCGGGTCACGCGGGGATCTCCTTGACAAAAGTGGCGCTGAGGGATTTCAGGAATTCGGCGGTCTTGCTGGCGTCGAATTTCGGGTCGGCGGCCTCGATGACCAGATAGAACTTGTCGTTGGACGCGCTCTTCGCGAATTCCTCGATATTGAAAACCGGGTGGTAGGGCCTGGGGAATCCGTTCAGGGCCAGCATGCCGAAGACCGCGCCGAAGGAGGCGAACAGAATGGTGGTCTCGAAGGCGGGGGGGATGAAGGAAACCCAGGAGTGGAACGGCCTCCCGCCGATGTTCATCGGATACTCGATGACCGAGGACCAGTACTCGAGGCCGTAGCCCGCGAGAAAGCCGGTGAGTCCGCCGCCCAGAACGATGGTCGGCACCCAGGAGTGATGCTGGTCGAGTTCGTGGATGAGCGATTCCATCGGATAGGGCGAATAGCCATCCACTTTCCGGTAGCCGGCGACTCGAACCTGACGCGCCGCCGTGACCAGATCGTCCGGGTTGGCGAACTCGGCCATGAGGCCATAGACGCCCGTCGGGGCGGGAGTCTGGGCCCACGACTTCAGCTCCTTGAGGTCGTGTAGCAGGCGGGAAGGGGTGTAACCGGAGTCGCTCACCGCTTGGCCCTCCCTTCGGCGCCCGGCAGGATCATCTTCACTTCGGACATGGGAATGGCAGGCAGGAACCGGATGAAGAGGAGCATCAGGGTGAGGAAGAGGCCGCCCGTGCCCACGAAGAACATCCAGTCGAAGACCGTGGCCTTGTAATAGCCCCAGGACGACGGCATGTAGTCACGGTAGAGCGAAGTCACGATGATGACGAACCGCTCCAGCCACATGCCCACGCCCACGAAGAGCGAAACGATGAAGAGCCAGACCGTGCTGGTGCGCGCCTTCTTCCACCACAGGGTGTTGGGCGCAATGACGTTGCAGACGATGAGGGCCCAGTACGACCAGCCATAGGGTCCGAACACCCGGTTCTTCATCATGTAGCGCTCGAAGAAGTCGCCGGAGTACCAGGCCATGAAGATTTCCATGAAGTAGCCGTAGTTCACGATGAGCCCGGTGGCGAGCATGACCTTGCCCATGTTCTCCAGGTGGCGCATGGTGATCACGTCTTCCAGCCGATAGAGCCACCGCAGGGGAATGGCCAGGTTCAACACCATGGCGAAGCCGGCGAACACGGCGCCCGCGACGAAGTAGGGCGGGAAGATGGTGGTGTGCCAGCCGGGGATCAGCGAAACCGCGAAGTCGAAGCTCACCACCGAGTGGACGGAGAGCACGAGGGGGGTGGAGAGGCCGGCCAGGAGCAGATAGGCCTTCTCGTAGTTCGACCAGTGGCGCGCCGAATTGCGCCATCCCATGGCCCCCATGCCATAGAGGACCTTGGCGATGGGATTCTTCGCCCGATCGCGCAGGGTGCCGAGGTCGGGAATCAGGCCCACGTACCAGAAGAGGAGAGAGACGGTTCCGTAGGTGGACACCGCGAACACGTCCCAGATCAGCGGGGAGCGGAAGTTCGGCCAGAGTCCCATGGTGTTGGGATAGGGCAGCAGCCAGTAGAAGGCGAGCCAGGGACGCCCGGTGTGGAACAGCGGGTATTGCAGCGCGCACAGCACCGCGCACAGGGTCATGGCTTCCGCGAACCGGTTGATCGAGTTGCGCCACTTCTGCTTGAACAGGAGCAGGATGGCCGAGATCAGGGTGCCCGCGTGGCCGATGCCGATCCACCAGACGAAGTTGATGATGTCCATTCCCCAGCCCACGGGGACGTTCGGGCCCCAGAGCCCGATACCGACGAAGAGCAGGCCGAGGATGGCGACGCCGAGACCGCCGGCCATGGAGAGGGCGATGAGCAGGGAGAGCCACCACGCGCGGGGCGTCTCCTTCTCCATGGTCATGTGCGAAATCTTCTCGGTGACCGAGTCGTTGGTATGACCCGGGGCGACGAGAGGCAGCGGGATGTACTTGGGATCCATCGGAGGAGTCCCGGCGGTTGAGTGGCCGCTATCCATGATGGGCTTCACCCTCCTGGCCCGAGGGCGCGGCGGCTTGGAGTTCGGGGTTGGGGTTCCGGACCGAGGCCAGGTAGCTCGTGCGTGGACGGGTGTTCAGTTCGCTCAGGAGCACGTAGTTGCGCGGGCTCGCCTTCTTCCTCGAAACCGCGGAGTCGGCCTTGTTGAGGTCGCCGAACACGATGGCCTGGGTCGGGCACACCTGCTGGCAGGCGGTCTTGATCTCGCCCTCGGCGATGTCCCGGCCTTCGTTCTTCGAGGTGATCCGCGCCGCGTTGATGCGCTGGACGCAGTACGTGCACTTCTCCATGACGCCGCGGCTTCGCACCGTGACATCGGGGTTCTTCTGAAGCTTGAGGCTCTCGGTATCCCAGTCGGAATACAGGAAGAAGTTGAACCGGCGGACCTTGTAGGCGCAGTTGTTGGAGCAGTACCGCGTGCCCACGCAGCGGTTGTACACCATGTCGTTGAGGCCTTCGTCGCTGTGGGTGGTGGCGGCCACCGGGCAGACCACCTCGCAGCTCGCGTTCTCGCACTGCATGCAGGGGACGGGCTGGTGGTGCACCGCGGGCGCTTCCGACTCGCCTTCGTAGTAGCGGTCGATGCGCAGCCACTGCATTTCGCGGCCGCGCATGATCTGTTCCTTGCCGACCACCGCGATGTTGTTCTCGCTCTGGCAGGCGGTGACGCAGGCATTGCAGCCGATGCAGGCGGACAGGTCGATCGACATACCCCACTTGTTCCCGTTGTAGGGGTGCTCGGGATACATCGAACCCACGTGGGTGGGCTCGCCGGGATGCTGGGCGAATCCGGGATTGGCCTTGAACTCTTCGAAGCTTCCGGTCCTCAGGAGGTGGCGCTCGGAAGCGTCTTCCATCTTCCAGTGGTCCTGGGTGCAGCCCATGGCGTAACGGACGTTCTCTTTGACCATCGAACCGCCGGAGCGCGACCACGGGGAGGACGCGGTGCGCAGAGGCTGGACATCGACGCCGACACCCTGACCGACCCGCCCGGAGCGCTTTCGGCCCGCGCCCAGGTAGACCGTGACCGTGTCGTCGGGATGACCGGGCACCACCCAGGTCGGGATCGAAACCGAGTTGCCGCCCACCTTCAGGCTCACGCGATCGACGAAGGAGCCGCGCGCCGTGCCTTCGGGCTCGGGGATGGAGAAGCGCTTCGCGGTCTTCGGCGACACCAGGGCCGCGTTGTCCCAGGTGAGCTTGGTGAGGGGCTTGGGCAGCTCCTGCATCCAGCCGTTGTTGGCGTAGCGGCCATCGAGGATGTTGGGATCGAGCCGGAACGCGACATCGAGATCGCCCTGATTCGACGCGGGCTTCGCCTGCATCCAGGCCCCGGCCACGGTCTTCGCGGCCACGGGGGGAAACGCGGAGGCGGGAAGGAGGCCGTCGTGGACGATCTTTCGCCAGCTCTTGTCGAAGGCCGGGGTGGCGCCGACGCGCGCCTTCCAGGCGGTCTGGATGATCTCGTAACCGGTGGTGGTGGAATCGCCGAGGAGTGCTTGCACCAGCTCGTGCGCGCTCTTGCCGTCATAAAGAGGAGCGATGAGAGGCTGCTGGACGGAAAGCGTGCCGTCGAAAGCGCGGGCGTCGCTCCAGGCTTCGAGGGCGTGGGCTTCGGGGATCTGCCAGTGGCAGTACTCGGAAGTCTCGTCGTCGAACAGGCCGAGGCGCACCTTGAGCGCCACCTTCGCCGGGTCCATGAGGGCGGCGGCGAAGCCGCTGTCGGGAGTGGCGGTGGCCACCGGGTTGCCGCCGAGGATGAAGAGAGCGGAGACCTTGCCCGCGGCCATGTCGGCGGCGAGAGCCTCGATGGAGTTCTCGGCGGAAGGGGGATTTACCTCGACCGGCTCGGTGAGGGTGAGGGCGGTGCCGAGGCTGCCGAGCTTCTCGTTGATGGCGTAACCGAGCGCATGAACGAAGGCGGGCTGCGACTCCCCCACCATCACGAGCGTCTTCGTGGGGCGGGCCTTCGCATCCTTGATCATGGCCGCGACGATGTTCTTCGCCATCTCGGACGCGGGCAGGGCGCCCTTCTCGACGGCGAGGCCGAGTTCGGCGGCGAGCTCGCGGGCGATGCCCTCGACCTCGGCGGCGCGGACGGCCATGCGGTGATCGGCGGAAGCGCCGGTGAGAGAGATCGAACTCTCGGCCATGTAAAGGCGATTCATGTCCGCGCCGGTCCCATCCACGGCGCGGCGAGCGGTGAAGGCCCGGGCATTGGCAACCTTGTCGCCGCCGATGCCGAGGAAGTCGGCTTCGAGCGAAATAATGACGTCGGCCTCGGCGAAGTTGTAGACGGGCTGGAGAGCCTTGCCGAAGGCGGCGCGGGCGCCGTCCATGGCGTTGCGGCGCGCGATGGGATCGTGCACGTGCCACTTCGCCATCGGATACTGCTTCAGGAGCTCGGTGATCTGCGCGCCGAGGGTGGGCGAGGTGACGGTGGTGGTGAGGAGGCGCAGACCGTCACCCTTGAGGGCCTTCTGGGCATCGAGCACGGGACGGATCGAGGCGATGAAGTCGGCCCAGGCGCGCGGCTCCGTGCGGTAGGTGAGGCTCTTCGAGCGATCCGGATCGTAGAGGTTCAAAATCTCGGCCTGGGCGAAATGATCGGTGGAGCCGAGGCTGCCCGGATGATCGGGGTTTCCCTCGATCTTGGTCGGACGGCCCATGTGGCTCTCGACCAGCACGCCCTGCGCGGCGCCGTCGGTGGAGAGCACGGTGGCGAAGTAGACGGGCTTCCCGGGGATGAACACCTCGGGCGCCTTCGCGTAGGGCACGATCGCCTCGGCGGGCTGTCGAGTGCAGGCGGAGGAGAGACCGGCGAGCGCCACGGAGGCGCCCATCAACTGGAGAAACTGGCGGCGCCCTTCAGGGTCGGTGAACTCGGAGGCCTTCTCCGGGAACTCGCGGTGCAGCCAGACCTTGATGTCTTCGGAATCGGTCAGTTCGTCGAGGCTGCGCCAGAACCGGGGCTTCGCCCCGGAGGCGCCCTTCGATACGCGGGTCACTTGCGAAATCGGGATGTGAACGTCGTCGCTCATGAGTTCCGTTCTAGACCTAGCGATGACAAGTGGAGCAGGAAACGCGGGGGTTGGCCTTGTAATCGGCGCGAAGCTTCGCGCCCACTTCAAGCTGGTTCGCCGGAGGATTCCAGACGGGCGCGAACACCTCCGACTTGGGACGGAGGAACTGCTCGGGGTTCCGGTGGCAGTTCAGGCACCATTGCATCTGTAGGGACTGGGCCTGGTAGACGAGGGGCATTTCACCGATCTGGCCGTGGCACGTGGTGCAGCCCACGCCCTTGTTCACATGAGCCGAATGGTTGAAGTACGCGAAGTCGGGAAGGTCGTTCACCTTGCGCCATTCGAGAGAACGGCCGGTGCGGTAGCTCTCGCGCACCGGTTCGAGCATGGGCGACTCGCTCCAGATCATCGAGTGGCAGTTCATGCAGGTCTTGAGCGGCGGGATGCCCGCGAACGACTGCGTCTCGGCCGTCGTGTGGCAGTACCGGCAGTCGATGCCGACGCCGGTGGTGTGATGGTTGTGCGAGAAGGGAACCTTCTGGTCGTAAGGGGTTCCTTCGCCGGTCGCGTAGCCCGAGCGCGCGAGCAGAAACAGAGCGAGAAGCACGCTGCCGCCTATGGCCGCGCCGGCAGCGATGCTCGCTTGAGATAGACCGTTGGCCTGCTTCGGGAAAAGTTGCGCCATACGAATAAGTACCCGATTCTATGTGCGCGAAGCTCGGGCAATCAAGCGCTTTGAATCTTTTTGGGCCATAAACTCCGTTAAGGCCTGAGTGAAAAGACCAGAAGACGCTGAAACAACGCTTGATAGTCGCCGTTCCACCCTTGGCGGCCGGCGATCCGGCGAACTCTCGTGATCGGAACCGCGACCAAGGAAGGGATGCATCCGCGAAACCGGTTTCGCGGCGGCTACGATTTCGAACACCTGGCTGCTCAAAGCCAGGCGCTTGCGGCCTTCGTGGGGCGCAATCCGTACGGAGACCCTTCCATCGATTACGCGAACCCGGGGGCGGTGAAGGCCCTCAACCAGGCCCTGCTCAAGGACGCCTACGGGCTCGGCGAGTGGGACATTCCGTCCGGTTACCTCTGCCCGCCGGTTCCCGGACGCAGCGACTACATTCATTACCTCGCCGATCTGCTCGCCGGGACGAGAGGGGGGGCGATTCCCCGCGGTCCCTCGACCGCGGTCCTCGACGTGGGCATGGGAGCAAACGCCATCTACCCGCTGGTCGGCGCCAGCGAGTACGGCTGGCGGTTCGTGGGCTCCGAAACGGATCCGGTCGCGCTGCGCTGGGCCGGGAAGCTCGTCGCCCGAAATCCCGCGGTCGCCTCGGTGATCGAGTGTCGGTTGCAGCCTTCAGCAATGGACTGCTTCGAAGGGGTGATCCGGCCCGGCGAGTTCTTCGATGCGTCGATGTGTAATCCGCCCTTCCACGCCTCGGCCGCGGAGGCTTTGGCCGGCAACCTCCGAAAACGCCGGAATCTCGGCGCCGGAAGATCCGGGGCGAAGGACAGGAACTTCGGGGGGCAAGCCGGCGAATTGTGGTGTGCGGGAGGAGAGCTCGGGTTCGTGCGCCGGATGATCGAGCAAAGTCTCGGGTTTCGCGGGCAGTGCGGGTGGTTCACCACCCTGGTTTCGAAGAGCGCGCATCTCCCCCGTTTCCATCGGGCCCTGCAGCAGGTCGGCGCCCGGGAGGTCAAGACCCTGGAGATGGCCCAGGGCCAGAAGCGCAGCCGCATCCTCGCCTGGACCTTCGCCGACCACGATGAACGGCGGCGAACTCCTAGGGCTTCAGTGAAACCAGGGCGATGACCAGATTGAAGAAGGCTCCGAAGACGAGCGGTGAAACCGCCCCCAGGACCGCGGCGTCGGGATCGCGAGGCAGCAGCCACAGGTAGAGCGCGACGGCCATGGCCACCGCGACCACGTCGATCGCAATCATCAGGATGATGCGCGGCCGCGAGATACGGCGGGACTTCGGGGTGTCGGTCATGCCTCGCTCCGGAGCAGCTTAGCTCTTGATAGACTTTCAGGCGCCGCACTTCCTCGAGGAGAGACAAGGGAATCCCATGACCTACGTGATCGCCGAGCCCTGCATTGGAACCAAAGACACCGCGTGCGTCGAGGTGTGCCCCGTCGACTGTATCCACCCCAAGAAGGACTCGCCCGAATACGCCGCTTCCACGATGCTGTATATCGACCCCGACTCCTGCATCGACTGCGGCGCCTGCGTGCCCGTGTGCCCGGTCCAGGCCATATTTCCGCAGGACGAGCTTCCCGACAACTGGAAGAACTACACCGAGCTGAACGCCGCGCACTACAAGAAGTAGGCGTGACTTTTCCAGGCGGCATCCATGAGCGACGTCCGGGTTCGATTCAGGAAACCCGCGAAACTCGGCCAGGATGCGGCTCTCGCGCTTGAGGACTACGCACGCGTCGCCTCCACCTTCGACGCGGTGGTGGTGATGGACGCGCACCATCTCGTGGTTGGCGTCCAGCTCGCGGCCGGCAAGAAAGAAGTGCCCGCGGCCATCCGTGAGGACATCGAGCGCTTCTTTGAATCTCTGGCCTCGGAAGCGGCGGACAAGCTCGGCTGGAGCTAGAGCCCTGCCGGTCGCTCGTCCCCTCCCCCCATGGCCTCCTTCTCGTGTTCTCCGGTCCGGCGTCCGCCCATGGCCTGCGCGATTCTCTTCTTCGCGGCGGCGGCGTCGGCCCAGCCCGCGGCTCCAAGCGCGCGACAAACCCTGACTCGCGACGGGGAGACGGTCTCCCTGGTTGCGATTCCTCTCGGGACGGAAGTCCTGAGGGTCGACGGCCGGCTCGACGAAGCGATCTACACGCGTTTCCAGCCCGCTTCCGACTTCATTCAGCAGGAACCGAAGGAAGGCGAGCCCGCCACCGAGAAGACCGAAGCGTGGGTCTTCTTCGACGACAAAAACATCTACGTGGCCGCCCGCTGCACCGATTCGCACCCGGAGCGGCGGGTGGCGAACGAGTTGCGGAGAGACCACTTCAATCTCTT
The DNA here is from genome assembly GCA_044229175.1 of Vicinamibacteria bacterium. Taxonomy (GTDB): domain Bacteria; phylum Acidobacteriota; class Vicinamibacteria; order Fen-336; family JAGNNV01; genus JAGNNV01. Next base: position 99,649 of record JBGATM010000005.1, on the reverse strand, counting down.
CGATAACGACAATTTCGCGGTCATTCTCGATACCTTCCACGACAAGCGGAACGGCTACCTCTTCTACACCACACCCCTCGGAGGTCTCTTCGACGGCATCGTGACCGACGAGGGAAACACCAATCGCGACTGGAATACCGTCTGGGAGGCGAAGCCTCTCGAAGACGAGAACGGCTGGACGGTGGAATTCGCGATTCCCTTCAAGTCGCTGCGCTACGACTCCGTGGGGCCCTGGGGCATCAACCTGCGCCGCCGCGTTCGCTGGAAGAACGAAACCTCCTATCTGACCGCCATTCCCGCGTCTTTTGGCCGTCGCGGGATCCAGAAGGTGTCCTCCGCCGCCGACCTGACCGGCCTCGCCACTCCCAAGAACTCCCGGGCCTTTGAAATGAAGCCCTATGCCACGGGCGGCATCGCGACCGACAAGGCGCTCGAAGATCCGAACGATCTGACCGGCGAGGTCGGTTTCGACGCCAAGCTGACGGTGAGCAGCGCGCTCGTCGCCGACTTCACGTACAACACCGACTTCGCTCAGGTGGAGGACGACCTGCAGCAGGTGAACCTCGGAAGGTCCAACATCTTCTATCCCGAGAAGCGCGAGTTTTTCCTCGAAGGGCAGGGCCTTTTCGCGATGGGGAACCAGGGCGGAGGCGGGGGCGGCCCCGGCGGGCAATTCGGAGGCAGCCAGGCTCCGATCATCTTCTTCAGCCGGCGCATCGGAATCACCGACGATGTCCTGGTGCCCATCCAGGTGGGCGGCCGATTGACGGGCAAGGCTTCGGAGTGGAGCTTCGGCGGCCTGCAGATGCGAACCGGCCACGATGAAGTCACCAAGGTCGACCATACCGACTTCACCGTCCTTCGGGTCAAGAGAAACATCCTGAAACGAAGCAACCTGGGGGTTATCGCGACGCGACGCGACGACAGCAGCGGCGCGCCCGGAAATCTGGTCTACGGAGGCGACCTGAATCTCGCGCTCAAGTCGACGGTCAAGATCACCGGAGTCGCGGCGCTCAGCGACACCGGCCCCGCCTTCTCCGGGAGCAACCTCTTCTACCAGGGGCGATTCGAGTGGAACGCGGACCGCTACGGCCTCGAGGCGGACCATGTGACCAGCGAGGAGAACTTCCTTCCCGAGATCGGTTTCGTGCCTCGCCCGAACACGGATCGGAACCTGGTCCGCGCCCGCTTCTCCCCCCGACCGAAGCGCGACTCCCTGCGGAGCGTCCGGAAATTCTCCTGGATCGCGAACGTGGAGAGGGTGAACACCTCATCGACAGGGGCCTTCGAAACCCAGCGGATCGAAGCTCGTTCCGAGACGGAATTCCAGAACGGGGACCAGTTGTCCTTCGAGTTCAGGAACAACCGGGAGGACGTGCTCACACCGTTCGAGGTCGCGGGAGACCTAGAGGTTCCGGTCGGTTCCTACAACTTCAACAACTTCGAAGTCCGGTATCAGATGGGTGTACAGCGAAAGATCTCCGGATCCATCGGGTTCCTGCATGGCGGTTTCTACGGCGGGACCCGCACCGAGTATCAGTTCAGCCAGGGGCGGATCGAGATCAACCGCCATCTCTCCCTCGAGCCCCAGATTCAAATCAACCAGCTCGACACCCCGTTCGGGAAGGTCACGGCCAAGCTGATTTCGGCCCGGCTCAACTGGACGCTCACCCCGCGCATGCTCGTGTCCGGGCTTTCCCAGTACAACTCGACCACCAATCGCGTGTCGACCAACGTCCGTTTTCGTTGGGAGTACCGACCGGGCAGCGACCTGTTCGTGGTCTACGGCGACGCGCGGGACACCACGTCCACTTCGACGATCCCGGCCCTCGCCACCCGGAGTTTCGTGGTGAAGTTCACCCGGCTCTTCCGGTTCTAGGCTCCCGCCTTCGCTGCGCGGGCCTGCCATAGATGGCGGCGAGCGTGGACGAGCACGATCCGCAGCGCGGCATAGACGTTGTACTTCACCTTCGCATTGAAGGGCGATGCCACCTTGACCGAGCCGGTGGCGAGACCGGACGCGCGGGAAATCAGGACGTCGAGCCGGGCGTTCGTTTCGATGAAGCGTTCCGCCAGGGTCAGGGGATCGCGGACGGACAGGGGCTCGAACGGCTGCGTGGTCTTGCTCTTCATTCGAGGCGGCGGTTCGAGGGCCTTGACCAGCAGCCATCCCATGAGTCCCAGGCCGGACGCGCGGCTCGCCTTCTTGCCGCTCCTCTCCAGGTTCTCGACCGCGCGTTCGACCAAGGGGAGCATGGCGTCCGCGGTAAGCACCAGGTGCTGAAGATTCTCGGCGACGCTCCAGCCTCCGCTCGCCGGCTTCCTCAGGAGAGCCGCCGCGTCCATGCCCGCGGTCAGGCCCCGAGCATCTTTCGAGATGGCTTCCAACTCCGCCTTGAGCGAGCGCGCCTGCGCGGGTGTCATCGCGGCGGAGCATATCGCCCTGCTCCTCGGGGAGAAGGCTCGGAAGATGACCGATGGGGGGGGTCGATGGGGCGGGTCGACGTGGTACGATTCCGGCCCCTCAAGCGCTTCGATTCAGCGCGCTTCCGAGGTGGACGCGCCGATGTAGCTCAGTGGTAGAGCAGCTGATTCGTAATCAGCAGGTCGTGAGTTCAAATCTCACCGTCGGCTCCAAGCGCCCGAAGGGCGCTTGAGCCTCAGGTGAGATTTCTTCTCGGTGAGTTGCCGGCAGCTTCAAGGCCTTCTTCGAAGGCCTTGACTCCGGCGCGCCTCGCTTCCGCTCGGCGTCAAATCTCACGCCGCATCGCACGCGCCCGAAGGGCGCTTGAGCCTCGGGTGAGATCCTCTCTCGGTGATCTCTCAACGGTTCTGGGCTGCTCCATATTTCACGACCCAGTCGTAGACCATGGCCGCCTTGGCGGCGCGGTCGCCGGAGAATTTCTCGTACATGGAATCGTCGGGGCGCGTGATCTTCACCAGAGTGCAGCTGGGATCTCCGGGCCGCACGTCCTTCATGACGCCGCCGTAGGTGGTCAGCGAGTAGCCCGCGGTGGGTTCGGAATTGCTGTGGCAGCCGATGCAGTCGCTGTCGAAGACGCGCTTCAGATCCGGGTTGTAGGCCAGGCCCGGGTTCGGCGTGGGGGTGGCGACAGGGGTCGGGGCGGGCGTGCCAACCGGAGTCGGCGTGGGCGTGGGCGCGGGCGTGGGTGTGACCGCGGGTGCGGGCGAGGATGAAGAGGCGGGCAGGCTCGAGGGTCCGGTGCCCTGAGGCACCCCACAGGCCGCGCCCGCGACGATGCTGACGACGATCAGAAGTCGGAGGGCTGTGGACATGAAACTCCCGCGATCAAGATAGCGGAGAGATCCCGGCGGAGTGAATCGGGGGGCGCGGGCTCGGGACCTTCGACCCGGCGGGACTAGGCTTATCGATGTCATGAACGCCAATCTGGAGATGGAAGTAAAGACGTCGGTCGTCGGTTGCACGTCCTGCGGCGGGGCGAATCGGGTGCGGCGGGATCGGGTGCTCGAAGGCCTCAGTCCCGTTTGCGGTCATTGCCGGAAGCCGCTCGTCCTCGATGCGACGCCGGTGACCGTCACCGACGAGACTTTCGCCGCCGAGGTCCTGGGACATCCTCGCCCGGTACTCGTCGACCTGTGGGCCGCGTGGTGCGCCCCCTGTCGGATGATCGCGCCCACCCTCGAGGAGGTCGCGGGCGAGATGATGGGCAAGGTGCGGATCGCCAAGCTCAACGTGGACGAGAATCCGCAGGCGCACGCCGGGCTGCGGGTGTCGGGAATTCCGACTCTCGTGATGTTCAAGGGCGGCAAGGAAGTCGACCGGGTGGTGGGCGCGCTGCCTCCCCCGCAACTGCGTTCGTGGATCGAGCGGTTCGCCTAGGAACGGACGCGGGCCAGGAATCCATGGAGCGAAGCCAGCAGCGGCTCGTGATCGGTCTCGCGAGCGCGCTCGGACTCGCTCTTCTCGCCATCGCGTTTCTGATGGGGCGGATCTCCGCGAAGCCCACGGTGGTCACCGTCGCCGCCCCGCCCGCGGAGGTGGTCGTCGCCCCGGTGGAGTCTGCGCCGCCGCCTCCGGCATCCGCCGCGTCGGCCCCCGAGACCGGCAACACACCGGTTCCGGTCACCGAACCGACCGGTTCCTGGACGCCGGGCCGAGAGATCGCCCCGACGGCGGCTTTCGCCGCCGCGCCAACCGCGGGTCCGGCCTCCGCGCCCATCAAGGCTTCTGTGCCTGCCCCCACCGATCAGCCGCAGATCGCCGCCTACTTCAACCAGATCGATCGAATCGAGGACATGGGCGCGGGCGACCCCCAGGCCTTCGCGACTTCGATGATGCAGTCGGTGTCGTCGGGCGACTTCTCCGGTTTCGACGATCTCCTCGCCAAGGCGCGCGCGCAGCGGCAGCGACTCCAGTCAATCCAGCCGCCGCGCGCCTGCGTCGAACATCATCGGCTCGCCCTGACCCTCTCCGGCGACTCCGTGGCCATGCTGGAGCGGCTCAAGGCCGCGCTGGTGAAGGGCGACTCCACCGCCCTTATGACCATCGCCACGGAGGGGAAGGCCCTGGAGACCCAGGCGAATCAGCTCAAGACGATGGGCGAAACCATCAAGCGGCAGGCCGGGCTTTAGCCTCTCGCGAAAGCAGCGCGCGCTTGCGCTCGACGCCCCACCGGTAGCCCGACAGACCGCCGTCGTTTCGCACCACGCGATGGCACGGAATGGCCACGGCCAGGCGATTGGCGGCGCAGGCCTGGGCCACCGCGCGCGCGCTTCCCGGCGCACCGAGCTTCTTCGCGACCTCCGAGTAGCTCGCGGTCGAACCGATGGGAATCTCCTGCAGGGCCTTCCAGACGCGTCGCTGAAACACGGTGCCGCGGATGTCGAGCGGCAGGTCGAGGCCCAGACGCGGCGCCTCCACGAAGCCCACCACCTTCGCCACCCATCGCTCGAAGCCGCGATCGCCGCCCACCAGACGGGCCTTCGGGAATCGAGCCTGAAGGTCCTCGACCAGCGCCTCCGGTTCCTCGCCGAAGAGGATCGCGCAAACCCCCTTGTCGCTCGCCGCCACCAGGACCGAGCCGAGCGAGGTCTCGCCGATCGCGAAGCGGATCTGGGTGTTCGATCCGCCTTCGCGAAAATCCGTCGGCTTCATGCCGAGCATCCGGTCGGAGGTCGCGTAGAAGCGACCGTTCGAGTTGAAGCCGGCTTCGTAGATGGCATCGGTCACGGTGGCGCTCCTCTTCAGTTGTTCGCGCACCCGGCTCGCGCGATGGGCCAGGGCATAGGCCTTGGGGGTAAGACCGGTGATGGTTCGGAACACGCGCTGGAAGTGGAACCGGCTCATGCCCGCCTCCGCCGCCACCGCGTCGAAGTCGGGAGACTCCTCGGCTTCTTCGATGAGCCGGCAGGCCTTCGCGATGGCCTCGGCGCGACGGGCGGCGAGGGGCGGTTCGTTCGGCCGGCAGCGCCGGCACGGACGAAAGCCCGCGGCCTCGGCATCGACCGTGGTGGGATGGAAGCGCACGTTCTCCCGGCGCGCCAGGCGGGCGGCGCAGGACGGGCGACAGTACACGCAGGTGGTGCGCACCGAGTAATAGAAAACGCCGTCGGCGCGCGCGTCGCGATGCACCACCGCGGCCCACCGATCCTCATCCCGTCCGAAACGACCGAGCGCGGTCGCGGCCGCGGCGATCTGCCGGTCCGTGGCCGTCGGTTTCGATTCACTCGTCTTTGCCATGTCCATTTGGGGACTCTAGAAGCGAGCCTCCCCCCGCCACACTCCGTTTGTTGCTCTCGAAACAAAGATCTGGAAAATTCGACGAAACCTCATCGCGCCCGCCGCAGGGTGAGGTTGATCCGCTGCCGGCCCATTGCGTCGTGTTCGCCCTCCTTGAGCGGAGCGATGCCGTGGAAGGCCAGGCGCGAGGGGCCGCCCCACACCACGACATCGCCGTGCCGGACCGTCACGCGCCGCGGGCGATCCCTTCGATCGTCGCCGCCGAAGAGGAACGTGGCGGGAAGGCCGAGCGACACCGAGACGATGGGAGCCGTGAAATCCTTCTCGTCCCGGTCCTGATGAAGCGACAACCGGGCGCCAGGCTCGTAGCGGTTGATGAGGCAGGCGTCGGGCACGAAACCGGCGTAACCCGCTTCCGTCGCCGCTCTGGCCGAGAGGTCCAGGAACACCGCCGGCATCTTCGGCCAGGGCATTCCGGAATCAGGATCGAGGGGATAGTAGCGATAGCCGCGCCGATCGGTGATCCAGCCGTGGTCGCCGCAGTTGGTCATGGCCACCGACATTCGAAAGCCGCCCGGCGTGATCATGTGCCGGAAGGGTGCGGCGGTCACGATGCGATCGAGCGCCTTCCCCAATTCCTTCTCGAGGTCGAGCGCGAAGCCACGCAGGATGACCGCGCCCTCCGCGAGGATTTCCCGTGACCGAGGGCTTTGCGCCGCCGCCTCGTCGAACAGGGAACCAGTGACGCTCCGGGCTTTCATGCCGCGTCGTGGAAGATCACACCCAGAGTATGACGGCGGCCGGCGCGGATCCGGCTCACCCCGTGCCGCAGGTTCACCCGATAGAAACCCCGGGTCCCTCGAACCGGCCGATGATGGACGGCGAAAATGACCGCGTCGCCCTGTCGCAGGGGAACGACATCCGCTCGCGACTGCATCCGCGGTCGCTGCTCGGTCAGAACGAATTCCCCGCCGACGAAGTCGGTCCCCGGTGAGGAGAGCAGGAGGGCTACCTGGAGCGGAAACACGTGTTCGCCGTAAAGATCCTGGTGCAGGCAGTTGTAGTCGCCTTCGCCGTACTGGAGGAGCAGCGGCGTGGGCCGGGTCTGACCGGCGGCGTGACACCGGAGGAGGAAGTCGTTGTAGTCCTCGGGGAAGGGAGTCTTGAGGCCCAGCGTCTCGTTCCAGCGGTTTGCCACCGGACGCAGGCGCGGATAGAAAGCGGCTCGCAGCTTCTGGACCAGCTCCGGAAGCGGATACGCGAAGTACTTGTACTCGCCGCGGCCGAAGCCGTGGCGTCCCATGACCACACGGCTTCTGAAGATCCCCTCCGAGGCGTAGAGCGCGGCGATGCCCTGCGCCTCATCGCGCGAAATGAGCCCGGGAATGTGCGCAAAGCCGGTCGAGTCGAGGTCGACTTCGGCTCGGGGCCAGTCGAGGGCGGTGATGCGGTGGGCGAGGGAGGCAGGAGAGACGGTTTCGAGAACCAGGGTCATGAGATCAAGGTACCCGAGGAGGACAGGTACGGCACTTCGGATCTTGCTCCGGAATCGCTCAGCCCCGGGGCGGCGCGCCGCCCGCGCCCCTCTGGAAATAGGTGTCCGTGCCATCGAGCCAGTCCCTGCGGATCGGGCTGAAGATGTCGAGTTCGACCGTGTGCTCGATCGCGGTGGCCTCGTGCTCGACCCAGGCGGGAATCACCAGGATCTCGCCCGCGTTCACCAGGATCTCGCGGCCCTCGATGAGGAAGCGAAGCGAGCCTTCGAAGACGTAGGTGAGCTGCTCGCTCTCGTGCGAATGCTTCGGCACGTAGCTGCCCTTCTGGAGGGTGATCAGGCCGGCCATGGCCGAAGCCCCGGTCACGATCTGTCGGGCGATGGTCGGGGTCACGTTGTCCTTCGGCACTTCGGACCAGGTGAATTTTTGAACGCCGGTGGTGGGCATCCGGAAATCGTACTCGAACCGCGCTTTGAGGGGCGGCGAGTCCGGATGAGAATGGGATGGTGAATCCATTCGATCCCCTCGCCCGCGCCCTGCCCATCGTCCTGGCCGGAGACCCGCGCCTTCGCGAACGTTCGAGGGAAGTGGAATCGGTGGACGCCGCGCTCCTGGGCGAGGCCTCGCATCTCATCTCCACCCTGCGCGATTTCAGGGAGCGAAGCGGTTTCGGGCGCGCGATTTCCGCGGTCCAGGTGGGCGTGATGAAACGCATGGTGGCCATGAACCTGGGGGGCGGCCCCTTCATCCTGCTCAATCCCGAGATCACCTGGCGCAGCAACGCGACGTTCATGGTCTGGGACGACTGCCTGAGCGTTCCCGACGTCATCGTCCGGGTGCGCCGCCACTCTTCCATCTCGATCAACTACCGCGACGACCAGTTCCGTCCGCGGCGCTGGAATCATCTGCCGCCCGATCTCGCCGAACTCGTGCAACACGAGATCGACCATCTCAACGGTGTCCTCATGACCGACCTCGCGGAGGGAGAAAACGCGGTCCAGCCGCTATCGCGGTGGGCCGAGCTGGTGGGCTCCGCGCGACCGGCGAGCGGCGGAGCCGCCATCACTTTCCCGCCACCGGGGTAGCCGCAGAAACGAAGAAGGGCGGGCCGAAGCCCGCCCGGAACGTCACGAACGAGGGTGACGAACTACTGGCCGCCGCCCGCGCCCGCGGCGGCCGGCGCGGCCTTGCCGGCGTCGAGATCGTTCCAGTTCATGATCGCGTTGAAACCGAGGGAGTAGGTCCCCTGGGTCTGCCAGCGCCAGAACGGACGCAGCGCGAACATGACCACGTGGCCCTTGCCCATGGGCACCTCGAGCGCCGCCGCGCGGTTCGACAGGAACTGGCCGTTCGCGATGGTGCCGGAGAGCAGCATGTCGTTGGGATTCGACGGGAAGGTCAGGACCACGCGGGGACGCGCGCCCGCGTCGAGATTGACCCCGAAGGCGCGGGCCATCTGGCGGAAGGCCGCCACCTCGTCCACCGCCGGCGCCCCTTCGGCCGCCTTGGGGGCGTCCGCGGGATCGAGGGGGTTGATCTTGAGGGGGACCGCCATCGGAGTCACGTTCTGGCCCAGACCCGCGTTCACGTTCGGACCGCCGAGGAAGCCCGCGAACTCCGGAGGGATGCCCCCGCCGCCCGCGTTCAGAACGGGATCCTGGTTGAAGTAGACGGGAAGATCGCTCGCGTCGTATCCGTAGGCGATGGGGCTCTTGCGGTCCGCCCACTTGCCACGGAGCACCGAGCCGCGAACGAACAGCTGCGCCGGGCTCTCGACGGTCACGCCCGTGGTCATGCCATAGCCGGGGAAGATCGTGGTGGTGGAGCCTTCGGTGATGAGGGTGCCGCCCGCCTCCACGAACTTCGCGAGTTCCATCAGGCCCTCCAGACCCATGCCGCCGCGGATGTCGTCGGAAGAATCGAGAGCGCCGAGGTTCGGAGTGAGGTCCGACTTCTTGTAGGGAATCGCCTCGCCGGTCTTGGGGAGGCCGTTGACCTGGCTGGTGGCGCTGCCGCCGATGTGCGGGAAGACGATGACGTCGTACTTGGCGCGGAGACCGCCTTCGCGCAGCTTCTGGTCGGCGAAGTAGGTGTAGGGAATGCCGTAGGTGTCGAAGGCGGCGCGGACCCATCCCTCATCCTGGGTGCGCTGCCACGAGTGCACGTAGCCGATGCGGGGCACATCCAGATCGTGGGTCTTGACCGAGGGAGCCGCGTCCACCGCCCAGGCGGACAGTCCGAGATCCTTGAGCTGCGGCTCGAGCTTCGCGCGGTCGGCGCCCGCGATGACGAGCGCGCCCGCGCGGAACTTGTGCCCGCCGAGTTCGAAGTCATCTTCCGCGGCCGCCATTTTCACGTCGGCGTTCTTGAAGCGGAAAGTCACGAGGTTGTTGTCGGAGGTCGCTTCGACCACGAGGGTCGAGCCCGTGCCTTCGATCCCGCCCACGGCCTTCACCTCGCCCGTGACCCGGGTCATCTTCTGGTCGAAGACGGTCCTGTCGGACACGGTCTGGAGCTTGATGTTGCGCATGTACTGGAACGTCCAGCCGGTGTCGTCGTAAGGGCGCGGGTTCTGCGGGGGATAGTTCTGGATGGAGAAGTACATGTCGGCGAGGGTCCGGAAGGGCTGGTCTCCGCGCACGATGTAGTCCCCCGCGGCGACGCTCACGTTGCCCGCCTTGAACGCGGCGTCGGCACGATGGATCTCGAGACCCTGACGGAGCATCTCGTTGACCGCGTCGGCGGCGTCGGCCTTGCGGCGCTGACCCGCGGGAATGACCCAGGCATTCACCGGACCGGTCTTTCCCTTCTCGATCGACCGCTTGTTCTTCAGCCAGTAGTTCTCGAGGTAGGTCTGCCGGTCCTTGCCGAAGCGATTGAGCGAGAACAGGATGGCCGATTCCTGGATGTTGGTGTTGTTGCGCGGCCCCCACTTGATCGAGGGAAGCGGCGGATTGGGACGGAACCACTCGCGGGACGTGGTGGTCGCAGGCAGGCGCAGGTTCTCGACCACGTCCGGACCGTAGCTCTGGACTTCGTAGAACCGGCCGATCGCGTTGTGGGAGTGGGCGATGAAGAACATGTAGTTCGGCACCCAGCCGTCATAGAAACCGTAGGTGAAGACGCCGGGGACGTTGCGCTTCGCCATCTCCGACACTTCGACGTTGGCGAGCTGCCACCACTCGTTGATGGTGATGGGATCGAGCGCCTCGTTGTAGGGGCCGGTGCCGGTCGAAGCGTAGAGGTACGACTGCGCCTCGTGCAGATCGTGCATGACCGTGGGATGCCATTCGAGCTGGGTCTTGGTGACCGCGCGGGTGAGATTGAGGAACTGGCCCATGCCGTCGCGGTTGTTGTCGTGGGCCACGTACTTGCCCCAGTACATGAGGGGCGGGCGGGGCTTGCCCGTCTTCTTGCCGTAGTAGTAGGTGTCCACCTGCTTGTCGCGGCCATCGGGCTCGATCACCGGAGTGATGAAGGTGATGGTGTTGGCCCGGATCTCCTGGATGAAAGGAGTTTCCTCCACGATCAGGCGATAGGCGAGTTCCATGAGCATCTGCGGGCCGCCGGTCTCGGGCGAGTGCATGCCCGAGGTGATCCAGTAGATGGGTTTGCCGGTCTTGATGATCTGCTGGGCCTGGGCCTCGGTGGTCTTCCTCGGATCGGTGAGGGCGGCGAGATTCGCCTTGTGGGTGTCGAGGGCCTTGATCGTGGCTTCGTCCGCGATGGCCAGCATCACGATGTCGCGGCCTTCCTCGGACTTGCCGATGGTCCAGTACTTCGCGCGCGGCGAGGCCTTGGCGAGCGCCTGGTAGTAGGCGTACATGTCCTTCGTGTACTCGATCTCCCCCACCTGGCCGATGATGTGGCCGAAGTGCTTGAGGGGCGAGGGCACGGTCGCCGAGGCGGGCAGGTGATCCACGAGTTCGGTGGTGATCCGCGGATCCTGGAGATTCTGCTTGATGAGTTTGGTGTACTCCTCATCGTTCTTCTGGGCGCCGGCCTTCTGGGCAAGGACGGGCGAAGCGAGGCAAAGGGCAAGGGCGAGGGAGAGAAGGCTCGCGCGCAGGGAAGGGCGTGTCATGGGGACTCCTGGTCGGTTTTGAAGGACGGACGGCTGGGCGTACCTTCACACGCGCCCGCCCGGGAGTCAACGCGGGGTTCGACAGATTCGCTGTCGAACCCCGCAGAGGCCTTGGGAGAGGGGGCGGGGGCCCTATCGCCCGCCCAGCAGGCCGAGGGCCACGGTGTCCCGGCTGCAGTAGGGCTCGAACATCCGCGAGAGGAAGTCCATGCCCGGATCACCGATGGGGGCGCCGGGGGGTGCGGTCGGAGTGGTCGCCAAGGGCGCGGCCAGCGGCCGCTCCTTGAAGCGCTCGATGTCCGCGGCCATCAGGGCGCGGTTCGGATCGGAGCCGCCCATCTTCGCGATGCTCGCGAGGGCGGCCTGGGCGATGGCCCGCACCTGGGGCATGCGCGCGTCGGTCACCGTCTCCATGAGCCGGTCCACCACCACGCGCTCGATCGAACGCGCGATCTCCGCCTCGTAGGGAGACGAGGTCTGCGCTCCGAAGGTGGTTTTCACCACGTCCCCCACCACGTCGTCGAAGCCGGGCAGGCTCGGGTCGAGGGCTTTCTGCTCCACCATCCGCGCCGCGCGCTGCGAGTCGAAGAGGAAGGAAAGCGTGTGATCGGCCGCCACCACCGCGGGCGTGATCGCGTCGAAAGTGGGGCCGGTGAAGCGCGGGAAGAGCTCACGATGCACGCCGTAGCCGGAGGGGCGCGGCGGAATCAGCTTCAGCACGCTCTCCGGGATCTTGAGCTCGGAGGGCTTGAGCGTGGTCAGCAGGGCCTCGAAGGCGCGCTTCTGTTCGGCGGCGCTCGCGGGTTTCGTGGGGACGCGACCATCGCCGCGCATCGCATAGATGTAGTGCTGGCCGCCGAGGACGGAGGCCGCGGCTTCGACCTGATAGCGATGATGCATGTAGAGCGGCACCAGGACCTCTTCGATGGTCGCCATGGGCGCGCCCTTCTGGATGGCCGCTTCGCCGAAGCGGGACAGGGCCACCCGGCGCACCTCCATCATGCGCGAAAGCTCGGCGCCCGCGTCGGTGCCGTTCGACCACCAGTCCACCCGCGGGTTCGCATCCATGTCCTGGTTGGTCATGTACCGGATGTCCTTCTGCCAGGCGGTGTCGAGGATGGAGGCGAGGGCCGCCTTCTCGTCGGTGCCGGGGGCGAAGTCCTGGTAGCCGTAGGCGATCGCCACCTTGTCCCACGCGCCGATGCCCACGTCGTAGACCTTCGAGATGTCGAACGAGCCGTCGGGTTTGAGGGTCACGAGGGGATGCGGGTAGTCCATCACGGAGATGCGGCCGGCGTCGGAGTCGTAGTAGTTGTGGCCGAGGCCGAGGGTGTGGCCGACCTCGTGGGCCGCGAGCTGGCGCATGCGCGCGAGCGCCCACTCCCGCGCCTCGTTCGAGACCTCGGTGCCCGTCTTGTAGGGCTGGAGCAGTCCCTCCGCGATCATGTAGTCCTGACGCACGCGCAGCGAGCCAAGGGTCACGACCCCCTTGATGATCTCGCCGGTGCGCGGGTCGGTCACGGAGCCGCCGGTGCTCCAGCCCCGGGTGGACCGATGCACCCAGTTGATGACGTTGTAGCGGATGTCGAGGGGATGGACGTTTTCCGGACGCACTTCCACCCGGAAGGCATTGCGATAGCCCGCGGCCTCGAAGGCCTGGTTCCACCAGCGCGCGCCGTCGAGAAGAGCGCTCCGAATCGGCTCGGGCGTGCCGGGATCGAGGTAATAGATGATGGGCTTGACCGGGTCGGAGATCTTCGCCTTGGGATCCACCTTGGCCAGACGGTGGCGACCGATGAAGCGCTTCTCGAGGGGGGTGCCGAGCGGGGCGGAGCGGTCCTGGAAATCCGGGCCGAAGTATCCCGAACGCGGGTCGAAGGCGCGCGGCTTGAACGAGGAATCAGGCAGCTCGACGAACGAGTGATGAACGCGCAGGCTTGCGGCCTCGCCGGTGGCGGCGACGTCGCGAACGCCCTCGAAGAAGTTTCCGCCGCCGAAGTTCTGGCCCGGTCCGGGCGCGGCGCCGCCCTGGGGCGGCCCCGCCTGCTGCTGTTGCGCGTAGGTGAGTTCCACCTCGAGTTCGGTGTTCTTGGGGAAGTTGAAGGTGCCGGGCATGTACACGGAACTGCGCGACTCGTCGAGACGGTACGTCCCCGGCCGCAGGCGCGGGCCGAGATTCAGGTTGTCGCGGATCAGGAAGGAGGTGGCGTCCACCAGCACCCGGCCCGACGACTCGGCCGCGACCGTGAACCCCCACAGCACCGAGCGCGCGAACGCGTCCTTCACCGATTGCTTCTCCGCGGCGTTGTCGGAGGTGGCGCGGAAGTTGTAGTTCGGGGCCACGAGCAGGACCTTGGGCCCCACCCGTTCGAACATCACGATGCGCGAGCCCGCCAGAGCGCCGCGGTCGATGCCGATGTCGTTCGAACCGAGGCCGGCGGCGAAACCGGTGGAGTGGAGGATCTCCACCCCGAAGTTCGAAACCTCGAGATACAGCTTCCCTTCCCCTTCGTCCCAGTAGGCGGGGATGAAACCGTCGAGCTTCTTCATGTTCGCGGTCTTCTCTTCGATCGCGGGGGGCTTGCCTCCAGACGGGCGCGCGGGCTGCGCGGACGTGCGGGCCGAAACAACGAGGGAAAGGCCGAGGGCAAGGGCCGTGAGGGGGGTCAGTGAACGCATGGTGTCTCCTGATGAATTCGTGAGCGCGTGCCCGCGAGTCTATCTTCGCGCGCGGACCAGAATTCGAGTCGACCCGGACCCGCGGCCTAGACTCCGTCCATGCCTCTCAAAGATCGGATCACGTTCCTCACCTCGCCCGCGGAAGTCGACGCGTTTCTGGAAACAAACCCCACCGCCGCCATCTTCAAGGTGGGGAACTGCCACAAGACCCAGGAGACGTTCGTTCACGTCCAGAAACATCTGGATCCGCGCGAGGATTTGAAGCTCGGAATCATCAAGGTGATCGAGTCGCGCTCCGCGAGCAACCACGTGGCCGCCCTGACCGGCATCGAGCACGAGTCGCCGCAGATCATTCTCTTCAAGGACGGCAAGAACGTCTTCGACCGGGACAACTGGGACATCACCTCGGACGCGGTGGCGGAAGGCCTGAAGTCGGTTTCCGCCTAGCCCGTCGAGGGAGATCGCGGCGCGGTCGCGCCGGGACCGCCCTTTTGCTACATGGGCAGGAAGAAGCGCGCCTCGGTCCCGCCGGAGGAGGTCGGAGCGAAACGGGTAAAGCCGCCGACCTCACGAACCAGCTTCCCGGCCTCGCCCAGGGCCCCGCTGCCCGCGCCGGTGGGAATCTTCTGCTGTTCGTCCACCGGAATGAGCGTGGGTTGCGCGATCATCAGCATCAGGAAGTCGCGTTTGCTCTCCGTGCCGTCGCGGCTCTTGAGCAGGACGGGCTTCTTCTCCGAGCGGACGCTGATCTTGCCCGAGGGGGCGAGGGCGGCGGCGCCCTCGACCGCGGCCTTCACGAGTTTCGAGACGTGGGCGGGCGGACACAGGGGCAGTTCGCCGGCAATCTGCGCGAATTCCACCGTGCCCCCGTTCAGGCCGGCCTCGGCGAGGCGCACGCCTTCCTTCAGGGCCGCTTCGAGTTGGGAAAGAGCGGCGCTCGGGGCGGCCGGGGGAACCGTGGACACCGACTTCGGCGGCGGCAAGGGGGCCGAGGACTGCCGCTGCGCGCTCACCTGCTGGGCCAGCCGCGTGGCCGGTCCGGCCATGGGGGCGGAGGCCGGGGGCGGAGCGCCGCCCGTCGAAATCGCCTGAACGCGCCTCTGGGTGAGGTCGGCTTCCCGCTTGATCGCCGCGATCGCGGCATTGCGCTTGATGTCTTCCTTGTAGAGGAGAGCGAGATCCGCCTGGGAAAGAATGGCGGAAAGACCGCTGTTCACGGCCTGGACCACGCTCGAGAGAACCTCGGCCATGTCGACGTTCGACTTGATGGCCTTCCCGAGCAGTTCCTCGATGACCAGGCCGCCTCCATCGGCGCCTCCCTGCAGGGAGGCATTCTGGTCCGCGGCCTGGGCCTGGGTGACCGTGATCTTGGAAGGCGAGATCGAGGCGGGCTTCCCGGGCGTCGGTTTCGGGGCCTTCGCCGCCGCGTCCTCCGCCTTTCCCGCGAGCGCTCTGAGCGCGGCGGCGACGAGCTCGGGAACCGCGGCCGGATCGAGACCCTTGTCTTTCAGGTTGTACTTGATCGCGATCGACTGGAGCATCTCCTGAGCGGCGGCGCCGAAGGTCTCCAGCACGCCTTCCCCGTTGGAGGCGACGGCCATGAACGCCTTGCGGCCCCAGGCGTTCAGTTGCCGGTTCAACTCGGCCTCGGTGTCGACGTCCGGCATGTCGCGCTTGTTGTACTGGAGCACGAGCGGGACCTTCTCGGGAACCAGGCGGTTCGCGAGCAGGTTCACCTTCATGTTCTCGAAGGCGGCGATGTTTTCCTTGGCCATCGACTTTCGCGAGTCGGCCACGAAGACGATGGCGTCGGCGCCCGCGAGGACCACGCGGCGCGTCGCGTTGTACTGCACCTGGCCGGGAACGGTGTACACCTGGATCTTGAATTCGTAGCCGGAGACCTGCCCGAGGGAGATGGGCAGGAGGTCGAAGAAGAGCGTGCGGTCCTGCGCGGTGTTCAGGGAGACGAGGCTGTTGTGGCCGGCCGGATCGGTGAGACGGTGGATCTGTTCGAGGTTCGTCGTCTTGCCCGACTTCGCGGGGCCATAGAAAACGACTTTGGCCTTGATCGTCTTTTCTGCAAAGTTGAACTGAACCATTAATGACCCACCACGATGACGCTGCGCTGTTCGACACCCCGATTTGGGGGCTTGAGGAGAAGTTTTGAATATAGCACGCAGTGAGAAGCGACTTCGGTGACCGGCGCGTCCGCGGAGGGACGGTTCGAGATCACGCCTGAGGAGCTCCGCGGGGGCTCCCGCGCCTACTCGACCGCCACCACCGGGGAGGGCGTTCCCCCGGCCTTCAGCACGTGCTGGAGCAGGGTGGCGGCTCCCTGGGCGCCCACGAATTCCTCCGCCTCGCCCACCACGGTTTTCGGCACCGAGGACACGCGGTAGCGGCGGGCGAGGTCGGGGAAACCCGTGACCTCCACCCCATCGGCGGTGATCTTGTCGCTCGCGATCGCGAAACGATAGGCCAGGCGCACGGCCCGGGGACAGAACGGTCAGGTGGGGGTCGAGAAGACCTGGAGATGAACGGGCCCGGGCAGAGCGTTCAGCGCTTCGAGGGTCGCGGGGTCGAGGCCGCTTTCGCCTTTCGACACGTCCACGATGCCATCGATCAGAACCCCGAAGTCGTACTGCATGGGCAGGCCGAAGAACCGCACGCCGTAGTCGATGTCCTTCGCCCCATCGACGCCCGCGCGAAGGATCGCGATTCCGGGAATGTGATGGATGCCCATGGTCTTGGCCAGATCCGCATCGATGACGAAGTTCTTCGACTCGACGATGAGCCGCGGGTCGAGGGTTCCGAGCTCCTCGACCAGCCGCTTCACCTCTTCCGATTCCGGATATTCGAGGGTCTGAGAGAAGACCACGAGCTTCACCGGATGGACCAGATCGGCGAACCGTTCCTTGATCTCACCCGCGACTTCTTCGTCAAAGAACATGAGGCTCCTAGCGCTTCGAGAGGCTCGCCTGGTAGGCGGCGAGGTTTCGTTCGATCTGCTTCGCGTGATTGGTGAGATGAGCGCCGTAGCTCTTGAGCCAGTCGCAGGCGTTGTAGGGGCCCGACTCGGTGTGCCGGCCCTCCTTCGCCCAGTCCGCCTCGGCGAGCGAGCGCAGGATCGGCAACGTGCCGGTGCGGACCGCGTCGATGGTGCGCAGGGCGCGGTCGGTCGACTGCGCGTGATAGTTGAAGGTCTTCGCCCAGGCTTCCTGGTCGTAGCCGACGATCAGCGGTTCCTTCTCCGCCACGAGCAGGCGGATGCGGGTGGCCGCGTAGGTCTCCGAATCCGCGCAATGGATCACCACTTCGTGGGCCGACCACTTGTCGGGGGCCGGGCGCCACTTCTCCGCGTCCTCGGGAACGCTCTCCCAGGCGGTGCGCAGGAGCGTCGCTCCCTTCTCGTACTCGACAATCAGTTTCTCTCTCTCTTCGGCGCTCAGAACTGTCGGCATCAGGGACCCTCCTTGCGTGCATCCGCGACCAGCCCCTCGAGGACGCGCACGGCGTCATCGAGCTGCGGGGCGGGGACGAGAATGTGATCGGTGCGGAAACCGCACTGCGGAATGATGGGGATCGAGGCTTCGGCGAGCCGGGTGGCCGCGGGTGAAAGGAAACCCACGAGGTCCACGGGCATCGACGCGTCGATGGTGATGGCGCGAAGGCCTCTCACCACCTCGGTGGCGCGCTTGCGCAGGCGCCACGCATCAAAGGCGGCTTCCGGCGCGGTCAGTGTGCACTCCTCTCCCTCGGTGAGAAAGGCCACGAAGGCGTTGGCATCGCGCACGCCCACGCGGCCCGCGAAGGCGGCGACGCGATCTCCGGCAAAACGCGGAAAGGTGGCGAGCAACACCGGGTCCGGCCACACCTTGACGCGGGCAGACGACCAGACTTCGCGGGATCGAGCGTTAAGAGCCATGGCAGCCTCCTATCCATCCTAAGGCTCGGGCCCCGCCCGCGCCAAGACTGCTGGCACTTTGGATCCCGCTTACGAAAACATGGATCGAGCCCCGCCCGGAGTCGGTACAACGAAATGAAGGGTATTGACATCGGAGCACTTGGGGTTCATTCTCGGTCCAACTTCGTAACTGGCCCGGTTCCTGCTTCTGCCTTTTGTCAATCGCGGGAGCACGCCGCTTCCCAAACAGATTTCAAAGAACATCGCAGCCGCTGGGCGTCGGTTTCACAATTCACCCACCTGACTTAGAGGAGAACTTCTCATGCGTTTCATTCGAACTCTGGCGCTCGCATTCCTTGCCATCGCCATATTGTCCTCGGGAGCCCTGGCGCAGGAGCTCAGAGGCCGAATCGCCGGAGTCGTCACCGACGACACCGGCGCGGTCGTTCCCGGCGTGACCGTGGTCGCGGCCTCGCCCGCCCTCATCCAGCCCCAGACCACCACCACGGGCGGAGACGGCACCTACCGCTTCCCCGCCCTGCCGTCGGGGGTGTACACCATCACCTATTCGCTGCAGGGCTTCCAGACCGTGCGGCGTGAAGGCATCCGGGTCACGTTGAACCAGACCTTCACCGTCGACGCCAAACTCAAGACGGCGACCCTCAGCGAGACCCTCACCATCACCGCCGATGCGCCCACCGTGGACACCACCACCACCTCGATCGGCACTTCCTTCAACAAGGAAATGCTGACCGACATCCCGAACGCCCGCGACGTCTGGGCGGCGATGTCGCAGGCCCCGGGCTTCCAGATGCAGGCCTTCGACGTGGGCGGCTCGCACACCGGCACGCAGACCGGCTACCTCACCTACGGTGTCGGCGATCAGAACAAGACCATGATCGAGGGCATCAACGTCACCGAGAGCACGAACGCGAACGCGGGCTACTTCGACTTCGGCAGCTTCGAAGAGTTCCAGGCCGGCGGCGCCGGCAATCTCGGCGAGCAGGCGGGACCCGGCGCACTCATGAACATCACCATCAAGTCGGGCGGCGACAAGTTCAGCGGACAGATCTACTACGACTACGAGGACAAGAACACGATCGCCGACAACGTCCCCGCCGCCTACAAAACTCCCGGCGGCGTGGGCGAGGGCGGCTACAAGGCGCCCACCGTTCGCGATCCCGCAACCGGGCAGCTCATGGGTCTGCAGACCGGCAACCCGATCACCAAGCAGTACGACTTCAACGCCAGCATCGGAGGGCCCGTCATCAAGAGCAAGCTCTGGTTCTTCCTGAGCTTCCGCAACAACAACCAGTTCAAGAAGATCTTGGGGCTCCCCGGGGAGGAAGCGCAGAGCCAGCTGAAGAACTACACCGGGAAGCTGACCTACCAGTTGAACCCGAAGAACCAGATCATCGCCTTCATCAATCAGCGCACCAAGCTTCAGCCACTGCGCGATCTTTCTCTCACCACTCCCCCGGAAGCGGCCTACTGGCAGGCGTCCAAGAACCGGCCGGCCAAGCTCGAGTGGACGAGCGTGCTCTCCGACAAGGCCTTCCTGGACCTCCAGGTTTCCCACTGGCTCAACGCTTTCCCTCTCTACCCGACCAAGACCCAGTCGAGCGACACGACCGGCGTCGGTCCCGGCCGTCTCAACAGCGCCACCGGCCAGCTCGTGGGCGCCAACAATGCGTACCAGGATCAGTATCGTTACAAGCCCCAGATTTCCGGCAGCCTTTCGTACGCGGCGGACAACTTCGGCCCCGGCACCCACAACCTGAAGCTCGGTTTCGAATGGCTGCGCGACCGCAAGGAGTTCCTCGCCTTCCAGCCGGGCGATGTCTTTTATCGCGACTCGAGCTGGCGCGTGCCGTCGAACCCCTCCCCCGCCGATATCACCACCGCCGAGGTCGACATCTGGAACACTCCGAACAACTCGATCAACGACTCGGTCCAGACCGCGGCCTTCCTCAACGACACCTGGGCGGTCAACTCCAAGCTTTCCGTGAACCTCGCTTTGCGCTTCGACCATTACGCGCTCGGCTGGCCCGACCAGACCGCGACCCCGAACCAGTCGGCGATCTTCCAGCCCATCACCGCGAGCGCGCAGACGCTGGTGACCCTGCAGAGCCTCTCACCCCGCCTCGGCTTCGCCTGGGACATCACGGGCAAGGGCAAGACCGTGCTGAAGGGATTCTTCGGCAAGTACGCCTACAACCCGAGCGCCGATGTGACCGACCGAGAGAACCCGGTGGGTGCGGCCACCCGGCGCTACGCCTTCGTGGCCTGCTCGGCCACCGTCACCACCGGCTGCGATCTGAACGGCAACAAGGTGGTCGACAGCGCCGCTGAACTCGGCCGGCTCATCTCCACCGCCGGCGGCGCCGGCTCGGTCAAAGTCGATCGAAACATCGATCATCCCTATGGTCTCGAGATCTCGGCTCATCTCGAACACGAGTTGCTCCCGAGCGTCTCCGTGCGCGGCTCCTACGTCTTCAAGGGCACGCGCAATGAGTGGGCGGAGATCGACACCATCCGCGCGGGTGCGCTGACCGTGCCCTTCAACTTCCTCGATCCCGGCCCCGACGGCCTCACCGGAACCTCGGACGACCAGACCGTGCAGCTTTTCGGCATGCCCGCGGGCACGGGCAGCAACCGGATCTATGGCAACCCGGAGAAGTACGGCCTTCCTGGTTTCGAGGCCGACTACCACACCGTGGAGTTCGCGGTGAACCGCCGGCTGAAGGACAAGTGGATGCTCCTTACTTCGTTCGAGCACACCTGGGCGAACTCGTTCGTGAGCCCGGCCCAGGCCTCCACGAGCGCCCTCGGCATCATCCGTCATTCCACGTCCTACCTCTGGAATCCCAACCAGCGGCGCTTCGGACGGCAGGATCAGACGTTCTGGAACTTCAAGGTGGTCGGCCGTTATGAACTGCCCTGGCAACTGGCCCTCGCCGGTTCGTACAAGCTCCAGAGCGGCGCCAACTGGGCGCGCAGCACCAGCGTCACCATCCCGAACCTCGGCGCGACCACGGTGGCGATGGAGCCGCTCAACTCGAATCGCTCGCCGAACGTCGGCATCCTCGATCTGCGCGCCGAGAAGGCGTTCAGGATCAAGGGCAGCCGGAAGATCACCGGGATGTTGGACGTGTTCAACGCCCTCAACTCCGCCACGGTCGTGAACTTCCGCCTGACCTCGCCGTCCACGAACACCCCCGTGGCCGTGAACAACCGCTACAAGGAACTCATCGCGCTGCTCGATCCCCGGATCGTCCGGTTCGGCGTGCGCCTCGATTTTTAGGAGCGACTGATCCCGGCTCGAGCCGGGGCGTTCAAGAGGCGTGGGAGAGATCCCACGCCTCTTCGTTTTTGTGGCCAGCCGGTCTCTTTCTGGCGGTCTGGAAGCGGTCTAAGAGGATCCAAGTTTTCTGAGTTGCGATCCAATCGTCGCCGGGTCCGCAAGAAATGCTCTCGTTCATAACAATGGACTTAGGTGGTCCATGGATCGTCCAAGATTCTGATTGCCCTGTGGCACAAGAGTTGTTATAAAGATCTGTTAACTCGCCAATCGGCCTTCTTGGCTGACGTGGCTAAGAAGCCCCGGCGGGTGGGGACGGAGGGTCCCCTCTCGCTGGGCAAACACCACACCGAACCGGGCGAGTTCGGTGTCTTTTTCCGCAACCAAAGTCGAAAGAACCTCTAGGAGGGTTTTAAGTTGAAGAATCGTTGGCTGGCAGCATTACTGCTTTTGATCGTCGCCAGCGCCTCGCCTGTGTTCGCACAGGGTGGCGCCGGTTCCACCGGAAGTATCACCGGCGAAGTCACAGATGAGAGCGGCGGCGTCCTTCCCGGCGTCACCGTCACCGTCAGCGGCACCGCCATGATGGGCACCCGCACCGACACCACGAACGGCCAGGGCATCTACCGCTTCCCCGGTCTGCCCGCGGGCACCTACAGCCTCAAGTTCGAACTTGCCGGCTTCGCTCCCACCACCAAGGACAACGTCCGCATCGGCATCGGCGTGACCGCGAAGATCCCCGCGAAGATGGGCGTGAAGGCGCTGTCCGACGAGGTTACGGTCACCGGCGAAGCGCCTCCCATCGACGTCACTTCCACCCGCGTGCAGGCGAACTTCGACAAGACCCAGCTCGATGCGCTTCCGAACGCACGCGACATGTGGTCGCTCCTGTCCACCACCCCCGGCGTCACCCTGAACCGCTTCGACGTGGGCGGCAGCACGGCCGGCACCCAGACGACGTACATCGCTTACGGCAACGGCGGTCAGAACCGTCCGCTGGTTGAAGGCATCAACACCACGGAAGGGACGTCGGCGGCCGGCTTCTACCTCGACTACGGCTCGTTCGACGAAGTGGTCATCGGCGCGGCCGGCAACTCGGCCGAGATGCCGTCGGGCGGCGTCATCACCAACTTCATCGGCAAGTCCGGCGGCAACAAGCTCTCCGGCGAGCTCTACTACGAGTACGAGAACAAGGATATCCAGAGCCAGAACCTGACCACCGATCAGCTCGCGCGCGGCTACGCGAACATTCCGAAGAACGTCATTCAGTCCCTCGGTCTGAACCGCTCGGAGGCGAACACCCTTCTCGACTACAAGAACCTCAACGCCAGCGTGGGCGGTCCGCTCATCAAGGACAAGCTCTGGGCCTGGGGCGGCTACCTCAACCAGAAGAACGTGGTCTACCAGCCCGCCTCCGGCGCCATCCTCGACGGCACCGAGTTCCTCACCAAGCTCATCAACTACACGGGCAAGATGACCTTCCAGATGACGTCGAAGGACAAGTTCATCGCCTACCTCCAGTACGGCATCAAGAAGCAGCCTTTCCGCACGGACGCGAACGTGGGCAATCCCCAGCACGTCACCCAGCTGTCCACCCTCAATCAGAACTCCCCGTCCTGGGTGGGCAAGCTCGAGTACAACCGCACCATTGGCACCCGCAGCTTCTTCGAGGTCCGCGCCGGTGAGTTCGGCTACAACTTCGGCATGAAGAACAACGGCAACGACCCCCGCATCGAAGACACCATCAACCTTCAGGTGGTGGGCGGCGGCCGCGACTGGATGCTCCGTCGCCGGCGCAAGCAGCTCCACGGCGCCTACACCACATACGTCGATGACGTTCTCGGCGGCAATCACCAGATCAAGATCGGCGGGGAGATCCAGCACGAAACGGGTCAGACCCTCTGGAACCAGTACTTCACCAACAACGTGGTGATGCTCACCCAGAACCGGAACCTCGCGAACCCCGCCCTCGGCGCGGGCACCGCGTTCCAGGTTCGCCTGGGCTCCGGCGTCGACTCGTGGAGCGGCCTGCGCAACTACGGCCTCTTCGTGAACGACACCTTCACGCACAGCAAGCTGACCCTGAACCTCGGTGTCCGTTTCGACCGCTACCGCGCCTTCATCCCGGCGCAGTCGCGGGCGGCGAGCAAGTACTTCACCGCCCTCACCGTTCCCGAGAACTCCAGCGTCATCAGCTTCAACCACTTCGCTCCCCGGGTGGGCCTCACTTACGACCTCGCGGGCAACGGCAAGACGATCTTCAAGGCGAACTTCGGCCGGTACTTCTTCAACCCCGGCGTCGGCCTCGCCGACGCGATCAACCCGAACAGCGGTACCCAGTTCTGCACCTATGCCTGGAATGATCGGAACGGCGACTACCTGTTCCAGGACGGCGAGCAGGGCGCTCTCGCGAGCTGCAACGGCGGCACGTCGAACGTCTCGGTCGACCCGAACCTCAAGAACTCCGTCACCAACGAGTTCTCGACCTGGATCGAGCGGAGCCTCGGCGCGAGCGTCGGCCTCCGCGTCGGCTTCGTCTACAAGATGGACCGCGACGGCTACCAGCAGGAGAACATCAACCGTCCGAAGTCGGCCTGGAACATCCCCGTCACAGTCACGGACAATGGTCCTGACGGCCGCGCCGGTACCTCCGACGACCGCACCGGCATTCCCGCGTTCGCTCTGAACCCGGCGAACGCCGCCCTGCCCGTCGTGAACCGGGTGTTCAATCCCGAAGGCTTCACCGCCGACTACAAGTCGATCGACATCAGCCTGAACAAGCGCTTCTCGAAGAAGTGGAGCATGCTGACCTCGTTCATCAACACCTGGAGCAGCGAGTTCGGCACCTCCTACTTCGGTACCGGCGCCGGCAACAACGTGGGTTCGAGCCCAAGCCTCTTCGGAGGCCTGGCCGGAAGCACCGCGTTCCCGATCACCCCGAACGGCAAGACCGACAAGTCCGACTTCACGTTCTGGAACTTCAAGCTCTCCGGAACGTTCGAGCCCGGCTATGGCATCCGCCTCACCCCGGTCTTCAAGCTCCAGCAGGGGTATCCATACGCTCGTGTGTTCACCGCCAACGTCAACGGCGGCGCCGGCAACATCTCGCAGAACTTCATGGCCGAGGATCTCACTGCTCATCGCCTCGAGACCGTGAAGCAGGTCGACCTGCGCGCGGAGAAGCGGTTCAAGCTCACCGGCAGGCTGAACTTGAACGTTCTGTTCGACGTGTTCAACGTCCTGAACGCGAACACCGAGCTGAACATCCGCGCCACCACGGGCTTGCTGACCATCAGCGAGAGCGGCATCACCATCCCGGCGCTCAACACGCCGACCACGATCCTGCCTCCGCGAATCGCGCGCATCTCGGCTCGCCTGAGCTGGTAGTCGGCTGACCGCACCGTCAGGCGCCTCGGACCGCGCCTGAGCCGCAAAAGAGGGCCTCTTCGGAGGCCCTCTTCTTTTTTGGCACCCGATTCCGGGGCCGCGGCTATGATGCCGACATGACCCTCGCCGACCTGCTGCTGCCCGAGTTCGACTCCGAGATGAAGACCACGCGGAAGTATCTGGAGCGCTTCCCCGCCGACCGGGCGGACTACAAGCCTCACGAGAAGTCGATGTCGATGGCACGGCTCGCATGCCACGTGGCCGAGATGCCCACCTGGGCCACGGCCACGTTCACCGCCGATGAGATGGACCTGAATCCGCCGGGCGGCGCGCCCTACAAGACACCCGAATTCCGGACGAGCGCCGAACTCCTCGCCTTCTTCGACAAGAACGTGGCGGAGGCCCGCTCGGCCATCGCGGGGGCGTCGGACGCCGATCACGCCAAGGGCTGGTCCTTGAAGAGCGCGGGAAAGACCTACTTCACCATGCCCAAGGGCGTGGTCCTGCGCACCTTCGTTCTCTCCCACATCATCCACCACCGCGCCCAGCTCGGCGTCTACTACCGCCTGAACAACGTGAAGGTGCCGGCGACCTACGGACCGACCGCCGACGAGTCGGTGGCCTAGGAAGACTCCTCCATGCTCCTGGCCGCAGCCTCTGGAGGCGGAAGACGGATCCTCGCGGCCGTCGTCTGGATCGTCTTCCCGGCGATCGCGTCGGCCGCCTCGATTCCCCTGAACGTTGACCGGGTGACGCGAGACACCCCGGTCACCTTCGGCGTGCCCTTCCCGAAAGGCGCCCTCCAGTCGCCGGATCACGTCCGCGTTCTGGACGAGCGCGGGGTCGAGATCCCGTCGCAGATCACCGAGGTAACGTCCTGGGCCCCCGCCGACCCGAGCATCCAGTGGATATGGGTCGACTTCCTGACCGAAGGATCGAAGCAGTACCGGCTGGAGTACGGAACCGCGGTCCGTCGCACCGTCGCCGTCGCGAATCCCCTGCGAATCGTCAACTCGCAGCGGCCGGCCGGCGGCATCGACGTGGACACCGGCGCGATCCGCTTCCATGTCACCCGTGGTGAGGGCGGCTTCATCGAGAACGCCGAACTCGTGACCAGGGCGGGGGCGATCAAGGCTCTCAAGTCGCCCGGAGGCCGAGGCTCCTTTCTCGATCTCCTCGATGACGCGGGCAAGGACGCGTCGAGGGCGGTCGTCACCTTCACCACCATCGAGAAAGGCAGCGGTCCGCTTCACGCCATCCTGCGCATCGAGGGTGAGTACCGCTATGCGCGGCCCGACAACCGACCCGCCCCCTTCATCACCCGGATCCACGTGTGGGCGGGAAAGCCGTGGATCAAGGTCCTCCATACCTTCATCTACACGGGGGTTCCCGACAAACGCCGGGCCCAGGAAGGGCAGCATGCGCACGTGGCCACGAAGGGATCCCCGCTGCTGGTCG
Source organism: Vicinamibacteria bacterium (assembly GCA_044229175.1). Lineage (GTDB taxonomy): Bacteria > Acidobacteriota > Vicinamibacteria > Fen-336 > JAGNNV01 > JAGNNV01. The sequence continues at coordinate 73,618 of JBGATM010000005.1, read as the reverse complement.
AGGATCCATCGGACCAGGGCTTCACTCAGCCCAATGACCGGATCGCGGCCGCGGGCCTCACCCTGAACCTCGCGGAGAAGCCGCTGATGGCCAGGACCGCGACCCTGGACGGCCCCTGGTGGCAGCCGGGCGACGAGACCCGCGCGGAAGTGGCGATCGCCGCTCTCCCGGTCTCGCTGTTGCAGACCGGGCCGAAGCCGAACCGTATGCCGCCCGTTCCCGAGTCGAGCGGAAGCACGCGCATCGGGGGCTTTCTGGCCACCCTCTCCGAGGGCACCGCCCCCATTCAGAGCAAGCAGAGCGCGGCGGGCTGGTTCGCGGTGGAGGGCGCGAGCGTCGGCGTGGTCACGGCCTTCAAGGACATCCTCCAGGAGTATCCGAAGGCCTTCAGCGTTCACCCCCAGGCCGACGCCCTGATCGCCTCGATCTGGCCGGAGTCGATGGAGCCCATGTCGTTCGCGCGCTATTCCCTCAAGCCCGAGATCGAGGAGGGCGTCGAGACCATGGAAAACGGCGCCACCGGCCTCGCCAAGACGACCGAACTCTCCTTCAGCCTTCATGCCCGGGGCGACTCGGTCGCCGCGGTCCGGGCGGCCCGCGCCCTCGTCGATCCGCCCGTGGTCACGGCGGGGGCGCGATGGATCGCGGCGAGCGGCGCTTTCGGCCGCCTGGCCCCGCGCTCCGAGGCCCATCCGGAACTCGAACGGGCGGTGGACACGAAGTTCGACTGGTGGCTCTACAACCAGAGTTTCGTTCCCTGGTATGGAATGTGGGATTACGGCGACGGCAAGCTCAACTTCGACGCGGCCACCGGGACCTGGGATATCTGGGGCGACAACGAGCCCGCCGAGGACCTGCAGCTGTGGATTCAGTTCGTGCGGACCGGCGAGCCGCGATTCGCGCGGGCCGCGCAGGCGCTCTCGCGGCACAGCATGGACATCGACAACATCCACTGGCCGGCGACTCCCGTGTATCGCGGCGACACCAACACGTCCACCGACTACTGGAAGAGTCTCGGACAGAAGGAAGGTTCACCGTACGTTGGCCTGGGTCGTAGGCATGGAGCCCAGCACTGGCTGAAGACGCTCTCCGCCCATGTCTGGGTGGCGGGATGGCTCGCCGACTACTACCTGACCGGCGACCATCGCGGCCTCGACATGGCCATCCAGACCGGCGACATGCATCTGCGCACGATCTTCGGCGAACACGATCTCACCGGGCGCCGGCTCTACCTCTCCATCTGGAATCTGACCGAGGTGTGGAACGCCACCAAGGACCCGCGCTACAAGCGCGAACTCGATGCCCGCCTGGAGCGCCTCCTCGCCCTGCAGAGGCAGCAAGGCGACTCCCTGGTGGTCGAGCGATACGGCTACTCGCACAATTACGTCATCCGCGGTCTCGATCGGTTCCTCTCCATCAACGACAACCCGGCCACGAAGCGCGACCTCGAGGACGCGATCATCCGGCACGCCCGGCGCGTGCGCGACGTGCCCCCGCTCAACCATCAGATGGAATCCTATCTGTCCAGTCTCGGCGCTCTCGTGGCCGGCTACAACCTCACCCAGGATGAAGGAATGCTGGGAGAGATCCGGAAACGGCTGGAGATCGTGAAGATGGAAGTCCTCAACCGGCCCATGGCGCCGGGGTCGAGCCAGACCGATCTCGCCGCGTCCATCGAGAAGGCTTCCCACCTGCCGAGCGACCCGGCGAGGCCGGGAGAACGTGGTCTGTGGGCGGCCACCAACGGCCTGCGGGTCTTCGGATGGACCCACGCGTTCACCATTCCCTATGCGCTGCGCACCCTCGAAGACGTGGACCTGAAGGCGAAGCCCCCGCTCCGAAAACCGGTGAGCACTCGCTGATGCGGGCCGCGCGCGATGCGCTCGATCATCTGCTGATCGGCGCGCCCACTCTCGAGAGCGGCATCGGCTGGCTCGAAGAGATGACGGGCGTGCGCGCGATCCCTGGTGGTTCCCATCCGGGTCTCGGCACCTGGAACGCTCTGGCTTCGCTCGGGCCGAGGCAGTACGTCGAGATCCTCGCGCCCGATCCGGCTCAGCCGGGCGTCGAGACCTTCTACGTGCCCGGCCTGCGGGACTTCGAGGCGCCGCGAGTCACGACTTGGGCGGCCGCCGGGGCGGATCTCGGATCGCGCTTCCCCACCCTGCTTCCCGACGACTTCTCCAGCGAGGCGGCCCGGACGGGCGCGCGCGTTCGGCCCGATGGAACCCGGCTCGCCTGGACACTGGCGTTTCCGAGGCACCGGACTCACGACGTCTTCGGCGGCGCTCTCCCCTTCTTCATCGAATGGGAGTCCTACGACCATCATCCCGGGAAGAGCACGCCGCCCGGCCTGACTCTGAGAGGTCTCCGCTTCGATCACCCCGAACCCGGGTCCTTGAAACAGGCGCTGGCCGCGCTCGGCATCGACGCCTTTGTGGGACCGGCCGCGGCGGCATCGATCCGCGTCGAACTCGACACGCCCCGCGGCCCGGTGATCCTCTAGCTCTACTTGAGCGCCACTTTGCGGCGCTCGGTTCCGCCCTTTTCCGAGGCCACTTCGATTTCGACCTCGGTCACGGCGGCCGGACTCTTCACCACCCACGACGTGGTCGCCAGGTTCTGACGCGGAGCCGCGGAGGTGATGCCTCGACGTCCGGGAATGTTCCCGAGCGAAACCACCGGCCCGCCCTCCAACAGGGTGGCGCCGTTCAGCCGGAGCGTGGCGCGCACGGGCTTGGCGAGTTCGGCGGTGATCGCGCGCTTCGTGATGTTCGTGGGCATGTAGCCGCCGTTCTCCACGGTGACGTCGACTCGGAACAGACCGCCGCCCAGCGCGGTGGCCCTGGCCTCCCGGATGACGATGACCGGGGACACCATGGCCATCTCTGTGAACCACGGTACTTTCATGGCGATCTCCGCCTCGAGCATCGAGGGCGGAGGATTCTGCTGGGTGAACTTCCGGCGCCACCCGCCGATCTCCACGTCGCCCAACTGGGGATGCTTGAAAGGCTTCCATGGGGCGAAGCCCTGACCTTTGAGCTCCTCGTCGTTCCAGCGGAGCCGCTCTGCTTCGGAGACGCGCTTGTCGTTGTTGTAGTCCCTGCCGAACCCGCCCCAGTGCTCGGGCACCCATCCGATCACGCCGAAATCGAAGTAGCCCCAGCTGATGAGGGTGCCGTGGCGCGAATTGCCCTCGCCCGCGTAGGAGTCCTCCGAGGGATGCCCGGTGATCGCGGTATAGCGGTCCGCGAACTGCTTGACGATTTGCAGATCGTCGGCCTCGTGATTCTCGGCCGGCTCGGTGGAGGGAAGCTTGTAGAGGAAGCCTCCCGCGGTGTGGTTGTGGACGATGCCGGTGATGTTGGGATGAGCCACGATGAAGTCGAGGGTGGCCCGGGTCTCGGGTTCGGAGAGCGGGAAAGCTCCGGCTCCGTTCTGCAGATAGGGAAGCGCCCAGGTGCGGGGAAAGTTCCGGTTCATGTCGATGCCGCCGACCCCGTCCTCGTTGAACCGAAGGTCGCCATCGTTGTCGATGCCTTCGGAGAGCAGGAGGTAGTACTCGCCGCCGGTCTCGCCGGCCGCGCGCGGGATCATGAGGCGCGGGTCTTCCTTCGAGATCTTGAAGGTTCCGTTCGCGCTCTTCACCCTCATCTGGGTGATGGCCCCATCGCCGTCGAGGTCCTCGGCCGGATCTTCATCGAGCAGGCCGTCCCCGTCTTCATCCCAGGGCTTCACGGTCGAGCGGAGATTGTCGGGATGCTTGAGCGCGTAGTCCGAGCCGTCGGGGTTGAACTTGGGCCGCAGGTACAGGGTGCGGGTGTCCAGCAGTTCGGTGATCGCTGGATCGCTCCCGTATCTCGTGGCGTAGTGCCAGATCAGGTAGAGCACCTGTTCCGATCCGGTCAGTTCGCCGGAATGAACGCCCCCGTCGATGTAGTAGGCGGGCTTCTCCTCCGGCGCCTTGTTCTTCCGATTGGTGAGCTCGAGGAGGAGAAGGTCCTGGCCCTTGAAGCTCTTCCCGATCACAAAGACCCGGGCGAGGCCCGGATACTTCTGTTCGACCTGCCTCAGGAAGGACGCGGTCTCCGCCGCGTCGTGGTACTTCGTGAAGTCGGCCGTGCCGTCCGGCCGCATCACCTGCGCCTGGGCGGCGCTCGCAAGGGCGGCCAGCGCCGCCATGGCCCAACCGGTGCAGCGTGTCATCGGAGCTCTCCTCGTTCCCAGAAAATCCGCCCTTGCCCCGAGACTACGACCGAACGCGACCCGGCTCAAGGCGGCGGCCCGACACCCGGGCCAGGAGATCGGCCAGGGTTCGCGCGGCAAAGGGCAGGAGGAAGTACTGCATCGGCACGGCCACCCGCCACTCGTAGAGAAAGGGCGACTCGAAGACCAGGTAATAGAGGGGAACGATGAGCCACAGCAGGGTCGCGCGCGGAGCGTCTCGGATCGAAAGGACGATGCCGACCCAGGCCAGAACCGGGACGACGAACCAGAACTGGTGAATGAGCCGAAGCGGGCCGCGCAGGAAAGATGCGGATCCCGCCTTGTCCGCGAAAGCCGCCTCGTCGATTGGAGCATCGAGGCCCGGCATGGGACGCAGGGGCACCCGCTCGCTGTCGAGGGCCTTCACCACCGCACCCGCGGGCAGCAGGCCTCGCGGCCCGTCGGTGAAGGCGAGCATCATCCCCATCCGCCTGAGCATGGCCTGCGCATACCAGAACGGCCGCGCCTTGATCACTTCCGTGGCCCGCCGGTAGCGATCGCGATCGCGGATGATGCCGTCGGGCTCGGCCCACCACTGAAGGTAATCGGGCCGGCCGTATCGCTCCGCTTCCTCGGCCATCACCTGCTTGTCCCAGACCCGGGCTCCGTATTCCCGCCCGCCCGCATCCGCGACTCCCTGCCAGAGTGTGATCCCGCCATTGATGCTCACCGGTACGAACTCGCCGAACACCAGCCAGTTACGCAGCGTGATCGGAGACACCACGAGCAGAGAGACGAGCGCCGCCAGGCTCGAGAGAAGGAGGGCGCGCCGGTTTCGGCCCAGGAGGAAGAAGAGGAAGAGGGCGGTGAACGGTCCGAGCAGCACGACGTTCGGCCGGATCCAGACCCCGACTCCGATGAGCGCGCCCATGAACACGAGACGCGCGACCTGACCCCGCGAAGAGCCTGCTCCCAGGACCACGGGCAGGGCCACGAGGAAAGCGAGGAGAAGCGGAATCGAGGCAATGGCATCCGCGAGGATGAGGTTCGACGTGGCCGCCACGTGCGGCGAGATCGCCACCAGCAGGCCGGCCAGAATCGCGGCGGCGAGTCCGAAGAGCCGGTAGGCAAAGCCGAAGACGAGAAGGACGGCGAGTGAGGTGAGGACGTCCTGCACCGCGGCCACGATCGGAAAGCTCCGCCCGAGAGTCGCGTAGACCGAAGCCAGGAACAGGCCATAGCCCGGAGGCCTCGAGGCCAGCCCGGTGCGGGCAGGATCGGGAACCTTCGGGAAGAGGATGCCCTCGCCCGCGAGGATCGAAAGAGCGGTGTCGTCGTACCGCCGGGCCATTCGCGTGCCGTCCTGATCGGGGGTGTAGAGCAGGGCCACGCCGTCTGCCAGATACAGACCCCGCACGAGCAGGGCGAGAGCGAAGACCAGCCCTCCGGCCAGGACCGCTTTCGTTCGCGCGGTCACACCGCGGTCTCCGCGGCCTTGAGCGTGGCGATCGTCCGTTCCACCATCTGGTCGAGGGTCTCCATCGCCCCCCCGACCAGAGAGGCGACCGGACCCGGATCGGAGACCTCGTCGCAGAGCAGGCAGGCCAGGTCGTGGGGCCTCAGGCCGAAATATCCGGTCGCCCGGGCCTGGGCCAGCGCCTCCTCGATCGCCCGTTCCCGGATTTCCGCTCGTCGCCCCATGAGCGAAGCGATTCGGAGGATGAGCTCGCGATAGGAGAGAACCTCGGGCCCCACCAGGTCGATGACCCGCGGCGAGGAGCCCGGGGCGGCGTCGATGGCGGCCAGGATGGCCCGCGCGGTATCGCCGACGGAGATGGGCTGCAAACGGTAGTCCCCCCTCCCGGGGATCTCGACGACGGGCTCCCTGGCCATCCGGCGTATGAGCGGAGACAGAAACTCATCCCCGGCGCCGAAAATGTAGGAAGGGCGGAATACCGTGGCCGAGAGGTCCGAGCGGAACAGCGCCACCTCGCCCGCCATCTTGGCCAGAAAGTACGGGTTCGTGCAGTGGGGATTCATGCCGTAGTGCGCGATTCCGAGGCCGCTCAGGTACACGAATCTCGACACCCCCGCGGCCCGGCATGCGGCGAGGACATTCACCAGCCCGGCGGGGTCGGTCCGATCCGCAGCACCCGCGGTCGCGGAAACCGAGGCGGTGTAGACGAGCCCCTGGCAGCCATCGAGCGCCGGCGCGAGCGACCCGACCGATGGCGGCCCGAGATCCTGAACCCGAAAGGGCACACCCCCCCGCTCCCGGACCACGCGCTCGCCCTCATCCGAGCGAACGACACCGAGGGCGGGCCGGCCTCGCCGGGTCAGCAACTCCACGAGATTCCTGCCTACGAAGCCATTCGCTCCGATGATCGCGACCTTGGAGTGCATCGTTGGTCCAGGGAGGGTATCACTCCGGATCGGATGCCAGGAGCGGCGTTTCGCGTTCCCCACCCGTCAATGCTGGTAAAATCACTGGGCGCGGTCATGCGACCGCACACCTCAACCAGTTTTTCGGCCATGATTGAAGGATTCGATACATCCAGTGTGGGCCGACCCATTCCGTTCCCAAGGAGACTAAAGAAGTGCGTCTAGCTAAGACTTTTGCGTTCGTGACTCTCGCGGCCTTCGTGGCCGTTGCCTGCGGCAAGGGCCCGGCTCAGGCCGCCCTGACCGCCGCTGATGCCGCCGTTTCCGGCGCCAAGGCCGACGGTGAGAAGTACGTCCCCGAGCAGTTCAAGGCCCTCTCCGACGCGGCCGCCGCCGCCAAGTCCAAGTTCGACAGCGGCGACTACAAGGGCGCCCTCGAAGGGGCTCAGGCCGTCTCGACCCAGGCCCAGGCCGTCGTGACCGCCGCCGCCGCCAAGAAGACCGAGCTGATGGAAAGCTGGAAGGCCATGGAAGGTTCGCTTCCCGGCATGGTGGCCGACATCCAGAAGAAGGTCATGGAGCTCGGCAAGGCCAAGAAGCTTCCCGCGGGCCTGGACAAGGCCGGCCTGGAGTCGGCGAAGACCGCGCTCGAGGCAACGACGGCCGCCTGGGCGGAAGCCGGAACCGCGTTCGGCGCCGGTGACGTGATGAAGGCCGTGGCCAAGGGTTCCGAGGTCAAGAAGACCGCCGAGGAACTCATGGGCAAGCTCGGCATGACCCCCGCGCCCGCCGAGGCGGCCGCCGAAGCGGCGAAGCCCGCCGAGCCCGCCAAGAAGTAGTTCGTTTCGCAAGCTCGGACTCCGAGCAAGAGGGACCGGCCCTAAGGGACAGGTCACTCAAAGGGGCGAGGAGCCTGGACGTCTCAGGCCTCCTCGCCTTTTCTTCTTGACCTTCCGCTAGTCTCAACCCCCTCCCCATGCCATCCGGGTCCCTGAACTCCGCCGCAAAGCCGAGCGTGTGGGCGCGCTTCGGCGTCCAGCCGGCCGAAGAACATGGCGCCGCCCTGATGCTGGCGCATTCGGCCTTCATGGGGTTCAGCACGGTCTTCTTCGAGACCGCCGCCTCCGCCCTCTTCCTCGGGCAGTACGGCGCCTCCGCCCTTCCCTCGGTGTATCTCGCCGCGGCCGCCCTCTCCGCCGCGACCGGATACGGCTACTCGCGGCTCCAGAACCGGCTCTCGTTCTCGAGCCTGATGACGGGAACACTGATCAGCCTGATGCTGGTGGTGGGGGCCCTGCGCGGCGCCTTGTTCCTGACCCAGGCCGCGGGCCTTTTCTTCTTCGCCATGGTCTTCTATCGCGTCTTGTCCATCCTGACCGACCTCGAGTACTGGGCGGTCGCGGGAAGGCTCTATGACCTCAGACAGGCGAAGCGCCTCTTCGGTTTCGTCGGCACGGGCGAGGTGGTGGCCCGGATCATCGGTTCGTTCTCGGTGCCCCTGGCTCTGAACTTCGGAGGTGTCCCGAACCTCTTCGTCCTCTCGGCCCTGGCTCTCCTCCTCTGCGTCATTCTCCTCCGCCGAGTCCTGCCCCTGATTCCGGCCGATGACGGCCCGAAGCAGACCACCGCGCAGAAGGCCGCGCGGTCCTCCCTCGGCTCCCTCGTCCAGGACCCCTATCTCCGCTTCGTTCTCATCGTCGCCTTCTGCGGCATCCTCGGGAAATACCTGGTCGACTTCGCGTTCCTGCAGCAGGTGAAGAGCCGCTTCGCCGACGCGAAGGAAGTGGCGTCGTTCTTCGCTCTCTTCTCCGGCATCTCCCAGTGCGCATCGCTCTTCACCCGGGTCTTTCTGTCTGGTCGGGTGCTGTCGGCGATCGGTGTTCATCGCGGCCTTCTGATCCTCCCCGGCGCTCACGTGATCTGCACCACCCTGCTGCTCATCGCCGGGGGACTCGCCCTGGGCCCGAATCCCGTGTTTTGGCTGGTGGTCCTCAACCAGGGCATCTACAAGACCTTCAAGCATCCGATCGACAACCCGTCCCTGAAGACCCTCTATCAACCCATACCGAAGGACCGGCGTCTCTCGCTCTCCATCGCGGTAGAGGCGATCCTCAATCCCGTCGGCATCGGCTTGTCGAGCGCACTCATGGTCCTGTTCAGGAGCGTCTTCCACTCGGATCCGGTCCAGTTCGGCTGGGTCCTGCTCGCCTGCTTCCTGTCCTGGCTGTGGAGTGCTCGTGCCGCCGCCACCGAGTATGTCCGCGCCCTGGTCGTCGCCTTGCGCGGCCGGATCGAGGACATCGAGTTCGCCTTCGACGCGGATACCGCCATCGCCTCCCTCAGCACCACGCTCAAGACCGGCTCCGAGGAAGACGCCCTCGTGGCCCTTCAGATACTCGGGGACCACACCCCCGCGGTCCTCAATCCCATGCTCGCGGACCTGGCCAGCCACCCGTCGAAGAAGGTCCGGCAGGCCGCCCTGGAACGCATCGAGGTCCACCAGCCCCCGGGCATCGCCGCGACGCTTCGGGCGCGCCTGGAGAGCGAACCCGACGATCAACTGAAAGCCCAGGCGCTGCGTGCGCTTTCCGCGGTGGAGGGACCTTCGTCCCGGGATGAGCTGATGCGCCATGCCGGCAGCTCCGTCCTCGCCCTCCGCGAAGCGGCCCTGCTCGGCCTCCTTCGCATGGGAGCACCCGAAGGTACGGCGGGAATCCACGAACTCGCGCGATCGCCCGAGGCCGCGCACCGGTCGGCGGCCGCGCGCCTGCTGCGCCTTGCCGGCTCCCGCTCCGACGCCGGCGTGGTCCGGGCTCTGATCGAGGACGAGGACGTGACGGTCAGCCGGCTGGCCCTCTTCGCCGCCGGGGAAATGAAGGACAAGGACCTCATCCCTCTCCTGATCGAGCGGGTCCACAAGCGGGGCGTCCTCGGCGCCGCGCGCGCGGCGCTGGCGCTCTCCGGGGAGACGGCGCTGCCTCAACTGGTCGAGGCTTTCGAGGCCACGGATCAAAGCGACGTGCGCCGCGGACTGGTGGCGGCCATGAGCCGGCTCCGATCCGAGGGGGCTTTTCGCTTCCTACTCTCGAAGCTCGACCTCGAGGACATCACGGTCCGTCAGGAGGTGGTCCGCTCGCTCGCCCACAGCCGGTTTCTGGCGACCACCCACGAGGATCGCGATCGGGTCGAGGGCCTGGCCCGCAAGGAAGCGCAGCGCGCCATCGAAACCCTCTGGCAGGTGAGGGACCTCGAAGCGGCCGAAGGAACCGATGTCCTGAGACGGGCGCTTCTGGGATCTCATCGAAACACCCGGGAACGCCTGCTCATGCTCCTCGGCTTCACCCGCGACCCCAAGGCCTTCCTGGCGGTTCGCGCCCACATCGACGGAACCCACAAGGACCGGAAGGCCTATGCCCAGGAGATCCTCGACGTGGTCTTCTCACGCGAGGAGAGAGCCCTGTTCATGCCCGCGATCGAGGGGGCGCTCGAAGACGTGTCGCCCGAACTGGCGCAAGCCATGGGCCTCGTCAAAACCCCGGCGGCGGAGAGGGTGAAGGCGTTGCTCACCGACCCCTCGCCCCGGTTCGAGACCTGGATCCGTGCGGCCGCCCTGGACGTGGCCCCTCGCCTCACGGGGCCGGGGATGGACGCCGCGATCGAGACGTTCCTCTCGTCCCCCATCGGGTCGGGATTTTCAAAAACTGGAGAATGGAGTCTGGGCGCGATCCGCGGCCTGATTCGCGCGAAGGGAATAGGACCGATGCTGCTCATCGAGAAAGTCATCACACTCAAGGCGGTGGAGATGTTCGCGAGAACTCCCGAGGACGTCCTCGCCGACGTCGCCGCCCTCGCCGAAGAAGTCCGGTTCAAGGCCGGAGAGACCATCTTCAACAAGGGCGAGGCCGGAGAGAGCCTGTACGTCATCGTGACCGGCGAAGTGAAGGTCCACGACGGGGATCTCGATCTCAAGCACCTCAAGGACAAGAGTGTCTTCGGGGAACTCGCGGTGCTCGATCCCGAGCCCCGTTCCGCGTCGATCACCGCGATCACCGACTCGCACCTTCTGCGGCTGGACCGGGAAGCCTTCCTGGAGCTGATGGCGGGCAACATGGAAGTGGTGCGCGGCGTCCTCGCCGTCCTTTGCGACCGCATCCGCGAGAAACTGGTCGAGGCGGCCCCGGTTCAGAGCACGGTGAAAGCCTGACCGATCGCTCGCTTTCGAGTCCCTCTCTGCTAGACTCCGCTGCCTTCGCGGGGCGGTTAGCTCAGCGGTGGAGCGTCGGCTTTACACGCCGCAGGTCGCAGGTTCGAATCCTGCACCGCCCACCAAAGCCCTAATGCCCGTCGAAGAAAACCGCGGGGTGGTAGTTCAGTTGGTTAGAACGCCGGCCTGTCACGCCGGAGGCCGCGGGTTCAAGTCCCGTCCACCCCGCCATCCGCTCGCCGCGTCAAGTCCCGTCCACCCCGCCATCCGCTCGCCGCGTCAAGTCCCGTCCACCTCTCACCGTTCGTGTGCGGTCGCTTAGGCTGAGCGGGTGAGCGCCCTTCTGATTCTGCTGGGGTCCGTCCTTTTGCAGGCGGCCCAGGCTCCATCCACCTGTCCGCCCGAGGCCCGCACGCCTTCGCCGGCTCAGGTCCAGGAAGGGACGAGGAACGCGCGGGATCGGGGTTTCCTGTGGCGCGCGACCAAGGATGGTCGCACCTCGTACCTCTATGGAACCGTCCACGTGGGGAAGATGGACTGGATGTTCCCGGGCCCCGAGGTTCTTCGCGCGGTCCGGTCGAGCGATGTGGTGGCCCTCGAGCTCGACATCCTGGACGCCGACCTGGTCCGGCGCCTCCAGGCGGGCACGGCGAGGAAGCCCGATCAGGCGCTTCCCGAGGCGCTGAACCTCAGGCTCAAGGCCCAGCTCAAGGCCGCCTGCCTGCCCGAAGAACTCCTCCGGCAAGCCGCTCCCGAGATGGTGGCGACCACCCTGACCGTGATGGCGGCCCGCCGGGAGGGCCTCGATCCCGCCTATGCGGTGGACGCCGTGTACGCGGGCATGGCCCGCGAACTCAACAAGCCGGTCTCGTCGCTCGAGACCCCCGAACTGCAGTTGAAGCTCCTCCTCGGAGCCACCCGCGCGGAATCCCAGGAAACCGTGGAGTCGGCGCTCGAGGAGCTCGAGAGCGGGAAGGCGTCTCCCATGCTCATGCGCATGGCTGAGGTCTGGGCCGATGGGCAGCTCGGTGAACTGGAGAACTACGAGAAATGGTGCGAGTGCCTGAAGACGGAAACGGACCGATCCATGATGCGGCGCATGCTCGATGAACGAAACCCCGGCCTCGCCCGCGGCATCGACGCCATTCACGCTTCGGGAAGATCGGTGTTCGCCGCGGTGGGCAGCCTGCACATGATTGGAGAGCTGGGTCTGCCCGCGCTCCTCGCCAAGCGCGGCTACAAGGTGGAGCGCGTCGACTTCAAGCCGTAATCACTTCGGGAGTTTCAGGTACGCCTCGGACACATCGGTGAAGCCCCAGTCGCGGAGCTGGCGCGCCCAGGTTCCAAGGTTGTCCTTCGACACCCGCACCAGTTCCATCTTGTTCATCACCGGCACGTCCTGCTTGAGCTGCACCTTGTTGAAGATGGTCTGCACCGAGACGTAACCCCACAGATACGTGGACTGCGCGAGCAGAACCGGAGCCAGCCCCTTGTCCACGTAGGCAAGTTCGGCGGGAAGGGCGTCGACGGCGACGATCTTCACCTTCTTGGGATCGAGATCGGTGAGCAGGGTGGGCGTGAACAGCGGCCAGCCGCCGATCATGGCCCAGCCCTGGATCTCCGGGTACGCGTTCTGAGCGCGGATCACTTCCGCGGCGGAATCCTGCGGCGTTTCCACGTGGTAGAAGGTGCCGACGATCTTGATGCCGGGATACTTCGCGGCCTCCGCCTTCACGCCATCCACCCGCTTGCGCAGGTTGGGCGCGTTCTGGTTTCCCGCCAGGATCGCGATGTTGCCCTTGCCGCTCATCTGCTTCGCGAGCTCGGTCATGACCATGGCGCCGGTCTCCGCGTCGTCGACGCCGTAGAAGGCGAATCGCTTCGAGAGGGGAGCATCGCTGTCAAAGGTCATTACGGGAACGCCGCGCCCCACCGCGTCGTCGATCGCTCCCTGCAGTTTCCCGGCATCCGAGCAGGACAGGAGAATCACGTTCGCCCCTTCGTTGACCGCCTGGGCCACGCGCTGGGCCTGGACCTGGCCGTCTTCGGTCGGCGGGGTGAGCCAGGCGATCTCGATGGGCACGGAGTGCTTCGCGGAGAGATCCTTCGCCGCGGCCTCGGCGCCGGTCCGCGCGGAGAGAAAGACCGGGTTCGTCGAGCTCTTCGCGATCATGGCGATCTTGAGTCCCTTCGCGGACGCGGCCGCCGCGGGAGCCGCTGCCGGGGTTGAAGCGCTCTCGTCGGATTTCGGAGCGGGGCCGCAACTGAGAACGAGCGGAGCCATGGCAACGAGGCCGAGAAGTTGAAGACGCAGTCTGAACTCTCTTCTCACGGGAACACTCTCCTTCATGGAACGACTCGCGGGCATCCTATCGCGACGCCTTCAGGGCGTCGTCGAGAATCGATAGAGGGTGACGCTGCGATAGGCCTGCCCCGGATCCAGCCGCACGCTCGGAAATGCGGTCTGGTTCGGCGAGTCTGGAAAATGCTGGGTCTCGAGACAGAGCCCGGCATGCCGCGAGTAGGCGCGGCCGCCCTTGCCCAAGATCGACCCGTCCAGCGCGCCGCCCGCATAGACCTGAAGTCCCGGCTCGGTGGTGAGGATCTCCATCACCCGGCCGGTGCGGGGCTCCACCACCCGGGCCGCGAGACGGGGCAGCGACGAATCCGGACCGCGGCGGTTGAGGCAGAAATTGTGATCGTAGCCTTTCCCGATCGCGAGTTGCGGGTCGGCGGCGGCGATTCGCTGGCCGATCGGCCGCGGCTCGCGAAAATCGAATGGGGTTCGGAGCACCGGACGCCTCTCGCCGGTGGGAATCAGGGCTTCATCCACGGGAAGAAACGTGTCGGCATCGACGAAGAGCCGGTGATCGAGCACATCGCTGCGCGTCCGGCCCGCGAGATTGAAGTACGAGTGGTGGGTCAGGTTCACGATGGTCGGCCGATCGGTCGTGGCCGCGTAGTCGATGCGAAATTCGTTCGCATCGGTGAGCGCGTACGTGATTTCGCAAGTGAGCGCCCCGGGATAACCCTCCTCCCCGTCCGCGCTCGTGCGCCTCAAGACCAGGGGCGATCCATCGCCCGGCCTTCGCGGCGCCGCGCTCCAGAACACCCGGTCGAAGCCCCGCGCGCCGCCATGAAGGTGATTCGGCCCGTCGTTGCAGGCGAGAACGTGCTCCCGGCCATCCAGCAGAAACCGCCCGCGCGCGATGCGGTTGCCGTACCGGCCGATGATGCCGCCAAAGTACGGGTGCGGACCGAGGTACTCGTCGAGCGTGTCGAATCCAAGCACGATGTCGTCGAGCCGGCCCTCGCGATCGGGAACGCGAAGGGCGGTCACGATGCCGCCGTAGTTCGTGACCTCGATGGTGAGACCGGCGCGGTTCTTGAGGGTGAAGAGGTCGGGACGGGGTGTTTCCATCAGACGGGACCGAGCCGGATCGATCCGAACGCGGCGGATCCCGGAGACGAGCCGGAGAAGACCCGGGGACGGTGGCCGGTTCGCGCCTCGTAGGCCAGAGCGATCCTGCCGATGTCCGCGCCCCGGCGACCGAGCACCGCGACCGTCCCGCCACTTCCGCCGCCCGTGATCTTGGCTCCGAAGAAGCCCTGGGCGGGACCGGCGGTGCGAGCGATCGCGACCAGCAGATCGGTGGCTTCCGCGCCCAGCCCGCAGGCACCGTAGCTCGCGTGCGACTGGTACATCAGTTCTCCAAGCAGGCTGTCCCGTCGACCGCCGGCGGGTGCGGTGAGCAGCTCCGCGAAGGTGCGAACCCGGAAGTGTTCGTGGATCGGATGCGCGGCACAGGCGCGCACCGCATACTCGCGAGCGGGATCGACGCGAGTCACCGAATCCGCGATGCCTTCGTAGGCCGCGAGGAATTCGGCGCCGCCCATGCGAACCGGCAGCTCGCCGAGGGCCCCCCCCTCGAGTTCGGACGGCGTGACGTTCGCGAGATACCCGCCCCAGCGCGGATCCTGGATCTCCACGGTTCCGGGCCGGGCGCCTGAAGACGCCCGGAGACCGGCCCGCTCGGCCAGGATGCGCGCGCCCATGAAGGCGCCGATGCGGACGGAGGTGTAGTCGGACCCGGACACCGCGTGCTGGATGCCGGAGTCGATGCCCCAGACCTCCAGATCGTCGGGCAACGCCACGCTTCCGCGCAGTTCGGCGGGCTGGCACAGGAGGGCCAACAGCCGGTCCGCCTCGCCGCAGGACGCGGTCATCTGGTCCATCACACCGCACGCGGCGCCCACGATTCGGTTCTCGACGGTTTGGGCGAGGAGGGCGAGCTCGCGCGGATCGAGCGGGATGTCGAAGGCTGCTGCCGCCGCCTGCATGACCGCGACTTCGAGCGCCGCCGAGGAAGACACGCCCTTCCCTTCCGGGACGGACGAGCGGATCAGGAGCCGAAGACCTCGAGGATGCGGCCGGCCCTTCTCCCGCGCCAGCAGCACGAGAGCCCCGAGGACGTAGGCGGCCCAGTCCTGCCCGGGCCGCTTCGCGAAGAAGCTCCTCGCCTGATCGTCATCGAGAGGCCGGCCGCCTGGGAACAGATCTTCGACCCGAAGGTCGCAGGACCGCGCGGCCCCCTCCCCCAGGCTCAGGACCAGGAGACGGCCGTCCGGAACAACCTGGGCGGCCACGAGCGTCGCCTCGCGCAAAGGCCACTGGAGCACGAGAGAGCCCGAATAGTCGGCGATGCCGCCCATGAGATCGAGCCGGCCGGGCGCGCGCGCGATGACCACGTCGAAGGAGAGTTCGAAAAAGGCATGTTCCGCGACTTCCGCGATGAAGAGATGGGCGTCTTTCGCTTCGAACCCGGCGGGACGGAGGACTTTCCGACTCATGCCCTTCCTCTAGAGAAGATGACGCGACCGCAGGGCCTGGTGAAGAAGCGGCTCGATCTGAGCGCGAACCGCCGGGTTCGCATATCCCGCCCAGGCGACGTCGGCTTCGATGTCGAACCGGGCCCGGACGGGAGCGCCCGAAGGGTCGACCACGATGACCCCGGCCTCGCGCGCGATCAACTCCGTGCACAGATCGTAGGGATGGCAGCAGATGCCGAGGCTCAGCCCGCGGGAACGGAGAATCGACTCGACCAGCGGCCGGAGATCCGCGTTGAATCGATCGTGGCCGGCCATGAGTTCGTAGAGCTGTCCGCCCGTGCAGATGTACTGATCCTCGAAGCAGTGGGCCTTGCCCTCCCGGACCGGACCGAGCGCGCCTTGGACGATCTCCTCGTCGATCGCGGCCAGCTCTTCCCGGGCCCCGGGAAAGAAGCGGGAGACCATGGCGAAACCGTGGGCGATGGTGGAGGCGTCGGAAGGCCGAAGGCGAAGAAGTTTCGTGGTGCCGTCGAGGCGGTTGAATCTCTCCGCGTGCGCGCCCCTTCCGCGAACCGCCCAGAGACGATCGGATAGGTGCTGCTTCACCAGCGGCACCTCGGTCTGCGCGGCCAGGACCACGTCCGCGAGGGTCGTGTCCTTCCCGCGATTCGGCGCCACGCCGGTGAGGACCCAGGCGCTGCGCTTCTGGTACATGAGGCCGCGGGTGCCGTCGATCGGATCCACGAGCACCCGATAGACCGCCCGGGTCTCGTCGGTCCCCCGGGGCAGAACCACGCCATGAGGCGGCAAGCCCTCGGCCAGGAGCACGAGGGGCGCGATGGAGGCCACTTCGGTCTCGAAAAGGTCGATGAGCCGCTCCTCGCCCACGCGGTCCACCGCGTAGATCGTGTCGCCCGCGCCGTCGCGGTCCACGAGGTGGAGAGTCCCCTCCGCCGCCGACTCGCAGGCCGCGACCACGCTGTCCCGGATCGCGGCCTGGACGCGAAGGATCGGCTCAAGGAGCGGGGCGGGGTCGTTCATCGAAGAGTGTAGTGAACGCTCGGAAGGGCTCGAAGCTCGGCCGCCTTCTCCTCCGGCGTGGTGTCGGAAAGGAAGTTGCCTCCGCCGATCTCGGGGCCCGCGAGGTACTTGAGCAGATCGGGCTTGCGCAGGGGTGGATGGAATTCGGCGTGGAAATGAAAGGCGCTGTAATCGCCTCCGTCGGTGGGGGCCTGGTGAAGCGCCATGACATAGGGAAACGGCCGGCTCCAGAGATTGTCGAATCGGACCAGCACGTGCGACAGGGCTTCGGCGAAGTTGGCGACCTCGGCCTGGCTCAGGGCATCGACACTCGGCGCCGTCGCCTTCGGGGCCACGTAGACCTCGTACGCGTAGCGGGCGAAGTAGGGCACGAAGGCGATCGCGGTGGCGTTCTCGAACAGGACGCGGCGGCCGTCGTGAATCTCGGCGTCGAGGATGTCCTGAAAGAGGATGCGACCGGTCTCCGCTTTGTGGCGCGCGCTCGCCCGAACCTCGGTTTCGATGTGCTTGAACACGAAGTTCGTCGCGTAGATCTGTCCATGCGGGTGGGGATTGGAGACGCCCACCACCGCGCCCTTGTTCTCGAAGATCAGGACGTGGTCGATTCCCGGCCGATTTCCCAGGTCCCGATACTGCTCCTGCCAGACTTCGACGAGCCGGGCCACCTGGACGAGAGGCAGCTCGGCAAGTGTCGTGTCGTGTCGCGGGCTGTAGCAGACCACCCGGGCGATTCCCGTGGCTGCCCGGTTGCGGAAGATGGGCGATTCCTCGGGAGGCGGCTCGGGCGCCTCTTCACCTACGCAGGGAGCGTCGTTGTCGAAGACAAAGGTGTCCACGTAGGTCGCGTTCACCTGGCCGCTCACCCTCGTATTCCCCGGGCAGAACGTGCAGTCCGGCACGTACGCGGGAAGCGGAGCTTCGCGATGGATCACGGTTTCGCCGATCCAGGGACGGTTCTGGCGGTGAGCGGCCACGATCACCCACTCCTCGCGAAGGGGGTGGTAGCGCTGCTCCCAGAGGCTCATCCGCGCTTCTGGTACGCCTTGAGACCTTCGCCGAGGACGCGGATGGCCTGACGCAGGTCGTCGCACTTCAGCACGTAGGCGATGCGGACTTCGTTCGCTCCGAGGCCCGGCGTCGCATAGAAGCCAGCGGCGGGGGCCACCATCACGGTGGCGCCTTCAAAGGAGAAGTCTTCGAGCAGGAACCGGGCGAAGGCGTCCGCGTCCTTCACGGGCAATCGGGCCACCACGTAGAAGGCGCCCTCGGGCTTGCGCAGGAAGACATCCGGGAGCTTGACGAGTTCCTCGTAGATGACGTCGCGCCGCTTCTGATATTCGGTGCGGACGCCCTCGTAGTAATCCGCGGTGATCTCGGACATCCCCAGGGCCAGGATCTGGGCCAGCCCGGGCGGCGAGAGGCGGCCCTGGGCCGCGCGAATCACCGCGGCGATGACCTCCTTGTTTCGGGACACGAAACACCCGAGCCGGATGCCGCAGGCGCTGAACCGCTTGGAGAGAGAGTCGACCACGACCACGCGATCTTCCATGCCGGCGATATCGAGGGCCGAGGTCGCGGAGATACCGCCGTAGACGAACTCGCGGTACACCTCGTCGGAGACCAGGAAGAGGTCGTGGTCGCGGCAGAAGTCCGCCACCCGCTGCACCTCTTCGCGCGAATAGACAGTGCCGGTCGGATTGTTGGGATTGCAGAGCAGGACGAAGCGGGTGCGTTTCGAGAGGGCCTTCTCGAACGCCTCGCGGGGAGGAAGGTGGAACCCTTCCTCGCCGCGGCACTGCACGGGGACGAGCTTGACCCCGGCCATGGTCGCGAAGGAGCTGTAGTTCGTATAGAAGGGCTCGAAGACGATCACTTCATCCCCGAACTCGGCGAGGCACAGGAAAGCGAACAGGACCGCCTCGCTGCCTCCGGTGGTGGCGACGAGGTTTGCGGGCTCCACCTTCAGCCCGACCGTCGCGTAGTAGCGGCACATCGCGGCCACGAACTGGGGCGTACCCTGCGACGGGGAATAGGCGATGACCGGATCCACCGACTTCAGCCGGTCGCGCATGACCTTCGGAGTTTCGAGGTCGGGTTGGCCGATGTTCAGGTGAAAGACCTTGACCCCGCGGGCCTTGGCGGCGTCCGCGTAGGGGGCGAGCTTTCGAATGGGCGAGGGCGGGAGGGCCAGACCTCGGGAAGAAACTTGGGGCACGGCTCTTGACCTCCACGCTCGCAGCGATTTCTCTTAGACTCCGCACATTCCGCGCGTTCGGGATCCTCCGAACCGTTCTCATTCTAGGTCTTCCAAAATGCTGGCAGGATTTGGCCGCTTTCTGGTCCTCGCAGTTCTCGTACTCGGCGGCGCTCTTCTCGCCCCCACGGCCTCGGCCGGAGCCCTCGGCGGAGCCCTCGTCGGCGGCGCGGTGCTGGTGGTCGAAACCCTGGTGGGAAGGACCGCTCCGCGGCGGGTTCTTTCCGCGAGCTTCGGCCTGCTGCTGGGCCTCGGCCTCGCCGTGCTCGCGGGGATGGCGCTTGCTCCCGTGGAGAGCGCGACCGGAACCATCGTTCGCCTCGGCCTCGCCGTCGGCCTCGGCTGGATCGGCCTCGCCACCGGCGCGCGCCGCTCGGATTCCTTTTCTCTCTCCCGCCTGCGCTCCGACTGGGAAGCCCAGGCGGACAACCTCGGGGCCACGAGCACGCCCAAGATCCTCGACACCTCGGTCATCATCGACGGCCGCATCGCCGAGATCGCGGACGCCGGTTTCATGGAAGGGCCCCTGGTCATCCCGCAGTTCGTCCTCGTCGAACTGCAGCAGGTGGCGGACTCCTCCGATCCTCTCAAGCGCAATCGCGGACGACGCGGCCTCGACATGCTCCAGCGCATTCAGAAGAATCCGGTGGTGCCCATCCAGATCGTGGACACCGACTTTCCCGACGTGAAAGAAGTCGACCTCAAGCTGATCGAACTCGCGCTCAAGACCGAGGGCAAGATCGTCACCAAC
This sequence comes from Vicinamibacteria bacterium, assembly GCA_044229175.1. Taxonomy (GTDB): domain Bacteria; phylum Acidobacteriota; class Vicinamibacteria; order Fen-336; family JAGNNV01; genus JAGNNV01. The sequence goes on along the minus strand of JBGATM010000005.1, from coordinate 53,950 downwards.
GACTTCAACCTCAACAAGGTCGCCCAGCTCCGCGGCGTGAAGATACTCAACATCAACGACCTCGCGAACTGCCTGCGGCCTCTGGTGCTGCCGGGCGAACCCATGCGGATCTTCGTCAGCAAGGAAGGCAAGGAACACGGGCAGGGCGTCGGGTATCTCGACGACGGCACCATGGTGGTGGTGGAGGGCGGACGCCGGGCCCTCGGACGCACCATCGACGTGAACGTGACCACCGTCTTGCAGACCGCGGCCGGGAAGATGATCTTCGTACGGTGGCCGGAAGCGCCCGCGGACGATCTCAGCCGCACCAAGGACGCCCGGCCCGCGCTGCGGCGGACCGACTTGAAGACCAACGGAAACGGAAATGGCAACGGCGACGCCCAGGCGGCGAGCCTGCGGGACACGGACGAAGTGCCCCTGGCCTCGCGACAGACCGCCGAGCAGCTCCCGGTGGTTGCGAGCGGCACCACCAATCGGGGCCAGTAGCGCGATCCCGGCGCTGGTCCTGGATCGGCTCGCCCTCTCTTGATCCGATTCGCGGTCGCGCATCTTGCCGCGTTCCTCGGGACCCTCGTCCTGGCCCCCATCGGAATCCTCGCCTGGCCGTTCCGGCGGGATGGCGAAGTCGGCTTCCGGGTCACCCGGCTCTGGGCCCGATTTATTCTGCGAACGGCGGGAGTTCGCGCCACGACTGAACTGATGGCCCCACTGCCGGAGGGTCCCGTGGTCTTCGTTTCGAACCACGTCAGTTCCCTGGACATTCCCATCCTTTTCGAGGCGCTTCCGCGCTCGTTCCGTATCGTCTACAAGAGCTCCCTCCTCTATGTGCCGCTGATGGGACAGTGCCTGGCGGCCACGCGCCACATCGCCATCGACCGGTCTCGCGCGTTCAGCGCCAGGCGGAGTCTGGCCGCCGCTGCGCGCCGCATCCGCAACGGGGTGTCGGTGGCGCTCTTCCCCGAAGGCACGCGAAGCGGGGACGCGCCCATGGGTGCCTTCAAGCGCGGGAGTTTCAAGCTGGCCGTCGAGGCCGGAGTGCCGGTGGTGCCGGTGAGCCTCATCGGCCTGCGACGCGCCACCGGAAAGGGCCGCATCACGCCCGGGGAGATCCGGGTGAGAATTCATCCGGCCCTCCCCGTCGAGGAGGGTCCGAACGCCGTCGAGGTTCTCGCCACCCGGGCGGAGAGTCTCATCAGAGAAGAGGTTGAACGATGAGAACCGCGTTTCGTGCGGTCTTTCTGGTCACGCTCCTGGCCGCATTCGCGGGCGCTCCGGTCCGGCCGGCGCAGGCGAAGTCGCCCGACCGCCTGGCTTCCTCCATCGAGGCGATCCTGAAACGTGAGGTGTTCGCGCCCGCCATCGTGGCCATCGACATCCGCGATCTCGCGAGCGGCCGCGTGCTCTTCGAGAAGAACGCCGCCACCAACGTGAAGCCAGCGTCCACGATGAAGCTCTTCACCACCGCGGCCATCCTCGACGCCGAGGGTCACCTCAAGGCGTCCCCCGCCACCACGGCCGAGACCGCGGGACGGCTCGACAGCTTCGGCCGAATCCTGGGCGACGTGTATCTCGTGGGGCGCGGCGACCCCAATCTCTCCGAGCGGTTCGAGTGGAGGGGCGAGAAAAGTCCCTTCGACCAGCTCGCGAAGGACATCCGCGACGCGGGAATCACGCGCATCGAAGGCCGGGTGATCGGCTACGACGGCCTTTTCACCGACGAGACCATTCCCGACGGCTGGACCGCGGACGATCTCGTGTGGTCCTACGGCGCCGAGGTCTCGGCCCTGAGTGCTTTCGACAATTCCCTGGAGCTGCGCATCGAACCGGGCGAGCGGGAGGGCGATCCGGGGCGCCTGGTCATCGAGCCCCCCACGGAGTTCATGCGGATCGAAAGTCGCGTGGTGACCTCGGCGGAAGGAGCGAAGGCGAAGATCACCCTGACCCGCCCGCTTGGATCGAGGCACGTGCTCATCGAAGGAAGCGTGCCGAAGGTCGGAGAGGCGTGGACGGGGGCGGTGGCGGCGCCGGAACCGACGCTCTTCGCGACCACGCTCTTCGCCGAAGCCCTCGCCCGCCACGGCGTCGCCGTGCGCGACGGCGTCCTGGCCTCGCGTGAAGCCCTTCCGAGGGAACTTCGTCCGCTCGCCTCCGTCCGCGGGCCGGCGGTGGCCGAGCAGATCCGGGTGGTCAACAAGGAGAGCCAGAACCTCCACGCGGAGACCCTGTTGCGCCGGCTCGGCCTCGCCGCCTTCAAGGACGCCTCGGTGGAGTCGAGCCTGAAGGCGCGCGAAGCGTTCCTGAAGGGCCAGGGAGTCCGCGTCGCCGACACCGCGATGTACGACGGATCGGGACTCTCGCGATCGGATCTCGTGACCGCGCGCGCGGAGGCGGATCTGCTCGTGGCCATGGACCGCCACCCGCTCGCGAAGGCGTTCCGCGATTCGCTGCCCGTCGCCGGGGTCGATGGAACCCTCAAGAAGCGGATGGTGGGGACGAAGGCGCAAGGGCGGGTGTTCGCGAAGACCGGCTCCCTCCGGCACGTGAACGCGCTCGCCGGCTACGTGGACGCGGTCTCGGGCCGGCGCTTCGCCTTCTCCATCGTGGTGAACCATCACACCCGGCCCTCGAAGGAAGTGTCGGAGGCGATGGACGAGATCTGCGCGCTGCTGGTGAACCTCAAATAGCCTCGAAGCAGGGGACCCGCGCCGGAGCCGCAGACGGCTAGTCTTCGGGGCGTGGCGGATACCGAGACCCGGCCCCAGACCCGCGAAGAGAGCATCCTCGAAGGCCTGAACGAGGCCCAGCGGGGCGCGGTGCTCCATGGCGATGGGCCGTTGCTCATCGTGGCGGGCGCCGGCACGGGGAAGACCACGGTCCTCACCCGCCGGATCGCGCACCTCATCACCACCAAGCGAGCGCGACCGGAGGAAATCCTCGCCCTCACCTTCACGGAGAAAGCGGCGCGTGAAATGTCGGAGCGCGTCGATCAGCTCGTGCCCTACGGGTATACCGAGAGCTTCATCGCCACCTTCCACGCCTTCGGCGATCGGATGCTGCGCGAAAACTGCTTCGCCGCGGGGCTTCCCGCCGACTTCCGGGTCCTTTCCCGCGCGGACGAGATCGTGTTCCTGCGCGAGCGGTTGTTCTCCCTGCCGCTCAAGCGGTTCCGGCCGCTCGGGGATCCGGGGCGGCATCTTTCGACTCTGGTCGAGTTCGCGTCCCGCGCGAAAGACGAGGACGTGTCGCCGGAAGCCATCCTCGCCTTCGCCGAGGAGCAGCTTCGAGAGGCCGAGGCGGCCACGGGAGACGAAGCCCTGGCCCAGCGCGAACAGGCCCTCGACCTGATCGAGGCCGCGGAATTCTTCAAGGCGCAGCAGGCGGCTCTGGCCGGCGCGGCCCTCGTCGACTTCGGCGATCAGATCCACCTCTTCCTGCGACTGCTGCGGCAGCGGCCCGACGTGGCCATCGCGCTTCGCAAGCGCTTCCGCTACATCCTGGTCGACGAGTTCCAGGACACCAACCACGCCCAGCTCGAGCTCATCCGCCTCATCGCCGGCGAGGGCAACCCGAACATCACCGTGGTGGGCGACGACGACCAGGCCATCTACCGCTGGCGGGGCGCGGCGCCCGCCAACCTCATCCACTTCCTCTCCCTCTATCCCGCGGCCACGCGGGTGGTGCTGCGGCAGAACTACCGGTCGACCCAGGAGATTCTGGACACCGCGTATCGCCTGATCACCTACAACAACCCCCACCGGCTCGAAGCCATGACCGGCCTCGACAAGAGGCTCGTGGCCGAACGAGGCCCCGGGAAAAGCGTCTCGCACTGGCGCTTCCCGAGCGCCTCCGCCGAGGCCGACGCGGTGGCAAAGGCCATCGAGGACTTTCATCAGCAGGGCGACGTACCGCTGAATGAGATCGCGATCCTGGTTCGCAACAACGCGGACGCCGACCCCTTCCTGCGCGCCCTCAACATGCGCGGGCTCCCGCATCGCTTCTCGGGAGGGGCGGGCCTCTTCGAGCGACCCGAGGTTCGCAGCCTCATCGCCTTCCTGCGCCTCGTGGCCTCGCCCGACGATTCCGTGTCCGCCTGGGCTCTCGCCTTCTCCGAGATCTACTCGTTCGATCCCGTGGATCTGTCCCGGATGTCGCGCTACGCGTCGAAGAAGACCCGGCCCCTGCTCGAGGTTTTGCGGGAGCTCGAGGGAAACGAGGACCTCGCCTCCGTGAAGGGTCCGTCGAGGGAGGCGGCGAAGAGGTTCGTGGCCGACATCGAGCGCGGTGTTTCCAGCATGGCGCAGAAGCGGACCGGCGAGGCGCTCTACGAATTCCTGAAGGCCTCGGGGTATCTGGCGCGGCTCGCCTCGGTTTCATCCTCGAAGGACGAGCGGAAGGTGGCGAACATCGCGCGCTTCTTCGAGATCGTCCGCGGCTTTTCGGTGGTGGCGGAACACGACAACATTCCCGCCTTCGTGGCGCGTTTCGATCTCCTTCGCGACGCGGGCGAGGACCCTTCGGCCATCGAGATCCAGGAGGGCGACGCGGTCAACATCATGACCGTCCACAAGGCGAAGGGCCTGGAGTTCCGCGCGGTCTTCGTGGCGAGCTGCGTCGATCAGAAGTTCCCCCTGCGGCGGCGAAGCGATCCCCTGCCTCTGCCCGCCTCGCTCCTCAGGAGCGATCTTTCCCCGGGCGACGCGCACCTCATGGAAGAGCGGCGTCTCTTCTACGTGAGCATGACCCGGGCGAAGGACGATCTCATCCTGACCTCCGCCGACGACTACGGCGCCGGGGCCACCCGCAAGGTCTCGCGGTTCGTGGTCGAGGCCCTCGACCTGCCGTCGCCGAAAACGAGAGTCGCGCGGTCGTCTCCCCTCGAAACCATCGCCGCCTCCGCACCGGTCCCCCCGGACGGCGCGGTCCCGGAGGGGCCCCCAGACTCTTCCGAACCGGAGAGCATCGCCGCGGCCATGGCGCCGCCGTTGCGTCTGTCCTTCCGGCAGGTCGACGACTACCTGACCTGCCCGCTCAAGTATCGCTTCGTCCATCGCAACCGGATTCCTCTCCTCACCCACCACCGCGTGGTCTACGGCAGCGCCATCCATCAGGCCGTCCAGGACATGTTCAAGGCCCGTCAGGCCGCAGTACCCTTCTCGGTCGAAGATCTTCTCGCCGCGTTCCGGCGAGCCTGGGTGTCGGAGGGCTTTTTGTCGCGGGAACACGAGGAACTGAGACTGAAAGAGGGCGAGAGAACGCTCGCCAGATTCTTCGCCTGGGAGAAGCAACACCCCCTGCGGCCCACCGGGGTCGAAGAGGACTTCTCGTTCGCGGTGGGGCGCACTCGCGTGATGGGCCGATACGACCTCGTGGTCGCCACCGAGGAGGGTGTCACCATCCTCGATTTCAAGACCGGCGACGTGAACACCGAAGGCCGGGCCCAGCGTCGCGCGGAAGAGAGTCTGCAGCTCGCGATCTACGCGCTCGCCCACTTCCGCACCACGGGCACCCTGCCCACCCGGGTGGAACTGAGGTTCCTCGAGACCGACCTGGTCGGCGGTTTCGCGCCCACTGAGGCCCTGGCCCTGGCCACGGAGAAGAAGGTGGCGGAGGTGGCCGACCGGATCTCGCGCGGCCTCTTCGAAGCGACACCCTCTCACGGCGCGTGCCGGCCCTGCCCGTTCCGCGACGTCTGCCCGGCAACCGCGAGGGACGATTAGTACACTCGCTCCTCGTGACCAGGCCCAGAACGCGACTTCTCGCTTCAGCCGCGACGGCCCTCGGCCTCCTCGCCGGTGGATTCGACGCGCACGTGGCGCCCCAGGGCGAAGCGTGGTGGCACGGTGTGACCGGGTCTCCCTCGCCGCTTCTCATCGTGAGCGCGCTCCTCGCCGCCGCCGCGGTCTGGGGGCTCGGACGTGTCGTCTCCGTCGGATCCTTCGCCTGGATGGCCATAGGCCTCCTTCCGTTTGTGCCCGCGATCACCGGGGTCGGCGCGCCATTCTTGTTCTTTACGAACTACACCATGGTGCTCGCGTTCGCGATCCTCATCGGCTGGACCACCCGGGATCTCATACCGCACCTGCCCGGGCTCGAGTCTTTCCCGGCTTTCCTGATCCCGTTCGCCTTCTTTCTCCTCGTGGGCCGATACCTGCCCGGGCCCGCGGGACCGCAGGGCGACGAGCCGCACTATCTGCTGATCGCGGAGAGCCTGATCCGAGACGGTGACGTCGATCTCAAGAACCAGTTCGAGGAACGGGCCTTCTCGAAGTTCACGAGCGCCGATCTCGAACCGCACACCGCGCCGCGCTCTCCCAAGGGCAGGCTGTACGCGATTCATACGCCCGGCCTGGCCGCGCTGATCGCGCCGGGCTATGCCGTCTCCGGTTTCGCGGGTGCGAGGGCGATGGTGTCGTTGGTCATGGCGGTTTCGGTCGGGCTCCTCTTCTTATCGGCGCGCACCTTGTTCGGGGGCAGCGCCGCCAATTTCGTGTTCCTCGTCGCCACCTTCGCGAGCCCCTTGCCGATCTACGCGAACTCCGTGTTCCCCGATTCGGTGGCCACCCTTCCCGTCGCGGCCACGCTCGCCTGCATGATGTCCATGCGCCCCGCCTTCGTCGCCGTGGCATCGGCCGCCATCGCCTCCCTGCCCTGGATGCATCCGCGATTTCTGCCTCTGGCCGTCGTCCTTGCTCTCGCGATCACGGCACGGGGCGGCTTTTCATTCGGTCGGGCCACGGCCGCCTTCGGGCCTCTCGCCGTCTCGCTCGGCCTGCTTCTCGCCCACTTCCAGTCGCTGTTCGGGAGCGCCTCTCTCTCCGCCGCCTACGGCCCGGGCTTTTCCACTGACGTTTCCCTCGTCCGCATCCCCTGGGGCGTCTCCGCTCTCATCCTCGATCGACAATTCGGCCTGCTCCTGTTCTGCCCGGTGGTGCTCCTCGGGCTCGCGGGGGCCGCCGGGCTGTGGAAACGCGACCGGACCGTCGCCCTCCTCGCGATTGCCGTCGCCGGCGTCTCCCTCGGCGTCGGCGGATCGTTCAGCATGTGGTGGGGCGGGGCGTCGGCACCCGCGCGATTCCTCATCGGGGCCATGCCCGCGCTGCTGATGATGGGTGGCGCTTGCTGGCGGGATTCGGGAGAGCGTCGACCTGGGATGGCCGGGGCCGCGGGTTTCGGACTTGGTCTCGTCTGGCTCGCCTGCCTCGCCCCGCGCGCGCTCCACAATCGGGCCGACGGTGAGAGTGGTCTCCTGCGCCTTTTGTCGCCGGTCCTCGATCTCGACCGCTTCTTTCCAGGGTTCGTAAGGGCCGAGGGCTGGGCGTGGCTTGCCGCGATCTGGGCGGTCTTCCTGGTCATCGCCATCGTCCGACCCGGCGCGGGCCGATGGGCGGTGCTGCTGCCCGTCGCGGTCGGCACCCTCGCTTCCCCAGCGCCGCTGCTCGATCCCTTCGCCTCCTCCCTTCGCGCCCTGGAGTCGTGGAAGGATCACCGGAAGACCTTCGGCGGAATGGACACCGAGAGCGGTTTCACCCTGGATGTGCCCCTCGGAGCCATGGGCGCGGACCTCACCCCCGGGGTGGTCCTGTATTCACCCCGCTTCTCCCTCCCGGATGGTGGGTGGACGATGCGCGTCGAGTCGCGAGCCGAGACAAATCCCGACGCGGCCAACGTGTGTCGCCTGAGCCTGGTGACCGACAACGAGAACGCGCCTCCGCTCGCGACCCTCATGCTCCAGACCGGCGACAACCGTAGCCGCACCGACTTCACCCTCGCGGCGCGGGAGAGCAGAGTCCATCTCAAGGCCGAGGGCCTGCAGTTGAAGACCCGCATCCTGAAGGTCGTTCTCGTCCGGGTGGCGCCCTCAACCAACTGAGGCCAGGGCGCTTCGCGCCGACGAACGCGCTTCGGCGACCGCGCATCACGAATGTGACGATGGTCGCCCTCCGGGAACGCGCGTGAGCGAGGTCACGGACAAGGGGACGGTGAAGGCCGTACCTTGGGCGCGCCGAGGTCAATCGGGCTCGGCGAAACAGACGCCCTCAACCGGAGGTCCCTCATGACATCAAGTCCCAGGTCGTCCAATATCCTCAACCGTTCCACTCTCGCTCTCGTTCTCGGCATGATGACCCTCACCGCCTGCGGAGGAGGAAGTTCGAACCCCGCCGGTCCTTCGTCCGCGGGCGCGGTCACCCTCAACGGCTCCGTGGTCGGCGCCGGTGGAGCGTCCGTCTCTTCGTCGGCGAGCGGCGTGACCGCGACGTCCACCACGCTCCTGGTCCCGAGCACCATCACGGTGTCCGTTCAGGAGAGCCCGGCCATGACCACGACGGTCGGGGCCGATGGCTCGTTCACGCTGCGCGGCCTGCCCACCGGCTCGTTCACCCTGGTCTTCACCCGGGACGGCACCCGTATCGGCGCCCTTTCTTTCACCGCGGTTCTTCCCAACCAGGAGCTCAACATCACGGTCAGCGTGACCAACTCCTCCCTCGTCCTCCTCGAGGAGCAGCGAAACGGGGTCGGCCACGGTGATCTGGAAATCGAAGGAACGGTGGAGCAGGTGCTCCTGTTGAGCGCGACCGGCGACAGCCGCTTCCTCATCCACTCCCGCACCGTGGTGGCGCGTCCAGGCCAGACCACCATCCGGGAAGGCAACGCCGTGCGCGGCCCCGCCGATCTGACCGTGGGCCGGCCCGTCCACGTCAAAGGGGTGTGGCTCCCGGCCGAGGGTTCGATTCAGCCGGTGCTCGCCTACGAGATCAAGATCCAGGCGGAGGGGGACGACGACACCCCGTCGCCGACGCCCTCTCCCGCCCCGACTCCGCGCGCCGGTTGCATGATTGAAGGCGGGACCCCGGGCCGCGGGATCGAGCTCGAAGGGACGATCTCGAGCGGCAACGCCACGGCCTTCAAGCTGGCCGTGGAGGGCGGACGCTCCTCGAACGGAGTGGACGTCCTCGCCGGGGGAGCGAGCCTCGTGTGCACGCCCTCATCCGGCCCCAATGCTCCGACCCCCGCGCAGTGCAGCGCCTCGGTGAAGCCGGGCGCCAAGGTCCACGTGAGCGGAACCCTGAACACCTGCACCGCGACCACCGCCCAGGTGTCGGCAAGCAAGGTTTCGGTGCAGAGGTAGGGGGAGACTGTGCGGGCGGGCACAAATTCCCTGCGACCCGGCTTGACGTGCGACACAGGGTGTTGCTAGCGTCTGCATCGTTCTTACAACCGTACTCGTATGTCGTTTCTCCGGCGGTCACGGAGGTCGGGCGGGTCGAATGTCGACTCGATTCTTGGCGCTCCTTCGTTCGGTGACGTAGACGAGTCGAAAGGCCGAAGGAGGCCTAGCAAAAATGATCGAAGGCAAAGTGAAGTGGTTCAACGAGTCCAAGGGTTTTGGATTTCTCTCCCGTGATGGCGGACCTGATGTGTTCGTCCACCACTCGGAAATCAAGGCCGATGGCTTCCGCACGCTGAACGAAGGCGATCGCGTCAGCTTCGAAGTCGTGGACAGCCCCAAGGGTCCGCGCGCCGCTAACGTCAACAAGATCTAAGCGGTCTCGTTAAGAAGCAAAGACGCCGCGACGTCGCTTCTCGCCCGGGGTTTTCGAGTCAGCTCGAAAATTCCCGGGCTTTTTCTTTTCCCCTTTCTGGAACCCTCTGGCCTGATATCCCTTGTCTGAAGTGCTGAAGACGCTGCGGCGGGCAGGCGCCATCGCCCGCGAGGTGCGCGAGCTGGGTGCGAAGCTCATCACCCCGGGCGCCTCGCTCCGGGAGGTCTGCGAAACCGTCGAGGCCGAGATCGAGAAGCGCGGCGGCAAGCCCGCGTTCCCGACCCAGACCTCGGTCAACGCGGTGGCGGCGCACGACTGCCCGACTCCGGACGACGAGCGGAGGTACGAGGCGGGCGATCTCGCCAAGCTCGACATCGGCGTGCACATCGATGGCTGGGTCGTCGACACCGCGACCACGGTGAATGTGGGCGGAACCGGCAACGGCCGCATGGTCGAGGCGGCCCGGCAGGCTCTGGTCGCGGCGGTCCAGGCCTGCAAGCCTGGCATTCCCGTGACGGAGGTGAGCGCGGCCATCGAGCGAGCCATCACCAGCGCCGGGTTCACCCCGCTCGAGAGTCTTTGCGGCCACGGCGTGGGCCACTACATCGTGCACGCTCCCCCGGCCATCACCAACACCGTGCGCGCGGCGGAAGGCCGCCTTCCCATGCGCGGGGTGATCGCCATCGAACCGTTCGCGACCGACGGGCATGGCCGGTCGGGACCGCGAGGCGTTTCCGAAGTCTTTCGCCTGCTCCCCGACGCCCGGGAGAGGCTGAAGGACTTTGGAATCGAAGCGGACTTCGCGCAGGCCCTGCTCTCGTGGCGAGGCCTTCCCATCGCCCGCCGCTACTTCCGGAGTTTTGGAAACGAGCGGGTCGCCGAGACCTTCAAGAAACTGGAACTCGCCAAGCTCCTTCATTCGTATCCGCCCCTCGTCGCCCTGTCCGGGCGACCCGTCGCCCAGGCCGAGCACTCCGTCTACCTCGGCCCCGAAGGCGTCATTCAGCTGACCTGACCATGTCTCAGGAGCGAACCCGGCTGGCCTATTCGACCAGCGGCCCGGTGACCAACGAGCCGAAGACGCTCGCCGCGGAGATGGAGCGCAAGACGAAGGGCGCGCGGATCCGCCTCGAGAAACGGGCTTCGGGGAGAGTGGTCACGGTCATCGCGGACGTCCCGGGAACGCCCACCGATGTCGAGGCGCTGGCGAAGCTCCTCAAGACCCGGTGCGGCACCGGCGGCTCGGTCAAGGACCTCGACATTGAACTCCAAGGGGATCGGCGCGACGCGGTCCAGGCGGTTCTTCGGGAAGAGCGCATCCCCCACAAGCTCGCGGGCGGCTGAGTTTCCTTCGGCGTTCAGCGGTCCCGACAAGGCAGGCTGCGGAGTTGACAAAGGCTCTGAGCGCCAGGTCGTGTCTATACTGAAGATTGTGACCTCTTCCGCGCAACGCCGCCGAGCCCAGGGACGCCTCCTCGTCCTGGGTCTGTTCGCGCTGGTCACCCTGGTGGCGCCACTTCTCCATCACGATTTCGAGTGCCACCTCAAGTCGAGAATTCATTGCGACGCGTGCACCGCCAGTCCCGCCGCCTCCCGCATCGAGTCCGGGGTCACGCTCTTCATTCACATCGGACCCCTGCGGCCAGGCCTGCCGGAGAGCGTCGAGGCGAAGACCTGCGCCGATCGGCCCTCGTCACCGGGCCGTGCGCCGCCCCTGCAGAAGATCTCTTTCGTCTAGTCCCGCCTCCCTGCGGCTTAAAACCGGGGCGGAGGGAGAGTTCGTGGCTTGAGTCGCGGATCTCTTCCTCAGAGGCGGGTTTCCGAGGTTTCTTCGCGTCTTGGAGGACGCCCGCATGGTCCGATTCCGAACTCCATTCATATTTTCCCTTCTCGTTGTTCTTTTCTTCACCAGTCCATCCTTCGCCCAGACCTCTGACGCCGATCGCCTGAAGGCCGAACTCGAAGCGCTTCGCCTCGAGTTCTCCAACCGCATCGCCGAACTGGAAGCGCGGCTGAAGGCGGTGGAGGGCGCCGCGGCTGCGGCCGCCCCCGCTCCCACGCCCGCCCCGGTCGAAGCCGCTCCGGCGCCGGTCGAGGCGCCGCCACCGCCTCCCCCCGCCCAGATCGGCGCGGCGCCCGCGGGCTCATCGAAGGTGTTCAACCCCGACATCGCCGCGATCGGGGACTTCATCGGGGCCACGGGAAAGAGTCCGGGAGGCGGTGAGCCTTCCCTCGAACTTCATGAAGCCGAGTTGTCGTTCCAGGCGATCGTGGATCCATACGCGCGGGCCGACGTGTACCTCACCTTCGGCCCCCACGAGGTCGGGATCGAGGAGGCGTTCGTCACCTTCCCGACCCTGCCCGGTGGCTTCCTGATGAAGGTCGGTAAGTTCCGGGATGCCTTCGGCAAGATCAACGCTGCCCACAATCACGTCCTTCCCTTCATCGAACGACCCCTGATGACGCAGAACCTGCTCGGCGGCGAGGAAGGCCTGGGCGATTCCGGTATCTCCGTGTCGCGCCTGTTCCCCAACAATTTCGCCTTCGTCGAGGCCACGGGTCAGGTGTACCAGGGCAATTCGGCGATCTTCAAGGCGGAGAAGCGCGCCGATCTCGCTTACGTGGGTCACCTGCGGGGGTATCGCGATCTCACCGAGTCCACCAACATCGACCTCGGCGGATCCTTCGCGCAGGGCCACAACGATGCCGGCGCGGGGGAGACGACCCGCCTCTGGGGCGCGGATGCGACCTTCCGATACCGGCCGCTCCGGCGCTCGATCTACACCCACTTCCTGGCCCGTACCGAAGTCGCGTGGAGCCGGCGGTCGGAAATCCCCGGACCCTCGGCCTTCGGAGCCTACGGCTATCTCGAGTACCAGTTCGGACGACGCTGGACCTCGGGCCTGCGTCTCGACACCGCGGACCGCGCGACCGACCCTTCGGTGAGGGACAAGGGAGCCTCGCTGCTCCTGACCTACAAGCCGAGCGAGTTCTCGCTGGTGCGAGGCCAGTACCGCTACACCCGCTGGGGCGACCGGCCCGCCTCCAATGAATTCCTCTTCCAGTTCCTCTTCTCCATCGGCGCCCACGGCGCTCACCCGTTCTAGGAGTCCCCTCATGCACATCCGCTCATCCGTACTCGCCGTTGCCGCTCTCTCCTCGCTCCTGCTCGCCGCGACGCCGTCCGCGCAGGCGGCCGGCCTCAAGGTCGTCACCAGCACCGAGGATCTCGCCGCCCTCTCGCGCGAGGTCGGAGGCGACAAGATCAGCGTCGAATCCATCGCCAAGGGCTATCAGGATCCCCATTTCGTCGAGGCCAAGCCGAGTTTCATCCTGAAGCTCCACTCCGCCGACCTCCTCGTGGTGGTGGGCCGTGAACTCGAGATCGGCTGGCTGCCGCCCCTGCTCCAGCAGAGCCGCAACGAGAAGATCCAGCCGGGATCGCGGGGCTATCTCGACGCGTCGCTCACCGTGAAGATCCTCGACATCCCCCAGGGACAGATCACCCGCGCCATGGGCGATGTCCATCCGATGGGAAATCCGCATTACTGGCTGGATCCGGACAACGGCCGGCGCATCGCCCAGGCGATCCTGACCAAGCTGTCGGAGCTTCAGCCCGCCGACGCCTCTTTCTTCGCCCAGCGGTTCGCGGACTTCGACAAGCGGCTTGGCGAAGCCGAGAAGGCCTGGGACGTGATCATGGGTCCCTACAAGGGAACAAAGGTGGTCACGTATCACCGCTCCTGGCCGAACTTCGTGCAACGTTTCGGCCTGGAGGTGATCGGCTACGTGGAGCCGAAGCCCGGCATTCCGCCTTCACCCCAGCACACCATCGACCTGATCGGCGAGATGAAGAAGCAAAAGGTCACGATCATCCTGGTGGAACCCTACTTCGATCTCAAGACGCCTCAGTCGGTGGCCCGGGAGACCGGGGGCAAGGTCGTGGTCCTGTCTCCGTCGGTCGGAGGAGTGAAGGAAGCCGCCGACTACATCCAGCTCTTCAACTACAACGTGAACCTGATCGCCGGAGCCCTCAAGGGCGGGGGAAAGTAGGAACATGGACACCACCATCCTCGAGTTCCTGGCTGCCCCCTTCGCGGCCGCCCTCGTCATCGCCGGCATCCACGCCTACCTCGGGGTTCACGTGGTGGAACGGGGCGTGATCTTCGTCGACCTCTCGCTCGCCCAGATCGCGGCCCTCGGGAGCACGATTCCGTTGCTGCTGCCCTTCACCGACAGTGACCCGCACGGACCCTGGACGTACTGGATCAGCCTTCTCTTCACCTTCATCGGAGCGGCGATCTTCGCGACCATTCGTTCGAAGAAGGCGCGGATTCCCCAGGAGGCCATCATCGGCATCGCCTATGCCGTGGCTTCGGCGGGGGCAATGCTCGCCATGAGCAAGGCCTCGGCGGAGAGCGAGCACCTGAAGGGAATGCTCGTGGGCAACATCCTCGCGGTCTCGTGGGCGGAAGTCCGTCAAACCGCACTCCTCTACGCGATCGTCGGGCTCTTCCACTGGATCTTCCGCAAGAAGTTCCTGGCCATCTCGATGAACCACGACCATGCGGAAGCAGGCGGCCTGAACGTGAAGTGGTGGGACTTCCTCTTCTACGCGTCCCTGGGCTTCGTGGTCACGCGCTCGGTTTCCATCGCCGGCGTCCTCCTGGTCTTCTGCTACTTGATCGTGCCCTCGGTGGGAGCCATGCTGTATTCGCGGCACATCGGAAAGCGGCTCGCCATCGGGTGGACCATGGGAACGGTGGTGTCGGCGCTCGGCATCTACTTCTCGGTGAGTATGGACCTCCCCACCGGACCCACGATGGTCTGCACCTTCGGCCTGGTCCTGGTGCTGATGGCCCTGGCCAAGCCTCTCATCGCGCGGGTGGTTTCCCTCGAGCTGGCCTGACCGCGCGCCGTGCTTGCTAACCTCCGCGCATGACCAGCGTCGATCGAAATCCTTTCCGGGCCGGCCTCCTCGAGAATCGCACCCTCCTGATCACGGGTGGAGGCACCGGTCTGGGGCGTTCGATGGCGCTCAAGTGCGCGAGCCTCGGCGCCCGGGTCGCGGTGGTGGGCCGCCGCGAGGAACCGCTCAGGAGCACGGTGGGAGACATCGAGAAGGCGGGCGGCCGGGCCGCGTTCGCTTCGTGCGATGTGCGGGACGCGGCCTCGGTGGTCTCGGCGTTCGATTCCATCGAAGCCACTCTCGGCCCGGTGAATTCCCTGATCAACAATGCCGCAGGCAACTTCCTCTGCGCCTCGGAGGACCTGTCGGACAACGCTTTCGACGCGGTAGTGAAGATCGTGCTCTACGGCACCTTCAACTGCACGCGCGAGCTGGGGCGCCGCTTGATCAAGCGGGAGAAGGAAGGGCACATCCTCTCCATCGTCACGAGCTATGCGACCACCGGCTCGGCGTTCGTCCTGCCTTCCGCCTCCGCGAAGGCCGGCGTCCTGGCCATGATGCGGTCCCTGGCCGTCGAGTGGGCGACCTATGGAATCCGCCTGAACGCGGTCGCGCCGGGACCCTTCCCGACCGAGGGGGCCTTCTCCCGCCTCATGGCCGGCGACCTGGAGAAGAAGGCGCTGGACCGCGTTCCTTCGAGGCGGTTCGGCGATCACGATGAGCTCAGCAATCTCATCGCCTACATGCTCTCGGACGCGAGCCCCTACCAGACCGGGGACTTCGTCACCATCGACGGGGCCGAGGGTCTCTTCTCCGGTCAGCAGTTCGCCGGCTTCGCCCACCTCGACCGCGCCACCGCCAAGGCGATGATGACGTCAATCAAACCCAAGAAGTAGAGGGTGCTTAAGGGGCGGTCGGGCGCGCGCCGAACAGGTGCAGCGGGCTCGGGGGGGCGGCCAGGTTCACCAGGAACCGGGAGAAGGTCGAGGCCGGATCGGCATGGGCGACGTCGTGAGCGTCCATGATGGCCCGCACCCATGCGGCGGAATCGCCATCGCCTTGCGCGCGGGCGAGGAAGAGGTGCTCGGCCACCAAGAGGTGCCCGACCGCGAGGCTCAACTCATCGACCACCGGACGTCGACCCGAACCGAGATTCTCGATCGCCGCCCGGAGCACGTGGTAGGCGGGTGTGAAGAAAGGCTCCGCATCGATGTCGAGGGCACGGCGGCGCCCCGCGCCGAACCGAAGGCCATCGAAGGACGGGGCGAGGCCGTGGACATGCAGGAGAAGCCACAGGAGCCGAAAACGTAGAGCCAGGCCCGACCGGGCGGCGCCGCGCGAGGCCCATGGCACCAGTGAGGCAAAGAAGAAGCCGCGAAAGAGAAACCCGGCGATCGCGGGTCTCACAGGTGCTGGGTCGGCGGGCTTCGTGAGCGCGAACTCCCCCGTGAGCTTCACGTACTCTTCGAATTTCTCGTCGCCCAGCTTCAGGACGCGCGACCGCGTCCAGTCGTCGACCAGGGTCGCGATGCGTCGAACGTTGCGGCGCAGCGAGAAGGTGGGCTCGTGAAGGTCCAGGAGCCGCCGGAAGGCCCATCTCATGGATTCGAGCAGTTCCGGATCGAGCGGCATTCCCCGGACCCATTCGAGGGCCCGGTCGGATGGTTTCTGGGTCCGGCGCCAGCGATTCGCGAGATCCCCGATCTCGTTTCGCTGAAGGTCCAGGGATCGACCGTCATTTCGGACCACGGTGGGACAGCAGAAGCTGGCGCTCACCCGGGTCTCTCCGGAAACGGCGTCGAAGGAGAAGGGAAACATCTGGCAGGTGAGGGGCTTGGCGCTCCCGCCCAGCTCCTCGTGAATGCGGCAGCGGTTCTCGTCGGATAAGAAGCCGCAGACGCCGTCCGGGCGCTTCCGGATCCGGAGAAGCCCGGAGCGCTCGAACTCGAAGGGCGAGGAACGGGCGCCCGGCTCGCTCGAAGACGATTCCTTGAACCAGCGGTCCGCTTTCTCAGCTTCGTACCGCTGCCTCTCCGCGTCGGTCACCACGATGTCGAAGGCGCGGCGGCAGCACTCGCCGCAGCTGCGGCAGGTGAAGTTCTGCTCGGCGTCCAGGAGAAGGCCCATTTGGGGCACAAGGCTAATCGTGCGGAGCGGAGATTGACGTGGGGCGTCAGGGTTTCTTAAACTACCCGTTCACCCTCGCGCACTGGGAGATCGTCCAACGGTAGGACATGCGGCTCTGAACCGTAGAATCGGGGTTCGAATCCCTGTCTCCCAGCCAGCGCAAGAGGGGCGGAGCCCCTCTTGCTTGGCAGGTAGACAGGGCGTCGGCACCTTACTTCGTGCGGTGTCGAATCCCTCGCCCGGGAACCATCTGGGCGGAGCCCCTCTTGCTTGGCAGGTAGACAGGGCGTCGGCACCTTACTTCGTGCGGTGTCGAATCCCTCGCGGAGCGGGCGATCGGGGGTGCGGCTCCATGCCCCAAACCGCTGGCAGGTAGACCGGGCGGCGGCACTTTGCGCTTGCGGCAATCGAAAGAGGTTTGCGGCGGAACCCCGGTGCAATTGACTCATTGTCGGCGGTCTTTGGCGCGCATAAGTTGAATCCGTCAGGCTGACGCCCCTGTCGGCCTGACCGCAGCCATAGGAGATCTCGAATGATTCGACAGTTCCTCGTAGCAGCAACGACCCTGGCCCTGGCCGCAGGCGCGGCCACGGCTCAGACAAAAGTTCAACAAGCGCCGGCCCAACGGACCGCGATCGACGGAAAAGCCATGTACCAGAGCTATTGCGCGGTTTGTCACGGCGTGGAGGGCAAGGGAGACGGACCGGCCGCGAAAGCCCTGAAAAAGGCGCCCACCGACCTGACGAAGATCAGCGCCGCCAATGGCGGGGTCTTCCCGGATGTCCGGGTCAGCCGCTATATCGAAGGCCTGGACGAGGTGGACGCGCACGGCACCCGCGACATGCCGATCTGGGGCGGAACCTTCAAAGCCCTCGACCGGGACATGGCGCAGATTCGCATCAGCACGCTTGTTCAATACGTGAAGACGCTGCAGGCGAAGTAGCGCCGCCACGGGTTGGCCCAACCGGCGACCCGCCCACCTTCGGTATCCTCGCCGTCGAAGGACGCGGGAATGATCATGAGGTGGGCCCAATGGAAACCGGCGTGGCGCGCGCCGGCGTGATGCGATGACGCGACCCGCCGCCTCCTGGAGGCAGCGCCTCGTGAATCTCCTCGGAGGTGTGCCGACCGGAGTTGACCGCGTCCGGCGGTCGGCACTCCACCCCTTCCTGCCCTCCGCGTTCCGCGGACCCCGGATATTGAAGTGTCCGGGTTGCGGTTACGACAATCCGGCGAGGAGCGAGCGATGCTGGCGTTGCCGCCGACTCCTCCCGGTGGCCGCTTCCGTCCGCGGAAGCGCCTCCCTCCCGGTCTGGCTCGTGGCCGTTCTCGTGGTTGTCGTGGCCTCCGGCGCCTTCTGGCTGGGCCTTGAAAGCGGCCGCCCGGCGCCCGAGCTCGCACCGCGACGACCGCCATCGGCGCAGCCGACGCCGGTGCCGTCTCCCGCACCCCCGACGACCGGCAGGACGAACCCCGCTCCATCCGCGGCCGACCCCGTGGCGAGCGCGGCGGGCCCCACCTGGGCCATCTACACGTCGCGGGACCGCCTCACCGACGCGCCGCTTTTCGGGGCCCGTTTCGGGACGACTTCAGGCACGCCTCTGTTCACCGTGCTCTGCGCCGAGGGCCAGGCGGCCCTGTCCTTGAAACGGGGGCTGCTACCCGCCACCGAGGGGGCCTCGGCCAACCGCAAGAGCGCTATCGACACCATTCGGGTCGGGGTTCGCATCGGCAGGCGCGAGCGCGACCTCGTGGAGTTGAGGTTTGAGGACGCTGCTCCCGAGTCGTTCGACGCCATCCCGAAAGAGCCGGTGGAGTTCCTTCGCCGCGTGACCGCCAGTCGTCGGATTCGAACCGCGACCGAGGATTTCGACCCCACCACCTGGGGGGATGCCATCTCGCGGGTAACCCGCGAATGCCGATTCGACGAGCGACCCGCCTCCGCCCCCAGGCGGACGAAGGCGAGCCGCTGAAGGTGATCTAGAACTCGAAACGGGCGCCGAGCTGCGCCGTCCGGGGCGCGGCTCCGGCGCGGAGCGCGGTGAGGCGAAGGAAGTCGGTCGAGAACCGGTCGCCGGTCGGGTTCGCGAAGTTCGCCCGGTTCGTCAGGTTGAACACCTCGCCGAACAGCTCGACCTTCTTCACCCCGAGCGTGATCCGATAGCCGAGTCGAATATCGGCCTGGAAGAAGTCCGGACCCCGGGCTCCGTTGCGACCGCCCTTGCTGTCGACCGTGACCGCGTTCGAGCCCGTGCCCGAGTAGGTGCCCGCCGGGAGCGGCTCGAACAGGATCCCGTTCCGATCGTTGTCGAGGGTGGTGTCCTGGACCGTGAAGGTGGTTCCCGAAAGGTACCGGACCACGGTCGAGAACATCAGCCCGTGGGTGTGCGGCACGATGGCGGCGCCGCTCAACACAAGGTTGTGGGTGCGATCGAAGTCGGTCGGCCCCTCGTTCAGCTCCAGGTGGAGATCGTTCAGGAACTGGAAGTTGCTCGCGGGGGCGCCGTTCCCGCTGGTGTTGCCGCGGCCGTTCGAGTAGGTGTAGGAGACGCGGAATTGGTAGTCGTTGCGGTAGCGCTTTTCAAGGCCCACGAGGACAGCGTCGTACTCCGTCCTTCCTTCGTTCACGTAGGTGAAGACGTTCGACACGAAGTTCGGGTCGACCCGAACCACGGTGGCTGTCCGCGCCGTGCTGGCACGGACCCCGGGGTTCTGGTTGAGCTGCATGAACTGATCGCGACCGAAGGCGTGAACGTAGTCGACGGTGATCGACATGTCGCGCGCGAGCTGATGCTCTACCCCCGCGGAGAGCTGGTCGGTGTAGGGAATCACGCGATCGGGATTGTCGAGGAACACGTTGCCGGTGTTCTTGAGTCTCGAGCCCGCGGGATAGAGCTGGTTGATGAGGGCGCGGTTCAGGGTCGGGCCGTTCACGAGCATCGGGTCGGTGGGCAGCCGGCCGTTGGACGGGCCCGGGTCGATGTTGTTGGCGGGGAAGTTCACGGTGAACGACCGCGAGAAGACGCCGTTCGTGATGATGGCGCTCACCAGTTCGAGGTGACTCTTATCGTAGAAGCGGCCAACCCCCCCGCGGATGGCGGTCTTACCGTTGCCCTTGAGGTCGTACGCGAAGCCCACGCGGGGAGACAAGTTGTTCTTGTCGTAAGGGAAATCATTGGGGTCGGTGATCTTCGGGTTGTCGAGCTCCTGGAAGGGAATCTTCTCGAGGTCGTAGCGGAGACCGAGGCTCACGGTAAGGCGGTCGCCGGTCTTCCACTTGTCCTGGATGAAGCCGGTGAAGAAATGCTCCTTCTGGGTGTACTCGGAGGGCCCGGGAACCCGGATGGAAAGACGATCCGGGTAGGTCCGTGGATCGGCGGAGTTGAAGGGCCCGTTGCTCCGCGAGAAGCTGAAGGTGCCGTTCCAGTTGTCCTGGGCGGTGGAGAAGATCTTCACGTATTCGTACTGCAGGCCGGCCCGGATGCTGTGGTCACCCTTGGCCCCGGGAATGAACCAGGAGAACGTGTTGTCGAACTGGTAGGCGTCGTTCACGCGCGCCTGCATGACCGAGCTCTGCTGATCGGTGAAGGTCTGGAAGGCGAGGGTCGGCTTGAGCTGGTCCCCGTGGCCGCCGTTGGCGTTGAAGTTGGGGTTGGCGAAGGCCACATCTTCACGGGTGAAGCCGACCCGGAAGGTATTGAACTTCGTATTGCCGAACGACGAGTTCAAGGTGGCGGCCGCGGTCTGGTCAATGTCGGACTCCTCGCGCGCCGCCGCCTCGGTGACCGAACCGATGATCTGGTTCTTCTGCGGCGAGGACTCGCGCAGCCACCTCACGTTCCAGGAATGCTTCGCGTTGATCTGGTGGTCGAAGCGGATCAGGGTGTTCCAGACCCGGTCCTGGGTGACCGGCGACGCGTTGAATTCCGGCCGCGCCGGGATGTTGATAGTGGCGGCGCGGTCGTTGAGAACGCGTTCGAGGCTCAGGAAGAAGTGGGCCTTGTCTTTCACGATGGGCCCGCCCAGGGTGCCTCCGAAGGTCTGGTAGCGGGTGTCCGGCTTCTTCGTGTTGTTCTGCTTGGTGAAGAAGTCCTTCTCGGTCATGGAGGCGTCCTCCAGGAAGTAGAAGGCCGAGCCCTTGAACTGATTGCCCCCCTGCTTGGTGACCGCGTTGATGACCGCGCCGCTGGTGCGGCCGAATTCGGCGTCGTACTGGCTGGTGAGCACCTGGAACTCCTGGACCGACTCGATGGGGGTTCGGGCCTGGGTGCCGGCGCGCTGGCCGATGACGTCGTCGTTGTTATTGGCGCCATCGAAGAGGTAGTTGTTGTTGCGGGCGTCCTGACCGTTGGCGTTGATGGAGTCGGAGCCGAACGACTCGGTGGAGATGCTCGGGACGATCCCGGGGAGCAGACCGATGAAGCCGACGAAGTTACGGTTGATCGAAGGCAGGGAGACAAGGTCGGTGGCGCTGAGGCTGCCTCCAACTTCCTTCGAGGTGACGTCCACGATCGGCGCGTCCGCGGAGACCGTCAGTTCCTCGGTAACGCCACCCACCTCGAGGCGGATGTCGATGGTGGCAGTCTTGCCGACCTCGAGGCGGATATCCTTGCGTGAATACTTTCGGAAGCCCGTGAGTTCGGCGGTCACTTCGTACTGGCCGGGGACGACACCTCCCAGGAAGTAGGTGCCATCCGAGGTCGACACGCCCTGACGGAACACACCGCTCGCCTGGTTCCGGACCATGACGGCCGCGCCGGGGAGGGCGGCGCCGCTCGGATCGGTGATCCGGCCCCGGATTTCCGCGATTCCCTGTTGGGCAAGCGCGGGCCGATCGACCGCGGCGAGAATCACGAGAAGTACGAACGTGGCGAGTGCTTTGAATCGTCGCATGCTGACCTCATCTGGAAGAGGGGAGGCGAAATGCCTCGACCCGCTGGTGAATGAGACCCGCAGCAACTGTCGTGCCGACTGGAGGCGACAAATGAAGGCGAGGCCAGGCCAAGGGAATGAAGCGCCCTGTTGACCTGGGGTTAGGCGACGGTCGGCTCGCCGGGACTTTCCGGCGGCGCCAGCTGTTTCACTGTGTGAAACTAAAGTCCCACCTGTCGATACACTTTGTTGGACCGGGGTTCAAGCGGCCGGACCTCGGGGGACGGCTAAGCGTCTCGCGAGAATCCCAGTCTCCTCGAAATCTCGGCGGCGGCAGACACCACTCTGGTGGCGAACCGGGGCACGGAGTCCTTGGGCATTCGACTGCTCGGCCCCGCGACGCTCACCCCCGCGACCACGCCGCCATCGAGGCCGAAGATCGGCGCAGCCACACAGCGCAGTCCGGGGAAGATCTCCTCGTCATCCAGAGAGTACCCGCGCGAGCGGACACGCTTCAGGTCCTGTTTGAGCTGGTCCCGATCGGTGATGGTCCGGGGCGTGCGCGGTTTGAGGCTCACCGCCCTCAGGTACTGATCGAGTTGGTCCGGTTCGAGATGGGCGAGGATCGCCTTTCCAATGCCGGTGCAGTAGGCGGGGCTGCGACGCCCGGCCTGCGCGGGCAGCCTGAGCGGGTTGGCGCTCTCCACCCGGAGAATGTGAACCACTTCCGGGTTCTCGAAGATCCCGAGGCTCGCGGTCTCCCCGGTCTCCCGGGCCAGGGTCTCGAGGAAGGGAGGGGCGCACTGTCCGACATCGAGTCTCGACACCGCGGCCATACCGAGTTCGAACAGCCCGAGCCCGAGGCGGTACCGCCCCGTGGCTTCATCGAGGGCCACCAGGCGGTGGCGGCGAAGCGCTTCCAGAAGCCGGAACGCCGTGCTCTTGTGGAGCCCGGCCTCGGAGAAATCGGCGAGCCGCTTCTCCGCCGGCCCGGTCGCCAGGACTTTGAGGAGAAGCACGGAGCGGTCGAGCAACCGGCTGGAGTAGGCCTTCTGGGGCCGCGCCCTCCCAGATCGCCCTCGCGTCGAGGCGGCTTCCGCGATGGACGTCTTGGAGCGCATGTCTGCACTTTATGCGGGGCCCGCAACGGCCTGAAACGCCTCGGTTTTCAGCGACTGAACCAAACGGACGAAAAGACCGTATGGTTCCTTGCCCATGATCAAGAAGATTGTTCTCGCCCTGGCCGCCACCCTGGTTGTCGCCCTCTCGGGCCTCATCGCCTTTGTCTTCCTGGCCCGGCCCCTGGCGCGCCCCGCGCCGGCGTTGAGCGCCACCGCTACTCCCGAGCGGCTGGCCCGGGGGGAATACCTGGCCCAGGGCTGCCTCGACTGTCATTCGAAGCGCGACTTCAAGCACTACGCGGGTCCCGTCGTGCCTCCGCTGGGAGCGCACGGCGATTGCTTCGACAAGGGCATCGGGGTCCCCGGCGTGGTCTGCCCGCCCAACCTGACTCCGGACCTCGAGACGGGCCTCGGCTCGTGGACGGACGGCGAGATCATCCGCGCCATGCGCGAAGGGGTTTCGAAGGACGGTCGGCCCCTCTTCCCCCTGATGCCTTACGGCGACCTGAGAAGTCTCTCGGATGAGGATGCGCTCTCGATCGTGGCCTACCTCCGCACTCTTCCTGCGGTGAGCTACCGAGCACCCGCCCCGAGGCTCGACTTCCCCATGCCCCTGATCGTCCGCCTCATTCCGAAGCCGCTGGATGGACCGGTGAGCGGCCCTCCAAAGTCCGACGTGCAGGCCTACGGGAAATACCTCACCACGACCATGGGCTGCCTTTTCTGCCACACCACCGCCGACGAACGGATGATGCCCATCCCGGGCCGGGAATGGGCGGGCGACAACGAGTTCCGTGGGCCCTGGGGCGTGGTCCGTTCCGCGAACATCAGCCCTCACTCGAGCGGTCTCGGCGACAAGACGAAGGAGAACTTCATCGGCCTCTTCCGCGCGTTCGGCGCGGTGGAGGGCGAGGTCCCCGCGGGCAGCCAGAACACGATCATGCCGTGGCCGGTGTACAACAAACTCACCGACGAGGATCTCGGCATCATCTACGACTACCTGAAGGCGCAAAAACCCGTCGCCCACACCGTAGACAAGTTCCCGAAAACTCCCCGCGGGTAGGAGATTCAAAAAAAACGCCTCTTGACCCTGGAACGCATTCCGGGCCCGATAATGCCCGCATGGGTATCCCATCCGGAGAACTGGCGCGGCGCGCGGGCATCAGCGCGGACACCCTCCGGCACTATGAGCGGGTGGGGGTTCTGGCCAAGCCGGCGCGCACCTCGGCCAACTACCGGATCTATCCGGAGACCGCACTCGCGCGCGTCCTTCTGGTGCGGCGCGCGCTCGCCTTCGGCTTTTCGCTCGCGGAACTGTCGGTGGTCCTGCGAGAACGGGAACGCGGCGCGCCGCCTTGCCGCAAGGTCCGCGCGCTCGCCGAAGAGAAGCTCGCTTCGATCGAAACCCGCCTGAGCGAACTCACGCAGCTTCGCGGCGACCTGAAGGCGCTGCTCGAGAGCTGGGACCGCCGGCTCCAGGACGCTCCCTCGGGCGCACCCGCCCACCTCCTCGAATCACTTTCCGCATTCAGGACAACCCACCTCGCAAAGGAGACCTCCCATGAACATCCCCGCACTGATCCTCATCGCCGCCCTCACCCCCTCGCAGGGCACTGGAGCCACGAAAGCCCGGTCAAGCGAACACCAGCACCAGGTCGAAAAGAACGGTGACCAGGCCATGGGCTTCTCGCACGAGAAGACCACCCATCACTTCCTCCTTCGCACCGACGGGGGCGTCATCCAGGTGGACGCGAACTCGAAGGATGACAAGGAGAGCCGCGACCAGATCCAGAGTCACCTGGGTCATATCGCGAAGATGTTCGCCGATGGCGATTTCAACACGCCCATGCTCGTGCACAGCGTGATGCCTCCGGGAACCGCCGCGATGACCAGGCTCAAGGCGGACATCAAGTACGCCTACGAAGCCTCTCCGCAAGGCGGCCGGGTGGTGATCAGCACCTCCAACAAGGAAGCGCTCGCCGCCGTGCACGAGTTCCTGAAATTCCAGATCAAGGACCACGCGACCGGTGACCCGTTGACCATCGGGGCGAAGTAGCTGCGGGGCCGTAAAATGGAGGAATGAAGAAGGATTCTTTCGGTTCGCGCGCCAGGCTCCAGGCCAAGGCCGGCAGCTTTTCCATCTACCGCCTCGACGCTCTCAAGAAGGCGGGCATCGCCCCCGGCCTCGAGACCCTCCCGTTCTCCATCCGCGTCGTCCTCGAAGCGATCCTTCGCTCCGTCGATGGCGAGTTGGTGCACGAGCAGGATGTCAGGAATCTCGCGGCCTGGAACGCGAAAGCGCCGAAGGACATCGAAGTTCCCTTCATGCCCGCCCGCGTGATCCTTCAGGATTTCACCGGGGTGCCCGCGGTGGTCGACCTCGCCTCCATGCGCGCCGCGGTGAAGCGTCTCGGCCACGATCCCCGCAAGGTCAATCCCCTCGTGCCCGTGGACATGGTCGTCGATCACTCCGTGCAGGTGGACGCCTACGGCACGAAGGACGCCCTCGCCCAGAACTCGAAGCTCGAGTTCGAGCGCAACAACGAGCGGTACGAGTTCCTCCGCTGGGGCCAGAAGGCCTTCGATAACTTCCGCGTGGTGCCGCCCGCGACCGGCATCGTCCATCAGGTGAATCTCGAGTACCTCGCCAAAGGCGTGCTCTCAAAGACCGAGAACGGCGAGACCTTCGCCTTCCCCGACACCTTGGTCGGCACCGACTCTCACACCACCATGATCAACGGTCTCGGCGTGCTCGGCTGGGGTGTGGGGGGCATCGAGGCCGAGGCCGCGATGCTCGGCCAGCCGCTTTACATGGTGACCCCGCAGGTCATCGGCATGAAGCTCACCGGCCGCCTGAGCGAGGGCGTCACCGCCACCGACATGGTCCTCACCGTCACCCAGGCCCTGCGCAAGAAGGGCGTGGTCGAGAAGTTCGTCGAATTCTTCGGCCCCGGCCTCGACGGCATGCCTCTCGCCGATCGCGCCACCATCGCGAACATGGCGCCCGAGTACGGCGCCACCTGCGGCTTCTTCCCGGTCGACGACGAGACGCTTCGCTATCTCCGCAACACCGGCCGTACCGCCGAAGAGGTCGATCTCGTCGAGCGCTACATGAAGGAACAGGGCCTGTTCCGCACCAGGGACTCCGCGGAGCCGGTCTTCACCGACACCATCGAGCTGGACCTGTCGACGGTCGAGCCGTCTCTCGCCGGCCCGAAGCGCCCCCAGGACCGCGTGCCCTTGAAGGCGATGAAGGAATCCTTCCGGAAGTCGCTCGTGGCTCCGGTGAAGGATCGCGGCTTCGGCCTCGGTCCGGACGATCTCACTCGCACCGCGTCGGTCGAAATGAAGGGCGTCACCAGCACCCTCGCTCACGGAGCCGTCACCATCGCCGCGATCACGAGCTGCACGAACACGTCGAATCCTTCGGTCATGCTCGGCGCCGGCCTGGTCGCGAAGAAGGCGGTGGCGAAGGGTCTGAACGTGAAGCCCTACGTCAAGACGTCGCTCGCTCCCGGATCGAAGGTCGTCACCGAGTACCTGAAGAAGTCCGGCCTCATGGGCGATCTCGAAGCCATCGGCTTCAACGTGGTCGGCTACGGCTGCACCACCTGCATCGGCAACTCCGGACCGCTGCCTCCCGCGGTGTCGAAGGCGGTGAACGACGGCAAACTCGTGGCCGCCGCCGTGCTCTCGGGAAACCGCAACTTCGAAGGCCGGGTGAATCCCGACGTGAAGGCGAACTACCTCGCTTCCCCGCCTCTCGTGGTCGCCTACGCGCTCGCGGGAACCACCGACATCGACTTCGCGACCGAGCCCATCGGCAAGGACAAGTCAGGGGCGCCGGTCATGCTCAAGGACATCTGGCCGACCATGAAGGAAGTGGCCGATGCCGAGGCTTCGGTCACCGGTGAGCTCTTCATGAAGAGCTACGCCGATGTCTTCGGCGGCAACCCCGACTGGAACGCCATCTCGGTGGCCGAAGGCGCTCTGTTCGACTTCAAGGAGCCTTCGACCTACATCCAGGAGCCTCCTTTCTTCATGGGCCTGTCCATGGAGCCGCCTCCGCTCAAGGGCATCGATGGCGCGCGGGTGCTCGCGATCTTCTCGGACTCCATCACCACCGACCACATCTCGCCCGCGGGCGACATCGCCAAGGGCTCGCCCGCGGCGAAGTTCCTCGAGGCCGCCGGCGTCACCAAGGAGGACTTCAACTCCTACGGCGCGCGGCGCGGCAACGACCGGGTGATGGTGCGCGGCACCTTCGCGAACATCCGGCTCAAGAACCTCATGGTGCCCGGCGTCGAAGGCGGCGTCACTGTGTTCCAGCCGGGCGGCGAGCGCATGTCGATCTACGACGCGGCCATGAAGTACAAGGAATCGGGCACGCCTCTCGTGATCCTCGCGGGGAAGGAATACGGCTCAGGCTCGTCCCGCGACTGGGCGGCCAAGGGCACGCTTCTTCTCGGCGTGCGCGCGGTCATCGCCGAGAGCTTCGAGCGCATCCACCGGTCAAACCTCGTGGGCATGGGCGTCCTGCCCATCGTCTTCAAGAACGGACAGAACGCGGAGAGCCTCGGCCTTCGGGGCGACGAGTCGATCTCGATCGGCGGCCTCGACGAGAAGAGCCTCACGCCCCGACAGAACCTCACGGTCACCGCGAAGCGCGCGGACGGCACGAGCTTCACCTTCGAAGCCACCTGCCGCCTCGACACCGCGGTGGAGATCAACTACTACAAGAACGGCGGCATCCTCCAGACCGTTCTGAGAAAAATGCTGAGTTAGAGAGTCGCGTACTCGCGCGACTTGAGCCAGGGCTGAACCTCGGCGAGCACCGCCCCCAGGCTCGACGCCACGAAGAGCACATCCTGCATCCGGTCGTGATGGTAGTCCTGCTCGATGATCGCCTCGAGATGGAAGGGCCGTCGATCGACGGCGTCGGTGAAGGCGTGCGGCAGCTCGCCAAACGATGACAGCAGGCCCGCGCCGTACGCGCGAAGACCGGCTCTTTCCTCGACCAGACCGAACTCGAGGGTGAACCAGTAGAGCCGAAGCAGCGCCCGAAGCTGGCGCGCGGAGGCCGGCGCGGCGGCCTGGCCGATCACCTGATTGAGCCGCGCGGCGTCGGGGTCGGTCAGCAGGGGCGCGTGACCCACCGCTTCATGAACCAGATCGGGCTCCGGGGTGTAGTCGGGCCTCGAGCCATGGCGCAGATAGACGGTGCACGGCTGACGTCGTTCGCCGAGGTGAGTCAGAAAGACCCGCGCATCGAGAAGGCCGTCGGTCAGAACGAGGCCAAACCCGGTCTGCTCCTTCAGGCGCCGGGCCAGCGACCCCGGAACGGGCGGACGCGATAAGGACAGGCCGAGCCGGCGGAAACCCTGCAGGTAGGCGGACGCGGCGTGGATCTCGTGAAGGTTCGACAGGCGGTCCATGACCGCCCGCCACACCTCGGTCTCATCCTCGTTGTACTGGACGTCGGGGAGCCCCACGCCCGTCTTGCCGACCGAGGCCACGAGCCTCGAGAGAGCGGCTCGGCGCGCGAGGTAGGACGGATCGCCCTCCCCGGGGTGTCCTTGAGGAAGAGTGACGCTTACGGGTTCAAGCACTGTGCTGTTCATGATTTCCTTGTTCTCTTTCGTTCGTGCCACCCTGAAAACAAAAAGGCCCGCTCTCTTGAAGAGCGGGCCCGTGGGTGCGGACCGGAGCGAAAACGCTGCTCTAGGCCACCCGGGTCCCTCCCGGGCGGTAATAACGGCGCGCGATGATGGCGGTGAGATTCACAGCGGGCGGCACCATATCAGAAGAAACCCCTTTCCAACCATAGAGGCTATTCTGAAGGCCCCACGGTCACCCCCGGAAGAAGACCAGAAACGAGAACCCCATGCCCATATCCATCACCTTCCTAGGCGCCGCGCGCACCGTTACCGGTTCCGCCTACCTCGTCGACTCCGGGCGCTCTCAGGTGATGGTCGATTTCGGAATGTTCCAGGGGCGAAAGGACATCCGGCAGCGCAACTGGGTCGATCCCGAGTTTCCCGCCCTCCACATGGAGGCGGTGATTCTCACCCACACCCACCTCGACCACATCGGCCGCATCCCGCGCCTCGTCGCCAACGGTTTCAAGGGACCCATCTTCTGCACGCCGCCCACGGTGGAACTGGCCGAGATTCTCCTCAAGGACGCGGCCCATCTGCAGATGGAAGACGCGGAGTACTTGAACCGAAAAGGTCTCACCAGCCACAAGCCGGCGCTGCCCCTCTTCGACGACCGCGACGTGGAGAAGGCGCTCAAGCTCTTCATACCGGTGGCCGTCGGCAAGACCCACGTCGCGGCCCCGGGGATCTCCTTCATGTTCCGGGAGGCCGGGCATCTGCTCGGCGCCGGTTCCATCGACATGACCGTCGAGGATGGCACGGGAGCTTCCCGTCGCATCCTGTTCTCGGGAGACATCGGCAGGTACAACGCGGTCCTCGCGAAGGACCCCGATCCTTGTCCGGACGCGGACTACGTGCTCATCGAGAGCACGTACGGAAACCGGCATCACCCGGTCACCTCCGTGCAGGAGCAGCTGCAGACCGTGATCGCGCGGACCTTCGCGCGGGGAGGCGTCCTGCTCATCCCCGCCTTCGCGGTGGGCCGGGCCCAGCAGATGATCTGGCTCATGGACCGGATCGTCCACGAGCAGAAGCTCCGCGCCTTCCCCATCTATATCGATTCGCCCATGGCCGTGGACGCGACCCGGATCTACGCCCGGCATGGCGAGGCGCTCAAGGATGCGCTCACCATGGTGGGCGGGGAGAGCGTGCTCAGCAGCAAGTGGGTGCGCCTCGCCCGCACCCGCGAGGAGTCCGAGGCGCTCAACAAGGTCAAGAGCCCGGCCGTGATCATCTCGTCCTCGGGAATGCTGTCGGGCGGCCGCATCCTGCACCACTGCCGGGTTCGACTGCCCCACCCCGAGAACACGCTGCTGATCACGGGCTACCAGGGCGAAGGGACGCTGGGCCGGCGACTGATCGAGAAGGCCTCCACGGTCCGGATTCACAAGATGGAAGTTCCCGTCCTGGCCGAGGTCACGGACCTCAAGGGCCTTTCCGGTCATGCCGACGTGACCGAACTGATGCGCTGGCTGTCGGGCATCAAGAACCCGCCGAAGACCGTCTTCGTGACTCACGGCGAGGAGGATGCGGCCCTCACCCTCGCGGTGAAGATCAACGCCGACCGCGGTTTCAAGACCCACGTCCCCCGGCACGTGGAGACCGTGGTTCTCGACTAGATCTCCGAAACGAAGCATGGCTGAAGGAATCACCGACGCCGCCCGGCGGTTCGTCATCGGCCACAGCGCGGTGCGCGGTGAGTACGTGCGCTTGAGCGAATCGTGGCGGTCGATCCTCGCGCGCCGGGCCTACCCGGAGCCGGTGATCGCGCTGCTCGGAGAGTGCCTGGCCGCGGCCGCGCTCTTCACCTCCACCGTGAAGATGCTCCAGGAGGACGGCCGGCTCACCCTGCAGATCCAGGGAGGAAAGCCGGTCTCGCTCCTGGTGGCGGAATGCCGGGCCGATCTCTCGGTGCGCGCCATGGCGCGATTCGACCCCCAGGCCTCCATGGGAGCCTCCATGTCCCTCACCGATCTTGCCCGGGGCGCATCATTCGCGCTCACCATCGATCCGGGCGGCGACTACGACTCGTACCAGAGCCTCGTGCCCATGGAGGGCGCCTCGGTCGCGGGCGCGCTCAACGCCTACATGGCCCGATCCGAGCAGATCGAATCACAGTTCGCGCTGGCCGCGGACGGGGCTGTCTGCGCGGGGCTCCTGGTTCAGAAGGTGCCGCAGCAGGGCGGCAAGGCGGACACCCCTGTCGACCCCGACGCCTGGAATCGAATCCGGACTCTCGCATCCTCGGTCACCCGCGCGGAGCTTCTCGAACTCGGCGATTCCGAGATCCTCCACCGGCTGTTCCATCAGGAAGAGGTGAGGCTGCTCCCGGAAAAGCCCGTGAAGTTCGCCTGTCCCTGCACGAAAGAGCGCGTGGCCTCCGTGCTCAAGGTGCTCGGGCGGGCGGAGATCTCTGGCCTCCTCGCCGATCGGCGAACCATCGAGGTGGATTGCGACTTCTGCGGCGAGCGCTATAGCTTCAACGCCGAGGAGGCCTGGAAAGCCCTGGCCTAGGGCCGCTTCTCCTTGAACGTATCGCAGCGGGTCCAATCGCCGGACTCGAGACCGCGCCGCAGCCAGAACTGGCGTTGCTCGCCCGAACCGTGAGTCCACGACTCGGGGTGAACGGACCCTTCGGTCATCCCCTGGATCTTGTCGTCTCCGATCGAGGCGGCCGCGCGCATCCCTTCCTCGAAATCGCCGGGGTCGATGATCTTGCGGTCGCGGTTCGCGTGATTTCCCCACACGCCGGCGTAGCAGTCCGCCTGAAGCTCCAGACGGACGGAAAGCGCGTTGGCCTGGGCTTCACCCCCCCGCTGTTGCGCCGCCGTCACCTGTTCGGAGATCCCGAGCAGGTTCTGGACGTGATGACCCACTTCGTGGGCGATGACATAGGCCTGGGCGAAGTCACCGGGAGCCCCGAAACGCTTGGACAACTGAGTAAAGAAGATCGGATCGAGATAGACCTTCTGGTCGGCCGGACAGTAGAAAGGACCCATGTCCGCCGATGCCGTCCCGCAGCCCGAGCGAACCGCCTGAGAGAAGAGCACGAGGGGCGGCTCCGCGTAGCGTTGATTCTTCTCGGCGAAGATGCCGGTCCAGGTGTCCTCGGTGTCCTTGAGGACGGTGGCCGCGAACACGCCGAGTTGGTCGTGCGGCGCGGTCGCACCTGTCGCCTGCTCCTGCGGCGCGGTCTGCTCCTGAACCGTGCTGAACAACTGAAGCAGGGCGCGCGGATCCTGGCCGGTGAAGTAGGAGACGGCCAAGACGAGGATCAGACCCCCGCAGCCGAGACCGGCGGGGCCACCCGCCATGCGCTGTCCGCGGCGGTCCTCGACGTTCCTGCTTTCCGGCCGGCCTTCGAGTTGCATGGCTCATGCTAGCGCGGCGGTTCGGGGCCATCGGTGCGGAAACGCTCGTAGACTCCACCCCGCGCATGAGCGACCCTTGTTCCATCTGCCTGGCCGCGCCCGCGACCATCGATCCGCCCCGGGAGATCGAGGCGCTCATCCGGATCAATCTGCCCTGGCTGGAGGAACACACCGGCTGCTGCGCCCCCTGCGCCCGGCGCTTTCGCCGCGCCCTTTCCTCCTTCCGCGCCGCCGGCATGTCGGACGGGTCGAGCCCGCCCATCCTCCCCACCGGACTGCGACTCGGCGCCTCCACAAAATTTCGAGGCCGGGGCGTCACCATGGCGTTCCTCGACGCCGGCTTCTACGCGCATCCCGACCTGGTGACCCCGTTCGACCGCATCCGTGAATATGTGGACGTGACCCGAACCGGCTCACGGAGAGCCGACATCGATGAACCGAAAGACACGGGCTGGCACGGCATGATGACCTCGGTGGTGGCCTGCGGCAACGGCGCTCTCTCCCACGGCCTCTACCGCGGCATCGCCTCCGAGGCGGAGGTGGTCCTGGTCCAGTGCGGCACCGCAAAGCGCGTGTTCCACAACGACATCCGTCGCGGCTTCGACTGGATTCTCAAGAACCGCCACAAGCACGACATCCGCGTGGTCAACGTGAGTGTCGGCGGCGACTACGAGGCGAGCTATCTCGACGACTCCGTCTGCGAGGGGGTCGAGGCGGCGACCGACGCGGGGATCCTGGTGTGCGCGGCGGTCGGGAATGCGGGCAACCAGCCCCGGCACCCCGTCATCCCGCCCGCCTCGTCTCCCTCCGCCCTCTCCGTCGGCGGTTTCAACGACCGGAATCGCCTCAGCCGGTTCGGGGTCACGCCCTACCAGTCCAGTTACGGCCCCACCATCGACGGCCTGCAGAAGCCCGAGCTGGTGGCGCCCGCCATCTGGCTGGCCGCGCCCCTCCTCCCGGGCACGGAGACCGCCCAGCAGGCCGGGCTCTATTCGCTGCTCCTCCACACCGATGATTCACGCCTCGCCGAAGTGCTCGCGGACCACCAGGGAATCGACGAAGCGCTGGACAGTGCGTCCCGGCTTTCGCCCCCCCTCATCCGGCAGCTGGTGGCCGCGAAGTATCACGATCAGAACGTGATCTCCGAGTCGTACAAGCACGTGGATGGAACGAGCTTCGCCTCACCCATCGTGGCCTCTATCGCCGCCCAGATGATCGAAGCCAATCCCGCGCTCAAACCCCTCGAGATCAAGGCCATCCTGACCCGCACCGCGCGGCGGGTCGATGAGCTGAAGCACGAGCAGCAGGGCTTCGGTGTGGTGGATCCACGAGCCGCGCTGTTCACGGCTCTCCTCGAGGGACGGAAGGAGCGGCGCGGCCGCCGGAGAGGCAGGCGCCGCGAGGCCCCTCTCGGTCAGGGAAGCTGAATCCGGGCCACCGCCGCCGCGAAGGCCAGGTCGTCTCCCTCGTCCCCGGGCCGCCGCTTCGCGGCGCGGACACACAACTCGTTCTCACCGCGAAGCCAGAAGGGCCCGGGCGCGTCGAAGTGGATTTCGGTCCAGGCCGGAGGCAGTTCCGCTTCGACCATGCGACGACCATTCAGGAAGAGGGTCACGCGCTGGTCCTTGATCCGCGCGGGTGACCGGGCGCTCACGAAACCCCGGATGTCGAAGGGCTCGTCGAGAGGAATGATCACGCAGCCTTCGGGGAAGAGAAGGTAGCGAAAGCGCACGCCATCGTCCCACACCTGAGGGTCCGACCAGCCTCTCTTGAGAAACCGGGGCTCGAGCTCCGCGGGGTTGAAATCTCCCCCGGGCCGGTAGTTCTCGTAGGTGAAGAGGCCGACAAAGGCGCGATAGATGACATCCCGTGCCCGGGGCCCCAGCCGGCCGAAGGTCGCGTCGACCGCGCGCCTGGCCTGGCCGGCCTGGAGTTGGACGAGATCGTCCAGGGGCAGGGCCCCGGCCGGGCGCCCTCTCAGGCCCTGGATCAGGGAGACATTCCAGGCGAACGCCAGACCGAGCCCCAGCGCCGGAAGCAGGAAGGGGCGGCGCTCCAGCACCGGTCGGACTCTGGCCAGAAAGGCGGCGATGCCCAGGGCGAGCAGGGGGAGGACGACATCGAACCGCCGGGCGCCGAAGGCCGACGAGGCGTTCCAGTCGCGTACGCTTCCGTTGAGATAGGCGGTGAAGGCGAAGACGACCAGCGCGGCCAGGGCGTGTTCGGTCCGGTCCTTGAGAGCGAGAACGAGGCCTACGAGGCCAAGAAGCAGGGCCGGGTGCCAGTTGAAGAGCCCCCGGTCGGCGGAGATCAGGACGTCGAGCGCATGTCGGCCGCTCCAGTCGATGAAACCGTGGCCCTGCGGGATGGTGATGAAGGATCCGTACATCACCGCCCAGACCGCCATCTGCGGAAGGAACAAGGCGAAGGCGGCGCCGCCGGCCGAGAGCGCCGCTTTCCATCCCGCGCGAGCCCTCCAGAGTCCGGCCGCCGGGAGGAGGAACAGAGCCGCCGACTGCGCCCGGCAGAGCATGGCGAGCCCGAGACAGGCGCCGCACCTCGCCCAGGACGCGAGGGTTCGTTCCTCTTGAGCGCGCAAGGTGAAGGCAAGACACAGGGCCGCGAAGGCAAAGGTCAGCGCGTGCGACATGAGCGGCTGCTCGAAGGCGTAGTAGAGGAGCGGCGAGGCCAGGGCCACGGTCAGGACCGCGATCCGCGCCTCCGCCACGCCAAACCAGCCCGAGAGAGCACCGACGAGCTCCAGCAGCGCGAAAAGGAGCACGGCCAGGGTCAATGCCGCGGCCGCGGCATAGTAGGGGATGGAGAGCCGCAAGGGGTCGGCCGCGCCTCCCGTCGAGCGGAGCCACGCATGGGTCAGGGCCACCGCGGGGCTCCACAGGAGGCCCGGTCCCACGGACATCGGGTTTGCGGGGAGGCCCGCCTCCGTCCTCGGCGGCACCGCGAGTCCGAGGCCCGCCCACTGATTGGTGAGATCGAGGTCGCGATCCACGAGGAGAGAGGAGGTATAGACGTAGTAGTTGGCCGAGTCCGCCCCCGTGGAGAAACCGGCGAAGAAAGGAACCGCCACCATCAGGGTCAGCAGGGGCAGGAAGACGCGCCGCCGGTCCCGGGCCAGGGCGAGCCCGGAAAGGGGGAGGGCCGCCCAGATCAGGAAACGGAGGCGCGAATCGACGAACGCGAGGACGCTGAAGATCGCGGAGGCCGCCCCGATCACTTCACCCGGACGCCGCCCTTGATTACCATCGGCACGTTCTGGAGAAGCGAGATGTTCGACAGCACATCGCCGCGGACGGCGATGATGTCGGCGAGCCGACCCTTGGCCAGGGTTCCGAGATTCTGCTCCTGCTTCAGGAAACGCGCGGGCCAGCGCGTGGCCCCGCCGATCGCCTGCATGGGGGTCATGCCGAACTTCACCCAGGTGTCGAGCTCGCGCCAGGTGGAATCGGAATGGAAGTTCGCGGGGATGCCGCTGTCCGTGCCCACCATCAGGGTGACACCGGTGTCGCGGAGCTGCTGGAACTTCCGCTGCAGGGTGGGGATGCGCCGGAAAGTCAGAGTGAAGTAGTCGAGATGAGTGATGTCCTTGAGGGAGTCACGGATGTCCTTCACGATGTCCTTCGGCAGTCCTTCCTGCCATAGCGGGTCGTCGAGCCGTTCGGGAAAGACCTGGGCCGTGTAGTTGGCCAGGTTCAGGGGCGACACCGTCGGGCACCAGTAAAGCGTCTGGTTCCTTTTCTTGAGCCCCTCGATGATGTCCTGGGGATACTCGGGCTCGGTGGCGAGCCCGGTGTGCTCGAAACAATCGACGTTGTGCTTGAGACCGATCCGGATCTCATCCTCGCGGTGCGCGTGCGCGACCACGGCCTTGCCCGCCGCGTGCGCGGTTTTGACCACCGCCGCGACTTCGGGATCGGTCATCTGGTCCTGGTCGATGAGCTTGATGAAGTCGACACCCGCATCGATCAGCTTCTGGACCTTGGCATGCGCATCCTCGGGACCATTCACGCCCCAGCGCACGAACTTTTCATATTCGAAATAGGGCGCGTG
The DNA here is from genome assembly GCA_044229175.1 of Vicinamibacteria bacterium. Lineage (GTDB taxonomy): Bacteria > Acidobacteriota > Vicinamibacteria > Fen-336 > JAGNNV01 > JAGNNV01. The sequence continues at coordinate 18,283 of JBGATM010000005.1, read as the reverse complement.
CTGGATGAAAGGGCCGGACACGAAGAGGCGCGGGCCGGGAATCGCGCCCTTTTCGATCCGCCGCTTGACCTCGAGAATGTCCTCGAGGGGCGCGCCCAGGTCGCGCACCGTGGTGACGCCCGCCATCAGGAGCTGCTTCGCGGAAGCGGGCATGATCTCGTCGCGGAACCGCTTCATGTACGTGGTGTCCCAATGCTCGTAATCGGCATGGCCGTCGATCATGAGGTGCACGTGCATATCCATGAGGCCGGGCAGAACGCTCATGCCCTCGGTGCTGATGACGGGCGTGCCCGGGGGGACCACGACCTCGGAACGCGGGCCCACGGCCACGATGCGATCGCCCGCGATGAGAACCACGCCGTCGTGGATGGGCGGCCCTTCGTAGCCATCGATCACCTGGCCGCCGACCAGGGCCAGCGTCGGCTTGGGAGCGGTCGGCGAACCGGCGGGCTGGGAAGCGAGCGCGGGGACGGCGAGGGCCGCGAACGCGCTGAGCGCGACCCTCGGAAGATGAAAGCGGCGTGCGGTCCGGGTCATGAAGATTCCTCCCTAGTTCCGTGGTGAAGGCGGACGAACCGTCTTCGGCTCTTTGCCGCCATCGTCCTCATCGTCGTCGTCCGCCTCGCCGACGCCGCGCTTGAGCCAGGCCGCGCGGACCGGCGGAGGCATCTTCGAGCCCGGACCGCGCACCGAGCGCCAGACGATCTCGTTGAGCAGCAGGTCGGGGGCCCGGTCGGCTTCGGCCAGGTCCATCTCCGCCGAAGCCTGCGCGCCCCAGGCCTTAGGATCGTTCATCTCCGTGATGTCGATCCTCGGAGGCAGCGCCGCGTAGGGCGCGAAGTTGGGAACCAGGGAGAAGGCGTTGTAGGCGGGGGTCGCGGCCGCGTCGTACTGTGACAGCGGCTCGAGCCCGAGGATCAGTTCCATGGTGCGCAGGAAACCCGACGTGGTGTAAAGCGTCGAGTCGACCGCCCCCTTGCGCTGGGTATAGGGGCTGATGATGTAACCGAGCGAACGATGCGCGTCGACGTGGTCGGGGCCGTTCTGGGCATCGTCCTCGAGGACGAAGATCGCGGTCTCCTTCCAGTACCGGCTCTTCGAGATCGCCTCCACTAGGCGGCCGAGGGCGTGATCGTTCTCCGCGATCATGGCCCGGGGGGTGTGCGCGCCGGGGCGCGAACCCGCGGTGTGATCGTTGCCGAGTCTCAGGATGTTGAGGCTCGGAAGATTCCCGTTCTTCTCGAACTCGCGGAACTCTTCGAGCCAGACGTCGATGCGACGGTTGTCGGGGATGGAGAGGTTGTAGGGCGGATAGGTCGGATGCACGTGGTCCTTGAGACCGGGCACGGACCCGTTGTAGGGAGGCTTCATGTCTTCGTCCCACCGGATCTCCTGACCGGGAATGGAGAACTCCCCGTAGCTGCGATAGGAGACGTTCTTTCGCGCGGCCGCGTCCCAGATGTAACCCCGCGGACCGGCGGCGAGATTGCCGTACTGATTTCGAACGGCCCCCCCGCCTTCGGAAAGATAGCGGGCCTCGCGGCGGCCGTAGTTCATGGGCCAGATCTTCTCGACCGCGTCGGTGGCCCAGGCTCCGGTGGAGAAGGCATGCCCGTCGTAGCTCACTTCCGCGTCCACATAGAAGTTGTCGAGGAGGACGAACTGTCGCATGAGGGCATGAGCGTTGGGGGTCGTGTTCTCGCCGAAGAGGGTGAGCGAGGGGTCCCCGTTGCCCTGGGGCAGGTCGCCCAGGACCTGGTCGTACGTCCGGTTCTCGCGGATGACGTAGAAGACGTGCTTGATGGGCGAGGGCGCCCCCACCTTGCTCGGAATGACCGAGCGCAACGGGGCTTTCGCGGGCGCCAACTGGGACTTGCCGGTGTCGGGCGTGACGAAGAGCGCGGTGGCGGTGTACTCCTTGAGTTTCGCGTCGTCAGGCGTGTCCAGGGTGGTGAGCGAGCCCCAGAGCATCGCGCCGGAGTACTGCCCTTCCGGCCCGGTGACGATCCCGGCCTGGCGTCCGCGCGGGTTGGCCGCGCCCACGAGGCCCTTGCCGGAAAGGATGAAGATCTTCGACCCGTCCTTCGAGTAGCGAACGCCGGTGGGATACCAGCCGGTGGGAATGAAGCCCTCCACCTCGCCCTTGCCGTCCGCCTCGATCTCGATCACCGCGACCGTGTTGTTGTCGGCGTTCGCCACCAGCAGGGTCTTGCCGTCCGGCGAGAGATCGAGCGCGTTCGGCGTGCTTCCCGGCGGCATGTTCGGGAAGGGGGCGATGCCGATCTGTTCGGTCGCGTAGCCTTTCGCGAGATCGATGTTCCAGACCGCGTTGGTGTTGGCGCAGGCCACGAAGAGGCGGGAACCGTCCTTCGAGAAAGTCATGGCGTTGGGGTGCTCGCCCACTTCGATCTCGTGCTTGAGCGAGAGATCGGCGGCGTTGAAGACCAGGACCTTCGAGCCGCCCCACAGCGAGAGGTAGACCGTGGCGGAGTCCGCGGAAACCAGCACGGTGTAAGGCTCGGCGGGCAGATCGATGGTCTTGACCACCGCTCGGCTCTCGAGATCGATGGCATGGAGCTTCTCGCCCAGCACATGCACGGCATAGAGCCGCTTGCCGTCGGGGGCCACCGCGAGACCGCCCACGAAGCTGTCGTTGGCAGGTTTGGGAAGAGGGAACTCGCCGATCTTCTTGAGCACCGCCTTGTCCCAGGAAAACTCGTCGACGCGGTTCTTCGCCGAGCCCGAGGAATAGAGGCGCTTGCCGTCGGGGTTGAAGGCGAGGCCAAGCCAGGCCGACTCCAGCATCACGCGGTCGCGCGAGATCTGCTTGGTGTAGTCGTAGACCACGAGGTTCGGCTGACTGTAGCCATTGTTGGTGACGATCACGTGGGCGCCATCCGGCGTGACCACGAGGTTCATGGGCAGATCGCCGACCGTGAAATGCTGACCGACGGGCGAGATGCGCCAGCCGTTGGGCAGGAGCGTGATCTTCGGCTCCTTGAGCTTCACGGCCGCGCCCTGTGCGGCCGCCCAGCCGCCGAGGGAGGAAAGCCCGAGGCCCACGGCCAGGGCGACGAGGGGTTTCAGGGCGACTCTCATGGGTTCTTTTCTCCACGCAGTACGGAGGCGTTCTCACGCAGGCTGTTGGCCACCCGCCTCAGGGTCATGACCGACCCGGCGAGCGGTGGTGAAAGAGGCTTCACCTCTTTCATCCAATCCATCAAGGACGGCGAAACGGTGGCGAGTTCACGAAGCTGCTCGGCCACGCGCGCGTATTCGGGATCTTTCGGAATCTTCTCGAGCGCGCCGTCGATCTCGTTCGCGAGGGTTTCCAGATGCTCGGCGACCTTCCCGTGGCGCGGCGTCTCCGCGGTCTCGGCCTTCGCCTTCGCCCGGGGAGGGGCGGGCTCCGCGCTCTCCATCTGCTTCAGGGATTTCGAGATCGCCTCGAGTCGCCTGGTTACCTGGGAGACCGCGGCGAAGGAGACCACCGCCTCGCGAAGCGTCTCGGTGAGAGCGGGCGAAATCTTGGTGAACTCGATGAGTGGCGCGGCGAGCGGCTCGTAGTCCTCGGCCGCGGGCAGACGCATCAGCGATTCGGCGAGGCGCTGATTCGTGTCCTGAAGGGTCGTCGCCGTCTCGCCCAGGGCCTGGGTGGCCGACTCGATCTGCGGCACCGCGTCCTTGACCGATTCGAGCGATTCCATGAGGCGCGGGCCGCTTTGGGCGAAGGAGTAGATGTGCTCGGCCAGAGGCTCGAACTGCTCCGCCTGGGGCACGTCGGCGATGAGCGCCTCCAGCCTCTCCACCAGGCCGGGCAGGAGGGCAAGAGCTGTCGCCACCTTGTCGTCGACCGGCGGCGCGGCGGCCCGCGAGGCGCGCTTGCGAGGGGGCTTGGGAGGAAGAGCCTCGTCGGGAGCGGCGGGGAGTTCATCCGGCCCGAACAGGCCGGGGGCGGGGGCTTTCTTCCGGGGGGCCATCAAAGAAGAAGCTTAGCGTTAGCATCCCCCGCCATGACGTGGACCTGGAAGTTTTTTCGCAACCTCCATCTCGTCGCATCGGCGGTGTTTGCGCTGTTCGCGACCGCGGTGGGGCTTTCGGGAAGCGCCCTGGTCTTCCGCGAGGAGATCGAGCACGCGATCTATGAGCCCCGGGTTCCTCCCGGACCGGCTCGTCTGCCCCTCGACACCCTCCTCGCCACCGCGGCCGCGGTCGAGCCCGCACGGCGGGTTTCCATGGCGGTGCTGCCCGAGGACGCGACCCGCACCGTGGAGTTCATCCTCCAGAAGAAGGACGCGCGCACCCTCAAGGACGCGGATCAGATGAGCGTGTACGTAAACCCGTACACGGGCGCCATCGCAGGTTCGCGGCGGAGGGAGGAGAGCCCGATCGCCAGGCTTCGGGACCTGCATTTCGCTTTCTTCTCGGGAACGCCGGGTCTCACTTTCAACGGCTGGGTGGCTCTCGCCCTCGTCTTCATCTCCCTCACCGGCCTTGGGCTGTGGAACGTGGCCTCCCCGAAGAACCAGCGTTTTCGCCTTCCTCTCCGCGGAAGCTTCAAGAGCGTGCTCTGGAATCTGCACCGGCAGGCGGGCCTTCTGTCCGCCGCTTTCCTGATCGTGGTCTCGATCACAGGCGCCTACTACGCGTTCCGGGACACGTTCCTCAAGGGCATTCACGCGGTCACCGGTTCGTTGCCGCCGCGTGGGTCGCCGCCCCTGACCCCGCCCGCGGACAGCTCGCTTCCCCGGACTCTGGACGAGATCGCCGGGGCGGCGCGGGCGACGATGCCCGAGGCCAGACTCGCGGTTGTGCGCATCCCGTCGCAAAAGACCCAGGCCTGGGCCGCCACCTTTCACCGCGACGGGGACAGCGGAGAGAGCACGGACAGCGGGCCCACGGCCTTCATCGACCCGTTCACGCTGAGGACGGTCCGCCTCGATGACCCGAGAGCCATGCCGATGGGCGCCCGACTGGTGAAATGGATGGAGCCGGTTCATTACGGTAAGTTCGGCGGCGTTCCGGTGAAGCTCCTCTGGGTGGTCCTCGGACTGCTGCCGCTCATGTTCTCGATGAGTGGCGCGATCATGTGGTGGAACCGCACGGGCGGTTTCCGTCCGGCAAGGAAGACGGCGGCCCGGTGAGGCGGCACGCGGGGCTTCGAAGGGCCGGGGAGGCGCGCCGGTGTTCATAGCGGGAATCGTGGTGATGTCGCTCGACGGATGCCTGACGCATCACGATCGTCCCGGCACGGATTTCGGCTCGGCCGAAGACCACGCCTTCTTCCGGGCCGCGCTCCAGACCTTCGACAGCAGCATCGCGGGAAGGCGCACCTACCTGGCGGGACGCGAGTCCATCCTGCGCGCGCGACAGAGCCCGCGCCTGCAGATGGTGCTCACGAGCACCCCGGAACGGTTCGAGGCGGATTCCCTGGCCGAGCACCTGGAGTTCCGGAATGCCGACACCTCCGCGGTGGTGGAGGAACTCACGCGTCGGGGCCGCTCCCGCTGCGCGCTCCTGGGCGGCGCCCGCCTCTACACGGAGGCGTGCGCGCGGGATCTGCTCGACGAACTCTGGGTGACCATCGAGCCGGTGGCCTTTGGCGAGGGAACCCGGATGTTCGAAGGCCGCACCGACTTCAGGTTCGAGGCGGTGGGCGCGGAGCGGCTCTCCTCCGAGACGTGGCTGCTCAAGTACCGCCGAGCGCGCGGAACCAGGGGCCGCGCGTAAGGGCGACCGGGTCGGCCCAAGAGGCTCGACGCGGTTGACAGAATTGAAACAAGTGTTTTATACAGGTGTTTGCCGCCATGAAACGCGCTCGCCTTCTCATCCCTCTGGTCCTCCTCCTGGTCATCGGCGCGGTCGCGTATTCGAGCCTGCGTCCGAAATCCCTCACCCTCACCGGAATCGTCACCACCAACGATGTCGTGGTCTCGCCCCAGGTCGCGGGCCTGGTGGGAGAACTTCTCGTCATCGAGGGCGACACGGTGAAGAAGGGCCAGCTCATCGCCACCATCACCCCCGACGAACTCCGGGCCGACACCGCCTACTATGCCCAGAACGCGCAGGGGCTCACTTCGCAGGTGCGCGAATCGGAGGCCGCCCTCCGGCTCGAGCAGACCCAGGTCCTTCACCAGACCACCCAGGCGGAATCGACGCTCGCCGCCCTCGAGGCGCAGGTGTTGGCCGGCAAAGCGGATGTGGAAGCCGCGGCCGCGACCTATGCCCGGACCCAGAGCCTCTCCCTTCAGCAGATCGCCTCCGCCCAGGACATGGACCAGGCGCGCACCGCGGTGGAAGCGGCGCAGGCCCGGCTGGACGCGCTCAAGAAGCAGGCGGAAGCCCAACGCGAGGTGGTCGCCCTCTCCCGGGCTAACGCGGAACAGGTCACGGTGCGGCGCAACCAGGTTCAGGCCACCCAGCATCTGGAGGCCGCGGCGGCCGCGCAGAGCACCAAGGCGAACGTTCGCCTCGCCTACACCGAACTGAAGGCGCCGATCGACGGGCAGGTGGACGTGCGGGCGGTGCGGGCCGGCGAATACGTGAACCCGGGCCAGCCGGTGGTGACCCTGATCAACCCCGACGACTTGTGGGTGCGCGCGGACATCGAGGAGACCTACATCGAGGGCGTGAAGATCGGCGACACCCTGACCGTCCGCCTCCCTTCCGGGGAGGAGCGGCCCGGCAAGGTCTTCTACCGCGGAGCGGACGCGGCCTACGCGACCCAGCGCGACGTCAGCCGCACCAAGCGCGACATCAAGACTTTCGAGATCCGCCTTCGCGTCGACAACCGCGACCGGCGGCTCGCCCTCGGCATGACCGCCTACGTCTCGCTCCCTGTCCGATAAGAGCGCCATGCTCGCCATCGACGTCCGGAACATCGTGAAGAAGTTCGGCGACTTCACCGCGGTGAAAGGACTGAGCTTCAACGTGGAGGACGGGGAGATCTTCGGCCTCCTCGGCCCCAACGGCGCCGGGAAGTCGACGCTCATCCGCATGCTCACCACCCTCCTGCCCCCAACCTCGGGCACGGCGGTGATCAGCGGCTTCGACGTGACCCGGGAGGCGGACAGCGTTCGCCGCTCGATTGGCGTCATTCCTCAGGCCCTCACCAGCGACCTCGAACTGAGCGTCGAGGAGAACCTCCTCATCTTCGCGAAGCTTTACGGGGTTCCGAGGGAGAAACGCGACAAGCTGATCCCGGAACTCCTGGAGGCGGTGGAGCTCACCCAGTGGCGCAAGGCGCCGGTGAAGAATCTCTCGGGCGGGATGCGGCGAAGAGTCGAGATCGCGCGGGGACTGGTTCACGAGCCGCGGATCTTCTTCCTCGACGAGCCCACCACCGGCCTCGACCCCGTCTCGCGCGTGGCGGTGTGGGAGATGCTGCGCAAGATCAAGGCCGAACGCGATCTGACCGTCCTGCTCACCACCCACTACATGGACGAGGCGGACAAGCTCTGCGACCGGATCGCCATCGTGGACCACGGCGAACTGAAGGCACTCGATTCGCCCATGCGCCTGAAGGCTTCCATTCCCGGGCACAACGCCCTTGAGGTGAGCTTCTCCTCCGTCCCCACGGGTTGGGCCACCACCCTCTCCGGCCTGCCCAGCGTTCAGGGGGTCAGCCACCAGGACCACATCTTCCGGATCAACACCAGCAACGGCCCGGCCACCACCCTCGCCCTGATGCAGGAGGCGGCTCGCGCCGACGTCTCCGTGCAGTCGCTTTCCGTGCATGGCACCACCCTCGACGACGTCTTCGTCCACTACGCGGGGCGGGACCTTCGCGACCAGCTCCAGGCCGCCGCGGTGACCGACTCTCCCTTCATGATCCGGAGAGGCTGAGATGAGACGCACCCTGGCCATCATCGAACGGGAGATGCGTCGGTTCCGGAGGAGTCCGGTCCTCATCTTCATGTCCATGACCATGCCCATCGTCCAGCTGGTGGTGCTGGGGTACGCCTTCGGCGGCAACGTCAAGCACCTGAAGCTCGCCATCGTCGACCAGGACCACGGGGTCCCGGCGGTTCGCCTCCTGGAAATGACCTCGGCCGTCTCGGCGGGTGCCCGCACCATCGACCCCGTGGTCTACTCGGACCAGGGCGCGGCCCTCGCCGATCTGCGCGACGGCCACGTGAACGGCGTCCTCACCATCCCCCCGGACTTCTCGCGCCGCGTCCTCGCCAAGAACGCGCCCCGGGTCGCGCTCATCGAGGACAACACCGACACCTTCGTGTCGGCGACGCTCGCGAGCACTCTCAACTCCGTCCTCGTCTCCTACGCGCCGGGAGTGAAGGTGGCGCCGCGGGTCGCGCGGGAAGCGGGACTCGACGTGGTCGAGGTCTACCCCTACGTCCCCTACATCCAGTATCTGCTCCCCGGTTCGGTGGTCATGTCGATCTTCGTGATGGTGATGATCGGCGGGGGCATCATCTACATCGACGACAAGGCGCGCGGTCTGCACGAGGGGTACCTCGTCACCCCCATCACCAAGCTCGAACTCATCGCCGGCTTCAACATCTCGGGGACGATCAAGGCGGTCACCGCCGGCATGTTCCTGATCGTGATCGGCTCGTTCATCGCCGGCATCCCGAACCCCCTCGACCCGTTGCGGCTGTTCCGCCTCTTCATCGTGGTCGTGGTCACCGCCTTCGCGCTCATCAGCCTGATGTTCCTCCTGATGGTCCGGGTCACCGACCCGCTGCTCCCGCGCGCCATGTTCGGGGTGCTCAACACCGTGCTCTATTTCCCGAGCGGCGCGGTCTACCCGCAGCAGGGTTTCCCCGCCTGGATGCAGGTCATCGCGGTGGCGGACCCCTTCACCTACGCGGTCCACGCGCTCAAGTGCCTGCTCCTCAAGAACACCGGCTTCGGGGCGATCGCCTTCGACCTCCTCTTCCTCTCCCTCTTCTCCGCCCTGGCCATGACCCTCGCCACCCGTCTCTTCAAGCGGACGCTATGACCCCCGATCCGAGAACCCGGGCGCGCCTCCTCAAGGCCGCCGAAGAACTCTTCGGCGAGCGGGGATTCAAGAAAGTGACGGTGCGCGAGATCTGCCACGCCGCGAAGGCGAACGTGGCGGCGGTGAACTATCACTTCGGCGACAAGCTGGGCTTGTATCGCGAAGTGCTTCAGTCCGCGATCGACCGGATGCGGGAGACCAACGAGACCGCGCGGAAGGAAGGCCAGGGACGCCCGCCCGAAGAGCAGCTCCGCCGGTATCTCCGCATCTTCCTCGCCCGCGTCCTGAGCCCGGGCAGCGAGGGCGTCCATCGCCTGGTCACCCGTGAGGTGAACGACCCCACCCCGGCCTTCGATTCGCTCGTGGAACAGGGCCTGCGACCGCGCATCGAATACCTCTCGGGCGTGGTCGCCGGGATCATGCACTGCGACCGGAACGACCCGCGGGTGCTCCGCTGCGTGGGAAGCATCCAGTCCCAGGCCTTCACCTATCTGAAGAACCCCATCGCCACGCGCCTCGGGTTCAGCTTCAAGCCGACGCCGGAGTTCATCGAGCAGGCCGCCGACCACATCGCCACCTTCTCGATCGCGGGCATTCGAGCCATCGCCAGAACCAAACCCCGCGCAGACTGAGCAAACCACCAGCAGCCCCTATCGGTCCGGGCACCTGAGCGTAGGCGGGCTTTCTGAGTGGCTCCGCTTCGTGGACCCACTCCAGAGCAAAGTCGCTATCGCTCGTTCGTCCCGCCCGCCGAAGCGAAGGGGGGTCGCGCGCAGCACTCCCCATAGGGGAGCGCGAAGCCTGCCCTTGGGGCTGGGGAACTAAGTATGGCGGTCGTTACAGACCTGCGGCCCCCCAGCTAAAAAATGGCTCCCCAGGTAGGATTCGAACCTACAACATTTCGGTTAACAGCCGAACGCTCTACCATTGAGCTACTGAGGAACGATGCGTCTTCCGTCGCGCCCGAAATCCTCTCTTCGGCGACGGGGCGGGGATTATAGCGCGGCTCGGTTTTCGGGCCACCGGTCGCGGCGAAACTAGCAGGGTGCTGAAGAATTCAGCACCCTGCGTATCCCGGCGAAAGCCGGGATCCACCAGCCGCTATTCGCAGGTGGATTTCGAGATTGTCCTGAACGCAGGTTGCTAGGAAATCAGCTTGTCCCCGAGGTCCCCGCGCAGGGTGCGCGCCATGGTGGGCCGGGCCAGGAAGTCGTGCGGGAAGCCGAGCTCGATCTTCGAGACCGCGTCGAGTCGCGCCAGCATCTCCGGGGTGAGCACGGTATCGACCGCGCCAAGCGAATCCTCCAGTTGAGCCGCGGTTCGGGCCCCCACAATCGGAATGGTGCCGTGCGGACCGCGCCCCATCACCCAGGCGATCGCCACCTGCGCGGACGACCGGCCCAGTTCCTTCGCGATCGCCGACACTTCACCGGCGATCTTCATGTTGCGATCGGAGAAACGATGGCGGTTCGCGGCCACGCGCTTGGAGTCCGGGGTCTCCCATCCCACCGAATATTTCCCGGACAGCACACCGCCGCCGATCGGGCCCCAGGGGGTGACCGCGAGGCCCAGGGCTTCGGCCATGGGCAGAAGTTCCCGCTCGGGGGTGCGCTCGATCAGGCTGTACTCGATCTGCAGGCCGACGAAACGGCTCCAGCCCCGCAGTTCCGCCAGGGTGTTGGCCCGCGACACCTGCCAGGCCGGGGTGTCGGAGACCCCGACATAGATCACTTTTCCCGCGCGCACCACGTCGTCGAGGGCGCGCATCAACTCGTCGGCCGGGGTGAGGGGATCGGCCACGTGGACCCAGTACAGGTCGATGCGGTCGAGGTCGAGCCGTCGCAACGACGCGTCGACCGACTGGACCAGGTTCTTGCGCGAACTGCCCCAGGCATTGATGTCGTCGAAGCGGGTGGCGATCGAGTACTTGGTCGCCACCACGAACTTGTCGCGATCGCTCTTCACGAATTCGCCGACGAAACGCTCCGAAGTGCCCTTGGTGTACACGTTCGCGGTGTCGATGAAGTTGCCGCCCGCGGCGGCGAAGAGATCGAACTGCTTCCGGCTCTCCTCTTTCGAGGCGCCGAAACCCCAGTCTTCCCCGAAGGTCATGGTCCCGAGACAGATCTCGGACACCTTCAGGCCGGAACGGCCCAGGACGCGATACTTCATCTGATTCTCCCGCGACGAAACGACTACATCGTCGCCTTCGCGGCCTCCGCTTTCACCGCCTCGAGTTCCTTGACCAGGTCGTTGAAGCGCTCATAGGCGTCCCCGCCCGGCTTCTGATCGGCCTGACCCAGCATGCGCGACACGTTCGCGAACTGGTCGATGAGCATGGGCTGCGGATACGAGCCGCCCGCGGTCTGGATCTTCGCGATGACCGCGTCGATGGCCTTGACCTTCGAAGCTCCCGCGGCGCCGCCGTCGGCCTGCGCCTTCACCCGCGCCTCGTTCAGCTTCGCAAGCACGCTCCGCGCCTCGACGACCTTCTGCCTGATATCGAGCAGCAGTTTCGTCTGCTCCGCGATCATCGCGTCGGTGACGCCGTCCTTGACCAGGCGCGGATCGGAGACGACTTTCAGCGGACGCTCTTCCGAGAAGGCGCCCAGGGAGAGGCGGACCTTGTAGTCGCCGGGGGCCACCATCGGGCCCTGCATCCCGCGCATTCCGGGGACGCCGTTGTGGCGCAGGTCCCAGATGAAGCGATGTGCGCCGGCCTTGCCCGACAGCGTGGGCGCGCCGGCGAAGCGCCGCTCCGGCGCCCGCATGCCCTGGGTGATCTCCGCGGTCTGTCCGGGGCCGCTTTCGAACGCGCGAATCACCGCACCGGCGGAGTCCAGGACTTCGAGACGAAGGTTCTCGGTGGCGTCGGCCCTGAGCGCGTAGTCGATGATCGCGCCTGGTTCGATGAACTGCGGGTCGGCGGGCCCGTTCATGACCTCGTAGCGGAGCCGATACGCGGTCGGGGGCGCCATGAGCGCGGCCGGCGCGCTGCCATCGACCTTCGCCAGCTGGTGGAGAGCCGCCACGTTGTCGAGGATCCACATGCTGCGGCCCATGGTCGACACCGCGAGATCGCCGCGGTAGACCTTCAGGTCGGTGACTGGAGTCACGGGGAGGTTGAGCTGGAAGCTCTGCCAGGTCTTGCCGCCGTTGAAGGAGACGAACATCCCGAACTCCGTCCCCGCGTAGATGAGACCTTCGCGGCCCGGATCCTCGCGGGCCACGCGGGTCGGATAGTCGCCGGGGATCCCGTTCTTTCCGTCCGTGAGCAGGGTCCAGGTGGCGCCGTAATCGTCGGTCTTGTAGATGTACGGCTTGAACTCGCCCAGAAGGGTCCGGTAGTAGGAGACGAGGGCCGAGCCCTTGCGATGGAGCGAGTCGTCGATCGACTGCACGCGGCCCATGGGAGGCATCCCCTTGGGCGTGACGTTGGTCCAGGTCTTGCCGCCGTCGCGCGTGATCTGGACGAGGCCGTCGTTGGTGCCCACCCAGATGACGCCCTTCTCGAGACGCGACTCCTCGATCGCATAGATGGTCGAGTAGATCTCTTCACCGGTGATGTCGCGGGTGATGGGCTCGCCCGAGATTCCCTGCGTGCCTTCCGGATGCGCGGTGAGGTCGGGAGAGATGGTGTCCCAGGTCTGGCCGGAGTCGGTGGTGCGGTGGAGGAACTGCGAGCCATGGTAGATCACGTTCGGATCGTGCGGCGAGATCTCGAAGGGCGTGATGCGCTGCATGCGATAGCGGATGGCGCTCGCGGCCTGGCCGTAGCGGTTCTGCGGATAGATCCAGTAGCTCTGCTCCTGCCCGGTCTCCATGTTCATCCGGTAGAACTCGCCCTTGCACACGCCGTAGACGATGTGGGGCGCCCCGGGCTTGGGTTTCACCGGGCCGGTCTCGCAGCCGGGGCCCGGCACCTGCATCATCAGCGGATCGGCGTAGCTATGGGCCAGGGGCGGGAGGCTCGGCACGATGATGGGCCACCCGGTGTCCTGCTGCGCGCCGTAGAGGCGGTAGGGGAACTGGTCGTCGGTCTCCACCGCGTAGATCTCCGCGGTGGGCTGATTGAGCTGGGATGACCAGGTGACGCCGCCGTTGGTGGTGACGTTGGCCCCGCCGTCGTTCGACTGGATCATGATGTCGGGGTTGTCCGGGTTGATCCACAGCGAGTGGTTGTCGCCGTGCGGCGTGGTGCCGGTCTTGAAGGTCTTGCCGCCATCGGTGGACTTGAAGAAGCCCTCGTTGTTCACGAAGACGGTGTCCGCGTCCTTCGGGTGCGCGTGAACGTTGGTGTAGTAGAAGGGCCGGCGCAGGAGATTGAAATCGTTCGACTGCCGGGTCCAGGTGGCCCCGGAATCGTCGGTGCGATAGAGGGCGCGCTCGTCACCGGGCGCCTCGATGAGCGCGTAGACGCGCTTGGGATTCGCGGGCGAAAGGTCGAGGTCGATCTTGCCGATGAGGCCCGCGGGCAGCCCGGTGGTGAGCTTGGTCCAGGTCTCACCGCCGTCCGTGGTCTTGTAGATGCCGGCGCCGCCCTTGGCTTCGCTGCCGCTGATGATGGTCCAGGGCTTCCTCTGTCCGAGCCAGAGCGCCGCGTACAGCTCGTTCGGATTCGCGGGATTCATCACCACCGCGGAGGCGCCGAGGGTCTCGTTGACGTAGAGCACCTTCTTCCAGGACTTGCCGCCGTCGTTCGAGCGATAGACGCCGCGTTCCGGGTTAGGGGCCCAGGCGATGCCCTGCGCGCCGACGAAGACGATCTCGGGGTTCGTGGGATTCACGCGCACGTCGCTGATCTGGCCGACCTCGCGAAGACCCAAAGACGCCCAGGTCTTTCCCCCGTCGTTGGAGCGATAGACGCCCTTGCCCTGGATCACGTTGCTGCGGATGCCGTCGCTGCCCGTGCCCACGTAGACGATGTCGGGGTTCGACTCCGCGACTTCGATCGCGCCGATGGAGCCGGTGTCGAGGAAGCCGTCGGTGACCGGCTTCCAGGTGACGCCATAGTCGGTGGTCTTGAAGACGCCGCCGCCCGAGGATCCGAGGTAGAAGGTTCCGGGCTGCTTGCGATGTCCGGTGACCGCGGTGACGCGGCCGCCCCGCGAGGGACCCACCATCCGGTACTTGAGTCCCGCGAAGAGCTTCGCGTCGACCGCGGAGGCCGCGGGAGCCTGGGCTCGGGCGATCACGTCGAGGCCGCCAAGAGCGGCGAGCATGGTGAGGATCAGGGCAACGCGTCTCGGACTCATGGGTGTTCCTTTACTTCGCTTACTTTTCTTTGACGATCAGGGGGACGGAGGCGCCCGCCGACAGCAGGAGGCTCACACCGTCCTCGACGGATAGATCCGTCTCCACCACGTCCTCCACGGGGAGGACCACCACGTCGCCCACGTAGAGATGATTGGTGGGAACGTAAACGGTCCGCACGTCGTGGGTCACGCCGTCGCGCAGGGTCAGCTTGAACGAGCCGGTCACGAAGCCGGGGGTGGTGCGGCCAGGCAGCCGCGCGAAGACAAAGCGCTGGAAGGCGTCCTTCGACTGCGGTCCTCCAAAGCCCGAGAGCACCTTCTTGGTGGTGCCGTAGACCGAGCCGACGAGCGGCACCACATCGAGAACGGCGTCCACCCCGTCGAGCAGGCGCCTGAGCGGGCCGGCCGAGAACAACAGCCCGGCGAGGAGGATGGTGGCGATGGTGATGAGAAACCCCAGGCCCTGAATGTCCCGCCCGAGGAGCAGGATCGACAGCGGATGCGCGAGCCCGTCGAGGTACGAGAAGAGCCACCACAGCGCCTTGATGGTGATGACGATGGGGACGAGGACGACCAGGCCGCCGATGAACGCATTGCGCAGCCGTGTGGTGAGACTCATCGAAGGTTCGGCTCCATCCCCCTGCTGTCCGACATGGGATCGCCCCTCAGGGCTGCTTCATGGTCAGGTTGCTGCGGAACCGCTCGCCCTTCTTCGACATGGCCTCGATATCCATGACCCAGGTCCTGGTTCCGGCCGCCCAGGTGCCCGGAATTTCGGCCACCATCGGTCGCTGCCCGGTCTTGACGTTGTCTTCGAGGATCTTCACCGCCGGGGCAGAAACCTCGCCGTTGCGGCCGACCTTCACGGTCAGACTGTCAAGCTTGGCGTCGTTCTTTCCCGTGTTCTTCAGGAAGATCCGCACCCGGAAGGGAGCGCCGGGGACGAGCGGACTGGGCGTCACTTCGAACTCGAAGGCGCCCGCGAAGTCCGTCAACTCGATCTCGAATCCGGTGGCCTTCTTGGCTCCCGCTGCGGGGGCGATCCGGGTGCGACCGGTGGTGAACTCGCGCGGTTCGGGCGCGGGTGCGGCCACCGTGGGTGCGGGAGGCGGAGTCTGGAGGGGAGCGACGGTGGGCGCGGGTGTGGCCGCGGCGATGGTGGCGGTGGGCAAAGGCCGGAGGGTGACGGTGGGGAGAACCGCCGCGGTGGGGGCGGGCGTCGCCACCGCCACGGGCGTGGCCACGGTCATCGGGGTCGGCGTAGCCTTCAGCCTGTCTTTTTCCTTGTTCTCGATCGCGCGACGCGCCCGGTCATAGGCATCGCGCGCCTGCAGGTAGGTCTGGGTCGCGGTGGTGAACTGCCGTTCCTTCAGATTCTGAACGGCCGTGGTCACCAGCTTCTCGGCCTCGGCATAGGCCGGATCCGCGGAAGCGCCTTCTTTCGCGTCGGCGAGCGCTTTCGCCTTTTCCATGTCGGACTTCGCGTCGGTGGCGCGCTTGGAGAAATTCGCGTTCAACTGACCCGACAGCTCGGCGACCACGGGATTCTTGGGATCGAGCGACATGACCTTCTCGAGGGCGGCGGACGCCTCGGCCGAATCGCCCCGGGCCACCGCGGCTCGCGCCGCCGCAGTCGAGGTTTCGATCTCCCGGAGGGCGCCCTGGGCCTGCTCGCGAATGCCGAGAGCCTCGGGATTGTTCGGGGAAAGGGTGAGGATCTGCGCGGACTGGTCGATCACCCGCTTGTAGTTCTTGTCCTCGAGATCGCGACGCGCCAGATCGAGCTTGGTTTCGACCAGGAGATTCATGAGCACGGGGTTGTCCCCCCCGCCAGCACCCTTCTGGCCGCGGTTGAGCACACCGTAGCCGACCAGGCCGACGATAACGACGAGGGCCAGGACACCGACGATGAGGAGGACGTTCGTCGACTGAGGAGGAGGAATGGAGGCCGAGGCCGACGGCTGATCGGCGGGCCCCGGGGGCCGGCTGGGCGGCCGCGAGCCCGGGCGGGCAATGCGCCCCGTGGTATAGGGCGCGGACGAAACTCCCGCGCTGGGCGGAACGGATCCGGAACCGGTCCGGCCGTAGCTTCTGAAGGGCGCCACCTTCTGGGAGCCGGTGGTGCTGGCCGCCGGCGGCGACGGGGCGATCGCGGTGGCATCGCTCGACGGGGGCGCGGGTGCGGCTTCCGGCTGGCTCTCGTCGTACTCGACCACTTCCGGCTCTTCGCCGTAGCGGAAGGCGCGAATGGCATCCCGCAGGGCCCCGGCGTTCTTGTAGCGGCCCTCGACCTGCTTGTTCATCGCGATCTCGATGATCGTGACGATGCCGTCGGGGAGCCTCGGATCCCACTGTCGCGGGGGCGGCGCATCCCGGTGCACCACCTGATACAGGGTCGCGTGCACGGACTCGGCGTCGAAGGGCTTGCGATTGGTCAGGAGCTCGTAGAAGACGGCCCCCGCGGAGAAGACGTCGGACCGCGCGTCCACGCGCTCGCCCATGACCTGCTCGGGCGACATGTAGTTGGGCGTGCCCATGACCACGCCGGTCTTGGTGAGGTCGGAGCTTCCGAGCCGGGCCAGGCCGAAGTCGAGGATCTTCACCTGTCCATTCGGTTGAACGTGGATGTTCCCCGGCTTCAGGTCGCGGTGAATGACGTCGCGGCCATGGGCATAGGCGAGGCCGTCCGCCACCTGCTCCATGATGTCGAGCTTCTGGTCGAAGGTGAGCTGGCCCTGGGTGATGAGTTCCTTGAGGTCTTTCCCCTCGAGGAGCTCCATGGCCATGTACAGCTCGTTGTCCGCCTGGCCGAAATCGAACACCGTGATGATGTTCGGATGGTTCAGCTGGGCGGCGGCGCGGGCTTCCCGTAAGAAGCGCTCCTTGTTCTCGTTGTCCGAGCCAAGAGAGGCGGAAATGGTCTTGATCGCGACGGTTCGCCCGAGGACCGGGTCCTGGGCGCGCCAAACGACTCCCATCGCCCCGGAGCCGAGGTGGCTGATCGCTTCATATTTGCCAAACGTTTTCTTTGGGGTGTCGCTCAAAGATCCCTCGACGATTTTTCGAGCATAGCATCGGGAAGACCGTGAATAGGCTTGATTCCGGGCGCTTTCTCTCGAAAATCAGAGCCTGCGGCCGTCTATGGCAATAATGCGCGGGTAATGCGCGCGATGAGCGCGTCGCTGTCGGCCTCCTTCTCGATTCCGCGGGTGAGGATGACGAGCAGGCAGGGGTGCGCTCCGTAGACGATGGCCGCGTCGTGGTGGACCCTGGTGATGGTGCCGGTCTTGTGGGCGACCTTCGTCCCCGGAGGCACGCCCTGGGGGATGCCGTCGTTGAACTTCTGCGCGGCGAGAACCTCCACCATCCGCTCGCTCGCGCTCTTCGAGACCGCGGCGCCGCGGGCGATCGCGTTCAGGAGCACGAAGAGACCGCGAGCCGTGGTCTCGTTGATGATCCCCTGGTCGAAGGCCTTCTGATCCTCGACGCCGCGCCTCACCTCGACGCCGTAAGCACCCATGGCCTCCACGGTCGCCCGCACGTTCTTGACCCCGAGGCGGTCGATCAGGAGATTGGTGGCGAAGTTCGAGGACACCGTGATCATCTGGACGTTGAGCTCTTCCAGGGTCATGGTCTTTCCCACGTTCTGGTAGACGGTGGCGTCCGAGTCGTCTCCAAGCTGCATGGAATAGGGGGAGCCATCGACCACGCTCTTGAACTCGTTGCGAACCTCGAGGGTCTCCGACAGGCTGAGTTGCTTCTCGGCTTCCTGACGGAAGAGTTCGATCATCACCGGCACCTTCATGGTGCTCGCGGCGTGGTAGACCTTGTCGGCCTCGTGCATCCACTCCTCGCTGCCGTCGAGGAGGCGATAGGCGACCGAGACCTCGGCGCCGCTTTCCCCGATGATCTTCTCCGCGGCGAGCCGCCTCGCGTGGCCCAACCTCAGAACCGCCGCACGTTCTCCAGCAACGATTGCTGTTCCTCGTGGATGTACACACGGTTCACACCGACCCAGGCGATCTGGCCGTACGGCTGCGACTGCATGTACCGCCCCAGCGGCGAG
>JBGATM010000059.1:0-11004 GCA_044229175.1 Vicinamibacteria bacterium | reverse complement strand
GCCTTTCGCCTCTTCGAGCAGGACCTTTCGCTTGCCATTGGAGTAGGCCTCGATGCGGCGCGGCCCCTCCGTCTTGAGGTCGGTGACGAAGAGCAGGCTCTTCCCGTCGGGGAGCAGGCTCGGCTGGTGGAGATCGGAGTCCGTGGCCGGGTCCACCTTCAGGATCTCGCGGAATGCGCCGCCTTCCGCGGGGACCTCGTACATCCCGAGTGCGGTGGACGAGGAGCTGTACACGATGCGATCGTCGGCGGTCCAGACGCCGCCCGGGGCCCCGCCGAGCGCGAAGTTGAGGGGGGCTATGGGGGTGGGATTGCCGCCGGTCGCCGCCACGCGCCAGACCTTGTCGTCGAAGACATACGCGACATTCTGCGAGTCGGGCGACCAGAAGGGAGTCTGGCCGGGGACGGGGGCCAGCACGCGCGGCTCAAGTTGATCGATCTCCCGCACCCACAGCTTGCTGTCAGCGGGGTAGACCAGCCGCCTTCCATCCGGGGAAATGATGGCGCGGCCCACCATCTTCTCCACCGGGATCGAAAAACGTCGCAAGGGCTGACCCTGCGGAGGCGCCGGCTTCAGAACCCAGGCTCCCGCGCCCGCGATCAGGGCCAGGACCAGCGCCGCGGCCCACGGCCTCGCGCTTCGGGCCGGTGATGGCGCCACCGCGGACACCGAGGCGCCGCTCATCATCACGGACGCGGCCGGATTCGCCTGATACTCCTCGAGACCGATGCGGGCTTCGCCGATGTCGCGCAGGCGATTGCGCGGATCGCGCGCGAGGCAGCGCCGGAGCAGTTTCCGAATGGGCTCCGGCGTGGTCGGGGGCAGCAGGGTCCAGTCGGGATCGGCCATCAGAACGCGTGCGAGCACGTCGCTCGTGGTCTCGCCGGTGAAGAGCCGCGTGCCCGTGAGCATCTCGAAGAGCACGACGCCGAACGACCACACGTCCGCGCGCCGGTCCACCGCCTTGCCCCGGGCCTGCTCGGGGGACATGTAGGCCGCGGTGCCGAGGATGATCCCGGCCTCGGTCATGTGGCGCGACATCGTGGGGGAGTGGGACATGTCGATGCCGCTCGAGCTTCCGTCGCCTTCGTAGGCCTTGGCGAGGCCGAAGTCGAGGACCTTGACCTTGCCGCCGGGCGTGACCTTGATGTTCGCGGGCTTGAGGTCCCGATGGACGATCCCGTGCTCGTGAGCCTCCTCGAGCGCTTCGGCCACCTGCTTCGCGATGGTGATGGCCTCGTCCACCGGAATGGCGCCGTGGGTGAGGCGCACCGACAAGTCGTCGCCTTCCACGAGTTCCATCGCGAGGAAGTGGACGGCCGAGCCATCGGGAAGAGTCGCGGCCTCGAACCCATAGACGTGCGCGATGTTTGGGTGATTGAGGGAGGCGAGCATCTGGGCTTCGCGACGGAAGCGGGCGAGACGCTCGGGGTCGGTGGCCATGGCCGCGGGCAGGACCTTGATGGCGACGTCCCGATTCAGCCCGGCTTCGTGACCCCGGAAGACTTCTCCCATGCCTCCCGCGCCGAGAGTGCCGGTGATTTCGTAGGGTCCGAGCCGCGATCCAGGGTTCAATCTCATGAAGGGCGGAGTCTAGCCTCAGGTTTCTCCGGCTTTCCGGTACTCTCTGGTGGTTTCGCGCCCTGGATATCGAGGAGATTCGCCTTGTTCCGAATGAGAGTTGTCGTTCCCGCCCTGGCCGCGGCCATGGCCGCCACCGTCGCTTCCGCCCAGCCGCGTCGCATCCCGTTCTGGCCCGATGCCGTGCCGGAGGCGATCCACGCCTCGGTCGACGGACAGGCGGCGCTCGAGAGCGTTCGCTCGCTCGGCCGTTTTCATCGCGTGCACGGATCGCCCGGGTACGCGGCGGCCGCGGACTGGGTGCGCGATCAGGCGCTCAAGGCCGGGCTCGCGGACGCCGTGGTCGAGCACTTCCCCTCGGACGGCACGACGCGGTACGCGCACTTCCGCAGCTATCTCGGCTGGGACGGTCGCGAAGGGCGGCTTGACGAGGTCTCGCCTTCAGCGCATCCGATCGCGCGTTTCCCCGAGTTGCCGGTGGCGCTCGCGGACTACAGTCAGGACGCCGACGTGACCGCGGAACTCGTCGATGTCGGCGCGGGGACGTCCCCGAAGGACTACGAAGGCCGTGAGATCAAGGGACGCATCGTGCTCGCGAGCGGCGCCCTGCCCCGCGTGCATCAGCTCGCGGTCGAAGAACGCGGCGCGCTCGGCTTCCTGTCCGATTTCCCGAACCAGACCACCGCGTGGTCCGGCGACGACCCCGACCTCGTGCGCTGGGGACATCTCTCGCCCTACCAGACGAAGAACCGCTTCGCCTTCATGCTGTCGAAGCGGCAGTCGCGCGACTACCGCGCGCGTCTCGGCGCGGGGGAGCGGATCACCCTGCACGCGTTCGTGCGCGGGCAGATGAAAACGGCGAACCTCGACGTGGTCTCGGCCACCATTCCCGGCGTCGATGCGTCGGCGGGCGAGGTTGTGCTCACCGCGCACCTGTGCCATCAGTCGGCGGGCGCCAACGACAACGCCTCCGGGAGCGCCGCCATCCTCGAAGTCGCGCGCGCGCTGAGCCGGGCCATCGCAAGCGGCGCGATCCCGAAGCCGCGCCTCACCATCCGCTTCCTGTGGACGCCGGAGATCGCGGGTTCGCAGGCCTGGCTCGCCAGTCACCAGGACATTGCGGCGCGGATCGTGGGCGGGATCCACATGGATATGGTGGGCACGTTGCTCGCGGTCACGCACTCCACGTTCCATCTTTCGCGGACGGCCGCCTCCGTGCCTCACGTCCTCGACGACATCGGCCAGGCCCTCTTCGATGAAGTGGTCGCGGCTTCCGCGCAGCACGCGGAGCGCGGGGGAGACGGATACAAAGGCTTCGTGACGCCCGGCGCCTCGCGCGACGTCTTCCTCGGCGATATCCGCGCCGTCGAGATGGGGAGCGATCACGAGGTCTTCGAGGCCGCGGGCTGGAGCGTGCCGATGCTCTATTTCCACGACTGGCCCGACGTCACCATTCACACCAGCAAGGACCAGCCCGAGAATCTCGATGCGACGAAGCTCGGCCGCGTCACCTATCTCGGCGCGGGAATCGCGTACACGCTCGCTGCGTTGCCGG
Source organism: Vicinamibacteria bacterium (assembly GCA_044229175.1). GTDB lineage: Bacteria > Acidobacteriota > Vicinamibacteria > Fen-336 > JAGNNV01 > JAGNNV01. Next base: position 7,868 of record JBGATM010000059.1, on the reverse strand, counting down.
ACTCCGAAGCGTCGAAGCTGCTCGCCCTCACCCGCGCGTCGGCCGAGAAGGACCTCGCGGACGCGCGCCTGCGTCAGTCGCTCTCCGGCGACCCACGCGACGGCGCTCTCGCGGTGCGGGAGTCCGTGGCGGTGACTGAGGCGAAACTCGCCTCGATCAGCCGACGCTGGCCATCGACCGTGAACGCGGCTCGAGAGGTCAGCACTCGAATGAAGGCCGAGAGCGCGGCCGTGGCCACACCTGCCGCGGGCGATGCTCGGGTGCCGGTGCGGAATGCCGAGATCCGCGGACCCCTCGGCGTCTACTACTACGACCACTTCAGCGAAGCGCTGGCCGCGAAAGGCGTGAGCGACTCATCGCTTCCGAAGGTTCCCGCCCTCGACGGCGGCAACGCCGAGGTGCTGGAGTACGAGGCCCTCAATCTCGCCGACGGGAAGCGCTCGGTGTCAGAGATTCGCGACGTCCTCAGCGGCCGCTACTCTCCGGTATCGCTGGCCTTCGTTGCCGCCCACTTCGAGAGGTGGGCCCGGGCCGGCATCGTTACCCTCAAGTAGGGCGAATCGAGCCGCGCCTCAGCCCTTCTTCTGCTCCAGCTCCGCCTTCGCTTCCAGATGCTTCTCGAGGTCGGGCGCTCCCTTGATCTTCATCCAGTACTTGAGCGTGTCCTCCAGCACCGAATCGAGCCTCACCTTGAACTTCTCCACCTCGGCGGGATCCACCGTATCCATGTCCCGCCCCGCGGCCCAGAAGCGAAGATCCCGCTGCAGGTCCTTGAGGCGGGCGAAGGTGACGGTCTCCCTGACCCAGAGCGCGCGCGGGTCGAAGAACGCTTCATAGGCGCTCAGCACGGTGATCGCGGCGCTCAGCACCAGCGCGCCATTGCTGAACGCCGCGGTCAGGGCCTCGTCCTTCAGCTTGAGACCGAGCAGAACCGTCACGATGGCGGCGAGGAATACGGACACGATCCGGAGGCGGAAGGCCTGCTTCTTGTAATCCCGGGCGTCGTTCTGATAACGGCCGACCAGGACATCGATCTCCGACTGCAGCCACTTCAAGCGCTCTGCGGCCTTCATGGTTTCTCCTCTGGGGTTTGAGACGGCCGCCGGTCAGGCCATCTGACCGCGGCGGCGGGTTGTGTGCAGAGCAGTCTATGAGCGAACGGGCCTACTTGGACAGCAGCGCGCTCAGTTGGGAAAGACGGTCGTTGGCGCCGAGCAGCGACAACACGTCGCCCTCTTCGATGACCTCCTCGGCCAGGGGCGCGATGTTGGTGACCTCCCCCTTGCCGTCGGAGGTCCGTCGCTTCACCGCGATCAGGGTGAGGCCGTAGCGGGGACGCAGTTCGAGCTGCTTGAGCGACTGGCCCACGAACTCCTTCGGCGCGGGGATCTCCACGATCGAGAAGTCGCGCGAGAGCTCGATGTAGTCGAGGGAGTTGGGGACGACGAGGCTGTGCGCGACCCGGATGGCCATGTCGCGCTCGGGGTAGATCACCCGCTTCACTCCGAGCTTCTGCAGGATCCGACCGTGCAGGGGCGTCACCGCCTTGGCGATGACCTCGCGCACGCCGAGCTCCATCACCTGCATCACTACGAGCAGGCTGGCCTCGATGTTCTCGCCGATGGAGATCACGGCCACGTCCACGTCCTGAATGCCCAGTTCCTTGAGGGCTCGCAGGTCGGTGGCATCGATCTGCGCCGCCTGGGACACCACCTCGGCGAGCTGGCGCACGCGGTCTTCGTCGGAATCGACGCCGATCACGTCCTGGCCGAGTTCCATCAGGGTGTGGGCCATGGCGCTTCCGAAGCGTCCGAGCCCGATGACGGCGAAGGAGCGATGAGTCATAGCTGGATCATCCGATGAAGACGCGCCCCTCGGGGTAGCGCACATGGGAAACGCGCTGCCGTCCCGCGAGGGCCACGACTGCGGTGAGCGGGCCGACGCGCCCGAGAAACATCATCCCGATCAGCAGCAATTTGCCGAGACCGGAAAAGTGACCGGCCAGGGACACCACGCTCCCCGGAGACCCCATGGACAACCCGACCGTGCCGAAGGCCGAGGTGGTCTCGAACAGGGTATGCACCAGGTCGTGTCCTTCCGTGAGCAGCAGCACTCCGGCGATCACGTTCAAGGTCAGGAACGCGGTCAGCGAGATGAAAAAGGCTCGCGCGACCGTCTCGTTGAGGATGCGCCGCTTGAAGGCCACGGTCTCGCTCGCGCCCCGCACGGTGGAGATCAGCGCGAAGACCGTGATGCCGAAGGTGGTGGTTTTCACTCCGCCGCCCGTGCCGCCCGGCGATGCTCCGATGAACATCAGCATCATGGTAAGGAACAGCGAGGGCAGGGTCATGGCGCCGATGTCGATGGTGTTGAAGCCCGCCGTCCGGGGCGACACCGACTGGAACCAGCTCGCCAGGACCTTCTCGCTCAGCGGCAGGAGGGCGAGGGTCCGGGGGTTGCTCCACTCGAAGATCAGAATCAGCAGAGTCCCGGCCACGAGCAGGACGCTCGTTATGACGATCGCGAGCTTGGTGTGCAGCGACCACAGGGTGAATGGCTTCCGCTCGCTCAGTTCGCGAAGAACGAAGAAGCCCAGGCCGCCGCTGACGATCAGGCCGGTGATCACGAGGTTGACCACGAGGTCGCCCCGATAGCGGGTCAGGTTGTCGGACCAGAGGGAAAACCCCGCGTTGTTGAAAGCCGAGATCGCGTGGAACAGTCCTAGGTAGGCCCCGCGCCCGAGGCCGAACTCCGGCCAGAACCGCAGGGTGAGAAGCAGCGCCCCCCCCAGTTCCAGGGCGAGGGCGACCCGGAGCACCGTGGCCGCGAACCGCACGAGCCCTTCCCGGGTATCGATGTTGAGGGCTTCCTGCAGGGTCGACCGCTCCCGGACCGACAGCTTGCGTCCGAGGGCGGCCACCAGGACGGTGGACAGGGTCATGTAGCCGAGACCGCCGGCGAAGATCAGGAGCATGAGCGTCACCTCGCCGAAGGTCGAGAACGCATTCGGGACGTCGACCACGATCAGGCCGGTGACGCAGACCGCCGAGGTCGCGGTGAAGAGGGCGTCGATGAACGAGATCGCCTGACCCGGTTCCGCTGCCACCGGCAGCCAGAGCAGGAAGGCGCCGAGCAGGCTGAGCGCCGCGAACGACGCGACCAGGAACTGAGACGGGGACAGCGCATGGGGCATCGCGAGGCGGAGCGGATTCTATCCCGCGCCCGCCGAACTAGTCCTTTCGATCGGCGTCCGACTGCGGCGCGCCTGGCCCCTTGTGGGCGGCGAATGGCGTAGGCTTCGACGGGAGAGGCTCGCTGCATGACCCGTCGCGCGCAGACCGAAACAAAGTTGGACGCCGCGTTCGAAGGATCTCGGCCCGCGCTGTCCCGCACGCTCGGTTCCCTCACCCGCTGCGCCGCGGAGACCGACAGCATCCGGGAAAGAGATCTAGCGGTGGGCGACTTTGTCCTGGTGCGGACCCGGAACTCTCTTTACTTCCTCGCCTTTCTCGGAGGCGGCGCCTACCAGGTGAGCGGCGGCTGGTTCGACAAGCAGGGCCCGGAGCCCGCGGTGGTGCGGGTGAACGGATGCACCTGGGGCGGGCACGCGATTCTCACGGGGATGGTGGCGGCCCCGGGCATGTTCATCGAGTTCGACAACGGTCTGGGGACGACCCGGATCCAGGAAGTGCGCGTGCTGCGCTGGACCACGACCACCGTGCACTGAGGTGGACGGCGACGGGAGCGGTGGCGCCGCTGCCCGCCCGCACATCGCCTACCGGACCTTGACCGCGCCGATCGCGTTCACGATCTCGCAGGGCCCGGGTCGGGCTCCCGCCAACATGGTCATCGGGCGATGTCGCGCTCGAGCAGAGGCGAGACCCGGGAGAGGGCGGCGAAATCGCGATCGCGATGGAGGACCCCCAGGCCGTGGTGAATCGCGAACGCAGCGTGGTTGCTCACCTCCGTCGTCATTGCGACGAGGCCGGCTGAGGAGCCCGAGGAAGCAATCTCCTCGATGCCGTAGATCGCCGCGATGTAGGGGTGGTTCAACGACGCCAGGTTCTGCGCTTCGCGCGTGAACCGCGCCAGCCGCTCCGGGTCATCCGCGAACGCCGCGGGCAGCACCTTGATCGCAACATCGCGATTGAGCTTGGTGTCGCGCGCGCGAAACACCTCGCCCATCCCGCCCGCGCCCAGGGCATCGATGATCTCGTAAGGCCCCACGCGCCCGCCGGGAGAGACAGTCATGAATCCGGCGAGCTTAGAGGATTTCAGCCGGGGCATCGCGGGTGGCGCCGCTCACCGTGCTGCGTGGCCAGTTGAGTCGTGATCCTTCGTCGAGAATCACGGCTAAGCTTGAGCCGATGACCGCCAAGCCTCGCCAAGACGAGCGCGTCGCCATGCGGATTCCGATCCGAGTGCAGGGTCACGATGCCTCGGGCAAGGCCTGGGAAGAGATGACCCGGTCGCTCGATGTCTCTCAGAGCGGTGTTGCCTTCGTGATCAGGCGCGCGGTTCAGGTAGGTGAGGTGCTGCACCTCGCTCTGCCCCTGCCCCCCACGCTCCGCGCCTACGATCGGTCGGCTGCGAGCTACAAGACCTACGCACTCGTGGCATCGACCGCCAAAGTGGGCGCCGGGACCCGGATCGGCGCCGCGCTGCTCGGCAAGGAGGCGCCGCCCGCAAAGGCGGAGCAACCCGGCGCCGGAGCCGTGGGCGAGCGGCGGCGCGGTCGACGCGGACAGCTGCTGCTCAAGGTCCACCTCGGCTTCGACCTCGATGATGGGAAGGTCCGTCGGGAGACGACCTTGCTCGAGGATTTCAGCGGCAGCGGGGCCAAGGTGCAGTCGAAGTTCGACGCGAAGGTCGGCCAGACCCTCGAGATCGACGAGTCCGAAGGGGCGTTCTGCGCGCGGGCCGAGGTTCGCGGCAGCTACGTCGGCACGGACGGAGTGCGGCGACTGCACCTGCGCTTCCTGCCCCCGCCCAGGGCGAAGCTCGCGCGCTGACGGCACCGACTCCGCCCAAGACCGTCCTGTGCACCGCCGCGCGGTTTCGTAGGATGCCGCGCGCGTCCGGCTAGCCCGCGCCACGCAACGGCCGGCGATTCTTCCGGGGCGGTCGTCTCAAGACCCCGGCGGTCGTCCCCGGCTGCAGGATCCGGGACACGTTGTCGACGCAATAGTCGAGGAACAGCTCCACGATGCGAGAGCGATGGCGCCGGGTGAGGTAGTAGGCCGACAGATCGACCTCTTCGAACTGCCATGCGGGCAGAGGGACGATCAGCGACCCGCGTCGAAGCTCGTTCTGGCAGATGATCGACGGCGCCTCGGCGACGCCCATGCCGTCCACCGCCGCCTTGATGACGCCCGCGTAGTCGTTCAGCGCGAAGGCCGGCCTGAGCCGAAGGGACTCGGTCTGGCCCTCCCGCGACAGACTCCAGTTCAGATCGCCGAACCACTTGCTGAAGCCCAGGATGCGGTGGCGCCGGAGATCCGCGGGATGGGCGAGCCTGCCCGCGCTCGCCAGGTAGGAGGGCGCCGCGATCAGGACGTGCCGATAGCGCGTCAGCGTCCTGACAATGAGGCTGCTGTCAGCCTGGCGGCCGACCCGCAGCGACACATCGACCTCGTCCTCGACGAGGTCGAGGTGCCGATCGGTCACGAGCACCTTCACCGCGGCCGCGGGGTGGCGCTTGAGGAAGCCGTCGACCAACGGAACGAGGAGCACCTCGGACAGACTGGGTGGCGCCGCGAGCCGGAGTGTCCCCGTGACATCCTCTTGCCGGCGTTCCAGGGCGGCCTGCCCGGCGTTCGCCGCCTCGAGCAGCGCAACGCAGTACGGCAGGAATTCCCGCCCCGCGTCGGTGGGGTTGACGGCCCGCGTGGTCCGCTCGAGAAGGCGAACGCCGAGCGATGCTTCCAGCGCGCTGATCTTTCGGCTGAGCGTGGAGACCGGTATGTCCGCGCGGCGAGCGGTCTCCGAGAACCCGCCATGCTGCACGATACGGGCGAACAACGCCATGGCCGAGAGATGCGAGTGGCGGCTCATCTTTCCATTATTACAACAGAGTATTCAATATTTGTCTATTGTGCTGATTCTGCAACGCCGCTACATTGGCGTCCACGGTCGACATGAGGTCGCCCGATTCAAGGAAAGAGGGACGCCATGAGTATTGAGAAGCTGATCAAGTCGTACGAGACCGCGCTGAACGCGGGCGATATCGAGCAGGTCCTCGCGCTGTACGGCACCGACCCGGTCTTCATGCCGCAGCACGCGCCCGCCCTCGTCGGCCGAGATGCCGTGCGCGCGGGATACCGTCAGGTGTTCGACACCATCAAGCTCAATGTTCGCTTCGAGATCCACGAGACTCAGGAGGCCGGCGACTGGGCCTGGGTTCGCACCAGTTCGGCCGGCCGCACCAGGATCCTCGCCAGCGGCAAAGAGGTCACCGAAGGCAACAACGAGCTGTTCATCTTTCGACGGGAGGGCGGCTCCTGGCGCATTCACCGGTACCTGTTCGCTACCAACCAGCCGCCGGCCTGAGCAGACCCCACCCGGGCGACACGCGGGGCCCCATGCGCATGCTGGTGTGACGCCGCCTGACTGATGTCGTCAGGGTCCAGGTTCAACTGATGAGCAGCAGGCGGGGAGGCCGGCCCGGTGAGTCTTCGGGTGCCCGATGGATGCACGCCGGTCCCGGGCACCCCGGGTACTGCACGGCGATGCGCCACAGGTTGCCGAGGCCGAACGAAAACGGCCTGGCTGAGGGCAGCGCCTCGTAGTGCAGATCGAAGCTGTTCTCGCCGAGCCAGGCTGTGAATGCCTCGCCTTCTTCGCCGCCGAAGCTCTCGAGCAGTTGCGCTCGAATGGCCGGCGCGTCGACGAGCCGCCTTGCTTCACGATGGCGCAGCCCTTCACTCGAGGCCCCGGTGTAACTGCACAGGAAGGTATCGACGGGCACGGTCGCGCTGTCGACATGGAAGGAGTGCACGTCGGTCGCTACCGGTCCGCGGTGATCACGCGGGTAGCGACGTACGCACTCGAGCGTCGGCTCCTCACCGATCGCGCGCAACCGGCCCAGGTCGTCGAGCAGCGCGGCTATGGCCTTTCGGCCCGCCGGGCTGACCTCGAGCGACCTCAATCGCATTTCGTCGATCGAGGTGATGTCGTCGGCTGTCCCAAGCTTCTGCACCACTTCGTCGAAGTCGCCCGGAAGATCACGCGGCCAGCACACCGCGTTGACGCCGTCGCGAAAAGGCGTCGCGATCAGCGCCTCGAAGCTGGTGACCATGCGGAGGCCCGGGTAATCAAACGAGAGACTCATGGTTTCCCCGGCGCCAGGCGCTTCAGAGTCTCGGCCCAGTTGAGCACGATCTGAATCTCCTGGTGTCCGCTCGCCCCCGCCCCGCCGTTCGGACTTTCGATCATGAGCAGCCGCCCATCCCCGGCGACGTCGTAGTGGGTGTGCATCAGGCCCTGGGTTCGGGTGAACCGGTCCGCGAAGAGCGGACGCGGCTGGCTGAACGCGATGGGAGAAGTGGTCGCAAGATCCGCCACCATCAGATTCTCCGCGGAGCGGAAGTACAGCTTCCGGCCGTCTCGCGACCACACGGGTTCGACGCCCCCCGCGGTGGATACGATGGTGCGGGACTCCAGGGAGGGGTAGGGCTGCACGTAGACCTCGGGGCGGCCCGATTCATCGGAAACGTAGGCGATCCAGCGGTCGTCGGGGGAGAGACGGGCAGAGCTCTCCGAGAACTGCGAGGCGAGGACATCCTTCGCGGCGCCTGTCGCCACGTCCACCGCCACCACGTCGTTCAGCGTCTTGTCCCGCCGAATCTCCACCAGCATGGTCTTGCCGT
>JBGATM010000058.1:0-11120 GCA_044229175.1 Vicinamibacteria bacterium | reverse complement strand
CCTTGAGGGATGTGACGGGGTTTGGCATCATGCTAGCGGCTTCTCAAAAAGATACTTGGGAGAAGTGGCAAAAATCGGGGCAAAAAATCCCCACGAGGTTCCAAGCGCTTTAGTACACACGGCCTCACTTCAACAAAGGAGATTCTGATGAACAAGAAACTGATCGCTCTGGCTATCGCCGGCGCCTGCGTGGCGCCCGAAGCCATGGCGCAGACCGCGAACCCGGTCACGCTGTACGGGCGCGTTTACGTCACCCTGGAAGCCGTCGAGGCCAAGGGTGGCGCGACCCCCGTCGACCAACGCAATCGCGTGACGGACCAGGCGTCGTACATCGGTGTGCGTGGTACTGAGGACCTGGGCGGCGGCCTGAAGGCGATCTTCCAGCTCGAGACGTCCTTCCCGCCGGACAACGCGACGACCACCTTCGGAAACCGCAACAGCTTCGTGGGTCTTCAGGGTGGCTGGGGCAGCATCCTGGCCGGCCGCTACGACACGCCGATGAAGTCCTCACAGACCGCGGTCGACCCCTGGGGTGACCTGACCCTCGGCGACATCACCGGCGCCGCCCTCGACCAGGGCAACTTCAGCCGCCGCGAGTCGAATCACATCCAGTACTGGTCGCCCAACATGGCCGGTTTCTCGGTCCGCCTCGCCTATACGGCGAACGAGGGCAAGACTTCGACGACCAACCCGAGCCTGTACGGCGGGTCGCTGGCCTACTCGAAGGGGCCGTTCTACATCGCCTACGCCTACGAGAAGCACAAGGACGTCGCCGCGAACACCAGCGAAGAGGGCAACGCCATCGCCGCGCGCTACGCGTTTGGCAGCTTCAAGCTCTCCGGCCAATACGGCGAGTACAAGCGCGACCGTGCGGAAGACGACACGTCCTACATGATCGGCGCCGACTGGGCGCTCGGGAAGCACGTGATCCTCGCCTCGTACCAGAACGCCGAGCAGGGCTCGAACGATTGCGACATGTACTCGCTCGGCTACCGCTACGACTTCTCGAAGCGCACGTTCTTCATCACGAGCTACACGAAAGTCGACAACAGCGGCACGATGAACTGCAACTTCGGCACGGCGGGCCTTGGCGCCGCGGGCCAGGATCCGCAGGGCTTCATGTTCGGCGTTCGCCACCTGTTCTGATCGCAGGCAGCGAGAGCAATACCGGAAAGACGGGCGCGGCGAAAGCCGCGCCCGTTTTCTTTTTGGCGCCCACGACCCGCAGGAGCTAGGATTCCGGCATGACCGATTCCCCGATCGACAGGCTGCTGATCGCGGCCGACAACGCGCTGCGCACCCTCGCCGGGGCCGCCCACTCTTCGCGCCCGACGCCGGGCGGGCACGGCGAGGTTCCGAAGGAAGAGAGCGATCGGAGCCACGTCGCCGGGCTCATGCGCGTGAACCATGCCGGCGAGATCTGCGCGCAGGCCCTGTATTCCGGCCAGGCGCTCGTCGCCCGGAGCGAGGCCGTGCGCGAGGCCCTCGAGCACGCCGGGGCCGAGGAGAGGGACCACCTTCGATGGTGCCGCGAGCGGCTCGATGAGCTGGGGGCGCGGCCGAGCGTTCTCGATCCCTTCTGGTACGCGGGCTCCTTCGCGCTGGGCGTGGCTTCGGGGCTCGCCGGAGACCGCTGGAGCCTCGGCTTCCTGGTGGAAACCGAGAAGCAGGTGGAGCACCACCTCGACGGCCATCTGGACCGCCTGCCCCCCGGGGACGAGCGCAGCCGCGCGATCCTGGAGCAGATGCGCGCCGACGAGATCCGCCACGGATCCACAGGCAGGTCTCTCGGCGCGGCGGAGCTGCCGGCGCCGGTGAAGGCGGCAATGAAGCTCGTGTCGAAAGCGATGACGCGATCGGCCTACCGCTTCTAGCCCGCGTTCATGATTCGCGGATCTCGTAGTCGACCGAGAACTCCGCGGTCTTTTCGAGCATCACGGAAGCGGAGCAGTACTTCTCCTTCGAAAGCTTGATCGCGCGTTCCACCTGGGCCGGATTCAGGCCCTTCCCGGTGACGACGTAGTGCATCCGGATGCGGGTGAAGACCTTCGGGTCGTCTTCCGCCCGGTCGGCGTCGAGCTCGACGACGCATCCGGCGACCGGCTGCCGGGACTTGCGCAGGATATGGACGACGTCGATCGCGGAGCAGGCTCCCGTTCCCATGAGGAGCAGCTCCATGGGGCGCGGACCCAGGTCGCGACCGCCGACCTCGGGGGAGGAATCGAGCACGACCGCGTGGCCGCTGCCGCTCTCGGCGATGAACGTCATGCCTTCGACGAGCTGGATTCGCGCTTTCACGGGGAAGGTTCCGGTCGGGTCAGGAAGGGCCGGGTGCGGCCTCGGCCGTGCGGTAGACGTCGAGCCATGCCTTGGTGAGGCTCCACGCGACCGAAAGGAGGGCGGGTCCGACGAAGAGACCGATGAACCCGAAGGCGAAGGCCCCACCGAAGACACCGAGCACGACGAGGAGCATGGGCAGCCCGCCCACTCTCGCCATGAGGATCGGCTTGACGAAATTGTCGACCGAGCTGATGACCGCGATTCCGTAGATGACCATGAAGATCGCCCAGCCCGTCTCGCCGCCGTAATACAACCAGCCAGCCGCCCCGCCCCAGACCAGGACCGGCCCCAGCGGGATGAGGGAGAGCAGGAACGTGAGTGCCGACAGGAGGAATGCTCCCGGAACGCCGGCGATCAGGAACCCGACCAGCGCGACGAACGCCTGGACGACGGCCGTGCCGATCAGCCCGTAGACCACGGCCATGACGGCGTTGCGGGCCGTGGAGACCAGCGCCTCGCCCTGCTCCGGTCCGGCGAGCCTGTTGACCCCGGCGCGAAGCAACCCGACCGCCCGGTCGCCATCCCGATAGAAGAAATAGGACACGAAGATGGCGATGAGGACCTGGAAGAGCCCCTCGCCCACGGCCCCGCCGAGGCCGAACAGAACGGTCTTGGCCGGCTCCGCGAGGCGCCTGGCGAGGGCGACGAGTTCCTCGCGGCTATCGAGCAGCTTGTGCCAGTAGGCGTCGAGCGCGGCGCCGACCCAGGGGAGGTTGCGGACGAACTCCGGAAGCTCGAGGCTGCTTCCCTTGTCGAGGAAGGTCCGGACGGCTTCCACGATCTGTCCCGAATAGACGATCAGGCTGTGGGCCGCGAGCGCCACGGGAAGCGCGATGATCAGGAGGAGGCCGAGGACGAAGATCCCGGCGGCGAGGCCGCTTCGCCCCCCCCACCGTTCGCGCAGCCAGCGGAAGCCCGGCCAGGTCGACAGGCACAGGATCATCGCCAGGAAGACCGCGCCCAGGAAAGGTCGCAGGACCAGGAAACAGCCGATGACCAGCAGGGCGATCACCGCGACCCGGGCGTACAGCTCAAAGCGACTGGTTTCCATCGTGGCTCTTGGGGAGGGGGTCTTCGGATTCTAGCCGACACGGGGTTTGACACAAAGGGCTGATTTGCCTAAAATTTCGGGTTCTTCAACCCAAAACAAGCCGCCCAAAGTATCGCTCGGCCTCCGAGCCGTCGGCACCCAGGGGCGGGATGAAAGGAAAGCCATGAAGACCTTCTCGGCAAAGCCGCACGAGGTCCGGCGCGACTGGTTCATCGTGGATGCCACGGACAAGGTCCTGGGCCGTCTCGCGGTGGAAGTCTCCCGGCGGCTGCGCGGCAAGCACAAACCCGAATTCACTCCCCACGTCGACACGGGCGACTACATCGTCGTGGTCAACGTGGAGAAACTGCGCGTCACGGGCGACAAGTCGACGGACAAGAAGTACTTCCGCCACTCGACCTACCCGGGCGGCATCTACGAGACGACGTTCGACAAGCTCCAGGCACGCCATCCCGACCGGATCCTCAGGCTCGCGGTCAAGGGGATGCTTCCGAAGGGCCGGCTGGGCTATGCGATGATCAAGAAGCTGAAGATCTACGCGGGCCCCGCCCACCCCCATTCGTCGCAGCAACCCAAGGCCCTCGAGATCTAAGGAGCCACCATGATCGGCAAATACAACTATGGCACCGGGCGCCGCAAGAACGCCGTCGCCCGCGTCTTCATCAAGCCCGGCAAGGGCAAGATCGTCGTCAACGAGAAGCCCCTCGACGAGTACTTCTCGCGGGAGACCGGCCGGATGATCGTCCGTCAGCCGTTGGAGCTCACCAACCACGCCGAGACCTTCGACATCAAGGTCAACGTCTTCGGCGGCGGCGAGTCCGGCCAGGCCGGCGCGGTGCGCCACGGCATCACGCGCGCCCTCATCGAGTACGATCCCACCCTGAAACCCGCCCTGTCCAAGGCGGGCCTCGTCACGCGCGACGCGCGCGAGGTCGAGCGCAAGAAGGTGGGCCTGCACAAGGCGCGACGCCGCAAGCAGTTCTCGAAACGCTAAGGCGGGAGAGCGCTGTTCGCTTGCGCAACGCACGAAAAAGCCGCCTCGCCGCGGCTTTTTCGTTGCGGGGCGCGCTTCCCACGGCCATGGGCCGGAACGCTGAAGGGAAGGAGTGAATGATCAAGGTCGGCATCGTCGGCGGCACCGGGTATACGGGAGTCGAGCTCCTGCGGCTCCTCGCGGGCCATGGGGGCATCGACCTCGTCGCGATCACCTCGCGCGGCGAGGCGGGCACGAAGGTGGCGGATTACTTTCCATCGCTGCGCGGTCGCGTGGACCTCGCGTTCAGCGACCCTGCGGCGGCGCCTCTCCACGACTGCGACTGCGTGTTCTTCGCCACGCCGAACGGCGTGGCGATGTCGCAGGCGCGGGCTCTGGTCGATCGCGGCGTCCGCATCGTCGACCTCTCGGCCGACTTCCGGCTCAAGGACCGCGCGGTCTGGGAGAAGTGGTACAAGGTCGCGCACGCTTCCCCGGAGCTCATCGCCGAAGCGGTCTACGGGCTTCCGGAGATCAACCGCGACGCGATCCGCGGGGCGCGCCTGGTCGCCAACCCCGGCTGCTATGCAACCGCCGTCCAGCTGGCCTTGCTGCCCCTGGTTGAAACGGACTTCGTCGACCACGCAAGCCTCGTCGCCGACGCGAAGTCGGGGGTGAGCGGCGCGGGGCGCAAGGCGGAGCTCCATCTCCTCTATCCGGAAGCGTCCGACAATTTCAAGGCATACGCGATCGGCGGCCACCGCCACCATCCGGAGATCCTGGAAAGCCTCGAGGGCGCATCGGGAAGGCGGCTCGGGCTCACCTTCGTCCCGCACCTCGTGCCCATGGTCCGGGGAATTCTCGTCACCGCCTACGCCCGGATCACTTCCGAGGCGGACTTCCAGGGCCTCTTCGAGCGGCGCTACGCCGGAGAGCCGTTCGTCGACATCCTTCCACCCGGCACGCAGCCGGAAACGCGCTGGGTTCGCGGCTCGAACACCTGCCGCATCGCCATTCACCGCCCGGGAGGCGGGAACACCCTGGTCATCGTCGCGGTGGAGGACAACCTGGTGAAGGGCGCGGCGGGACAGGCGATCCAGAACATGAATCTCATGTTCGATCTGCCGGAGGCCCAGGGCATCGACCAGGTCGCGGTGATGCCGTGAGGGGACTCGCCCGTCGGCTGCGCAGCAACTTCGGCATCCGCTCCTCGCGGATGGCGATTCGTTCGCAGCTGGCATGGCATTGGCGGTTGCTGCTCAACGTGCTCATGATGGCGGCGGTGGCCGGCATCGTCTGGTGGCTCGTGGAGAACAGCTACCGCATCACCGGATTCGACCGGGAAGAGGCGCGCCAGCAGATCAACGCACTCGGCGAAGACAACGTCCGGCTCAAGCGCGATCTCGAGGCCTCGAGGAGCTCGCTGGCGGAGCGCGAGCGCCAGCTGCAGATCGAGAGGGCGGCCCAGACCGAGCTCGCGCGCACCGTCGCGCAGCTGCAGGAAGAGAACGCCGCCCTCAAGGAGGACCTCGGGTTCCTCCGCAACATCATGTCGTCGGGAGCGACCCCCGAGGGGCTCGGCGTCTCGAACCTGAAACTCGAGTCCGACGGCAAGCCGAACGAATTCCGCTACCGGATGCTGCTCACCCAGGGGGGGCAGCGCAAGCAGGACTTCAAGGGGCGGGTGCAGGTCGTGGCCCGCGTCGCCCAGAACTCCGTCCTCGAAACGATGGTCTTTCCCGAGCCCTCGGCGGCGGACGCCGCGGGGGCGGTGGAATTTCGCTTCTACCAGAAGGTGGAGGGTCGCTTTCGCATCCCGGAGGGCTCGGCCCTCAAGAGCGTGGAAATCCGTGTTCTTGCGCTTCCCGGGGGACAGGTTAAACTGTCCCGGACGGTGGATCCGCCGTAGGAGGTTGTTATGTTTGGCAAATCCAACAAGCCCAGCCCCATCGACAGCCTGATCGGCGCGGGGACGACGATCGAGGGTAACGTCACCTTCACCGGGGGGCTTCGCATCGACGGCAACGTGAAGGGCAACGTGAAGGCGACGGGAAACAAGCCGGGCACCCTGGTTCTCTCCGAGCTCGCCCGTGTCGAGGGCGAGATCGACGTCGCGCACGTCGTCGTCAACGGCACGGTCGCCGGGCCCGTCCGGGCCACCGAATACGTCGAACTTCTGCCCAAGGCCCGTGTCACAGGCAACGTCTCGTACAAGTCGATCGAGATCCACGTCGGCGCGATCGTGATGGGCCAGCTGGTCTACGAAAACCCGCAAAAGAGCGAGAAGGTGGTCGAGTTGAAGCCCGCCACCGGCTCTTCCGACTGAATCCCGATCCCACAGGAGAAACGCGATGAACGACCTTTCAACCACGATGCCCGATCCGCTCGTGTTCACCGAGAACGCGGCGAACAAGGTGAAGGCCCTGATCGAAGAGGAGGGCAACACCGAGCTGAAGCTCCGCGTCTTCGTGACCGGCGGCGGCTGCTCGGGTCTCCAGTACGGCTTCACCTTCGATGAAGTCGCCAACGAAGACGACACGGTGATGCAGAAGAACGGCGTGAGCCTGCTGATCGACCCCATGAGCTACCAGTACCTGGTCGGCGCCGAGATCGACTACACGGAAGGGCTCGAGGGCGCGCAGTTCGTCATCAAGAATCCGAACGCGAGCTCGACCTGCGGCTGCGGGTCGTCGTTCACGGCCTGAGGCGGGCGCCCGGCGACGGGCGTGCGAAGGATTCGAAAGGGGGCTTCGGCCCCCTTTCGCGTTTTCAGGCGGGGTAGATCGCGCCCAGCACGCAAGGGTGCCGGGCGCCGGTGACCGCCCTCAGGTCGATGGGTTCGCGCCGCAACCCCTTCATCGCCAGCCACGCGAAGGCCACGGACTCCACCTGGCCCGAAGGGACGCCAAGCGCATCGGTGGGGGCCACCAGCCGTGGGGCGGCGAGGGTGGCGATCCGCCCGGCGAGGGCAGCATTCCTCGCTCCGCCGCCGCAGAGGTAGATCTCCCGTCCCTCGGGAAAGTGCTCGTCGAGCGCGGAGACGATCGACCGCGCCGTGAGCTCCAGCAGGCTCGCCTGGACATCCCCGGGCCGCACGGATTCCGGAAGGCGCTTGGCGAGCCAGGAATCGTTGAAGAGCTCCCGGCCCGTGCTCTTGGGGGGCGCCAGCCCCAGGAACGGTTCGTCGAGCATCCTTTCGACCAGGGCCTCGTCGGCGCGCCCCTGCGCGGCCCAGGCGCCGTCGCGGTCGAACGCGGTTCCGAGATGGCGGCGAGCCCAGGCATCGAGCAGGACGTTTCCGGGGCCGCAGTCGAACCCCGTCGTGGCGCCCTGGGGGCGGATGCAGGTGACGTTCGCGATTCCGCCGATGTTGACGACGGCCCGCCCGCTGCCGGGATCGCGAAACACGGCCTCGTGAAATGCGGGAACGAGCGGAGCGCCTTGCCCACCGGCCGCGACGTCGCGGCGGCGGAAGTCGGCGACGACGTCGATGCCGGTAAGCTCCGCGACCCGCGCGGGGTCGCCCAGCTGGATCGTGAAGCCCCGCTCGGGCCGGTGGCGCACGGTCTGGCCGTGGCAGCCGATCGCCGCAACCGCCGAGGCATTCACGGCGCCGCACTCGATGACCGCGGCGACCACCTCCGCGTACAGGTCGGCCAGGCGAACGCTGGCCTCGCCAGCAAGGTCCAGATGGTCGGCGCCCGGAGCGCTCAAGGCGACAAGTTGCTCCCGGAGGGAATCCGGAAAGGGCCGGGTGGCGAAACCCAGGGTCCGGGGATGCGTCGAGGAAAAGTCGACGAGAGCGGCATCGGCCCCGTCGAGGCTCGTCCCCGACATGATGCCGACGAAAAGAGGCGCCACGTTACTCGAAGCTGACCGGGACGGCGTTGCGCACGAGGGCGAGTGTCGCGACCGCTTCCGCCGCGGCGGGATCGAACTGCGGCCGCAAGCGCGCCGGAATCGGCTCCGCCTTGGGCAATGCGACGCGCATCGGGTCCTGATGCATGCCCGCGATCTTGAACTCGTAGTGCAGGTGCGGCCCGGTCGCCCAGCCCGTTGCGCCGACATAGCCGATCGGTTCGCCTTGGCGCACACGGGTGCCGACGCGCACGCCCTGCGCGAATCCCGAGAGGTGGCCATAGAGCGTGGCGATGCCCCCGCCGTGCTTGATTTCCACCGCATTGCCGTAGCCGCCGCGCCAGCCCGCGCCGATCACGTGGCCGTCGGCCGCCGCGAGGACTCGCGTGCCCTTGGGGGCCGCGAAATCGACACCGGTGTGCGCGCGCCAGTTCTTGAAGATCGGATGGAAGCGGGCGCCGAATCGCGAGCTCACGCGCGAGAACTCCACGGGGGAGCGCAGGAACGCCTTGGCGCGGTTCGAGCCGTCGGGAGAGTAGTACCCATCCGTGCCCTCGTCATCCCGGAAGAGCACGGCCTGGTAGAGGCGGCCATCGTTGACGAACTCGGCCGAGAGGATGCGGCCCGGCGCCACCAGCTCGCCGGAGTCGTAGATCATCTCGTACACCACGGAGAAGCGGTCGCCCTTGCGAAGGTCCGTATGAAAGTCGATGTCGGTCGCGAAGACGCGCGCGATCTGCATCGCGATCGCGTCCGGGATGCCGGCCGCGTCCGTCGCCGCGAAGAGCGACGTGCGGATGGTCGCCGACTTGTGCAGCACCCGCGGGGGCTCGGCGATCGCGCGATCGCGGGCGACGAATCCCTCCGGGGTTCGCAGGATCTCGAGAAGCCCGTTGGAGGCGAGGAAATAGCGCAGCGCCAGCAGCTCGCCCTCGGGGCCCGTCTCGGCCTGCAGGGTCCGGCCGGGGACGAGCTGGCGGAAGATCGTGCGTCCTTTCGCGTCGCCGCGAAGGAACTCGAGAGCCCGCGAATCCCGGACCCCGAGGCGCTCGAACAGCGCCGCCACGGTGTCGCCGCGAAGCACGCGCTCCTGGGTCACGTACTTCGTGGCCGGCGCAACTTCGGGGGCGAGCTCGGGCAGCGCAATGGCTTCGGTGATCGTCTCGTAGGCGACGCCGTCGTCGACGACTGTCCCCGGGGCGATGCCGAACGCGGTGACCACGCCCAGCGCCGGCAGTCCGAGGAGCGCGGCTGCAAAGGCGAGCTGGCGCACGGGCCGGAGCCTTGCGGAGCGCTGCGCTAGAATGTCGCCTTTTTGGACGTGCATGGTCTTCCCGGTCCCGCCGTTCGGGCGAGAATACCAGAAAAACCCCGGAAATCGGCGGAAAACGGAATCAAATCAATGACTCAGTCTTCGGACCTCGACGTCATCCGGCGCGGCGCGGATGAGCTCATCCTCGAGGAGGACCTGGTCCGCAAGCTCTCCCGGGGCAAGCCCCTGCGCGTCAAGGCGGGGTTCGATCCCACGGCCCCGGACCTCCACCTCGGGCATACGGTGGTCCTGAACAAGATGCGCCAGTTCCAGGACCTCGGGCACCACGTGATGTTCCTCATCGGGGATTTCACGGGAATGATCGGGGACCCGAGCGGGCGCAACGCCACCCGGCCGCCCCTCACGCCGGAGCAGATCGCCGAGAATGCGGAGACCTACAAGGCGCAGGTCTTCAAGGTGCTGCAGCCGGAGAAGACGGAGATCCTCTTCAATTCGACCTGGTGTTCGCAGCTCGGCGCTTCCGGGATGGTCAAGCTCTCGGCCACCTACACCGTCGCCCGGATGCTCGAGCGCGACGACTTCGCGAAACGCTTCGCGGAACAGAGGCCGATCTCGATCCACGAGTTCCTCTACCCCCTGATGCAGGGGTACGACTCGGTCGCGATGAAGGCCGATGTCGAGCTCGGCGGCACGGACCAGAAGTTCAACCTGCTCGTCGGGCGCGAGCTGCAGAAGCACTACGGGCTGGAGCCGCAGGTGATCCTCACGATGCCGCTTCTCGAGGGGCTCGACGGCGTCAACAAGATGTCGAAGTCGCTCGGCAACTACGTGGGCATCAACGACGCTCCCGGCGAGATGTTCGGCAAGCTCATGTCGGTGTCCGACGAGCTGATGTGGCGATACATCGAGCTCCTCTCCTTCGAGACGCTCGCGACGATCGGCGCGTGGAAGCACTCGGTCACGCAGGGGGCGAACCCGCGCGACATCAAGGTGCGGTTTGCGCAGGAGATCGTGGCGCGCTTCCACGACCGCGCGGCCGCGGTGCGCTCGCTCGAGGATTTCGATTCGCGCCACCGGCATGGGGGAATCCCCGAGGACCTGGCGGAGCAGGTCATCGCCGTTCCCGGCCAGGACGCGGCGATCGTCTGGGTGCTGAAGGCTTCCGGAGTCTGCCCGAGCACCTCGGAGGCCCTGCGCATGGTCGAGCAGGGCGGCGTGAAGGTCGACGGCGAGAAGGTCACGGACAAGTCCCTCAAGCTCGCCGTGGGCGGCAGCCACGTGCTCCAGGTCGGCAAGCGAAAGTTCGCCCGGGTGCGGCTGAAGCCGGGCGGCTGAGCCCGATCGCGGGGCGGTCCGGACCCTCCGGGGTTGACCGGATTGTGCAGTGCGCTATAATTGCGAGTTCTGCTGGGCGGCTAGCTTGCTCGCTTCCCGGCATCGCTCTTTAACAAGTTACAGCCGATAGAGGTGGGTGCTGTGTTGCGCGAGCTGGGGCTCCGGTATGGGGTTTCGGCGCAAGGCAATTGGCAGTGCTCACTTTGGATCCATGTGATTCTTTGTGAGTTTGGATGGATTGAACTGAAGAGTTTGATCCTGGCTCAGATTGAACGCTGGCGGAATGCTTT
>JBGATM010000057.1:0-12155 GCA_044229175.1 Vicinamibacteria bacterium | reverse complement strand
CGTCGTCGGCCGTTACTTCGAGGACGCGATCGGCCTGCTGATGGATGTCCACTTCCGCAACGTCGAGCGCCAGCAGGCGACCGTGCAATTCTCACTACCGATCGATGCGCGCGTGAGCCACGACCTGCGCCATCTTCCCGGGGTTCTCCGGGTCGAGCCCTTCCGGGCCGTTCCCGTGCGGATCCGCTACGGGCCGCGGGTCGAGCGCACCCTCGTCTTCGGCCTGACCGAGAGCGCCGAACTGCGCCGCATCATCGGCAAGTCCCGGCGAGTCGCCACCCCTCCGGCGCAGGGAGTCGTCCTGACCGACTTCCTGGCCCGCACCCTGGACGCGCGTATCGGCGACGTAGTCACCATCGAGGTGCTGGAGGGCCGTCGCGCGGTTCGCGAGACACCCATCGTGGGGGAGATCGACGAACTCGTCGGCACCTTCGCCTACATGGAACTGGGCGCGCTGGCGCGGCTGGTGGACGAGGAGTCGCTCTCGGGCGCCTACCTGAGCGTCGATCCGCTGCAGGAGCTGGCCTTCGATCGCGCGCTCAAAGGCGTGCCCGCGGTGAGCGGGGTCTCGATGCGGGAAGCCGCGATCCGCAACTACGAGGAGAGCATCTCCGAAGTCTTCGGTACGTTCACCGCCTCGCTCATATTCCTCGCCACCGTGGTGGCGGTGGGTGTCGTCTACAACGGTGCGCGCATCGCCCTGTTCGAGCGGGGCCGGGAGCTCGCGAGCCTCAGGGTCCTGGGCTTCACCCGGCGGGAGGTGGCGGCCATGCTGTTCGGCGAACAGGCCATCATCATGGCCCTCGGCATTCCCTGCGGATTTCTCCTGGGCTACGGTCTCTCCGCCCTGGTCTCGCTCGCCTATCAGAACAAGCTGATCCGCCTGCCCCTCTTCATCACCACCGCCTCCTACGCCTTCGCCTTTCTCGTCATCATCGCCGCGGCCGTGGTGTCCGGCTTCATCGTCAAGCGGCGCGCCGACCAGCTCGACCTCGTCGCCGTGCTCAAGACCCGGGAGTGATCGCCATGTGGAAGAAACGGAAGTTTCAGTACGCGGCGCTGGGGGCGATTCTGCTCGCCGCCCTCTATGCGGTGCTTCGGCCCCAGGCGGTGCTGGTCGAATCGGCGGTGGTCGCACGGGGACCGCTGACCGTGACCGTGGACGAAGAAGGCCGGACCCGCGTTCGCGAGCGCTTCGTGGTGGCCGCACCCGTGGCTGGTCGCCTGCAGAGAATCGACCTGCATGAGGGAGACCCGGTGGCGGCGGGAGCCATGGTGGCCCATATCGCGCCCGCCCCCCTCGATCCGCGCGCGCAGGGCCAGGCCGAGGCGCGTCTTCGCGCCGCGGAGGCGTCGCGCGCCGCCGCGGCCTCCCGTGAGCAGAGCGCGCGGGCGGCTTTCGATCAGGCTCATCGCGACCGCGAGCGCTCGGATGATCTCGGCCGCGAAGGGATTCAGCCCGCGGAGGGGCACGAGCGCGCGGTGCTCTCCGAGATCGCGGCCGCCGCCGAACTTGCGGCCGCCCGCCACGCCACCGAGGCCGCGGTTCAGGAGGTCGCGGAGGCCCGGGCCGCGCTGCTCGCCACCAGCCCCGACGCACGCCGCCCCTCGTCGCTTGTCCCAGTCCGCACTCCGCAGAAGGCCACCGTGCTTCGCGTTCTGCAGGAGAGCGACCGCGTGGTCGCCGCGGGCACGCCGCTCTTCGAACTGGGCGACCTCGATGAGCTCGAGGTGGTGGCCGAACTGCTCTCCTCGGACGCGGTCAATGTGAAGCCGGGGGCTTCCATGTGGATCGGGGGATGGGGCGGCAGCCATGACATCGCGGGGAGGGTGCGCCGGGTGGAGCCTTCGGGCTTCACCAAGGTGTCGGCGCTCGGCGTGGAGGAACAGCGCGTCAACGTCGTGGGCGACTTCGTGTCGGGCTCCGAAGGACTGGGCGATGGCTTCCGGGTGGAGGTGCGCGTGGTGGTGTGGGAGTCGCAGAGCGCGCTCAAGATTCCGGGCAGCGCCTTGTATCGCACGGGCTCGGACTGGCGGGCGTTCGTGATCGAAGGGGGTCGCGCGGCGTCGCGGATCGTGCAGGTGGGCCACCGTACGACCACCGAGGCGGAGATCCTCGGCGGACTCAAGGAAGGGGAAAGGGTCATCCTCTATCCGGGCGACAGGGTGAGCGACGGCGCCCGGGTGAAGTAGCCCGAATTTTTGCGCAGGAGCGTCGAAACGAGCGCCATATTTTCGTCCGGCTGGCCGCCCAAGTTTGGCAAAGACTGGAGTTAGGTGATTCGCCCCGGCGGCGGAAACGGTGGCCCGACTTGTGCAGTGAGTGAAGACGCGTTCCAGAGTCGTAGCGGGAACGTCGAGAAGGGAGCACGCCATGACGTTTATCCCTCGCTCCGTGGAAGTACGGATGGAAGGCCTTTCGCTCGAGGGCATCCTCACCATTCCGGAAGGCGCCCGGTCGATCATCGTGTTCGCGCACGGGAGCGGAAGCACCCGGCACAGTCCCAGGAACGCTTTCGTGGCCCGGGTCCTGAACCGCGCGGGTTTCGCAACCCTGCTCTTCGATCTGCTCACCCCTCTCGAGGAGTCTCGGGGCGCCGGCCCGCGATTCGACATCGAGCTTCTCGCCGATCGCCTGGTCGGCGCCACCGACTGGCTGTCCACGATGGACGAAACGCGCGAGCTGAAGGTGGGATACTTCGGCGCGAGCACCGGCGCCGCGGCCGCTCTCGTGGCCGCATCCCGGCGACCGGCGATGGTCAGAGCCGTGGTGAGCCGGGGGGGGCGTCCCGATCTCGCGCGCGACGTTCTCTCCCTTGTCGAGGCCCCGACCCGGCTCATCGTCGGCGGAAACGATCCGGAGGTGCTCGACCTCAACGAGTGGGCGAAGACCGGGCTGCGGCACTGCGATCTCGTGGTGGTCCCGGGCGCCACCCACCTCTTCGAGGAGCCGGGCAAGCTCCAGAAGGTGGCGACGAGCGCGTCCGCATGGTTCCGTCGATACCTGCCCGCCACGTCCGTGAAAGAGACGACAGCCCGGGCGCGAGGCGCGGGCGCAGCGGACACGAGGGAGGGGCATCATGCTCACGCCGCTTCGTAACCGGGCCGAAGCCGGCCGGAGGCTCGCGATCAAGCTGCTGCGCTATTCGAACCGCGGCGACGTCATCGTGCTCGGCCTCCCGCGGGGCGGCGTCCCCGTGGCCTTCGAGGTGGCGCGGGCGCTGGCCGCGCCTCTCGATGTCTTCATCGTGCGCAAACTCGGCGCTCCCGGCTACCACGAGCTCGCGATGGGCGCGATCGCTTCCGGCGGCACGCGGGTGATCAACGAAGACGTGGTGGCGAGCCTGGGCATTCCCCACTTCGCCATCGAGCGGACGGTGGTGCTGGAGGAGGAGGAGATCGCGCGCCGGGAAAAGCTCTACCGCGGCCGGCGTCCGCCCCTCGACCTGCGCGGAAAGATCGTCATCCTCGTGGACGACGGCATGGCCACCGGGGCCTCGATGCTGGTGGCGGTGAAGGCCATTCGCTCCCTCAGTCCCTCCCGGGTCGTGGTGGCTGCCGGGGTCAGTTCCCCGAGCGCCTCCTCCGCGGTCTCGGAGGTCGCGGACGAGTGCGTCAGCGTCCTGGAGCCTGACGACCTGGGTGCGATCTCGCCCTGGTACCAGGAGTTCGACCAGACCGAGGATGAGGAAGTGTGCGCGCTCCTCGCGAAGGCCGACGAGCGCCCGCGGGCGAGGACCAGGCACGTGCACCGAACCATGGAGCGGAGAGCCAGCTGACCGGGCTCAGTCGCCCAATCGCTCGAACCGCGCCTGGAAGAAGCGCAGGTACTTCGGCTCGTAGATCATTTTCAGGCCGCGGGTGGTTCCGCGCGCGTCGTAGACCGCCTTCACCGACTCCGCCACCACGTCCATATGGGCCTGCGTGTACACGCGCCTGGGAATGGTGAGCCGGGTGAGCTCGAGCTTCGGGTAATAGTGATCTCCGGTCTTGACGTCGCGTCCGGCACTCGCGATCCCGCGTTCCATCGACCGGATGCCGGAGTCGAGATACAGCTCGGCGGCGAGGGTCTGCGCGGGGAACTCGATCTGCTTGAGCTGCGGATAGAACTCCCTCGCGTTCAGGAAGATCGCGTGGCCGCCCACGGGCTGCACGATGGGGATGCCCCAGTCGGTGAGGAGGTCGCCCAAATAGCGCACCTGTCCGATGCGCGACTTGATGTGGGCGTCCTCGACCGATTCCGCGATGCCGATGGCCATCGCTTCCATGTCGCGCCCGGCGAGCCCGCCGTAGGTGTGAAGGCCCCCGTAGACCACCACGAGATTCCGCAGCTCCTCGAACATCGTCCAGTCGTTGACCGCGAGCCAGCCGCCGATGTTGACGAGATTGTCCTTCTTAGCACTCATCCACGCGCCGTCGGTGAAGCCGCAGAACTCCTTCAGGATCTCCGCGATCGACTGGCTCGCATAGCCCTCTTCGCGCTCCTGGATGAAGAACGCGTTCTCCACCATGCGGGTGGCGTCGAGGTAAAGCTTGATGCCGTGCTTGTCGCACAGGGCGCGAAGCTCCTTGACGTTCGCCATGCTGACCGGCTGTCCGCCCGCCATGTTCACGGTTCCGGCGAGACTCACGTAGGCGATCTTCGCCGCCCCCTCCCGCGCGATGAGGGCTTCGAGCTTGGCCGTGTCGATGTTGCCCTTGAAGGGATGAAGGCTGTTGGGGTCGTGCGCTTCGTCGAGGATGACGTCGACGAAGATGCCGCCCGCGAGTTCCTGGTGGAGCCGCGTGGTGGTGAAGTACATGTTGCCGGGGACATACTGTCCCTTCTTGATCGCGATCTGCGAAATCAGATGCTCGGCGCCCCGGCCCTGGTGGGTGGGAACCACGTACTTGTAGCCGTAGTACTTCTGCAGGGCGGCTTCGAGGTGGTAGAAGTTCCGGCTTCCCGCGTAGGCCTCGTCGCCCAGCATCATCCCTGCCCACTGCTCGTCGCTCATGGCGCTGGTTCCGCTGTCCGTGAGCAGATCGATGTAGACGTCGTCGGACTTCAGGAGGAAGGTGTTCAGGCCGGCCTCGGTGAGGGCCTTCTCGCGCTCCTCGCGCGTGGTCATGCGGAGGCGCTCGACCATCTTTATCTTCCAGGGTTCGGCCCACGAACGGCGGCCGAACTGCTGGCCCATGGTCTTGGGGGTCTCGTGCGTCACGTTGGCTCCTGTTGGCTTCCAAGCGGACGGGACTCCAATGCCCCGTTTCCGTCCCTGGAGCTTAGAGACCTCTATCCGCGCGCGCCCTGAGCCTTTTGGCTCATTAAGGCGGTGTCGGGCTCCGCCGGACGGTCAGCCGTTCCAGAGCGATCGCACGCGCGCTAAGACTCCCAGAAACCTCGACCTGATGCCTCGCGCGACATCCCAGATCACATCGTCGACGAAGGTGAGAATCGGATCGCCGCAGGGGTGGTCGGCGGCGTAGCTGACGGCGCGGATGAGACCGGACACGAGGCCGTAGGCGAGGACCCAGCCGGGCACCGAGACCGCGAGGAAACCGAGCGGCGTGAGGGCCCCGAACGCCATGGCCGGGGCGGCGCTCACCCGAGTGGCCGCGCTCTCCGCCGCGACCTGCAGGGTCGCCTCGGCCAGCTGATCGCTGACGCCTTGTGCGTACGTGCCATAGACGTGCACGAGCCCGGCGAGGCTCAAGCCCGCCTGCACCAGGCCGGAGAGCAGGATCCCCGGACCCGTGATGCCGCGCCAGTATCGTCTTGGAAGAACGGAGAGGAAGAAAGCGAGTCCCAGGTTCAGCGGGCGGCTGAGCTCGTCGAAGACGCCCCCCAGGCCCCGGAGAGTGTTCCGGAGGAGGAGCCACAGGCTCATCGCAGGCTCACTTGCCCGGCACCTTTGGTGTCCTGGAGGTCACCGGCCCGCGGCGAGGCGCGCCGCTCGCGTCCTGATCTCATCGCCCAGACCGAGGATGACCACGATCGGCGAGCCGGGGCTCGACTTGCTGAGGTTCACGAGGAAGCGCCGGCCATCGGCCGCGACGTCGTACGCCCGGTTGCCAGATGCGTCGAAGCGGGCGGCGAAGAGAGTCTGCTGGGCGCCGGCCGTGAAGGTGGGCCCAGGGGCTATCAGAACCGCCTGCATGCGCCCGCCCGGCGCGATGTAGAAGAGTTCCCGCCCGTCGGGCCTCCACTTCGGTTCGTTCCCCCCGGCCGGCGAAATCTTCCACGCGCTTCCCGCGCCCGAGATGGGCGCGACGTACACGTCTTCCCGGCCTCCAACGTCGCTGACATAGGCGAGCCAGCGGCCATCGGGGGAGGCCTCCGCCGAATGCTCGGTCGCGCGCGTCGCGATGACCGCGCGGAGCTCGCCCGAGTCGCTCAATTCCCATATGTCGCTGCCCGTGCTGGCCCCGATGACGCTCAGCATCACGCCGCGATCATCGGGGGCCCAGGAATCCACGTTCGAGAGGCCAGGCACCACCTTCCAGACGCGCGCGGACTGCGCCTTCTCCGAATCGGCCCGGAGGACCGTCGACTCGCCGCCGTTGGTGAAGTTGAGGATCGCGAGCTCGCGACCGGAACGCGACCAGACCGCTCCCTGATTGTCCCCTTCCCGGGTCATCAGGGTTTCCCCGCTGCGAGCGGGATCGATGACCCAGATGCTGCCCGTCTCGTTCGGCTTGTAGACGGTGAGGGCGATCCTCCGCCCGTCCGGGGCGAGGCGCGGGTAGAAGATCCAGTCCGCCGGCCGGTCGTAGACGACCTGCTGTTCGATACCCCTGCGATCCACCCACAGCAGCCGATTCTGAGAAGGGGCTCCAAGATGAAACGCGAGCGCGTCGCCTCCCGCCGAGAAGGCACGCTGGCCGGAGGTGCCGACATTCGAGGGGAACTCGGTGTCGAAGGGAACCGGGTCGCCGACGAGCGTCCCCTTCACCGAGTCCAGCCGCTGGGCCATCAGGACCTTCCCGCGCACGAAGAGGAGGTGGCCGGAAGGTGTGGCGATTCCCGATGAACTGGAAATACCGAGGCAGTGGTGTTCGAGCGAGCCGAGTTCCCCGAGGCAGATCTCTCCGGGTTCGACGCCGGCTCCCGGCGACGCATAGAACGTGAAGTGTCGACCATCCTGAAGGAAGCTCGGCATGCGATGCGTTCCCTCCCCGCGGGTGAAGTCGAGGCGCGACGCGGGCTCGACCGGGCCTCCCTTGTCGGAGACCTTGAGCAGGCCGCCCGAGTAGCGGGGGTTGAACACGATCACCCCGGCCGAACTCCAGGTTGCGCCGCGCACTTCCGTGTATGAGCCCGCCCGGGTCACGACCCTCTGCGCGCCGCTCACCGTATCCAGAGCACGCAACTCGCCGCCGGCGAAGAAGCCCAGTTCGCGGCTGTCCGGCGACCAGAACGGGAAGCGGGCATCCTCGGTGTTTTCGAGTTTCTTCGACTCGAGGGCGTCGAGCGAGCGGATCCAGAGACTGCGAATCCCGAGAGCGTCGTCCGCGGCGGAGAACACGAGGGTCCGGCGATTCGGGGACAAGGCCAGATCTCCCTGAAACGAATGCGCCGGCGGGAGCGGGATTTCGTACCGGATGGTTGAGGCCGGCGCAGGCGCGAGAACCTTCGGTCCGCTCACCATGACTGCCGTCCATGAGATCGCGGCGCCCAGGGCAAGAAACGCGGCGCGTGAGCCCCAGACCGATCGGGCATCCCTGCTGCCCGCTGCCTTCGGCTCCCCGTCCACGCCTGCGTCGAACGCGGCATCTTCGAGGAGAATCCGGGCGTCGGCAGCATCGTGCAGGCGCTTCTTCGGATCCCTTTCGATGCAGCGACGGAGCAGGGCCCGGACCCCCGCGGGAGTCGCTTGCGGAAGGGTCTTCCAGTCCGGTGTGCGCGTGAGGACGGCGGCGAGGACGTCGCTCACCGTCTCTCCGGAGAACAATCGTTCGCCGGCCAGCATCTCGTAAAGGACCACGCCGAACGACCAGATGTCGGCGCGTTTGTCGACCGTCTTTCCCCGCGCCTGTTCGGGCGACATGTACGCCGCGGTGCCGAGGATGAGGCCAGCTTCCGTCGCGTGCCGCGACATCGTGGGGGAGTGCGAGAGCTGCGGATTCGAGGTTGCGCCCGGGTCGCCTTCCAGGGCCTTGGCCAGGCCGAAGTCGAGGACCTTGACCTTCCCTTCCGGCGTGACCTTCACGTTCGCGGGCTTCAGGTCGCGATGGACGATTCCTTTCTCGTGAGCTTCTTCGAGCGCCTCCGCGATCTGTCGCGCAATGCCGATGGCTTCATCGACAGGGATCGCGCCGCCGCGCAGGCGCTGAGCGAGGTCGTCCCCGGCCACGAGTTCCATCACCAGGCCGACGGTTCCGTTCGCTTCCTCGAGACCGTAGATGGCGGCGATGTTCGGATGATTCAACGTAGCGAGAATCTGCGCCTCGCGACGGAACCGGCCCACGCGCTCGGCGTCCTGAGCCAGGGCCGCGGGCAAGACTTTGATGGCCACGTCCCGGCCGAGCTTGGTGTCGCGCGCGCGGAACACTTCGCCCATGCCTCCGGCTCCGATGGGGGCAACGATCTCGTAGGGCCCGAGGCGCGATCCCGACGTCAAGGACATGAATGACGCAGTCTATGGGATCGGCGGCCCGGTTTCGGGACGGTCCGCGGACTTCATGGACTATCTACGGGCGCGTGCTCTTGGCGGCGAGGGTGGCGGGGTAGTTGACGATCACGCGAATGCGCTTGGGACTCAGGGCTCCGCCTGACGGACCGATCATCAGGAAGCGCTCGCCGTTTCCCGCGACGCTGTAGCTCATCCCCGTGTCCGCGCGCGCGAAATAGAGGCCGTCGAGGAGCACGCGCGGAGCGCCCGCCCGGAAAACCGGTCCGCTCTCGATCGAGACGGCCATGAGCTTCGCGCCCTCGCGATAGAAGAGCTCCCGGCCATTCGCGGACCAGCGGGGCTCCTCGCCGCCGCCCTGGGAGACCTGAAACCGTCCAGAACCGTTCGACGTCTTGACGTAGATCTCCGCACGGCCGGTTTCGTCGGACTGGTAGGCCACGAGGCGCCCGTCCGGCGAGGTCTGGGCGCCCGCTTCGTAGAAGGGGGTCGAAATGAAGGGCTCGCTTCTGCCCGTGGTCAGGTCCATGCGGTCGATATCGACGATGGTCGCGTCGCGCCGCAGGTGGACGAAGGCGGACCGGTTGTCCTTCGAGATCTGCTCGATGGAGAAGAGGATCTCCGGCGACCCGAGTCGCTCGGCCTCCCGGTCGCCGGTGACGGGCTTGCGGTGGAGAGTCGCCTTGTGGGTCGACGGATCGAAGGCCGAGTAGTAGATCCACTGACTGTCGCTCGACCAGGCGGGGGCGATGACGTTCCCTTCGAAGGTGAAGCGGGTGAGGAGTTGACGGCCCAGATCGTAGACCCAGATGTCACCGCCCCGACCGCCCACGCCGTGAACGGAAACCGCGAATCGCGAGCCGTCCGGGGACAGGGTGATCTCGCCATAGTCGTTCGGGGGCACCGGAATCGCCCGGGTCGTGCCCGAACGCTCGACCCAAAGGAGGGTTCGCTGGGTCTCGTCGACGCCGCCGGTGACGTAGGTGAGCGTGCCCTCGTCCGAGACCGCCATGTGGGCGGCGCCCGTGCTCGTGTCGCCGGCCACGTCCTGAGCCATGGCCACCGGCGTTTCCGCGGTGGCCAGGCGTTCGAGGTCGAAGGCGGCCGAGAACAGCGTGGCGCCACGGACGAAAAGCAGGCGTCCATCGGCATAACGGGCAGAGCGTGCGCCCTTGAAGACGGTCCGACGCTCTCCCCCCGCGCGCGACACCGATTCGATGCGGGATCCGTCGTAGGCGCCCTGGCCGGTGATCTCGCCCAGGGTGAAAAGGACGCCGCCCCCGGGGAGGGCCTGCGGCCAGCGGTGCGAGCGCTCGCCCTGATCCGTACCCAGGCTGGAGAACGGAGCGGGGACGCCGCCCTGCGCGGGAATCGAGACCAGGGGAGCGCCCGCCTGAGGTGAGAACACGAGCGTCTCGCGATCGAGCCAGGTCACGCCCCGCGGGTCGTTCACGGTGGCGAGCACGATGGGTGCGCCGTCGAGTGAGGCCATCTTGAGCTTGTTGTCGGCGAAGAAGGCGAGCGACCTCCCGTCGGGCGAGAAGGCGGGACTGTTGCCGCCGTCGGTGCCGGGGATGCGCCGCGCCACCGGGTTGCTTCGCTCGCGCACATACAGATGCTGCGCGCCATCCTTGCGCGCCACGTAGACGATCCTGCTTCCGTCCTTCGAGATGTCGAGGGCTGGGTAGTCGGAGAGCATCAGGGCGGCGCCGGACTCGGGCTCGACGTCGTAGACGAGCACCGGCCGTTCGGTCCCCGGACCGGGGCGGCGGCCGATCAGCCCGCCTCCGATCGCGAGCCCCGCCACGAGCGCGGCTGCGACCAGGACCGCGGGGGATGGCCGCCTGGGTGGCGAAGGCAGCGCCGGCGCAGCGAGCCCCGGCATCGAGGACGTGACGGGCTGCAGGCCGAGGGAGAACCGCGCCTCGCCGACATCGCGCAACCGCCGCTTCGGGTCGCGCTCGAGGCAGCGCATCATGAGCGAACGCACCGCGACCGGGACTTCAGGCGGCAAGGTGCTCCAGTCGGGCTCGCGGGTCAGCACGGCGGCGAGCACATCGGTGACGGTCTCGCCGGTGAAGAGCCGCTTCCCGCTGAACATCTCGAACATCACCACCCCGAACGACCAGATGTCCGCGCGCTTGTCCACCGCCTTCCCTCGCGCCTGCTCCGGGCTCATGTAGGCGGCGGTTCCGAGGATGAGGCCCGCCTCGGTGGCGTGGCGCGAAAGAGTCGGGGAGTTGGACACGTCGGGGGCGCCGTCACTCGAAGCGTCGTTGCCCAGCGCTTTGGCCAGACCGAAGTCGAGGATTTTCACCTTGCCGTCCGCCGTCACCTTCACGTTGGCGGGCTTCAGGTCGCGGTGGACGATTCCTTTTTCGTGCGCCTCCTCGAGGGCTTCCGCGATCTGCCTCGAGATCGCGATGGCCTCGTCCGTGGGTATCTTTCCCCGCTTCAGTCTCTCGGCCAGGTCCTCGCCCGGGACGAGCTCCATGACCAGCCCCACGACCCCATCCGTCTCCTCCAGGCCATAGATGGCGGCGATGTTCGGATGATTCAGGGCGGCGAGGACCTGCGCCTCGCGGCGGAATCGCCCAACGCGCTCCGCGTCCTGCGCGAGGGCTACGGGCAGAACCTTGATCGCGACGTCGCGCCCGAGCTTGGTGTCGCGCGCGCGGAAGACCTCGCCCATGCCTCCGGCCCCGATGGGCGCGGTGATCTCATAGGGCCCGAGTCGGGAGCCGGACGTCAGGGACATGAATGCCCCCAGTCTAGTTTGCAGGGGGCTTCCTCCGGGCGCGGGCCGGGAGTCCCCGGGGGATTAACCCCCGCGGTCCGGATCCAGATGGGGCGCACGGTACAATCCCGACAAAGGAGATTGGACATGAGAATTTTCCCCCTCGCTCTGACCATTGTGCTTTCGGGCGGCGTTCCTCACGCGGCCGCGCAGAGCGGTTCTGCCGAGCCCTACAAGCTGGGGACCTTCAAGGCGGGGGACCGAACGTTTCTTGGCATCGTGCTCGGTGACACCCGCGTGGCCGACCTCGGAAAGGCGAATGCGGCCTACGAGAGCAGGAACGCCTCCGCGAAGAAGATCGCCATGCCCGGCGACATGATCGAACTGATCAAGCGCTACGACAGCGAACTGAAGCCGCGGCTGGCCGCGGTCGCGAGCGAGATCGCTCACGCCGCCACCGCGCCTTCCTATGTTCTCCCCGTCTCCAGCCTCGAAACCCTACCGCCGCTCCGTCCCGCCATCATCCTGAATGCGGGCGGCAACTACACCGAGCACACCCAGGGGATCGCCGCCCAGCAGCAGCGCGCCGGCGCGGCCGCTCCGGCGCCCACACCCCCGCCGAGATCGCCGCCTCGATCGTCGCGCAGATCACCGAGACCCTGCGCCGCGGCCCCGATCCCGACAAGGGCGCGCAGCGCCGGGACCCCGTCCCCCCGCAGGGGCCGCGCGCGGCGAAATGAGGTTCGGGGAGGTCCCCACGCGCGACGCCGAGGGCGCGATCCTCGCGCACAAGCACCGCCTCCGCC
>JBGATM010000056.1:0-13107 GCA_044229175.1 Vicinamibacteria bacterium | reverse complement strand
CGGCTGCACGAGATCGAGGGTCAGAGTACCGACACCGTCATGGACCACGCGGAAGGTGATCGCCGCCTCACCCTCGATGCTGTCGGTTTCGTCGCTCAGGGTCAGGTGAAACGCGTAATGGGCGACGTCAACGCCGGGTTGACGCGGATAGGTGTCGGCGGGAGAGAGAGCGGCCAACAGGATCAGCCCGTTCGTAGCCGTCGCGAGACATCGCTGGTTCATCAGAGCGTGAGAGCGTACACGCCCTTGCCGCGCCTCAGCGATCCTGGAGGGCCCGCAGGGTGAAAGCGCGCTCCGCCACGGTGATCTGCCGGCTGGCGTGGCGCTTGAGCGCGGCGCGGACTCGCTCGTCGCGAGATCCCTCGAGCGCCTGGATTATGGAGATCCGCAGCTGTTCCCCGGCCTCGGCCGGCTCCGAACTCAGTTCATCGAGGTTGCGAACCAGGACGGCGACCGCGCTCGCCGGACGCTTCGACTTGCCTAGCGCGAGGGCCGCCTCCTGGCGCAGGCGCAACGGCTCATCAACCCCGGTCAGAACCGAGGAGAACAGCGCCTCGTTCCCCGCCGCGTCGATCGCGGAAAGGGAGCGCATGGCGTTCGCGCGCACGATGACCGGGCGGCTCGAGCGGACAAGATGCTCCAGTTCACCGGCGGCCGTCCGATCCCGAACGGTCCCCAGCGCCACCGCGGCATGAGCGCCCAGGACCGGGTCTGCTTCGGCAATCTCCGCCAGCCAGCGCACGACTTCCACGCCTCCCACACGCGCAGCATCGTTGACCAATCGCGTGCGGTCGAGGAAGGGGGCGGCCTCGAAGGCCGTCCTCATTCGCGCGAACTCGGCGGCCGGCTCCATGGGTGTCTGGGCCGAGGCCTCGACGGCGGCCAGCGCGCAGGCGAGGACCAGGGGCCCGGTCAAGGCTTCACCCGGATGGTGTCCGTGCCGATCACGTGAGCCCCGGACACCAGCGTGACCACCACCGGCTTCTTCGGATCGATGGCACCAATCGCCATTCCCGATTTGATTCCCGCCACGAATACGGAGCGAGAGAACTTCAGGAGCACGCGGCCTCGCGGCTCGTCGTCGCCATCGTTGTCCGAGTCGCCATCGTCGTCATCGTCCCGGTCGCCAGGGGGACGCGCCGATGCCACCGGGATGGGCGCCACTCCGCCCGGGAGGACGAGAAACAGGGTGGACAACCTTGACAGAAGGAGGCTGGCGTTCGACACGGAATGATCGAGGTTGCGGACGGTCATTCGCACGTCCTTCCCGCGGCTCTTCAGGTTCAGCTGGCTCGGGCGCATGCGCAGGTTCCAGTTCCTGATCGTGGGAACCACGGTCTGGAGCGTGGCGTTACCGGCCAGGTCTTCGGCTCGGCACGCCACCTGGATGGTTCCGTCCATCCGGTCGAGCAGGCTCACGGTCTGGCTGAACCGCGGGTTGGTCGAGACGCCGAGGGACACGCCGTCAACGAAGCACTCCACCCGGGCAAAGGCGCTGTCCACGACGTTCACGGAGACCAGCATGGATGTCGTCAGAACCTGTCCGTTGGTGGGACTCACCAGGAAGTTCGAAGGAGCGGAGTTGTCGGCGATCGCCGTGACTTGCGCGGGTATCGAGGTGTTCCCCGCGCCGTCGCGCGCGGTGGCGACGATTGTGAACGCTCCATCGGAACCGAGGGCGCTGGTGTCAAAGGCCACGGAGCAGGGCGAGTTCGGACAGGTCCCGACGCTCGTCCCGTTAACCGCAATCGAGAGCCCGGACACGCCGCTGGTCACATCGGTCGCGGTCGCGACGATGTTGACGACGCCGTGGACATAGGACCCGGACGCGGGCGAGCCGAGGGACACGGCGGGCGATGTGTTGTCAACCACGAAAGACCTCGATGCGGACCTCGCGTTCGCCACTCCGTCGGCGAACACTGCCTGCACCGAATGCGGGCCGTCGCTCACCGTGGTGCTGTTGAAGCTCGCGATCCAGGCGTCGCCAGTCCCCGCGGTCCCGGCCTGGGCCGGCAGGCCGTCGACCTGGAAGGTCACTCCGGCGACACCGGTAAGAGCGTCGGTGACGTCCGCCGAGAGATGGAGCGTGCCGCGAACAAAATCTCCGGGCCCGGGGCTGGTGATGCCTCCTTCAGGCGGCGTCTTGTCGTAGGTCATCGTGCGACTGAGCGTGGTCACCCGTCCGATCTCATTCACAATCGTGAACGTCGCGGTTGAAACTCCTTCCACCAGCGGCACAACGCCGTGGATGATGCCTCCGCCCCTGGGCAGGGCATGGGTCGTCCCGTACGACGTGGTGACGGTCGTGGCGGAAAGTGCGTCCACCATCAGCGTGAAGGGAAGCACATCGCCGAGAAGCGGGCCGAACCGGACGCCGTCGACCAGATCGATGGAGGCGAGCGGCGCGGTCAGGTCGAGCAGCACGGTCAGGTGAGCCGCGCTTGCATTGCCCGCGGCATCGCTGGCCACCAGGTCGATGGTCTGCGGCCCGTCGTGGCCGAGAGTCACCGTCGCCGATTGAACGTTCGAGGCGCTGGTGAACGTGAAGGTCTGGCCCGCGACGCTGACCGATGTCGGACTCGAGTCGGCGATGCTGAAGCTCAGGCTCAACGCCGCAGATCCTGTCGCGGAGTCTTCCGAAGGTGAGAGAACCTGAAGCTGAGGCGCGATCTCGTCGAGAACCAGGGTCCGGGCGCCGGATGCGAATGTGCGCCCCACCCGGTCTGTCACCTTGAGGACGACGTCGTTGCTCCCCGCGAGCAGAGTGATCTCGCCGCTCACCGCTCCATCGCCTCCGAAGGCGACCGGCACGGCCTGCGTGCCGCCACTGCCGGTCACGATCAGCTCGACGTTGGCGATGCAGGATCCGCCCAGGATGGAGCCGGGCACGGTGCGCGTCGCTTGATTCGTGTACGCCGGGAGCAGGTTGCCCGGGTCGAGGACGACCGTCGGGGTCGGGCACAGGACGACGTTGACCGCGAACCCGCCGGTCCGTGCGTTGCCGCTCGCGTCGCCGGCGCTGCAGGCCACCGGAGTGGTCCCAACCGGGAAAGTCGCTCCGGAGGCGGGCGCGCATGTCGCG
This sequence comes from Vicinamibacteria bacterium, assembly GCA_044229175.1. Lineage (GTDB taxonomy): Bacteria > Acidobacteriota > Vicinamibacteria > Fen-336 > JAGNNV01 > JAGNNV01. The sequence goes on along the minus strand of JBGATM010000056.1, from coordinate 10,025 downwards.
AGCGGTGCGGGATCGACCGCGTCGGTAGCCGTCACGGAGAAGCTGACCGCGAGCCCCGCGGGATTCCCGGTTTCGACTGTGATATCGCTCGGAACGGTCAGGGCGGGCGCCGTGGTGTCAACGACGGTCACGCTGAAGGCGGCGAGCGACGCGTTGCCGCTGGCATCGCTGGCGGAGCACGTCACGGTGGTGATGCCAAGCGGGAATGTCGAGCCGGAAGCGGGCGAACAGGAAACTCCAGGAGTCGGGTCGATTCCGTCCGTCGCCGTGGCCGCGTAGGTGACCACAGCTCCGGCGGCGCTGACGGCTTCGACTGTTATTGGACCGGGAACAGACAGCGCCGGCGGCGTCTGGTCGCCAACCGTCAAGTGGAAGGAACCGCTTGCCGAGTTCCCCGTGTCATCGGTGGCGGTACAGGCCACGGTGTGGGCGCCGAGACTGAACAGCGATCCCGAAGGCGGCGCGCAGACGAGGGTCGGTGTTGGATCCACGGCGTCCGTGGCTGTCGCCACGTAGTTCACGATCGCCCCCGCGGCAGTGGTGGCCGCGACGGTGAAGTTCGCGGGCAGAGAGAGAACGGGCGCGGCGTTATCGCAAGTCCCGAGCGATACGCTGCCGCCGCTGACCGAGAGGCCAGGAGTGGCGGCCATGATCGCACCTCCAGCCACCGTGACCGAGAGAGAGCTGCCGTTGGTGAAGTAGATCCCGTAAGTACCGTCGGGGAGGAACAGGGTGGTGGGGACCGAAGAGTAGTAGGAGTAGAAGCCGCTCACCGCGGACGGCGGACCCGCCCGCCACTGGAGGCCGGCGCCGGGAGTCACACGCAGGGCGTTCAGCGCACAGGTGTCGAAGTCGATGGTTCGCCCGTCCGCACCAACCCGCAACGCGCCTGTCGTCTGGAGCGTGAGGCTGGGCGAGATCGTGAAGGTCCCAAATGTCGTGGAGAGGATCGTGCCCACTGTGTAGATGTTCGGAGGATTGCTGGGCGGCAGGTAGACCGTGAAGTTGTCCCCGATGTTGGCGTCATTCAGGATCCCCAGATACAGACCCGGGTACGGGTCGGCCACCTGGCGGAACCGGATAGTCACCGGAAGCAGCGCCGCATAGTCGAGGAAGAAGTGGTTCGACGCATCGAACCGAATCGCTCCGGTAGCCTGTTGCGGGGAGAGGTCGGGCGCCACCACGAAGGAGCCATAGATCCCACTGCCGGTGCGGGTGGCCAGAACGTACTTCGTCGTCCCGACATTGGGAGGCAGGTAGATGGTTGCGGGACCGGTGAAGCCCCCCACGTTGCTGATCCCCACACTGGCGAGATACCCGGCCGTGTCAGGGTCGCCAAAGTCCGTCATTGCGTATGGGAAGGTAAAGGGGTAGAGCCGGCCCAGGTCGAAGTCGAGCCGCGGCCCCCCTCCTGGTCCCGTGCCGTCCTCCGTGAGGATCAGGGCGTCCGTGAGGTCCAAGTCCTCGAGGGTCAGATCCGGCCTCACCCGGAACCGGCCAAAGGGGCCCTGTGAACCCCGGTGATTCAACTCGTAAGACGCACCCGGCAGGTTCGAGGGAAGGTAGTAGATCGGGTTCGCCGCCGAAATGAGACTGCTGATCCCCGGGATCGCCAGGACGGACGACCCTGCCGCGAAGTTGCTGCTGAGGTGGCTGACCGGAATTGCAACTCCGGCCAGCTGCGAGAGATCGAAGTCGATCACGTTTCCAGCGATCGTGAGTGAACCCGTCGGACTGACGACCTGGCCGAAGCTGTCAAGGGTGAACGCCCCGTAGGGCTGCGAGTTGAAAGCGTCGATGGTGTAGGTCCCGGGAACGAGGGCGAAAGTGACGTCGCCGGTCTGGTTCAGGTGCGGAGACGGACCGGCGATCCTGAAGAGCAGCTGGGAGGCCCCGTTTGCGCGCAGCCTCGTCCCCTTGATCGTCACGCTCGCGCTCGTCACCGTCACCCCAACCGTGAAATTGCGCGTGGAGAGATTCCCGGAGGCATCGGCGGCCGTGCAGATCACGGTCGTGAGGCCAATCGAGAAGGTCGCACCCGGCGGCGGCACGCAGGACACGACCGGCGCCGGATCCACGACATCGATCGCGGTTACGCCGTAGCTCACCACCGCGCCGAGGGCACTCGTCGAGGGCACGGTGATGGGAGACGGCACCGTGAGCGCCGGCGCCGTCGTGTCGCGTACCACGACATTGAAGCTCCCGGTGGTCACGTTGCCGCCGAGATCGACCGCGCTGCACGAGACCGCCGTCGTTCCCAACGTGAACATGGCGCCTGGGGCCGGCGTGCAGGCGATGCTCGGCTCCACATCAATGGCATCTGTCGCGGTCGCGCTGAACGCGACCACAGCGCCCAGTGAACCCGTGGCCTCGACGGTGATCGGCCCGGGCAGCGTCAACACCGGCGGCGTCTGGTCAGCGACTGTGACGTTGAAGGTTCCGCTCGCTGAGTTGCCGGCATGATCTGTGGCCGTGCATGCCACCGCGTGCGCCCCGAGGGTGAGATGAGATCCTGACGCCGGCGTGCAGGTCAGAGTGGGAGTTGGATCGATGGCATCGGTCGCGGTCGCGGTATAGCTCACCATCGCACCGGCGGTGCTCGTGGCCGAGACGGTAAAGTCCGCAGGCAGAGAGAGAACGGGCGCAGCGTTGTCGCAGGCGCCGATCGACACGCTCCCGCCGCTGACCGAGGTCCCCGGGTTCGCGGCGGTGATGACGCCACCCGTCAACGTGACCGTGATCGAACTGAGGTCAGTAAAGAAGATCCCGTACGTTCCGTTCGGCAGGAACAGAGTCGTGGCGACCGGAGAGTACCCCGCGTAGACGCCGCCTGACGACGAGGTCGCCGCGCGCCACTGCCGACCAACTGCTGGAGTGATCCGCAGGGCGTCAAGCGCGCAGGTGTCGAAGCCAATGGTGTGCCCGTCCGCGCCGAGGCTTAGCGCGCCGGTTGTGTGGACGGTGAGGTCGGGGGCGATGGTGAATCTTCCGAAAGTCGTGCCGAAGGCCGAGTTGACGTCGTACGTGTTTGGGTTGGTGTTGCTCGGCGGCAGGTAAACGCTTCCCTCGCCAAAGTTCGCCGCCTCCCATATGGCCATGCTCAGGGAAAGGAAGGGGTCGGCGAGCTGCCGGACATTCAGCGTGATCGGCACCAGCGAGTTGAAATCAAGGTAGAAGTTGTTCCCTCCGTCGAAACGCATCGCGCCCGTGGCCTGCTGCGGAGTAAGGTCCGGGCCCACGACAAAGGTGCCAAAGACTCCAGACCCACCGCGGGTCGACATCACATAGTTGCGCTGGAGGCTTGTGGTTCCGCCGCTCGCGGGGAGGTACACGGTTGCGGGTCCGAAGAAACTCGCCACGTTGCCGATCGCTACGTCTACGATCCGCACCGTGCCAGTAGTGAAGGCCGTCATTGCGTATGGGAAAGCGAAGGGATACAGCCGGCTCAGGTCGAAGTCCAGCCGCGGCCCTCCTCCGGGTCCGGTGCCATCGTTCACCAGAATGAGAGCATCCGTGAGTTCAGTGTCTTCGAGCGTGAGGTCCGGCTTCACGCGGAATGTTCCGAAGGTGTGCTGCTCGGCCCGAAGGCCCACTTTTTGGGAGACCCCGGTCAGGGTCGGAGGGAGGTAGTACGTCGGGGTCGTGCCCTGGACGAGGCTACTTATTCCGGCGATCGCGAGGACAGGAAATCCGGTCGCAGGGTTGCTGCTCAAATGGCTGACCGGGATCGCCACTCCAGCCAACAAGGCGAGGTTGAAGTCGACGACGGTGCCGGCGACTGTGAGTGAACCCGTCGGACTGACGACCTGGCCAAAGCTGTCAACCGTGAATGTCCCGTAGGGCTGCGAGTTGAAAGTGGCGATGGTGTAGATCCCGGGGACGAGGGCGAAAGTGACGTCGCCGTTCTGGTTCGCATGCGGCGATGGCCCGGTGATGCTGAAGAGCAGCTGCGAAGCCCCGTTGGCGCGGAGCCTCGTGCCCTTCATAGTCACACTCGCGCTCGTCACGGTCACCGACACGGTGAAGCTGCCGGCCGACTGGTTGCCGGTCGCGTCCGTGGCCGTGCACCCAACCGTAGTGACGCCGATAGGGAAGGTCGTGCCCGATGCCGGGCTGCAGGCCACGACCGGAGCGGGATCGGCATTGTCGGTGGCCGTGGCGCTGTAAGTCACGACCGAACCCGTCGGACCTTGAGCGAGGACGGTGATCGGGGCTGGCAGAACGAGCGTCGGGGGCGTGGTGTCGGAGGCGGGAGGCGGCATGACGATCGCCACGCCGGCCGTGCCGTTGATGAATTCAGAGCCCCCCCTCGGGCTGATTTCCGTCACCGCCCCGGTGGTGACGTTCACGCGAAGGATCCGATTGTTTCCGTTGGCCACCACCAGACCGCCGCTCGCGTCGAGGGCGATGCCTCTGGGTGAGAAAAGGACGCCTCCGGAGGCAAGCACCGATTGCGCTCCCGTGCCTGGGTTGACCTTTACGATACCGTTGCCGGTCGTGACGAAAATGTCCCCGGCTAAACTGACGGCCAGCCACTGGGGATTCCCTAGAAGGCCGGCCTCGGACACGATGGTCTGGGCCCCGGTTGTCGGGTGGATGCGAACGATGCGGCTGTTGTTTCTACTGGCGACCAGTATGTCTCCGTTAGGCGCACGCCCTATCCCCAATGGTCCGCTGATCTGGCCTCCGGAAGAGAGGATTGACGAAGTTCCGGTAGCTGGGTTGACTCGGCTGATGGCGTTTGTGAGCAGGTCCGCAACAAGGATGTCTCCGGTCGGTTCCAGCGTGATCCCGCCGGGGTTCCCAAAGCCCGTAGCCAAGTCGCTTTGGGTGCCCGAGGGGACGATCCGGGCGATCTTCTCGCCGAGCGTCAGATAAAGGTCACCGCTCCCTGCGACGGCCACGCCGACCGCGAAGCCGCCTGTTGTCGATAGTGAGCCTGGGGCCACCAGGGACTGCGCACCCGTGGCGGGGTCGACCCTGACCACGGCTCTGGTCCCTGCGCTGACAGCATAGATGTCGCCAGGTTGCTGAGCCCGTGCGGGGGCGGCGCTCAGCAGGGCGGCAAACACGAAGACCGCCGACAGGGCCTCAACGGCTCGGCGGCGCGAACGTAGGTGGCCCATTTCGATCATCAGCTTGTGTGCCTTCGCAGGTTGTCCGGAGACTTAACTGGCATTGCCGTTGCCCTCACTGATCAAAAACGCTCAGGGGAAACCAAAGGCGCATCCGGCGGTTCGCCGGCTCTTGAGGCCCTATGTAGAGAAAACGCCGGCTTCGACCAAACCGAACAACCCGGCTCAGAAACGTTCACCAGACTCCCCCGGGACTATGCTTTCGGACAATCATGGGCGAAGCTGCAGGGTCGATCTCATTCCCAACCCGAGAACTGGTTTCTCGCGCCCGAAGCGGAGACTCGGTGGCGGTGGAGGCTCTGTACGTCCGATATCTCCCCGTCCTGCAGCGCTGGGCGCGCGGCCGGATGCCTGTGCGAGCGCGCGACCTCAACGACACCGGCGACCTGGTCCAGGAAACTCTAATCAGGACCCTGCGTCGTCTGTCCTCATTGGAGTTGGATCGGCCTGGCGCCTTCTTCGCCTATCTGCGCGCCGCTCTCCTGAATCGGATCCGGGACGAAGGGAGGCGGGTGGCCCGGATGCCGTTCGCCGTTCAGGTCGAAGACGCTCGTGTGACCGAAGATGCCTCACCCATCGAGGAGTTGATCGGACGAGAAAAGCTCGAGCAGTTCGAAACTGCCATGGAAACCCTCTCGTTGGACGATCGCGAGGCCATCATGGCCAGGATCGAGTTGAACCTCACCTATGCCGAGGTGGCGGCGGCCCTTGGGAAGCCGAGCGCCGACGCCGCCCGAATGGCCGTCACCCGGGCCCTCGCCAAACTGGCGAGCGCCATGGCTTCCTGAGCTGAACGATGTCGTCCCCGGACCGCGAGACGGAAAAGTTGGGGGATCTAGTTGCCCGAATTGCCGACGGCGAAGAGCCCGATTGGTCGCAGGCCCTTGAGGAGGGGGACCCGTCTGACCGGAAAGTGATCGAGTCCCTGCGAGTGATCGGAGAACTTGCGCGGGCAAATCGCCGGGCCAGTCCGAGCCCGGACCAGCGGTCCCCGGGGGGGCTTCCCCTCGATGCGTGCCCCGATGTGGGTTACCAGGATGGGCCGATCCTTCACGAGGGCCAACGCCTTGGGCCGTACGAGATCATGGGCCGCATCGGCACCGGCGGAATGGGCGAGGTCTATCGCGCCCGGCAGACCCAGCTGGGCCGGGAGGTCGCGGTCAAGACGCTGCCCTGGCGCAGCCAGGTCTGCCCGGAGGCCCGCCGTCGTTTCGAGCGGGAGGCCCAGCTCTCCGCTTCATTGGCCCATCGGAACGTGGTCGCGGTTCATGATTTCTGCGAACACGATGGAATCGCCTTCGTAGTCGAAGAGCTTCTGGACGGCACGTCCTGGCGTTCGATCATTCGCAACCACGCGGGAGCGACCGCGCCCGACGCGCCACGAATGATCGCCGATGCCGCGTCCGGGGTGGCCGCCGCCCACGAGGCGGGGCTGATTCATCGGGATCTCAAGCCGGAGAACCTGTTCGAGACCCGAAGCGGTGAGACGAAAGTGCTCGACTTCGGCATGGCTCGACTGATCGAGCCGCTCCCCAATTCGCCGGACGGAGGGGCCCCGAGTTCCGGGGTGGGACTCGGAACCCCTACATATACGGCGCCCGAGTGCCTGAGAGGCGCCTCGGCCGACCGGCGCAGCGACGTCTTCGCCCTCGCCTGTTCGGCTTACGAACTTCTGGCCGGCGCCAACCCTTTCCGTCGAGCGAACACCGGAGACACCATCGTCGCTCTCTTGAGGGAAGCCCCGGAACCACTGACTCGAGATCTGGTGGGCGTATCTCCGGGCCTCGCGGTCGTGATCGAGCGGGGCCTTTCGAAACAACCTGAGAGCCGCCCCACCGCCGCAGAGATCGCCGAGGCCGCCTCGGCATCGTTCCGGCCGGGCGGCGCGCGGACTCGTCAGCTCGGGAAGACGGGCCAGCACAACCTGCGCGCGCTGGTGTTCGTCGCCGCGGTCATCGCGGGCGTGGCCATTGCGGGCGCGGCCTATGTGACGCTCCGTCCCGTTCCCATCGCCGTGGTCATGATCGACAGTTCGGCGGTCGATCGAGATCTCGCGTATGTCGGCGTGGCCGTCAGCGAGCGATTGAATGAGGAATTGTCCCAGGCGTCGGGAGTCACCGTCCTCTCCCGGCTCTTGATCGGCCAGCACTCACCCTCCGACCCACGCGCGGCCGGGCGTGATCTTGGCGCCCGCCGTGTGATCGCGGGCCAGCTGACCGAGACTCGGGATCGGGCGGCCCTGGTTGCCGACATCCGGATCATCGATGTGCCTTCGGGTCAGGCGGAATGGGAGCGCCGGTTCGAAGGCAGCGCCGCCGAACTTCCCGGGTTCGAAGAGCGCATCGTCACGGAGGTGGCAAGGGGGCTGGGGGTCAGCCTGCCGGCAAGTACACAGCGGAGCGTTCCGGCGCCGGCGATCAACCCCGAGGCCCACCGCCTCTACGCCGAGGGGCGGTACTACTGGTCTCGAAGAACGCCGAACGAACTCTACAGAGCCATCAATCTCTTCACTCACGCCCTCTCGCTGGAACCCGACTATGCGCTGGCGCTGGCGGGGCTTTCGCGGGCCTACGTGGACCTGACCTACTACGTTCCCGGCGTTTCCGCGAAAGAGACAAGGCTGGTGGCGCGCCGAGCGGCAGAGCGCTCCCTCGCCCTCGACCCCGGCCTTGTCCGCGGAATCACCGCACTGGGCGACGTGGAAGCCGCAGACGGTCACCGAGCCCTGGCTGACACTCTCTACCGGAGGGCGATGGCCCTCGACCCCACCGACCCGGATGCCTATCTCGGCGAAGCCGACGACGTTCTCCTCCCTCAAGGTCGCTTTCAGGAGGCGCGCCGGGTCCTCGAGAAGGGCCTGGGTCTCGACGTGTCGTCCCTGGCCCGGGAGTCTCTGGGGCGGATCAGTTACTACGAACGCGATTTCGACCGCGCCCTCGGCGAGTTCACGGAAGTGCTTGAAACCGACCCGGACTTCGTCTCCGCGCGCTACCGGATAGGCCAGGTTCTCCTCGCCAAGGGTCAGGCCGAGAGCGCGCTCATTCCCCTCCGGGAAGCCGACAGACAGACCCGGGGCCTCGCCAAGGGTCGGGCGGTGATCGTGTACGCCCTTGCCGCCGCGGGGCGACCCCAGGAAGCGGAAGGCGCACTCGCCGACCTTCTGAAGGAGCAGGAGAAGAACTACGTTTCCCCGACCCTGATCGCTCTGGCCTATACCGGGCTCGGCCAGACCAACAAAGCCTTTGAATGGCTCCAGCGAGGATGCGACCAGCACGCCGAATGGATGCACCTCGTGGCAGTTGAGCCATTGCTCGATCCTCTTCGCAAGGACCGCAGGTTCATGGCAATCCTGAAATGCGCTGCTCTTGAAACCCCCGACTAGCTAGCGGCTTTTCGCCGGAGCGATATCCGCGTCCATAAGAACGAACGTCCGCGGGTCCAAAGCCAGTGACTTCGGCGCGCGGTCGAGCGGAATGGTCAGACTCTCCTTCTGACTCCGCACTTCGATCCCGGCGTTTCGCGGAACGACCTCTCCTGCCACCTCGAGACTCACCTCGATGGGCATCCTAAACGGCGCGCCGGGCTGGAGCTGCTCGACCTCGAGCCGAACCGCCTTCGCGGCCACGTCGTAGGACCACCGGGCCCGGAGCTTGAGTAAGCCCCCGCGGGTGAGCCACTGGTCGAAGAACCACCCAAGTTCCTGTCCGGACGCCTTCTCCATGACGCGACGAAAGTCCGAGGTGGAGGCGTTCGTGTCCCGGTACTCCTTGTAGTACTCGCGAATGCCCGCCCAGAAGGCGTCGTCGCCGATCACGCCTCTCAGCATGTGCAGCGTCCAGGCGCCCTTGCGGTACGTGCCCGGGCCGGAGGTCACCTGGCTCATGTCGGAGAGATTGTCGTGGACGATGCGGTAGTCGGGGTTCTTCTTGTCGAACTCACGGATGGTGTCGCGATCGGCGCGGAGTCCGGCCAGGAACTCGTCGCGCCCATAGGCGTGCTCGATGAACAGATGCGTGAAGTAGGTCGCGAAGCCCTCGGAGAGCCAGACATGGTCCCAATCGCTTTCGGTGATCGCGTCACCGAACCAGTGATGAGCCATCTCGTGGATGATCACGTTGCGCCACCGCGCGCTCCCGGGATCGTTCACGGAATCGTCGCCGTACAGGATCGATGTCGCGGCCTCCATGCCGCCACGGACGCCGTTCGCCTGCACGTGACCCATCCTCTCGTAGGAGTAGGGGCCGATCTTCTCGGAGTAGAAGTCGAGCACGGCCGCGGTGGGGCCGCTGAAGACCGCGAAACCCTTATCGCGATCCTGGGGATAGACCCAGGTGTCGATGGGCAGGCCGCGCCAGGCCGGGCGGTGATCGACCGCGAAGCGGGCCACCCCGAGGACATTGAGCCAGGTCGCGATGGGAACGGAATTCCGCCAGTGGGTCAGGCGTCGCCCCCCCTCGAGGTCGGTCTCCTCGACCAGAAGCCCGTTTGAGACCACCTGATAGCGGGAAGGCGCGGTCACGAACATCTCGGTGGTGGCCTTGTCGTAGGGATGGTCGACGGTGGGCAGCCAGTGGCGCGCCTTGACCGGCCAGTTGTCGCTGAAGAAGGTGCGTTCGCCGTGCTTGTTGGGGGCGATGAGCAGGCCGGTGATGGGAATGCCGCGATAGCGCACCACCACCGTCCTCGCTTCGCCCGCGCGACCGGCGGGATCGAGATGCAGGGTCAGGCGATCGTTGGCGTGCTCGAACGTCACCCCCTTGCCCGCCTCGGTCACGGCGCTCACGGTCATGCCGCGATCGGGCGCCTCGCCCTTCGGCTGCACGAGATCGAGGGTCAGAGTACCGACACCGTCATGGACCACGCGGAAGGTGATCGCCGCCTCACCCTCGA
>JBGATM010000055.1:0-13924 GCA_044229175.1 Vicinamibacteria bacterium | reverse complement strand
TGGCGGGACCGGTCGTTGGGAACTGGATCCCGGCTTTCGCCGGGATGACGGCCAAGGGTTTCTTCCAACAGTCACGGACCTAGTCCGTGACGGGACTCGCAATGACGGCGGGCGTTCCCTTCCGGTCTATGCTTGCGTTTTCGGAGGCATCCATGAAACAGGCGTTCCGTCTCTTGTCCATCGCACTCGCTTTCGGCCTGCTGGCCCCGCCCGCCCGCGCCCAGGAACTCAACGTCGGCGACGCCGCGCCGGACTTCACCCTGGAAGGCACCGACGGCAAGACCTACACCCTGAGCAAGGACCTCAAGGGACGCTGGCTGGTCCTCGCCTGGTTCCCCAAGGCGTACACCGGTGGCTGAACCGCCGAATGCAACTCGCTCCGTGAGAGCGGCAGTCTCATCCGGCAGTTCGACACCTCCTATTTCATGATCAGCGTCGACACGCTGGAAGACAACAAGGGCTTCGCGGAGAAGGAGAAGGCCGACTTCCCCATGCTCGCGAATCCCGACAAGAAGGTCGCCTTCGCCTATGGGGTCATCGCCGCGGACGCCCCTCCCAACCGGCAGTTCGCCCGCCGGCACACCTTCTACATCGACCCGCAAGGCAAGATCGCCTTCATCGACCGCGCGGTGAAGCCGCAGTCGTCGGGTCCCGATATCGTCGCGAAGCTGACCGAGCTCAACGTCCCCAAGCGGAAGTAGGGCGCCGGCCCATGCGTGAGGGCTCGTCGATGATCGGCGGGCCCGTTCACGCGCCACCTGGCTCCAGAACGGCGGGCTTCTCTTAGATGCTCTCCGGCCTCGACTACGTCTTCATCGGCGCCGCCGGCGTCGGCGCGGGATTCGTGAACGCCATCGCGGGCGGAGGGACACTCATCACCTTCCCGGCGCTCACCGCGGTCGGCGTGCCCCCCGTGGCCGCGAACGTGACCAACGCGATGGCCCTGTGCCCCGGCTTTTTCGGCGCGGCCCTCGCGCAGCGTCGTGACCTCGCCGGGCAGGAGAGACGAATGTGGATCCTGCTGCCGGTGAGCGCCATCGGCGGAGTCTTCGGCGGGCTGCTGCTCCTGATGGGCGGCGATCGCGTCTTCCGCGCGCTGATTCCCTTTCTCATCCTCGCGGCTTCGGCTCTGCTCGCGGCCCAGGACCGCATCCGCGCCTGGCTCGCCACAAGGACCTGGCACCGCACCTCGGGTCGCGGATCCGAAGCGCGCCTCGCCGCGTTCGTGGGACTCGGCTCGATCTACGGCGGCTACTTCGGAGCCGGTCTGAGCGTGATCATGATGGCCGCGCTGGGTTTGCTGCTGGACGAGTCGCTGACTCGGATCAACGCTCTCAAGTCGGCGCTCGGGCTCGCCATCAACCTCGCCGCGGCCGTGTACTTCATCTTCTCCGGCCAGATCCTGTGGCCGGCCGCGATCGTGGTGGCGTGCGGTGCGCTCCTGGGCGGCGTCGCCGGCGGCCGGCTGGCCGCGAGGATCAGGCCCGGCACGCTCCGATGGACGGTGGTCGGAATCGGAACCGTGGTCGGGCTGATCTATCTCTTCCGATAGTTCCCCTTGGCCCCCTGGGACCTGGGATCAGGATCGAGGTGGATGCCCACACCGAAGCCCGGGACCAGGTCGGGACCTGCCTACCAGCGACCGGGCCTGAGGCCGAGGTTCGTGAGCCTCTTCTCGAAGACGGGCAGAAGGTCGCGCACTTCGGGGGTTACGGCCGCGAGGTACTCGTGCGCGTGGAATACGCGCGCGCGCAGGTTGACCTCCGGCTGGAGGTCGTTCTGCTGCCGCATGACGGCGCCCTCTCGTTCAGGCTCGATCTCAACACCGGCCTCGTTCCCTTCATCACGGATCGTGGTCTCCAGGATGGTCTTCAGCTGCTGCCAGATCTCGGCGCCCGCCTCGCGGCGCTCCTCCCCGGGGGTCTTGTCCATGGGCAGGAGGGCGTAGAAGTCGACGTTGTACCCGACCTGGATCCGCTCCGAACCGCGCATCTCGGTGAGGGGGCTCATTTCAAAGCAGGCCTTGTGCGTCCGGGCCCACGTCGGGATGTCGATTTCGCTGGTCACGCTCGCCGCCTTTCGGGTTGCCGCCTTGCCGCACCTCGGCCCGCTAGAAGTCCAGGGTGAAGCCCAGGACCACGGTGGGGTCCGCATCGGGGTTGAAGACATACGTGGTGAAGCTCGCCTTCTTCCACGCGACACCCACGAGAAACCCGCGCTGGATGTCGAAGTCGGTCTGGTAGACCTTGGTCCGCTGCACGGCCACGCCCAGGCGAACCCAGTCCGCAGGCGACCACGCGAGTTCCGACCAGGTATAGAAAAAGTTGTCCGAGGAACTGCCGGCGTCGAACACGTACTCGCTCTCGCTGTTGAGCTCGAGCTGGCGCCAGGCGATCGAGGCCTTGTAGCCCGGGGCGATGCCGCTGGTGTCGCCGAAGACGCCGCCCAGCATGGGGGTGATCTCGAACGCGACCTTTTCCCCGAAGGTCCAGTGGTAGCCGATCCACGCCGACCCGGTCTTCTTGCCTTCGTAGTTGTAGCGCGCCTCGAGATGCAGACGGCCCCGGTCCGCGATGAAGGTGGGCTGGAGATAGTCGGGGTCGTCCGGCAGGAAATAGGTGTAGGCGGCGGCGGAGAACGACCAGGCCTTCCCCTCCGCCGGGGCCGGGGCGGCGGTCTGGGCCAGCGCATCCCTGCCCATGAGGAGAACCCCGCAGAAAAGGGCGACGAGGAAAAGGCCGTTCCTCATCCGCCGAGTGCCGAGGTGAGGGCCGCGAGCGCAACGCCGAGGAGCACCATGGAGATGCCGACCCGCCACGGGTGTCGCCCGGAATACCGTCCGTAAGCGAAGCCGGCGATGAACAGCATCGAGATCGCGATGGCGTTCGAGACGCGCAGGGCCGGCGCGACATTCGTCATCACCATGAAGGGCACGACCACCGGAAGCGTGGAAAGGAAGACGAGCAGGAACACGGCCACCGCGCCGAGCCAGTCGTCCTTGTCGAGCCTCGCGTGGTCCGGCTGCTCGGGCAGTTGCCGGAGCCGCTGGTTCATCGACTCGAACTCCTCGGGCCGCAGGGAGGACGCGATCAGGGGCGGCAGGGCGCCCGCGATGAGGCGGTGGGCTTGCGCGGGATCGGTGGCGGCGCGCACCGCTCGGAAGATCATGAGGCCCTGACTCCTCTCGGCGAGTCGCGCCATGAGGAACATGACGCCGTCGATGATGCCCCAGGCCAGGTTGCAGCCGAGCGCGCCCAGCAGCATGGTGCGAATGTCGTCGCGGCCCGCCTCGGCGACGCTGAGCGAGCCGGTGAAGCCCAGGACCATGATCAGCGCGAAGAGAACCTCGAAGATCCGGTCCACCGGGTCGAGGACGCGGTTCTTCGACTCAGAGCCTGGGCCGGACAAGGGCATCCCTCTCGATCACGGCACCCGGGGCGGGAGAAGGCAGACAAGTCATGAGGGGTTCCGAAGCGCCCGCCCGGGCTCGGAGCGACTCTTGCGCCGACCTACCAGCGACCGGGCTTGAGGCCGAGGGCCACGAGCTTCTTCTCGAAGGCGGGAAGGCGTTCGCGTTCTGCGGGAGTCACGGCCGTGAAGTATTCGTCCGCGTGGAAGACCCGGGCACGGAGGTTGATCTCCGGCTTCAGGTCGTTCTGCTGCCGCATGATGGCGCCGACGCGCTGCGACTCTATTTCCATGCGTGCCTGCTTCCCTCCATCCCGGGTCGCGGCCTCCAGGATGGCCTTGAGCTGCTGCCAGATTTCTGCACCCGCTTCGCGGCGCTCCTCCCCGGGCGCTTTTTCCATGGGCAGGAGGGCGTAGAAGTCGACGTTGTATCCGACCTGAATCCGCTCCGAACCGCGCATCTCCGTGAGGGGGCTCGTTTCAAAGCAGGCCTTGTGCTCCTTGGCCCACGTTGCGATGTCGATTTCGCTGGTCACACTCGCCGCCTTTCCGTTGGCCGCCTCGCCGCCACTCAGCGTGGGCGAAGCGTAGCTCAAAAACGCCTCCGGCCGAAGGCGGGGGAAGGCTTTAGTATGCACAACCCCTGAGCATGAGGAGGACGCCCGGTGAGGGTGGTGCCGAATCCCGGGGACAAGTACTACCCGGCCCCGAATGCGGTCAATGGTCGTTGCACCATCTCGAGGATTTCAAACCAGTATGTCGAAAGCCCGCCTCTTTCTGGCCGCGTTCGGCGCGGTCTTCACGGTCTCGTGCGGATCGGCGACTCCCGCCCCGTCACCTTCGGCGCCTTCGGCCGCTCCCGCCCCGACCACGAGCACACCCGCGGCCCCCGCCCCGGCCCCGACCTCGTCGCTGCCTTCCTCATGCCGCGCCCTCCCGCCCGCCACCGGAACCGCGGCGGGCTGCCGTCAGGAAGGCTCCGACTTTCTGAGACAGGTCGCCGAAGCGGTGTCGGCCGCGCAGAACGCGACGGCGGTGGACCCGGACTCGAAAGAGACCTACGCGGTGGTTCAAAACGGCCAGATCCAGAGCCCCAACGCCTACCTGAAGCTCATCATCGACGCTCTCGACCGGCAGGGGCTGTGCGCGGCCTACGATGGCGAAGAACTGAACGTCCGCACCTCGAACGGCTACAACGAACTGTTCGACATCATTACCGGAACCGGAGGCTCCTGGACCAAGTACATGTCGACCTGCACCCCGGCCACACCGATTCCCCCCATCGTGACGCCCCCCAACCTGGATCCGGAGTGCAAGCTGGCTCCGAGCAAGGACACGTATTGCGATCGCGCGAGGTCCCAGTACGACGGCGACGTGTCCAGCGCCCTCGACGAACTGGTGGCCCAGGACCGCCAGCTCGGGACTCCCCTCATCTTCGACTTCAGCAGCCGGGCTCCGGGAACGGACAGCGGCTGGAAGGTCGCGAACGTGCCCCTGTACTTCTCGGAAATGCGCAAGAAGCTCCGGACGAGGGGCTACTGCAGCATCTACAGCGGCGATGACGAGGTGCTGATCAAGAAGGGCACCAACCGCTTCTCCGAGCACTGGGATCTGCTGACCGGCGAGGGATACAGCCTCCGGCTGCTCGCCGCCACCTGCCACGACGCCGCGTTCTGAACCGGGTCGCTTCGCTCGGATCCCTCGTCGGTTCGCTTCTCGATGGCCTCCTCGGGATGACCTGGCGGCCCTGCGGCCCGCCCGGTCATTTACTGAAATATTTCATTCCCGTGTCGCACATCACCGTGACCACGGTGGAACCCGGTCCGAGCTCTTCGGCCACCCTCAGCGCGGCCAGCACGTTGGCTCCGGTGGATGTCCCGCCGAACAGGCCCTCCTCGCGGGCCAGCCGCGCCGCCATCGCCTTCGCCTCGTCGGTGGATACGGTTTCGATCCGGTCGACCAGGCTCGGCTCCCAGTTGGGCACCACGAAACCCGCTCCCACCCCGTCGATCTTGTGAGAGCCTGAAGGGCGGCCCGAAAGCACCGCCGACTCCGAGGGCTCGACCGCGACGATCCTCACCTTCGGGTGGCGCCGGCGCAGTCCTACGGCGTTGCCGCGCAGCGAGGCCGCCGTGCCGACGCAGTGCACGAAGGCGTCCACCCGTCCGCCGGTCTGGGCCCAGATCTCCTCGGCCATGGCGTGATACGCGGTTACCTGGTCCTTGTTGTTGAACTGGTCGGTCCAGAAGCTCCCCAGGGTCTGCGAGATCACCCGCGCCTCCTCGATCATGGTCCGGGTGAGCTTCGCGGTCATGCCCCCACCCTCGCTCGGCACGACCTTGAGGGTCGCTCCCAGCGACTCCATGTGCTGGAGCTTCTCTCGCGCGAAGGCGTCGGAGGTCACGATGTGCAGCGGATAGCCCTTCACCGAGCACACCAGCGACAGGGAGACCCCGGTGCTGCCCCCCGTGTATTCGACCACCGAGCCGCCGGGCTTGAGCCGGCCGGAAGCCTCCGCGGCTTCGATCATGGCCTTGGCCATGCGGTCCTTCATGCTTCCCGTCGGGTTCTCGCTTTCGATCTTGATGAAGATGCGGGCGCCGCTTCTCGGCGCCACGTGACGCAGCGCGAGCAGAGGCGTGTCGCCGATGCACTCCAGGATGTTTCCCGCCACTTTCAGGGTTTCTCGCATGTCCGCTCCTTACCAGACGCGGACGATAGTGCGGCTCCCCCCGCGGCCGTTACCATGGCGGCGGCGCGCCGGTTCCGTCAGCTACCCGAGAAAAGGCGTCCGGTCACGGCGTGTGGCTCTGCTAGCATCCCCGCTTTCCCGAGGTGCCTTGACCGACGCTCACAGCCAGTTCTTCCGCGCGCTTTTCGATACCGCATTCGATGCCACCGTCGTAGTGGACGAGCAGGGCGAGATCATCCTCGCGAACGCCGCCTGCGAGCCGCTTCTCGGCTACTCCCCTGCCGAGCTTTTCGGACGGTCGGTCGAGACCCTGGTGCCGCATCGTTTCCAGGCGCATG
Source organism: Vicinamibacteria bacterium (assembly GCA_044229175.1). Taxonomy (GTDB): domain Bacteria; phylum Acidobacteriota; class Vicinamibacteria; order Fen-336; family JAGNNV01; genus JAGNNV01. The sequence continues at coordinate 7,486 of JBGATM010000055.1, read as the reverse complement.
GGACCTTGCGGGACGCCTACCTCGAGAACCCGCATCAGCGGTCGATGGGAAAAGGGATGGCCCTGCACGCCCGCCACGCCGACGGCCGCGACATCCCCGTGGACATCGCACTGAATCCGGTCCTGATGGGCGAGCGGCGCTGGACGTGCGCGGTCATCCGGGACATGCGGGGACGCACCCACGGCATGGATGCCCTGCGCGTGCAGGCGACCGCGCTGCGCTCGGCCGCCAACGGTGTGGTCATCACCGACCGGAACGGCAACATCACCTGGGTCAACCCCGCGGCCTGCGCCATCACCGGCTACTACGCGGAGGAGCTGGTCGGTCAGCACACCCGGATCCTGAAGTCGGGCGAACACGACCGGGCCTTCTACGAAACCCTCTGGAAGCAGGTCACCGGCGGCGAGACCTGGACCGGAACCATGGTCAACCGGCGCAAGGACGGCACGCTGTATCACGAGGAGCAGACCATCGCGCCCGTGCTCGACGACTCGGGCCACGTCTCCCATTTCATCGCGATCAAGCAGGACGTGAGCGCGCGGAGACGGGACGAGGAGGCGCTGGCGAAGGCGCATGCCGAGCTCGCCCTGCGCGTGGAGGAGATCGAATCGCTCAACCGGCAGCTCCGCGAGCAGACCATCCGGGACCCGCTGACCCAGCTGCACAACCGGCGCTACTTCGAGGAGTCGATCGCTCGAGAAGCGGCGCGCGCGATCCGCCAGGACGAGCCGCTCGCCCTTCTCATCATCGATCTCGACCACTTCAAGACCGTCAACGACACCTACGGCCACGGCGTGGGCGACCGGGTGCTCCAGAACCTGGCGCGGGTGATCTCCGCGGACATCCGGGTCTCGGACCTGGTCTGCCGGTTCGGCGGTGAAGAGTTCGTGGTCTCTCTTCCCGGCGCGACTCTCATCTCGGCGCTCGGGCGCGCGGAGCACTGGCGAAGCCGGTTCGCCGAATCCAGGGTGGACGCGGAGGGGGTCGAGGTGGGATGCACTTTCTCCGCGGGGATCGCCATGTTCCACGGGGCCGAGGACACCATCGAGGCCGCGCTCCGCCGCGCCGACGCCGCGCTCTACAAGGCCAAGCACGCCGGCCGCAACTGCGTGATCGCGGCCGAGCTTCCCGGGGTGGTCGCACCGGATCGCGACTGACCCCCTGGCCTTCGTCCGGGCGCGAGGTTGAACGCGGTACGATCCGGGGCATGAGATTCATGCCCGCCCTCGCCCTTTCGGTCGCCCTCGCCGCCACCGCCTCCGCCCAGTCCCCCGCCGCCTCGCCCCTCTCCGACGAAGAGACGCTGCGGCATTTCCAGGCCATCGTGCGGATGAATTCGACCGACCCGCCGGGGAACGAGAAGCCGGTGATCGAGTACCTCAAGGGCGTGCTCGAGGCCGAGGGCATCCCGGTCGAGACCTTCGCGGTCGAGCCCAACCGCCCGAATCTGGTGGCGCGGCTCAAGGGCTCCGGGAAGAAGAAGCCCCTCCTGATGATGGGCCACAGCGACACCGTCAACATCGACGAGAAGAAGTGGAGCCAGCCCCCCTTCTCCGCCGCGCGGGTGGACGGTTACATCTACGGCCGCGGTACCGTCGACGACAAGGACAACGTGACCGCGGGCCTCATGACCCTGCTCTCGCTCAAGCGCCGGAACGTGCCTCTCGATCGCGACGTGATCCTCCTGGTGGAGGCCGGCGAGGAAGGAAGCACGCGCGTCGGCATCAAGTTCATGGCCGAGCAACATTTCCCGAAGATCGACGCCGAGTACTGCTTCGCCGAGGGCGCCAACGTGGTGCGCGGGTCCGGCCAGGTGAAGTTCGCGGGGGTGCAGACGCTCGAGAAGATCCCCCGCGCCATCGAACTAACCGCGCGCGGCGTCTCCGGTCATGCCTCGGTTCCCTTGCGCAGCAACGCGGTGGTGCGCCTCGCGAACGCGGTGGCGAAGATCGGGGCATGGAAGCCGGAGATCCGCCTGAACGACACGACGCGCGCCTACTTCACCCGCCTCGCCACCGTGACCACCGGCGAGGAGTCCGCGCGGTACAAGGCCGTGGTCTCGGGCGACGCGAAGGCCATCGACGCGGTCGACGAGTGGTTCCTCACCAACGAACCGCGCACCGCCTCGACCCTGCGCACCTCGGTATCCCCCACCATCCTCAACGGCGGCTATCGCGTGAACGTGATTCCCTCCGAGGCCAAGGCCACCCTCGACGTCCGCGCCCTGCCCGACGAAGATCCCGCGAAGTTCCTCGACATCGTGCGCGGCGTCATCGGCGACCCGAACGTCGAGGTGGCCTACGCGTCCCGCGACGTCCGGCCTTCATTCGCGCCCACCCGTCTCGACTCGGAAGCCATGGTCGCGATCGAGGCGTCGGTGAAGAAGAACTACAACACCACCATGATTCCCATGATGAGCACGGGCGCCACCGACATGTCGTACCTGCGCGCGAAGGGAATGCAGTGTTACGGCATCGGCCCCGGCCTCGACGCGGAGGACGGCCCCAAGGGCTACGGCGCGCACTCGGACCAGGAGCGGATTCTCGAGTCGGAGCTGTACCGGTTCGTACGCTTCCAGCACGACATCGTGGAATCGCTGGCGAAGGCGCGCTAGTCGCTCCCTCGCAAACGACATGAAGATCGCGGGATCGGCGTTCGCGATCTTCCTGCTCCTGCGGGCGAGTGCTCTGGGTAAGGCTGCGCCTCCGACCCAGAGGATCGTGCTCCGGGAGGAGGTGAAGACCGAGGGTCTCCCGCTCCTCATCGCCACCAACCAGTTCGGGCTCGGAGCCGAGGCTCAGGCTCTCGTGCCCTGGCTCCGCGCGCATCCTGGCCCTCTGACCCTGCGCCCCGCCGACCTGCTCCTCGAAGACGCGAGCGCGGCCGCGATCAAGATCTCACCGGTGATGGCGCGGACCCTCGCGCGCCTGGATCAGTGGCATGGTCTCGCGGCGCCGAAAGACAATCCCATTACTCACGCGCAGCTTCGAGCCGGCACGCTCTCGCCCGCCTCCATCCATCGCATCCGCGCGATCTTCGAGGCCATGATCCGCCGCGGGGTTCGGATCGGGACGAAATGGCTGACCCCGGAGACCGGAGGCGAGGCGACGCTCGACACGGAGCTGCGTCTCGTGAAAGCGCGCGACCCGAGATGGTCGACCATCCAGGATCTGGTCAAGGTCTCCCACGATCCGCAAGCCATCACCGCCTTCTGCGAGAGCCGCGCGGTCGAGGTCGCGCAGATCGATACCCACGGCCTGCTTAAGGTCGCGGTCGCCCGCCTGCGCCTCGGGGCCCCGGGCAGCTCGGAGGAGGTGAGCCGGGCTCTCCTGACCGTCGCTCAAAACGCCGCTCCCACCTACTCGCTCGGCCCGGAGGAGCAGTTCGCCCTCGTCACCGGCTCCGACTGGAAGGGACGCTACGTGGGCGGCTGGCACACCCACGCGCCCCACGACGCGAACGGCGACTGGGTCGGCGGCGACGTCCCGAGCTTCGAGGACATGCAGAACGCGGTCCAGTACGGCCAGTACCTGACCCTGTCGTTCCAGCCCGACGGCTTCGACCTCTACGACGCCGAGCCGCTCGGCGAGGCGCAGCGCGTCGACCTCTCCCTCCTCAAGGTAATCCGCTACCGCTCCCAGGCCTGGCGCGACTATTTCCGCAAGCTGCGCCCCTCGTCGAACTGAAGCATGAACGCCGCGACTGCGTGGTGATGCTCCGGCCGAAGCACCCGGGCGTTCCCTCACATGCGTGGGGCCCAATGTCGTCTTCAATGAATGGAGCGGGGCTGACCGCCCCGCCTTGATTCAGAGGAGCCTCGGGCCCCACTCCGTTCGGGAACGGTGCTTTGGCCTCCGCCCGCGTGGTCCCCGCGCCCCGTGGCGAGTCGTGCCCCAGAAGGCCTCAAGGACCCGCTACAGTGGATCCAACAACAGAATCGGCCCAACGCACACCCAATGATCATCTTCTCGGATGACGCGGTATGCGAGGCGCTTCTCGCCCTGTGAGCTTTGAAGGTAGCTCGTCATCACCCGAACCTCGTCATCGCGCAACCAATCGACCTGCCCGACTATCAGGGTGTTTCTCCCTTTGCATGCCGATTGCGGGTGAGCCTTCGTATCGACGAGCCGTCGCATGATGGAGGGAGCAGGATCCGTCGGCGTGCCTCCTTCTGAGACGCCGACACACAAGCCGCTTTCGGCACCCGGGCTGAATTGGTGGATCCCGTATCGGAGAACCGCCTCGACAATCAGCGGCTCTTGACCGGGGCGGTCCCCGGGTTTTGGCTGTGCATCCGCTCCGCCACAGCCTGTGAGGAGGATGGGGACAAGAAGGATCAACACGGAGACGGGCGAGAGCGACTTGCTCATGACCTTACCCCTCCCTTCAGGCCCGTAGAAGACTGCGCCGGTCATCTAGCGGACCTCCTCCGCTCCAATTCTTTCTTCCGCGGCTGCTGGTCGATCCTCACTCCTCGCCTTCGGCGTGACTGCCTTTGGAACTGGTTTGCGGCCCTGCTTTCGATGATTGCACACGACGAGATGCCTTGCCTGGGTCGTCGGGTCCACCGCTGTCGTCGGCGAAGATCCTGGTCGCCTTGTGCTCGTTCCGCGAGTATCGCTTCTCTGGCTGCTCGATGGCCTGGACCTCCAGGATCGCCTCCTGAACCCCTTTGGCGAGGCCTTCCGCAAAGCTCCCGCTCCAACTACGGCGAAACACGGACCCGGTGGGTCGCCCCGTGGTTTGGGCCAGATTGAGGATGAGCAGGAGCAGGACGATGCCGCCCGACCAGAGACCCAGGTTCAGCATCGCGGGCGAACCATCGGCCACACACCTACGCGCGCAGAACACGCGGATGACCTGCAAGGGCCGCGACGGTCCGTCTGCGGCGCGGACCTTGTCGGGTTCATCCGATTGTTGGACGCCACGCTCATTTCTGATTGCGCCGTTCGAACAGCGCACGTTCAGTGACCGCTTTCAGTCTTGCCGTGAACCATGCCTCTGAGTGAAGACCCACGACGACCTTATACCGCTTGGGGTTCGACGACTTGCCTATGCTGAGACGGATGCTTGACGGCAAGGCGTAGCCGCTTAGATATATGGGTTGAGTTGTTGAGCCGATCGGCACAAGGACAAACTCTAGGTTGTCGCCAGCAGAGTTTACGGACGTGGACAGCGACGTCTTGCTAACGCGATATGCCAGCGCCGGACTGTCGGTCTGCCACTGCATGGTGAACAACCCTCTCCCTTGTTTGTCGAGATCGAGGCGGCAGAACACCTCAAAGTCTGTACCAATCCACGCTTGAGCAAGGTCGCCCATCGTGGCCAACTTAATCACTGAGGTGGCGCTGGCGTCGCCCGAGAGTCCCAGAATCGCCGCGAGAGCGAACGTTGATAGCCGTTTCATTGTCGACCTCTATGCGCGTCTAACACTGGGCTGAGCCGCGAGCAGGCAACGGAAGACCGCTGCTCGCCGGTTCCAACGCAATGTTGGACGGATCGTGATTGCGTGCGACCTTTCTCATTTGCTCATATCGCCCTTGTGGGGTCGCCCGCCCAAGTCGACATTCAGCGAACATGACGAAACCCGAATCGAGCCTTGCCGGCGTCTCCCACGCCCCGCACCAGTAGCGGCTGCTTCGTTGTTGGTTCGTAGGATGGTGGCGGTAGAGCGGACACGGCCACGTCCGGCGCCTCGCAACCCGTGAACAAAGCCGACAAACGCGCGATTCCACGATTGTCGCTCACGCCGAACCCGGATTCGCGAAAGCGGAACTGCACACCCGGGAGTGGCTCTTCCTGTTTGTCCCAAACCCCGTTGCTGTCTGAGTCCACCCAGGCATGCGCTTCCAGGTTCCAAGAGCAGTCGCGGATGACCGTTGACGGCAGTGGCGGGGCCTCGGCCATAGCCGGATGTGCCCGCGCCGTCCTCCTCTCGTCGTCCTCGATGGCCCGCCGCGCTCGGTCGTATGCGTCGCGTGCCTGCACGAAGGCTTGGGTGGCGAGTGTGAATTGCCGACCGGCCAGGCTTTGTCCGGCGATAGTGGAGAACTTCTCGCCCTCGGCAAACGCTGCAGCTTGATCCGCTCCCTTCTTGGCCAAAGCCAAGGATCGCGCCTTCTCCATTTCCGATCTGGCTGCTGCGGCACGCGTTGAGAAGTTGGCGTTCAACCTGCGCGAGAGTTCGGCGACGATCGGGTTCTTGGGATCAAGCACTATCACTCGGTCCAGCGCCGTCGAGGCCCGGGCTGAATCGCCCCGCGCCATCGCCTCCCGGGTGCGGGCGACTGAGGTCGCGATTTCCCGTAGGGCGCTCTCCGCCTGCTCGCGGATTCCGAGAGCCTCAGGATTGTGGGGATCCACATTCAAAGTAAAATCCGTCACGGCGATGGCACTTCGGTAGCGCTTGTCGTCAAGAGCGCTTCGAGCGAGGTCGATCTGGGTCGGAATCGGAAGGACGAGACCCCGCCCGCTCTCGCCGCAGTCGTCGCACGCTTCGCGCTTCTCCGTGGCCGCGCACGCGACGATGGCAAGAGTGAAAACCGCTATTGATCCCACGACCACGAGGACGCGTGCGCCCATGCGAGTGTTCTCCTCGATTGCAGGACTGCGTTCAATGTGTTGCCAGGATACGCCGAATCCTTTTTGTATCAAGGGCGTCACTCGGTGGTGAAGGCAACGACCAGCAGCCCGCGATGGACGGTCATGGACGGCCTCATCATTCTTCCTGGCGTATTGGCGACCGGCTTGCGCCCGCGAAGTGGGCACAACTTCGCGCCTTGTCAGGTGCAACGTGTTTGTTGTGCGGCATGATCATTTGGGCGACCCACCCTCGCTAGCCATGCTCTGGAGCGGTCGTCTGCGTGGACCTCGTCCGTTCACATTCTTTGTTGAACAGCACCACCCCCGCCAGACTCATACCAAGGGCCCGCCTTGCACGGCCTTGACGACCCTCCACACACCGCCCACCTTCTCAAGATGATAGATGTGGGAGCCGGCACTGAAGCCGTGCTCGAAGTACCCGCCCTCAACCTCCGCGCGGGATCCCCATTTGATGGTCACCTTCGCTAGCCGAAACGCAATGCCCCGCTCGCCCGTCTCCTTGTCGAGGACCCCTTGTCCCGTGGACTCTGAACAAAGGGATCCCTTCTTCACAGGAGGCCGGTTGCCCGCAAATCGTGCCATGAAGTCCGCGGTGGGATCTTGGCCATCTACGGACAGGCAGTACACCTTTGCTGACTGCGGGTGGGCGGACCCATCCTTTGTAAAGAGGTGGCGGAAGGTTGCCTCCCGAACGTCGTCAACCTCTCGTGCTCCTGGGGCGCACGCCGAGAAAAGGCCAACCAGGAAGATCGCAGCGACTCTCATCGTGTGTTCCACCCGTGATGCATCGTGCCTGTTCAAGACCTCTTGTCTTCAATCGGTCGTCGCAACACTTTGACCAAAGACCTCCGCTGGTTTCAGCCAGTCTAACGTCTCTCGAGGA
>JBGATM010000054.1:13789-14070 GCA_044229175.1 Vicinamibacteria bacterium | reverse complement strand
CTCGCCGATCAGTTCCGCGAACCGGCGAGGCTTGTCGATGAGCTCGTCGACCCCGCCGGCCTTGACGAGGCTCGCGATCTTTCGGGCCCCGAAGCCAGGCAAGCGGGCCAGGGTAAGGATACGGAGGGTTCGTTCGTCCATCGGGCGATTGTGCAGCGACCAACCTCCGGACCGGGTCCACACTGAACGCCACCCCCAACTATCCGCCCCTTGTTCCTCTCGTCACCCCGGGGCAAGGCGGGGGCCCCAAACCCCCACCCACGCCCCAAAAAAAATATGGG
>JBGATM010000054.1:0-13779 GCA_044229175.1 Vicinamibacteria bacterium | reverse complement strand
CCTCACGTCACCCCGGCGAAAGCCGGGGCCCACGTCCCACCGCCCCGGCCCAATCAACTTGATCGTTGGGAAGTGGACCCCGGCTTTCGCCGGGGTGACGAAGTGGCGTATGGGCAGCGGGGGCCGCTGAGCGCCATAATTAGGGTTGGTTCGACACCATGATCCGCTTCGAAGAGATCGCCGAGACCGTTCAGCTCCACCATCCCGGGGCCGATCTCGACGTGTTGCGCCGCGCCTACGTGTTCTCCGCGGTGGCCCACAAGGGCCAGGTCCGGGCGAGCGGCGAGCCGTATCTGTCCCACCCCCTCGAGGTCGCGAGCATCCTCGCCTCGTGGCGTCTCGACCCCATCACGGTCACGGTGGGCCTCCTCCACGACGCGCTCGAGGACACCCTCGCGACCCCCAAAGAGATCGAAGAGAAATTCGGGCCGGTGGTCCTTCACATCGTCGAGGGTCTCACCAAGATCTCGCAGATCTCCTTCTCGTCGGTGGAGGAGCGTCACGCCGAGAGTTTCCGCAAACTGCTCCTCGCCATGGTCGACGACGTGCGTGTGATCCTGGTGAAGCTTGCCGACCGCCTCCACAACATGCGCACGCTCGAGCACCTCGCCGAGGACAAGCGGATCCGCATCTCCCAGGAGACCATGGAGATCTACGCGGCCCTCGCCGGCCGCCTGGGCATGAGCCGCATCAAGAACGAGCTCGAGGATCTTGCCTTCCAGCACCTGGAGCCCGAGGCCTACAAGGACCTGACCAAACGCGTGGCCGCGCGGCGCAAGGACGCGGACGCGGTCATCGCGCGCATGAGCGGGGTGATCAAGGATCTCATCGCCGAAGCGCACATCGAGGCTCGGATCGACGGCCGGGTGAAGCGTCTGTTCTCCATCCATCAGAAGCTCATCCGCCAGAAGATCGATCTCGACGAGCTGTACGACTTCATCGCCCTGCGCGTGGTGGTGAAGTCGGTAGCGGACTGCTACGCGGTACTCGGTCTCCTCCACCACGCGCTCAAGCCCGTACCCGGACGGATCAAGGATTTGATCGCCATACCGCGGCCGAACGGCTATCGCTCCTTGCACACCACCCTCGTGGGCGATCACGGGATGCCCTTCGAGGTCCAGATCCGCACCGAGGAGATGCACCGGATCGCCGAGGAAGGCATCGCCGCGCACTGGAAGTACAAGGAGGGCCAGCCCGCGTCCCAGGACGACGAGACCTTCGCCTGGCTGCGGCAGCTCCTCGAGGACGTTCAGGACCCCAAGGAGCTGATGAGCTCGCTCAAGCTCGACCTCTACCCGGAAGAGGTCTACTGCTTCACCCCCAAGGGGGCGGTGCGCACGCTCCCTCGGGGCGCCACGCCCATCGACTTCGCCTTCGCCATTCACTCCGAGGTGGGAAGACGCTGCGTGGGCGCGCGGGTGGGCGGCCGGATCGTTCCCCTGCGCACCAAACTCAAGAACGGGGACATCGTCGAGATCCTGACCGCGCCCGGCCATCACCCCAGCCGCGACTGGCTGAACTTCGCGGTCACGTCGCGGGCGCGATCGAGGATCAAGCACGATCTCCATGTCGCGGAGAGACAGCAGGCGCGCGACCTCGGCCGCCGCCTCATCGAGCGCGAATGGAAGAAGTCCCCGTTGCGCGGGAAGACCATCGAAGAGGAGACGGCGAGGATCGAAGCACTCGGCCGCGAGCTGGGCGTGGGGGGGCGATTCGACGAGGTCCTCTCCTCGGTGGGCTTCGGAAGGCTCGACGCGGCGGCTCTGGTGGAGAAGCTGACCCCGCCCGAGCTGCGCGGCAAGCCTCAGACCCCGGCGCCTCGTCCGCATCGTTCGGTGACGCCGGGCGACGCGCGCATTTCCGTGCAGGGCGTCGATCATCTCCTCGTCTACCGCGCGCGCTGCTGCTCGCCGATTCAGGGAGACCCCATCATCGGCTACATCACGCGCGGCCAGGGCGTGTCCGTGCACGCGGTGAACTGCCCCAACGTGAAGAACGCGATGGTGGACTCGCAGCGCCGCGTGCCGGTTTCATGGGACGCGACTCCCGGGGAGACCTACCCGGTGCGTCTCAGCGTCGAAGTTCACGACCGGCCCGGACTGCTTGCGGCCATGACCACCGCGGTTTCCGACAAGGGCGGCGACATCCGTCGCGCGGAAGCGCGGACCTACGACGACCGTCCCGGCATGGTGGACCTCGTGGTCCGGGTTCGCGACCTCGACCATCTCAAGGCCCTGGTGCGTTCGGTGAAAGACATTTCCGGCGTGGCCCGGGTGGAGAGAACATCTCTCGCCGACGCGCCCCAATAGGAGACCTGGACAGATGCCCAAGAAGATCGTTCTGACCGACAAGGCCCCCGCGCCCATCGGCCCCTACTCGCAGGCGGTCGGCGTGGGCGACCTGCTGTTCCTCTCCGGCCAGATTCCCCTCGATCCGAAGACCGGCGAACTCGTCGACACGGACATCGAAGCGGCGACCGCCCAGGTGCTCGAGAACATCCGCGCGGTACTCGAATCCGAGGGCCTCGCCTTCCGCCACGTGGTGAAGACCACGGTGTTCATGAAGGACCTCGCGCTCTTTCCGCGGATGAACGCGGTCTATGCGACCGCGTTCACCGAGCATCCGCCGGCGCGATCCACGGTGCAGGCCGCCGCTTTGCCCAAGGGCGTGTCGGTGGAGATCGAAGTCGTCGCATCGCGGCTCGCGTAACGCCGCGGTTCTGTCCAAGACCGGCCTTGGAGAGAACCCTCGCGGAACGAGTGGTGGGCCCGCCGGGATTCGAACCCGGGACTTACCGGTTATGAGCCGGCGGTTCTAACCGCTGAACTACAGGCCCGCCCGGTAGCCTAGCAGGGCGCCCCACCCCCAAGCCCGTGCTGTCCGTCTGTCCCACACTCACGTCATTGCGACGAGCCAGTCCGTTTTGGAGCGCGAGGAAGCAACCCCGTCGAGCCACGACCAGCCCGCGCTACCTGACGGGCAGAACCGGAGGCGCGGGGGGCTGCGTGGTTGGCGGCAGCGGGGGCGGCAGGGGCGGGCCAACCGGCGGGCCGGTGGGAGGATTCACGGGTGGCGTGACGCCGGGAGGAGTTACGACGCCCGGCGACAGGGTCAGACCGCCCGCGATCTGGCCGGGAGCCCCCGCCACCCGACCCACCGGCGCTTGAATCACGCACGCGGGATCGGTCAGGAGCTTCTGCTTCCAGCGGTCCTTCAGCCATTCCATAGCTTCACGCGCCTTGTCCCTTGAGATGGGTCCCTTCGAACCCACGCGGAAACCGACGCGCTCGAGCGCGGCCACGTAATCCTCGGGCGCGGTCTTGAGGCGCTGTAGCCGGATCTTCGCCACCGAGGCGCCGTTGGTGAGGAGGACGGCGAACGAATGCCGGCCGACGTTGAACTCGCTGGTGAGGAGGGTGCGCCACTTCGGGGCCACATCGGCGGTGGGACAGACATCGCTGCGGCGGCAGGAGTCGGCGATCCAGGTCTGGCCATCGCCGGTGGTGGTAAGAGCCGAAACCGAGTACAGGCCCGCCACCGGAACTTCCACGTAGATGATGGCGTGAAGGCCCTCGAACGTGGCGGTGAGCTGGAAGTCGTCGGCCTCGTTCCCGCCCTCGGTCATCCGTGACTCCGGGGCCAGGATGTCGAAGCCTCCCGCGCGCGCCTCGATCGGCTCGTCCGCGGGCGGAAGCTCGCTCTCCAGTTCGAGAGCCTGCAGCATGGTCACGGCCAGGTCCTCGTCGGTGGTGAGCGCCGGAGCGCGCCAGCCGCCGATAGGCTCGATCGGGCTCAGGCAGGGAGGCGAAACCTGAATGGACTCGAGGGACGAGTCGGGGGGCAGGCTCACCGACAGCGTGTGATTCCCCGGCTCCATCTTGATCCAGCCGAGGTCCACCGAGACATATTCGGGGCCGCTGCCGGTGGGCCGGTAAGTCCCCACGGCGTCGACCTGGCCGTCCTTGCGAATCTCCACCTGAAACGGCTTGTCGGGGTCGCCGCGAAGACGCAGCCGCACGTTGTAGTCGCCGCTTCGCACGACGGCGAGGTCGAAGGCGACCTCACCGATCTCCGAGCCCGTGTCCACGAAATCGCCGCGCCTCGTGACCGCGGTTCCCCGCTTGTACTCGGAAGCCATCAGGTTTCTCTGATCCTTCCAGGCCAGGGCGCGGAAGATATCGTCGGCGCTGTCCATGGCCGGGAGGCTTTCGTCGAAGCCGAGGCTTCGCATCATCATTCGCGCCCACTCGGAGTGGGTCACCGGCGACCGGCGCGGGTCTCCGTACAGAGGCACCAGCGCCACCACGGTCAGCGCCGCGACGATCCAGAAGGAGCGATTGATCTTGGTCACGGGGCGGTGGATCAGGGGATGAAGGTCCTGCGATTTCGAGCGGAAACCGCGTTGGAATCAGGGAAAAACAGCAGAAATGTGAAGGAAGTAGAGTGCCTACTCTATGCGAACCCCTTGAGTCAGAAGAAGTAGGGCTGTGAGCCGACTCACCCCGCCACTTGACCCAGAACAATCCCCGTTCGTTAAAGTATAGTTTAACTTGTTCAATGCAAAGAGTATTTGCTGATGAAATCGACGTCCTCAACGCGCATCTCAAGCGCCGTGGACTGAATCGGAGTTCGCGACGCGACGCGGTAGTGAGCGCGTTCCTCGCCTCCAACAAGCATCTCTCCGTCGATGACCTCTACAACATGGTGCGCCGCAAATCGCCCGGCATCGGGCGAACCACGGTGTACCGCACCCTCAAACTTCTCGAAAGCGCCGGCCTCGCGCAGACTTTGGTGCTGCAAGGCGAAACCCGCTTCGAGCGCGAACTGAACCGACGGCACCACGACCACTTCATCTGCACCGCCTGCGGCTCGATCTTCGAATTCACTTCCGACGAGATCGAGAACCTCCAGGGCGAAGAGGCGCGAAAGATCGGCTTCCACATCGAAGGGCATAAGCATCAGGTCTATGGCAAGTGCGCGAAGTGCGCCTTGCCGGGCGGACGGTGAGCATGAAGCTCCGTGTCGTTCGCATCGAGCTTCGGCACTTGAAGATGCCGCTGCGGTTCCGGTTCGAGACCTCGTTCGGAGCGATGACGGAGAAATCGTTCCTGCTCGCGCGGGTCTTCACCGCGGACGGGGCTTCGGGCACGGGCGAATGCGTGGCCGAGGTGGATCCTTTCTATCTCCCCGAGACGAACGGCACGGTCGCTCACGTGATCAAGGACTTCCTCGCCCCCCTCGTCCTCGCGCACACCTTCGAGTCTCCGGTCGAGACCGACGCGCTCTTCGCCGCGATCCGCGGCCACGAGATGGCGAAGGCCACGCTCGAGATGGCGATCTGGGATCTGTTCGCGAACGCGCGGGGCGAGTCGCTCTCCGCCGCGCTCGGGGGCGAGGCGAAGGACACCATTCCCGCCGGGGTCTCCATCGGTCTGCAGGAAGACATCCCCGCGCTGCTGAAACGGGTGAGCATCGAAGTGGCCGCGGGCTATCAGCGGATCAAGATCAAGATCAAGCCCGGCAAGGACGTGGATCTCGTCCGCGCCATTCGAAAAGAGTTTCCGAAGATCCGGCTCATGGTCGACGCCAACAGCGCGTACACCCTCGAAGATGCCGACATCCTGCGCGCCTTCGACGATTTCGACCTGATGATGATCGAACAGCCTCTCGCCTGGAACGACATGGTCGAGCACGGCAAGCTCCAGCCGATGCTCAAGACCCCGATCTGTCTCGACGAGTCGATCACGAGCGACGCCGCGGCGAGAAGCGCCATCTCCATCGGCGCCTGCCGGATCATCAACATCAAGGCGGGGCGCGTGGGGGGCCTCCTGAACTCGCGCCGCATCCAGGCGACCTGCGCGGAGCGCGGGGTTCCGGTGTGGTGCGGGGGCATGCTGGAGTCGGGAATCGGCCGCCTCATGAACGTCCACCTGCAGACTCTCCCGGGCTTCACCCTTCCCGGGGACACCTCGGCCTCGGCCCGCTACTTCGAGGAAGACCTGATCGAGCCTGGAGTCACCGTCGATTCGAACGGCCTCATCAAGGTGCCGAAAGGCCCGGGGCTCGGCCACGAAATCGTGTGGTCGCGGGTCGACCGGGCCACCGTGCATCGGGAGGCCTGGACCACCTGAGGCGAGGGTCAGATATTCTGTCCCCTGGACTTTGAACTATGGAGCAGACTCTGGTTCTGAACGCGACCTACGAGCCCCTGGGCGTGGTGTCGTGGCAGCGCGCCATGACCCTGCTCTACCAGGGCAAAGTCGAAGTCGTCGCGAACTATGAACGCTTCATTCGCGGGGTGAAGGCCCATGTGCCCCTCCCCTCGGTTCTAAGGCTCCTTCGCCACGTGCGTCTTCGGCGAATCTTCTCGGAAGTGCCTTTCTCGCGGGCCAACGTCTACGCCCGCGACGAGCATCGCTGCCAGTACTGTGGCAGCGAGTTCGATCCTTCCCGGCTGACCTTCGACCACGTGGTGCCGGTGGCGAGGGGCGGGCTCAAGACCTGGGAGAACATCGTCACCTGCTGCATCGAGTGCAACCGCCGGAAGGGCGATCGCCTCCCCGAGGAACGCGGCATGAAACTCATCCGGAAACCTCGACGGCCCGACCTTCCCCGGGCCCTCGCCCTCATCTTCTCGAACCGGTTCGCGCATCCCACCTGGCGCGACTATCTCTACTTCGGACGGAGATCACAGGCGACCTACGGTGGCCTTAAGTGAGCCTTAAAGGCGAACTCGGAACCATGGCCCTGGCGGACATCCTTCAGTGGGTGTCGCAGGGCCGCAAGACGGGAACCCTGCACGTGAGCCGCGGCGCGGTCGAGAAGCGGATCTCGTTCCTGGGCGGCTCGATCCATTCCTCGTGGTCGAACGACCCGCGCGAATCGCTCGGCCAGTTCCTGGTCCGCGATCGCCTGGTCTCCGAGGAGCAGCTGTTTCGCACCCTCCTGATCCAGGAGACCGAGGGCCGGCCCCTGGGCGCGCTGCTCGTGGAGAGCGCCATTCTCAAGGACGAGGACCTGCTCCGGATGCTCGTGCACAAGGCCGAGGAGACCTTCTACGACCTGTTCCACTGGACCGAGGGCCACTTCGAGTTCAAGGACGGCGAGCTCGAGAGGAACGTGCCGTTCCCGGTGGACATCGACGTCACCAGCGTGATCATGGAGGGCATGCGCCGGATCGACGAGTGGGAGCGGATGCGCGAGGTCATTCCCTCCACCGGGTCCACCCTGCGAGCGCTCGGGCAGCCGGAGAATCCCCTGGACCACGAGGTCCTGCTCCTGTGTTCGGAGGGGAAGACCGTCACCGAGATCGCCTTCGCGCTGCGGCGCACCGTGTTCGACACCACCCAGATGCTGTACGAGATGCACGGGCGCGGCCTCATCGAAGTGGAGACGCCCGGAATGACCATAGACTCCGTGGAGACCGTGGTCCGCATCCAGCGCGGCCTCGCCGCGGCCAGCCGGGCCATGGACGAGGGCGACTTCGACACCGCGCTGCAGAACTACGAGGCGGTGCTGAAGCTCGACCCGCTCAACCAGCACGCGAAGAAAGGCCTGGTGATCGCCATCGAGGCTCGCGGGCGCACGCGGTCTTTGCGCCTGGTGCCCCGCAACAAGATTCCGCGGCTGATGGTCTCGCTCGCCGACCTCACCAAGGAGAGATTCGACCCGCGCGAGGGCTTCGTGCTCTCACGCTTGAACGGCGAGTGGGACGTTCAGTCGATCCTGAAGATCTGCCCCATGCCCGAGGACGAGGCCATGCTGATCTTCTCGAGACTCGCAGAGCGAAAGGTCATCGAGTTCATCTAGCTTCGACGGCCGCTCGTCGTCGGGCCGTCATCCCGGCGTCCCCCCCAGCCGTCATCCCGGCGCCCCCCCCCGGGCCGTCATCCCGGCGCCCCCCCGGACCGTCATCCCGGCGCCCCCCCGGGCCGTCATCCCGGCGAAAGCCGGGATCCACCTCCAACTATCCCTTCCTTTTGGGCAAGGCGGGGTAGTGGCTGGTGGGCCCCGGCTTTCGCCGGGGTGACGACTCAACGTCTTGCGAGGCGGGGTAGTGGCTCGTGGCCCCGGCTTTCGTCCCCCGGGGAGGCTACGCGCCCGGGGTGACGACTCAACTTCTTGCGAGCTGGGGATAGAGGTCCCGCCACTCGGGATTCGTCTTCTCGATCAGCTCCACCTTCCAGGCGCGCTTCCAGTTCTTCATCGCCTTCTCCCGGCGGATGGCGGACTCCATGAGCGCGTGCGGTTCGAACCAGACCAGGCGATGCACCCCATACTCCCGCGTAAAGCCTGGTCTGCTGTCGCTTCGATGCTCGGCCACGCGCTTGATGAGCTCGGAGGTGACGCCGGTGTAGAGCGTCCCGGTGCGTTGGCTGGCGAGGAGGTAGACGCATGGCTGCTTCATTCCACCCGCACGCTAAGGGGAGGGTGCGCCCGACGGGGTCCTAACGCCGCCGCCCCGTGCTCCGCAGTGTCTTCATCCCGGCGTCCCCCGCCGTCATCCCGGCGTCGCGGCCGTCAGCGCGGCGTCCCTGCCGTCATCCCGGCGAAAGCCGGGATCCACCTCCCACTATCCCTTTCTGTTGTGCGAGGCGGGGTAGTGGTTGGTGGGCCCCGGCTTTCGTGGCCCAAGGCCAGGCTGCGCGCCCGGGGTGACGGCCTTAGAACGGATAGCCGTTTTTTTCGAGGGTCATCACCGCGAGCGAACGGCGCATCGGGATGGTGGCGAGGGGCTGACGGTCGGTGAAGCGGGCGACGCCTTCCATGCAGGTGGCGAGCATGTCGCCGCTTTCGATGGTGGGCAGGGCCTGGCGGGCCGCGGCTTCGATCCGGCTCACCGCACCCTCGGCGAAGACCTTGAGGGCCATGGCGAAGGGCCCGGCCGCCGCCTCACCGTCGCGCGCGGCCTTCTTCTGGGTGCGCAGCAGCGCGCTTTCGAGCGCGTAGGTCTCCGTCACCACGTCGGCGCAGTACCCCATCACCTCCTGCTGATCGGCGAGCTTCGCCTGGAACTTCTGGGCGGCGAGGCCCATCAGCATGAGCGAGATCTTCTTCGCCCCTTTGGCGAGCCGGACCTCGGCGCCGAGGAAGCCGTGGTCGTCCGCGGAGGGACGGCCCTCGGGACGAGGCTCGTCGAGAAGAGCCATGGCCGCGTCGAAAAGCGGCAGAGCGCCGCTGAGCGCGCGACGCACCAGGCGTCCGGGCACGAGCAGACGGTTGATCTCGTTTGTGCCCTCGAAGATGCGGTTGATGCGCGCGTCGCGGTAGAACCGCTCCACCGGGTAATCCTCGACGTAGCCCGCGCCCCCGAGGATCTGCACGGCCTCGTCGGTGACGTAGTCGAGGACCTCCGAGCAGAAGATCTTCACCATCGAGCACTCCGCGTCGTACTCCTCGATGCGCTTGAGTGCCGTGGCATTGTCGTGAGCGCCTTCGAGGTTCGCGTCGATCATCCCCGCGGTGCGGTAGACCATCGATTCGGACGCGAAGATGCGCGCGGTAGCCTCGCCGATCTTCGACTGGATCAGACCGAAGTCCGCGATCTTCTTGCCGAAGGCCGCGCGCTCCTTGGCGTACTCGCAGGCCGCCTTGAGCGCCACCTTCGAACCGCCGGTGCACCCCGCACCCAGCTTGAACCGGCCGACATTGAGGATGTTGAACGCGATCTTGGCGCCCTTGCCGATCTCGCCGAGGAGATTGTCCTTGGGGATCACCGCGTCCTGGAGGATCAGGCCGCGCGTGGAGCTGCCCTTGATGCCGAGCTTGCGCTCCTCGGGCCCGAGGGTCACCCCGGGCGTGCCCTTGTCGATGATGAAGGCGGAGAAGTGCTCGCCGTCGACCTTGGCGAAGGTGATGTAGACATCGGCGAAGCCGCCGTTGGTGAGCCACATCTTCTCGCCGTTCAGGATCCAGCTCTTCCCGTCGGGCGAGAGGACGGCGCGCGCCTTCGCGTTCATGGCGTCGGACGCGGACGAGGCCTCGGAGAGCGAGTACGAGCTGATCCACTCTCCGGTGCCGAACTTCGGCAGGTACTTCGCCTTCTGCGCATCGGTGCCGAAGTAGGTGATGGGCAGGGTGCCGATGCCGGTGTGGCCCATGAACGTGACCGCCCAGCTTCCCTCCATGGCCGAGATCTCGGAGGCGAGCGCCCCCGTGACCTTGCCGAGGGCGAGGCCGCCGTGCTCCTCCGGCACTTCGATGGCGAGGAGACCGATCTCGCCGGCCTTGCGCATCAACTCGCGGATGACCTCGTAGTTGAGCTTCAGGATGTCCGCGGTCTTGGGCAGGATGTCCTTCTGCATGAAGTCCCGCGCGGTCTGGGCGAGCATGTTCTGCTCGTCGGTGTAGTCCTCGGGAGTGAAGATCTCGCGGGGGGCGCGATCTTCGACGAGGAAATCTCCGCCCTTGGCGGCTGCGGTCAAAACGGCTTCGCTGCTCATCACTTCTACCTCGATTAATGGCCGCCCGCGTACATCCGGTCGATCAGGTCCTTGTACTTCGCCTCGACCACCCGCCGTTTCACCTTGAGGGTGGGCGTCAACTCGCCCGCATCGATGCTGAAGTCCTTGGGAAGGAGGGTGATCTTCTTGATCTTTTCGTACTGGGCGAGATCGCCGGACATGGACGCGATCGCCTGCTCGATGATCTCGATGACCTTTGGATCGGCGATCAGGTCCTCGCGCGACTCGTTCGGGATCCCCGCCGCCGCGGCGGCGCGGCCGAGGGCCTCGAAATTGGGAACCACGAGGGCGGCCGGGAAGTTGTGGCCGTTCCCCACCATCACGAGCTCCGCGATCAGGGGATGGGTCTTGAAGAGACCCTCGATGGGCTGGGGCGCGATGTTCTTTCCCGCGGAGGTGACGATCAGGTCCTTCTTGCGGTCGGTGATGTAGAGGTAACCGTCTTCGTCGAGCCTGCCGATGTCGCCGGTGTGGAAGAAGCCCTCGTGGTCGATGACCTCGGCGGTGGCCTCGGGCTTGTTGTAATAGCCCGCCATCACGTTCGGGCCGCGCACACAGATCTCGCCGTCCACCGCGATCCTCACCTCGATGCCGGCGATCGGCTTGCCCACGCTGCCCACCCGGTTGTTTCGGGGCGTGTTGACGGAGATGACCGGCGAGGTCTCGGTGAGGCCGTAGCCCTCGAGGATGGGCAGGCCCATGGAGCCGAAGAACAGGCCGATTTCCTTCGGCAGGGCGGCGCCGCCGGACACCGCGATCTTGATGCAGCCGCCGAGCCCGGCGCGAACGGTGCGCAGAACCAGGCGCTCGGCCACCGCGAGCTTGAGGGCGAGCCAGGGAGAGAGGGTCTCGCCCCGCTGCTTCGCCTCGAAGGCGGCGCGGCCGGTGGCCTCGGCGAAGGCGAAGAGCTTCCGGCGGAGGGGCGGAGCGGTGGCCACCTTGTCCCGCACCCGCCCCATCACCTTCTCGTAGAGCCTCGGCACGGAGATGAGGATGGTGGGTTTGATTTCGAGCAGGTTCTGGGGGACCTTGTCGAACGACTCGGCGTAGGCGATGGTGCAGCCTCGCTTCAGCATCACGAACTCCCCGCCCATGCGCTCGAACACGTGGCACAGGGGCAGGAAGGAGAGTACCGAATCGGCGGGACCGAGGATGGAGAAGATCTCCGCGGCGCAGGTCTCGATGTTCGAGCCGAGGTTCGCGTGGGTGAGCATCACGCCCTTGGGATCGCCGGTGGTGCCCGAGGTGTAGATGAGGGTGGCGAGATCGTCGGGCCGCACCGTGGCCGCGCGGCGACGGATCAGATCCTTGTCGAGGGCGAGGGCGCGTCGTCCCACCTCGCGCACCGACGAAAGCGTCTGCGTCCCCATGACCGCGGTGTCGTCCATCACCACCACGTGCAGCAGGTCGGGGGCCTGCGCCTTCACGGAGAGGACCTTCTCGGCCTGGATCTGGTTGGATGCCACCACGATGCGCGCGCCGCTGTCCTTCAGGATGTAGAGGATCTGATTGGCGGGCAGCGAGGGGTAGATGGTGACCGCGGTGGCGCGGCTGCACAAGGTGGCGAGGTCCGCGTACAGCCACTCGGGCCGGTTCTCTCCGAGGATGGCCACGCGGTCCGCGGTCTTGAGCCCGAGAGCTTCGAAACCGGCGGCGGTCTCCTCGACGGCGATGCGCATATCGGTGGAGGAGATCTGCGTCCACGCGCCGTTCTTCTTCACCTCGAGGTGATCGGCCTTCTGATAGTGGTCGACTGAGCTGTAGAAAAGCTCGGCGAGCGTCTCGGTCACTTCTTTCCTCCGCGAGGCGCGAGACCACCCAGGAACAGTTCCGTCACGGGCTCGGCCAGATCAACGAGATTGTAGTGGGTCGGAGAGAGGATCCATGCGGTCACGAGTTCGTCGAGCGCCCCGAAGAAGGACTGGACCACCAGGCTCCTTGGGAAATCCCGCCGGAAGACCCCCTGCTTCTGGCCCTCTTCGATGACCCCGGAGAGCAGATCGAAGTAGTCGCGCAGCTCCTTGGCGGAGATTCGCGACATCAGGGTCGCCTGCCGCAGCTCGGTCTGGAAGAGGATGGCCACGTCCCGGCGCTCGCTGAGTGCGGTCAACTGGTGCCTCGCGATGGCGAGGAGCTTTTCGCGGGGAGTGCGGACGTTCGCGATCTCCGCCTTCGCCCGCGCCATGTGGATCTCGATGACCTGCGCGAACACGGAGGCGATGATGTCCTCCTTGTTCTTGAAGTAGAGGTAGATGGTGCCGTCGGCCACCCCCGCGCCGCTCGCGATGTCGCTGATCCGCGCGGTGAAGTAGCCCTTCTGGGCGAAGACCGAGACCGCGGCCTCGAGGATCTGGCGCCTCTTGTCGCCCTCGGGTTTTCGAGCCATTGCAGTTGAACTTTACGGGGCCGCGGCGGCGAGCCGCGATATGCCGAATGAACCACCTTAGAATGCCACGAAAGGCATGAAGTTCCGCTATATCGCCGTGGAGGGTGTGATCGGCGTTGGAAAAACCACCCTGGTGGAGGCTCTGGCCGAACGGCTCGACGCCACCCAGGTGCTGGAGGAGTGGGAGGAAAACCCCTTCCTGAAGCCCTTCTACGACGGCAAGGCGCACTCGGCGTTTCAGACGGAGCTGTTCTTCCTGCTCTCCCGCTATCGCCAGCAGCGTGAACTGGTGCAGCGGAAACTCTTCGCGGACACCCTGGTCGCGGACTACGTATTCGAGAAGAGCCGCCTGTTCGCCTACCTCAACCTCGACGACTCCGACCTGCTGATCTTCGACAAGCTCTACGCGGCCCTCGCCGAGGGTCTGCCCAAGCCGGACGTAGTGATCTACCTGCAAGCACCCACGGACATGCTGATGCGGCGGATCCAGGGTCGCGGGCGGCCGGAAGAGCGCAGCATCGAGCGCGAGTACATCGCCGAGCTGGGGCAGGCGTACAGCCACTACTACTTCCATTACGACGCGACGCCTCTGCTGGTGGTGAACACCGAGGACGTCGACTTCTCGAAGCGCCCCGAGGACGTGGACGACCTCCTGAAGCAGCTCCGAACGCTCTCCGGCGGCACCCAGTACTACACGGCCCGCCCTCGAGGCTAGTTCCCGCGGGCTTGGTAGTGGTGTGCGGGGGTTGCTTCGTCGCATCGCGAAACGGACTGGCTCCTCGCAATGACGTGAGGGGGGTACAGGACGGACAGCACGAGCTTGGTCGTGGGGTAAAGCGCAGTGCGGGGTTCGCAGTGCGGGGCTCCCCTGGCGGGTCCGCAATGCGGTGCTCGGTCCCAGCTACCAACCCCGTGCCTTCCGTTATGTAC
>JBGATM010000053.1:0-14418 GCA_044229175.1 Vicinamibacteria bacterium | reverse complement strand
CCCGCCGATGTGCAGGCCGCGAGCGTTCCCCTGCTCGACAACCCCGACTGGGGCGTGCGGCAGGGCGCGGTCCGGGCCCTGGGCGAACTGGGAACCAAGGGCGCCTTCGAGGCGATACGCCTGCGGCAGCCGCGAGAAACCCATCCGGCCGTGCAGGAAGCGATGCGCGCGACCCTCGCCAAGGCGGAGACCCCGAAACCGCGCTGACCGTCTAGGAGCTCACCACCGCTTCGGCTTCGACCTCGACGAGATACTCGTCGCCGATCAGGTCGGCCTGGACGAGAGTGTTCGCGGGCAGGATGTGCCGGAAGCGCTCGCCGTGGGCGCGGGCCACGTCTTCCCAGTCGTAGACGTTGCGGACGAAGACGCGCGTGCGCACCACGTCGTCCAGGGTCGCGCCGAGGGATCGGAGCGCGCCCTCGATCTTGTCGATGATGAAATGGAATTGCGCGCGGGCATCGTTGCCGCCGATGGCCCGTTCGCCGTGAGTCGCGGTGGTGCCCGAGATCCAGATCCGATCGTCGAGGCGGTGCGCGCGAGAGAAACCGGCGAGGGGTTCCCAGCTGGTGCCGGACAAGACGAGGGTCCGCCCTTTCGGCCCCGGCTTGACCGGGTAGGGAGGAGGCATCGAGTCGAAGTGGTGCGAAAGGTCGCCCGAAGCGGTGAGATAGGGCGGCTTGCGGTATTCGTCGCCGCAGTCCCCGGGGATGGGCTTCAGGTACGCGCGGCCCTTCGCGAGCGTCTTGCGGTCTTCGTCGTCGAGGACGAGGTCGAACACCCGAAGGGTGTCCTCGATGTGCGACGACTTCGACAGGCGCGTGCCCACGATGATCGCGGCCACCGCTTCATGGTCGAGCACGGCCCGGGAAGCGACCGCGGCCATGGGCACGCCGTGCTTCGTCGCCACCTCGTCGAGGCGCCGGAGCAGCTGCTGGAACGCGCTCCAGCCACCCGCGGCGCGGATGAACCGGCCGTATTTCATCTGCGACCAGGTAAGGAGACGATCCCAGTCGGGCTCGTCGTGTCCGAGCCAGGCCTCGGTCAGGAAGCCGCCGAGCAGAGTTCCGTAGGCGAGAAGGCGGACGTTCCGGGTGAGACAGAAATCCGACATGGGTCCGAGCGCGCGCCCATCGAGCACGGAGACCGAAACCTGGTTGGACACGATCTCGATGCCGCTCTGCACGGCCACCCGCAGGTGAGCGGTGTCGAAGTTGGTGACGCCGATATGGCGGATGAGACCCTCGCGCTTGAGGTCCTGGAGGTGGAACATGGCGTCGAGCCACGAGGGGTCGTCGTACATCCACGCGTGGAACTGCAGGAGGTCGATCCGGTCGGTGCGGAGTCGTTTCAAAGATCGCTCGACCGCCTCGCGCACGTCTTCGCGCGAAACCGGCCCGGGCTTCGGCGTCCATTTCGTGAGGCGCTCGGCGCGATCGCCGAAGATGCCCGCGATCACCTCGGCGGAGCCGTAGTGGTCGGCCATGTCGAAGGTGGTGAGGCCGGCATCGACATACGGGCTCATGGCCATGGCCGCCTGGTCGACGTCGAACTCGCGGCCGTCGCGTTCGAGGTCGGCGATCTGCCACAGGCCGTTGATGACGCGGGAGACGCTCAGGCCTTCGCCTATGGGATACCGGGGAATGGAGGTCAAGGGGTCTTACTCCGCGGGCATGGCCTTGAAGTGGGCGTCGAGATCGAAGCCCTGCCGCCGCAGCTTTCGAACTTCGACGAAGTAGATGAGCGAAGCCACGCCCATGACGATGACCCAGACCAGGGTCGAGCGCAAGGCCCAGTGGCTCACCGGGGCGGCGAGGGGAATCTGGCGAAGAACCACAGGAACGCGAGGGCGATGAGAGGCCGCATCAGTCCCGTCTCCATGGTGTGGGCGAGGCCGGTGAAACCGAGGGGCGCGCGATGTCCCGAAGGAAGGCGATGAGCACGTACGAGACCACGCCGATCGCGGTGGACAGGCCGAGCCACTGGGAGAGGCTCGCCAGGAAGCCGAGATAGGGGCTGAGCGCGTCGTCGTGGTGGTCGTACGAGGCTCCATTTCCCGCGTCAGCGGATCACGATCGCGGGCTGCGCGGTCTGGTTGAGGGCCGCGAGGTCGGTGGCCACGACCGACTTCCACTCCTTGTCGAGGATCTCGAGTTCGGCCTTCTGCGTGGCATAGACCTCGCGCATGCCCTGGGTCGGCACGCCGTCGCTCTCGACCACGAATGAATACAGGGGCCCGAGGCGCGAATAGAGCTGGGCCCCGCCCTTGAACGCGAGGATGTCGTAGACCACTTCCGCCTTGGGGTTGTGCAGGCGGTTCTCGAGCGAGTCGAGCTTGCCGAGGGCCGCGGCCGCGGCCTTCACCCAGTCCGCGGACCCCTTGTCCTCCTTCAAGAGTTCCTTCCGGGCCTGGATCTGGGCGCGCGCGCTGCGCAGCGACTCGATGATCTCCGTGAGGCGGGTGAAGTCGTCGCGGACGGCGAGGCTCATCTTCAACTGCTCGTCGTACTGGGCCGCGGTCAGGGAGAGCCGCGGATCGGGGTTCACCACGAGAGGCTGGGTGTAGGTCTTGCCGTCGAGGTTGAGACGCACGGTGTACGTTCCGGGGGACGCGAGCGGCCCGTCGCCCGGCGAACCCGCGTCGAGCTTCGCCCGCCACACCTTCCTGGCCCCTTCGTATCGAAAGTCCCAGAACGCGCGCTGCACGCCGGGGGCGTTCTTGAGGTCAGCTTCGTTCGCCTCCTCGGCCCCCTCGTCGGGGTCGTCGATCGGCCACTCCTGCGGGTCGGCCACGCTGCTGAGCGTGCGCACGAGCGCGCCCTTCGCATCGAGGATGTCGATGGTGACGTCCTTGCTCGACTTCGCCTTCAGCCAGTACTCGATCATCGCGGCGGCGGGCGGGTTCTGGCCGAGGGCCTTTTCGTGGAAGTTCCCCGAGTAGCGCCAGCGAGTGGCCGGGGCGGTTGGGAAGAGATACGCGTCGGCCGACTTCACTTCCGATTTCCATTCACGTAGCGCGGTGAGGTTGTCGAGGATCCAGAAGGAGCGGCCGTGAGTCGCGATCACCAGGTCGTTGTCCTTCACGCGCAGGTCGTGGACGGCCACGGTGGGAAAGTTTGCCTTCAGCGGCTCCCAGATCGCGCCGTCATCGCGCGAGAACACGATGCCGCGCTCCGTGCCCGCGTAGAGCATGCCGCGCTTCTTCGGATCTTCGCGCACCGCGTGCAGGTAGACATCCTGCTTCATGGTCGCGCTGAGCGACTTCCAGGTCTTGCCGTAGTCCGTGGTCTTGAACAGATACGGCTTCATGTCGTCGAGGCGATGCGCGTCGACCACCACGTAGGCGGAGGCGGCGTCGAAGGGCGAAGGCTCGATGAGGCTGATCGTGGCCCACTCCGTGAACTTCGGCATGGCCGCGGTCGCGTTGGCCCAGGTCTTCCCGCCGTCCTGGGTCACGTGGACAAGGCCGTCGTCCGACCCTGCCCAGATGACGCCCGCGCGAAGCGGCGACTCCGCGATGGCGAAGACCGTGCTGTAGTGCTCCACCCCGGTGTTGTCGCCGGTGATCGGGCCGCCCGCCCATTGCTGCTTCGTCTTGTCGTTCCGGGTCAGGTCGGGGCTGATCGTGGTCCAGGTCTGCCCACCGTCAGTCGAGCGGAAGATCACTTCGCCGCCGTGATAGATGACGTTGGGGTCGTGCGGAGAGGGTGCTATGGGCGCGGTCCACTGGAAACGGTGCTTGAAGTCGCCGTCCCCGTGGCCCGACTCGTTCTCCGGATACGCCGAGACATTGCGCGCCTGTCCGGTCTTCGCGTCGTAGATGGTGAAGATGCCGAGGTACTCGCCCGCGTAGAGGATGTCCGGGTTGTCGGTGCGCGAGACGGTATGGCCGGCCTCGCCCCCGCCGATGTCCTTCCATTCGCCGTTCACGATGCCGCCGCTCTTGAGCGAGTTCGACGGCCCCCACGCGGTGCCGAGATCCTGCATGGCCCCGTGCACGTGATACGGGACCGCGTTGTCTGTGCCCACGTGGTACAGCTGGGCCAGCGGCAGCGCCGGGGTGAACCAGGTCTTGCCGAAGTCGGTGGTGATGGAGACGCCGCCGTCGTGCGCGGTGATCACGCGGTTCGAGTTCGTGGGATCGATCCACGCGTCGTGGAGGTCGCCATGCTGGGCGCGGATGCTCTGAATGGTCCGGCCCCCGTCGATGGTGCGCAGGAGCGGCACCTCGGGGAACCACACGATGTCCGCGTTCTTCGGATCGACGGTGAGGGTCGAGTAGTACCACGCCCGCTGACGCAGGGCGCGATGCGCGTTCATCAGGGAGAAGTGCTCGCCGCCGTCGTCCGACCGGTAGAGACCGCCCTTCTCCGACTCGATGAGCGCGTACACGCGCTGGCCGTCGGAAGGGGCGATCGCGCAGCCGATCTTGCCCTTGATTCCCTCGGGCATGCCTTCGTCCTTGCCCAGTTCCTTCCAGGTGTCGCCGCCGTCGCGCGACGAATAGAAACCGCTGCCCGGGCCGCCGCTCACGAGGTCCCACGGCTTGCGTCGCGCCTGCCACAGCCCCGCGAAGAGAACCCGGGGGTTGCTCGGATCCAGGCAGACGTCGGAGGCGCCGGTGTCGGCGTCCTTCTTGAGAACCTGCACCCAGGTCTTGCCGCCATCGACGGTGCGAAACACGCCCCGCTCCGGATTGGGCCCGAACGCATGGCCGAGAACGGCCGCGAAGGCGATGTCGGGATTTCTCGGATGGACGACCATGGTTCCGATCTGGCCCTCCTGCTTCCAGACGTGGGACCAGGTCTTGCCCGCGTCCGTCGACTTGTAGATACCGTTCCCCGCGGCCACGTTGCCGCGGATGTTGGCCTCTCCCGAGCCCACGTAGATGACGTTTGGATCCGACGGGGCCACCGCGATGGAGCCGATGGAAGAGATCTCCATGTCGTCGAAGATGGGCTTCCACTTCTGCCCCCCGTCGGTCGACTTCCACACGCCGCCCGAGGCGGTCGAGACGTAATACGTGAAGGGATCCCCGGCGAGGCCCTGCACGCGCGTGGCGCGACCTCCGACGAAGGGTCCCAGCAGGCGGAACTTGAGGCCGGGGAAATCCGCCGGTGCCTTCTTCGCCTCATCGGCCGGGGCGGCGGCGGCGAGGGCGGCGAGGATGGCGAGGGTGGCGAAGCGCGAGCGGTGCAGCAAAGGGAAGGCCTCCAGGGATTGGGTTCTTTCGAAACTCCGCCCGATCCTAGCGGACCCGAAACCCGAAGCGAGGGGCCTCCGCCCCGGTTGACGGACGCGGGCGGCGGGATTAGCTTCTCGGCGTTCCATGCCCCCGACCCTCCTCCGGCTCCCGCTCTTCCTCGCCCTCGGCCTTCCGCTGCTGTCCGCATCGGCCATGGCCGCCCAGGCGGATGTCACCTACGCCGCCCGGGTAGACGCGAAGAACGAGGTCTACGTGGATATCGAGAACTCGAATCGCTGGGGCATCCGCGTCACCTCGGTGGTGGTCGCCTTCTATGACCCGCGCAAGTCGCTGATCGAGAAGAACACCATCGAATGCCGCACCGAATGTTCCGTGGGCGGAGCCGACGTGGAGTCTTTCGGACCGCTCGAGGGCCCCAAGGGTTGGGACACCGTCAAGGTCATGAACGTCTACTACGAGGAGGGCGAAGCGGACGCGGCGCCTTCCGAGACCGAAGCGCCGGCCTCTCCGATTCCCACGCCCAGGACCCCTCCCCGTTCCTCGCCGCCGTCCGGTCTGCCCCCGCCGAAAATCGTGATCGACGGCCGGACCGAATCGCTGGACGGCTACGCCGAGTGGCGGCGGGACGGTCTCCTCATCGTGGACGGCCAGCGCGTGCGCCTGAGCCCCTCCGGCAAGCTGAAGGCCTCCAAAGAGGTCAAGAGTTTGGCGGATATTCCGCTCGGCTACGAGGTGAAGGTGAAAGGCCACCGGGTGGAGGGTGGAGTCCTCGAAGCCGACGAGGTCATGGCCCGGGAGAACGGAACCGCGCTCTTCGAGCAGGACCTCCGTAATGCCTTCGACGTCATGGAGCGGAGGTACGTCGACGACCGGAGGATGTACGAGGAGGACGACAACGGGAAGCGCCAGGACTACGGGCGTCTGTACACGAGCGGCCCCGAAGTCGAACGGGTCCGGCGGATCCTCAAGCGTCTCGTGCCCGAGTACCTCGAGCGTCGGGACTTCCGCGTCTACGTGGTCGAAAACAAGGAATGGAACGCGATGGCCGCGCCGAACGACTCGATCTACGTGTTCAGCGGCCTGCTCAAGGACATGGATGACGACGAGGTGGCGATCGTCCTGGGCCACGAGCTCGCCCACGCCACCCATGAGCACTCGCGGAAGAGTTTCAAGAAGACCATGCTCATACAGCTCGCCGCCCTCGGAGTGGTCGCGGTCGCGGAGGAGTCGGTGAAGGACAAGAACAAGCGCGCGGTCCTGCAGGTGGCCACCCTGCTCGGGGCCTCCGCGTGGGCGAGCGGGTATGGCCGCTCCCACGAGGACCAGGCGGATCGGGTCGGGCTCCGGTACGCGGCCGAGGGCGGTTTCGATGTGAGCAAGGGTCCGCAACTGTGGAACCGCTTCGCGGAGAAGTACGGAAACTCGCCGAAAGCCCTGAACTTCTTCTTCGGTGATCACTCGGTCGCCCAGGACCGGGCGAGGAACCTGACCCGCGAGATCGCGCTCAACTACACGCGCTGAGCTGGGCGCCCTAGTCGATGGCCGGAAGTCTCCGCGGGCCCTCGGACGCGTAGACCGGAACCGGGACCGGCTGACCCTGTCCCTTCAGGCGCGCGTCCATGAAGTCCGCGTGCATTTCCAGGGCCCCGTGGACTTCCTGGTGATGGACGAGGGCGATGACCAGGGGCAGCAGGGGCATCAAGGGCGAGATGGCGAGAAGCCCGAGGGCTCTCATGGCTTCGGCGCCGCTCCGGTGAGCATTCTTGAAGTTGTGGGCGTATCCCTTGGCGAAATTCGTCACCACATCGCGGCCGACGAGGACGCCCCTTCCGCTCAGGCCCTCGGCCCGCGCGTGTCCGGCGCGGATGCCGTCGAGGAACTCGGCCACGGTGCTCGCTCCGTCCACCACGGTGTAGGCGCGCGCCACCGAAGCCACGGCATGGGCGTCGCTTCCCCCGACGGTGGCGAGGCCGAGCTTTGCCGCTTCCCGGGCCGCGAACTCATTGGTCGCGGCGGGCATCATGCCGTTCCGCGTCTCCAGGGCGCGGGCGCGGCCGAGGGCGAAGTCGAGATCGGAGATCCGGCGCGGCCCGGTGAGCGGCGAGAAGAGATGGTTCACGCACCAGGCGATCTTCTCCTCGTCCAGATAGGCCATCAGCCGCGCGGGTTCTCGCCTGCGCGCGGCAATGCCCTCATGCTGTTTCTCCGAGATCCCGAGGACGCCGAGGTGCAGGACCCGTGACCGTTCCCCGGGCAGGGTCTCGAGGACGCACGTGACCTCTTCGCTCATGAAGAAGTCCGTTCGCCCGGCCAGTCTCATCGCGCCCTCGATGCTGTCGTGGTCGGAAAGGGTGACGAGGTCCATGCCTCTGCGCTTGGCCGCGTCGTATACGTCCTCAGGATCGGAATAGCTGTCCCGGCCCAGATGACGCAGGAGGGGCTGGTTCACGTATCCCGAATAGAACGAGTGAACGTGGAGGTCGCAACGCATCCACCGGTGATCAGCAATCGCCGTACCACCGCAGCTCAGGGGCACGAGACCGACGCAGACCGCACGAAAGCCTCAGAAATCGGCCTGGGCCGCGAGCAGGTGAGGCACAAATGTGCCGCACCGGTCAGGAAGGGACCACGGCTCGGAGATCCAGGCGCCGTGGGCGCAGGAGCCTCCGCAGGAGCACGCTCTGAAAGGTGGGTTCGGAGTAGATGCCGTGATGGTCGGCGTCGCCGAAGAAGACGTGGGAGATCTCGGGCAGGCCCCAGTCGCGCATGTTCTCGGCGTCGAGATGGGACCCGAGCACGCTGGAGCGCGCCACGCGTCCGTCTCCCGCTTCGCACATCGCCTCGGCTTCCCTCGCGTTCCTCGGTTCGAACCCCGGGCTCTGCCCCGGCCGCTCCGGGGCGGCCGCGCGCGCCAGCGTGGGGAGACAGTCGCCGCCGAGGGCGGTGACCGTGACCGGACAGATCGACTCCGGAGTCCGGGCCATGGCCTGATGGAAGTCGCGGGCCCGCACGAGCAGAGCCGCGACGAAGGCGCGCTCTTCATCCGTGACCGCCCCTTCGTTCGGGTTCCACGGACCCCAGCCGAACCGCTGCCAGGTGACCGCGTCATGGAGGTCCACGTCGAGCGGGTCGCCCTTGCGATTGACGAGCGGGGTCGCTCCCTTGGGGGGCATGAGCTGATAGATCGAGGGCATGTGGGCGATCACCCGCGCGGACAGAGTGGTGTTCGACATGCCCACGGGGTTGCCGTTGAGAGCGGCGTTGAGCGAGAAGATGCTCCCCGCGTTCGGGGTCGCGACCAGGATCAGCTGCGAGATGCGCCGGGCCCCCGCCCAGGTCACCGGCCCTCCGGGCTCGGCGTCGCCGTAGCGCAGGTAGTACCGGGCGATGAGGCCGCCCATGCTGTGTCCGACGATGTTGAACTTCGCGTCGGGCTCCCCCCGGGCCACGGCCAGGGCATCGAGGTATTCGCCCAGCCGCCGGGCCGATTCCACGAGATCGCGCCGCCAGTCGTAGGTGAAGACATGGAAGATCGCGCCGCGGGTTCCGGTCTCTCGCACGTTGCGATGGAACCCCGCCTCCCGCAGCAGGCCGAGGAGGTCCGAGTACTCGGTGAAGCCGAACAGGCGTGGGATGAGGGCGTCGACGCCGATGAGGCCGAAGGGGCGGAGCGAGTCCCGGCTGGCCTCGAGAGGCAGGGTGGGAGGAAGCCGGAGGTCGTGGTAGCCGAACGCGTTGCCCACGTTGAGCCAGGCTTCGCTTCCGTCGGGCCGCTGCAGCCGGCTGCCCATGATGCCGGGCAGGATGACGGTGGCCGGGAGATCCGGGTGTTCGCGAGACTCGCGCAGGAGCTTCGGGCTGAAGCGGCGGCCTCGCTTGAGGGTGTCATAGAGGTAGGCGCCGGCCAGACCGGCCACGACTCCGCCGGCGAAGTTGAGCAGTGTGCGATGGTCGGGCTGCCGTCTATCCCCCATGTGGAAATTGTAGTCGCCCCGGCCCCCCGGGCCTTCCTGGAGGGAGCGCCCGCACTTCTCGGGCCGGACCTGTTCAAATCGGCATCCGGAGACCAGAGAAAACCCATGAACCTGCCCCTCTCGCGCGTTCTGATCGTGGACGACCGGCCCGCGAACGTTCAAGCCCTCGCCGAAGCGCTCGGGAAAGATTACGAATTGCTCGTGGCGGAGAGCGCCCGTCGCGCTCTCGAGCTGGCGCCCTCGGCCGACCTCGTGCTCCTGGATGTCAGGATGCCGGACATGGACGGGCTCGAGGTGTGCCGCCGCCTCAAGGCCGAGGAGGCCACCCGGCGCATCCCGGTCATCTTCGTCACCGGGCTGGAGCAGACGGAGCACGAGACCCGGGGCTTCGAGGCGGGGGCGGTCGACTACATCGTCAAGCCGATCAATCCCGCCATCGTGCGCGCCCGCGTGCGCACGCACCTCGAGCTCAAGGCCGCGCGCGATCTCCTCGAGCGCCTGGCCACCATGGACGCGCTCACCGGCATCGCCAACCGCCGCCGGTTCGATGACGCGCTCCAGGAGGAATGGCGTCGATCGATGCGAACCTCCCACCTCCTCACCCTGGCCTTCGCCGACATCGACCACTTCAAGGCGTTCAACGACCGGCACGGGCATGGAGGCGGCGACCTCTGCCTGCGCCGGGTGGCGGAGGCGCTGCAGCGGCTGGGTCGCCGTCCGGGCGAACTGGTGGCGAGGTACGGCGGGGAAGAGTTCGCGTTTCTCCTGCCCGATGTCGATCTCGAGGGCGCGCGCGCGTTCGTGGCCCGGGCGCTCCACGCGGTCGCGGGCATCGAGATCGAGGGACTGACGTCCGCGGGCGCTTTGGGCGTGAGCGTCGGCGCGGTGACCCTGATTCCCTCGCCCCTCAATTCCCTGGAGGACGCCCTGCGCGCGGCCGATCAGGGCCTCTACAAAGCGAAGGCCGCCGGCCGCGGCCGCGGTTTTGTCCACGACCTGGAAACCGCCGAGGTCTTTGAAGTGCGGCCGGACGCCTAGGGGGTTCGGCTCTCCCGGCGCAGGGTCTCGATGTCTTCGACGAGCCGCTCCATCTCGAAGGCGTTCGTCCCGTTGTAGATCCCGCGCAGGCGGCGGCTGCGGTCGCCGAGAAGAACCTTCTCGGTGTGCAGGATGCGGCTTTGGGGTTCGCCCTCGATGGGTCGGAGATCGTCGGCGAAATACGAGCCGCGGATGACGCCCTGAATCTCCGACAGCTCGCCGGTCAGAAGGCGCCAGCGCGCGGGGTCGATCCCGCGCAGGCGTCCGAAGTCCGCGAGGACCTCCGGCGTGTCGGTGAGGGGGGTGACGGAATACGAAACCATCACCACATCGTCGCGGCCGCGGATCGCCTCCTGAACCGGCTTCAGCTTCTGCACCAGGGTGGGGCACAGGTTCGGGCACTCGGCGAAGAGAAAGCTCGCCACGTGAATGCGCCCATCGAGGTCCCGCTCGGTGATCGATCGGTTCTGCTGGTCGACCAGGCGAAACGGCCCCACGCGATGGGAGACGGGGGCCCAGCGCGGGGTGAAGTCGCGCGAGTCGTAGTACGGGAGCGTGCCCGCGGGCAAAGGCACGGGCGCGCTCAGGGCCCAGGTGAGGCCGAACCCTCCGAGGGTGAGGATCGCCGCGATCAGGCGCCCCTTCATCACATCGCTCCCTGGACGGGCAGGCAGGGTTTCGAGTTCACCAGGCCGTAGTGCCGGCCGTTCCGCACCTCGAAGTTCAGGAACAGCTCGCCTTGATCCGTCCAGGCCTGCTGCCGTCCGATCTCGTGACCCTGCGCGTAGTGCCTCAGTTCGGCGAGCTGTCCGTTTTCGTGCCAGGCCCGGTACTCGCCCTCGATGACGTCGCCCTGGTAGACGGTCTCGACGCGCCGCCCGCCGCCCGGCCAGAAGGACACATACTTTCCGATCTTGCGGCCGTCGCGATACGACGTCTGGCTCAGGAGCGCGCCGCGATCATCGAAAGCCTGCACGATGCGATCGGGGGCGCCGGGCACGAGGCCTCCGGCCTGCCCGACGCTCGCAAGTGCCGCGATGAGAACCAGGGCGAGACGACCCACGGCTAGCTCGCGGTTCCCGGCTGACCGCGGAAGCAGCCGGCGATGTAGGGCGGCGCGGCCACGATGTGATAGTGGTAAAGGCCCTGGGGGAACTCGGGGGTAGAGCCCACATGGCCGTTGCAGTTGTCGAGACCGGAGGGAAGGGCGCCGCCCTGGTCCCGCGTTCCGTAGACCGGGAACCCGTCGAGGAGAACGCCCACCAGGCGGCTCGAACCCTGCGCGGTGAGATACACCGGCTCGATGTGATAGTGGTACATCCCGCTCTGCTGCGGGTGTCCATTGAATCGGTCGAAGCTGAAGATCTCGGAGGTCAGCGGGGCCCGTCCCGCCGCGTACTGATTGAAGAGCGCGACGCCGTTGACCGCGACGCCCATGACCCCGAGCGGCGTGTCACTGGCCGACCCGACGACCTGGGGCGTGATCGGCACCCGCAGGACCATGTTCTGCGCGGTGATCCGGTTCGGGTTCACCTGCATCCCCGCCTGCGGCGGTTCGTAGCCCGGGCTTCCCTGACCGAAGTAGGGGCTCGAGTGGTCGGGCACCGAGGTTGCCCTCAGCACCACGAACGATCCGTCGACGGTCGCCTGGGCGCCGTAGAACTGCGTGAACATGGCCGGGAGGGCCGCGGTGGAGGCCGCCGGTGTGGCCGCCGCCGTCGATCCGGGAGACGTCGGCGTCGCGCTCGGCTGGGTCGCCGAGCCGCACCCGAGGGCCGAAGCGAGAGTGAGGTACGCGCCGCAGCGCAGAGTTCGAGATTCCATTCCCCAACTCTGCGCTGCCGCGTCTGACGATTTCCTTAAGAGGCTTCCACGCTCCGGATCAGCGGACCGCGGCGGCGGCCTTGAGTTTCGCCGTACCCGCGTCCAGCGCGGCCACGATCCTCTTCGCCTCCGTGTCGAACATCGCCTTGTCCTTCTTCTCCACCGCCTCGCGGAGCCCGGGCAGCGGCCAGGGCGCGTAGCCGGTGGTGAGTCCCGGCCCGATGAGCTGATGCTTGAACCACGGGCGTCCGGACAGACCGTCGTTGTTGAGGAAGGCGCGTTCCACCTGGTTGAGCGCATCGCTCATCTTCGCGAACGAGGCGGCGTCGCCCCTGGCGAGCAGGGCATCGGTGGCCGCGTCGGCGGCGCGTCCGGCCGCGTCGAGATCGCTCACCGCCTTGAGCAGCGCCGAGAAATCCGGAGCGAAGGCGTTTGGGCCCGCGGTACGCGCGCGGCGGGTGACGTCGGTCCGGATCTCGTCGAGGTCGTCCTTCATGGCCGCGCCGTAGTTCGAGAATCGGAGCGGGGCCACGTCGGCGGTCGCGGTGCGGAAGGCGATGAGGCCGAGGTACCGCGCGGCGGCCTGGTGATAGATGAATTCCGGATCGCCGAAATGCGACATCCAGTAGAAGTTGTCGTAGACGGAGTGGTACACGCCGTAGTCGCCGCCGAAGCCGCCGTCCGTCGACGGCACGCCGAGGTGATCGATGAAAGCGGTGTAGTCCGAACCCGACCCGAGACGGCCCAGCTGAAGCTCGAAAGCCGCGTCCTTCGCGTCGAGATTCACCGGCTCGGCCGCCGCCCACGCGGCCTTGCTGCGCTGTTCCCACAGCGGGCCGACCATGCCGCCCTTGCGGGGCTCGGGCACCATGCTTGCCGCTTCACGCACCGCGTCGCGCAGGGACGGCGTTCCACCCGAACCGAAGTTCGGTCCGGTCACCGCGACGTCCATGTTGAAGTACGCGACGGCCTTGCCCGAGAGCATGGCCGCGTTGTCCTCGACCCACTCCGTCGAGCCCACGAGGCCGTACTCCTCCGCGTCCCACGAGCACAGAAGGATGGTGCGCTTCGGCTTCCAGCCCGCTTTCACCGCCGCGCCGAGCGCGCGCGCCGCTTCGAGCATGGCCGCAGTGCCGGAGTTCGGATCCACGGCGCCGGGCGTCCAGGCGTCGCGATGATTGCCCACGAGGACGACCTGATCGGACGTGCCCGGGATCTTCGCGATGACGTTGTAGATCGGTTTCAGACCCTCGTCCATCTGAACATCCATCTCCACCGCGGCGCCGCCGGGGCCCACGTGGTACGAGAAGGGAAGTCCGCCCTGCCAGTCGTTGGGGACGCGCGGGCCGCCGAGATTGCGCAGGAGCTTCTCCGCTTCGCGATAGGAGATGGGAAGGGAGGGAATCTTCGGGACGTTGTTCATCTGATCGCGGGTGATGCGCTTGGCCCCCGCGGTCGAGGGGATGCCGCCGGGAGTCGAGGGGTCGCCGGGCTGGAGCGAGAGGAACTGGACGGAGCCGCGCTGCAGGGACGAGGGCGGGCGCATCGGTCCGTCGGGGTAGATATCGCCGCGCATGTAGCCGTCGTCCGCGGGGTCGGAATAGATGAGCACGCCGATGGCGCCGTGGTCCTGGGCTTCCTTGACCTTGAGGCCGCGGAACGCGCCGCCGTACTTCACGAGGGCGATCTTGCCTTCGACCGAGATGCCCATGGACTGGAGCCGCTCATGATCGGCGGGCGAGCCGTAGTTCACGTAGACGATCTGGCCGTTCGCCTTGCCCGAGGCGCCGTAGCCATGGAAGGCGGGGAACTCGCCGCGCGAGGTGGAGTCCTTGTCCTGGGGAATGTTGTCTTCCCTGAGCGAGAGCTCCTCCACCTTCGGTTCCACCATCTTCAGGGAAACGCTCTTCGGATGATTGAGGAAGACGTCGTATTTCACCATCTCGGTCTCGAGGCCGAATTCCTTGAACTTCGCGTTCACCCAGTCGGCGACCTTCTTCTCGGCCGGCGTGCCCGCCACGTGCGGCTCCTCGGTCAGCTGGAAGAGCCACCGCCGCGCGTTTTCGGGTGTGGGCGTATCGAGAAGAACTTTCTCGTAGGCGGAGTTCGCATCCGCGGTGGCCTTCGTGTAGCCGGCCGGTGTTTTCGCGGCATCCGCCGCGAGCACCAGGCTCGGAGACGCAGGAAACACGGCAAGGAGGAGCAGGGCGGACGATCGTCGCATTTTGAGCATGCGGCGGATCTTACCGGCCGAACCTCTCAACACCACGCCCTACCAAGCCCATTGGACCTCACGTCATTGCGAGGAGCCATTCCGTCTGGATTGCGACGAAGCAACCCCGACCGGAGCCCCTACCCACCCGCCCGCGACGCCCGCGC
>JBGATM010000052.1:0-14816 GCA_044229175.1 Vicinamibacteria bacterium | reverse complement strand
CGAGGAGGCCAGTCCGTCCGCTAACCGACGAAGCAACCCCGTCCCACCACTACCAACCCGGTGCGGTCAGCGGCCAGCGAGGGCGGCGAGGACTTCCTTCTCTCGCTCCGGCTTGAGGCCGGCCTTGAGAGTCGCCTGGCGGTCGGCGGGCAGGGACTTGAAGTACGCCAGCGTGTCTGGCGCGGTCTGGCTCATGGGACGGAAGGTGAGACCCTTCGCCATCGCGCGCTTGTTGCTGCGGCGGGAGAAACCCGCGTCCTCGCCGACGCTCGGGATCCACACCGGCATGTCGCTCCACGCACTCACCTTCTGCTTCTCGAGAAAGTCCGCGGGCGCCCAGTGCAGCGTCGCCTTCGACTTGATGGCGGTCCCGATGTCCGCGAGCATCTTCCCCATCGACAACTCGCTCGCCGGCCCCATCGCGTTGAAGATCCCGAAGGCCTTCATCTCGGCCAGGCGGATCATCCATTCCGACAAATCGCGCGCGTCGATGATCTGAACCGCATCCTTGCCGTCTCCCGGGGCGAGCACGTCGCCGCCGCGGTCGAGGCGCACCGGCCAGTAGGTGAAGCGATCGGTCTCGTCGCCCGGGCCGACGATGAGGCCCGGCCTCACGATGGTGGTGATGCCTGGGAACCACGTCTCCGCCTCCTTCTCCGACCGCGCCTTGAGCGGGCCGTACAGGTTCCCCATGTTCTTGCGCAGGCTCTCCTGCGTCTCCTTCATCACCTCTTCTTCGGTGCCCTGGTACTTGAACAGCGCCGAGTTCTCATCCTGACCGGGGGCGCGGTTGTCCGAATACACCGAGAGGGTGGAGACGAAGATGTAATGGGAGACCTGCCCCTTGAGGACGGCGCCGGCATCGCGAACCCAGAAGGGCAGGGTCGTGGGATTGTCGATGCACACATCCCAGGTGCGGCCCTTGAGCGAGGCCAGATCACCGGTGTTGCGGTCGCCGGTCAGCTCCTCCACCTGACCCGGCCAGTCCTTCGGGTTCCGACCGCGATTGAAGAGGGTGAGCTTGGGACCGCGGGCCAGCGCGTATCGCACCTGGTGAGGCCCAATGAAGCCGGTGCCCCCGAGGATGAGGATGCGCAGCGGCCGGGGGGCGGGCGCGGGCGCCGCGAGAGACGACGGTTCGGCGCTGAGGCTCCGGGCCCCGAGTCCCACCGCGGCGAGTCCCGCGGCCTTGATCACATCTCTGCGTGTTGGCATGACTCCATGTTACTGAAAGGGTCGCATCGCAGCGCGGTCACCACGTAACGTTCGGGACCGCCCGGCTGGATCGCGTCGAAGGGGTAGCAGGTGATGAGGGTGAGACGGTCGTCGCCGAAGTCGCGCAGCAGGTCGGTTCGCTCGCGATCGACCACCTCCATCGAAGTCACCTCGTAGTCGACCAATTCACGATCCCGGTCCTCGATGAGGAGTCGGTCGCCCTTCTTCAGGTCCTTGAGAAAGCGGAAGTGAGTGTCGCGATGGCCGCCGATCACCACGTTGCCATGCTCGCCCGGCATCGCCGTGCCGGTCACGTGGCCCGGCCCGAACGCGAGCGTCCTGCCGCTCCCGCCCTCGAGCACCATCAGTTCGACCCGCTGCGAA
Source organism: Vicinamibacteria bacterium (assembly GCA_044229175.1). GTDB lineage: Bacteria > Acidobacteriota > Vicinamibacteria > Fen-336 > JAGNNV01 > JAGNNV01. The sequence goes on along the minus strand of JBGATM010000052.1, from coordinate 13,217 downwards.
GGAGCGCCCAGCCGGGCCACGGGCGTGGTGTCCGCCCATGGCCACGGCTTCGGTGCGCCTCCTTTCTTCGACGCCTTGGTCCACGCCCGCCGAATCAAAGCTTGAGCCAGGTTCGCCTTCGAGTGGATGTAAACCCCGCGAGCCATCTGAGTGACGCCCCAGCAAATAACCAACAGCGCCGCAACCTGCACGAGCCAGCGCCAGACCAACCACCGAGCGCCATCGCGATAACCGCGGGCGGTCGCGCCAGCTGACCGTCGCAAGAACGGTAGGCGAGCGACGGTCATTGCGAGGACCCGTTCCGTTGGTTGAGGGACGAAGCAAACCCCCACCGGATCCCCTATCCGCTCGTTCACCCGCGTCATCGCCGCACCGCGACGAGAGCCGCGAACGCGACGAGACACGCCGCGAGGCCCTGGAGCATGTAGAGCGTGGCCGGCGTCGCCGACCGCGGCAGGCTGCCAAACGTCGCGCCGTTCGGCAGATTCACCGGCACCATCGCGGTCTCGAGGCCCTCGTGACCCGGACGGACCGGGGTCAGGTCCACCGCCACCAGGCTGGTATGCCGCGTGACCAGGTGATGAGTCAGCCCAAGCGACACCACCTGCGCGCGGACCGCCTCGGGATCGTCTCCCTCGTGCAGGCCGTCGAGCAGGGACTGGATCTTGCGGCGCGCCCACAGAACATTGATGCCGTGACCGGGCTCCGCCTGGCTCAGCGGGACCACGGTTTCGAAGGGCTCGCCGTCGCGGCGGCCGGTGACGCGGATGGTCGCGGGAACCTTTTCGAAACGCGCGCCCACCACCACCGGCTCGCCGAGATAGAGATCGGGCACCCGGTCGGGCCACACCTCGGCGCCCGCGGTCTCGACGCCATCGAACGACACCTGGATGTCCGAAAGCACCGGGTTCTCCACCTTCGCGTACAACTCGCTCATCTGCTTCTCGACCGCGTTCACATCCGAGATGAAGGTGAACGTCCCTCGGCCGAACTCCGCCGCCTTGGTCATGAAGTGGGTGTTCGGAGCGGAACCGATGCCCACGGTGAAGAGCCGCGCGCGCCCGAGCTTCGCCTTGATCACGGAGAAGAGCTGCTCCTCGTTCGACACCGCTCCGTCGGTCAGGAAGAGCACCTGCTTCAGGAAGGCGCTCTCCTCGGCGGCGCCGACGCGGGGAGTGAGGGCTTCCAGGAGGGCCGGCAGCATCTCCGTGCCGCCCTGGGCGGACAGGGAGGCCGCGTATCGCATGGCGCGGCTGCGGTTCTCCGGCGTCGCAGGGACAGGCGAGGGGAAGAGGGTCGAGGTGACGGAGTTGAACTGGATCAGGTTGAACCGGTCCTCGACATCGAGACGCTGGATCGCAAGTTCGAGGGCGCGCCTCGCCTGCTTCATGGATACGCCCTCCATCGAGCCCGAGGTGTCGATCACGAACGTCACCTCACGGGGGATGCGAACGCTGCGCGCGGCGCTTCCCGTGGGAGGAAAGAGAGTCACCAGGGCATACGTGCCGTCGGGGCCTTTTTCCGTGGTGATGCTGCTTTGCGGCATCACGCCGGGTGCGGGCTTCCAGGAGACTTCGAAGTCGCGATCGGCGGGGACCATCTCCTCGCGGAGGCGCGCGTGGAACGAGTGGCCGGAGAGCGGCTCGACCGCGAGGGGATGGGTGTCGCTCGCGAGCGAGGCGACCTCGAATCCGGCGTTGAGATTCAGCTCGATCGAGACGGGGTTGCGCTTGACCGTCGGAGGAAGGAAGGGCGGCTGGAGGAGTTCGTCGTCCCGGTCCCGGACGCGCGCCTCCACATCATCGCCCGTGCCCGTCTCGTCATCGCCTTCGAAAGCCGGATCCTGTTCGAGCGCCGGTTTCCCTTTGGTCAGGAGCGCGAGCGAGGTCTCGATCCCCGGCATGTACCGCGGGGTCAGGGTCAGGGGGAACCGCAGTCCCACGCGGCCTTCTTCGAGTTCCAGGGTCTGCTGGTACTCGATCTCCACTTCGAGCTCTTCGAGCGGGCCGAGGTTCGCCACCCGGCTGGTGAAGAGGTTCGGCCGCTGTTGTTCGACGAGGGTCGCGCGCTTCCCCTCGGACGCCGCCTTCTGGAACTCCTGCCGCGCCTGCTCCTTCTCGCGGATCTGGCCCTCGATCACGCGTTCACCCGCGCGCATCCGCATGTGGTCGACCGCGGAGGACTCGGGCAGCGGGAAAACGTAGACGCCTTCGATCCAGACGTTGAGGGGATTGCGGAAGCGCTGGACCACGGTGGCCCGCGCGATGACGCCGGTCACATCGAAGCGGACGCGGGTATCGACGGTGGGCGCCACTTCGAACGTCGCCTCGGAGCCGGACCGATAGAGGAACTCGCCCGTGGTCGCGGCGGAAGGCGAGGCGCCGGTCTGGTCCTGCGCGAGCTCAGCGCCGCTCGCGAGGGCGGCGAGGCCGAAGAAGATGAGGGTGATGGCGAGAACGAACCGCGCGGTGGCCTTCAGGAATTCCCGCGTCTCGCTGCTGCTCGGTCCGGCGTAGGCCAGACGAACCAGGACCTGTTGCGTGAGGTAGTGCCGCCTTCCGTAAGTCATTTCCTTCTCCGATCTCTGGACCGGGGAGCGTTCCGCGCCATTGCGGAACGCCCCCGGTCGTCGAAGAGGATTTGAATCAGCGAAAGAGGCGTGCTCCGGGCGCGTTCATGGCGAAGCGGTGGAACATTGTGGCGAAAATGTGCCCACCATTGCGGACTCCGGGCCCCTGAGACCGCGCCCGCGATTCAGGCGCGCGGGGCGGCGCCCGAAGAGTCCGACCGGGGCCGGAAGGATCCTACGGGCGCAGAGAAGGATCGCCGATCAGGTTGAAGCCAACGAGACCCGAGCCCGCGGGGAGACTGGCGGCGACCTGCTTCTTTGCGATCCGGAGGGCGTCGCCGATGGTCCGGCCCGCGGCCATCTCCCGGTAGAAGACCTCGTAGAACGGAACCTGGTTCTCCGTGGAGGAGATCCCCGCCGGGCCCACGCTCGCCACCGCGCCACCCTGGGGCAGGAGGAAGAGCGCTTCCCCCAGGCTCGGCCCGTAGAAGTAGGTGTAGTACTGCGACTGGCAAGCCCACATCAGGACCAGGGTTTCCTTGAGTCCGGCCAGGGTGGAGACCGAGTCGGAGGAGAGGATCCCTTCATCCGCCCACGCGTCGGGGCTTCCGTGTCCGAAGTAGGAAGTGACGGCGGCGCCGGACGAGAGCGCCGCGGTGATGGCGTCGCGCGCGGCCTGCGCGCCGAGCGACGCATCGGCGAAGGACATGGTGGCGGTCGAGGGAAGCGTGGCCGCCACCGCATCGGCGTGGGATCGGAAGGAAGGATCGTTCGGACCCTGGTTGTCGGTGACGAACAGATACCGGCCGCGGTTTTGCGCCATCACCTGGCCCTGGCGGCGGATCTTGGCCACCGCGGTGGTCGCCTCTTCCGTGGTCTGCACCGGAAGCCGGCCGATCGCGATCTCCGGCGCGCCATCGTCGTCGAGATCGGCGTAACGGTTCTCCGAAGGCACGCGACCCGACTCCGTCTCCCAGTCCGAAAGAGAGGGCACAACCGGGAAGGGCTCGAGTCCGTAGTAGTTGTGATAGTCGATGGTGTCGTCGCCCACGAGCAGGGCGTAGCGGAGCCCGGGAACCAGACGCAGCGCCTTCTGGATCGCCGCCGCCTCGGGCACTCCGCCGGAGAACCGGTCGTAGATTCGAGCGACATCCACCGCGCGGGCACGGAGCCCCTGAGCGCTCTTAACAGAGACGATCTCCTGGGCCTGGGCGGCGAAGGCGGAGTGAGTCACCACCAGGTAGTCCGCGGAGCGCGCAGGGAAGTCGGCGTCATAGCCGACGATCTCCGAAACCACGGCCGGGGGGCGTTCCACGGCCACGCCGAGATCCATCGCGTCGAGGAAGACCGCGGCGAAATCGTCCGCCGAGGACGTGTTCGCGGCGTAGTTCAAGACCAGCGAGTTGCCGGCGGCGAGGAGCGCGGAAACGGGAACGCTCCCCTGCACAACGCCGGGGCCGCGGCCGTTGAAAGTCACCTCGCCCACCGGGACACCGTTGATCGACGCCGAGACCGTGTGCTGGTGCGGGCTCGCCCCGACCAGATGAATCGTGACCGGAACGTCCTCGGCGCCCTGAACCAGACCCGGAAGATCGAAGGAGCCGGCGCCCGGATCGTAGGCCAGCGGCCAGGCGCCCGGGGACACGAAGTCCCAGAGCCAGGGGTCGGACCCTTGCGGAGCCGAAGCCAGGTAGATCACGTTCTTCTCCACGCGCTCGGTGTGCGGCGCGCGCGGCGCGGCCTCGCTGCTGAAGGGCACCGACGGCGCCGGCGGCCGCGGCAGACCTCCCCAGGTCACCACGTAGGAGTTCTCGGAGGTGTAGGTGGTGGACAACTCGGCGGCTTCGAAGGACAACGCCTCATCCGGAGTGCCCGCCTCCACGACTGACGCGGCCACGGGAGCGCCCAGGTTCCAGACTCTCAACCTTCCGGTTCTCACCGAGTCGGGGAGGCCCGCGGCGAGCAGATCCTGCCGGCTCACCCGGACCGGACCGGCGCCCGTCACCCCAATCCGCAGACCATCCAGTCCCGCGGATCTTGGCCGATGAAGCCGGGCCGTGCGCTGAGAACGCAGGCGCGCGGAGTGGCCTTCCCCCTGGAAAGAACGGACGAGCGACGCCGAACGGGCGAAGGGCATCATCAGGACCTCGCCGTCGGCCGAGGGAACCGCGAGGGCGCCCGCGGCCTGGAGTCGGGCGCGCAGCCGCGCCACCTGCGCCGCCGCGGCATCGTCCGAGCTCGAGAACGGACCGTACCGGCGCAGCGCGCCACCGGTTTCGACTTCCTCGATCTCGAAGAGCCCGGCGGGCGCCGGCGCTTCCCCGTGCGAGGGCAGGGAATAGACCATGGGAGCGGCGCTGTCGGGGACCAGGGCCCGGATGGAGCCGAGCAGCGTCCGCCGATTTCCGTCGAGCGAGAAGACGCGGAAGGCCGCGGTGCGCCGTTGAGAAACCACGCTGAACGCGACACCCTCGGCGGTCGCCGAGAAAGCCCGGATGCGCGCGGCGGTGAGGGCCGCGGTGGTGGTGTTCGCGCGCAGATCGCAAACCGGCCCGAGGGTCTCCACCCGGTCGAAAGTCCCCGAGCTGAAGGCCGGGGTGTAACAGGCATTGATGGTTCGATTGACATTCGCTGGCGCGTCGGAGCAGTTGCTCGCGGCGGCGCGCCCGCCCAGCGGGGCCGGAGCCGGCGTCACCGGTATCGTGCCGCCGCCGAAGGCCGCGGCCAGAGCCATGTTGACCTGGTATTGGTAGGTGAAAGTGGCGCCCGCGGCGAGCGTGGCGGGCGCTGTCAGCTGGGCGCGCCGGAAGGCCACGTCGTCCGCGGTGCCGGCGCCTCCAGCGTCGGTGCCCGAGGTGAAGGTGCAAGTCGCCGCGACCCCGTCGACGAAACAGGCGTCGGTACCGGCAACGAAGGAACTGGCGATGTTCGCGACCGGGGTCGAGAGGATGGGCAGGACAGCGAAAACGTCGCTGAGCGCGCTTCCCGTGGGGTTGTAGACCGAGGCCGAAACCAGGTAGCGCGTGGTGGATCCCGCGACCGGGGGATTGGGTCCGCTGACCACCACCGCGGAACTGGTGAGGTAGGGCTCGGCGGGCGGGGCCCCCATGGTGCAGCCCGCGGCGAAGCTGCAGGCGCTGTAGGAATTGGGGATGTACACCCGGAGCGGATCGACCGGGTTCGGGGGGAGAAAGAAGCCGGCGCCGCTGTCCGAGTTCCCATTGCTGGTGAAGCCCCGCCAGTCCGCGAACCTCCAGTCGATGAAGTTCTGCGCGGTCGCCACGTTGTCGGGGAAGTGCTGCACGGTGAAGAGCCCGTAGTTGTTCGCGGTCAGGTTGAACCCGGCCGTGGGCTCGACCGTGATCGTGTCGTTGACACTGGTGTCGTTGTTGCTCATGGTGAGCGAGGTCGTGGTTCCCAGCGGATCGGTGATCGAGCCGCTGCTTCCATCGCCCGCGGCGGTGTTGAGGTCGTCGTCGAAATTGCTGGTGCCCATGGTGCAGCCGCGATTGACGTAGGGGTAGAGGACCATGGGCATCGCGATCGCGGCGGTGGGCGCGCTGCCGTTCAGGGTGCCGACGAGGAAGGCGGTCTCGTTCGTCGAGACCGTGTCGACGTTGTCGCTGAGCCCGGTGGTGTAGACGTTGTAGGGGGCCCCGACGGCATCGGTGACCGAGAGCCCGAAGGCATTGACCGCGAGAGCCGTCGCGGTGTTGGTGACCGTAGCCTCGAAGATCCAGACGCCGGGTGCGAGTGCGGTGGCGCAATTCCCCGCTCCATTTCCAAACGCGGCTCCCGCGTTCGCGGCGGTCCAGGTGGGCGCGGCATTGCTGTTGCACGAGAACCGAACCAGCCGGTCCTCGGTGATGGCATCGCCTCCCACTGCCGCGGTGAGGTCTGAAGTGATGTTCTTGGCCTGGCCTTCGGCGCCACCTCCGCCGGCGTTATAGACGGCCCCGCTCGGGTCGTAGAGCGTATAGCGGGTATTGGGGGGAGCGCTGCTGTTCAGGTCTCGCGCGCCGTTCGTGGTATTCGCGCTGGCCGGGCCGGTGCCGGGGTCGAACACCTTGATGTCCAGGGTCGTGCCCGTGACCTCGATGAAGAAACGGATCTGGTGAACGGTGTCCCCGTCCTGAGTCGGAGAGTTCTGCCTCTCCAGGGTGAACCAGCCAGGCGGGTTCGCGGAGGTGGCGCTCGTGGTCCCGTTGGCGTTGAGGTTGGTGGGCACGCCCCAGATGCCCGCCGAGGCCGGCGAGGCCAGCATCGCCGAGGCGACCAGGGAAATCCGGATGGATGCTGACAGGGACATGGAGAACTCTCGCGATCTTCTTCGAAGGTTTGGAAGGCTGAATGATATTCCGGCGCGGAGGAAAACCCCGGTCCACGACTTCCGCCCCGGGTGATCCCGGTCACATCCAGGAGAACGCGTGGCGGCCAGCGGTTGGGAGAACCGCCTCGTATAGTTCTGCGGTGCCCCGCAGAATCGCCATCGTCGAGGACGACCCGGCCATCCGCCAGAACTATCGCGACGCCCTGGTCTCGCAGGGCTACGAAGTCGCGGTGTTCCCCGACCGGAAGCGCGCGCTCGAGGCGCTCCGCACCCACCTTCCCGACCTGGCCCTTCTCGACATCGGCCTCGGCGCCGACGTGGACGGCGGTTTCGCGTTGTGCCGCGAACTGCGCTCGCTCTCCCCCACTCTTCCCATCATCTTCCTGACCGCGCGCGACTCCGACTTCGACGTGGTCTCCGGCCTGCGCATGGGTGCTGACGACTACGTCACCAAGGACGTGAGCCTGCCCCACCTCTTCGCGCGCATCGGCGCGTTGTTCCGGAGGATCGAGGCCGCGGGCGAGGCCACGAGCGCCGAGGAGACGCTGGTCCGCGGTCATCTCACCCTGGACGTGGCCCGAGTCACCGCGACCTGGAAGGGACGCCGGGCCGATCTCACCCTGACCGAGTTCTGGCTGGTGCACGCGCTCGCGAAGCACCCGGGCCACGTCAAGGACCGCGAGTCCCTGATGAACGCCGCGAAGATGCTGGTCGACGACTCGACCATCACCTCGCACATCAAGCGCGTGCGGCGGAAGTTCGAGGCCATGGACGCGAGCTTCGACCGCATCGAGACGGTCTACGGCATGGGCTACCGCTGGAACCCGGAAGGCTCCGCCCCGTAAGCGATGCGCATCGGCCTTCGCGCTCAGCTCGGAATCGTCTCGAGCCTGCTGCTCGCCATTCCCTTCCTCGGCCTGCGGTCGGCGAGAGAGATCGAGGCCTTCCTGGTCGAGACCCAGGAGCAGGGCCTTTCATCGACCGCGCGCGCCGTGGCCACCGCTCTCAACGAGCGGCCGGGTGTATTCGTCATGGACGCGACGCCCGGGCCCGGCGATGCCGTGAAGGCGCCGCTCATCCGGATCGAGACGCTGACCAGGCCCATCACGGTGGACGGCCTCGGCGACGACTGGAGCGGGCAGCGGGGCGAGATTCGCGAACTCACCGCACCCCCGGCTCCGGAAGCTCCCGCCGCCCCCTTGCGCCTTCGCTATCGGCTCGGAAGATACGAGCGCAGCATCTACGCCCTCCTCGATGTCCGTGACGACGTGGTCATCCGCCACGACTCGGAGTTCCCGAAACTCGACGCGAGCGACCACGTCGAGATCGCCACCGTCTCCGCCGACGATGAGTTCCTGCGCTTCGCCATCCACGAGGCGGGCGATGGCGCGGCGCGGGTCACCCTGGTCCGGCCCGACGGGTCGGAAACCCCCGACTCCCGGATCGAGGCCGTGCTGACCGAGACCGACGAGGGCTACCGGATCGAGGCGCGGATCCCGCGGACCCTGGTGGGCTCGCGGCTCGGCTTCTCCGTCGTCGACGTGGACGACCGGGCGACGCGCGAGGTGGTGGGCCGCCTCTCCACCGGCGGCACCGAGCGACGCGAGGATCTCGCCCGCGTCTTCGTTCCCTCGCCTGAGATCGCGGCCATCGCGCAGGGACTCGGCCGCGCCCGGTCCCGCCTGTGGGTTTTGGACGCGGGCGGACGGGTCCTCGCGCAGGCGGGGACACTGCAGGGCGGACGCGTTCCCCAACCTCCCCCGACCTGGCGTCAAAGCCTGGTGATGACCCTGCGGCCGATCTACCGCTCCATCCTCGTCGAGCCCACGGAGGACTTCACCGACGCCGGCCCGGACGCCATCCAGCTCGAGGGCGCCGAGATCACCCAGGCCCTCGCGGGAACGAGCGCGCACTGGCGTCGCCGCACCTCGGACGGGCGCGCGGTGGTTCTCTCGGCGGCCGAGCCGGTGTGGAGCGAGGGCCGGGTGGTGGGGGCGGTACTCGCGGAGGAAACCACCAACGAGACCCTCGCCGCGCGGAACCGCGCGTTCGAGCGGCTGTTCTTCTCCATCGCCTTCGCGGTCCTCTTCGGCGCGCTCGCTTTGCTCCTCTTCGCGACCGGCGTGTCCTTCCGCATCCGGCGGTTGCGCAACGCGGTGGAGCGGGCCATCGACCGTCACGGCCGGGTCAAGGGCGAGATCCCGAAGTCCTCGGCCCGGGACGAGATCGGCGACCTGTCGCGCAGCTTCGGCTCCATGCTCGAGCGGCAGCAGCAATACACCGCCTACCTGGAGGAACTGCGCAGCCGGCTCTCCCACGAGATCCGCACCCCGGTCGCGGTGGTCCGCTCCTCGCTCGACAACCTCCGCCTGCATGAAATCCCCGCGCCCGCCGCGGTCTACCTCGATCGCGCCGACCAGGGGCTCTCGCGCCTCGTGACCATCGTCCAGCGGATGACCGAGGCCTCGAGGCTCGAGCAGACTCTCGCCACCAGCGATCGCGAGACCTTCGACCTCGCGCGCGTGATCAAGGGGTGCGTCGAGGGTTACCGGCTCGCGAATCCGGAAAGGCGCATCGAATTCGCGCTCGAAGACGGCGGCCGCCCCATGATGCTCGAGGGCGCGCCCGATCTCATCGCCCAGCTCCTCGACAAGCTGGTGGAGAACGCCCTCGACTTCGCCCCGGCGGACAAGCCCGTGCGCGTGGTGCTCGCCACCGACGGCCGCCGGGCGCGCCTCTCGGTCTCCAACGAAGGCCCGCGGCTCAAGGACGAGGTCGCGGACAAGGTCTTCGACTCGATGATCTCGTCGCGGCCGGGGGATGACGCGGGCAAGGTCCATCTCGGTCTGGGCCTCACCATCGTGCGCGCCATCGCCGACTTCCACCAGGCGACCGTGAACGCCTCGAACCGGCGCGACCCCGAGGGTGTCACCATCACCGTCGCCTTCCCGCTGCTCGTTCGCGCCTGATGGGGCGGCCGCCCGGAATTTCGATATCCTCGGCCCCCTTTGCTGTTCAGCTCCTTCATCTTCCTGTTCGCGTTCCTCCCCGCCACGCTCCTCGTCTATTACCTCTCCCCGGCGCGGGGCCGGAATGCCGTGCTGCTGGCCGCGAGCCTGTTCTTCTACTCCTGGGGGGCGCCGCGGTTCGTGCTGGTCCTGGTGGGGACGGCGTGGATCGACTGGATGATCAGCCGGGCCATCGCGGCGACGCCCGCGGGCTCCTCGAGGCGCCACCTGTGGCTCCTGGCCTCACTCACCTTGAACCTCGGGTTGCTCGGCTGGTTCAAGTACGCGACGTTCGCGGCCGCCCAGTTCAGTCGTCTCGCCGAGGCTTTCGGCTTCGAATTCGGACCGTTGCTGACCGTGGCCCTGCCCCTCGGCATCTCCTTCTTCACCTTCCACAAGATCAGCTACGTGGTGGACGTGTATCGCGGCGTGTCGGCGCCCGCGGCCTCATTCGGCCTGTGTCTTCTCTATCTCCTGCTCTTTCCCCACCTGATCGCCGGGCCCATCGTCCGTTACCACGACGTGGACCGGCAGTTGCTGGCGCGCGCTCACACCTCCGACCGCTTCCTGTCGGGAATCTGCCGGTTCTGCGTGGGGCTCGCCAAGAAGGTGCTCATCGCGAACACCCTGGCCCAGACCGCCGATGCCGTGTTCGACGCGCCCATGGGAAACCTCCACCCCGCGGTCGCGTGGGTCGGCCTGCTCGCGTACAGCTTCCAGATCTACTTCGATTTCTCCGGTTACTCCGATATGGCGATCGGGCTCGCCCGCATGTTCGGTATCGAGTTCCTCGAAAACTTCGACCGGCCGTATCTCGCACGGAGCTTCACGGAGTTCTGGCAGCGCTGGCACATCTCGCTCTCCCGCTTCATGCGGGATTACCTCTACATTCCCCTCGGAGGCAACCGGCGGGAGCCGCTCCGCGTCTATGCCAACTTGTGGATCGTGTTCCTGGTGTCCGGGCTCTGGCACGGCGCGGCCTGGACCTTCGTGGCCTGGGGCGCCTACCAGGGTCTGTTCCTGAGCCTCGACCGGTTGTTCTGGGGTCGCGTGGTCCTTCGCCTGCCCCGGCTCGTCACCGTCCCCATCAACTTCCTCCTCGTCACCATCGGGTGGGCGATCTTCCGCTCCGCCGATCTCGATCGCGCGCTTACGTTCCTCGGCCGGCTCTTCGTCGCCGGAGTTCCCGCCGATAGGGACGCGCCCCTTCTTCTCGCTCGGGTCCTCAGCAACCGCGGACTCACCATGATGGCGCTCGCGGCCCTCATCTGCTTCCTGCCCGCCCTGCCCCGCCCCGCGCGGATCTTCGACTGGGCCACGGCCCGGAACGAGAAGTATCTGGTTCCGGCGACCAGCCTGGGCCTGGCCCTCTTCGTCCTCTCGTTCTTCTCCCTCGCAAATTCCGCCTACAACCCCTTCATCTATTTCCGCTTCTAACATGCGCCCGCCCCAGACCCTGGTGATCGGAACGTTCGCGCTGCTGCTCGCTCTCCCGGGGCTGCAGATGAAATACCGGTTCGTCCCGGAAGTGGCGCTCGGCGGAGTCCGGGTCGAGCCGAAGAAACCCTCGTTGACCTTGGCGGGCTGGTGGCAGGGCGATCTCCAGTCGCAGGCCGAGGACTGGTTCAACGATCGCATCGGCTTCCGCGGGCACGCGGTGCGAACGGACAACCAGATCGGGCTGTCGTTGTTCCGCGAAGCCTCCTCCAATGCGGTCGACCACGTGATCCTCGGGAAACGGATGATGCTCTATACGGACATCTACGTGACGACCTACGACGGGATCGATGCCTTCCTCGACGAGGATCTCCGCGCGGCCGCAGCCGGCCTTCGAAGGCTTCAGGACGAACTGGCCAAGCGCGGAACCGCTTTCATCTTTCTCGTCTCCCCCAACAAGGCCGTGATCTATCCGGAGTACCTTCCGGAGGGCTTCGTGCACCCGCCCGAGCAGCGTCCAAAGACGGCCTACGAACGCATGCTCCCGTTGCTCCGGAGCAAGGAGGTCCACGTGGTCGACGGCCATGCCCTCCTGCTGGAGGAGAAGGCCCGCTCTCCCTATCCCCTGTTCCCTCCGGGCGGAGTCCACTGGAACCGCTACGCCGCCTCCGTGGTGCTGCGCCATGCGTGGCGGGAACTTTCTCAGCAACTCGGACGACCGCTCGTTGACCTGCGTTCCCGCGGCATGAACGAGGACGACACCCCATCCGTGCGGGACCAGGAGGCCGACGCAGCGGGCCTCCTGAACGCCTGGCGCGTGGGTCACGCGGATTGGAGGTACCCTCGGCCCGACCTCTTCATCGACGAGACCGGCGATGCCTCCCGGCCCAGGATCGTGGTGGTGGGCGACAGCTTCTGGCGGGTGCCGGCCGCGATCATCGAGGACCTCGGGATGGCGGGGCCGAGAAGCGGCTTCTTGTACTACTTCAACCGGCCGGGCGGCCCCGACGCCCCGAGAGGGCCGGACGCCGAGGACATCATCCAGGGTGTGAGCTGGACGGACGTCCTCACCGCGGACGCCATCATCATAGAGACGAACGAATCCGGGATCGGCCACGCGGGTTGGGGCTTCGTCGAGCAGGCCTTGAAGCGGCTGCGTCGGGCCGCCCCGAGGCCGCGCCCCTCCCGCTGATCGGCGATCCCTGCTGCTAACCTTGAGGCTCCCGGGCGGAGTCATCTGCAAGGAGAGTCACGTGAGCAAGTCAAAGGACAAAGAGAAGAAGGCCGACGCGTCAGAGCCGGCCCCACCCGAAAGCCCGGCCGCGCCCGGGGAGAAGCTCTCCGGCAAGGACTACGCGAAGAAGATGAAGAAGCTCCACGGGGAACTCGTACGGCTTCAGGAGTGGGTCAAGCACAAGGGACTCAAGATCTGCATCATCTTCGAGGGGCGCGATACCGCGGGCAAGGGCGGCGTCATCAAGGCCCTGACCGAGCGCGTGAGCCCGCGGGTCTTCCGCGTGATCGCGCTGCAGGCCCCGTCGGAACGGGAAAAGTCGCAGATGTACATCCAGCGCTACCTGCCCCATCTTCCCGCGGCCGGCGAAGTCGTCATCTTCGACCGCAGCTGGTACAACCGCGCGGGCGTCGAGCGCGTGATGGGTTACGCCACCGAGGAGCAGATCAAGGGATTCCTCGACGTGGCCCCGCAGTTCGAGAAGCTGATGGTCGCCTCCGGCATCCTCCTGTTCAAGTACTGGCTCGAGGTCAGCCCGGACGAGCAGACCAAGCGCCTCAAGGGCCGGATCACCGATCCGAGGAAGATCTGGAAACTCTCGCCTCTGGACATCAAGTCCTACGACCGTTGGGACGAGTA
>JBGATM010000051.1:0-18067 GCA_044229175.1 Vicinamibacteria bacterium | reverse complement strand
GGCGCCGAGGCTGCGCGCGAGCGACTGCAGGGGTCGATGTTTCGCGGCTTGGCGCAGAGCTTCGCCTTGCATGTGCAATGGTTTTTCGATCACGCCGTATCGCGATGCCCCGGAACTATCGAAGCTCCTTGGACTCGCCGAGAGAGGCGTCTGGATCAAGGATGAGACCGGCAATGTCTCCGGCTCGCACAAGGCCCGGCACCTCTTCGGCCTCGCGCTCTATCTCACGGTGGCCGATCGCACGGGTCTGATCGCCGCGTCCGACGCCGCTCACCCGCTCGCCATCGCCAGTTGCGGCAACGCCGCGCTCGCCGCGGCCGTGGTCGCCCGCGCGGCCCGGCGTCCCCTGCGGGTCTTTGTGCCCGTGTGGGCCGAGGCTCCGGTGGTCGCGCGCCTCATCGGACTTGGAGCGTCGATCGAGACCTGCGAAAGGCGCGACACGGACCCCCCCGGCGACCCGTGCCATCACCGGCTTCGTGAGGCGGTCAGGGCGGGGGCATTGCCCTTTTCAGTCCAGGGCAGCGACAACGGACTCACCATCGATGGCGGGATGACACTCGCCTTCGAACTTGCGGAGCAGACGGCTTCCGCCCCGCTCGACCGGTTGATGATCCAGGCGGGCGGCGGCGCTCTCGCGAGTTCCGTGATTCAGGGCCTCACCTGGGCGCGCGACCTCGGGAAGCTCTCCCGTCTGCCCGCGATCCATGCGGTGCAGACCGCGGGAGGTTTTCCCTTGATCCGGGCGTGGCGACGAGTCGCGCGCGCCATGCTGTCGGAACTCGGCGCGCCCCTGGTTCCGGGCGCCGATCTCGGGAACGACGCCGAGGCCTCTCGCTCCGATGCTTCGGCCGCGCGCTGGCTGGCCCAGAACGCAAACGCCGCCGCCATCGAGCGAGCGGTCCAGACCGCCGCTGCCGATCGATCCCGCTTCATGTGGCCGTGGGAATCCGAACCTAAGAGCGCGGCCTCGGGAATTCTCGATGACGAGACCTACGATTGGCTGGCCGTGGTCCGCGGGATGCTCGTCACCGGAGGGTGGCCCGTGATCGCCTCCGAAGCCAACGTTCTCGAGGCCTACTGCGAGGGCCGAGGCGCCGGGATCCACGCGAGCGCCACCGGTACCGCGGGCCTCGCGGGTGCGATGACCCTGGCCCAGGCGGGTCTCTTCGATCGCCGTGATCGCGTCGGGTTACTCTTCACCGGAGTCGAACGATGACCCGCACCCTCCGAGTCGCCCTGAGCGAAACGTGTAACGCCTACCGGGACATGCCTGGGACCGTCGCCGAGCTTTCGGGCCTCGCGAACCGCCTCGATGAGATCCGCGAGGCGAACGTCGCCCATCACATCCAACTCGCGCGGGCCGCCGCCTCCGCGGGCGCCTTGATCCTCGGAATGGGTGAGCTCTTCACCGGCCCCTACTTCGCTCTTGGCCGCGACCCGATGTGGCTCGGCCTCGCGGAGGATGCGCTCACCGGGCCGACCGTGACCACGCTGCGCGCGGCCGCGCGCGACACCGGCCTGATCCTCGTCGCACCCATCTTCGAGCACGATCCGCGTTCGGGCCGGCGGTTCAATACCGCGGTGGTGATCGACGAGCAAGGTGAGATCCTCGGCCGCTATCGCAAGACCCACATCCCGGTGGGCGAGAACGAGCAGGGCGCTTTCTGCGAGACCTTCTACTACGACCGCAGCGACGGCGAGCTCGGGACCTGGCCGCGCAACATCTCCCGCAACCGTTTCTTCCCAGTGTTCGAAACGCGGCTGGTCAAGCTCGGCGTCGCCATCTGCTACGACCGGCACTTCGAGGGGGTGATGTCGGCCCTCGCCGGCAACGGCGCGGAGCTGGTGCTCTCGCCCGCGGTGACCTTCGGCGACAAGTCGCGGCGCATGTGGGATCTCGAGTTCCCGGTCGACGCGGCGCGGCACAATCTCTACATCGGCGGATCCAACCGTCGCGGGGTCGAGCCGCCCTGGACGCAGCCGTATTTCGGCGCCAGCTACTTCGCCGGGCCAGGCGGCGTCCTGCCGCGGGTTCCGTCACCGACCGACGAACTGGTGATCGCCGACCTCGATCTCGGCGCGCTGCGCGGACCCGATCCTTCGGGCTGGAACCTGCCCCGCGATCGTCGTCCTGCGATCTATCGCGGGAGCGGCGATTGACGTCTGGACCGGAGTCGGATCGCAACCCGTATCTCCACCCGATCCGTGAACTCGCGGCCTTCTTCGTCCTCACCTACGCGGTCACCTGGCTCCTCTGGGCCGTGGCATGGGCCGTATCGACGCGGTTCGCGCCGGGTTCCGTGGCCGCCGCCGTTTCGGGCGGGGTGTTCCTCCTTGGCGTCTTCGCGCCCGGGCTTCTCGCGCTTGGCCTCACCTGCCGGGCCGGGGGAGGAGCGGCCGCCTCGGGACTGCTGAAGCGAATCGCGAAGGCGGACGTGAGTTGGCGCTGGTACGTGTTCGCCGCCTCGTTCATGGCCGCCATCAAACTGGTGGGCGCACTCCTGTATCGACTCGGTGTGGGTGCCTGGCCCGCCTTCGGCGAGACCCGGGTGCTCGTCATGCTGGGCGCGATCGCGATCTCGACCTGGGTCCAGGCCGGCGAAGAACTGGGATGGCGGGGCTATGCCCTGCCCCGGTTGAGCCAGAGTTTCGGACTTGCGCCCGCCAGCCTGATCCTGGGCGGAATCTGGGCGCTCTGGCATCTGCCTCTCTTCTTCTTCCCGGGCGGCGACACTTTCGGGCAGTCGTTCCCCTTCTACCTGCTCCAGGTGACGGGGCTCTCCGTCATGCTCGCCTGGCTGTATTGGCGGACCCAGGGCAGCCTGCTCCTGGTCATGCTGGCCCACGCTTCGGTCAACAACACGAAGGACATCGTCCCGGCCGCCGTTCCCGGGGCGACCGACCCCCTCGCCCTCCATGCGTCGGGTGTGGGATGGCTGACCCTGATGCTCTTATGGGTGACGGCCGCCGGTTTTCTGGTTCGAATGCGCGGGGTTCGAAGTCCGCTGGACCGCCCGTCTCAGTCGACGCGCGCCACCTGCTGAACGACTTCGAGCAGGACGTTGGCGCCCGCCACGATCTGGGCTGGCTCCGTGAACTCGCGCACGTTGTGGCTGATGCCGCCTCTGCTCGGGACGAAGATCATTCCCGTGGGGCAGTGGGGCGCGAACATCTGGGCGTCGTGTCCGGCGCCCGACGGCATGCGCCTGACGCTCAGGCCCTGCGCCTTCGCGGTCTTCTCCACGCGCTCGATCATCTCGGGCGCGAAGTCCACGGGTTCGAAGCGGGCCAGCGTCCGCCGCGTCACCGCAACGCCCTCTGCCTCCGCGGTCTTCTCGACGAATTCGAACGCCGCCTGCTCCGCGCGCTGCAGCGTGGCCTCGTCGGTGTTGCGCAGGTCGAGAGTCATCACCACGTGGTTGGGGATCACGTTGACCAGATTCGGCGCGAAGGTGAGGTGCCCGACGGTCGCGACCTGGGAGCCCCCGTATTCGCGGGCGAGGCGCCGCAGGAAGCACGCGATCTCGGCGGCCACGTAACCCGCGTCCGCGCGCATCGACATGGGTGTGGTGCCCGCATGGTTCGACACGCCGCGCAGCGTGACCTCGGTCCAGGAGATTCCCTGGACGCCGGTGACCGCGCCGATCTCGAGACCCTCGCGCTCCAGCACCGGCCCCTGCTCGATGTGCAACTCGAAATACGCGGCCGCGCGCAGCGTGCCCACCGTCGTGTCGCCCGCGTAGCCGATGCGGTTCAGTTCGTCGCCGACCGTGGGCCCGTCGATGCCCTTGGTGGCGAGCGCGGTCTCGAGAGGCAGGGCGCCCTGATGCACCGCGCTGCCCATCATGTCCGGGGCGAAGCGCGAGCCCTCTTCGTTGGTGAAGAACGCGACCGCGATGGGATGGCCGGTGACCACCTTGGCGTCGTTGAGGGTTTCGATCACTTCCAGCCCGCCGAGCACGCCGAGGTTGCCGTCGTACTTGCCGCCGGTCCGCACCGTGTCGATGTGCGACCCGATCATCACCGGCTTCAGGTTCGAGGTTCCGGCGCGGGTTCCGACGACGTTGCCGATCTGGTCGATGGTGACGGAGAGGCCGAGCTCGCGCATCCAGCGGACCACGAGGTCGCGGCCGGCGCGATCCGCGTCGGTGAGAGCGAGGCGGCACACGCCGCCGCCTTCGATGGCGCCGACTTCGGCGAGCTCCATCAGGCGACGCATCAGACGATCGCCGTTGATGCGCAGGGGTGTGGGAGTCATGCCGATGCCTCCTTGGGATTCATGGCGTTCAAGTAGTTCACGGAGGGGCTGTCGAAGACCGCGGCCTTGATCCACAGCAGGATGTGCAGCCAGGTGAGATCGATCTCGCCCTCGGCTGTGCCCTTGAGCGTGCGCACGGCGTCCTTGGGATCAAGGGTGACGTCGAACCCGGGGCCGCGGAAGTGAACCCGATCGCCCACGGCCTCGAGGGTCAACTCGCGGCCATCGATTCGGCCGAGCAGCCGCCTTCGACCCGGGCCCGGGGATTCCATGGCGAAGCCGTCGAGCTTGTGGAAGTGGCGCCAGTCCTCGGCCGTCCCGAAGAAGCGCGGCTTCACCTGGTAGGGCCCGCCGTCCTCGGGACAGAACACGTCGCAATTGCCGCACTCGTTGCAGAAGTCGGCGAAGTTCGCGTACTGGAGTTTCTTCGTGATGTCGAGGTTCTCGCCGAGGTGGGCGATCCACGCCCCGTCCTCGTGCCGCACTTTGATGATGGGTTGTTCGACCGCGGGCAGCACGTAGGTGAAGTTCGCATCGTTGGGGCAGACGGGCACGCACTTCGAACAGGTGACGCAGTCGAAGAGGGTCAGGTGGGAGCCGAGCTTCTTCGGCGGTTTGCTGTTCTCGTGGTGGGAGTAGCGCGGGTCGAGGGTGGCCCGCGGCACGTGATGTTCCGAGTTGTGCAGCGCGGTCGCGGCCGCCCATCGCTCGATCCACTCTTCTCCGGCGGCCGCGGTGAGATCTCCGTGGCTCATCAGGGCGGATGCGCAGCGGAGCCGGGTGTCGTGATCGAGGCCGCCGAGATCCTCGAGGCCGAGGGCGCCGAGGCCGAAGGCGCGGATCACGTACTCGGGAATGGTCCTCGCCCCGACTTCCTTCATGCGCGCGAGCAGCGGCTCGAAGTAGCGGCCGGCCCGCGCGTAGCCGCCGGGCTGGAGTAGATCGCTGCACACCGTCACCGGGGTCAGGCCGAGAGCGACCGAATCGGCGAAGTTCCCGCGATCGATGCCCGCGGAGAAAGAGATGGGAAAGCGGGAACCGAACACCCTGCGGAAGGCCTGGACGAGGTTCAGGGCCAGCACGTGAAGGGGCGGTCCCGAGAGGTACATCTCCTTCTCGCTCGGAGGGAAGAACGAGCGGCGGTTCTCCACGATGAGGGTGTTCGTGAACTTCACCCCGAACGAAAGGCCGAGCCCCTTCGCCTTCTCTCCCAGTCGCCCCACGAACCCCTGCATCTGGGACCATCGGGCGTCGCGCTCGAACGCGCTGTCGGGGACGTGGATGTCGCGATAGCCCATCACGTCGTGGAGCAGCTCGCGCATCCGATCCGGGCCGAGCAGCATGGGATTGAGCTTGACGTTGCAGTGCAGGTGGTCGTGCTCGAGCAGGAAGGCGAGGATCCTCTCGATCTCGTCGGGCGGGCAGCCGTGGAAGGTCGACAGGGTCAGGGTGTCGGACAGCTTGGTCTGGAAGTCGAGGTCGCGATACCGGGCGTACTCGGCGGGGATCTCGGCGCGAAGGCGATCCACGATGGCGGTCGCGTCCTGGAGCCCGGCGATGAAGTGCTGGATCTTCTCGCTCTGGATTCCCGCGAGGTCGTAGCCGACGCTCATGTCGTAGATCACGCGATCGAACCCGGGAGCGAGCTTGAACCGGCCGGTTTCCCGGAGGATCTCGATGAGCATCGCGCCCTTGACGTACTCGTCGAGGCTCTGCTCCAGGCGCAGTTCCTGACTCCACTCCACGTTGTAGCCCACGGTCTGCATGTCGATGCAGGGACGCGGGATCTGAAGGTCGTCCTTGATCTGGACGGTCTTCAACTCCATCACCCGGCACCCGGAAAGCCACGACAGCACCAGGTTCTGGGCCATCTGGGTCTGCGGTCCGGCTGCCGGCCCGAGGGGCGAAGAGGGCCGATGGCGATGGAACCGGATGGAGAGGTCGCGGTCCTCCCGGCCGTAGAACCCCTTGTCGACGGGCAGATCGAAGACCGAGTTCCTCTCGTCGAGTTCGCGCAGCGCTCGCCGGACGAGGGCCGCGAAAGGGTAGGGGCGGAGTTCGGCCATGGTCCTTCCCATGGATGTTACGCCCGCGAACCAAGGGGGGCGGACGCCTTAGAGTGCGCCGATGACTCCCTCATCGCTCTCCCGGCGCGGCCAGCGCCTCGTGGATGCTCCGACCACCCCGGAGTACTTCCGGGTGCACAGCGAACGCTCCGCGGAGGCCTACGACGCGGCCCTGAGACCCCTTGGCTACATCCCGTTCTGCGTGGCCGAGAACGCGCTCGTCTTCGATCTGCTCCGGTCGAAGATGGACGCATGCCGGAACGTGAGCGCGCCCTGGCTCGGCTACCAGTCGATGACCGGCGCGCCGGAGTTCAAGGCGAAGCTCGCCGCGTTCATGACCCGGAAGATCCTGGGTCGACAGATCGCGCCGGAACATGTGGCCGCGCTCGCGGGCGCCGGATCCGTTCTGGAGATCCTCTTCCATGCGCTGGCCGACGCGGGCGATGCCGTGCTGGTGCCGACGCCGAGCTACGCGGGTTTCTGGGGGGACCTCGAGACCCGCGACGAGATCTCGATCCTGCCCGTGCACACCCGGAGCGAAGAGGGGTTCCGTCTCACCCCCGACAGACTCGAGCGGTCGCTTCGAGAGTCCCGACGCCGGGTGCGCGCCCTGCTGTTCACCAGCCCGAACAATCCGCTTGGCACGGTCTACCCCCCGGAAGAACTCGAGGCCATCCTGCGATTCTCCGAGCGCGCGGGAATCCACGTGGTGTTCGACGAGATCTACGCCCTGTCGGTCTTTGGTCGCACTCCCTTCACCAGCGTGGCGAAACTGCGGCCGTCCCTCGGGGACTTCGTCCACATCGTCTGGGCCTTCAGCAAGGACTTCGCGGCGAGCGGCCTTCGCTGCGGCACCCTCGTCACCGAGAACCGCGAGCTCATGGCCGCGATGGAAGGGCTCGCGTACTGGGCGGCGGTCTCCGGCGATACCCAGTTCATGCTGGGCGAGATGATCTCGGACGAGCCCTGGGTCGATGCCTACGCGAAGGTCATGCCCCAGCGGCTGGGCGAGGCCTACCGGGCCATCACCGCGCGGCTGGGCCAAGCCTCGATTCCCTACCTTCCCTCGGAGGCGGGCTTCTTCTTCCTGCTCGACCTGCGCCGCTACCTGAGCGCGCCCACCTGGGAGGCGGAGGACGCCTTGTGGCGAAAGCTCCTCGATGAAACTAACGTGAATCTCACTCCGGGCTCGGCCTGCCGGATCGTCGAGCCGGGTTTCATGAGGCTGTGCTTCGCGGGCGTGCCGACAGAAACGAGCGCGGTCGGGGTCTCTCGCATCGTCAGGGCGCTGTCCGGCCGCTGATCGCTGTGGCTGGCGCTTCCCGGTCGGGGCGCGCTCAGGACCGCGGGTCGAAGGCGCGCTCCGTCGCCCGGGCGCGTCTCGCCGCGGTCGCGCCAATGTCCTCGCGAGCACTCTCGGAGTAACGCAGGAAGGCATCGAAGCCCTCGCGGTCGAGCCGCATCAGGGTCATGGGCGTGACCGCCACGACGCTGGCCACGCGCGGTCTGTCCTCGAGCAGAGAGATCTCGCCGAAGAAGTCGCCCGCGGCCAGTATGCCCATCGACTGCTCGGCGCGATCCGGGTTCCGCGCGATGACTTCCGCTTCGCCGGCGACGACGAGATAGAGCGCATCCCCGGGTTCGCCCTGGGCCACGATCGTGGTTCCCTTCGTCACTTCGCGCATGGTCATGCGGGCGCCGAGCACGCTCACCCCCGCCGAGGTGAGCTGGCTGAACACGGTCGGCGCCTGCGACTCCGCGCGCGGTCTTTGGTTGCTCGCCATCCGCGCCGATTTCGTGGCCGCGGTCTTCTTCGCGATGTCGGGGAGCGCTTCGAGATACTCGAGGTAGTCGTCGCGCGAGAGGCGCAGCACGGTGGCGCCGGACGCGCTGACCACGTCGGCCGTCCGCCTGCCCCCGGTCACGAGCGCGATCTCTCCGAAATGATCGCCCGGCCCGAGCTCGGCGAGAACCGTTCCCCCCGCCTGAACCTGCACCTTGCCGGATTCCACCACGAAGAGCGCGTCGCCCTCCTCGCCCTCGCGCAGGATGATCTCGCCGGGCCCGACCGTCCGTCGCTCCAGCCGGGTGCCGAGCACCGCCGCCTCCGCGACCGACAGGTCGGCGAAGAGCGGCGCCTGGCGAAGGCGCTCGCCTTCGTGGATCAGCTCGAGGCGATCGGCCATGGCCACTTCCGGCTGCCGAAGGACGACCGCTTCGGCGAGCGCGGGCAACCCGCCCTTTGGTTCGAGACTGCTCCGATGCGGCGATTGATGACGTCGCAGGAAGGAGAGCCGGATGAGCGCGAGCTTTCCGGGAAGGGAGAGAGCGCGATCGATGGACTTGCCACGCGCCCGGGCGAGGGGGAGGTCGTCGCGCAGGACGGCGAAGGGGAACACGGTGCGATGCTGATACCGCCTGTAGAGCCACGCGGTTTCCGCCTCGTAGGGAATGGTGCCATGCAGCACCGCCATGGGCACGTGGAAGTAGGCGAGTCGCGCCTGGGCGATGCCCTCCTCGAAATCGCCGAGATAGACCTCCAGTCCCGGAAGCTCGAACTCGAGCACGCGCCAGAGGGCGAGCGAGGTCTCGAGCGGCCCGCGGATGCTGCGCTCGTCGAGCGAGTCGTAGCGCTGGTTCTTGACGAAGCGGCCGACCTCCCGCGCGCGGGAGATCTCGATGTCGGGCAGACGCTCGAGCCGGTTGTACACCCCGAAGCCGTGAACCTGCTCCACCGGGAAGAGGGGGCGATCCTTCATCCGGAAGGTGGCCCCGGGCGGGCCGGCCACCGCCTTGATGGTCATGTAGCAGAGGATCTCGCCGCTCTCGATGTCGCCGGCGATGAGATGAACATCGCGCGGCCCCGAATGGTCGAGCGGCTCGTACTCGATTCGCTCGGCATGGACGCGCTCGAGATCGACGAAGCGGACCGCGAGGTATTGGGCGAGGCGGAAACGCATGATGTCGATGAGTTCGTCCTCGCGCAGGGCCGTGGTCTCGATGGCGATCACCTGGATCGACCGCCGCACCCTGGACCGATAGAGGGCGCGATCGCGGCCGGGCGCGGGCTTCTTGAACAGGCCGGAAAGGCGGATCGAGGCGGCCTCGTCGATCAGGCTCCTGGCGTAGGCGTCCGCCGCGGGCGAGGGCGGCGGGGGCGCCGACACGGCTCGCCGAAGGGACGGATCGCTCACTTTTCCGGGTCGATGCCCAAAACGAGTGCGGCGTGGAGGTACTGCGAGGCCGTGATGATCCGTTGCTCGAAGGGCAGCTTGGCCGCGGAGTCGGCGAGCCAGCGGTTCTTTTCGCCGGGAATGAACGTCAACTCCTTGCCCAGCGCGGCGAGCGCTCCCTCGGCCACCTCCTCGGGTTCCATCGCCCAGGGCGCCAGCACCGTCCCGGCCTTCTTCTGGAATCCCGTCTTCGTGGGGCCGGGCAGAACGATGAGCACGTCGACCTTGGTCTCACGCAGCTCGTACCAGAGCGCGCCGGCGAAGGAGACTTCGAGCGCCTTGGTCGCGGTGTACACCGCGCTGCCGCCGATGGGGGCGAGGGCGTTCAGCGAAGTCACGAAGATGAGCGCGCCTCGATTCGCGGCGACGATCGCGGGGAGGTACTCGTGGGTCAGGGCCACATAGGCCCGCACGTTGACGGAGATGAGGGTGTCGTAATCGGCGAGCGACCGGGAGAGAAAGGGGCCGAGCACGCCGAACGACGCGTTGTTCACGAGGACGGAGATCTCGATGTCCTTGGTGCACTGGCGCACCACCTCGAGCATGTCCGGGCGCGCGAGATCGACGCAGCACGCCCTCGCCTCGACCCCGTGTTTCGCGCGGAGTTCCTCCGCGACCGCTTCGAGCTCGGCCGGCTGATCCGACACGAGCACCACGCTCAGCCCTCTGGCCGCGAGCTCCCGCGCGAGGCAGCGTCCGATGCCGGAGGAGGCGCCGGTGACCAGCGCCCAGCGACCATAGCGTTCACGCATGCCCGACCATACCGGACTTCTCGACCCACTGCCGGACCGGATCGATC
This sequence comes from Vicinamibacteria bacterium, assembly GCA_044229175.1. Classification (GTDB taxonomy): domain Bacteria; phylum Acidobacteriota; class Vicinamibacteria; order Fen-336; family JAGNNV01; genus JAGNNV01. Next base: position 7,711 of record JBGATM010000051.1, on the reverse strand, counting down.
GCGTACCGGTATCCCTCTTCCGTGGCGCGATCGATCGCCGTCCACTCCGTGAGCCTGACCCCCGCGGTGGGCGGGCTGAGATACAGATCCGCCAGCCGGCGCGCCTCGAGCCCGGCGGGGACGCTGCTGATCGTCGAGGTGAGCATGAGAATGTCGGCGAGGGTGGGGACTCCGGAGGCTCCGCGCGCGCGCCGACCGGAGAGCCGCTGCCACAGCACCGCCCAACCGGATACGCCGTCCCAGGGGGGAAGAGCGCGCAGCGCGTCCCGGGCGGAGCCCGCGTCCGAGGCGATGGTGATCCCGATACCGTGGGTGGCGCGCATGACCCCGACCGGCAGGTTGTCGAGAATGCCGCCGTCCACGATCAGCTGCCCGTCTTCGAAGATGGGCGGGGCCATCCCCGGCGCGGAACAGCTCGCCCGGACCCACCGCCACAGGGGTCCCTCGCGCGATACGAGCAGTTCGGCGCTCGTGAGGTTGGTCGAGGCGCAGAAGTACGGCGTCCACAGATTCTCGATCAGCACCTCTCCGTACATGCCGCGCAGCATGGTGTTCGAGCGGCCGCCGTGATGGAGCGCGACGATCGGCAGGGTGAAGTCGCGATCCGGCGGATTCTCGAAGAAGCCCGTCCTCGCCCGCTCCATCCGTTCTTCGTGCGAGTAACCGCAGGCCACCAGACCGCTGAGGATCGCCCCCATGCTGGAGCCGCCGACCGCATCGATGGGCACCCCGCATTCTTCGAGCGCGCGGAGCACGCCGAGGTGGACGAAGCCGCGCGCCGCGCCGCCGCTCAGCACCACGCCGATCCCTTTGCCGAGCATCAGGCGGCCCAGTCGTTCCGCGTCCCGGGCGTGCCCTTCCCGCACATGGTGATGCGCGGCCACCGGCCGCGTCTTTCGCCACACCTCGGCCCGGCTCGGCATTCGCGTGTCGGCGGGGTGGACGAGGACAAGTTCGGTCGGGACCCGCGCCCGCTCGTCCCTGGCCCCGAAGAGGCGGGTTTCGATCTCCGAGTGTCCCTCCGCTTCGGAGGCCCGGGCCGCGAGGACGATCCGATCCGCCTGGCGAACGCAACGCAGGGTCCACGCGGTGGAGGCGGGATCGCACTCGTAGACGACGAAGTCGTGCTCGGTCTCGCGCTGGTCGAGCCAGGCGGCGACGGTGGGGTCGTCGCCGGCCATCGGCCCGAGGGCGCTCTGGAGCGCCTCGGAAGTCAGATGCAGGGTCCGACCGTGGCGGCCCAACTGGCCGGCGAGGAGCCGGGCGACCAGCGCGGTGGGGGCGTTGCTTCCCGAAGGGGCGACCGCGATGGTGGCCGGCGCGGACGGGGCGCGGTTCCGAGCGCGGATGGACTGTTCGAGGCGAAGCACGATGAGCCGCGCCAGCTGCATCGTGGTCCGCGGGTGACGTTCGAGCATGAGATCGAACGACGCCTTGGAGAATCGGAGCAGCAGGGAATCGCGCAGCGCGCGCACGGTGGCGGATCGCGGGGAGCCGGAGAGCAGGGCCATTTCCCCCACGGTCTCGCCGCGCGCGATCTCCGCGACTGAGACCTCGGCGCCGTCCGCGTTCCGGACCAGGACCGCGAGTCGTCCGCTCGCGACCACGTAGAGACAGTGGCCGGGCTCCCCTTCGCTCATCAGGATCTCGCCGCCGACCACCTGCACCCGCTCGACCTGGGTCACCAGATTGTCGAGCGCTTCGGAGTCGAGGGCGCCGAAGAGCGCGGTCGCCTTGAGCACCGCCGCGGGGTCGACGGACCACGACGCGGGTTGGGCGGGTCTCACCGACGGATGATAGGTGTGATTGCTTCGCCGGTCTTCAACGGAGTAAGCGCCGCCGTCTCGTGAAGCCGCTCCATGGCGGAGAGAACGCTACCGTGAGCTGCAAGGCGAAACCGGCAGCGCTCCCGGCGCACGGCCCCAGGGCAACCCCGGCTTCTCGCTGAGGGCGAAGCGCAACGTGCCTCCGTCTCGAATCTGCGCCCAGTCCAGCCAGACCTGCGCGTGGTCGCGGCCATTGAACCGCAGTTGCTCGACATACTGCGGGACGGCGCTCTCCGCTCCCGGCGCTTCGATGCGCAACGCCTTGAAGTCGCCCAGATCGATTTCCACCGCTTCGAAACGCGGAGGGTGAACCAGCAGCTCGCCCGTGCCCGGCACGGCGGGATAGAGGCCGATCGCCGAGAACAGATACCACGCCGACATCGTCCCCAGGTCGTCGTTCCCGGTGACGCCGCCCGGGGCATTGGTGAACAGGGTTTGCGCCGCGCGCACGACCGTCGCGGTCTTCCAGGGCTGCCCGATCAGGGTGTACATCCACGGCGCATGCAGGTCCGGCTCGTTGTTCGGGTTGTAGCGGTACTGGTTGTAGTAACTGTAGGGCCCCACCACCCACTCCTTGCGAACGGCGTTTCCCGGGTCCTTGACCAGAGCGTCGTAGGCGAAGAAGGCGTCCAGACGATTCGCGGTCTGTTCAGGGCCGCCCATGGCCGCCATCAGCCCCGGGATGTCCTGCTGAACCAGCCATTGGTATTGCCAGGCCGTGCCTTCGTGAAAGCCGTGGTTCGAGCGAGGGTTGTAAAGATCCGTCGCTCCCTTGTACCACTCGCCGTCCTCGAGTCGGGGTCGCGGGAAGCCCCGGAACGGCAGCTCGGGATCTGTCGCCTCCGCGTCCCACAGCCGTCGCCAGTTGCGTCCCCGATCGCTCAGCAACCGGGCATCGTCGCGTTGGCCCAACGCTTCGGCTATTCGCGACAGGGCGCAGTCGGCGAGCGCGTATTCGAGGGTCGCCGACCCGCCATGATGAAGATCCACGTCCATTCCCTTGGCCGGGAACGCACGGTCGTAGGGCACGAAGCCCCGGGAGAGATAGGTGCCATTTCCCGCGCGTCCCTGGTGGCGCGACCCGAAAGGCGGCACGCCAAAGGCATTCTGCCGGAGGGCGGCCCACGCCTCTTTCTCCCGGCCGCTCAGCGCGCCGAAGCGCCAGAGATCGACGAGGAAGGGGGTCACCGGATCGCCGGTCATGACGTTGGTCTCGAAGTTCGCGTAACCCCATCGGGGCAGCCACCCGCCCTGCTCGTGGATCTTCAGCACCGAGGTCGCGATGTCGCGCGCGCGTTCGGGAAAGAACGTGGCCAGCCACTGGTTCTGGGCGCGGTAGGTGTCCCAGAGCGAGAAGTACTCGTAGTAGGTAAAACCCGCGGCGCGATGGATCGCGTCGTCGTACCCTCGATAGCGGGAATCGGCGTCGCTGCCGGCGAGGGGCTGGAGCAGCGCGTGATAGAGCGCGGTGTAGAAGACGGTCTGATCGTCGCGAGTGCCGCCCTGGATGCGCACACGCCGCAGCTCGCGGCGCCAGGCCTCCTGCGCGAGCCCGCGCATGGCGTCGAAACTCAGGAGCCTGCCCTCGCGCATCCCCTCGGCGCGCAGATTGAGGCGCGCGCCCTCCGCATCGACATGGGAGATCGCGCTGATCGCGGTCACGGCGCGACCGGCCTTCAAGTCGAAGGTCACCCAGACCCCGTGCGGACGACCATCGCCCTGCATGCTCGGCCCCGATGATCCGGGATGCCCCCCGCTCTCGTCCCAGATACCGTGCGCCTTGAACGGGCGGTCGAACTCGAGCCGGAACCAGGTGGCGTACTGCTGTCCGCCGCAGAAGCTCTTCGTCACGATCTTGCCCTCTACGGTCCGGGCGTCGACGATCCGGATGCTGCTGCCGACCACGGAATGATGTTCGTTGGCCTGACCGGCGTTGACCAGGAGATGGCCTTCCTCGATTTCCGTTCCGAAGGTGTAACGCTCCGCGGCGGCCCGGGTGAGCGCGGTGGCCTCGGCGTCGATACCGCCGTAACCGGTGAGGTGGACCTTGTAGTAGCCGGCCTCGCCCATCTCGCCCTCGTGGCCATAGGGCGAGGCGTATTTCCGGTGGTCGAAGCTCTCGGCCTTCCCGGTATCGAAGTCACCGCCCTCGCCGATGCGCCCGATGGCGGGGAGAAGGGACAACTGGCCGCCCTGTTCCCAGCAGCCCGCCCCGGAGAGGAACGAATGTCCGAACCCGCGGATGGCCGGGTCATCGTAGCGCCACCCCGAATAATGGGAGCCGATGGGGCTGATCTGAATCAGGCCGAAAGGGGCGGAGGCTCCGGGGAAGGTGTTGCCGTCGTCCCGGGTCCCGATGAAGGTGTTCACGAGCGCCACGGGATCGTCGGCGAGCCCTGCGCCCTCGGCCGGGCCGATCGAGAGCCACGCGGCGCAGGCGAGCCCCAGGACGCGGTGGGGCAACCGGGCCGACCCGAAACCTGTCATTTCGCGGGCATCCTACTGTGGAGGCGGTCCGGCGTCCCCGACTGGCCAGGGATGAGTCTTAGCCGTTTGCATCATTGCGCCTTCAGAGGGCCGCGAATCACATTGAGGATCGAAACGGAGGTAGCAGGGATGGCCCCGAGGAGAACCAGGATGGGCGCAGCAGCTTTGGGCGTTCTTCTCATTCTGCTCGCGACCGTGCCCGCGACCGCCGACGCGCTTCCGGCCCGGGCCGATCGCGTGGTCGATTACGACATCGGGGTGAAGCTGCATCCTTTCACCCGCGGGCTCACGGGCGTCGAGCGGGTGACGTGGCGCAACCCGTCGGAGGAGCCGGTTTCCGACCTTTGGTTCCATCTCTACCTGAACGCCTTCAAGAACACGAAGTCGACCTTCTATCGCGAATCCGGCGGTCAACTGCGACAGGATCGGGCCGCGAAGGACTCGTGGGGATGGATCGACGTCACCTCGCTGAAGGTCGAAGGCGGAGCCGACCTGACCCGGGCGATCACCTTCGAACAACCAGACGATGACAACGCCGATGACCAGACCGTGTTCCGTGTGGTTCTGCCGCAAGCGGTGGCGCCGGGTGGCTCGGTCACGCTCGAGATCGCGTTCACCGCCACTTTGCCCCAGGTGTTCGCGCGCACCGGGTTCAGGCACGACTTCTACCTGGTCGGCCAGTGGTACCCCAAGCTGGGGGTCTATGAGCCCGCGGGCATGCGCGGCCGCGCGACCGGCGCATGGAACTGTCACCAGTTCCATGCGTCTTCGGAGTTCTACGCCGACTACGGGACGTTCAAGGTCGAAATGACCGTACCGTCGAACTACGTGCTCGGGGCGACGGGCGTGCGCACGGCGGAGAAGAAGAACGGCGACGGCACCACCACCTACACCCACGAGCAGGCGGACGTCCACGATTTCGCGTGGACGGTCGACCCGGACTACACGGTGGTCAAGGGGACGTTCTCCGCGACGAAGGACGTGACCCCGGCCGAGTATCAACAGGCGGCGCGACGGCTCGGCCGAACGCTCGAGGAAGTGATGCTCTCGGACGTCGAGGTGACCGCCCTGGTGCAGCCGGACCATCTGCCTCAGGCGCAGCGTCACATCGACTCGGCCAAGGCCGCCATCAAGTGGTTCGGCCTGTGGTACGGGCGGTACCCGTTCAAGACCCTCACCGTGGTGGACCCAGCACCCGGCGCGGGTGGCGCGGGCGGCATGGAGTATCCGACGTTCATCACCGCGGGAACGAGCTTCCTCATGAATCGCTGGCCGTTCGACCGGGTTCGCGGCCTCGAGATGGTCACCATCCACGAGTTCGGCCACAATTTCTGGTACGGCCTCACCGGCAGCAACGAGTTCGAGGAGGCCTGGCTCGACGAGGGCATCAACTCCTACTCCACGGGCAAAGTCATCGATCTCGTGCACGGCGCCGACCGCGGTGTGGCGGAGCTGCTGGGCTTGAGGATCGGGGAAGCGGACATACTGCGGGCAAGCAACCGTCCCGAGGCGAAGTACAACCGCATTCTCGCCCGGGCCTGGGACTACGTGCCGCAGGGCGCCTACTCGTTCTACTCGTACCTGAAACCCGAGATGATGCTGCGCACGCTCGAAGGGTACCTGGGAGCGGAGACGATGGCGCGGGTGATGCGCACGTTCCACGAGCGATGGCGGTTCAGGCATCCACGCAGCGAGGACTTCTTCGCTGTCGCGAACGAGGTCTCGGGCCAGGACCTCACCTGGTACTTCGACCAGGTCGTGCGCGGGACCGGCGTGCTCGACTACGAAGTCGGATCGGCGGTGACCCGGCCCGTGCCCGTGCCTCGGGGCATCTTCGACGTAGCGGGGGGGCGCCAGACCGTGTCGGAGGAAGACGCGCGGAAGAAGGAAACGGCCGCGCAAAAAGATGAGAAGCGGACCTGGGAAACCGTCGTGGTGGTCCGCCGCCGGGGTGAGGTGTATTTCCCGATCGAGGTCGCCTTCAAGTTCGCGGGCAAGCCGGTCGAGCGGAAGACCTGGGACGGGAAGGCCCCGACGCAGACGTTTCGCTTCCAGCGCGCGGAGAAGCTCGAGTGGGTGGACGTGGATCCCGATCGAAAGATCGCGCTCGATGCCAACTGGTCGAACAACGGCCGGCGCATGACCTCCGACGCGCGCGTGTCGACGGCCTGGACGGCCCGGTGGCTGTTCATGGTCCAGAACATCATCGTGTGGCTCGGTCTCTAGCGCCCGACGAGGAGACATCGATCATGATCACCTGCATCCTCAAGGGCCTCTGGACCACGGTCAGGAATCCCGGGCTCGTCCTCCTCCTGTGGGCATGGAATCTGCTCCTGGCCCTTTCGGGAGGGATACCGGCCCTCGTCTGGTTCAGTGGCGCGCTGAACACGCGGGTCGAGACCGAGTCGCTGCTGACGCAGTTCAACTTCGGCGCCTTCGCCGACCTGGGCAAGTACTCCGACGCGGGGCCTTTCTCGTTCCTCTGGGCCTCGGTGGCCGGAGTGGCGCTGATCGCATTCGTCGGGAGCGCGTTCATCAACGGCGGCATCCTCGAGGCCCTGGGCAGCCAGGATGACGGGCGGTCGTTCATGCAACGCTTCCACCGCGGAGGCGGGCATTTCTTCTGGCGATTCGCCCGGCTGAACGCGGTCGCGTTCAGCGGGGTCGCCATCGTCATCGGCATCGCGGCGGCGTTGAGGAGGAAGGTGATGACCCCGCTGTCGGACTCGGAGTGGGAGCCGGCGGGAATGTTCTGGGGCCTCGTGGGCCTGGCCGCGACCGGCCTCGTGGCGCTGTGGTTTGTGCTGGCGCTCGACTACGCCCGTATCCGGGTGGCTCGAGACGGCAGTCGCGCGATGTTGCCGGCGTATTTCGGCGCGATGCGGTTCGTGGCGCGGCGCGCCTTCGCCACGTATGGCCTCGCCATCCTGGCCCTGGGGTTCCTGGGCGCGCTTTTTGCCGCGTACGTGGCGTGCGAGACGGTGTGGACCGCGTCCACGTGGATGGCCATCCTGGCCCTTTTGGGGGTGCAGCAGGTCATCGTGCTCGCGCGAACCGGTCTGCGCGTGATGCAGGTCGCCGCCGAACGGGAGTACTTCGCCACCTTCCCGCCGACGGCCCCTTCGAATACCGGCTACTTCAGCTTGGCCGTCCGGTGGGCTCGCGCCAGGTTCGCCCGATGGAGATCGGGAATGCCATCGCCCGTCGTTGGAACCGCGGCCACGCCGGCCGATTGAAAGCTCCTCCGGCCGTGATCGAATGGTGATGCGCGCGCCGGGAGACCCGTTCCGGGGCGAGGCTTCGACGCTGGCGCGTTTTCCCGCCCGGGGCCAGGGCCGCATTCGACGGACGTCAACAGGAGAAGACTGAAATGGCGGAAATGACCGGCGGCGAAATCA
>JBGATM010000050.1:0-20200 GCA_044229175.1 Vicinamibacteria bacterium | reverse complement strand
GGGCTGGACCTTGAACCAGCCCTGGACCCCCCAGGCATCCAGGATGCGGCCCACTTCGACCGCATCGGCCGGCAGCGTGGCCGGCTCCAGCCCGGGGTTCATGCGGCGGCGGTCAGGCGGCCGCGGGAGCGGCCTTGGCGGCCTGCTTGAGATGGGCCGGGGGCGGGCCACCGCCCTCCTTGAGCTTGATCAGGCCGTTGCCGATCAGGCCGTAGAGGATCTTGCAGGCCTCGAAGGTCGAATGCGAGGACGCGTTCGCGATGGCCTTGATCGAGCGGCGCCCGTCGATCTTCGAAAGGATCAGCCACTCCGAGGTGTTGAGATTGATCTGGCCCTCGCGGCCTTCGGGAATCACGAACTCGGGCACGAGGTCCATGGAGGGGACCTTCTTCTGGAGGACCCGCCATTCATCGAGGCGCCGGGCCGCTTCCATCAGCAGGTTGGTGTTCGTCTTGGTGATGGTGTTCGCGGCCACGGAGGCCCCGGTCTCGAAGAAGAACTCGCCCCGGCTCCAGATCGCGAGCTGGTAGACCGCTTCTTCGCCGGAAAGATCCTCCACCTGGGCGTGAACGATCCGGCCTTCCTGGATGTAGATCTGTCCCTTGATGTCGCCGTCGGTCAGGTGAAAACACCCCGTCTTCCCGGAGGACGAGACGAGCTGAATGACGTCTGGAAGCGGGAGTTCGGAGAGGGAGCCTTGGAAACTCATCGAGAGTGATTCTTTGTGACTTGACCTGGGTGAGAACCGATGTGGAAATCAGGCTACAAGGCGGCTTGCAGGACTGTCAAACCTGGCGGAAATTTCAGGATCGACCGAAGGTTAGAGCGCCCTCGAGGCGGGCCACGACGATGTCCTGGCCGAGTGTTTCGAGGAGGTCGAAGAGCGGGGGACCCACGGACACGCCGGTGGCGACCGTCCTCGAACCATTGATCAGAAGGCCGGCCTTGATCCCGAGTTCGTCCGCCAGCTTGCGCAGCTCGACCTCGGCGGTTGCCTTGTTGAAGTCGGGAACGGCCTTGAAGCGCGAGGCCAGTTCGACCAGCCACTTGCGGACGCCCGGGTCTTTGTCGACGTTTTTCTCCACCGCGACCGGATCGATGTCGAAGGTCTTGTCGAAGAAGGCGCGACCGGCGCTCGAGAAGTCCTTGAGGGTGATGAACCGGGGGCGCAGGAGGTCCACCGCCCGGGCGAACCACTCGTGGCGGTTCCACCCCTTCGCCCAGGACTCGTCCCAGAGCCCGGCGCTCTTGAGCTCGGCTTCGACCATGGGAAGCAGATCCTCGAGCGGCATCTTGTTCATGTGCTCGGCGTTCAAGTGCAGGGCCTTGCGGTCGGTCCACTGGCGCGGATCGGTCTCCGAGAAGTTCACGATGGCGTTGCCGCGCGACACCCCGCTCAGGGAGAAGGCCTCGATCAACTCGGGAGTGGTGAAGAATTCCTTGTCCGTCCCCGACGACCAGCCGATCAGGGCCAGGAAATTCCGGAACGCCTCGGGGATGAAGCCCTTGTCGCGGTACGTGGTCACGGACACCACTTCGCCGTGCTTCCGCTTCGAGAGTTTCGCCCGGTCGGGCGCGTTGATCAGGGGAAGATGAGCGAACTCGGGCGGCTTCTTGCCCAGAGCCTCGTAGATCAGGATCTGCTTGTGGGTGTTCGAGAGGTGATCCTGACCCCGGATCACGTGGGTGATCCCCATGTGGATGTCGTCGCAGACCACCACGAAGTTGTACAGAGGCGAGCCGTCGGGCCGCAGCAGCGCGAAGTCCTCGGTGTCCTTGTGCTTGCGCTCCTGGGTGCCGTAGACGCCGTCCTCGAACACGGTGGCGCCCTCGCCCGCAGGGACAAGGAAGCGCACGGTGAAGGGCTCGCCCTTCGCGGCGCGGGCGTCGGACTCCTCCTTGGAAAGAGCCCGGGACGGGAGGTCGCGCTGCCAGGGGCGTTTCTCGGCATCCGCCTGCTTGCGCTGGGCCTCCATGTCGGCCGCGGTGGCGAACGAGCGGTAGGCCTTCCCCGCGGCCAGCAATTCGGCCGCGACTTTCCGGTGCCGCTCGACCCCGTCACTCTGGAGGAACGGACCTTCGTCCCAGTCGAGTCCGAGCCACTTCAAGCCCTCGAGGATGCTCTTCGTGTTTTCGTCGGTGGAGCGCTCCTTGTCGGTGTCTTCGATCCGCAGGATGAACGTGCCGCCGTACTTCTTCACGTAAAGCCAGTTGAAGAGCGCGGTGCGGCCGCCGCCGATATGAAGATACCCGGTCGGCGAGGGCGCGAAACGGACACGAATGGCAGGTGAGCTCATGAGTTGAAGGCCATTTTAGCGGTCGTCCTCGATTTCCCCCGATCCCGCGCGGGAAAGACCCGACCGGCGGGTCACGCGAACAATCCCTTGTGGATACTCGTTCTATAGTTCCAGCCGAAGGCCACCCTGCCGATGACACTCGCTCTACAGTTGAAAAACGTTCGCAAGGCCTTCCAGGGCCACGTCGCGGTCAAAGGACTCGACCTCGAAGTGCCCAGGGGCTCCGTGTTCGGTCTCCTCGGGCCGAATGGCGCGGGTAAGACCACGTCGATCCGGATGGCCATGGACATCATCGGCCCGGATACCGGCGAAGTCCTGATCATGGGCCAGAAGTCCGACAAGTCCCTGCGCAACCGGATCGGATACATGCCGGAAGAGCGCGGCCTCTACCAGAAGATGATCGTGGAAGAGCTCCTGGTCTTCATGGCCGAACTCAAGGGCATAAGGCCCGCCGAGTCGAGGCGGCGGATGATGCCCTGGCTCGAGAAACTCGGTCTCGGCGGTTGGCACAAGAAGAAGGCCAACGAGCTCTCAAAGGGCATGCAGCAGAAGGTGCAGTTCATCCAGACCCTGCTTCACGAACCGGAGATCCTGATCCTCGACGAGCCCATGACCGGCCTCGACCCCGTGGGCACGAACATCATGCGCGACGCCATGATCGAGCTGTCCCGAGCGGGCACCACCCTGATCGTGAGCTCCCATCAGATGGCGACGGTGGAGCAGATGTGCGACCGGGTGGTTCTCATCAACAAGGGCGAGAAGGTCCTGGACGGCCGGGTCGCCGAGATCAAGGCGAGCTACGGCAAGAACACCCTGGTCCTGGCCTTCGAGGGCGACGGTTCGTTCCTCAAGACCCTTCCCGGTGTGGCCTCGGTGAACGACCATGGCCGGTACGCCGAGATCAAGCTCGGCCCGGGCGCGGATCCGCAGGCCATCCTCAAGGCCGCGAGCGACAAGTTGAAGATCACGAAATTCGAGGTGGTGGAGCCGTCGCTCCACGACATCTTCATCGAACGCGTCACCGAGGTGCCCGCATGAACCGCGACATTCTGGTCATCGCCAAGCGCGAGTTCATCGAACGCGTCCGCACCAAGGCCTTCGTCATCGGCACCATCCTCGGGCCCATCTTCATGGCCGCGATCATGATCGTGCCCGCCCTGATGGCGAGCAAGCTCGCCAAGTCGGTGTCCATCACCGTCATCGACGCCGAGGGATCGCTGCGCACCCTGGTCGAGGACAGCCTGCGCGGAGGGGCGGTGAACCCGGAAGGGGAGAAGCCCGAGGACCCGATGAACGCGCGGCGCAACATGGGGAGCACGCAGTTCGTGATCAAGCCCGCGGTGGGCGCCGACGTCGCGGCTCAGCGCGAAGCCGCGAGGAAGGCGGTGCTCACCGGGAAACTCGACGTCTACGTGGTTTTGCCCCAGGACGTCCTCTCCGCTTCCCGGGCCGAGTACTACTCCAAGAGCGTCACCGATTTCGAGGGCATCCGCGCGGTCGACCGCGCCGTCGAGAAGGCGGTGTTCGCGAAGCGCATCGGCGCCGCCGGCATCGACCCCGAGAAGATCGCCGCCCTCACCAAGCCGCTCGACCTGAAGCGCCTGCGGGTCAGCGAGGAGGGAGAGCACGAGGACAAGGGCGTGTCCTTCTTCCTCTCCCTCATCCTGGTCATGATGATCTACGTGGGCACCCTGATGTGGGGCCAGATCGTCATGACCGGCGTGATCGAGGAGAAGTCGAACCGCGTGGTCGAGGTGATCGTCTCCTCCACCACCCCACGCAACCTCCTCTTCGGAAAGCTGGTGGGCGTGGGCGGCGCGGGCCTTCTCCAGTTCGGCATCTGGATCCTCGGCCTCGTGGGCGTATCCGCGGCCTCCGGATCTCTCGCCTTCCTTTCCGGGCTGGAGCTGCCCGCGCTCAACCCCGTCCTGATCGCCGCCTTCCCCATCTTCTTCCTGCTCGGCTTCTTCCTCTACGCCTCGCTCTACGCCGCGATCGGCTCCGCGGTGAACACCATTCAGGAAGCGCAGAACTTCATCTTCCCGGTCATGCTGCCCATCATCATGGCCATGGTGTGCTGGCCCGTGGTCATGCGCGCGCCCGATTCAACTCTCTCGGTCGTGCTTTCCCTCATACCGTTCATGACCCCGATCCTCATGTTCCTGCGCATGAGCGTGCTGATGCCGCCGGTGTGGCAGATCGCCCTCTCCGTGGTGCTCACGAGCCTCACCATCGCCCTGGTGATCTGGGTGGCCGCGCGCATCTACCGGGTGGGCATCCTCATGTACGGCAAGCCGCCCAACTTCCCCGAGATGCTCCGCTGGGTGCGGCACGGTTAGAGGCTAAGCGCGGGCGAATCGCCCCGGATCGAAGGGCTTGAGGTCGTGGGCGGGCGTTTCGCCGAGGGCGAGAGCCGCGGCCATCTCTCCGACCAGGGGGCCGAGCAGGATCCCGTTGCGGAAGAGACCTCCCGCGACGACCAGGCCCTCGAAGGCGCCCCGGCCGATCACGGGGAGGCCGTCGGGGGTCGCCGGCCGCAGGCCCGTCCACATCTCCGCGATGGTGGCTTTCTTCGCGGAGGGTGCGATGCCCGTCGCGATGCCGATCAGGTGGGCGACCCCTTCCGCGGTCACGCGGGTGTCGAAGCCCACCTCCTCCATCGTGCTGCCGACGATGAGCCGGCCGTCCACGCGGGGAACGATGTAGCCGTGATTCCCATAGACCACGTGCCGCAGGGCCGGCCCGTCCACCAGCGACATCATGTGGCCCTTGACCGGACGCACCGGAGGGCAGGCATCTCCATCGAGTTGGGTCGCCCAGGCCCCGAGCGCGTTGATCAGCGTGCCGGTTTCGATCCGGGACCCGTCGGTTCGGACCGCCACCACCCGGCCGTTTCTCGCTTCCACTCCGCGCACGGCGGTGTACTCACGGATCTCGACCCCCCGGCCCGTGGCCAGGGCCTTGAGGCCTTCGAGGAGCCGGCGATTGTCGACCCGGTGATCGTCGGGGAAGAGGGCGGCGCCCACCGCGTCTGGGTGCGCCGATGGCTCGAGTCGGGAAAGCCCCTCCCGCGACACCATCTCCGCGCGCAGGCCCAGGTCTTTCTGCGCCTGAGTCAGAGCCTTGAGCCTCGCCTCTTCGGCCGGCGAGAAGGCGAGGTGGAGCACGCCGTAGCGGTGATGTTCCACCGCGACACCGGTGAGGCGGAGGAGTTCTTCGGCCAGGCTGATGTGGCGATCGCGAGCCTTCAGGGCCAGGGGAAGGAGCGGTGAATCGGGAAGGGTCTCCGCCTGCGGGGACAGGATGCCGCCGGCCGCGAAGCTCGCCTCCCGGCCGGCCTGGCCGCGATCGAAGACGACGCATCGCGCGCCCTTCTTCGCGAGCTCGCAGGCCGCGGCCAGACCGACGATGCCGGCGCCGGCCACGATGACATCGGGAGACTTCGGAGTCAGGACCTACTCGACCTGGCCGGTGGCCCTCAGGGTCGCGACGACCTTGTAGACCCAGAACGAGCACCGTCCCGATTCCTTCTCCAGATCGTCGATCGAAGCGCCTTTCTGGAGAAGCTTGAAAACGTCCCGCGCCGCGGCGAGGCTTTCGTTGTCGGTCCACGCGAGCTCCGCGGCCTTCGCCTTGTGGACCTTCTTCCGATCGGAGAGCTGCTCCTGCAGGATGGGCAGTTCGTCGGACATCCGGATCGCTTCCATCAGGAGCGAGATGCCGGGAAGAGTGATGTCCGTGCCCTGCTGTTCCTCGGCCTCCCGGCTCGTGAAAGCGAACTCGCCCTCGGGCTTGGACTGGAAGAGCTGGAACACCGCGTCATCGCCCTTGAGCTTCTGAAACAAGGCGCGCACGATGTTGCCCTTGTAGAAGACGATTTCGGATACCCGTTCGTGCTTGGGAGAACTGACCACGAGTGACCCGGTCTGATGGGACCCGATGAGGGTCTGGATCACGGTGGCGAGATCGAAGAACTCGAGATTGCCGGAGAGCTGCTTCTGCTCGGCCCGGCGTGACTTCAAGGTGGTGGCCTCCAACCTTCGCGCGATGACCTCGCACATCGACCGGGCCATGCCGGGAAGCGAGCCCATCAGGTCGTCGAAGACCGCCTTGTCGAGGCGGAAGAGCTCGGCGTTCTCCGGGCACCTGATGGTGGCGCTTCGCGGAGATCCGGTCAGGAGCGCCAATTCGCCCACCACTTCGCCCACGCCGAGGAAGGCGACGGTCACCGCGGGGGTGTTGTCCACCGGCTGGGTGATGACCTCGAGCACGCCGGACTTGATCACGTACATCCGGTCTCCGGGCTCGCCCTGCCTGAAGACGATGGCGCCCGGCCCGAACTTCTCGAACGTGCCCTGCGAGAGCACGGCATCCAGAACCAGGGGCGCCTGATTCGCGAAAAGGTCGCTCTGGGTCAGGAAATCGACTTCAGAATTCGGCATGACGTTGAAGGGGAGCGAGTATAAGCCTGCGGCTTTCGCCTCTCGGCTTTGCGTCTTGTCCGCGGCCTTGTGATACTTCATCCCATGCCACAGGCCAAGGCTGGTCCTAGAACCGCGAAGAAAACCCCGGCGGGGCCGAAGAAGAGGGCGGCGGTGAAGAAGGCCGCGTCGAAATCCACCTCACCGAAGGCGCGCGCCCCGCGTCGATCCGCCCCGCCCGCCCGGCCCAGGGCTGAGCCGGCGGAGCCGACCCACGTCGAGCCCGTCTCCCCGTCGCCGGATTCCTCCGCGTCCGCCGCCGACGCGCAATCGCAGGTGGTGGCTTCGAAATTCGCAACCGTCGAAACCCCGCCCGCGAAGCCGCCGGTTCGCCCCACCCTGCCCGCAAGCTACGGAGAGAGCCACCTGCTCCTGCTGGTCCGCGATCCCCAGACCCTCTTCGCGGCCTGGGATATGGCCCCGTCCACGGTGGACGCGCTCAAGGCTCGATTGGGCCGCCGGGGTTTCGCCGTCTCCACCCTCACCCTGCGCCTGACTCGCGCGGGCGGGGGCACCAGCGTGCTGCACGTGGGCAAGAAGACGCGATCGCGCTACCTGAAGATCGATGGCGGTCCGTCCTTCGTCGCCGAGATCGGTTTCACCACCCCCGCGGGAAGGTTTGAGCTCGTGGCCCGAAGCGCGCCCTGCTTCGTCCCCATGGGGCCGCTCGCCCGACAGGAGTCGCTCGAAGCCGGGCGTCGCGCCGTGCTTGGATACCGGGAAGCCATAGCGGTGGCGCGTCGCGGCGGCCTTTCTCGGAATCCGGGCCCGGGTCAGGGCGCCGCGCGGGCGCGAGTCAACCCATCGGCGGAGGGCGGCGCGTCCCCAGTGGCCGTCCCCGGCCCGCGGGTCCTGGGAGGAGCGAGCGATCTCTATCGTCGGTGAAAGTTCGCCTCCGCCAAATCCCCTCGGATTCTGGTGTCCGGTTCTTCACGCCCACCTTCCCTTCGTCCGGCATGCCGAGCACGAGCACTTCCTCGAGGAGGACTGGCTCTACGAGGCGGTGATCGAGACCTATCTTCCGCTCCTGCGGATGATGGATCACCTCTCCCGCGACCGGGTCCGGTTCCGTCTCACCCTGACCCTCTCCCCGCCCCTGCTCGCGATGATGCAGGACCCGCTTCTCATGAAGCGGTGCGAGCGCCGGATCGAGTCGCTCCTGAAGCTGGCTTCGAGGGAAGCGAAGCGCACCGCGACCCAGGACAAGCATCTGTTCGAAGCCACCCTCTTCGCGGAGCAGGACCTCGCGAGCCTCAAGGAGCTCTTCGTCAGCACCTATCGGCGCGATCTGGTGGCCGCCTTCTGGAAGCACCGGGCCGCGGGATCGATCGAGATCATCACCTGCGGGGCCACCCACGGCTTTCTGCCCCTGATGCGTCACACCCCCGAAGCGGTCCGCGCGCAGATCCAGGTGGCGAGTGTCGATTTCAAGCGGATCTTCGGGTATCTGCCCGAAGGCATCTGGCTGCCCGAGTGCGGCTACTTCGAGGGGGTCGAGACCTACCTCGCCGAGGCGGGCCTGCGCTATTCCTTCCTGGAGGCGCACGGCGTCACCGATTCCTTCCCGCCGCCGAGGTTCGGGGTGATGGCGCCCATCATGTCGACGGGCGGGATCGTCTTCTTCGGTCGCGACATGGAGTCGTCGCGACAGGTCTGGAGCTCGGAGGTGGGTTACCCGGGCGACCCCGAATACCGCGAGTTCTACAAGGACGCGGGCTGGGAGCTGCCCCTCAAGGAACTGGCGGACTTCATGAAGCCCGAGGAGCCGAGGCGCCCGGTCGGTCTCAAGCGGCATCGCGTCACCGGCAAAGTGGGCCAGCACCTGAAGGAGCCCTACGTCCGCGGGCATGCCCTGAGCCGCGCGCTGGAGCACGCCTCGCATTTCGCCAACGAACGGCGGCTTCAGGCCGCGCGAGTGCGGCCCCAGATGGACCGGCCTCCCCTCATCGTGAGCCCCTACGACGCGGAACTGTTCGGCCACTGGTGGTTCGAGGGGCCGCAGTTCCTGGAGCAGGTCTTCCGGAATCTCGATGCGCGTAACGACGTCGTGGCCACCACTCCGCCCGCGTATCTCGCCCAGTTCGACGAGTGCGATCTGGCGAGCCCGGAGATGTCGACCTGGGGTGAGAAGGGCTACGCCTCGGTCTGGCTGAACGAGACGAACGACTGGATCTATCCCCACTATGACGCGGCGGCCCGGCGGATGATCCGGCTGGCCGACCGGTACCCGGACGCCACCGGACTGTTGGGCCGCGCGCTCAACCAGGCCGCTCGCGAACTCCTGCTCGCGCAGTCGTCCGACTGGGCCTTCATCATGAAGACGGGCACCATGGTCGAGTACGCGACCCGTCGGGTGATCGGGCACTTGAAGGACTTCTCCGATCTCGCCGACGCCGTCGAGGGGGACCGCCTGGACGAACGGGCGGTCCGGCGTCTGGAGAAGGCCTGGCCCATCTTTCCCGCCATGGACTACCGGGTCTTTTCGAGTTCTCTGCACTGACCGGCCGGTCCCGCGAGGCCGATGGCGGATAATCACAAAGACGTGACTTCACAAGCCCCTCCCGCGCGACGTCATCCCGCGCCCCCGCCTGTCCAAACCACGAGCGCATCGCGCGAGATCGTGCCTCTCCTCGTCGCCCGCAAGGTTCTGAACCCGGAGCAGGCGGAGAAGGTCGACAAGCTCGCGAAGCTCGAGAAGGTTCCGGTCGAGGAGGCGATTGTCCGGCTCGGCATCCTGAACGAGGTTCAACTGACCCAGGCTCTCGCCGAAGCGGCGGGCCTTCGTTTCCAGCGCATCAACCCGCTCGATCTCGATCTCGAGGTGGTGACGAGCGCCCTGCCCGCGGGCTTCGCCCGCAAGAACGGTATCGTGGCCATCGGCCAGAACGCGGGAAAGATCGTGGTCGCGGTTCATGATCCCTTCGCCCCCTTCCCCGGGGAGGACATCCGCCGGGTCACCGGGCTCGACGTGGAGAGGGTGGTGGCCCCCAAGGCCGACATCGAGGCCATCTCCCGCTCGTTCTACGACCTCAAGACCTCGCTCAAGACCGCGGAGG
Organism: Vicinamibacteria bacterium; assembly: GCA_044229175.1. Lineage (GTDB taxonomy): Bacteria > Acidobacteriota > Vicinamibacteria > Fen-336 > JAGNNV01 > JAGNNV01. The sequence continues at coordinate 10,366 of JBGATM010000050.1, read as the reverse complement.
CCCAGCTTCGCCAGGGGCGCATCCAGACCGTCGACATCTCGAACCAGGAGTTCCTGTCCTCGGCCAACCAGGAGGATCTCGATCCCGCCGCCGCTCCCGTGGTCAAGGCCCTCGATCACATCCTCTCCTACGCCTTCGAGCAGCGGGCCTCCGACATCCACTTCGAGCCCAAGCGCGAACTGACCCTGGTCCGCCTGCGCATCGACGGCATCCTCCACGATGTCCACGTGATCCCCAAGATCGTGTACCAGGCCGTGGTCTCCCGCATCAAGCTCCTCTCCGGAATGAACCTCGCGGAGAAACGACGGCCCCAGGACGGAAGGATCAAGCGCGACGAGAAGGGCCGGGAGGTGGAGTTGCGCGTCTCCACCATGCCCACCGCGTTCGGCGAAAAGGCCGTGCTTCGAATCTTCGACCCCGAGATCCTCATGAAGGGCATCGAGGAGCTCGGGTTCGCGGGGCCGGAGTTCCAGAAGGTCCTCTCCTTCATCGAGCGCCCCAACGGCATCGTGCTCGTCACCGGGCCCACGGGGAGCGGGAAGACCACCACCCTCTATTCGATTCTCCGGCACCTGTCGAAGCCCGAGGTCAACATCGTCACCATCGAAGACCCGGTGGAGATGGTGATCGAGGACTTCAACCAGGTCTCGGTCCGGCCGCAGATCGACGTCACTTTCGCGGCCGCCCTGCGCACGGTTTTGCGCCAGGACCCGGACATCGTGATGGTGGGCGAGATCCGCGACTCCGAGACCGCGGACCACGCGGTGCAGGCCGCCCTCACCGGGCACCTCGTCCTCTCCACTCTCCATACGAACGACGCGCCCTCGTCCATCACCCGATTGCTCGATCTCGGCGTGCCCCAGTTTCTCGTCACCTCGACCCTCGCGGGCGTCATCGCCCAGCGCCTGGTCCGGACCAACTGCCCTTCGTGCCTGGTGGAGCACGCGCCCACCGACGAGGAAGTGGCGGCCTTGCGGGTCTCGAGGGCCAAGCTCGGGAGCGTGCTCTTCAAGTCGGGGGCGGGGTGTCTCCAGTGCCGCCAGACCGGCTACTCCGGCCGGGACGGCATCTACGAGATCATGGCCCTCTCCGACAAGATCCGGCTGCTCGTGGCCCAGGGCGCGTCCTCGGTCGACATCCGCAAGACCGCGCGCGAGGAGGGGATGCGCAGCCTGCGCGAGTCGGCTTTCGAGAAGGTGGTGCGCGGCCGGACCACGGTGGCCGAACTCGTGCGGGTGACTGGAAAATAATCGGAAGTGGATCCCGGCTTTCGCCGGGATACGCGGGGCTACCCTTCGCCGCAGCCCCGCTACTTCTTCTCGGAGTCGAGCAGGATGGTCACCGGGCCGTCGTTCACGAGGCCCACCGCCATCATGGCCTGGAAGACGCCCCGCTCCACTTTCCGGCCCGAGAGCGCGAGCCGGTCGCAAAACGCCTCGTAGAGCGCCTTCGCCTCGTCGGGACCCGCCGCGTCGATGTAGCTCGGCCGCCGGCCCTTCCTCGAATCGGCGAGAAGCGTGAACTGGGACACCACCAGAAGTTCGCCGGCGATGTCCTGGACCGACAGATTCATGACTCCCTGCGGATCATCGAAGATGCGCAGGTTCAAGACCTTCTCCGCCATCCACTCGAGGTCGCTCGCGGTGTCGCCCTTGCGCACGCCGAGCAGGACGAGGAGACCCTTGCCGATCGAAGACACTCGCGTCCCCTCCACCTCGACGTTCGCCTGGGTGACCCGCTGCACCACCGCTCGCATGAAGAGAGGTTAATGCCCGGCGTGCGATACTTCGAGTTGAAACAATGCGCGCCACCGACCAGGAAGTCCAATATCTCGCCCGGAAGATCATCCGAACCCTCAGCACCGCCGGAAAGATCGACTGCGACAACGAAGAGGCGGTGGTGATGGGCCTGACCGGCGCTCTCCTCAAGGAGATCCGCCTCGAGGATGCCCTGAACGAAGAAGCGCGGGCCATCCTCATGTCGCACTCCACCACCATGGCCCGGGACAACATCACCGGCCTCGACATGTTCCGCAAGGTGAAGCGCGAGCTCGCGAAGAAGAAGGGGATCATCCTGTGAGGCTCTCGAGAGAAAAGATGATGCAGCTCTCGCACGTGGCCATCGCCTATCTGAAGGACGAGCCCATGGTCGAGTTCTTCACCGATCCCGGGGCCATCCGCGCGGAGATCTTCAAGTTCATCGAGAACGAGGGCAAGGTCGACGAGGCTATCGACCTCGCGGTGCGTCAGAAGATCGAGACCCAGAAGAAGGGGATTCCCGAGGGTTCCGAGGAATGGGACATCCTCTACCGCAAGTATTTCGAGGAAGAATCCGCCCGCCGTCGTCGCTAGGTCGAAGGCTCAGGGGGTCGCCGTCATGTTTGGTTGCCTCTTCCGTTTCATCCGGCTGATCGTCATTCTCGTGGTGATCGCCCTTGTGGTGGGCGGCGTCCTCTACTACACGAAGCTCCATCCCGAGAGCGCTCCCTGGAAAGACGGGGCCTCGGCGGTGAAGGACAAGATGGCGACCATGAGCCTGGCCGCGCAGGTGAAGGCGGCCCTTTCGCTCCGCGAGTCGCTCAAGGATCTCGACATCTCCGTCGGCGCCGAGAAGGACGTGGTGACGCTGCGCGGCAAGGCGCCGAGCGCCGAGGTGTCGAAGACGGTCGAAGGCGTCGCGTCGTCGGTCCCCGGCGTCCGCCAGGTCGTGAACTTCCTCGAAGTGGACGCGATGGCGGGGAAGCGGGCGGATGGCGATGACCGGTCGATCGGCGAGAAGGTCGACGACGAGGCCCTGGAGCTGAAGATCCGCGCGGCTTTCAAGCTCGACAAGACCCTGCAGGACGCGGGTTTCGAGATCAAGGCCATGCGCCGGGCGGTTCAGCTTTCGTCGGGCACGGCCACCGCCGATCAGAAGAAGCGGGCCCTCGAAGTCGCCCGCTCCGTCGAGGGCGTCTCGAAAGTCGAAGTCCGCTAGCTCTCCTCGCCGTCCGGGATTTCCGGCGGCGTGTCGAGGGGTTTGACGTCGAGGAGGATGCCGCCGAACAGGTCGAGCGTGCGTTCGACCGCGGGATCCGCCATCGCGCGGGATTTGAGGGCCGCCTTGTTGGGCCCTTTGGCCGAAGCCGCGGGCGGGGCGGCCGAGGCGGTGGGCGGGGGAGGCGCGGGTGCGGCTTCGACCGGGGGCCTCGCCGGTCTTGGTCGAGCGGGTTTCGTGTCGTCGACCTCATCGTTCCCAAAGGCCTTGAGAACCACGCGGAGCTTGCGGCCGAACGCCTTCTGCGCGTTTCCCGCGAGGGTCTCGCGTTCAGATTCGAGAAACGCCATCTGCGCCTCATCGATGGACAGGTGGATCGCGTCGTCCTGCACCGAGGCGCTCGCCGAAGAGAGAGCGGCCTGGAGCATCCGACCGGAGGTGGCTTCACGCAGGCGGTCGATGGCCGAGCGGGGATCGTGGGCTCTTTCCACCGGGGCGGGCGGCTCGACCCTGGCCGCGGGTGGCGGCGGCGCCGGGGCCGCGGGTGGCTCGGCCGGCGGGGTCAGCCGGCTCGGGGGCGCCGGAGCAGGCGGAAGCGATCGCGGGCGTTCGAGGGGCGCGGCGGTGGTCTGAATGATCCGCGGCGATTCGCCCAGGAACTGCTCCACCCGGCTCACCAGGTCCGCGAAGCTCACGAGACGCCGAAGCTGCGCGGCTTTGAGGAGCGCCATCTCGAGACTCAGGCGCGGATCGGGATCGATGGCCTTGCGGAAATCGAGTTCGGCCCGGGACAGCGAATCGACGAGGCGGAGGAGATCTTCTTCGGGAATCGAGGCCACGAACTGCGCGGCCGCGGCGCGATCCTCGGGGAGCAGGTCGACGCCGTCGCTGTCCGGCGAGATCTTCAGGACCAGGAGGTCGCGCCAGTACAGGAGCAGCTCGTGGGAGAAGACCTCGTAGTCGGCGCCATAGGAAGCAAGGTTCTCGATCACCCGAAGCACGCCGGCCGAATCGTTCTCGAAGACCGCGCGGGTGGCCTCGCGCAGGAGTTCCCGGTCGATGAGGCCGAGGAGCTTCGCGACATCCTCATCCTGGATCTTGGTTCCGGTGAAGGCATAGACCTGATCGAAGAGAGAAAGGGCGTCGCGCACGCTGCCCTCGGCCGCGCGGGCGATGCGCAGGAGGGCCGAGTCGGAGACCTCGATCTTCTCGGAACTCGCGATGGAGCGGAGGTGGGTAGCGAGGTCGCGCGCGGGAATGAGGCGGAAGGCGTGGATCTGGCAGCGGGACAGGATGGTCTCGGGGAGCTTCTTCATCTCGGTGGTGGCGAGGATGAACTTCACCCGGGGCGGCGGCTCTTCGAGCGTCTTGAGGAGCGCGTTGAAAGCGCCCGGAGACAGCATGTGCACTTCGTCGATGATCCAGATCCGGTAGCGATCGCGTGCCGGATTGAACCGGGTGCTCTCGCGCAGTTCGCGGACGTCCTCGACGCTGTTGTTCGAAGCGCCGTCGATCTCCTGCACATCCACCGAGGTTCCCGCCGCGATCTCCGTGCAGGAAGGGCAGGCGCCGCACGGGTCGGGAGTGGGCCCGGGGGTGGAGGAGCAGTTGAGGGCGGCGGCGAGGATGCGCGCGGTGGAGGTCTTGCCGACGCCCCGGGCGCCGGTGAGCAGGAACGCCTGGCCGATGCGGCCCGAGGTGAGGGCGTTCCGAAGCGTGCGCGTGACCGTTTCCTGGCCGACGACATCGGTGAGCGTCTTGGGACGCCACTTGCGCGCGAAAACGACGTAGCTCATCGGAGTGGTTTGGATCTTCGCTTCTCTGCCGGAGACGATCGGTCGATGCGGCCGTGCGTGAACCCCGAACCGACCACGTCACCCAACGCCTCGCCTAACCGTTGCTCCCTTCCGGGCCTGGCGGGGTTAAAGGCGCGCATCGTCGCGCGGAGCCCGGGATTCACGCACGACCGATCGCGGGGTCCCTGATTGTACTTGGCCGGGGCGGTGGTCCGGGAGTCGCGGCACGGTATGATCCCCGGTCCCAACCAGCCTGGAAATCGCGGAGAGGTGCGAGAGTGGTTGAATCGGCCGGCCTCGAAAGCCGTTGTAGTCGAAAGGCTACCGTGGGTTCGAATCCCACCCTCTCCGCCAGTTTCGGGCCGTAGGCCCGAAACCCGGCGAGAGGGTGAGCTTCGGTCCTTCGCTTCGCTCAGTCTCGAATCCTCGGCGGGCTTGGCTGTGGGTTGGAGGGGGCGCGGAACGCCTTCGCTTCGCTCAGTCTCGAATCCTCAGCGGACTTGGGAGTCGGGTGGAGTTCCCGGGCAGATGGCGAGGAACCATCTGGGGAAAGCTAGGTTGTTCTAAAGGCTCTCATCACGGTCGCTCGAGTGGTTTGTCGAGTTACGCGCGCCGGGCCACGAGAACGGCTCGCGTCGTCAGCAGATCGTCATCGCTGTAGCCGGCGAAACGGGGAGCCAAGAGCGTTCGATCGATGGGCCCGGACTCGCGCTCATGGCGCCTCACCGTCACATCGAGCCCAAGGCCACGCAGGATCGCGACGTGATCGCCGAGCCGCAGTTCGTTGAGCCCGTCCAGGGCTGCGCCAGTTGCGCGCGGCGGTCGGCGATAGAACGCGAACCGGTCGGAATCGTGGGCGGTGAAGTCGACGTCGTGATGCAGCACGCCCTGCGGTCGCAGCGCGGTGGCCATGGCCGCATACGCGACGGCCGGATTCGCCACATGTTCCATGACCGATCGGCTCGTGATGAGGTCTACGGAAGCTGGACGCAGGTCGGGCGATTCCGCCGTGCTCTGTCTCCAGACGAGCCCGGGAGCCAGCGCATGTGCGAGCCTCTCACCGCGAAGCAAGGGGCCCAGGCGCACGAAGCGCCCCAGCGCCATCGGGCTTGTGTCGAGGCCCGGTACCGGAGCCTCGCCGCTGAGCGCGCGCAGGGCGGTCTCGCCCAGACCATGGAGCAGACGCCACTCCGCGTCCGCGCCGATCGCCTCCGGCTCCACCGCCTCCACCCGCGCGGCGCCCATCAGGCCGATCAGCAGAGGGAAGCTCAGACCATTGCGGGTCCCGGCGCCCAAACACACAGCCACGAACCCTTGCGGGAAGGGGAGCGTGTCCCCGAGATCCTCCCTTAGTTCGCTCGCGAGTCGCGTCCAACGATGATGGAGCCAGCGGTTGGCGCCGTCCGGGTCGGCGAGACGCCGCAGAACGCCGTTCAGCCGGTACGCGATCTCCAGATTGCCGGGAGGCAGCCAGTCCGGGTCGCGCCGCATGCGTGCGAGGAGCGCCTCCGCGGCCCACGTGGAAGGGATCCACCGGCCCGCGAAGACCGGCCCTCCCGCCAAAACTCGACGCACGCGGCGGATGACAGCGTTCGGGATCGCACGCAGTGAGGAACTGGCCAAGGCCCCGCATCCTACACCGCGGCGTTTGTGCCCGAGGCCGAGGTGACTTGGGTGTTGGACGGCTGGTAACCTTGTTGCTTCCTGTGACCGTCGCGGAGAGATGCGAGAGCGGTTTAATCGGCGTGCCTGGAAAGCACGAGTAGGGGTAACCCCTCTACCGAGGGTTCGAATCCCTCTCTCTCCGCCATCCTTTCGGGCCGAATGCCCGAAAGGATGACGTCGAGAGAGACCTCGGTCCTTCCCTTCGCGCAGTTTCGAATCCCTGTGCCGATCGCTTTGGGCCGAGAGACGGGCAAAACAGGATTCAGGGGAAGGCGCTGACTACTCCCGGCGAGTGCGAAAGAAGTTGCGCATCAACTCGCCGCATACTGCCCCGCGGACTCCTGAGATCACTTCGATGCGGTGATTCAGGCCCAGGCTGTCAAGCCTCAGAAGGCTTTCCATTGCGCCCCACTTGGGCTCCTTGGCGCCGTAGATCACCCGGGCGACTCGCGAACTGACCAGGGCTCCGGCGCACATCAGGCATGGCTCGACCGTGACCACGAGAGTCGATCCCGGAAGCCGGTAATTAGAGACTCTTCGGGCGCCCTCGCGAAGGGCCACGATCTCTGCGTGAGCCGTCGGGTCGTTGGAGGAAACGGGCTGGTTGAAACCCGTTGCGATCTCGAGGCCGGCGGCATCGAGCAGAATGGCCCCGACCGGCACCTCGCCCGCTTTCTCCGCGAGCCGGGCCTGGGCGAGGGCCAGGTCCATCAGGCGCTCAAAGTCGCTCACCAAGCGCTCCGCCTTGAGAGCACGCTAGGCAACAGTTGCGATGAAATAGACGTCCCTGACGACAAGATCGGCCAAGGCGATGCCAGGGTTTCGTGTCAGACATTCACGCACGACGGCTGGCGTCAAATGCCTCAAATGTTGGGCCGGGGATGGGGTTTCAATCCACATGTGAATGTTCAGGCCGGCGCGCGCCAGTGACGAAGACAGGGCCGCGATTGGTCTGCGGGCCAAGGCGGTGCGCAGCCAGGGAATAGTTGCATGGGCTTCATGGGGACGCCATTTGTAAACGTAATCCTCATAGGCGGTCGCCGACATTCGAGCGTGACCCCACGGCTGATCCGGTATGGCCAGCGCGTGGGCGCCATCGCAACAATAGTACGACCCGACGCTATGAACCATGATCCCGCCCGGATGGAGCAACCGCCGGAGTTCGATGCACGCGCGATCGAGGTCGAGAATGTGCTCGAGGACCGATGCGGAGAAGACATAGAGGAAGTGGCCGTCCGGATATTGCGTACGCGTCGTGACGTCCCCGAAGGAGGTGTGCACGGTTGCCCCGCACTGTTCGGCCACGAACGCGATCTGGCCCGGCGGTTTGCCGGCCAGGCCATACGCGTTGTCGATGGCGTGGGATTCGAAGCCCATCAGGGAAAGGGCGACCGGCGAATAGCCCTCGTTGAACCCGATTTCCAACGTGCGCTCGCCTGGGGACGGAACTCTCAAGCCAAGCCTCTCGGCCGAACGGAAGCCGGCGCGATGGTGTTTGCGGGCACGGTCAATGCGATCGGCGAAGGTGCTCGCGGTCGTTCTGGCCATCGGGGTTGCGGCGTCGGGCACGAAGAAAGCCGGGTATCGCTCGACGATCGGCGCCGCAAACCGCTCGATTTCCGGCACGGGGTGTCCGATGGTTCGGGAACCGATGCAGGACCGCAGGTATTCCCGCTCGTCCGGAGTCAACAGGCCCGCCCCTTCGAGCATCAAGAGCTCTTCGATGGGCCGGAACGATCGATACCCCGCCTTTACGGTCCAACGGTAGCTTCCGTAGATCGGCAGTCCCTCATGAATCGCCTCGACGGAATACTTCGGCTCCTCCCTCGAGAACTCGTGAGCGTTAGGAGGACGTTCATTGCTTCGTGCGGCGCGAAGGATTGCGAGCAGCCGAGACTGCATGGCATAGGGCAGCGCCTCGAAGCCTCGCCTGGCAATAGTCCGCATGCTCGCCTCCAATATCTTAGCGTCTGGGCGGAGTACGATTCAGCAGGATACGTCTCAGGATCCAGAGCGAAGAGCATGGTGCGCCCCGGAGGATTCGAACCTCCAACCTACAGATTCGTAGTCTGTTTTTGCCATTTCTTGGGGATCCCCGGAGGTTCGGGGGACTACGGTCTGACCCCTGTAATGTGGGTTTTTCTCTACTTTCTGGTACTGTTGGCTTCGGTCTGGTTCCATTTTCGGGGATGACCCGGGGATGACCGGGATACCCGGGCCGGTACCTTGGTACCCAAGAGAGGACGAACCAATGAAGCGACGATCACTCACGAAGCGGATGATAGATGCCACCAAGGCGAACCCGAAGAAGGAGGTTCGGCTCTGGGACGCTGATGCACTCGGCCTGTTCATGCGCATCCGTGGCGGGTCTAGAAGCTGGTGGTTCCAATACAACCGGAATAGACGTGAGACGCATGGCCGGGTGAAGGTGGGCGACTACGGCCACGCCGGTGGTTCCATGACGCTGAAGCAGGCCCGCGAAGAAGCCAAGAAGCTCATCGGCGTGGTGAAGGAGAAACGCGACCCGGTGAAAGAGCGGAGGGCGAAGCTCGATGAGGCACCGCGCACCGTCGCGGATTTGGCGCGCGCGTATCTCGCGCACGCCGCGAAGGACAAGAAACCCCGCTCTGTGAACGAGGACCGGGGACTACTCGGCCTGCTCGATGAACGGCCTCTGCCCGAAGGTCTGACCCCGAAGCAGATCGAGGCCCGTAAGAAACGAAGGGCGAAGCTCAAGGCGAAGGACAAGCGCAGAAAGCGGACCATCATCGAGGTCATGGGCAAGAAGCTCGTGAACGATGTGGACTCGACGGACATCGAGCGTTTGAAGATGGCATGGGCCGATACACCCATCCGAGCGAACCGGGCGCTCGCTCTCCTGTCGCACATGTTCTCCTTCGCCGTTCGACTGGGCTATCGCGCCGACCATGCGAACCCCGTGGCAGGTGTGGCGCGGTTCAAAGAGGAACCCCGAAAGGTTCGATCAGATGGGAAGCCCGTGTACCTCGACGGAAAGGAGTTCGCGGCGCTGGCCAAGGCGCTCATGGAGATCGAGAGCGAGGGCCACGTGACGCCCTTTGCCATCGCGGCCATCCGTCTGCTGGCCTTCACCGGTGCCCGGGCTTCCGAGATCCTGACCCTCAAGTGGGAGCAGGTCTCCTTCGACGAAGGCAAGGCCACGCTGCCCGATTCGAAGACTGGCACCAAGGACTTGCTCCTGCCCGCTGCCGCGAAAACCGTCATGAAGGCCCTTGTGCGCATCGACGGGAATCCCTACGTGATCCCCGGACGCCTTGACGGCCAACACCTCACCCTGTGGGGTCTGGAGCAGGCGTGGTCCGTGGTGCGGAAACGCGCCGGGCTCGAAACCACCCGGCTACACGATCTGCGGCACAGCTTCGCGTCCTCGGCCATCGCGGAGGGAGCATCACTCATGCTGGTGGCTGGCTTGCTGGGCCATGTAGACATGCGGATCACCCAAAGGTACGCGCACCTCAAGGCCGACGCCCTACAGGCCGCAGCGAAGGCGACAGGGGCCTCTATTGCGAAGTCCATGAGGCCGAAGCGGGCGAGGGCAAACGTGACCGCGTTTCGGAGTCGGACGGCCTAGTCTGGCTCGAAGCTCGCCGCCTAGTGCTGGTGGGCTAGTGGGTGAGTGGCTTCCATAACGGGAAGGTGCCGTTCTCATCGGTCACCGTCTCACCGGATGGACAGAACACAACCCGTTCCACCGCACTCGGGGTCTCTGGGCGGAAATAGCGAACGGCCACGGTTTCGACATCCTCCCTGACCAACAGGAGTAGCCGAGTCGCGCCGTTCACGGGTTCGATCACGACCTGTTTCACGCGCCCAGTGTAGTCCCGGTCGCCCTTCGGGGATGTCCAAGGCCCCGTCTCAGCCTTGAGGTCGAACTCCTGTAGGCCCCAGCC
>JBGATM010000004.1:0-229199 GCA_044229175.1 Vicinamibacteria bacterium | reverse complement strand
GTCCCATGGCCCTCTCGCCGGACGGGTCGATGATGGTCTACGCGGCGCAAAAGGGGGATGCACCGCAGCAGCTCTACCTCCGGCCCATGGACAGCGCCCAGAGCCGGCCCATCTCGGGAACGGAGGGAGCGACCGGCCCCTTCTTCTCCCCCGACGGACAGTGGGTGGGTTTCTTTGCGGCCCGACAGCTGAGAAAGATCCCGCTCACCGGCGGCGTCGCCCTGACCATCTGCAAGACGAGCGACCGCGCCCAGGGAGCCAGCTGGGGAGCCGATAACCAGATCATCTTCGGTGCGGTCGGCGTCCGGAATCTCTATCGTGTCTCCGCCGACGGCGGAACGCCCGAAGCGCTCGCGTCAAAGGGGGAGGACGCCGAGAACTCATTCGACCGCTGGCCGGACGCTCCGCCCGGGAGCCGGGTGGTTCTGTTCGCGAGCCTGGCCAGCGCGACCATCACCGTCAACGAGGCCAATATCGTGGCCCAGCGTCTCGACACCGGTGAACGGAAGGTCCTGATCCGGGGCGCCACCTTCCCTCACTACGTTTCCACCGGGCATCTGATCTTCCTCTCGGCCGGATCGCTCATGGCCGTTCCCCTGAACCTCGACTCGCTCGAGGTCAAGGGCGCTCCGGTTCGCCTTCTCGAGGGCGTGGTCTCGCCGTCCTTCAACGGCGGCGCCGGTTTTGCGGTGGCCCGGAGCGGGACCCTCGCCTACGTTGCCGGTTCCGGCCAGGACCTGTCGTCCCGAATGGTATGGGTGGACCGACGGGGTGGCAAGGAGGCGTTGCCGGCGCCGCCGCGGACCTACCAGTTCCCGCGGATTTCCCCGGACGGCCAGCGGATCGCCGTCGCCTTCTTTGGCAGCGAAGTTCAGGTCTGGGTCTACGACATCCCCCGGGCGAGCCTGACCCGGCAGACCTTCGCGGGCACGACGAGTTCCACTCCGCTCTGGACACCCGACGGGAAGAGGCTCGCCTACGTCTCCTCCCTGCCCGGTCCATTGACCGCCTTCTGGCAAATGGCCGATGGCGGGGGCAACCGGGAGCAATTGACCACCAGTAACTTTCAAACCTCGCCGTCATCGTTCTCGCCCGATGGGAAACTGCTCGCCTACGTGGAGGACAGCGCGTCCGCCGGGCGCTCCATTCGGGTGCTGGATCTCTTCACCCGGAAGACGGAGATCTTCTCCGAGACCGGATACGAGGAAACCGCCCCCAAGTTTTCCCCCGACGGAAGATGGATCGCCTACTCCTCCACGGAGTCCGGACGGAGAGAAATCTACCTGCGGCCCTTTCCAGGGCCGGGTGGGAAGTGGCAGATCTCGAACGATGGGGGCCAGGAACCTCTCTGGAACCCGCGTGGAGGAGAAGTGTTCTACCGTAACGGAAACAAGGTGATGGCGGTCTCGGTGGACCTCGAGTCGGGGTTCAAGGCGGAAGCTCCGCGGATGCTCTTTGAAGGGCCCTACCGGTTGACCGACGCGAGCTTTCCCTACTACGACGTCAGTCCGGATGGAAAGCGATTCCTGATGCTGGAACCCGTGGGGCCGGAGACCGGAGTCACGCAGATCAACGTCATCTTCAACTGGTTCGAGGAACTGAAGCGCCTCGTCCCGACCCCTTGACCATGGGCCCTTCTCCAGGGCGCCCGCCGCGGCCCCTGCGAAGTCGTCGGCCGGATCGGGATTCAGGATGTTCACTCCTCCGTCATCGCCGATCTCAGCATCATCACCGCCGCGTAGACCACGACGATCACCACCATCCATCGCAGCGTATAGATCGGAAGCGATCTCACGACATAGGCCGCGATCAGGACCGCGGGGACGCCGGCGATCGTTAGACCCAGGGCCGCGCGCAGATCGTAGCGGCCGGACTTGAGGAACCGGACGGCGCCCGCAGGCCCGACGAAACCGCCGGACCCCATCATGATCGGGAAGGCGGCGCGGGTATCCAGGCCCAGGAGACTGTAGAGAACCAGGCTCGGACCATAGTGGCCGATGCCGAGCATGAGCATGCCGCCCAGGAAGAAGGTGACGACGACGGCGATCGCGAGCCGAGGTCCGGAGAGACCCAGCGTCGCACCGCCGCCCGGGAAGAGTTCGAGCTGGCTCATCGCCATGAACAAAGCGGCCAGGAGCAGAGCCACCCCCATGCCGATCTGAACCGCGCGCCTGGGAAGCCTCGAAACCACTCCCGCGCCAAGCCACCCGCCGGCGATGGTGGAAGCCGTGATCGAAATCAGCGTGATCGGTTCAACCGGCACCACCGCGATGAAGATGAGGGCCTGGGCGACCACGGGCAGAGAGTGCCCGACGATCATGGTGCCCGGGATCTGCTCGTCGGGCACGAGACGAAGCATCTTGAACGCCGTGGTCGTGGGCGCGAACGATCCGATGCCGAGAGTGTCGAAGAAGTTCGTCACGAAGCCGATGACGAGCAGCATCGGCGAGGGCGCCTGAAGACGGGACCACGCGACTCGCGCCCACCACGCCGCGTAGGCGACCCCGGTGAGGGCGAGAAGGCTCAAGAGCAGGGTTCTGACAGTCATATCCGCCCACTCTCGCACGAACCGGGGTCCGGCTGCGCTGGCCTGCCGCGCGAATTGTGAAACTGATCCATTCGCCCAGCCGCCGGACATGATCCGGCGCGCCCTTGCCGTAGAGTCGACATCCCTGTTGACGGAGGAGAGTCGTTGGATCCGGAGGTAGCTTCTCGGTTCGCGCATGATGGAGATTCCAGGGATGACCACAAGACGCCAGTTTCTGAACACCGCCGCTGTCGCCAGCGGAAGCGCTCTTATCGCGCAGAGCGCGCTACCGGATCTCGCCTGGGGCGCAACGCCTTCGCCGATGAACATTCTCATCCTTGGCGGGACCGGCTACATCGGCCCGCATCTCGTGCGGCTGGCCGTGAGTCGAGGGCACAAGGTCACGACCTTCACCCGGGGTCGCCGCAAGCCTGAGCTGCCTCCCGAAGTGATCCAGCTCCTCGGCGATCGCAACGGGCAACTGCAAGCACTCGAGGGCAAGACGTGGGACGCGGTGATCGACGACTCGGCCACCAATCCTGAATGGGTTCGGCTTTCGACCGAGCTGCTCAAAGGAAAGGTGCCGCAGTACCTCTTCACCTCGTCGACCGGCGTGTACTACCCGTACCTCGAGCGTGGTCTGGACGAGACCACGATGCCGCACACCACCATGGTGGATCCGAAGGACGGGTCCGAGAGTTTCGGCGTGCAGAAGGCGCAATGCGAAGAGATCGTGCGCGCGGCCTTCGGCAGAGGAAGCATCGTGGTGCGTCCCAGCTACATTGTCGGGCCGGGCGATACCAGCGACCGTTTTCCCTACTGGCCGCAGCGACTCGCGAAAGGCAGGGAGACCCTGGCGCCGGGGAAGAAGTCCGATCCGGTACAGATGGTCGACGTCCGTGACCTGGTCGCGTTCTATCTGAAGTTGCTGGAGGAGAAACGCGGCGGGACCTACAACGCCGCGGGACCTCGCGAGGCTCTCACCATGGAGGGCTTTCTCGACCAGGCCATCAAGGCGCTCGGCTCCACGTCAAAGCTGGTGTGGATCGATGACTACGAGTTCCTCAAGGCGCATCAGATTCCAGAGGCGGTGCCCTTCATCATGCTCGAAGGGAACGACCTCGGTCATACCTCGATCAAGAACGCGAAGGCGATCGCCGCCGGACTCGCGTTCCGGCCGTTGGCGGAGACGGTCAAAGACACGCTTTCGTGGTGGGCCACGGTGCCCGAGGAACGCCGCGCCAAGCCCCGCTTCGTCATCACACCGGAAATCGAAGCGAAGGCGCTTTTGGATTGGAAATCGAGAGGTTAGGTACGGGCCTCCAGGCTCGCTTTCACCTAGCTCTTACGCCACTGCGCGGCCTTGTCCGGCTTCCCCCACGCCTCATAGAGCTGAACGATCCAGTCGTGCGCCTCGTCCAGGTAGCGCGTCGTCGAGGCCCCCATCCACCCGGCTTTTCCTCTTCTTTCGACCATTCCGCGATAGCCGCTGACCAACAGCGGCTCCGCCTCAGCGTATTTCTTCTGACCTGAGAGGCTCGCCCCCAACAGGGTCTCGGCGCGGAGCCGCGGCCAGTCATCCGCATTCTTCCTTCGACTGAACGCTAGAGCCTCGCGGGCGAGGCGTTCGCTCTCCGCGTACTTGTGTCCATAGAGCAGGGCGGACGCGAGGTCGGCGGCGGCTTGCATGGTCTCCGGGTGATCCGAACCCAGGGTGCGGCGCCTTCCCGCCAGGGCCTCCTGGATACTGGCCTCGGCGAGGGCGAACTTTCCCTGCCGCTGATACATGGCGCCGGTGTCGGAAAGGACGTCGAGGGTGCGCGGATGGTCCGGACCCATCACCCGACGGCTCGCCTCGACGGCCTGCGCGAAAAGCGTCTCGGCCTCCGCGTACTTGCCCTGCTTGGTCACGGCGTCGGCGAGATTGGCCAGGGAAAGCAGCGTGTCGGGATGCTCGGGACCCAGAACGCGGCGCTGAGCGCCCATCGCCTGGCGGTAGAGCGTCTCCGCCTGCGCGTACTTGCCTTGCGACCAGTACACGTTGGCGAGGTTGTTGATCGAGGTCAGGGTGTCGGCATGTTCGGGGCCGAGCACGCGCCGCCGGATCTCCAGAGTCTGGCTGTAGAGCGCCTCGGCTTCCGCGTCTTTGCCCTGCGCACGGTAGACATTGGCGAGATTGTTCATGGAGTACAGCGTGTCGGGATTGTCCGTGCCCAGCACCCGTTGCTGGACGTCGACGGCCCGGCTCAAGAGTGTCCAGGCCTCCGGATAGTCGGCTTGAAGCCAGGCCGCGCGTCCGAGGCGGCTCATGGTGGAGAGCGTCTTGGGGTTTTCTTCTCCCAGGGTGCGCCGGTACAGGGCCAGCGCACCTTCCAGCTGTTTTCGCGCCTCCGTGTAGAGCCCGAGCTGGTAGTACGTCTTCCCGATGGTGTCCTGGATGGCGGCTTCCAGTTCCGGCTGCTGCTCGAACTTTCCATGGACGCGGGCCGCTGCGCGGTCGAGCGCCGTCCGCACCTTCAGTTCGGGATCCGGTTTCGATGACTGATTGGACGAGCTCGCCTGGGCCAGCAGATCGTTCTGAAGGAAGTCCACGACCGCGCGTGCCGCGGTCGCCTCCTTATCGGCCCGCTTCCGCTGATCCTCGGCCGCGAGTTCCGCCTTGTGCGCGCGCACCGCCTCGCGCGTGCTCACCACCACTCCGACGATGAGGGCCAGGAACACCGACACTGTCGCCGCTACCAGGGCCTTATGCCGCCGCGCGAACTTTCGGAGCTGGTAGGCGGTGCTGGGCGGCCGCGCCATGATCGGCTCGTCGGTCAGGTAGCGGCGAATATCCGCGGCGAGTTCGGCGGCGGAGGCGTACCTCCGCTCCTTGTCCTTTTCGAGCGCCTTCGTGACGATGGTGTCGATGTCGCCCCGGTAGCTGCTGTGAATCGCGCTCAGGGGAGCGGGCTCCTCTTCCCGGATGGCCTGGACCACTTCGTGCATCGCCTTGCCCTGAGTGGCGTAGGGCAGTTTGCTCGCGAGCAGCTCGTACAGGATGACGCCGAGCGCATAGACGTCGCTGCGGATGTCGAGCCCCTCGGAATTGGCCAGCACCTGTTCCGGGCTCATGTATTCCAGGGTGCCGATCAGTTGCCCCATGTCGGTGTGACGCGTCACCCCCGCCTCGGGATCGGTCCACAGCGCCACTCCGAAGTCCAGGATCTTCGCCTGGCCGTTCGTATTCACCAGGATGTTTCCGGGCTTGAGATCCCGATGGATGATGCCGCGCTGATGGGCATGGTGCACGGCGTCGCACACCTGAACCATCAAGGCGAGACGCTGGGGCGTGGTCAGGCGCCGACTGAGCACGTATTCCCCGAGCCTCTGACCCTGGATGAACTCCATGGCGAAATAGGGTTGGGGGCCGAAGCCGCTGTCCGCGGTTCCCGCCTCGTAGATCTGCGCGATACCCGGATGCTGCAGACGCCCGAGCGCCTCGGACTCCCGTTTGAAGCGACGCAGGAGCTTGTCGTTGGAGATGCCCGGCCTGATCATCTTCAACGCGACCAGGCGAGACGGGTTCATCTGCTCGGCCTGGTAGACGCTTCCCATGCCGCCTTCACCCAGCAAGGCAAGGATCCGATAGCCGCCGATGGTCGCGGGAACGACCCGCAACTCATCTCCGGTGGCGTCCGGCTCGTTCGTGGGATACCGCGTCGCGGTGATCCGCGTCCCTGGACCGCGGGATTTGCCTGAGGCCGGCTGATCAGTCATTCGTGCTTTTGTCGGCCCAAGGGTTCTCTGCGGCGATCATAGCCGCGTCACTACTTCCGGGATCGAGCCTCGGCGCGGTCTCCCGCGAGCCGACTACCGCTTGAGCCGGGGCCTGCTCGGCTTGGCCGGCCGCGGACTGAGCAGCTTGGTCGCGAGCTTTTCGATCCAACGCACTCGCGCCTCGGGGGATACGATTCGAGCGAGATACCGGTCCACCTGGCGCCGGTCCGCGGGAGTTATCGCGAAGTACGCATCTCGGAGCGCTGGATTCGCCTTCGCGATCGGTTCGAGTTCGGCGGGCATCACCACCGGGGCCGGATCGACCCGCCAGATCTCCACCGGAATCACGTCGCCGATCGCCAGTCCCCGGGGTTTCCACACCGTCGATGGGATGGAAAGGCGATGACCTCCGGCGCGAACCGGAGTAAGCGTGCTGTCGAACTCGATGCCCAGCACCCGCGCGCGGACGCTCGTGCGCGTGCCGGCGTGGAGCCGCTTGCCCGCGGTGGGTGGAACGACAACGAAGCGAATCTGCGTAATCGCGCCCATGACCGCCTCGAACCGCACGGGTCGCGGACTCTTGACGCTCGCCTTCACCGCCGAAGAATAGTCCGGGGGGAGTCGCTTCACACCAACGATCCGGATCGTTGCCAAGGCCAGAATCGAAAACTACACTCCCCGCACACCGTCGAAGCTCTGGAGGAAGATCATGGGAATGCCGAATCGTCGGGAGTTCGTTGCTTTGAGCGTGGGCGCGGCCGCGGCATCGCGCGTATCGGCGTTTAACGCGCCCTCGGCCGCCGCGGCCCCTCCCGGAGATCTCGTGGCCCTGTCGCTCGCTGAGGCTTCACGACGGATTCGCGCGCGGCAGGTGACCTCCGCGGAATTGACCCAGGCGCTGCTGGACCGGATCAAGATCTACAACCCGAAGCTGAACGCCTACATCACGGTCATGCGGGCGGAGGCGACGGCGCAAGCGGCCCGGATGGATGAAGAAGCGAAGGCGGGGAAGTTCCGCAGCCCCCTTCACGGCGTCCCCATCGCCCTGAAGGACAACATCGACACCGCGGGTACGAGGACCACTGCCGCGAGTCAGGTATTCGACGACCGCGTCCCCGAGGAGGATGCCGAGGTGGCGCGTCGGCTCAAGGACGCGGGCGCCGTGATCATCGGCAAGACCAACCTCCATGAGTTCGCCAACGGCGGCTCGTCGGCCTCCACCTACTTCGGGCCCGTCCGCAATCCCTGGGCCCTCGATCGGATCCCTTCCGGCTCGTCCGGCGGATCCGCGGCGGCGGTGAGCGCCGACCTCGCCTTTGGAGCGCTCGGCACCGACACCGGCGGGTCGATCCGGCAGCCCGCCGCCTTCTGCAGCATCGTGGGCCTGAAGCCCACCTACGGGCTCGTGTCCATCCGGGGGATCATTCCGCTTATCCATTCGCTCGATCACTGCGGGCCGATGACGAAGACCGTCGAGGATGCCGCCCTCCTCCTCAATCACATGACGGGCTACGACTCGCACGATGTCGCGAGCGTCGAGCACGCGCGTGAGGACTACGTCGCAGCCCTCAGGCAGCCGATCGCCGGGATCCGTCTCGGTGTGCCGCGCGCGCCGTACTTCGATCGACTCGACGAGGAAATCGGGGCGGCGGTGGAGGGGGCCATCGGCGTGCTGAGCGGTCTCACGAAGACGACGGCGGACTGCCGCCTGCCCGGCACCGCGGGATTCGACGCCCTCTCCCTCGGTGCGGAGCGGGTCGCCTATCACCTGGAATTGTTCCGCCGGAACTCGGGGCGGTATTCGCTCCACGTCCGGCAGAGCCTCGAAGCCGCCATCAAGTCGATGAACGACGGCGCCTCAGAGCCCTGCGCCGAGCAGGTCGTCGATTACGTGAATTCGCAGTGGAAGCTCGCTCTCCTGCGCCGGACCATCGACGAGGCGTTCACGAATTTCGATCTCGTGGTGCTGCCGACCATGCGGATCATGCCGCGGACCATCGACGACGCCTTGAACCGCGAGCGGGTGAGCGTGCCCCGCGAGCCCGAGTCGGTCTCGAACTGCGCTCCCTTCAACGCCTTCGGCCTGCCCACCATCTCCGTGCCGTGCGGCTTCTCGAAGAGCGGACTGCCGATCGGCCTGATGATCGCGGGCCCGCGCTTTTCGGAAGGCAGGGTGCTCGCCCTCGCGCAGGCCTACGAGAAGGCCACCCAATGGCATACGAGGAGGCCCACGCTCACTCCAGACATGGTGGTGCCGGCCCTGAAGCCTGAAGCGCCCGCGACCAAAGGGTTACTGGAATGAGCGCGATACCGTCCGCGTAGGAAAGGGAAGCGGGTATGGCCAGGCTCGTGTTCGGAATGAATCAGTCCCTCGACGGCTACGTCGACCATACGGCTTTCGCGCCGGGCCCCGCGCTCTTCCGGCACTTCGTCAAGGAGGCGCAGGAGCAGGCGGGCAGTGTGTACGGCCGCCGGATGTACGAGATCATGCGTTACTGGGACGACGAGCAGCCCGAATGGGATGACGGGGAACGCGCCTTCGCGGCGGCTTGGCGGAAACAGCCGAAGTGGGTGGTCTCACGCACGCTGAAGTCGGTTGGCCCCAACACCACGCTTATCGAGGGCGATCTCGATCGCGCGATCCGCAGGCTGAAGGCCGAGCGCGACGGGGAGATCGAGGTGGCCGGTCCGAACCTGGCGCGAAGCCTCACCGACCTTGGACTGATCGATGAGTACCGGATCTACCTTCACCCCGTGGTCCTTGGTCACGGTACGCCCTACTTCGCCGGGCCCCGGCCGCGGCTACGGCTCGCGGCCCACGATCCGATCGCCGATGATGTGATCCGGTTGACCTACGTTCCCGCCTAGTCTCGCGATTCGCCCTTAGGAGATCTCATGACGCCGGACATCCAGAGGTATCACGCGCAACTGTCCACCGCCGACCGGGCCATCTGCGAGCAACTCGAAGGGGAGATCACGCGAGGCCTCCGCGGCGCGGAGGCGAAGGTGTGGCACGGTCATCCGGTCTGGTTTCTCGAGGGCAACCCCATCGTGGGCTACAGCCGGCAGAAGGCAGGCATTCGCCTGATGTTCTGGAGCGGCGCCGACTTCGACGAGCCGGGACTTGATGTCCTCGGCGGCAGGTTCAAGGACGCGTCGCGGTTCTACACGGATGTCGCGGAGATCAAGCCCACGGTGCTGAAGCGGTGGCTCACGAAGGCCCGGAAGATCCAGTGGGACTACAAGAACATCGTGAAGCGCCGCGGCAAGCTGGTGCGCATCGAGGATCGCGGCGCCGCCGCGCGGTCATAAGCAGTCGTTGGGCGGTTGCCATCTCGGATAAGGTGGCCGCAATGAAGCCAATGATTCCTCTGTGGCCGTGCGCCCTTCGGCTCACCCAGGCCGGGGGTGACGTCAAGAACAGCTGCGTGGCCGGCGTCTGCTCCTGAAGGCGTAGCCGCCGCTGCTAGGCCGAGACCGCAGCCGCCTGCGCGAAGTGCTCGGACGCGAGGTTGAGGGCTCGCGCGAAGCCCGCGACCAGCCGCCCTCCTTCGATGTCCAGGCTGAAGAAGGTGAAGTCGGCCAGATCGAGAGTCATGGAGGCGCTCGGATAGCGGTCGCGCCAGACGTTTCGGAGCTTCGCCAGAACCTGGGGATCATCGATCGTGCGCGAGCGCCCGTGGAGGAGAACCCGGCGCGTCTGCAGCGGGTCGCGTTCTGCCGCGTCGGGCTCCGCTACGACGCCGCTCCACGGCTGATCGCCTCCGAGGCCCGCGGTGTGGGCGGCGAGGTGGGATGCGTGCACCACCAGGCCCGCCAATGTGGGCGCGGCGACGAACGGGAGCAGCCCCACCACGGGCAGGTCGTCGACGACGACCGCGAGCGACACGAGCCGTTGCCGACGCAACAACTCGCTCAGCGTGCGCAGATCATCGGGACCCACGCACTCAGCATACGCTTTCCGGCCGGCCGGGCCGGCCCTCTACCAACCCGGGCCGGTTACCAGATGATGCGCGCGCCCACCTGGGCCTGACGCGGGTCTCCGAGGCCGGCGCGCACGGTTCCGTCGAAGTTGAAGATGAGGTTGGTGGTCTGGGGAGCGAGCAGGTTCTTCGAGTTGAGCACGTTGAAGATCTCGAGGATGGGCTCGATCCGGACCTTGCCGCTGGTCTTGAACTCGCGGGCGAGGCGCAGGTCGAGGGCCGAGAACGTGTTGTCCTTCCTGCCGGTGTTGCGCTGCACCACCGAGCCGTCGGGGCGGATACGGTCGGCCGGAGTGCCCGCGGGCTTGCCGTTCGCTCCGATGTCGAGCGGCTGGGCCGAGCGGTAGGAGTAGCGGACGTTCACGTTCACGTCCCCCGGCGCCCGCCACAGGAAGTAGCCGTTGAGGCGATGGGTCTGGTCGCGGTCGGAGAGACCGTATTCCGCTTCGAGGTTCGTGATCTTCGCGTAGCGGAAGGTGAAGGGATCGCGCTCGTTGTCGTCATCCGACTGATCCTTCGAGAGGGTGTAGTTCACCTGGCCCTGGAAACGGTTGGAGAAGCGCTTGGTGAGGCCCAGGGTGAGGGCGTTGTATGTGCTCTTGGCGTTCGATGAGACCACGGTGAGCGTGCCGACCCCGTTCGTCTTGTCGGCTCCGAGGCCGGTGGACCACGGCGAGCCGAGCAGGGGATCGTTTCCGTTGAGGAAGCGCGTGATGTGCTCGCCCTTGGAGTAGTTGTACTTCACCAGGAGGCCCAGGTTCGGGGCGATCTCCCGCTCCACCCCCACCGAGGCGGACCAGGTGCGCGGGTTCTGGAAGTTCTTGTCGAACACGAAGACGTCGGGGTGATCGGGGCTGCCGATCTGGGCCTGCGGGATCAGGTTCGGGTAGGTCGGGGGAGTGACCCCGAATCCGTTGAAGAAGCTCGCGCGGAAGAGGGTCTGACCGCGGCTGCCGTCGGTGGACCTGGAGGAAGCGAGGGAGAGGCCGGGGATGCGGCCGTAGAACACCCCGCCGTTCACCCGCACTACCGTCTTGCCGTCGCCCTTGGGATCCCAGGACAGGCCCACCCGCGGCTGGAACATCTTGTAATCGGACGGAATCGTCCCGTCGCCGGGGAAGGTCTGGCCCTTCACGGTCTTACCGATGAAGTCCTTGTAGAACAGGTTCGGGATCGGAGTGATGAGGTCCGGCTGCTTCTGCATTTCCCAGCGGACTCCGTACTGGATGGTGAGGTTGCGGTTCGGCTGCCACTTGTCCTGGGCGAACACCGCGACTTCAGTCTGGGGAATGTCCTGGGTGCCCGCCTCTTCGACCGAGAGCCCGCCCACCCCCGCCTGCTGGAGGAACAGGAGGAGCGGGCCGGTGATGCTCGTTCCCGCCGGGCAGCTCCCGGTCTCCGACGTGGAACCGTTGGAACAGGTGACGTACTTCGGATTGCGGGCGTAGTTCAGGAAGCCGTCGGTGGAGTCGAAGATGTAGCGGCCGTTCGCGAAACCGACGAAGGTCTGGTTCGAATGGACGCGGTTGAACTCGACCCCGAACTTCATCGAGTGCTGCCCCTTGATCACGGAGAGGTTTTCGTTGAACTGAATGCGCTCGTCGAAGTACTCGACGGGAATGAAGAAGGGCAGGCCGAACCGGTAGCTGCGGCCGAAGTCGAAGGCGGTGTCGGGCAGGGGCCGGCTCTGACCCGTGATGTTCGGTCCGTCGTAGGGGCGCGGACGGTACTCCCGCGCCCACTGGAAGCGAAACTCGTTCAGGGTGTTGGGCGACAGGTTCGAGAGAGCCGAGCCCGTCACCGCGTGCGAGTAGCTCTTCTCCACCGCGTTGGCGCTCGTGCCCCAGGAGTCGACGTCGAAGGTGCCGTTCTTCTGCTCGGACCAGGTGTAGTTGTACCTCAGGGTCAGGAGGTGCTTCGCCGAGGCCTGCCAGTCGACCTTGCCGAGGAAGACGCGCGCGTCGTTGGTGCGGTCGATCGGCCCGTTCTCGTTCGGGCTTCCGAGCTTGGCGAAGAAGTCGACGAGGCGCGGCTCGATGCGCGCGGGATTCGTCTGCTTGGTGGAGGTGCCCTTCTGGTAGTCGAGGGCGAGGAAGTAGAAGGCCTCGTTCTTCCGGATCGGCCCGCCCAGGGTGAACCCGCTCTGGAGCTGGCTGAAGTCGAATTTCGTGGCGAGGGTGCCGTCGGCCTTCTTGGGCGCGGTGGAAATTGCGTCGTCCTTGAAGAAGAGATGGACGGTGCCGTGGGTATCGTTGGTGCCGGACTTGGTCACCACGTTCACAAAGCCGCCGTTCGATCGTCCGAACTCGGCGTTCGCGCCCTCCGCCACCACCACCACTTCCTTGACCGCGTCCATGTTGAAGGTGAAGGCCGGCCTCTGGCCGCCCCGCTGTTCGCCGAAGAACGGGTTGTTGAAGTCGGCGCCATCCACCGACACGTTGTTCTGGATGCCCTTCTGTCCGTTGACTGAAAGCTCGGCGCCGTCGGGGCCCTGCACGATGGACACGCCCGGAGTGAGGAGTGTGAAGTCCAGGAAGTTGCGGCCGTTGTTAGGCAGGCCCTTGATCGACTGCGAGTCCACGCGGGTGGCGCCCTCGGTGCGGGAGGTTTCGATCACCGGCGCATCCGCGGTGACCAGGACCTCGGTCTGCATGGTGGACACGGCCAGGGTGACGGGCAGGTTGACGGTCTGTCCCACTGCAAGGTCGATGCCCGCTCTCACCGCGGTCGAGAAGCCCGCCATGCTGACGGTCACGCGGTAACTGCCGAGGGGCAGGAGCAGGCCGCGGAAGCGGCCGGCTTTGTCCGTGGTCAGCACCCGCTCGAAGTTGGTGCCCGTATTCCGGATGTTGACCGTTGCCCCGGGCACCACCGCGCGGCTCTCGTCGAGAACTGTTCCCTCGATGACCCCGGTGGTTGCCTGCGACTGGGCATGAACCAGCCCCCCCGCGAATAACAACCCAAGTGCGAACAGGTGACCGCAGTTCGTTCTCGTCATGATCTCTCCTCAGGAAAGTGTTGGGCGCACCGTAACATCGGAACTCGCCGCGGGCAAGTGGAATTTCCTCGGCGATCCATTCGGAGCGGCGAAGGAGATCGAGACCGGTCCGAGGCTGGTTCACGGTATGGTCATCCGGGAGAATGAAGCCAATGAAAGCGTCCCGACTGATTCCTGTCCTCGTGCTCGCGACCTCGGGCGCCGTGGCCTCCGCGCAGCCCGCGGCTCCGGCCTCGAGCGTGGTGCTGCTCGCGCCCGACCGCGTGTTCACCGGCATCGAGGAGACGGCTCACGACGGCTGGGTGGTGCTGGTTCGTGGCGATCGAATCGCCGCTGTGGGTCCGCGCGCGCAGGTGAGCGCGCCGCCGGGCACGCAGACCGTCACCCTGCCCGGTATGACCCTGCTGCCCGGGTTCATCGAGGGACACACGCACCTTTTCCTTCATCCCTATAACGAGACCACCTGGAACGACCAGGTGCTCAAGGAGCCGCTGAGCCTGCGCACCGCCCGCGCGGTGAATCACGCGCTGGCCACGCTGCAGGCGGGTTTCACCACCGCGCGAGATCTCGGCACGGAGGGCGCCGGATACGCGGACGCCGGCCTCAAGCAGGCGATCGAGGAGGGCATCATCCCGGGTCCCCGGCTGCTGATCTCATCGCGCGCCATCGTGGCCACCGGGAGCTATGGACCGAAAGGGTACGCGCCGGAGTTCCGGGCGCCTCAGGGCGCCGAGGAGGCCGATGGTGTCGAGGGGCTCACCCGCGCGGCCCGCGATCAGATCGGACACGGCGCCGACTGGGTCAAGGTCTACGCCGACTACCGCTGGGGTCAGAACGGCACGGCGCAGCCGACCTTTTCGGAGGCCGAGTTGCGCACTCTCGTGGAGGTCGCGGCATCGAGCGGCCGCAGAGTGGTGGCCCATGCGGCCACGGAAGAAGGGATGCGTCGAGCCATCATGGCCGGCGTCGCCACCATCGAGCACGGGGACGCGGGTACGCCGGCGCTGTGGCGGCTGATGGCGGAGAAGAAGGTCGGCTACTGTCCGACGCTTGCCGCCGTCGAAGCCACGGCGCGCTACGCGGGGTGGAAGGAGGGCTCTGCGCCAACCGCGCGCATGGTGCAGAAGCGCGCGGGGCTCACCGCGGCCGTCGCGGCGGGAGTGCCGATCTGCGTGGGGGGCGACACCGGCGTCTACGCCCACGGGACAAACGCGTGGGAGATCGAGCTGCTGGTCGGAGCGGGAATGAGCGCTTCCTCGGCCCTGCGCTCCGCTACGAGCGTCAATGCCCGCATCCTCGGCCTCGATGACCGCCTCGGCGCGCTGCGCGAGGGCCTCCTCGCGGACCTCGTGGCCGTCCAGGGCGACCCGATCCGCGACATCGCTCGCGTCCGTGACGTCCGCTTCGTGATGCAGGGCGGTCGCGTCGTTCGCACGCCCTGATCGGAAGAAGCATTACCCCCGGGTCCCACTCTTGCGGCCGCAACCGTCTCGGGACTCGGCGGTTGCTATACATAGCTGTGCAATGTATAGTGCTGCCATGCACGCGAAGGATTCTCATCCGCCATCGCACAGCGGCAACGAAACCATGGAGTTCAACAAGGACCTTATAGCCGCTTCCTCCACCCCGATTGTCCTCGCGATTCTGGCCGAAAGCGACAGTTACGGTTATGCCATCCTGAAGCGAGTAAGGGAGTTGTCCGGAGGACGGATGGAGTGGACGGACGGGATGCTCTACCCCGTACTGCATCGGCTCGAGCGCCTCGGCCACGTTGAGGCGCGTTGGGAAGCCGCGGAAACCGGCCGCCGTCGCAAGTACTACCAGATCACGCCCGGCGGTCGGGCCCAGCTCGCCGAGGAACGCAAGCAGTGGCAGGCGGTCCATGCGACGCTCCACGGCATCTGGGGGTCGCTATCCCTTTCCGTCCCGGCCTCGGCCGGGCTGGTGACACAAGGAGCCTGAGCCATGACAGCCTCAGACCGCGCAGGACTGCTCGAGGAGCAGATCGACCAATGGCGCAGCTACCTTCGGCGCCGGCAGGCGATCCACTCCGTCGACGTCGCCGAACTCGAGGACCATCTGCGCGAGCAGGTCGCGAGCCTGGTCGAGGCGGGGCTCGCCACCGATGAAGCCTTCCTGGTGGCGGTGAAGCGGATGGGCGCTCTCGACGACCTCTCGCGGGAGTTCGCGCGCGAGCACTCGGAGCGTCTCTGGAAACAACTCGTGGCCGCCTCGGGAGATTCCGGGGAGTCGCAGGCCGCGGTGCGCAAGGACGCGATCGTCGCCTTCTCGCTTGCCGTGGCGGCGGCCGTGAGCATCAAGCTGCCGGCGTTGCTGGGGATCGACCTGGAGAAGAACCCTCTCTTCTACGCCCACAACGCGCCGCTTTTCGTGCTGTCTCTTCTCACCGGCTATTTCGCCTGGAAGAGGCGTGTCGACCTCGGAATGATTCGTTGGCTGGGCGTGGCGTTCGTCGCGGCGGGCGTCTTCGCCAACGTCTATCCCTTCGTCCGCCACAGCTTCACGGAGGTGCTCTCGGTGCTGCATCTGCCCATGGCCCTGTGGTTCGCCGTGGGCATCGCGTATGCCGGCGCCCGGTGGCGCGACGTGGCCGGCCGCATGGACTTCATTCGATTCTCGGGCGAGCTCTTCATCTACTACGTGCTGATCGCCCTGGGCGGCGGCGTCTTCACCGGGTTCACGCTGATGATCTTCCGGGCCATCGGCATCGACGCCGAGCCCTTTGCCCAGTTGTGGTTGATTCCGTGCGGCGCGGCAGGGGCGGTCCTCGTCGCCTCGTGGCTGGTGGAAGCCAAGCAGAGCGTCATCGAGAACATGGCGCCGGTGCTGACGCGCATCTTCACCCCGCTCTTCGCGGCCATGCTGGTGACCTTTCTCCTTACCCTGTTGTGGACCGGACGCGGGATCGGCATCCAGCGCGAGGTGCTGATCGGATTCGACCTGCTCCTGGCCCTGGTCCTCGGGCTTCTGCTCTATTCCCTCTCGGCCCGCGATCCCCGGACACCGCCCGGTTTCTTCGATGTCGTCCAGGTCGTGGTGGTCATCAGCGCGCTTCTCGCCGACCTGGTGGCGCTCTCGGCCATCGCGGCCCGCATCTCCGAATTCGGGTTCAGCCCCAACCGGGTGGCCGCTCTCGGCGAGAACGTGATTCTCCTGGTCAATCTCGGATGGTCGGCCGTGCTCTACATCCTGTTCCTGCGCGGGCGCCGATCGTTCCCGGATCTCGAACGGTGGCAGACGAACTACCTGCCCGTCTACGTCGTTTGGGCGTCCATCGTGGTCGTGGTGTTTCCGCCTCTGTTCGGGTACTTCTGATCGTCCGGTTCGATCATGCCCCCCACTCTTTGCGCGACGCCGCGAGCCATCGCGTCGCACCGGGCGGTCCCGCCGCTTTCGATGTAGCGCGCCACGCCGGACGGGGTGTTGAAGTCGCTCCCGGTGATCGCTCGGCACTGGGTGCTTCCGAACTCGTCCGCGAACCACCGGGACAGCTGGTGGCCGAGATTCATGATCCGGTTGAACTCGTTGAGTTCGTCCGTGAACGCTTCGCCCCCCATCGCCATCGTGCCGATCATCCGCAGAACTCTCAGGCGGCTGTTCTCGATCTCGCCGAGGGCCAGGCCGAGGGCCATCACTCCCGCGGTCAAAGCGCTGCAGGTCAGGCCCGAGAACACCATCCCGCCCGTGAATCCGGAAGTGCCGTCGAGCAGATCCTCGCTCACCCGGATCCGCTCCGTGAGATCACCGAAAACCGCGTGCGCGCAGTGGAAACCCTGATCCTCCCAGTGGTCGTGGAGACGGGCAAAGGCCCGGGCCCGCTCCTCGGGGATCGATCCCTCGCAGTCGCGGCACAACGTTCCTGCGCAGCGCGCGGGCGAGCGTCGGACCACGCCGACGCAGCGTATCGGCAAACGGGCCCGACCGCGAATCTCGCGGCACAACAGGGTTCCTTCGCCGTCGGCGAAGCGGCGCAGCAGGTCGTGTCCCTTGTAGACGATCAGCGGCAGGCCAAGCGCTCCTGTCTCGCGGCCGTGGCGCAGGCCGAGCAGCACCAGCGAGGCGGTGATGCCGCCGCACTCGCCGCCCGTGTTACCGATACCTCCGGGAAGTCCGGCGGTCAGCTTGACCAGCCACGGCGCGTCGGTTTCGGACACATCCAGCAGGGTCTGCATGACCGTGGGCGCGCAGTGCCCCATGCGGGACAGATTGACCAGGCTCCGTTTGCGGAGTCTTTGTGCGGTTCTAACGCTCGCATCCAGCGAAGGCGGCAGCGAACGGACCAGCCAGGCGGACATGGTCAGAACTCCCGGCCGAGCGAATAGGCCTTTTCGAGATACCTGCGTCTCGTCGCCTCGTCAGCCATGGTCACGCCGTGGAAATACTCGTGCTCCACTTTCCTGATGCCCGGGTATTGCAGGCAGAACTCGTCGATGAGCCGCCGCATCGCTTCACGGAGCCCGCCTTCCTCATACGCGTGCTGGTTGAAGATGGTGGTGTTGATGATCAGGGCCTTCTCATGTTTCAGGAGTCCGATCCGCCCGTTCAGATCGCCGTGCCAGCCCGCCGAGGTCATCGAGAACGCGAAACCCATGGTGAAGACCCGCTCGAACCAGCCCTTCAGGATCGCGGGGAAGCCGACGAACCAGACCGGCGATATGAAGACCAGGGCCTGGGCGCGCGCGACCTTCTCCTGCTGTTCGCGCACATCTTTCGGTCCCCTCTGGCGCAGCATGGCCACGATCTCCAGCGAGCTCTTGTTGCGGAACATGCGCCAGGCCAGGATGCGTTGCAGGAGGCCGGCATCGGGTGCGAACACCCGCTCCTTCACCACCTTGTCGGCCACGTCCGGCGCGTTTTCATCGGGAAGCCAGTTGACGACGTCCCGGCTCTTGAGAACGGGGTCGAATCCGATCGCGTAGAGGTCGACCAGCTCGTGCGTGTGTCCCGCGTCGTCCAGTCCTCGAGTGAACTCCTGCAGCACGGCATGACCGAACGACTTGGGTTCGGGATGCGCGTATACGATGAGGATCTTCATCACGCTCTCCTTGACGGTGACGGCTGTCTCAGAGGTCTGGCTTTGCCCCGCGCCAGTCCATTCGATAGTCCCGCCGAGGGCGGCCGGGCACAATGATGCAGATGACCTACCCCTGTCCCGGTGGGGCCGCCGGTACCATTCGGGCGGAGGGAGGACCGATGGTCAAGCGAGTGGTGTTCTGGCTCGGCGCCATAACCGCGGTGGCCTCGATCGCCGTCTGGGCGGTCCACTCCCGCGACATGCGCCGCGCCTACGAGCGCATCCGCGGAAAGAGCAAGGTCGTCTCGTCGCCTCAAGGCGACATCGAGTACGCCGAGGGCGGCGCGGGTCCGCCCGTCCTCGTCATCCACGGCAGCGGCGGCGGCTTCGATCAGGGGGAACTGCTGGCCCGGGCCGTCCTCGACGAACGCACCCACTGGATCGCGCCCTCGCGCTTCGGCTACCTGAGGTCCACCTTCCATCAAGGCGCCACCTTCGACGACCAGGCGCACGCCTACGCGTTTCTCCTCGACCGTCTGGGCATCGAGCGGACCGCGGTGGTGGCCCTCTCGCACGGCGGCCCCTCAGCACTCCTGTTCGCGGTGCTTCACCCCGACCGCGTGGCGTCGTTGACCCTGATCTCGGCCGGAGTCGCTTCGTCCACCGAGGCCACGCAAGCGCGCGCCAACCAGCAGGGGAACGCGCTGACCGCGATCTTCCAGCGCGACTTTCGCTACTGGGCGGTGACCACGGCGTTGCGGGGCTGGTTCCTCCAGCTCATGGGCGTTTCCCCGGCCGTGATCGCGCGGCTGACCCCCGCGCAACGGGCGCTTGCCAACCAGGTCATCGACTTCATGAACCCCGTGTCCCCGCGCGCGGCCGGAGTGACCTTCGACAACCGGGCGGAAATGCCCAACCAGCGGATCGCCGCGGTGCGCGCAGAGACCCTGATTCTGCACGCGAGGGACGACACGCTCCAGCTGTATCGCAACGCCGAGTTCGCGGCGGCGACCATCCCGAGATCACGGCTGGTGAGCTTCGAGCGCGGCGGTCACCTGGTGCTGGCCGTGGAGCAGGCGCGCATCCGGGAGTTGGTGGCGGAACACCTCCGGGTGGGCAGGGACGAGGCCGCGCGTGGTCGGTGAAGAGGCCGGGTCAGGGGGGCGGCGCTCCCGCGAGCCGCTTCTCGAGTGCGGCCACTTGGCGCTGCACGTTCTTATCCCCGGGCGCCCGCTCCAGAACCAGCCGGTACTGGGCGAGCGCCTGTTCGACGAAGGGCCGTGACGGCATCCTCGCCGCGTTCGCGCAGTCGGCGCGCGCCACGTGGGCTCTCCCAATCAGCTCGTGCAGACTCGCCGAGTCGTCCTTGGCGAGGAGCGGCTCCGCCTCGGCGACCGCCGAGGCGAGCGTCGCCGCGCATTCGCGGCCGGCGCTCAACTCCCACTCTCCTCGGGCGACCAGCGTATCGGCCAGGGAGGAGCGCGGAAGCGTCCAGCCCGGGTTGAGCGCCAGGGCCTTGCGGTAGCTCTCAGCCGCGGTGTCGAAGAAGGCGGTCGGGTCCTCCCCCCGCTTCACCGCGTCGCGGCCGAGGTCGAAGTAACCGATGCCGCGCGTGGTGTGGGCATAGGCAAATCCCGGGGCGAGGGCCAGGGCGCGGTCGAAGCTCGCGATGGCCTGTCGCACCAGCGGGCGGGGATCCTCGCCGCGCGCCATGGCTCCGCGGCCGAGATAGCCGTAGGCGATTCCCATGTAGTTGTGGGCCTCCGCCCAATCCGGGCGTCGCCGCTGGGCCTCGGCGCTGGCCGCGATCGCCCGTTGCAGCGCCTCCACGGGGCTCGCGCCCCGGCTGAGCTGGTACTGGCCCCACTGCCACTCCGCGAAGCTCAGGTGGTGGTAGGCGGCGGCGGAATCCGCGTCCGCCGTGCGCGCCTTGCCGCAGGCTTCGATGCTGTGCTGATATGCCTCGGTGGGATCGTGGTTGGAGTCGCGGTCCAGCTCGAGGTACATCAGTTCGCCCCAGGCCGCGCACTCCGCTTCGTAGGTGGCGGGCGCGCTCCGGCCGATCTGCGAGGCCCGGGCGTACAGCTCCGCGGCCTCGCGCAGGTGGGCGAGCGCAGGTTCGTACTCCGCCCGCTCCCGGTGCTGCCGCCCGGCGGCAAGCGCCACGTCTCCCTGGAGCACCACCGCCTCGTACAGCCACGGTTCCTTTGCGAGCGCGCCGCCGGCGAGGCTCATGGCCTCGGACTCACGGCCCTCGTTGGCCGCGATCAAGGCCTCGATGCGCTCGGGGGCATCGGCGCTCGCCGCTCGGCCGAGCCGGAGGTAGGTGAGGGCCGGCTCATGGTAGCGGTCGCGCAACTCCGCGCGCCGGGCCGCACGCAGCGTGCCGTCGCCGAGTCGCTCCGCGTCGCGCAGTTCGTCCACGTAGAGGCCGGACAGCGCCGACCCGAGGGCGAAGGCAACATCCGCGCCGTGTTCGCCGTCGGCCCAGGCCCGCTCCAGCAGCGCGCGCGCCTGCCGCAGATCTCCGAGGGCCAGGTGCCCGCGTCCCAGCGCCACCGCCACGGGACCGCCCGAGTTTCCGCCGCTGCGCGCCTCCAGCTGGCTCATCGTCGTCGCCACCAGCCGTCGCTCCGGCCGCACGTCATGCAGCGGCGAGAGTTGCGCCGCGCGCACGATCCACTCCAGGCGTTCGGCCTCCTGCCCCAGCTGACGGGCCAGGCGCGCTCGCGCCGCGGCCTGCACCTGCGTCCGTACCGCCAGCCCGCCCACCACGGCCAGAGCCGCCGCGGCAATCGCCCCCACGGTCACCGCGACCCGGTGCTTGCGGGCCTTCTTGGTCAGCCGGTAGGCCAGGGAGGTGCCACGGGCCAGGATCGGCTCACCCTCCAGGAAACGGGTGAGGTCGTCGCACAACTCCCGCGCGGACTGGTAGCGCCTCAAGGGGTCCTTCTCCAGGCACTTCGAGACGATGGTCACGAGATCCTGCGGTGTGCCTGGAACCAGCATGGCCAGGGAGGGCGGTTCTTCCTCGACCACCTTGCGCATGACCTCGAAAACGCCCTCGGCCTGGAACGGGGCCCGGCCGGCGAGCGCGGCGTAGAGGGTCGCGCCCAGGCTATACACGTCGCTGCGCCGATCGACGGCGCGGAGGTCGCCCCGCGCCTGCTCGGGGGACATGAACGCGGGCGTGCCCACCATGGTGCCGGACATGGTGAGACCGCCGCTCTCCACGTCGATGGCGAGGCCGAAATCGACGACCCAGGCATTCACCGAACCCTCGTCGGATATCTCGACGATGACGTTCGCGGGCTTCAGGTCGCGGTGCACGATCCCCAGACGGTGGGCGGCCTGCAGCGCGTCGGCGACGTCCCGCACCACCACCACCCTCTGGTCGCGGGTCAGCTGCGGGGCCGCGTCGGCCAGGGAGCGGCCGCCCAGGAGCTGCATGGCGATGAAGGGCTGGCCGCCCGCCTCACCGGTCTCGTACACCTTGCAGACGTGCTCGTGCTCGATCCGCGCCTGGGCCCGCGCCTCGCGCAGGAAGCGCTCCACGAGGGCGTGATCGTCGCCCCGGATGATCTTGAGCGCGACCGGACGCTGCAGGCGCCGGTCGACGGCCTTGAAGACCCGGCCCATGCCGCCCTCGCCGATGAAGGCGATCACGTCGTAGTGGGGGATCGAAGGCGCGCGGACGTGGCGGGGCAGCGGCGGCGGCGCGGGTCCGCCCCGCAGGTCGACCGTCGGCATACCCTGGGCGCCGGGGCTGAGGTCGAGCGTGGGCTGAGGGTCGGCGTCTCTACCGACGTCGGCATGGTCGGACGTCCGGGTCGCTGGGTCGGCGCTTTCGCCCTGCTTGTTGTCCCACGGGACCATCCATCGATGCTACCCGAGCCGGCGGCGCCCTCGGCGCGGTCAACCGCCCGATTGCGGTTGGAACCGTCGAACGCGGCCCTTCCGCGGGCCGGGCCGCGCAGCTTATGCTTTCTCCAGAGGCGATTGCGGAGCGCGGGGGCGGGCCGATGGCGCCGCCCTGCTCGGCAAGGTCCCCGAATCGCCCACCCAAAGGAGTTGGCTTGAGCCCTGTCATTCTGTTCGGAATCGTTTCCATCAACCTGGCGCTCATCGCCTACAGCGCGGGCATGATCGGCGTGCATCGACGCGGGCGCGCCACCGCCTTCGTGCTGGGCGCCTTCGTGGTGGCGGTCGCTTTCGATGTCATCGCGACCGGCTGCATGGTGGCGGGCAGCCGCCGGCCCTGGTTCTCGCCCCACGGAATCGTGGGCTATCTGGCCCTCGTCGTGATGGTGGTGGCGGTCTCCCGATTGTGGTCCCTGCGAAGCCGGGGGCCGGATGCCGAGATTCCCTCGGGACTCCGGGCCTTCCTGCGTCTCGCCTACGTCGCGTGGCTCATCGCCTATTCGATCGGTGTCGGCCTGGCGATGATGCGCTGAAGGCGGGTTCCGCGACTGGGCACGCCTGAGCGGACTCAGAGCCCGCCCGCGCCCATCAGGGCGAGCAAGACGCCGCCCGCCACCACACTCGCGATCTGTCCCGCGGCGTTGGCGCCCATCGCGTGCATGAGCAGGAAGTTCTCGAAATCCTCTTCCTGCGCCACCTTCTGTACCACGCGTGCGGCCATGGGGAAGGCGGAGATGCCCGCGGCGCCGATGAGCGGGTTCACCTTCCCTCCGCTCAGCTGGTTGAGGACCTTTGCGAAGAGCACGCCGGCCATGGCGTCGACCGCGAAGGCCACGATGCCGAGCAGGAGGATCGCGAGCGTCCTCGGTTTGAGGAACTCGGCGCCGACCATCGTCGAGCCGATGGCGAGGCCGAGGAACAGGGTCACGGTGTTGGCGATCTCCTGGGCCGAGGCCTTGGTCAGTCGCTCGACGGCTCCCGACTCCTTCATCAGATTGCCGAGCATGAGCATGCCGATCAACGGCGTCGCGAAGGGCACGAGGGTTCCCACGACCACGGTGACGAGGATCGGAAACAGGATGCGCGTGCGGCGGCTGAGCGCTCGCTGGGTGTAAGGCATGCGCACCCGGCGTTCCTCCTTCGTGGTGAGCCCCTTCATGATCGGGGGCAGGATGATGGGGACGAGCGACATGTAGCTGTACGCGGCCACCGTGATGGGTCCGAGCAGGTGCGGCGCGAGCAGCCCGCTCACGTAGATCGAGGTCGGCCCGTCGATGGCGCCGATGATCCCGATCGAGGCGGATTCGGGCCGGGTGAAGCCGAGGAGGAGCGAGGCGATCAGGGTCAGGAAGATGCCGAACTGTCCGGCCGCGCCGAGAAGCACGAGGCGCGGGTTCTCGAGCAGCGGCCCGAAGTCGGTGAGCGCGCCGATGCCGATGAAGATGAGCAAAGGGAACAGCTCGTTCCGGATGCCCATGTCGTACAGGACTCTCAGCATGCCGTCTTCCGCGATCAGCGGAGACAGCGGGAGGTTGGCGAGCAGGCATCCAGCACCGATGGGCAGCAGGAGCAGGGGCTCGTATCCCTTCTCGATGCCCAGGTACAGAAGCACCAGCGACAGACCGATCATCACCACCGACGCCATCGTGACGTGTGAGAGGCCCTGAAGCAGGAGGCCGATGGTGTCGGAACCGATCATGCCATCTCAGGCTTCCTGGTAGCGGATGAGAGCGTCGCCGTGGCCGACCGCCTGCCCGGCCTCGACGCAGACCTCCCGGATGGTGGCGGCGCGCGGAGAACGGATGAGGTTGCGCATCTTCATGGCGTCGAGGACGGCGATGCGCTGACCACGCTCGACCACCTCACCGGCCTTGACGAAGATCTCCAGGATCACGCCCGGCATCGGCGCGCTCAAGGTCGCGCCCCCTGCGGAAGGGGCCGGAACATCGGCTGCCCGACGCCTGGGCGCCGCGGGACCGTTGGCGGGCCTCGCCGGGGTCGGGGCCGGATGCGCCGGGTCCGTCGCGGGCTGGTAGCCGGGAGTGATCGTCGCCTCGGGCAGGTCCTCGTCTCCGGACAGGGTGACCTCATAGCGCTCGCCGCCCACGAACACCTCGAAACTGTCGGCGGTCAGCTCCTGCACATCGATCACGAACTCCCGACCGCCAAGACCCAGGTTGTAGCGCCGCATTACCTGTACCCCCGCCTCCAGCCGTGGTTCTGCCTGGCTCGGCCTGCCCCGACCCAGCGCGAGGCGTAGAGGAGGCTGCCGGGCCAGTAGCTGCGCATGGCCGGCGCGGCCTCCCGACGGCGTTGCGCGCGATGGGTCAGGGTCGCGACGAGAATGGCGGCGACGGTCTCCCCATCCAGCCCCGGCGCTTGTGGAGGCGGAGGGGCGGCCGCAGGAGACGGGGACTCGACGGGCTTGTCCAGGCGCAGGGCAAGCGTGAGCAACCCCCACATCAGGGCAAGCAGGCCGAAGACCAGCCCCATGCCGAGAAGAGTGGTTTGAAGGCCCCAGAGAAGGCTTTCCATGGCGAACCCCTCTACGTCGGTGACAGGCCGTGCTTCTTGGGCGGCGTCTGCTGCACCTTGGTGCGCAGTACCTCGAGGGCTCGGGCCAGGCGCGGCCGGGTTTCGCGCGGTTCGATGACCTCATCGATCTGGCCCACGTCGGCGGCCTGGTAGGGGTTGAAGAACCGCTCCCGGTATTCGGCGACGAGCTCGGCCGCGCGCTTCGCAGGGTCGGGAGCGTTTTTCACCTCTTCGCGGTACAAGACGCGCACCGCGGGCTCCGCGCCCATCACCGCGATCTGCGCGGTCGGCCAGGCGAAAGCGAGGTCCGTGCGCATCTGCTTGGCGCCCATCGCGACATACGCGCCGCCCATGGCCTTTCGCGTGACGATGGAAATCTTCGGCACCGTCGCCTCGCAGTAGGCATAGATGATCTTGGCCCCGTGGCGGATCACCCCGCCGTATTCCTCCTTGACGCCGGGCAGGAAGCCCGGGCAGTCCACGAAGGTGATGAGAGGAATGTTGAATGCGTCGCACAGGCGAATGAACCTGGAGATCTTGTCGCTCGCATCCATGTTCAGAGCGCCCGACATGAAGGCGGGCTGGTTCGCCACCACGCCGACCGAGTAGCCGTCCAGGCGCACGAATCCCACCACCGCGTTTTCCGCATAGGCGGGCTGGATCTCGAGGAAGCTGTCACGGTCGAAGACCGCGGTGATCACGTCGCGGATGTCGTACGGCTCGTTCTCGTCATTCGGGATCAGCGAGTTCAGCGCTTCATCCATGCGGTTCGTCGGGTCGTCGGGCCGGATCTGCGGCGGATCCTCGTTGTTGTTCTGAGGCAGGTAGCTGAGCAGGAGCTTGACCAGGGAGAGGCCCGCCACCTCGGTGGGGGCGGCCAGGTGAGCGACCCCGCTGCGCGCGGTATGGACTTCCACGCCGCCGAGCGTCTGCGCGGTCACTTCCTCGCCGGTGACCGCGCTGATGACATCGGGGCCGGTGAGGAACATGGTGCTGTCCCCGGCCATGATGATGAAGTCGGTAAGGGCGGGTGAGTAGACCGCTCCCCCGGCGCAGGGGCCGAGAATGATGGAAATCTGGGGGATCACGCCCGAGGCCATGACGTTGCGCACGAACACCTCGCCGTAGGCGGCGAGGCTGCGCACGCCCTCCTGGATGCGCGCGCCGCCCGAGTCGTTGAGGCCGATCAGCGGTATGCCGCTTTCGAGGGCGAGGTCCTGGAGGCGGCTGATCTTCTGCGCCTGCACTTCGGAGAACGAGCCGCCGAGCACGGTGAAGTCCTGGGCGAAGACGGCCACCCGCCTTCCGCTCACCTTGCCGAAACCGGTGACGATGCCGTCGCCGGGAAAGCGTTGCCTGTCGAGGCCGAAGGCCCTCACGTTGTGGGTGGCGAGCGCGCCGAACTCCTGGAAGCTTCCGTCGTCGAGGAGCAGGGAAAGACGCTCGCGGGCGGTCAGCTTGCCCCGCGCATGCTGCTGTTCGATCCGCTTGATGCCGCCCCCGAGCACCGCTCGGCTGCGCATCTCGCGCAGCGTCTGCAGGTGGTCATTCGTTTTTCCGTCCATTGGGCCCCCTCGCGGCGGGTCTGCAGAGGCAAGTATAGGTCCCGCGACCGCCGCCTGGCCGGCGCGCCGATGTTCGATAGCGAACAGACCGTCCGGCGGGTTTGGTGCAACCTCGATCGGTCTATGACAAAGCAAGCGGGCGTTTGGATGGACCACCGGGGAGCGGTCCTGGTCTTCAGCGGCCAGAACAGTGAACGGACGGAACGAATGGAGTCCGGAGCCGAGAAGCACGAACGGGTCGCCGGACTCTCCGCCGGGGACTCCCCGGAGGATGATCACCGGGACCGGCACTTCGCCGGTCACCTCGAGAAGTACTACGACGAGTTGATGCGCCGTCTGAGCGCGGCGAGCGAGGTCCTGCTCTTCGGCCCCGGCGAGGCCAAGGGCGAGTTCAGCAAGCACATGGAGAGCAGAGGATTCGGCGCCCGCGTCGTCGCGGTTGAAACCGCGGACCGGATGACCGAGCCCCAGATCGCGGCCAGGGTGAGAGAGTACTTCCGGAGGTAACCCCATGCCCTCCCTCGCGAAGAGCCGCCGGTCAGCGCCCCTTCGGCTCGCAGTCGCGGGGGGGAAGGTTCTCCCGGGTGACGCGATCGTTGACTTCCCGCATCTCCGTTCCGAAGACCGTCTGGGCTCTATCGACGAAGATCTCGGTTCGCTTGAACGCCCACAACTTCTGCAGGATGGGCCAGCCGGTGTTCAGGGCCTCGGTGACCTGCGCGGGAGAGGGACTTGGCGTCGCGGCGGAAAGGTAGGCGCGATAGTCCTCGAACCAGAGGGTCCGCAGATCCAGTTCCTTCTTGACCTCGATGCCGAGGTTGTTCCTATCGATGTTTCTGCCGTCCGCGATGACCGGCGCCTTGAAGAACGGTGCGGTGGCGAGGAGCTTGTTCGCCTGGCCCATCTGCAGATCGGGGTCCCCCCCGAAGAGGGAATCCTCGAGGCTCCGCCGCTTCCTCTCGTTCGCCATATCCGAGACCGCGAAGGTGGAGCCCCGATTCCCGAAGCGGCCGTCCTCGAGCGCGAGGCCCACGCGGCCGAACTCGCCGGGCTTTTCGGGCGGCGTCTCGAACAGGATCTTCGTGGCGGTTTCGAGAAACACCTGGAAGGCGGCGTCGGCCGCATCGGACGAGGGAGCATCGACGTAGGCCTGAAGTGCCTTGACCAGGGCCGCGTCCGCGGCCGGCGGAAAGACGCTGGCCCTGGCCTGGGCCGGCGCGGTCGCGTGGGTCCGCCTCGCGCTGCTTGCCGGCCTCGCCGCGCCGGCGGCCCCCAGCCCATCGAGCAGGTCGTCGAGAGTGCGCTCCCCGATCGCGAAGGCGCCGCGCTCGATCGCTTTGAAGAATGCGGTCTTCCCCAGGGACAGCAGGCTGTCGCCCGGCCGACACGGCGGCGAGGTCTGTCCGGCGACCTGGGTGTTCAGGGCCAGGGCGATGCCGATGGCGCACCACGCGCGCTGCGAGGGACGGGGGCGCCGAGCCATGGAGATGACTCTCTCACAACCCGCCCTGCGCCCGGCCCGGCTTCGGGATCGAGTCCGGTTCTGGTCAGGGGCTATAGTGGATTGTCGACAAGATTCCGGAGCACAAATGAAAGATGAGACCCGCGGCGCCATCGTGATCGCGGTGCTCCTCGCCTCCTATTGCGGCGCCATCTATCTTCGCAAGGTCACCCGCAAGTCGCAGGCCGAGTCCGTCACCCAGGCTCTGGGCAGGGACGCCGGCGACATCCTCAAGGCCGATGCGATCGTGCTGGTTTCCGACGGCGCCGAGGCCATCGAGATCTGGCCGCGAGGCTCCGCGCACAGCGCCAGCCTTCCGAACCGGAAGGCCCTCTCCGCCTGGCTCTGCAGCAAGGAGGCCCCGCGGGAGACCGCGGTGGTGATGATGCAGGGTCTGCCCCTGGGACGCGGCCGGCTCGACCAGGCGTCGAGGGAAGGCCGGCTGGTGATCGACGAGCTCCAGCGGGCGCCCCTGCCGCTCGAGTGTCCGACCCGCGCCCGGTTCTACTCGATGGAAGTGCGGCCGGGGACGGCTCCCGAGGGCACTTGAACGGCCGCTGATCGGCTCCGGTCTGCAAGAATTCGCATGGGCCGCGCGTCTCGCCTGTGAAACCCAGCACAGAGGCCCCCTCACGAATTTCAAGGAAGACCCATGAACAAGAAAGCCACCGCCGTTGTCCTCGCCCTGTCCCAGGCCACGTTCGCCGGGCAGGTAACCTCCACCGGCGATAACCGCGTCTCCGTGGCCGTCACGGTTTACAACGACGGCCGCGGGCTCGTTCGCGAGGAGCGCAATCTCGATCTCACCGCGGGAGTGAACGAAGTCCGGTTCATGGACGTGGCCGAGCAGATCCAGGCTCCGACGGTTCGCGTGGCGCCGGTCGAAGGCGCGCCCTTCAACGTCCTCGAACAGAACTACGAATACGACCTCCTCTCGCCCGCGAAGCTTCTCGACAAGTACGTGGGCCAGACCATCGTTCTCGTGCAGCAGAAGATGATGAACTCTTCGACGGTCGAGGAATCGGTGGAGGCGAAGCTGCTCTCCAACAACGCGGGCACGGTGTGGGAGATCGGCGGGAAGATCGTGGTCAACCCGCCCTACTCGCGGATGATCTTTCCCAGCATCCCCGAGGGTCTGATCGCGCGGCCCACCCTGGTCTGGCAGATCGGCGCGCCCACGGCGGGGAAGCGGAGGATCGAGGCTTCGTACATCACCGGCGGCATGCAGTGGAGCGCCGATTACGTGCTCTCCCTCGACCCGACCGAGGAGAAGGCCGGACTTCAGGGCTGGGTGACCATCAACAACAACTCGGGCGCGTCGTACAAGGACGCGAAGCTCAAGCTCGTGGCGGGCGATGTCCACAAGGCCCAGCCGAACCGGCCGATGCCCGCCTCGCGCGGGATGGTCGCGGAGATGGCGATGTCGAAGGCGAGCTTCGCGGAAGAGGGCCTGTTCGAATATCACCTCTACACCCTCGACCGTCCCTCCACCATCAAGAACGCGCAGACCAAGCAGATCCAGCTCCTCCAGGCCGAGGGCATCCGGATCGTCAAGGACTACGTCCTCTCCGGCGGCACGCATTACTTCCAGTCCGTATGGTCGGGGCCCGCGACCAAGGAGAAGATCAAGGTCTTCATCGGCTTCAAGAACTCGGAAGCGACCCCGGGTCTCGGACAGCCGCTTCCCAAGGGCATCGTGCGCGTCTTCAAGAAGGACCGCTCCGGTTCGCCCCAGCTCATCGGCGAGGACAACATCGACCACACCCCTCGCAACGAGGACCTGAAGCTCGAACTCGGCAACGCCTTCGACATCGTGGCTGAACGAAGACAGACGGACTTCAGCCACCTCTCCACCCGGCCCGCGAACACGTACGAGTCGGCCCACGAGATCAAGATCCGGAATCAGAAGGACACGCCGGTGACGGTGCGGGTGGTCGAACCCATCGGCGGCGAATGGACCATGCTGCAGACGTCCCTTCCCAACCGGAAGACCGCCGCGTTCGAATCGCAGTGGGACGTTCCCGTGCCCGCGGGCGGCGAAACCGTCCTCACCTACCGCGTCCGCGTGAAGTACTGAGGTTCCCATGAATCGCAAGGCCACCGCCGTTCTCCTCGCTCTTTCGCAGGCCGCCTTCGCTGGCCAGGTGACGTCCACCGCCGACCACCGGGTGTCCGTGGCCGTCACCGTGTACAACGATGGCCGCGGCCTGGTGCGCGAGGAGCGCAACCTCGACCTCGCCGGGGGCCTGAACGAAGTCCGGTTCATGGACGTGGCCGAGCAGATCCAGGCCCCGACGGTGCGCGTGGCCCCCATCGAGGGCGCGCCCTTCAATGTCCTCGAGCAGAACTACGAGTACGACCTGCTCTCTCCCGCGAAACTCCTGGACAAGTTCGTCGGTCAGACCATCACTCTGGTCCAGCAGAAGATGATGAACAACTCGACGGTGGACGAATCGGTGGAGGCGAAGCTGCTCTCGAACAACGCGGGCACGGTGTGGGAGATCGGTGGGAAGATCGTGGTGAATCCGCCCTATTCGCGGCTGATCTTTCCGAACGTTCCCGAGAACCTGATCGCGCGGCCGACCCTGGTGTGGCAGATCGGCGCACCCGCCGCGGGGAAGCGGAGGATCGAGGCTTCGTACATCACCGGCGGCATGCAGTGGAGCGCCGACTACGTGCTGTCCCTCGATCCCACCGAAGAGAAGGCCGGGCTGCAGGGCTGGGTGACCATCAACAACAACTCGGGCGCGTCCTACAAGGACGCGAAGCTCAAGCTGGTGGCGGGCGACGTTCACAAGGCGCAGCCGCCGATGCAGTTTCTCGATCAGATGCGGCGTCGCGACATGCCCATGGCCGCCGCCGCTCCGATCGCGTTTCAGGAAGAAGGCCTTTTCGAATATCACCTTTACACCCTCGATCGCCCGTCGACCATCAGGAACGCCCAGACCAAGCAGATCCAGCTTCTGCAGGCCGAGGGCATCCGCATCACCAAGGACTATGTCTTGAACGGCGGCACCCAGTATTTCCAGTCGGTGTGGTCGGGCCCGCCGTCGAAAGAGAAGGTCGCGGTCTTCATCGCGTTCAAGAACTCCGAGACCACGGCCGGCCTCGGGCAGCCCATGCCGAAGGGGATCGTCCGGGTCTTCAAGAAGGACCGCTCCGGATCGCCCCAGCTCATCGGCGAGGACAACATCGACCACACCCCCCGCAATGAAGAGGTGAAGCTCGAACTGGGCAACGCCTTCGACATCGTGGCCGAACGCCGGCAAACCGACTTCAAGAACCTGGGCGGCCGTCCGGGCACCCTCTACGAATCCGCGCACGAGATCAAGATCCGGAACCAGAAGGACACCGCGGTGACGGTGCGGGTGGTCGAGCCCCTCGGCGGCGAGTGGACGATGGTGGAAACGTCGATCCCGAACCGCAAGACCGCGGCCTTCGAGTCGCAGTGGGACGTCCCCGTGCCCGCGGGCGGCGAGACCGTGCTCACGTACCGCGTGAGGGTGAAGTACTGAGGGTGATTCCCGTTTAGCATTGCGCCCCCTTTCAAGGAGCCAAATCGCGTGTCCACCTCGCCGATCCGGAAAATTCAGGCCGATAACCTGCCCAAGCCCGTGGGCCCCTACTCGCCGGGCACCGCCTTCGATCGCCTGGTGTTCGTCTCCGGCCAGTCGGGCCGGGATCCGAAGACCGGCGTCACCGCGCCCGGGGTCGAGGCTCAGACCGAGCAGACGCTTCGAAACATCGAGACCATCCTCAAAGCCGCGGGCACCGACCTGCAGCATGTCCTGCGCTGCGGCGTCTTTCTCATGGACATGACGGAGTTCCCGAAGATGAACGCGGTCTACGAGCGGATGTTCGCCGGCCACAAGCCCGCTCGCACCACCGTGCAGGTGGCGGGGCTTCCCGGCGAGAACCTCCGCGTCGAGATCGACTGCATCGCCGTCCTCCCGGACAAGGTCTAGACGAGCCCCGTCATTGCGAGGAGCCGCTCCGCCAGCCGCGGTGCACTACCAAGCCGATTGGACCTGACGTCATTGCGAGGAGCCCACTCCGTTGGTACCGCGACGAAGCAACCCCTGCCCACCACTACCAAGCCGGCCAGCCGCAGCCCCCCGGCTGGGCCGCGATGATGCTACGGCCAAAGCACCCTTGCGTTCCCTCACATCCGGGGGCCTCGAAGCGTCCTCTAAGGAATGGACGTGGGGCCCCCACCCCACGATCGCTAGGGTACTGCTCGGCCCCCTCGTTCGGGAACGGTGCTTTGGCCTCCGCACGCGGGCTCTCCGCGTGACTCCGACCGTGGAAATTGTCGCCAGTGATGTCTGAAGCGGTCTACCGCGCAGCGTGGGTGGTGCCGGTCACCTCGCCGCCGATTCGCGACGGTTTCGTTGCGGTGCGCGATGGTGTGGTGACTGCCCTCGGACCGATCGCCGAGCGCCCGCGCGAGGTCGCGGGCGCCGAGATCGACCTCGGGGCTTCCATCCTGATGCCC
Organism: Vicinamibacteria bacterium; assembly: GCA_044229175.1. Lineage (GTDB taxonomy): Bacteria > Acidobacteriota > Vicinamibacteria > Fen-336 > JAGNNV01 > JAGNNV01. The sequence continues at coordinate 196,880 of JBGATM010000004.1, read as the reverse complement.
GGCTTCGTGAACGCGCACACCCACCTCGAACTGTCGCATCTTCAGGGTGGGGTGCCGGGCGGCCGCGGCTTCGTGACCTGGATCGAGGACCAGTTGCGCGTGCGCGCCGAGCGTTCGCCCGAGGAGGTCCCGGTCGCGGTTCGGAAGGCCATCGCCGCCATGCGGGCCTCGGGCACCGCCGCGGTGGCGGACGTCTCCAATTCGCTCGCGACTGTGGGGCCCCTCCGGGAATCAGGTATGCACGCGCTCGTGCTCCACGAGATCCTCGGCTTCGATCCCGCCAAGGCGGGTTACGTTCTGACCCAGACGAAGGCCGCCCGGGCCGCCCTTCCTCCGAGTTCGAACCCGTCCGTCCGTCTCGCCGTCGCCGCCCACGCCCCCCATTCCATCTCCCGGGAACTCTTCGCCCTTCTCATGAGCGATGGGGGAGTGAAGTCCATCCACGTGGCCGAGTCGCGCTCCGAGGACGACTTCCTCCGCGACGGCTCGGGCGAGTGGCGTGAGTTTCTGGATCGACGCGTCGGCCCGATCGCGTTCGATTCCCCAGGCTCCACGCCGGTCCAGTACCTCGACGCTCTGGGGGTCCTGAAACCGGGTCTCCTCGCTGTCCACTGCGTCCGCGTCGACGAAACCGACGCGAAGTTGCTGGCCGCGCGGGGAGCGGTCGCGGTGCTTTGTCCCCGCAGCAACGAGTTCCTGGGCAACGGCGTGCCGCCGCTGGCGTTGCTGCTGGGCCACGGGGTTCCCCTGGCCCTCGGGACCGATTCCCTCGCGAGCTGCGCGTCGCTCGACGTGCTCGAAGACGCGCGCCTGCTGGCGCGCAGGTTTCCCCGCGTTCCGAAGGCCGCCATCCTTCATGCCCTCACCCGCGGCGGCGCTCTCGCGCTCGGCTTCGACAATCTCGGCGAAATACGAACGGGTGCTCGGGCCCGATTCGCCGTGATCGATTTCGAAGGGGCTGCGCCCGCGGATCCTCTCGCCTTCACGCTCCACGAAGGCGCGCCGGCGCGGGGAGTCGCCTGATGACCTCGCCCGCCGCGGCTTCTCCGCCCCCTTCGCTGCCGGGCCACATCCTCACCTTCGGTCGGATGATCAAGTTCTCGCACTCGATCTTCGCCATGCCGTTCGCGCTCGCCGCCTTCTTCCTGGCCGCGCGCCGCGAGGGCTTCGATCCCGAAAAGCTGCTGTGGGTGATCGTGGCCATGGTGGGGGCGCGCAGCGCGGCCATGGGCTTCAATCGCTGGCTCGACGCCGATGTGGACGCCTTGAACCCGCGCACCGCCAACCGGGAATTGCCCGCCGGCGCGTTGTCGAAAGCGCAGGTGCTCGCCTTCGTGATGGTCTCGATCGCGGTCTTCGTGGTCGCGGCCTGGCGCCTCAATCCACTGTGCTTGGCGCTCTCGCCGGTTGCCCTCGCCATCGTGTGCGGCTACTCGTTCACCAAGCGCTTCACCATGCTCTCCCACGCGGTGCTCGGCCTCTCCCTCGCCATCGCGCCTCTGGGCGGGTGGCTCGCGGTGCGCGGCCAGTTCGAACTGACCCCCGTTCCCATCGGCCTCGCCGTCCTGTTCTGGGTCGGCGGCTTCGACATCCTCTACTCGTGCCAGGACGTCGAGTTCGATCACAAGCACTCGCTGCACTCGATTCCGGTCCGCTTCGGCGTCGCGCGGGCGCTCATGTTCGCGCGGGTGGCGCATGTTCTGGCCATCGCGTTCCTCTTCGCGGTGGCGCTGGTCGAGCCTCTCCACTGGTCGTACTATGTGGGGATGGCGCTGATCGCGGCGCTGTTTCTCTACGAGCACTCCCTGGTGAGGGCGGACGACCTCTCCAGGATCGATGCCGCCTTCTTCACGGTGAACGGCTGGATCGGCGTGTTGTACTTTGCGACCGTGCTGATCGCGAGCCTTCTCAGATGACCGGACCCTCTCCCACCCCGGGAAGGCCCGAGAAGGAGAACGTGCGCGCGATGTTCGACGCCATTGCGCCGCGGTACGACCTTCTGAACCGCGTCCTCTCCGCCCGCGTGGATGTCGCGTGGAGGAAGAAGGCGGTGCGCGCGCTCGGGGTCAGGCCGGGGGACTGCATCCTCGACCTCGCCACCGGCACCGGCGACCTCCTGCTCGAGGAGATGAGCGCGGGCGCCGCGAGAAGCGTGGGCGCCGATCTCTCGTTCGGCATGCTGCGCCTCGCCCGTCCGAAGTTCGAGAGCGGGGGATACCAGGACGCCCGCGTGTGTCAGGGCGACGCCGAGCGCCTTCCCTTCGGCGACGCGTGTTTCGACGGCGCGTCGATCGCCTTCGGCATCCGCAACGTCCTCGACCGCGCCCAGGGAGTGCGGGAGATGCGTCGGGTGGTGAGGCCGGGGAGGAGAGTGGTCGTGCTCGAGTTCCACGAGACCACCGGAGTCATCGGCACGATCTTCCGCTTCTACTTCAACCACATATTGCCCCGGATCGGCGCGCTGGTCAGCAGTCGCGCGGCCTACTCTTACCTGCCGAAGTCGGTGGCGAACTTCGAGACGCCCGAGGGCTTCGGCGCCCTCATGCGCGCGGCCGGGCTCAAGGATGTGACTTCGAAGCCCCTCACCTTCGGCATCGCCTGGCTTCACGTCGGCGAGGTGTAGGAGAGGCGACCCATGTCGGAAATCTCCTGGCAGCCGGAGGACAAAAAGCCCTCCAACGCTCTCGCGATAGAGGCGGAGATCGAACGCATCGTCCGGGGCGGGGTGGTTCGGCTCAGTTTCGGGACAACCGGCTGGCGGGTGAGGGCCCTCCTGCCCGCCGCGATGTGCGCGCGCGGGGCGCCGGCATCGGACCGCGACGTGAGCGACAAGGTTGCGGAGATCCTGAGCGATCACGGCTGCAAGGTAGCGCCGGCGCGCTGACTTCGTCGACCTTTGGCGGGCGGATGGGGAAGACCCCGTAAAATCAACCGCTTTGAAGGCACTGGCCATCGTCCTGGCGCTTCTCGACCTCGCGCCGATCTTCTTCGGCTCCCTCGGGCTGTTCTTCCTCGCGCAACTCGTGGACCGGCTCGATCCCCGGTGCCGGCGCATGGCCCTTTCGGGACTGGTCCTCGTGATTCTCGGAGGCCTCGCGGGCGCCGCATCGAATCTGTCGCTCGCCGTCTCAGGAGAGGATCTGCCGCTCCTCGCGACCACGCTGCACGTCTTCGGCGCTCCGGGCTCGGCTTTGATGGCGGCCGCAGTGATCAGGGCCCGGGCGAACGCCGAAGGACCGCGGGTGGGTCGGGACCCGTGGCTCACCCCCACCCTCATCTCGTGGCTCTTCCTGATCGCCGCGTTCTATCTGAACGCGTCTTTCGGGGGCGACGCCTGGATGCATGTGCTCGTGATCTTGTCGCTCTCGGCCAGTACCGTCATCTGCATCGCGGCCGGGGCCCTTGGCTGGAAACGGCAGCTCCACATGGCGGCCGCGCTGTTCGCGCTCAATGCCCTTGCCATGATCCTGGTGGCCGGACTTCGCTTGTTCACATTCCAAACTATCTGGATTCATATGTTTACTTTCATGGTCAGCGTCGCGGCCCAGGCCGCGTTCGCCTTCGCTTCGTGGCGCGTGGCGGCCGAGTACCGCGCCCGGGTCGGGCCTACCGCTCCGCTCTGATGCCCCAAAAGGCTTGGAGAATGACCAGCGGGTCAGTAGAATGACCGGCCGGTAACCCAAGTGACCCAATCGTCAGACACCAGAGAAGCCGTCCTCGAGCGATTTCGCGTCGAGTCCATCACCGAAGGCGCGGTTCGCGCCATCGCCCGCAAGGGGGCGTCGGCGACGATGCAGGACATCGCCGACGAGTCGGGAATCTCCAAGGGCACCCTCTACCTCTACTTCAAGGATCGCGACGAACTCCTCCAGCACGTGAGTGAACGGGGGCTCGCCCAGCTCCTCGACAAGATCGAGGGCGTCTTCGCCCGATCGCTCCCGTTCGACCAGACCCTCCGCGAGCTCGTCCTCGCGCAGCTTCGCTTCTTCGACGAGCGTCGCGACCTGTACCGGGTTCACTTCGAGCTCCGTTTCCCCGGGGGACGCGACGCCGCCCTGTGCAACGCCCGGGTGAAGGCGCCGCCCCCGGAGAAACAGATGTATCTCGAGAGGCTGACCCGCTATTTCGAGGAGCAGGTCGAAAGCAAGGCCGATGCTCCGCGGCTCGCCCTGTTCTTTTCCGAGGCGCTCGTGGCCTTCCTGTTCCGCCGGATTCCGGAGACCGCCGGTCCGAGCCTCGAGAGCGACGCCGAATTCCTGTCCGACCTCCTGCTGAACGGCTTGTCAGGGAGAAGAAAGAAGTCATGATCCATCTGATTCTGGCCGCGACCCTCGCGGCCCAGGCCTCAACCGTGCCCGCCCCCACTCCCGCGGGGCCGCGCCTCACCCTGCGGGCGGCCCTCGAACGCGCCTTTCAGCTTTCGCCCTCCGCGATTCGCGCCGAGGATGAGATCGAGGCGGCGGAAGCCCAGCGGGTGGCCACGAAGTCGCTGGTGCTGCCGCGCCTCAGCGTCACCGGCAGCCTCATCAAGAACTCCCAGGAAGTCTCGTTCGGGTCGGCCTCGGACTCGAGAGTCATCCTGCCCGGCACCGACTGGTCCACCCGGGTGACCCTGCAGCAGCCGGTCTACGCGGGCCGACGTGAGTTCCGGCTCTACTACCAGTCGAAGGAAGGCGTGACCCTCGCCCGGGACGGAAAGCGCGGCAACCGGGATCGCCTTGCCCTTCGCGTGATCGCCGACTACGCCCTGGCCGTGCAGGCGGACGCCCTCGCCGAGGTCGAGCGGCAGGCCGCGGTTCTCGCGGAGAAGCGCATCGCCCAGGCCCAGGCTCTCTTCGATGCGGGTGAAGTCACCCGGGTCGACGTTCTTCGCGCGGAAACCGCGTACAAAGGGGCTCTGCGCCGGGTGGCGCTGGCCGAAGCCGAGGGGATCCAGGCGCGGTCCCGTCTGCGCACCACCCTCGCCATCGATGGGGGCGACACCGAACTCGGCGCTCTCGACACCACCACGGAGATCGGCATTCCCGTTCCCGCGGTGGAGACGCTGGACCGCCTGGCTCTAGACCGGGCGGAGATCAAGCAGGCCGCGACGAACGTGCGGATCGCCGATCTCGAGGTGCTGAAGCAGAAGGGCGCGTACCTGCCGGTGGTGACCGCGGACCTCGGGTACCTCAAGCAGAAGTCCTCGTTCCCCTCCGACGGTTACGGCTACGCCGCCCTGCGCTTCACCGTTCCCATCTTCCAGGGCGGGGAAGTCGGGGCGAAGATCCGGATCGCGTCGGCCCGACAGCACCAGGCCGAGGTGACCCTCGCGGAGGCGAAGCGTCAGGCCACCGAGGACATCAGGCAGGCCCTCGCCATGCTGGAAGCGGCGCGCCGGGCCAAGCTTCTGGCCGACGACCAGGTGAAGGCGGCCGAGGCCGAGTATGCCGAGGCCCGCGATCTGTACGAACAACGCGAGGCGACCGCACTCGATCTCCAGGCCGCGGAGTCGGCGCTCTCCGAAGCGCGACGCTCCCTGATCGAGGCGAAGTTCGACGTGCTCCGGGGCGAGGCCATGGCCTGGCTCGCCGCCGGTTCGCTCGCCGACGCCGCTCTGGACAACTTCAAGTGAGAACCGAAATGACCCCCAAGAATCTCGGGCGCCTGACCAAGGGCGCCCTGGCCATCGCCGCCGCTGTCCTGATCGCGGCCGTCGCATCCCACGCGCAGACGCCTTCCGCCGGCGCGACCCCTCCGCCCGCGAAAGCCAAGGGTCTGCCCGGCGACATGCGCGAGCTTGCGGCCGCGGTGGAGAAAGCCGGACAGGATTCGGCGGCGTTGTCGTCCCGCTACTCCGGCGAGTTCGTGTCTTCGCAGCGATCCGAGCTGACCTCGCGCATCAGCGGCCGCGTCAAGGCGGTGATGGTCGATGAGGGTGCTTTGGTCGAGAGCGGTTCCGTGCTCCTCGAGCTCGAGACCGATTACCTCGACATCGACGTGAAGCAGGCCGCGGCCGAAGTGGCGCGGGCGCAGGCCGCGCTCAACGAGGCCGACCGGGATGCGAAGCGCAAGGCCGAACTGGTGGCGAAGGGCTCCGTGTCCGAAGCCGCGAACCTGCGGTCGGCCAGCATGTACGAACAGGCGAAGGCCGGCCTCGATGCCGCCACGGCGCGACTGAACCTCGCCCAGACCCGCCGCGCCGACGCGGTGCTCAGAGCACCGTTTCGCGGGGTCATCGAGCAGCGCCGCATCAACGTGGGGGAGCGCCTCGCCGAGGCGACGCCCGCGTTCCTCCTCGTTCAGATGGCGCCCCTCAAGCTGCGCTTCCGCGTGCGTGAAACCGACCTCACCCTCGTTCGCAAGGGCCAGGGAGTCGAAGCCGAGGTGGAGGCGTACCCGGGGGTGAAGTTCCCGGGCGTCATCTCCGTGGCCGGGGGCGCCATCGATCCGGCCACCCGCACGTTCCTGGCCGAGGCCCGGTTCGAGAATCGCGATCTGAAGCTGCGGCCGGGTTTCTTCGCCCGGGTCCGCGTGCAGACCGGCAAGTGAGCCCCCATGCAAAAGCTCGCTGAAATCTGCATCGACCGCCCGGTCTTCGCGACCGTCCTGATCCTCACCCTCGTCGTGGTCGGGGCCTTCGGATACACCACCCTCGGCCTCGACCGCTTCCCGAACGTCGACATTCCCTTCGTCACCATCACGAGCCGGTTGCCGGGAGCGGCGCCCCAGGAGATGGAGACCGACGTCACCGAGAAGCTCGAAGAGGCGGTGAGCTCGGTCTCCGGCGTCGATGAACTTCGCTCGTTCTCCGCCGACGGCTTCTCGGTGGTCATGGTCGCCTTCAGCCTCGAGAAGGACGGCAACGTCGGTGGCCAGGAAGTGCGCGAGCGCATAGACGGCGCTACCTTCCAGCTGCCCCGCGGCATGGACCCGCCGGTGGTGGAAAAGCTCGCGGCCGACGCGACCCCGGTCATCGCGGTCATCCTGTCGGGTGAAGCCTCGCTGCGGGACCTGACGGAGTTCGCGGACAAGACGATGAAGCGGAATCTCGGCACGGTCGGCGGGGTGGGGCAGATCACCCTGATCGGCGGACGTGCGCGCCAGATCCGGGTGGTGGCGAACGCGGGGGCCCTTTCGAGCCTCGGCCTCTCCGCGGCCCAGGTCGTCCAGGCCATCCAGGCCCAGAACCTGCAGCTTCCGAGCGGCAAGGTGGAGCAGGGGGCCAGGGACATGTCCCTGCGCACCTACGGCCGGGTGGACTCGATCGATCAGTTTGGCGAGATGGTGATCGCCCAGAACAAGGGCGTGCCCGTGCGGCTCAAGGACGTGGCGCGGATCGAGGACGGGCAGGAAGACCCCGAGTCGACCGCCATGTGGAACGGCCAGCCCGCGGTGACCCTGCTGGTCCGCAAGCAGTCGGGCGCCAACACCGTCGCCACCGTCGACGCGGTGCGCGCCCGGGTGGAGTCCCTTCGCGGCCGGCTGCCCAGGGGTTGGAAGATCGACTACGCGCGCGATCAGTCGGAGTTCGTCAAGACCTCGATCGCCGCGGTCCAGGAGCACCTCATCCTCGGGTCGATCCTCGCCGCGGTGGTGGTGTGGATGTTCCTCAAGCGCTCGCGTCCGACCATCATCGCCGCGCTCTCGATCCCCGCCTCGATCATCAGCGCCTTCGCCATGATCAAGTACATGGGCTACACCCTCAACACCATCACCCTTCTGTCCCTGACCCTGGTCGTGGGCATCGTCATCGACGACGCGGTGATCGTGATCGAGAACATCTTCCGCCACCTCGAGGACAAGCGCATGCCCCCGAGGGAGGCGGCGATCGAGGGCACGCGCGAAATCGGCTTCGCGGTCATGGCCACCACCATGTCGCTCATCGCCGTGTTCCTGCCCATCGGTTTCATGGGCGGCATCGTGGGCCGGTTCATGGGCAGCTTCGGCATCACCATGAGCTTCGCGATCTTCGTCTCGCTCATCGTGGCCTTCACCTTCACCCCCATGCTCTGCGCCAAGTGGTTCCACGTGCCGAAGGAGAACGAGGTGGTGGTGCCCGTCCATGGTCTCGATGAGCGGGGGCCCGGGATCTACGGCGGCATCGAGGCCGGCTACATGAAGCTCCTGCGCTGGGCCATGACCCACCGCAAGACCATGCTCGTGACCATCGCCCTCACCATCGGGGCGACGGTCCCGCTCTTCATGCTCGCCAACAAGAACTTCCTGCCCACCGACGACGAAGGCCAGTTCGAGATCCTGGTGCGCGCGCCCGAAGGCTGGTCGCGCGATTCGTCCCAGGCCCTGCTCGAGTCGATCAGCAAGCAGGTGCGCGCCCTCGATGGGGTGGAAGCCACCCTCACCACCATCGGTTCGGACCAGCTGCGCACCCAGAACTTCGGCAGCATCTACGTGAAGATGAAGTCGCTGGACAAGCGCACGGCGAGCGTGTTCCAGGTCGAGGAGCACGTCCGCGAGGACATCCTGCGCCAGTACGAGGACCTGAAGATCCGGGCCTCGGTGGCCCAGGTGAACGCGTTCGGCTCGGGAAACAACTCCACCATCCAGTTCTGGGTCGGCGGTCCGAATCTCCAGAAGCTCGAGGAGTACTCGGGAGTGCTGCTCGCGGAGATGAAGAAGATTCCCGGCGTGGTCGACGCGGACACCGACCTCGTGACCGGCAAGCCCGAGCTGGGCGTTCTCATCGACCGGGAGAAGGCCGCGGACCTCGGCGTCCGGGTCGTCGACATCGTGTCGACCCTGAACTCGATGGTGGGCGGCATCAAGGTGACCGATTACTACGAAAAGGGCGAGCGCTACGACGTGTGGATCCGGGCCGAGGGCGTCGACCGGTCTTCGGCCTCCTCCATCGCCGAGAACCGCGTGCCCTCGTCCCGCCTGGGCACGGTTCGTCTGGGCGACGTCGTGCGCTTCACCGAGTCGAAGGGGCCGGCGGTGGTGAACCGGATCGGACGCACGCGCCAGGTCCTGATCACGTGCAACCTGAAGCCCGGTTTCTCGGAACAGGCGGTCATCCAGGCCCTGAATGCGAAGGCAGCGTCGCTGAACATGCCCACGGAATACTCCTACGGCCTCACCGGCCGATCGAAGGAGCAGGGCCGGTCCGCCCGGGCGTTCGCCATCGCGTTCCTTTCCTCCGCCGTGTTCATGTACCTCGTGCTTGCCGCCCAGTTCGAGAGCTGGCTGCACCCGTTCACCATCCTCATGGCTTTCCCGATGACCATCCCGTTCGCGCTCCTCGCCATCGTGATGTTCAATCAGTCGATCAACATCTACTCGGCCCTCGGGATCATGGTGCTGTTCGGCGTGGTCAAGAAGAACGGCATCCTCCAGATCGACCACACCAACAATCTCCGCGAGCACGGCATGGACCGCGCTACCGCGATCCTCCAGGCGAACCGCGACCGTCTGCGGCCGATCCTCATGACCACCCTGGCCTTCGTGGCGGGCATGATCCCGCTCGCGGTCTCGAGCGGCGCCGGCTCGGCCACCAACCGTTCGATCGCGGTGGTGATCATCGGCGGCCAGACCTTCGCTCTGCTCCTGACCCTGCTCGCGATTCCGGTCTTGTACGCCCTGTTCGACGACTGGACGGTGGCGCTGCAGCGAGTCTTCCGCCGCCGGCAGCCCGCGCCCGAGCCGGCGCCCGCCGCGTAGGCAGCCTCGAGGAGTCTGGTCCGGCGCGCCCCGCGGGGGCTCGGGAGTATCCTCGGGCATGGTTCCTCGGCCGTCCGGAAGCACCGGAATTCGAGGACGGTCCCGCCTGGCGGCCCTCACCCTGGCTCTGATCCCGGCGCTCGCCGCGGGCCAGACGCCTGCGCTCCAGGGCTCTCCAACCCCTGCGAGCACTCCGGCTCCGATGACTTCGCCCACGCCGGACGACACCCCGTCCATCAGGGCGGGAGCGACGATCTTCGCGGACTACACCTACACCCAGGAGCCCACGCTGAAAGACGCCGACGGCAACGTGATCCACAGCAGCGCCTTCGACGTGAGTCGCGCCTACCTGACCGTCACCGGCGCCCTGTCCCACCTCATCTCTTTCCGGGTGACCGCGGATGTGAAGCGCCTCACCAGTGCCTCCTCGTCCTCGGCCACTTCGATCGAAGGAAGCGAGTCTTTCCGTCTCAAGTACGCCTACGGCCAGCTGAGCCTGGACCGTGTGCTCCCCAAGGGGTCATGGGTCCGCATCGGCGCCCAGCAGACTCCCCTCGTGGACTACGAAGAGGGCATCTATCGATATCGCTTCCAGGGAACTCAGATGGTGGAGCGCGACGGCTATTTGAGTTCGTCCGATTTTGGAATCACCGGCCGCGTCAACTTCCCGAAGGACTACGGGGAGATTCACCTCGGGGTCTACAACGGCGAGACCTATGCGAAGGGGGAGGTGAACAATCAAAAGGCCTTCCAGATCCGAGGCACGGTCCGCCCCCTGCCCGGCCACGAAGTCCTGAAGGGCCTCCGCCTCACCGCGTTCTACGACGCCGATCGATACATCAAGGACGCTCCGCGCCATCGCTTCGTGGCGAACGCGGCCCTCGAGCACAAGTACATCGTGGCCAGCGTGGATCTGCTGGAGGCGAGCGATCAGATTTCGGCGAAAGCTCCCCTGGTTCGCTCGAGCGCCTATTCCGTGTGGACCCGTCTCAAGACGACCATGGGAATCGAGGGACTCTTGCGCTACGACAGCGTGAAGCCCGACAAGTCCGTGGATGGCCGGAAGAATCGCAGGATCGCGGGGGTCGCCTACTGGTTCAAGACCAAGGCGCCGGTCGCAGCCGCGGTCCTTGCCGACTACGAGGGCGTGACCTACGCGGCCACCATGGGCAAGCCCCACGAGACCCGCCTCGCCCTGCACACCCTCTTCTCGTACTGAGCGCTCGCGCGACTTCCTACGGCTGTAATCGCTTGACCGTCCAGCCGTTACCGGCACGGGTGTAGAGCTCTCGCTCGTGCATCCGGTTCTCCTTGCCGAACCAGAATTCGATTGATTCGGGGGTGACCCGATAGCCGCCCCAGTGGGCGGGGCGTGGGACCTCGCGATCCTTGAACCGCTCCTCCACTTCTTCGAACCTGCGGGCGAGTTCGGCGGCGGACTCGACTTCGCGCGACTGCTCGGAAGCCCAGGTTCCGAGCCGGTGTCCGAGGGGGCGCGATTCGAAATAGGCGTCGGATTCCTCGGCGCTCGTCCGGTCCAGGGTGCCTTCCACCCGGATCTGGACCTCCATTCCCGGCCAATAGAAGGTCATGGCCGCCTGCGAGTTGGCTTCCATCTCGGTGGCCTTCCGGCTCTGGTAGTTCGTGTAGAAGACGAAACCCCGGACGTCCACGTCCTTCAGCAGGACCATTCTGAGAGAAGGCCGGCCGTGCATGGTCGAGGTGGCGAGCGCTACCGCGGTGGGATCGTGGGCCTCCTCCTTCTTCGCCCTTTCGAAGAGTTCGAGGAAGCGTTTCAGGGGTTCGTCGAATGGAGCGATCCGGGCGGTCACCGCGTGAGTATCTCCCAGCTCGACCCGCAGCGTACGTGAGGCATTTGCCTCAGGTCGATCGTCGCCAAGCGATGCCGACTAGAATCGTCGTGAATGGCCGCCCCGCGCAAGCGAACTCTCACCCGCAAGCCCAAGGACGGGGCCCAGCCGCCCCCGCCCGAGCCGCCCAAGCCCTTTGCCGCCCTGGACCTGGGGGCCTCGGCGGTACGCCTGGTCATCGCCGAGGGCGAAGGGGACGCCATGCGGATCGTCGAAGAGGCGTCGCGCGGGGTGCTGATCGGCAAGGACACCTTCACAAGCGGTCGGATCGGCCAGCCCACGGTGGAAGCCGTGCTGCAGGCGATCGAAGGCTTCCGTTCCATCATGGATACGTTCGGGGTGGTCCGGTATCGCGCGGTGGCCACTTCGGCCCTTCGCGAAGCGACCAATCGCGACACCGTGCTGGACCGGATCCGTGTGCGCACCGGCATCGACGTGGAGGTGATCGACGGCTCGGAGGAGAACCGGCTGACCTACCTCGCCGTCCGCGAATCCCTCAAGTCTCTGCCCGAGCTTGCGACCGAGACGTGCCTCGTCGCCGAGGTGGGAGGCGGCAGCGCCGACCTTTCGACCCTGCACGGCGGGGAGCCCGCGCATTCCGGTACGTACGCCATCGGGTCGATCCGCCTCCGCCAGAGTTTCGCGGCCTTCCAGGGCACGCCCTCGCATTTTCAGAAGCTGATCCTCCGCCACATCAACAACGTGGTCGAGGACATCCGGCGCGAGCTTCCCCTCAAGGATGTCAAGCACTTCATCGCCCTCGGCGCGGACGCGCGCCTCGTCGCCCGCGTGCTCGGCGCCCATGAGTCCGATGCGCCCGCGACGCTGCCCCGGGAGGCCTTCCTCAAGGCCTGCGGCGAGATCGCGGCCCTCGACGTCGACACCATCCTCAGCACGCACGGACTCTCCCAGGCCGAGGCGGAGACCCTCGCTCCCGCCCTCCTCGTCTATTCCGAGCTGTTGCGGGCCACCAGCGCCCAGACCATCACGGTCTCGAACGCCACCCTGAGACGGGGCCTGATCTTCGACCTGGCCCGGTCGGAGGCCGGCCTCGGCATCGAGGTGTTCTCGCGCCAGGTTCTCGCGAGCGCCAACGCGGTGGGGGAGAAGTACAGCTACGACGCCAAACACGCGCGGAATATCGCCAACCTCGCCCTGCGCCTGTTCGACGAACTGAAGTCCGAGCATGGCCTCGACGCGCGGGACCGGCTCCTGCTCGAGGTGGCCGCGATCCTCCATGACATCGGCCTGTTCGTGAACATCCGGGCGCACCACAAGCACTCTCAGTATCTGATCTCGGTGTGCGAGATCTTCGGGATGTCGCGCGACGACCTGCTCGTGGTCTCGAACGTCGCGAGGTACCATCGTCGGGGCCTGCCCCAGCGCTCCCACCTTCCCTACATGGCGCTCGACCGCGAGGCCAAGATCGTGGTCAACAAGCTCGGCTCGATCCTGCGCATGGCCAACGCGCTCGACGCCGACCACCAGCAGAAGGTTAAGAACGTCCGGGTCCGTCCCGAAGGGGGAGTCATCGCCTTCGAGGTGGAAGGGGTCGGCGATCTGACCATGGAGCGCCTCGCCTTTCTGGCCAGAAGCGACTTCTTCCAGGACGCTTTCGGGCGGCGCGTGGTCTTCCGCGAAGTCACCAAAGGAGATGCTTGATGGCGGCGAAGGCGAGGCCGAAGCGCAAGGCGCACGATCCCGAGATCTTCTTCAACCGCGAACTTTCGTGGCTCTCCTTCAATTCCCGCGTGCTCGAGGAAGTGGAGGAGGCGTCGACCCCGCTGGCCGAACGAGCCAAGTTCATGGCCATCGTGACCAACAACCTCGACGAATTCTTCATGGTCCGCGTGGCCTCGCTCAAGAACGCCATCGCCGAGGGCGACCAGTCGCCGGACTCCGCCGGGCTGTCTCCCGCCCAGCAACTCGCGGTGGTGAAGGAGATGGCGGCGCTGCAGCTCAAGCGGCTGCACGAGATCTCGGAGCGGGACATCCTGCCGAGCCTGGACGGGATCGGCATCCGCATTCTCGATTTCTCCGATCTCGACACGTCGCTGCGCGCGGGGGTGGTGCGTTTCTTCAAGGATGAGGTCCTGCCCGTCATCACGCCCCTCGGCATCGACGCGGCCCGGCCGTTCCCCATGCTCCCGTCGCTGTCGATCAACCTCGCGGTCCTGTTCGAGCCGGACAAGGACAAGCAGGAAGGCGAGCCCCGTCTTGGCGTGGTTCCCGTGCCCGCGGCCCTGCCCAGGCTCGTCCGGGTTCCCAGCGCCGATTCCACGTATGTCCGGCTCGAGACCGTGGTGCTGTCGCAGCTCGGCACACTCTTTCCCGGCCAGACGGTTCGCGACGTGGCCGCGTTCCGCGTGCTGCGAGACGCCGAACTCGATATCGACGACGAAGGCGGCGGTGACGATTTCCTGTCGCAGGTGGAAGACGAAGTCCGGGGCCGACGCCGGTCGCAGGTGGTTCGTCTGGACATCGACGCCAAGGCCTCGGAGGCCCTGCTTTCGCAACTGGTTTCGCGGTTCCCGGGCGCGGAGCCGCTCGTCTACCGCATCCACGGGCCCCTCGATCTGAGGCTCTTTTTTCAGATCCTCGACCTTCCCATCCTCGACTCGTTCCGCGATCCCCGCCAGCGCTCCCAGGTGATCCTTCTTCCCGCGGAGTCCGCGGATCTGTTCGCCCTTCTCTCGGGGCGCGACGTCCTGCTCCATCACCCCTACGAGTCGTTCGAGACCGTGCTCGATTTCGTCAAGCAGGCGGCCGCCGACCCGCAGGTGCTCGCCATCAAGCAGACCCTGTATCGGCCCGCCTCGGACTCCGAGGTGGTGAAGGCCCTCGTCACCGCGGCCGAAGGCGGAAAGCAGGTCACGGTGGTGGTCGAACTCACCGCGCGCTTCGACGAGGCCTCGAACATCCGCTGGGCCCGCCGGCTCGAGGACGCGGGCGCGCATGTGATCTACGGCATCCGCGGCCTCAAGACGCACGCCAAGGCAACCCTGGTGGTGCGCCGCGAACCGCAGGGGATCAGGCGCTACGTGCACCTCTCCACCGGCAACTACAACGAGAAAACCTCCAAGCTCTATACCGACCTGGGGCTCCTTTCTTCAGACGAGGCGCTGGGCCGGGATCTCTCCGCCTTCTTCAACGCCATCACCGGTTTCTCCGACCCGCCGTCCATGGAGCGGCTCACCATGGCCCCCATGGCCCTGCGCATCCGGATCCTCTCCATGATCGACCGGGAGCGCCGGCGCGCCGAGGAGGGGCAGCCCGGCCTGATCCGCGCCAAGATGAACGCGCTCGTCGATGAGGACATCATCCGGGCCCTGTACGCCGCGTCGAAGGCCGGGGTCAAGGTGAAGCTCAACGTGCGGGGCATCTGCTGCCTCCGCCCCGGGCTCAAAGGGGTCTCCGAGAACATCGAGGTGGTGTCGATCATCGACCGCTATCTCGAGCACTCGAGGGTCTATCACTTCTGGAACGGGGGGGACGAAGAGCACTACATCGCGAGCGCCGACTGGATGCCGCGAAACCTCGACCGGCGAATCGAGCTGATGACCCACGTCACGTCGAAGGACGCGGTGGAGCGTCTCTCGGCCGTCCTCGACTGGATGTTCGACGACAACCAGAAGGCGCGGGTGCTGGACGCGGACGGCACCTACCACCGCCGCCGGCCGGGCAAGGGCGAGGAGCCCTTCCGGGTGCAGACGAAGCTCTACGAAGACGCCAAGAGCCGCGCGGACAAGCTCCGGGCCGTGCCCCTCACCCTGGAGCCGATCAAGCGCGACAGCCAGTCGTGACCTCCTCTCCCTCGGGCAGGGAGATGGGTGCGGCGGCCTTGCTGGCCATTCCCCTGGCCCTGCTCTTCACCTGGACCCAGGTGTTTCCCATGGACGGCATTCCCGTCCTCGGGACCGACTACGGACAGCTGGTGTGGAACATGTGGAGCGTCGATCGAGCCATCTCCTCGGGGACGTCGCCGCTCCATTCCGATATCGTCTTCCATCCCATCGGGACGTCGCTCGCCGCCCACGTCCTCACCCCCGCTTTCTTCCCGGTCACCGCGGTGGTCAAGGCCTGGCGCCGCCTCAGCGGGGCGGGCGGAAGCGAGGATCTTCTCTACCCGCTCGTCGCCTACAAGGCGGCCATAGGCCTGTGCTACGTCGCCATCGCGTCCAGCGCGTACGTGTTCCTGCGCAGGATCGGCGCGGGTGTGCTGGCTTCCATCGCCATCACCATCGCCTACGCCTTCTCGCCCTTCAACCAGCTCCACGCGCCGCATCTCAACCACCTGGCGGTCGCGGCCATCCTCCCTCTCGCGGGCTACGCCCTGGTGAGCCTGTGGGAGCGGCCGCGGATGGGGCCGGCGCTGGGCGTGGCCTTCCTTTTCGGGGGCGGCCCCTACTTCGGCGAGCTGATCGCCTTCGCCTGGGTGGCCTTCCTCGCGATCGGCGCCGTCCTTCTCGCGCGCCCGGGGACGCGGGCGGAGGTTCTCGGCCGGCTCAGGCAACTCGGCGCAGCGCGCATCGGACTGGCCCTGGCCCTCGTGGTTCTGCTCGTTTCTCCCTTCGCCCTCGCCTGGGTCCAGGGCGGCGCGCAGCCCATGAATCCACGCCAGGCGTGGTTCTGGTCGGCCAACCTCGCGGCCTTCGTCATCCCCGATCCGCAGACCCAGCCCTGGCTCTCGTTCATGGCGCCCCTGGCCCGCGGGATCTCGAAAGGAGTGGGGGGGCACGAAGCGTTCCTCGGGTACGTGCTCCTCGGCAGCGCGGTCCTCGGCCTGATCGGCATCCGCGACTTCTGGACGCGCCTTTGCGGCTTCATGGCCTTCGGCTTCCTGGTGCTGAGTCTCGGACCCTCGCTCAAGATCTTCGGGTCGGATCTCGGGGTCGCGATGCCGTACTCCTTCCTGATGTCGGTCCCTCCCTTCTCCATGGGCCGGACGCCCGTGCGCTGCGTGCTCTTCGCCCTTTTCTTTCTGACCGTCCCGGCGGCTCGCTTCCTGTCGCGACTCGAGAGAAAGCGCGTCGGGGGCGCCGCTCTTGTCGCCCTTCTCGCGGTCGCCGCGGGTCTCGAGATGTGGTCGCCCCGGCCGCTCGCGAAACCATTCGTTTCACCGCTCGATCTCGCCCGGCTCGTGCCCGGAGAGGTCTGCAACATTCCGCTCACCACCCTCGACGGCTTTGCCGTCCTGCTCCAGACCCAGCATCGGAGGAAGATCGTCACCGGCCTCGTCTCTCGCCGGTCGCAGGCTGTCGCCGATCACGTGAACGGCCTCGGTGATCTTCTGGACCATCAGCCCGAGAAGTTCGCGAGCACCCTGCTCTCGTGGGGGGTCACCAATGTCATCCTCGAACCAGGAGCTCCGGACGGCCTCGAAATCAGCCTGCCGAAGCTCGGGCTCAACGTCATCGACCTGCGCCGCAGCGAGGGCCGCGTTCAATGAAGGACGCCTCGCCATCGCGCTTTCTGCTAAAAGGACCCCCCCATGATTGATACCGGACTCAAGAACAAGGTTGTGATCGTCACCGGCGGCGCCAACGGCATCGGCAAGGGCACCGCCCTCGCTTTCGCCGCGGAGGGCTGCCGGGTCGCGGTGTGGGATCTCAAGGGCGACGAGCCCGCGATCGTCGCCGAACTGAAGGCGGCGGGCGCTCCCGAGGCGACCTTCACCCGCGTCTCCGTGGCCGACGCGGCGCTCGTCGCGGCCGCGACCGCGAAGGTGATGGAGGCTTTCGGGCAGATCGACGTTCTCATCAACAATGCCGGCATCCTGCGCGACGGAATGCTGGTGAAGGTGAAGGACGGCCAGGTCTCGGTGATGTCCGACGAGCAGTTCGACACGGTCATCGATGCGAACCTTCGCGGCGTCTTCCTCTGCACCCGCGCGGTGGCGCCGCACATGATCGCGCGGAAATCGGGGGTCATCGTCTCCGCCTCCTCCGTGGTCGGCCTGTACGGCAACTTCGGCCAGACGAACTACGTGGCCACCAAGGCCGGCGTCATCGGCATGACCAAGGTGTGGGCGCGCGAGCTCGGGAAGCACGGCATCCGTGTCAACGCGATCGCGCCCGGGTTCATCGAGACGGAGATGATCCGGCAGATGCCGCCCAAGGTGCTCGAGACCCTGGTCCAGCACACGCCCCTCGGACGGATGGGCAAGGTGGAAGACATCGCGAACGCGTACGTCTACCTCGCGAGCGACCAGGGCAGCTTCATCACCGGGCATTGCCTCTCGGTCGACGGCGGAGCGGTCCCCGGCACGTAGGCCGTTTGGCCCATTTCCCGAGGGCCCTCCCGAAGCGCATAGTCATGACGGGCCGCCAGGCCGTTGTGCCTGCTCGCCCGGGAGGATCCATGAAGTGGTTGTTCGCCGGGCTCGTCGGCCTTCACGGCCTGATTCACCTGATGGGGTTCGCGAAGGCCTTCGGCTACGCGAGCCTGCCGCAGCTCGTTCAGCCGATCTCCCGCGCCATGGGGCTGCTGTGGCTCTGCGCGGCGCTGCTGACGCTGGGCACATCGGTCGCCTCCATCGCGTGGCCTCGCTCCTGGTGGTGGATGGGCGCCGCGTCCCTCGTCGTTTCTCAATTCGTCATCGTCTCTTCGTGGTCGGACGCGAAGTTCGGCGCCCTGGCGAACCTGATCCTGGCCGCGGGTGCGACGCTGGCGTTCGCGACTTACGGTCCTTCGAGCCTTCACGCCGAGTTCGACCGCGAGGCGAGCGGCGCCCTCGCGCGGGGCGGTCCGGCGGCCGTGGTGAGCGAGGCCGACCTCGCTTCGCTGCCGGACCCCGTCCGGAGGTACGTGCGCCTCTCCGGGGCGGTGGGGCAGCCGCGCGTCCGGAACTTCCACGCCGTTTTCGCGGGGCGCATTCGTGGCGGCCCCAAGGCGGCCTGGATGACGTTCACCGGCGAGCAGTACAACTCCTACGGTCCGGCTGAACGCCTCTTCATCATGGATGCCACGAGGTCCGGCGTGCCCGTCGTGGCTTTTCACCGGTTCCAGGGAATGGCCGCCACCATGCGGGTGAAGGTGGCGTCGATCTTCCCCGTGGTGGACGCGTCGGGTCCGGAGATGCTGAAGGCTGAGACCGTGACACTGTTCAACGACCTGTGCGTGTTTGCCCCCGGCGCCCTGGTGGATCCCGCGATCGGATGGCGCGAGGTGGATGCGACCCACGCCGCCGGCCGGTACGTCCGCGAGGGCGTGGCCATAGAGGCGCTGCTGACCTTCGATGACCAGGGCCGCCTCATCGACTTCATCTCCGACGACCGCCTGGCCGGGTCGCCCGACGGCAAGTCGTTCACGCCCATCCGATGGTCGACGCCATTGCAGGACTATCGGACATTCGGAGCGACCACTATCAGCGCGTCGGGCGCCGGGCGCTGGCACCCTCCCGGCGAGGAGGCCTACAACTACATCGAGCTCCAGCTGAAGGACATCCGCTACAACCTGTCATCGCGTGCTACCCAATAAAGCCCGTGCTGTCCGTCGGCGCCGCCCTCACGTCATTGCGAGGAGCCAGTCCGTTGATGCCGCGACGAAGCAACCCCCTCCCCCAACTACCAGCCCCGCGAGCCGCCTCCCAGGGTTGGTAGTTGGGGGGCGGGGTTGCTTCGGTCCTCTACCAACGGACCGAGGCCTCGCAATGACGTGAGGGCGGCACCGACGGACGGCACGGGCTTTATTGGGTGGTTCGTGGTCGCAGGCTGTAGATTAGTCGGTGATGGCTAACAGGATTCCCGCTCTCGTCAGCCTCGCTCTTCTGTCATTCTCTGCGGCGACGATGTCAACGAACGCCCAGACCAAGACGCCTCGATTCAGCTTCAAGGTCGTGAAGGCGTTTCCTCACGACCCGACCGCGTTCACCCAGGGCCTCGTCTTCGCGGATGGGATCTTCTACGAGAGCACAGGACTGCGCGGCTATTCGACCCTTCGCAAGGTCACTCCCGAGACGGGTGCAGTGATCCAGCAGGTTCAAGTCGAGTCGCAGTACTTCGCCGAAGGCCTGGCGCTCGTCGGGAACGAGCTTCTTCAGCTCACCTGGGAGGAGCATACGGGCTTCGTCTACGACAAGGCGTCGCTCAAGCGGCTGCGGACCTTCTCCTACCCGACCGAGGGCTGGGGCCTGGCCAGCGACGGGAAATCGCTGGTGATGAGCGACGGTTCGTCGCACCTGTTCTTCCTCGATCCGAAGACCCGCATGCCGGTGCGCGACCTCCAGGTGATGGACGGGGCGCGCCCGGTGGAGAGGCTCAACGAACTGGAGTTCGTGCGGGGTGAATTGTGGGCGAACGTCTGGCAGACCGACCGGATCGCGCGGATCAATCCCGCCACCGGCCGGGTCACCGGCTGGATCGATCTCACCGGCCTTCTGAGGCCCGAGGCGCGCGGCCCGGAGGGCGACGTCCTGAACGGCATCGCCTGGGACAAGGCGGGCGACCGGGTCTTCGTGACCGGCAAGAAGTGGCCGTTTCTCTTCCAGATCGAAGTGATCCCGGCTTCCTGAACCGCCGCTGGGCCGCCGGGGTCGCGGCGTTTTCGGCCCTCGCCGCCTAAACTGGCGGTCTACATGTCCAAAGACCCGACGTTCCGAGTCCTCGTCGACGCTCCGAAGCGATCGAGCGTGTACGAGGCGTACCGACAAGAGTGGGACCGTCGCGAGACCGACCTCGACGCGTCCGACCATCCGGTCCATGCCGATATCGAGACGGTCGCGGTGTGCGACCTTCGTTGCGGCAGCACCGAAGAAGACCCCAAGGGCTTCTGCCAGATCTGGACCCACGAGCACATCCGCATGCAGGGCATGGAGGATTTCTCCTACCAGCGCGGCTACATGGACCCGGTGCTGTACGGCCGTCTGATCCAGCAGTGCGCGGACATCGGGGTGTCGTCGATCAAGTTCAACTACCGGGGCGAGCCCTCGCTCCATCCCCGCATCGTGTCCTTCATCCGCGAGGCCAACGCGCTCGGCTTCCCGGACCTGATGATGAACACCAACGGCAACGGCGGGGCGCGCAAGAACAAGAAGCTCTTCCGCCAGATCGTGGAGGCCGGGATCACCGACTTGATGTTCTCGGTCGACGCCTGCGACGAGACCACCTATCACCGGCAGCGCGTGGGGGGCCAGTGGGACATCCTGCTCAACTCCGTGCGCGAGTCGGTGAACGCGCGCAACGAGGGCAAGGGTGCGAAAGACCTCAAGATCCGCGCCTCGGTGGTCCGCACCAAGATCAACGCCGAGGACCTCGACTCCGGCCGCATGGAGGAATTCTGGAGGAAGGAGATGGGCGTCGACTGGATGTCCATCTCCGAGTGCTATCTCCCCGCGGGCGCCCAGCACTCCTGGCAGGCCGCCCACTGGACCGACCTCACCGCGGCCGAGTTCCAGTGCTCCGACCCGTTCCGCCGCATGGTCGTCACCTGGGACGGCCGGCACACCATGCCCTGCTGCCAGGGTTTCACCCTGGAGATCGACGGCGGACCGGTGGTGGCGGGCGCGGACGCGCCCATGACCACGGTCCAGAAGGCCTGGCTGTCGCCCAACTTCGAACGCCTGCGCAACGCCCATCGCAATCGCACCTGGGACAGCAAGACGAACGGAGAGCCGATCTGCCAGTCCTGCGCGGTGACCAAGAAGCCCACGCCCATGCAGATTCCGAAGGATGGGCGCGTCCATCTTCGCGTCCTTTCCACCTAGGAAAGGGGTCCCGATGCCCACGAAGATCGCCACCCACATCCGCAAGGTCCTGAGCGAGTTGGGCGAGGACCCCGAGCGTGAGGGTCTGCTGAAGACGCCGGAAAGGGTCGGCCAGGCCCTCAAGGACATCACTTCGGGCTACCGGCAGGATCCGATCAAGATCCTCAACGAGGCGATGTTCACGGTGGACACGGACGAGATGGTCATCGTCAAGGACATCGAGCTCTACAGCCTCTGCGAACACCACATGCTGCCGTTCTTCGGCAAGGCCCACGTGGCCTACCTGCCGGCCGGGCGGGTGGTGGGGCTCTCGAAGCTGCCGCGCCTGGTGGACATGTTCTCGAGGCGCCTCCAGGTCCAGGAGCGCCTGACCAATCAGATCGCCCAGACCATCCAGGAGGTGGTCAAGCCCCGGGGCGTCGGCGTGGTCATCGAGGCCCGCCATTTCTGCATGATGATGCGCGGGGTGGGAAAGCAGAATTCGATCGCGGTCAGCTCGTGCATGCTGGGCGAATTCAGATCCAACCGCGCCACCCGGGATGAGTTTCTCTCCCTGGTG
The DNA here is from genome assembly GCA_044229175.1 of Vicinamibacteria bacterium. Lineage (GTDB taxonomy): Bacteria > Acidobacteriota > Vicinamibacteria > Fen-336 > JAGNNV01 > JAGNNV01. The sequence goes on along the minus strand of JBGATM010000004.1, from coordinate 175,090 downwards.
AGGAGCCGAACGAACCTCTAGTTCCGGCCTCCCGGGCCCTTCCCAGACGTCCCCGGGGTCATGACGGGGGCCGAACAGGCGCAATCCGGGGCACCGGTTCAAATGCACTATTGCTCCACAAACCCCCGAAACCTAATTTGGGGGTGTGAAGACCATCGAAACGGATGTGCTCATCGTCGGGGGGGGCATAGCCGGCGCCGCCCTCGCCTGCGCCCTCCGGGACAGCGGTTATTGGGTGGTTCTGGTCGAGCAGCGCAAGGGGCTTCTCGACACCGCCCGGGGCGACCATCTCCAGCCCTGCACCGTGGACGCCCTGGCCAAGTGGGGCGTCCTGAGCCGCTTCCTGGAGCGCGGCGCGGGACGGCGGATCGGCCACGAATTCCGCTCCGAAACCGGCGAGACGCTGCTCAAGGCGGACTACTCGGAGCTGCCCATCCCCCATCCCTACTTCCTCGTCTACCACCACGACCTGATCGCGGAGACCTTCCTCGAAATCGCGTCCGAGGGCTCGAACTTCGACCTGTTCAAACCAGCGGTGGCGCGGGAATTCAAGGTCGTGGACGGCCGGATCAAGGCGCTCAAGATCCACGCGAACGATGAGGACATTCTGATCAAGCCGCACATCGTGGTGGGCGCGGACGGAACGAATTCGATCGTGAGGGCCACCCTCAACTTTGCCACCTTCGAGCACCCCTACCGTCATCCCATGGTGGCGCTCTTCGGCAAGCGGCCGTCCCGCCTCAAGCCCGACAACTACTTCTTCCGGTATTCGGGCCCCGAGGGCGTCGCGGTCATCCAGCAGCGCATGGACGACCAGATCAAGATCACCCTCCCGGTCGGAGCGGAGGGGATTCCCTGGTGGAAGAAGTCCACCAAGGAGGAGCGCGCGAAGCTTCTGGGCCTGCGCGCCGACAGCCTCAAGTGTTTGGATTCGGAGATCGCGGGCTTCTACCCGGTGCGGATGATTCATGCGCTCGACTACGTGAGCGGCAACGCCGTCCTGGTAGGCGACGCGGCCCACTCCATCCATCCCGCCCGCGGCCAGGGTCTGAACATGGGCATCTCCGCCCTGCCCACCCTCATCAGCTGCCTCCCCACCGTGGCCGACGTTTCGAGCGCGGAGAAGGTGCGGCACGCACTGCTTCAGTACCAGCGGATTCAGAAGCCTCTCTCCGACCGGATCATTGCGCGCAATCACCAGGCCGCGATGGACATGGAGATGGGGGCCGATGAAGACCGGGCCACGTTCCTCCGGAAGCAGAACGACCTGATCCGCGAGATCAGCGCGCGGCCCGAGCTTCGGCGCATGCACCTGCTCGAAGTGACCGGCTACCCGTTCGGCGCGCCCACCGAAGCCGAGCCCGACTACCTCGCCTGAGTCGGGGCTAGACCATCTCCGTCTTCCACAGATCGTGGAGGTGGATGACCCCTTCGACGTGGCGCGAGGCGTCGATGACCACGAGTGCGGTGATCTTGTTCGTCTCCATCATGTCGAGGGCGCGGGTGGCGATCTCCCTCGCCGAAATGGTATGAGGGGTGCGGGTCATGCCCTGCTCGGCGGGGAGGCCGAGGACGCTCGCGCCGAACCGCTCCATGAGGCGGCGCAAGTCTCCATCGGAGATGACCCCGAGCAGCGTTCCCGCTTCGTCGGTCACGGTGGTCATCCCCAGTCTCTTCTTCGTCATCTCGAAGAGCACGTCCTTGAGCGGCGTCTTCGGCCCGACCCGCGGGGTGTCCTCGCCCTTGTGCATCATGTCCTCGACCCGCAGCAGCTTGCGCCCGAGCCGGCCGCCCGGATGGAGGTCGGCGAACTCCTCGACGGTGAAGCCCCGCTTCTCGGTCAGGACCATGGCCAGGGCGTCGCCCATGGCCAGGGCCGCGGTGGTGGAGGCGGTGGGGGCGAGGCGCAGCGGGCAGGCTTCCTCGCGGATGGAGACGTCGAGGTGCACCTCGGAGGCCTGGGCGATCGCGGAATCCGTCCGTCCGGTCAGTGAAACCAGGGGCACGCCGATGCGCTTCAGAGTAGGCAGGAGGGCTACGATCTCCTCGGTCTCGCCGCTGTAGGAGATGGCGACGACCACGTCGCCCTTCACGATGCGCCCGAGGTCGCCGTGGATGGCCTCCGCGGGATGGAGGAAGAGGGAGGGCGTCCCGGTGGACGAGAGCGTCGCCGAGAGCTTCTGCGCGATGAAGCCGCTCTTGCCCATTCCCGTGGTGACCACCCGGCCGGTGCAGGCGAAGAGCAGGTCGACGGCCTTGCCGAAGCTGTCTCCGACCTTGGGGATCAGCTCGCGGATCGCGTCCGCCTCGATCTGCAGGACCTTGCGAGCGGTTTCGTAGGACATCAGCGCCGCTCGGCGGCGAGAGCGTGGACCCTCTTGAGGTGGGTGAGGAATGCCTTCATGCGGTCCAGACGATACGCGTTCGGGCCGTCGGAAAGGGCCCGGCTTGGATCTTCGTGGGTTTCCATGAAGACGCCGTGCACTCCGGCCGCGACTCCCGCGGGCCCAAGGGTGTCGATGAAGTGAGCCTCGCCGCCGGAGCGATCGCCCAGCCCTCCGGGACGTTGCACCGAATGAGTGATGTCGAAAACCACGGGATAACCGAAGCCGCGCAGGACGGGGAACGACCGCATGTCGACGACCAGGGTGTTGTAGCCGAACGAGGCGCCGCGCTCCGTCACCATGAGGTTCGGATTGCCGGTGGTGGCCGCCTTCTCCATGACGCCCTTCATGTCCCAGGGCGCCATGAACTGACCCTTCTTGATGTTGACCGCGCGGCCGGAACGGGCCGCCTCGAGGACGAGGTCGGTCTGGCGGCACAGGAACGCCGGAATCTGCAGCACGTCCGCGACCTTCGCGGCGGGTTCGACCTGGGAGGTCTCGTGGACGTCGGTGAGGATGGGCACACCGACCTTCGCCTTGACCGTGGCGAGAATGTCGAGCCCGCGCTCCATGCCGACGCCCCGGAACGAGCCGATCGACGAGCGGTTGGCCTTGTCGTAACTCGCCTTGAAGATGAAGGGAATCTCCAACTCGTCCGTGATGTCCTTGAGGCGCCGCGCGATCTTGAGCGGATGCGTAGCCGACTCGATCACGCACGGGCCGCCGATCAGGAAGAGAGGCCCGCCTCCGATGCGGAGGGAACCGACGCGGATGGCCTTGCTCGGCGCCGACTTCACGCGACCACGCCTGAGGAGGCGGCGGCAGGGAGGGAAGTCCGGTCGGCCTTCTGGCGCGCGTAGGACGCTCCCACGAAGCCCGCGAAGAGAGGATGCGGCTGCCAGGGTCGCGACTTGAACTCGGGGTGGTACTGCACGGCGATGAAGTACGGGTGGCCCTTGATCTCCGCGATCTCCGCGAACTTCCCGTCCGGAGTCTTGCCGGAGATCTTGAGCCCCGCGGCTTCGAGCCTCGCCATGTAGGCCTGGTTGAACTCGTAACGGTGGCGGTGACGCTCGCGGATTTCCCGGGCGCCATAGACCTGGTGGGCGAGCGAGCCCTCGTCGAGTTCGCAGGGATACGAGCCGAGCCGCATGGTCCCGCCCATGTCCTCGACCCCGAGGAGATCCTGCAGCTTGTAGATGACGCGCTCCTCCGCGTTCTCGTTGACCTCGGTGGAATCAGCCCCGGAGATGCCGCAGACGTTGCGCGCGTACTCGACCACCGCCCACTGGAACCCGTAGCAGATGCCGAAGAACGGCGTGCCGGTTTCGCGCGCGTATTGCGCCGCCATCACCATGCCGCCGGTGCCGCGGGCGCCGAAGCCGCCGGGGACGAGAATGCCCGAAGCTCCCTTGAGCACCGAGGGACCCTTCGCCTCCAGTTCCTCGGACTCCACCCAGCGCCGCACCAGCTTCACGCCGTTCGCGAGCGCCCCGTGGGTCAGGGCCTCGTTGAGGCTCTTGTACGAGTCCTCGTAGGAGACGTACTTGCCGATGATCGCGATCTCGACTTCCGCCTTGGGGTTCTTGATCGTGCTGACGATCCTCTCCCAGTGGGCGAGGTCGCAGCCGGGCGAGGTGAGGCCGAGGGTCTTCAGGATGATGGTGTCGAGCCCCTGCGACTTCAGGTGCAGAGGCACCTCGTAGATCGTGCCCACGTCCAGGGCGGAGATGACCGCCTCCTCAGGGACGTCGCAGAAGAGAGCGAGCTTGGCCTTGATGTCGGCGGGCAGGTCCACCTCGGTGCGGCAGAGCAGCGCCTGGGGCTGGATACCGATGCCGCGGAGTTCGTGGACCGAGTGCTGGGTGGGTTTGGTCTTGAGTTCCTGGGCGGTCTTGATGAAGGGGACAAGGGCGAGGTGCACGAACATCGCGTTGTCGCGGCCCACGTCGCGCCGGAACTGACGGATCGCTTCGAGGAAGGGCAGGCTTTCGATGTCGCCGACCGTGCCCCCGATCTCCACGATCAGCACGTCGACGCCATCGCCCGACTCGCGGATCGCCGCCTTGATCTCGTCCGTGATGTGGGGGATCACTTGCACCGTGCGGCCGAGATAGTCGCCGCGGCGTTCCTTCTGGATCACCTGGCCGTAGATCTGGCCGGTGGTGATGTTGGACTTGCGCGAGGTGGTGACATGGGTGAAGCGCTCGTAGTGCCCGAGGTCGAGGTCGGTTTCCGCGCCGTCCTCGGTGACGAAGACCTCGCCGTGCTGGTACGGGCTCATGGTGCCGGGGTCGACGTTCAGGTACGGATCGCACTTCATCAGCCCGACCCGGAAGCCGTGGCCCTCGAGAAGGCAGCCGATGGACGCCGCCGCGATCCCCTTGCCGAGCGACGAAACCACGCCGCCGGTCACGAAGATGTACTTGGTTGGCTTGGGCATGGTCTTTGGTAGCTCCGTTCAGTTGGTTGGGGGAATGGAATCGGGGGAGATCAGGGCGCGCACGCGTTCGAGGTCTTCCGGGGTGTCGACCGCGACCGTTCCCTCGCCATCCACCGGCTCGACCCGGATGGTCAAACCATGGTGGAGGGCGCGAAGCTGCTCGAGTTGCTCGAGGGCTTCGAGGGGCGAGGGCGGCAGGGCGGCGAAAGCGGCCAGAGCCTCGCGGCGGAAGACGTAAAGGCCGACGTGCTTTCGAGCGACCCCCGCGGCGATGGCGGCGCGCGCCGCAGCTTCGAGGGTGCGTTCGGTGCTGCGGGAGTGGGGAATGGGGCTGCGGGAGAAATAGAGCGCGTGATTCCGCTTGTCCGTGACCACCTTCACCACCGCGTCCGACATCATCTCCTCGAGGCGGCGCAGGGGCAGGGAGAGAGTGGAAATCGCAGCGTCCTGATCCGTGGTGAGAGCGTTCACGGCCGCGTCGATCAGCGCGGGATCGATCATGGGCTCGTCGCCCTGGACGTTCACGTAGATATCGGCGCCGAAGTGCTTCGCGACTTCGGCGAGCCGGTCGGTGCCGCTGGGACAGGTGGGGGAGGTCATCAGGGCTCGTCCGCCGAAAGCGGCCACGGCATTCATCACACGTTCGTCGTCCGTCGCGACCACGACTTCGTCCACGGTTTTCGCCCGCCTCGTCCTCTCGTAGACGTGACGAACCATGGGCCAGCCGTGAATGAGGGAGAGAGGTTTCCCCGGAAGCCTCGTTGAGGCAAACCGCGCCGGGATGATCGCTGCGACTCTCAACTGGTGGAACTCTAACCTTCCGGGGCGGCGCGCCGCAATGCCCGGCACGGACCGCATCCTTGTGTAGGCTGGTCTCGTGCTCCGCGGCGTGATCTTCGACTTCGACGGCGTCCTCGTGGACAGCGAATCCGCCCATTTCGAGGCTTTTCGAAGCGTCCTCGCCACCGAGGTCGACGGTGAGGTGACCCAGGCCGAGTACGACGAACACTATCTCGGCTACGACGACCACACCTGCGTCCGGCGGGCCTTCGAATTGCGCGGCCGGGTCGCCTCCCCCGAGGTGGTGATCGATCTGGTGGACCGAAAGTGGCAGGCCTACGATGACGGGCTTTCGAACATCCCTCTCTTTCCCGGCGCCGCGGACCTGGTTCTGGCCCTCTACGCGGCGTCCGTTCCCCTGGCCATCGCATCGGGCTCCCATCGCAACGAAATCGAGTCCATCCTGCGAGCCCGCGGCCTCCTGCCGTGCTTCCGCGGGGTGATCAGCGCCGACGACGTCTTGAACTTCAAGCCCCATCCCGAGCCCTACCTCCGGGCCCGGGCGCTGCTCGGCGCCATCGATTCTCCGGCGGACCTCGTGGCCATCGAAGACTCCACCACCGGCATGGCCGCAGCACGCGCCGCCGGCCTGCGCGTCATCGGAGTGACGAACTCGCGGCCGCGGGCGAAGCTCGGGCTCGCGCACCACGTGGTCGATTCGCTCGTCGAACTCTCGGTCGAGGCCATCGCCAGGGTCGCGCAGCGGGGCGGAACGCCGGGCGGCGGGCTGTCCTCCACCTAGTCCGGCCGGGCCCCGGCACAAGGGCCGCGCGACGGAATATGCTCAGGCCGCTTGGATACCTCCGCCGAATACGCCGTCGCCGCCTTCGAGTTCCAGCGGTACCTCTCCGACCAGGTGCCGCCGCTGATGATCGAAGAGGAGTTCGGGATTCTCCTGAGCAGCCCGCCGGCCGCGCTCGTCGAGGCCACCATGTACTGGGTGACGCAGGGTCGGCCGCCCCAGACCGCCAGCGCAACTGCGGACCTGATTCTCCACGCCGTCCGGAAGATCGCCCTGATGGGGGAATTCGACCTCGTGCCCCGGCCGGCGCTCCACGCGTTCCTGCAGGAGTACTGCCGGCAGATCCTGGAACACTGTCCGGTCTCCGAGCGGTCGCGCCTGGCCAAGAGCTTCACCCCGCTCATTGAGTTCAAGACCCCGCCGCCCCGGGTGTCGCCGGTCCGCACCGCGGCCATGCAGGAGGCGACGGCGCGCCGGATGGAGGTCTTCCTCGATCAGCTCGCGGCGGAGGCCCCGGGGGAGCGCCGTGATGAAGTGGCCTCCGAATTCATGAGCACCGCCGCGCACGAGTCCTCGACCCGCGAGGAACTCGAAGCGACCCTGGCCGCGCTCAAGGGCGTGGGCATCGATCCGGCGACGGAGAACGTGCTCAATTCCATCGCGAAGAGCCTGCCGGGCTGGGGCGCCCTCCACATCCCCGTTGGAACCACGCCGAGGCGCGAACGGCTCGGGGCCATGCGCCAGATCGTCACCCTCGGCGAGGACGCCGAGGAGGTCGCGAAGCGCTTCCGCGAGATGGTCCATGCCGCGATCGCCCAGTTCAATCGCGGCGACGTCGGCCGCGCGCAGTCGATTCTCGTCCTCGCCCAGCAGATGGTGACCGAGCAGAAGGTCCAGCCGGTCTACGTCGATGCCCTGCGCAACGCCTCCGAGTACCTCGAGATGGCCAAGCTGAAGGCCGCCGCGGAGAAGCCCGAGAACGTCCCCGCGCTTCGAACGGTCATGTCCTTCTTCCATGCCCTGAGCCCCGACGGACTTCTCAAGTCCTTGCGGGGCGAGGCCGACGAGAATCGCCGCCACGATCTCTCGTTGCTCATCGAGGCGCACGGCCCGGTCGGCCGCGAGCGCGCGCTTGAGCTCCTCGACGAGCCGGAGGCGGTGAGCGACCCGCCCTTCGCGGCTGCGGCGCTTCGCATCCTGAGGAGAATGCCCCGCCCCGACGATGCCTCGGCCGAGCACGAGGTGGAGGTGATTCTCAAGCATGCGACCCGGGGCACGCATCCCCTCGTCGCCACCCAGGCCATCTATTGCCTCGGGCAGGCGAAGGACGAGCGGGCCGAGCGCGCGCTGATCAGCCTCCTTCGCTTCTACGAAGGGTTTCTCGCCCGTCCGGCCGCGCTCCCCCCCGGGGTCACCGCCGAGGACATATCGGGTCTGCTCGACCGCACCTGCGACGCCCTCGCCCGTTTCGCGAGTCCGCTGTGCCTGCGCGCGCTCGTCGAACACGGGATGAAGACGCAGCCCGAACTCGGCGATTGCGCCAAGCGCCTGACCGCCGCGGCGCAGGCCGATTTCTCCAATCATCCCGAACTGATGAACCAGCTCATCGAGGCCCTGCGGGCCGAGCTTCCGAAGGGCCTCCTCGGCCTGCGGCTGCGAAAGGAGATGGGCCGCTCGGCCTCCTTCGTCCGCGCCCTCTCCGGCACGCCCAGCCCCCAGGTCAAAGCCGTGTTTCAGGAGATCATCAGAAAGCACGGGGATGAGGAATATGGCACCCTGGCCGCCGAGGCTCTCCAGACCTTCGCCGCGAGGTCCCGGCCGCAGGAAGTCGTCGCATCGACCTTCTCGGGAGATCTGGGTTTCTTCGGCCTTCCCATGCTGCTCCAGACGCTCGCCCAGGGGGGCATGACCGGACTGCTGACCCTCATCGACAACGTCGGCGCGCCCGCGGCGAAGCTCTGGCTTCTCGAGGGCCGGCTGCGGCAGGCGTCGCACGGCCGCCTCTCCGGGGAAGACGCGCTGTACGAACTGCTGATACGTCCGTTCCCCGGGGCCTTCGCCTTCGTCCACCGCAAGGACGTGCCGAGGACGGGCGTCATCGACCCACCGCGCGATCTGATGGGTCTGATCTTCGAAGGGGTGAGGCGGCACGATGAGTGGAAGCGCTCGGCCGCTCTCGTCGGAGACGGAGCCCGCCTCGTGGCCACGGGTAAGGAGAGAAACATCACGACCGATGAGCCGGCCGATGTGGTCGAGGCGGTCTGGACGGCGGCGAGTTCCGGGGCCACGGCCCGGGAGTGCGACCTCCGCTTCCCGATCGATTCCTACCGCGTCCGAAGGCTCCTGGCTTCGTGGGTGGAGATCGACGCGCTCAAGCTCGCCTAGGTCGGGACCCCAAGAGGGCACGGGGGCTTCTATGCTTCCCCCATGTCCGATCAGGTTCTGCGCGATCTCGTGGCCATGGGGAAGTTCCTCGGCTCGCTCGATGGAATAGGGGTGAAGGGCGGGAAGGCGCCAAAGGCCGGGGCTCGAATCGCGAGCGCTCCCGCCACGGCCTCGCGGCCGGCGCCGGCCTCCGCCGTGCCCGTGCGCCTGGCCGTGTCCGAGGCCCGGGACGCACTCGAGGTTCGGAGGGTCGCAGCTCCGGCTCCGGCCGCTTCCCCCCGCGTCCTTCGGGATGTCGCGGCCACGGAAACCGCTTTGGGCGCCATCCGCGAGGAAATCGGCGACTGCAAGCGCTGCCGGCTCTGCGAGGGTCGGACCAAGATCGTCTTCGGGCAGGGAAGCGCCGGAGCGGAGTTGATGTTCGTGGGCGAGGCGCCGGGCGCGGACGAAGATGCCTCGGGCCTGGCCTTCGTGGGACGGGCCGGCCAGCTGCTCACCGACATGATCGAGAAGGGCATGAAGATGAAGCGGGCCGATGTCTTCATCGCGAACGTCATCAAGTGCCGACCGCCCGGCAATCGGCCCCCCGAGACCGACGAGGTGCTCACCTGCCAGCCCTTCCTCGAAGCCCAGATCAAGGCGATTCAGCCCCGCGCCATCGTGGCCCTCGGCGCCACCGCGGGGAAGTTCATGACCAAGACGGCGGAACCCATCTCGAAACTGCGCAGCCGGTTCGCCTCGTGGGATGGCATTCCCGTGATGCCCACGTACCACCCCGCCTACCTGCTTCGGAATCCCGCGGCGAAGAAGGATGTCTGGGCGGATCTGAAGCTGGTGATGGACGTCCTGGGTTCAAACACCGACTAGCCGGTTGGGCGCTCCCGCCATGCAGCAGAAAACACTTCCCGGCCTGGCCGAGCCCAAGGGCTCGCCGGACCGGTTCGTCGACGTGGCGCTTCCCCTGCCTCTGATGCAGGCCATGACCTATCGCGTGCCCGCGGGCTGGCCCGAAGTGCCGCGCGGTTCGCGGGTGGAAGCGCCTTTCGGCAAGCGCAGGGTGATGGGTGTCGTGGTGAAGGCGGACACGAAGCCCGCCGACGGGGTATCGGTCAAGAACCTCACCGCGGTCTTCGACGAGGAGCCTCTGGTCACGGAGCGGCTCCTGGAGCTGGCGCTCTGGGTCGCCGACTATTACATCGGTCCCATCGGTCAGGCCACGCGCCTCGTGGCCCCGCCCGGGGGCGTGCGCGCGTCCAGGCGCGTGGTTCGTCTCAAGGACAAGGCGTCGCCGGAAAGCCTCGTGGCCGCGGCGTCCGACCCGGTGCTCCAGGCGTTGCGGGAGGCGGGAGGCGTGATGTCGGTCGCTGCCCTCGCCGCCCGGCTCGACAAGGACATCACGTCCCGGCTCCTCAAACTCGACCAGACCGGCCTCATCGAATTCGAGGTGGAACTCGCGACCACCGACTTCCAGCGCGTTCAGGTGGCGACGGCTCTGGCCGGCCTCGAATCTGCGGAGCTGAAGGGCCGCGCTCTGGAAGTCGCGGCCCGGCTCAAGGAAAGCGGCGGCGCCGCGGCGGTGCGCGATCTGGTGGGAGACGTGTCGTCGAGACGTCAGGCCCTCAAAGCCCTGGAGAAGCAGGGCCTCGTGACCATCGGCCTGCAGGTCGCGGAGCGCAGACCCGATCCGAGCACGCAGCGGGCCCTTCGTCCCACCCCTCTCGAGGAACGCATCCTCACGCCGGAGCAGTCGGAGGCCGACACCAAGGTGGCGGTGGCCCTCGGCGAATCGAAGTTCGCGCCCATTCTCCTGGAAGGCGTCACCGGCAGCGGCAAGACGGAGATCTACCTGCGCGCGGTCCAGAAGGCGCTGGAGCTCGGCAAGACCGCGTTGCTCCTGGTGCCCGAGATCGGCCTCACCTCGACCCTGGTGCGCGCCGCGCGCGAGCGATTCGGCGACGCGGTGAGCGTGCTGCATTCGGACATGGCCGAAGGCGTGCGCCACGACGAATGGTGGCGGGCCCGGCGCGGGGAAGCGCGGGTGGTGGTGGGCGCACGATCCGCGGTGTTTGCCCCCCTCCCGAATCTCGGCCTCATCGTGGTCGACGAAGAGCACGACTCCGCGTACAAGCAGGAGGACGCGCCCCGCTATCACGGCCGCGACGTCGCGGTCTACCGCGCGCGGCTCGAGAAAGCGGTGATCCTGCTCGGCTCGGCCACCCCGTCCATGGAATCGCGATGGAACGCCATCAAGGAGCGATACGCCTGGCAGCGCCTGCGCACCCGCGTCGGTCCGATGGGGCTCGCGCGCGTTCACATCATCGACCGCAAGAAGCAGAAGGTACCGACCGCCATTCTCACCCCGCCGCTGGTCGAAGCCATCGCCGAGCGCCTCTCCCGAAAGGAGCAGACCGTCCTTCTCCTCAATCGGCGCGGCTACGCCACGAGCCTGGTCTGCCGCGAGTGCGGCGCCGCCGCGCAATGCCCGCACTGCTCGGTGGCTTTCGTCCTCCACCGGCGCGGCGAACAGGCGCAATGCCACTACTGCGGCCTGATCAAGATCACCCCGACGCGCTGCTCGATGTGCCGCGGCGACTACCTGCGCCTCCAGGGCTACGGCACGCAGCGGGTGGCCGAGGTTCTGCATTCCACGTTTCCCGAGGCCATCGTCGATCGGATCGATCGCGACATCGCGGGTCGGCGGGGTGCGGTCGAAAGCGTTCTCCACAGGTTCGAGAAGCACGAGACCGACATCCTGGTCGGGACGCAGATGATCGCGAAGGGCCACGACTTCCCCAAGGTGACCCTCGTGGGCGTCATCGACGCCGACGTGGGGCTAGGCCTGCCCGACTTCAGGTCAGCCGAGCGGACGTTCGCCCTGCTCACCCAGGTGGCGGGCCGCGCGGGCCGGGCCGATCTTCCCGGCGAGGTCCTGCTGCAGACCCACAATCCGAAGCACTACGCGATCGAGTTCGCCCAGAACCAGGACTACGACGCCTTCTTCGATCGCGAGATGGAGTTTCGAAGGACCATGGGCTACCCGCCGCACGACGCCATGGTCAACATCCTCTTCCGGGGCAAGGCCGAGGACGAAGTCGCGAAGAACGCGCGCAATATTGCGCGTCGCCTCAAGGTCACTCTGCACGAGGGCGTGCTCGGGCCCTCGCCCTCGCCGCTTTCGAAGGTCCGGGACGAGTTCCGGTATCAGGTGGTGGTGAGGGGGAAGCGCGGCGTCATCCGCGAATCCGTCCACGAGGCGCTGATCGCAGAGTTCGGGCCGACGAGGTTCCCCGGGGTCGCCGTCGATGTCGACCCCTTGAGTCTCATGTAACCCCGGCTTTCGCCGGGGCAGGCTACCGCGCCGTCATCCCGGCGAAAGCCGGGATCCAGTCACTCCGTCGGCTTCGGCGCTTCGGCCGGTGCGGCGGTCAGGATTTCCGTCGATTCGATTTCCTTGCCGGGCTTGAATCGGATGCTCCGTCCGGGAGGAATGGGAACTTCCTGACCTGTCCGGGGGTTACGCCCGATTCCACGTTTCCTCGGCCGGATGATGAAGACACCGAAACCGCGGATCTCGATGCGCTGCGAGGAGAGCAGCGCCTCCTTGAACGACTCGATCACGGCTTCCGTCGCCATTTCGGCGCGCACGCGGGTGAGATCGGCCGCTAGTGCAACCTGATCAATGAGATCGGCCTTGATGAGGCTCATCGGACTTCCTTAGGCGAATGGAGGGACTGGTTAGGTCGCGTCGGAGCTCTGGGCGCCAACCGGGTCTGGGAGGGTCGCACAGGCTGACCCGATTAGGATAGACCATGTGAAGCCTGAATCCACAACCGAAACCGCTATTTTGCCGCTTGTTGCCGTCGTGGGTCGGCCCAACGTTGGTAAGTCCACACTCTTCAACCGCCTCACCGGGAGGCGGCAGGCGATCGTCGACTCCCGGCCCGGGTCCACCCGGGACCGGGCTTACGGCCGGGTGGAATGGCAGAGGAAGGAGTTCTCGATCGTCGACACCGGGGGCCTTTCGCCCGGGGCCGACGAGCACTTCCTCAATCTGAGCAAGGCCCAGGCGGACGTGGCCATGGGCCAGGCCTCGCTCATCCTTCTACTCGTGGATGCTCAGTCGGGCCTGCTCCCCGACGATTCCGCGCTCGCCCGAAAGGTTCGCTCATCGGGTAAACCCGTCCTTCTGGTGATCAACAAGGCGGAGGCGGGCCGGCGCGAGACCAACGAGTTCGCGCGCCTCGGCTTCGGCGAGCCTTTTCCCATCTCCGCGGAGCACAACGAGGGCATCGGAGATCTTCTCGACCTCATCTGCAAGCTGGTCAAAGCGCCGGAGATCAAGGATACGGACCCCAACGCGCGGCCGATCCGGGTGGCCCTGGTCGGACGAACGAATGTGGGGAAGTCGTCCATGCTGAACCGGCTGGTGGGCGAGGAGCGATCGATCGTCTCGCCGGTTTCGGGAACCACGCGCGACGCCGTCGACTCCGAGGTCGTCTGGCAGGGCAAGCCCTATCTCTTCGTCGACACCGCGGGCATCCGCAAGGTCCGGCTCCTCGAAGAAGGCGCCGATCACGTGGCCGTGGTCCAGGCCAAGCGCGCCATCGACCGGGCCGAGGTCTGCGTCCTCATGGTTTCCGCCGAGGAAGGCATGCGCGAGATGGACGCGACCATCGCGGGCCTGGTTCAGGAATCCGGCCGCGCGGTCGTGGTGGCGGTGAACAAGTGGGATCTGGCCAAGGAACTGGGCAAGAGCCCGGCCCAGATGCGCGAGGAGTTCTCCTATCGGGTGAAGTTTCTCGAGTACGCGCCCGTGGTCCTCGTATCCGCGAAGACCGGCATGGGGCGCAAGGACCTGTTCACCGCCATCGACAAGGCCCGGACCGAATGGTCGCGCCGCGTCCCCACCGGCCCGCTGAACCGCTGCCTGCAGGACGCGGTGGCGCGCAATCCGATCCGGTTCAAGAAGGGCGCCGAGGGCGTCAACCTCCTCTATGCCGCCCAGATCCGCGTGGATCCCCCCACGTTCACGCTGTCGGTCAACCGCGAGGGCGAGCTCCATTTCTCGTCCGAGCGCTTCCTGGTGAACTGTCTGCGCAAAGAATTCGGGTTCGAGGGCTCGCCGATTCGGATCTGGCTTCGCGTCCGGAGGTCCCGATCCGGCCCGCAATCCTTCAAGATGCGGAAGGCGGTTCCGCGTCCCAGAACTGATGGTAAACCCAACAGTGGAAAAGAGATGGCATCGGACACCTCAAGTCAGTTCGAGTCTCCAAAATCTCGCATTGACAAGAAGCGGCTCCGGCGCTCATAATCTCGTTGAATTGCACCGGCCTAAAGCGCTGATGTAATGAATTTTTCTCAGCACTTTCACCACAATTCGCCCCCCTTGTCCCCAGGTTAGGGAGCTCCGTTTGACCAAGGCCGATATCGCCCGCGCCGTGTATGAACGTCATGGCGGTCTTTCCAGTCGCGAGGCGGCGCGTCTGGTGGACACTTTCTTCCAGCTTCTGCGCGAGCGTTTGATCAAGGGCGAGAAGGTTCAGATCACCGGATTCGGAACGTTCCTCGTGAAGACCCGCCGGGAGAGACGCGGCCGCAACCCGAAGACCGGCGACATCATCGCCATCCGGTCGCGGAAGTCCATCTTTTTCAGATCCTCCCCACAAGTTGAAGCCGCCGCCGCTGTTTCCTCGGAAGCCGCCGTGTGATGTCCAAGCGAGTCTGAGGTCCAATGGTCGAACGTAAGATTCCAAACAAGCTGTTCTTCAAAATCGGCGAAGTTTGTGAGCTCACGGACATTCAGCCGTACGTTCTGCGATATTGGGAGACCGAGTTCCCGACCCTCGCCCCGGCGAAGAACAGTTCGGGCCAGAGGATCTATCGAAGGCGCGACATCGAGACGGTGATCCGGATCAAGGAACTCCTCTACGGAGAAGGCTTCACCGTCGCCGGGGCCCGAAAAAAAATCGAGCAGGAGCAGGCGGGGCGTGTGGATACCCCGGTGTCGCCCGCGGTTCTCGAACAGGCGTTCGAGGGCGTCGAGCCCGACACCAAGATCGGCCCCACTCCGTCCGCCGCGGCCATTCGCGCGGCCATGGCCCATCCGCCCAGCTCCAACGAGCCCGCGGTCGCGCGCGACGACAAGACCCGCGCGATCCTGCAGGAAGTAAAGGAAGAGCTCAAGGCCCTCCTGAAAGTCCTCGATCGGAAATAGTCCGCGGCTCTTTCGCACAAAGGAGTCGAGTGATTCGATGAACGCTGGTAGACTCCGCCGCTCGTTGACGTACGTCGGGATGTAGCGCAGCCTGGATAGCGCACCTGCTTGGGGTGCAGGGGGTCGGAGGTTCAAATCCTCCCATCCCGACCATTTTTTAGCTGGGGGGCGTTGAACGACCCCGCCCCCCAGACCCCCACGGACTCCGCCGGAGTGACAAACGAGCGCAAGCGACTTTGCTCTGGAGTGGGTCCGCGAAGCGGAGCCACTCAGGAATCGGGCCTTCGCTCGGCGGCGGGCCACGCGAACGACCCCGCCCCCCAGACCCCCACGGACTCCGCCGGAGTAGATCCGGCTCAGCACGTCCTGTGGACCCGGAGCGTTGGCTGGTCCGCCCGGAATCCACTCCAGCTATCTGTCTGCTGGAGGCTTGCGTGCGGTCTTCTCTCCGGCCCTCCTGGCTTCCTTGGCCGTCTCGCGGCGGTTGATGGCCTTCAACTCGGCAGCGATCTCGCGCAGGAAGCCGGAGATGTTGGTGAGGTGGGTCAGGACCTGGGTGGTGGCGGTGTCGTTCACAGTGCTCGTCCTTTCAAGTGGGCTCCTTAAGACTAACCACGGACGCGCCCGATCATCTGTGCGCGAGGCCGCGTTCGGAGGCGGGAGACGCGGGGGCGAAGCCTGGTCCTTGGTGACGCGGTCGAAGCCCGATAAGCTGAAGGGATGCCTCGACCGCTCATTCTCATCACCAACGACGATGGTTACCGCGCTCCCGGGCTTCTGGCCCTGCGCGCGGCGGTGGCCGACCTCGGCGATGTGATGGTCGTGGCTCCCGATCGCGAGCGCAGCGCCTGCGGCCAGGGCATCACGATCAAGGGGCCGCTCACCGTCGAGAAGATCGACGACACGACGTATGCCGTGGACGGGACGCCGGCCGACTGCGTGATCCTCGCCCTCGCCAACATGCTCACGACCATGCCGAGCGTGGTTCTCTCCGGGATCAATCGCGGCGCGAACCTGGGCGACGACGTCTATTACTCGGGGACGGTGGGAGGCGCGCGGGAGGCGGCCTTCTGGGGTCTTCCTGCGGGCGCCTGTTCGCTGGTCACACGCGGCAAACCCATCGACTTCACCGAATCGGCGAAGCACTCCCGGAGGCTGTGCGAGATCCTGCTGTCCACTCCGCCCGCCCCCGGCGTGCTTCTGAACCTCAACGTCCCCGACGGCAACGCGTCCGAGATCAAGGGCGTCAAGGTGACGCGGCAGGGCATGCGCGGCCACGCTTCCGGCGTGTCGATCACCAAGGACTCCCGCGGCCGCACCTTCTACTGGATCGCCGAGCCGTTCGACAAGTGGGACGCCGCCGACGGCGACGACATGGGCGCGATCCGCGCCAACTACGTGTCGATCACTCCGCTCGGCAAGGACACCACCTCGCACGCCGATATCGACCCGCTGGCGCGGCTGCTGGCCGGGAAGTAAGGCCAGGGCGGGATCGCCTGAACGTCACCCGCGAAGGGGTGGTCGGGGCGGTAGGATTCGAACCTACGACCTCCTGGTCCCGAACCAGGCGCTCTAGCCAGGCTGAGCCACGCCCCGATCAATCGAACAAAACGGACGCGGAGTCTACATCAATGAGTGAGATTGTTTCGTTTCATGCCATCGTGCGCGGACAGGTGCAGGGTGTCGGGTTCCGATACTTCGCCCGGCAGCGCGCCGAGGCGCATGGAGTGTCCGGCTTCGTGAGGAACCTGCCCGACGGGTCGGTCGAGCTTCACGCCGAGGGTACGCCTGCGGCCCTCGGCGCGTTCGAAGCCGACGTCCGCCGCGGGCCCTCGTTCGGCCGCGTCGACGAAGCCGTGGTGACCTCGATCAAGCGGCGCGGTTACCAGGGCTTCGAGATCCGATAGCGGCTGGTTACTGGACCAGGCCCTCGATCCGCTTCCGCAGCGCGGCCACCGTGGAGGCCTGACCGGGCTCTCGCGCCAGATCCTTTCGCCCCGCGGGATCGACGCTCAAGTCGTACAACTCCTCGGAGCCGTCGGGCCACAGCGTGTACCGGTACCGCGCGGTGCGGAGCGAATAGCCCGTCTTCGACGGTTCCGTCGGGCGGTACTGAATGAGCGCGTCCTGGACCGAGGCCTTCGGATCCTTCAGGGTCGGCGCGAGCGAAATTCCATCGAGCGTCCCGGGCCGCGCGATTCCCGTGAGTTCCACCAGCGTCGGGTACACGTCGATGAGATCCGCGAGGGCGGTGGTGGACACCCCCGGCTGAACCATCCCCGGAGTCGCGATGATCATCGGCACGCGCAGGGATTCTTCGAAGAGGGTGTTCTTCCGCCACAGCCCCCCGTGGTCGCCGAAGTGGTGCCCGTTGTCGCCGAAGAGGACCACGATCGTGTCCTTCCATTTGTCGTCGCGGTCGAGGGCGTCGAGGATGAGGCCGAGTTGAGCGTCCATGAAAGTCACGCAGGCAAGGTAGGCCGCGATGCCGCGACGCGCTTCGGCCGGGTCGGCGGAAAAGCCGCCGGGCTCTCGACCGGCGAGCATGAGGCCGGGAAGGCCCTGCGCGCGGTTCTTGACCGCGATGGCGGGGATGTCTTTGGTGTCGTCCAGTGGCGCCGGCGTGAACTTGATCTGGTCGGGCGGGTACATGTCGAAGTACTTCTGCGGCGCCACCCACGCGACGTGCGGACGCACCAGGCCGAGGGCCAGGAAGAGGGGCTTGTCGCGCTTCTCCTCCAGCACCTTCACGGCCAGCCGGGCCCGTCGACCGTCGCCTTCGACCTCATCCGGGTTGGTCGTGGGGCCGGCCTCCACGGGCATGTTCGGCATGAGGCGCGGGGGCGCTTCCACCTGGCCGGCGGCGAGCGGGGGCAGCCATTCGTTCAGGTCCCATCCGCGCTTCTCGCCGGGCTGAGAGTCCCAGACCTTTCCCACCGAGGCGGTGAAGTAGCCATTGGCGCGGAATTGTTCCTGCAGCAGGGGGATCCGGGACGTGAATATCTCGCCGAACGCGTTCTCCCGCTGAAGCTCGAGGCGGGCCGGGGAGAGGCCGGAGAGGAACGCGGCTCGCGAGGGCACGCAGAAAGGCGCGGGCGCGTAGGCCTTGTCGTAGAAGCGTCCGCGGGCGCGCAGGCGATCGAGGTTCGGCGTCTTCACGTCGCCGAACTGCCCGTACTGTGCGGTGAGATCGTCGCCGATGATCATCAGGACGTTCGGCCGCCGGCCCGAGGCCGGCCGGGCCGCGGTGGCCGGGCCGGGGGTGCGCGGGGGCGCCAGGCGCTTCGCGAGTTCGGCCTTCTGCGCCTGCATCGCGGGAACATTCGCGAGGTTGTTCCATTCGCGCGGATCGGTCTCTTCGTCGAACAGCTCCTCGCTGCCATCCGGCCACTGGGTGTATCGAAAGCGTTGCGACCTCACGCTGCGCCCCACGCGTGGCGCTTCGCGCGCCGCGCTCGAAAGCACCGCCTGCCGCGGCATCTGCTTCGGATCCCGGAGCGCGGGCGAGAGGTCCATCCCTTCGCCCTTCGCGAGGGTGGCGCCGGCCAGCGCCGCGAGGGTGGGGGCCACGTCGGCAGTGAGCGCGAGGGTGGCGGCGGGAACGCCCGGCTGGGCGAGTGCGGGGGCCTGGATGAGGATGAGGCCGCGCAGCCAGTCCTCGAAGAGAAGGTCCGGCCGCGAAGGGGCCGCTCGCTCGGGTCTCGGCGCCGGACCGGTGGAGACGACGGCGATCACTGTCTTCGAAAGGAGGCCGCGCTGGTCGAGGCCGGCCATCAAGGCGCCGATCTCGCGATCGAGAACGGCGAACGCGGCGCTTCGCCGCGCGGCCAGGGCGCTGCGATCCGCGGGTTCGCGGGGCGGGGGGATGACGGGGAAGCGCACGGGGTCGAGCGGGCCGCGGTCAAAAAGCGAAATCGCCGGCATTTCGAGGGGCGGAGCCTCGACCGAGGGAGAGGCGCCGCTCGGCGGCACGTTTCGAAGATCGAGCGTGGCGAAGACCAGGGCCGGCTGGGCCCGGGCCGCGTCCATGGCCTCGAGCACGCGCGTGGCGACCTCCGAGGGGCCAGCCTTGACCGCGCGATCGAAGCCGGCGATCGCGCCGCCCGCCGCGGAGAGCGCGGACGAGACGTAGCCTCGCGTCTTGATAGCCGCGACCAGCGAGGCTCCTCCCCGGCCGCGAACGCCGCCGAGGAGCGTCTCCGTCGTCTTCGCCCAGGCCGCGTCGTTTGAGAACGAAGCGTCGAACGGCCGGGAGTTCGCGCGGAGGCGGCCCAGGGCGGGAGACTTCGAGAACGCCGGATCCTCGAAGGGAAACCCCGTGCCCTCGGCCACCACGACGATGATGGAGGGAGCGGCCTGCGCCGCCGCCGGCCGGTTGCATCCCGTGCCGGCGGCCAGGCCGATCGCCGCCCAGAGGGCGAGGCGACCGCGCATCGATTCGAGAGTCACCGACCTACGTTAGTTGCCGCTCGCGAACAGGGTCAAGGCTTCGCCTGCCTTAAGATCCCGCGCCAGCATGACCCTCAATCTGAAAGACTTCATCCACGATGTCCCCGACTTTCCCAAGCCCGGTGTGGTGTTTCGCGACATCACGCCCATGCTGGCGGACGCGAGGGCCTTCGCGGAGGCCATAGAGCGGCTGGACCATGCGACGCGCGACTTGAAGTACACGCGCATCATCGGCATCGAGAGCCGCGGTTTCATCTTCGGGGCGGCCCTCGCCCAGCGGAAGCAGTGCGGCTTCGTACCCATCCGCAAGCCGAAGAAACTGCCGCGGGCCACCGTGCGCGAAACCTACGCCCTCGAGTACGGCGAAGACACCCTGGAGATGCACGAAGACGCGTTCATCAAGGGCGAGAGCGCTCTGGTGGTGGACGACGTCCTCGCTACCGGAGGCACCGCGGAAGCCGCGGCCCGGCTGGTCAGCCGATCCGCCGGGGACGTGGCCGGTTTCGCCTTCCTGATCGAACTCGACTTCCTCGAAGGGCGCTCGAAACTCGCCCCGCACAAAGTCGCGAGCGTCATCCACTACTAAAGATGGCCCCGGCCCTCGCCGGGAACAAGGCAGGGCGGGTAAACTCGCGGCCTCGCACTTTTCGTGCGCCCGTAGCTCAACTGGATAGAGCAGGAGCATCCTAAGCTCAAGGTTGGGGGTTCAAGTCCCTCCGGGCACACCACAATGTCGAAGAACTCAGCAAGGTGATTGGCTTTGGACAAGGAACTCAAACACGAACTCCAGCGCGACGAAGTCGGCGATGCGCTCAAGGAGGCCCGCGGCTTCCTGACCCGGGCCGATGTGGTGAAGCCCGCCCTCGCGGTCATCGGCCTCTTCCTCGTCCTTGCCGGTCTCTACTACGGCCAGAAGTTCCGCGCGGGGCTGGCCGAGTCCGCCTTCGCCCGCGCCACCGAGGTCTACCATGCCCGGGTCGGCGTCCCGCTCACCGCGGCGCCGGGAACGGGGCAGACCTTCGCGACCTCCGCCGAGAAGTTCCAGAAGGCCAAGACCATGTTCGACGAGGTGGCGAAGAGCTACTCCTCGATGCCGGCGGGCCGACGCGCGCGTTACTACTCCGCGCTGTGCCTGGCCGAGCTCGGTCAACTGAAGGAGGCCGAGGCGGCGCTCAAGGAGATCGCGGCGCAGCGGGATCCAGGCGCCCTCGAACCCTCCATGGCGAGGCTCCGGCTGGCCGAGATCATCCTGCAGCAGCCAGGCCGGGCCAAGGACGCGGCGGCCTTCTACAAGGCGCTCATCGCCGACGACGCGGCGGGCATTCCCAAGGACCGTCTTCTCTTCGGCCTCGCCGAGTCCCTGGAGTCGGCGGGAGACAAACTCGAGGCGCGACGCGCCTATGCCGACCTCATGAACCGTCACCCGCAAAGCCCCTACGCTCAGGATGCCCGTCAGAAAGTGGACGCGCTCGCGAGCCTCTAGGAATGGGAAGACGTTCGCGGCCGCGAGGGGCGCGGCTTCGATCGAAGCGTAACTGAACAGAACAGAAACGGACCAGGCTATGGCGATGTCGCGCGGAAGACGCTTCTTTTGGATCGGCGTGGGCCTGGTTCTGGTGGCGTCGTTCACCGCCGCCGTTCTCGGGGGCCTCGCTTATTTCGTCCAGCACCAGGGTCTTGGCTCCGCGGGGAAGAAAACGGACGCGAACTCCCACGTCCTGCTCGTGTCTCTCGATGGTTCGTTCGACGAGAATCCGGCGCCCACGTTCAAGAGCGCGTTTTCCGGGAGCACCGCACCTTCCTTCCCCGCCATCATCCGCGCCATCGATCGCGCCGGGAACGAGCCCAGCCTCAAGACCGTCTTCGTGCGCATCGCCGCGACCGATCTCGGGTGGGCGCGGGCCCGCGAGATTCGCGACGCCCTGGGGCGTCTGCGATCGAAGGGAAAGAAGCTGATCGCCTTTCTCGAGGACAGCGGGAACATGGAGTACTACATCGCCTCCTGCGCCGACGAGGTGGTGGCGCTTCCCGAGGCCATCCTCGAGATCCACGGCCTCTCCGCCGAGGTGATGTTCCTGAAAGGGGCCTTCGACAAGTTCGGGGTGGAGGCGCAGTTCGTCGCCATGGGGAAATACAAGAACGCGCCCAATCAGTACACCGAGAAGAAGTTCACCGCGGCCCACCGCGAGCAGATGGAGTCCCTGATCGGAGGGCTGTACCGGGAGTACATCCGCGAGGTGGCGAAGTCGCGGAAGAAGACCGAGGCCGAGATCGAGGCCCTGATCTCCGCCGGTCCCTACGACGGCGCCTCCGCCCTCGACGCCGGGCTCGTGGACAAGCTCGAGTATCCCGAGGAGGCCCTGGAAGAGGCGGGCGAGACACATCGTCACCTGGGCGATTTCAAGGACAAGGGCGGCGCGTTCGATACGCGGCCCAAGGTCGCGCTGATCTTCGTGGACGGCGAGATCCTCTCCGGCGAGAGCCAGGAGGGCGGTCTCGGCTCGGGCGCGGTCGCGGGGTCGGACACCATCGCCGAAGCGCTCCGGAACGCGGCGGAGGACGATTCGATCAAGGCCGTGGTTCTGCGCGTCAACTCGCCCGGCGGTTCCGGGTCCGCCTCCGACGTGATCGCGCGCGAAGTGGAGAACACGGTGGCGGACAAGCCGGTCATCGTCAGCATGGGCGACTACGCCGCTTCCGGGGGCTACTACGTGTCCGCTCCGGCGAGCGCCATCGTGGCCGATCCCACGACCATCACCGGGTCCATCGGCGTCTTCTTCGGCAAGTTCGTCCTCAAGGGCCTCTTCGACAAGCTCGGCATCACCAACGACTACGTGGACTTCGGACAGGGCGGCTCGTTCTCGAGCGTTTCGCGGCGATGGTCGCTCGAGGATCAGGCGAAGGTCGAGGGCCTGGCCTCGCGTTTCTACGACCGCTTCCTGAGCCTCGTCGCGGAGAACCGCCACATGGACGTGGAGGCGGTGCACCAGATCGCCCAGGGCCGCGTGTGGACGGGCGCGGAGGCGAAGAAGGTGGGCCTCGTGGATGAACTGGGAGGCTTCGACAAGGCCCTCGCGGTCGCCAAGGACAAGGCCAAGATCGCGGCCTCGCAGGACGTGGCCGTGGTCGTCTTTCCGGCGCCCAAGAGCGCTTTCGACCGCTTCTTCGAAGAGACCAGCGGCTGGGACGACATGACGGTCCGCGCGCGCATGTCGCCGGAGGCGCTGGCCCTCCGCTTCCGCGAGCGCGTGCTCAAGCAGTCCATGACCGTCTGGGCCCGCCTGCCCTACGGCGTCGACGTCCGGTAGTCCGGGCCCAGGGCTCCAAGGCCGTCGGCCTCGGGACGGTCTACTTCGCGGCCGGGGCCAGGTTCCAGACCAGGCTCTGAATCTCCCAGGCGTCTCCGTGGCGCCGGAGGGTCATGACATAGCGGTTCTTGACCGGACCCTTCACGTTGAGGCGTGGTCCGGCGACGCGGGTCGCCCCCCGGCTGACCGCCAGATCGTCGAGGACCCACACCTCTTCGGCCTCGAGGGGAAGGCGCGGGGTGTTTCCCGCGAAGATGGCCTGGTACCGCCTCGCGATGTCTTCCCGTCCACGCACCGGCTGGCCGGAGGAGGGAAGGAGAACCGCGTCGCCCTCGTACAGCTGGGCGAGGGCGGCGGCGTCGCCCGCCTTTTCCGCGCTCGCCATGCGGCTCAGGACACCCTTGATGTCCTGATGAGCCTTGGCCTGTTCCGCGGCGTTGTCGCGCGCGGCCACCAGGCTCGAACATCCAAGGAGAAGCAGAAGGGAATAGAAGCGGCGCATTGGGGAAACCTCCGTCGAAGACCGACCTCTTCGAACTCTAGCCCGACCGGCGAGGCCCGCCGGGTGAGCGCGCTCACCAGCCCGGAACTACCGGTTGTCGAGTGCTTGCACCTTGGCGAGGCGCCGGGCGTGGCGCTCCTCCGCGGTATAGCGAGCGCCCGCGAACGCCTTCACGAGCTCTGCGGCGAGTGCCGGGCCCACGATCCGGCCACCCAGAACCAGGACGTTCATGTCGTCGTGCTCGACCCCCTGGTGCGCGGAGTAGGAGTCGTGACAGATGGCGGCGCGTACGCCCTTGATCTTGTTCGCGGCCACGGAAGCGCCGACACCGCTGCCGCAGATCAGGACGCCTCGCTCCGCCTGGCCGCCCGCGACCGCGCGCCCGAGCGCCGCGGCCGAATCGGGGTAATCCACGGGGGCGGTGGAGTGGGTGCCCACGTCGATGACCTCGTGTCCCTCCTTGAGGAGGAGATCGGCCATCTCCTGCTTCAGCGGGAAACCCGCGTGATCGGACCCGACCGCGATCTTCATGACTTCTTCGCCCCGGCGATGAGTTCCTTTGCCGCGGCCGCCACGTTCTCGGGCCGGAAGCCGAACTTCTTCTGCAGTTCCTGAAGCGGCGCGGAGGCGCCGAAGGTCTTCATTCCGATGGCCCGTCCGCGGTCGCCGATGTACTGGCTCCATCCGAGGGTGGTGCCAAGCTCCACCGAGACGCGCGCGGTGACCGAAGGCGGCAGGACCTCGTCCCGATACGCCTGCGACTGGTGTTCGAAGATCTCCCACGAAGGCATGCTGACCACCCGGCTCCTGATGCCCTCGGCCGCGAGTTGCTCGTGCGCGGCGAGGCACAGCGACACCTCGCTGCCCGTTCCCATCAGTATCACCTCGGGCTTGCCATCCGGGGCATCGGCGAGAACGTAGGCTCCGCGGGTGAGACCGCTCGCCGCTGCGTACTTCGTCCGGTCGATGGTGGGCAGGGCCTGACGGGTCAGGATGAGCGCCACCGGCTCGTTGCGAAGGGGCATGACGAAGCGCCAGGCCTCGGTGACCTCGTTGGCATCGGCGGGCCGGATGGTGATGAGGCCGGGGATCGCGCGGAGCGACATCACGTGCTCCACGGGCTGATGGGTCGGCCCGTCCTCGCCCACGCCGATCGAGTCGTGAGTGAACACGTAGATGACCGGGATCTCCATGATGGCGGCGAGCCTTATGGGGGGGCGGCCGTAATCGCTGAAGATCAGGAAGCCCGATCCGTAGGGACGGACCTTGATGAGCGCCATCCCGTTCATCACCGCGCCCATGGCCTGCTCGCGAATCCCGAAGTGGAAGTTGCGACCGGCGTAGTTGTCGGCGGAGAAGTCCCCGGCGCCCTCGAAGGTGAGCCGGGTCTTGGTTGAAGGGGCGAGGTCGGCCGACCCGCCCATCAGCCAGGGCACGTTCTGGGCGAGGGCGTTCAGGACCTTCTGCGACGCGTCGCGTCCGGCCATGCCCTTGGCGTCGGCGGGGAAGGTGGGCAGGTTCTTGTCCCATCCCTCGGGCAGCTGCCGCTTCTGAATGCGCTCGAGTTCTTCCGCGAGGGCGGGGTGCGCCTCGCGATAGCGGCCGAGTTTCTCCATCCAGGCCTGGCGCAGAGAGGCGCCGCGCGCTCCCAGGTTCTTCGCGAAGTGCTCCGTGACTCCGTCGGGCACCAGGAACTTCGAGTCTTCGGGCCAGCCGTAGAAACGCTTGGTGAGCTTGATTTCCTCGGCTCCGAGCGGCTCTCCGTGCGCGGCATGGGAGTCCTGCTTGTTGGGCGCGCCGTAGCCGATGTGGCTTTCGACGATGATCAGGGTCGGCCGGCCCTTGGTCTCCCGCGCCATCTGGTACGCGCGATCGAGCATCTCGAGGTCGTTCGCATCCCTCACCTTGGTGACGTTCCAGCCGTAGGCCAGGAAGCGGGCGGCCACATCCTCGCTGAAGGCGAGGTGGGTGTGGCCCTCGATGGTGATCTTGTTGTCGTCGTAGATCCAGCAGAGGTTGTCGAGCTTCAGATGACCGGCGAGGGAGGCGGCCTCATGGGAGAGGCCCTCCATCATGCAGCCGTCGCCGCCGAGGGCGTAGATGCGCCCCGTGAACATGTCGAAGCCCGGCTGGTTGTAGCGCGTGGCCATCCATTTCGACGCGATGGCCATGCCCACGCTGGTGGCGAAGCCCTGGCCGAGCGGGCCGGTGGTGGTCTCGACGCCGGAGGTCCAGCGGTACTCGGGATGCCCGGGGCAGCGGCTGTCGAGCTGGCGGAAACGCTTGATGTCGTCGAGGGGCACGGAGAGGCGGCCGAGGGTCTCGTACTTGGGGTTGACCGCTTTCACTCCCGCGAGGTGAAGAAGCGAGTAGAGAAGCATCGAGGCATGGCCCATGGAGAGGACGAACCGGTCCCGATCCGGCCACACCGGATCGTTGGGATCGTAGCGAAGATGCCTTTGCCACAGCGTGTATGCGACGGGCGCCATGGCCATGGGCGTGCCCGGGTGGCCCGAGTTCGCCTGCTGGACGGCGTCCATCGACAGCGTGCGGATGGTGTTGACGGACAGCTGGTCGAGGTCGGTAGTCGTCATGGATATCTCCCGGGGAAAGCGCAGTGACGTCGTGAAGGCGCGAAGGCGCTACGCTATTCCGGCCGGGGGAGTTTTGGCAAACGAGGGCGGCGGAGGGACATCGGCATTCTCGGGCCAGCGAAGAGGCCGGCCGCGCACCCGCTCCCAGGGGAACGGGGCGCCCCCGGGGCAGCGGTCTAGGGATTCGGGGTTGGCCATCCGACCGGATCGGTCATCGTGGGTGCAGTGCGCTCAGGAACTTCGGAAGGCTCCGCAAAGGCGGACTGTCGACGTTCTCGAACATCGAGGCCAATCAGAAGCATCGAGCCTAGGAAGAATATTGACCAGAACATTCGCATGGGCAGTTTCCTTTCGGGTTATCTAAGGAGTGGGGAGTTGACGAACGAAATATACACAAAGTATACGCCACGGTTTCGAAACCGGGCCGGGCTGTGGCAGAATCCAAAGTCATGAACTCACTTGGTTCCATGATTGAAAGTCTAGTCGCTGACGACCCTCGTCGGTCTGCCGACCGTCTGCTCTCGAAGATGTGCGACGTTGCCGGGGCCGAGGGTGGTGCCGTCCTGGTTCCTCAAGGTGATAACGCCAGCGTGTTCCTTTCGTATCGGCTGTCCCTTGGCGGGCTCGGCAGTCTGCCGATTCGCTTCCAGGATCATCGCGCTCGCCTCGCGAAGGGGGAGGTTGTGTCGGCGTCAGGCTTCGCTCTCGCTCCCGTGATCGGCGACCGGGACGCGCAGCTGGGCTGGATCTATCTCGAGAATCCGCGAACCGCGGATGCCAAGGAACTTCGTCCCTTCCTTCTCGGCATGGCGAAGGCGGTGAGCGCACTCGGTGAACCGTCGGCTTCCCGCCTGCCGAACGTGAATCGCGCCGATGCCAATCGCGCCAACATCCTTCGCATCCTCGAAGAGAACGACTGGAATATCGCCCGTGTCTCTCGTGAGCTGGGAGTCACGCGTCGGACCTTGTACATGCGTCTGGCGGCCTTTGGCATCGCGCGCAAGAAGGTTCCCCGCCTGGCGAAGCCGCTGACCGCCTAGGACGACCCCGCAGAGAGTTCTGTGCCCGTCATTCACCGCGCGCTGATCGTATTGGGGTTTGCACTCGCCGTCGCGGTGCTGGCAGGAATCCTTCGTCGGAAGCGCGTTGCCCAATGTATTGCCTTCACGTTGCTGGTGCTGGCGTCAGCCGGTTTTACCGGGCTCTTTCTCGTCGACCCTAAGGGGAACACTCCCGCCCTCTACCTGGTGAAGCAGGGGATTTATGACTCCCTTCTGTTCGCGATCGCTCTGGAATTGTCCTTCAGGGCGTTCTCGGCGTTTCGTGGCGTGGCCGGCCGAGTTCGCTTCCTGCTCGCGTTTGCGGTGACCGCTTCGACCGCGGCGATCTTCTTCTTGACTCCGAACTCGCCCTACTCACAATTCTGGCGTTACCAGCCAAGCGTGACCACCGCGGGGATCTGGTGTCTTACCGCCGTGGCCCTGCTGGTCGTGTGGTACCAGATCCCCATTCGGGGGTATCTGAGGGCCATTATCCTTGCCTACGTCCCGTACCTTGTCGTGTTCGTCATTTGCGTGGACTTGATAGGTCGGCTGGGCTGGGGGGCGATTCCGCGGTTGAACATTCTGAATGCCGCCGCCTATGACGTGATGGCGGCCTACTGGGCATACGCGGCGTGGCGGAAGGACTGATCCCCGAGTGATCCCCGTCCTTCTCGCCGCCATCGCCGCCGGGGTGGTGGTTTTCGTCCTGGGCCGGTTCGACCGGAATCGGGCGCTCCGGCGGTGGGACTTCGTCCTCTCGGGCCGCGCGGAGACCGCGACCGAAGCCCTTCGCACCCGCCTCGCCGAGGATACCGAGATCGCGACGCACACCTACGACCTCGCGCTCAAGCGCAAAGCCTCCCTTTCCTATGACGAAGCCGTCCGCCTGCTCGCCATCGCCGCCGACACCATCGAAGAGGCCGCCGAGGATCGGCAGCGACGCTTGCGCGCCCTGTCGGTATACGCGCGCATGGCCGAGGCCATCGTTCCGGTTGCCCCGGTGCGGCCCGCGCAATTCAAACTGGCCGAGACACGTTCGCTCACCCGCGTGGCGCAGTGGCTGCACGAACTTCTGAGCAGCTACGAGGAGCGCTTTCGCTTTCGTCTTACCGTCATCGGCTTCGGCATCCGCCTGGTGGTCCGAAGCATCCGGGGCAGTCGCACGCGGGCGTCGATCGAGCCCTCGCACCACGAGCCCTACCAGACCTTCGGCGACTCCCTTCACGACTTCCGCGCGCTCGATCACGAGCAGGTGGAATCGTTCCGTCAGTTGATGCGCTCGGCCGCGGCCATGGAGCGAGATTCGCTGCCCGCGGGACTCCGCACCCTGGGGAGCGAGCGTCCCGAAATCGATTCCGAGAAAAATCCGAAAAATAGTTGACTTGGATCGGGTACTGTCTGTATACAGTACGCACCTCCTATGTCGCCCCTCGATTTCGGCTCCGCCCACACCGTCGAGTTCCTCACTCGGCCGATTTCGGCCCCCCGCGGACCGTCCGCGGGGGCGCCGGAGTCGTGGAAGAACCTGTCCCTTCGCGAGCGGCGGCAGCTCTTCGAGCGCGCTCTGGATTCCCTCTGGCTGGCTTTCCAGCCCATCATCTCCCTGGGGCACCCCGGCGAGCCGGCCTTCGCGTTCGAGGCGCTCGCCCGCAACGGCGAGGCCCAGGTGCGCGACCCCCGCGACCTGCTCGGGCTCGCGGTCTCCGTGGGCCTGGTGGGCGACCTGGGGCGCGTGGTTCACTCTCGCGCGGCCGAAGCCCTGCGGCGAAACGCGGACCTGACCCTCTTCGTGAACGTCGACGTCGAGGAACTCATGGGGCCGATCGGCGAGGGCGAGGACGCTCTCTCGGAGTTTGCTCAGCGGGTCGTCCTCGAGGTGACGGAGCGCGCGCCCATCAGCGAGCTCCCGGAAATCCGAGAACGCTCCACCGCGCTGCGAGAGAAGGGCTATCGCTTCGCCATCGACGACCTGGGCGGCGGGTACGCGGGACTGTCGAGCCTGGCCCTGATGGACCCTCAGTTCGTGAAGGTCGATCAGGCCCTGATTCGGGATGTGGATACCAAACCGATCAAGCGCAAGATCGTCGGTTCCCTGGTGAACCTGACCCGCCAGTTGGGAATCGGCTGCATCGTCGAAGGGGTCGAGACGGAGGGAGAGCGGGATGCGCTCGCCGCGCTCGACTGCGACCTGATGCAGGGGTATCTCTTCGGTCGCCCGGGCGCCATCTAGGGTCATCCTCCCCGACAGGGCGGGGCGGCCGTGGTAAAAGCCCTCATGCCCAACGCCGCCCTTGATGGGGTCTCCGACCTCGCCGCGCTTCGCGCGCTGTCCAAGCAGTTCAGGAACGAAGCGTCGGCGACCGCCGAGATCGCGCGCCTCACCGCGGACCTGACCCTTCCCAAGGGCTCGATCCACGTGATGAGCGACGTCCACGGCGAGGACGCGAAGATGCGTCACATCATCAACAACGCCTCGGGCACGTTGCGGCCGCTGGTGGACCGGGTGTTCGCGGCACCGCCCGCCGGCGATCGCCCAGCTGCTGACCCTCCTCTTCTATCCGGTCGAGACCCTGGAGCAGAGGCTCAAGGGCCTCTCCGCGGACGATCGCCGCGCCTTCGTCCTGCGCGCGGTTGACGACCTGCTCATCGTGCTCAAGACCCTGGCGAGTCGCACCAGCATCCAGCGGGTGGGAGAGGTCCTTCCCGCCGAGTACGCGGAGATCCTGCGGGAGATGCTGCACGAATCGTTTTCGGCGCGGGGGGCCGCCTATGTCGCGGCCATCGTGGATCCCCTGCTGGCGCAGGGGGGCGAGATCAACTTCATCCGCCTCGTGGTCCGGGTGGTCCGGAATCTCGCGGTGAGCGAGGTGGTCGTGGCCGGAGACTGCGTCGATCGCGGGCCCCGGGGCGACCGGGTGATCGAGTACCTGCGCAACCTGCCCCGCGTGGCCATCACCTGGGGAAATCACGACCTCGCCTGGCTCGGGGCGGCCCTGGGGCACGACGCGCTCATCGCGCACGTCCTTCGCATCTCCACCCGGTATCGCCGTCTCTCGCAGCTCGAGGAGGGCTATGGCATCACCATGCAGCCGCTCGAGCGGCTCGTACGCACGGACTACGGCGACGATCCCGCGTCGTGTTTCATGCCTCATGGCACCGGCTTGCGCGAGACCCTCACCATCGCGCGCATGCAGAAGGCCGCGGCGGTCATGCAGTTCAAGCTCGAAGGACAGATGATCGCGCGCCATCCCGAGTGGAACCTCGAAAGACGCCGGCTGTTCCGGACCATCGACCTGCAGAAGGGCACGATCCAGGTGGACGGGAAGGCCTATCCCCTGAAGGACCGTCATTTCCCGACCGTCGATCCCGCCGATCCGGAGGCCCTCTCGGAAGGCGAGCGGCTGTGCCTCGATCGCCTGCGGACCTCCTTCCTCAAGAGTCCTCTCCTGTGGGACCACGCGCGCTTCATGGTCGCCCGCGGATCCTCCTGGCTGCGACGCGACAATCACCTCATCTTCCATGGCTGCGTGCCGGTGGACGAGGGCGGCGCCTTCCTCTCCCTGGCCATAGACGGCGAGCCCCGCGCCGGGCGCGCCCTCTTCGACGCCATCGACGACGTGGTTGCCCGCGCCCTCAATCATCGCGAGCCCAGGGATCTCGATTTCCTCTGGTACCTCTGGAGCGGGCCGCTCTCGCCCATGTTCGGCAAGGACCGGATCACCACCCTGGAACGGGATCTCATCGAAGACCCGGCACTTCAGCGGGAAACCAAGAATCCCTACTTCACCCTCATCCATGACCGGGCCTTCTGCGAGCGGGTGCTGGAGGAGTTCGGGTGCGACCGGTCCGGCCTCATCGTGAACGGCCATGTTCCGGTGAAGATCGACGCGGGGGAGTCGCCGGTGAAGCGAGGCGGCAACGCCATCACCATCGACGGCGCCTTCTCCGAGGCCTACGGCGACCACGGCTATACCCTCGTCCTCGAATCCGGGCGCACCTTCCTGGCCCGCCATCACCACTTCGAATCGGTGGCGGCGGCGGTGCGCGACGGCGTCGACATCATTCCCACCCTCGCCACCATCCGCGATTTCGACCCGCCGCGCCTGGTCGGCGATACCGAGGAGGGAGAGCGCATTCGGGCCGACATCGCGCTCCTCTCCCGCCTGGTCGCCGCCTATCGGCACCACCGGCTGTAGCCCCCCCTTCGAAAAAACCGCTTGACGCCGCCGGGGAACCCGGAGTACGGTTCAATTACATAACGAGCGTTCGGTTTGTTGAGACGCCGCCGATCGCTCCTCTTCCGGAGAAACCTCATGTCCCCTGTTCGATCCCGCCTTGCCCTGTCGAAGCTTCGCATCCGCGCCCTGGCCATGGGCCTGGCCTTCCTCGTCGCACCCGAGGCGAAGGCCCAGGTGGCGGACGCGGTGGCCGAAGTCACGATCACCGATCCCCAGGGTGGCGTCCTTCAAGGCGCCAACCTCACGCTGAGCCAGCCCGCCACGGGCTTTTCCCGGCTCGACATCACCTCAGCGCGCGGCATGGTCCGGTTCGCGGCTCTCTCGCCCGGGAGCTATGAACTCCGCGTCACTCTGGCCGGCTTTGCGCCGGTGAAGGAGACCCTGATTCTTCGCGTGGGCCAGACCGTCCGTCTCACCGTGGCCCTGAAGGCCGCGGCCACCGAGGAGGTCACGGTGGTGGGGGAGATCCCCCTCGTCGACGTCCACAAGCTCGACTCCTCCACCAACATCGTGCCCGAGCAGATCGAATCCCTGCCCGTGGCCGACCGCGACTTTCAGAAGCTCGCCTTCCTCACCCCCGGAGTCCAGCGCGAACGAGGCGGTTTCCGGTTCATCGGCGGCGGCCCGGTCATCGGCGCGGCCGGCAACGCGAGCCAATCCACCATCCTCGTCGATGGCGTGGATTTCACCGATCCCTCGGCCGGCCTGGCCCGCGCGCGCTTCTCCCAGGACGCGGTAGCTGAGTTCCGGGTCATCGCCAATCGCTTCGACGCGGAGGTGGGCGGGTCGGCGGGCGGCGGTCTGTCCATCGTGACCCGGTCCGGAACCAACGACTTCTCGGGCAGCGCCTTCGGCTTCTTCCGCGACAAATCGCTCCGCTCCCAGGGTGCCTTGGACCTGCAGAAGAACGACTTCTCCCGGCAGCAGTTCGGCTTCACCCTCGGCGGGCCCATCGCGCGCGACCAGACCCATTTCTTCGCGTCGGTCGAGCAGATCAATGAAGACAACGTGAGCCTCTTCCGTCCCGGCGGCGCCTACGCGTCCACGGCCGCCGACGTGCCCCATCCCTTCAAGCAGACCCTGGCCTTCCTCGGCCTCGACCATCAGATCAACGATCAGCAGCACCTGAAGGCGAAGTTCGTCTACGAGCGCTATCGCGAGGAGAACTTCCGGGTGGGGGGCGTGAACGACGTCTCCTCGGGCATGCAGCTCAATCGCGACAACTGGAACTTCACCGCCGGACACTCGTGGACCCCGAGCTCGAAGAAGGTGAACCAGCTTTCGTTCCAGGTCGGCGGCCGGAAGTACGAAGAGCCGCCCAACTCGACTTCCCTCGCCGAATACTTCTCGTCGGGCAATACCCTGGTCACGGGCGAGAACATCATCGGCGGCCTGCTGGGCCAAAGCACTCAGTTCGAAGTGCGCGACACCTTCACCTGGCACATCGAACAGGGAAAGGCCACCCACGACATCAAGTTCGGCGGCGCGCTCATGCACATCAAGGACCGCTTCAACTTCCCGGTGTATCCGGCGGGGGTGATGTTCTACGTGACCGACTCGCGGGCCCTCCCGCTCCTGTACGTGTATGGAGAGGGAAGCGGCGACGCGACCATCAGCACCAACCAGATCTCGGGCTTCATTCAGGACGATTTCCGTCCGAAGCCGAACCTGACCCTCAACCTGGCCCTGCGCTACGACCTCGACACCAACGGCAACAACCCCGCCTTCACCCATCCGCTCATCCCCTCGGCCCGCGGACGCGACACCAACAATCTTCAGCCCCGCGCCGGCTTCTCCTGGGATCCCGCGAGCAACGGGAAGAACGTGATCCGGGGCGGCGTCGGCCTCTTCACCGGCCGCTTCCTCCTGGTTCCTTCCTTCGCCGAGCTGCAGCAGAACGGCATCACCGGCCGGGTGATCGGGCAGCGGGTGAACGGCGCTCTTCTCGGGCTTCCCGCTTTCGCCCTCAATCCCGCGAATCCGAAGAACACCGGCCTGCCCCTCAAGGTGGCGATCACGCTCCTCGACAAGTCCTACGTGAATCCGCAGGCCACCCAGGCGACCCTGGGCTGGACCACGAAGCTGGGCGGCACCGGCCTGTACTTCGATCTCGAGGGCGTCTACGTCAAGGGCAAGAACGAGATCATCGTTCGCGACAAGAACTTCGCGGGGAACGCGGTGGTCGCCGCGGGCGGGGCGGCCCGACCGAACACCGCCTACGACCAGATCAACACCTACACCAACGAGGGCCACTCCGAGTACAAGGCCGCGATCGCCAGCATCAACGGCACCATCAAGGGCGGCCACATCATCGCCGCCTCCTTCACCTGGGCGGACAAGAAGAACATCAACGACGACTTCAGCCCCGCGCTCGTCGACTATCCGAGCGATCCTTCGAACATCGAGGCCGAGTTCGGTCGCGGCCGGGGCGATGAACGCTTCCGCGCCGTGATCTCCGCGGTCTTCCGTCTGCCCGCGGCCTTCACCGTGGCTCCGATCCTCGAATACGGCTCCGGCCAGCCCTGGAACCGGCGTCTCGGCTACGACCGCAACGGTGACGGCAAGAACTCCGACCGAGCCGACGGTGTGGCGCGGTTCTCCTCCGACGGCCCGACCTTCAAGCAGGTCAGCCTGCGCCTGACCCGCCGGTTCCGTCTCGGCAAGAAGGGCGGCCTCGACGCCATCGCCGAGGGCTTCAACCTCTTCAACACCGTGAACTACGACGTGAACTCGGTTCAAAGCGGCCAGTACCTGTCCGGCCCGACCCTCACGAACAAGACCGCGGCGTTCGTTCCGAACCCGCGCTTCGGCCAATACCTCGCGACTCTCCCTCCGCGCGAGTTCCAGCTGGGAGTGCGTCTGACCTTCTAGAGCGAAGCGGCTGCGCCATGAACATCGCGGGCCTCCTCAGCCATCACGCGAGATACCGGCCGGAGCATCCGGCCGTGGTCTTCGGCGACGTCCGGCTCACCTTCCGCGAGTTCGAGCGGCGGGTGTGCCGGACCGCGAGCGCCCTGCAGGGCCTCGGCCTCGGCCCGGGGGACAAGGTGGCGACCGTCCTCGGTAATTGTCTCGAGCTGCTCGAGGTCTACCTCGCGGCGGCCCGCACCGGGATGGTGGTGGTTCCGCTGAGCCCGCTCCTCCGCGGCCCTGCGCTCAAGACCCTCCTCGAGGATTCGGACACCGCGGCGGTGGTCGCGGATGCCTCGTTCGGGGAGACCCTGGGTTCGATCCGGGGTTCGCTGCCCGGGATCGCGGACCACCGCTACCTCTTTACCGGGACGCCGCCCGAATGGGGGGCGAGGTACGCCGCGGTGGTCGAGACCGCTACGGACGATGAGACCCCGCCCGCCCACGTCCCGGGCGAGGCACCCTTCAATATCATCTACAGCAGCGGCACCACCGGCCTGCCCAAGGGCATCGTTCACACGCACGCCATCCGCGCGGCCTACTGCACTCTGTTCGCCTCGGCCTGGCGGATGACTCCCGAAAGCGTCGTCCTGCACGCGGGATCGCTGGTGTTCAACGGCTCCTTCCTCACCCTGATGCCGTGGCTGTATCTCGGCGCAACCTTCGTCCTTCACAAGGCCTTCGATGCGCGGGCCTACATGAAGGCGGTGGCCGAGGAGCGGGTGACCCACGTGATGATGGTGCCCTCGCAGATCGTCTCCCTTCTCGACAACCCGGACTTCCACGAGAAGCATCTCCCGTCGCTCCAGATGATCGGTTCCGTGGGAGCGCCCCTCCACCTCGAGCACAAACAGGAGCTGACGCGTCGGTTCCCGAACCGCCTCTACGAGCTCTACGGGCTCACCGAGGGCTTCGTGACCATCCTCGATCGCGATGACGCCACGCGCAAGACCGGCTCGGTGGGCGTGCCTCCCGCGTTCTTCGAGATCCGCATCCTCGACGACGACGGCCGCGACGTGGTGAAGGGGGCGGTGGGCGAGATCACCGGACGAGGGCCCCTGATGATGCCCGGGTACTACGAGCGGCCCGACCTGACCGCGCAGGCCATCATCGACGGGTGGCTCCGTACCGGCGACCTGGGCCGCCTCGACGACGACGGCTTCCTCTATCTCGTCGACCGCAAGAAGGACCTCATCATTTCCGGCGGGGCCAATGTGTTTCCGCGCGACATCGAGGAAGTGATCGTCCGCCATCCCGCGGTCAAGGAAGCGGCGGTCTTCGGCGTCCCCGATCCCAAGTGGGGCGAAGCCCCGATCGCGGCGGTGGTGTTTCGCGAGGGCGCCTCGGTTTCGGAGGAGGAGCTGCGCGACTGGATCAACGCCAATGTGGAGGCGCGCTTTCAACGCGTCCGCGACGTCGTCCGTTACCAGGAGTTTCCCCGAAACGCCGCGGGCAAGACCCTGAAGCGCGAGATGCGGGACCGTTTCTCCACTTCGAACACCGCGTCCATTCAAAGACCCAGGAAAGACTGAGCCCAAGAACCATGAGCGAGCATCGTGAAGTCACCTGGCGCAGCCCTGACGGGCTGAATCTCTTCGGCCGGGATTACGGCCCGGCGGATGGGAAGAAACTTCCGGTCGTCTGCATCCCCGGCCTGACCCGCAATTCGCGGGACTTCGAGGAGGTGGCGCCGTGGATTGCGTCGATGGGGAGACGGGTCATCGCCGTGGACCTGCGCGGCCGCGGTCGGTCCAACCGGGATCCGAACCCAAGCCGCTACATCCCGCTGACCTACGCCGCGGACATGGTGGCGCTCCTGGACGGGCTGAGCTTCCCGCGGGCGCTCTTCGTGGGCACCTCGCTCGGCGGCATCGTGACCATGACCCTGGCCGGCAAGCATCTCGATCGCATCGGGGGCGCGGTCCTCAACGACGTCGGTCCGGTGATCGCGAAGGCCGGAATCGCGCGGATCTCCAGCTACGCGGGAAAGACGCCCGCGCTCCGGTCCTGGCCGGACGCGATCGCCTATGCGCGCCAGACCGGAGGTGTCGCCTTCCCGCGCTGGACGGACGCGGAGTGGGGCGTGTTCGCGCGCCGCATCTTCAAGGAGGGCCCCGATGGCGCGCCCGTACTGGAGTGCGATCCGAAGGTCTTCCGGCCCATGAACCCGATCCTGGTCTGGCTGATGACGCCTCTGGTCTGGGGGATGTTCCGCAAGCTCGCAACCGGAAGGCCGACCCTGCTCGTGCGCGGCGCCATCTCGGATGTCCTGGATGCCCCAACCGCCGCGCGCATGCGCCGGGAGGCGCCGGGCCTGGCCTTCGTCGAAGTCGACGACGTCGGTCACGCGCCAACCCTCTCCGAGCCTCAGGCCAGGGAGGCTCTCTCGCGATTCTTCACCGAGGCTCCTTGATCCGACCCGCCTCGCCGAAGGGCCCCGGCTACCCTCGGCGATAATCAGGCATGCTCCAGCAGGACCGATCGGACCGGAGTCGCAAGCGAATTCTCGACAAGGCGCTCCGGCTTTTTTCGAAGCAGGGGTATCGCGGCACCAACATCCGCGAGATCGCCGAAGCCGCCCAGCTGTCGACCGGGAACGTCTATCACCTCTTCCCGGACAAGGAGTCGATCTTCCGGGCGCTGCTCGAGCGGTATTTCGCCCTGCTCGCGGCCCCGGATTTTCCTTTCAACAAGGCCCTGGCCGAAGGGGCCTTCCCCGATGACCTCGAGGCTCTGGGCCGCGCGTCGCGCGAGAGCGTCCGCCGGTACAAGGCCTATGTGGCGCTCATCTACGTGGACGTCGTCGAGTTCGACGGGAAGCACATCCGGCGCTTCTACTCCGAGATGGCGCAGCGCTTCGAGGCCTTCATGGCCGTCCACCCGGGCCAGGCCGGAATCAAGGCGAAACTCCGGCCCGGGGTCTCGCCGGTCTCCGCCATCATGCTGGCGAGCCGGTTCCTCCTTCACTATTACGCGGTGGAATTCGTCTTCGGCGTGAAGAACCACTTTGGGAAGAACTCCGATGACGTCCTCAAGGAGATCGCGGACATGCTGCGCCACGGGATGCTTCGCGCCTGAGGCACCCCGCCCCGCCCTCGCCCCGATGTTCAGAGGAATGAACTTCGGGCGCGCGCCGACCCACGCCAAATAACGCCACGACGGTCGGTGGCGCGCGAAACCCCTTGTGCCGGCGGAGGGGGGCGTCCTACCATGCCGAAATCTTTCCGATGGTCGCCGGGGCGCTCCGAGGCGATCTTCGCGCGTCCCTGAAAAGTCCGCCGCCGTTCCGTCTATGCCTTCGTAGGATCTTGAAGCCGTCCGGAGCGCCATGTTCGAATCTGAAAAGCCCACAGCGAACAGAACCGGGGAATCGGAGAAGCCTTCCAGGGAGGCTGGGAGGAACGCCACCTTCGACGCCCGGGCGGCCTTCCACAAAGGAAAGGCCGGGGGGATCGAGCTGGTCACGGCCAGGAATCTGCATATTCGCTCGTCACGGCCCGGGCCTCAGGGGCTCCTGGTGGCGGAGGGCGATTCCTGGTTCGATCATCCCGGGGGCGACGTGCTCTCCGCTCTCGAGGACCTCGGTTACGAGGTGGAGGCCAATGCGCATTGTGGAGACACCCTCGAGGACATGTCCTTCAATCCCCGGCAACTGGGGGATTTCCACCGGCTGCTTCACCGGGTCAAGCTCAGCGGGCGCACGCCGAAGGCGATCCTGTTGTGCGGCGGCGGGAACGACCTCACCGGCGAGGAGTTCGGGACTCTGGTCAATCACGTGGCCTCGGGGCTGCCCGCGCTCAATACCTCCGTTCTCGACGGCGTGGTCGATGGTCGCCTGAAGGTGGCGCTCGCCCACTGGATCGGGGGGGTGGACGCGGTGGCTCGCGGCGTGTTCGGGCTTCCCCTCAAGATCGTCATTCATGGCTACGACTACCCCGTGCCGGACGGACGGGGGGCCACCCTGGGCCCCTTGCGGCCCAAGGGGCCGTGGCTTCGCCCCGGGTTCTGGCTCAAGGGCCACACGAACCTGCAGCGGAACCGCGGCGTGATCCGGGACCTCATCAATCGCTTGAACGACATGCAGGTTTCCCTCGTGGAGGAACTGGAACTCCCGAACCTGATTCACGTCGACCTGCGGAACACCCTCTCGTCCGTGCTGTACGAGAACGACTGGGAGACCGAGCTCCATCCCACCGAGGCGGGGTTCCGCTCGCTGGCCCGGAAGATCGCGTCGGCCCTGTGACCAGCGGCAGCGGTGACCGATGCGAAAAAAGATATGTGGCGGCGACATCGGAAGGCGCCTTCAAGTGCACGCTCGCCTCGCCCGCGAGCTTGATGCTTTGAACGCTACCGGCACGCCGTAAAAAGGGGCGGTCGTACACGACGCGGGGCCGGGCTCGCTCATGGATGGCGAGCCCGGCCCGCTACCGGGGCTCGAGGTCCCGCGGGCGGCTGCGGATAGAATCCCCGTCCCATGCACACGCGCCTCCAACTGCCTCAGGGGGCATCGTGCTTCGCTTTCGATGAAGCCCGGGCGCGACGCGCCATCGAGGCCCGGGTGGTGTCGGTGTTCGAAGGCTGGGGTTACGACGAGATCGTGCCGCCGCTCTTCGACGACGCGGCGACCTTCGATCCGACCCTGGCCTCGAAGCTTTACACCTTCACCGGCCGCGAGGGCACGACCCTGGCCCTGCGCCCCGACTTCACCAGTCTCGTGGCGAAGATCGCGGCGGGCCGGCTCAGGCAGATCGAAGCGCCTCTCCGCCTCTACTACTCGGGCGAGGTGGTGCGCTATGAGCCGCCCCGCGCGGGGCGGCAGAGCGAGTTCCACCAGATGGGCCTCGAGTTCCTGGGCGGGGGCGGCCCCGCGGCGGACATCGAAGTGATCGCAGTCGCGATCGAGTGCCTGGAGGCCGCGGGGGTCAAGGACTTCGTGCTTGCGCTCGGTCACGCGGGCGTGGTGACCTCGCTGCTCGACGAGGCCGGCCTGACCGTGGACGATCCCCGTCGCGATACCGCTCTTGCGAGCCTCAACCGGCGCGATCCGCTGGCCGTGGGTCAGGCGCTCGAAGGCGCCACGGGCTCGGAGATCGCGCGGCGCGCCCTCGTGGGCCTGGCCGAAGACAACGGCATACGACAGTCCATCGCCTCCGCGAGGCTCGCCTTCGCCGGCATCGAACGGGCCCGCGCCGCCCTCGACGATCTCGATTCGGTGACCCGAACTCTCGATGAGGCGGGTCTGCGGGGACGCGTCGCCATCGACCTGTCGGAGAGCCGGAGCCTCGACTACTACACCGGCCTGGTGTTCCGGATCTACGGCCGCGACCTCGGGTTCGACGTGGGCGGCGGCGGGCGCTACGACTCCCTGCTGGGCCGGCTCGGACGCCCCATGCCCGCGATCGGTTTCATGCTCGGCCTCGATCGGCTCGCCCTGCTGGTGGAGCGGGGCGGGTCGGCGAACCTGGATGAGGGCGTCCCTCCGGCCACGGTGAAGGGCCGAACCCTCGGAGAGTCGGTCAAGGAGGCCCGCGCCCGACGGGCCCGCGGCGAGAAGATCCGCTTCGAGGGAAAGGCGTGACCCTCACCATCGCCTTGTCCAAGGGCCGGCTCCTGACCGGTGCGGAGGCGCTGTTCACGAAGGCCGGGCTCCCGTTCCCTCCGCAGGACACGCGGCGTCTCATCGTGGAGGCGGGCGGCCTGCGCTTCCTTTTCGTGAAGGACATGGACGTGCCGGTGTATGTCGAGTACGGCGTCGCCGACGCCGGCATCTGCGGCAGCGACGTCCTGCTCGAGTCCGGGAGCGACGTGCTCGTCCCCCTCGATCTCGGCTTCGGGCGTTGCCGCATGGTGCTCGCGGCCCCGCCTTCGAGCGGCTTCGCGGAGGCGTGGCCCACCACGCTGCGGGTCGCCACCAAGTACCCGAACGTCGCCCGGGCCTTCCTGGAGGCGCGCGGCCTCGCCGCCGAGATCGTGAAGCTTCAGGGCTCGGTGGAGATTGCCCCGGGCCTAGGCCTCGCCGACTGCATCGTGGACATGGTCGAGACCGGCCGCACGCTGCGGGAGAACGGTCTCGAAGTGGTCGAGGACATCGCCACCACCTCGGCGCGACTCGTGGTCAACCGCGCCAGCGACCACATCAAGCGCGCGGAAGTAGCGGCGATTCTTGCCAGCCTGAAAGCCCGTCTCTAGACGGCCGAAGCCAGTATGGCTTCGGCGGCGAGGCGTCCCGACCGCAGCGCCCCGTGCGCGGACGGCTGCTGGGTGTGATCGCCCGCGAGGTAGAGGCCGGCGCGGAGGAACCCCGGCGCGGTGGTGGCCAGGGGCTGGGCATGGTGAATCCGATCCACCCTCACCAGGGTCCACGAATCGACCTCTTCTCCGAACCAGCCGCGCAACTGCGCGATGGTTTGACCGGCGAGAGCGGCGTCGCTGTCGGAGGCGATGGGGCCGAGGAGGGTCGCGGAAATGAGGGCGCGGGAGTCGGGCGAGTAGGTCGAGGCCACATTCGTCATGACCGCCAGGTTGTTGACCGGACCGTTGTCCCCGCCGTTGAGGGCGAGCCAGGGGCCGGGGAAGGGGGGCCTTGGCGCCGCGAAGGAGAGACAGGTGACGGGCTTCGATCCGGCCCCGGGCCGGCGAAGCAGGCGTCCCGCCTCGGGGCCCTCGGTGGCGACCACGATGGCGTTCGAATCGAGCGTCTCGCCGGACTGAAGGCGAACCACGGAGCCTTCGATGGCGGTCACCCGGCAATTCGTACGAAGCACGCCCGGAGCCAGACGCGAGGCCAGCTGATCCGACACCGCGCCCATTCCCAGGGCCGGCACCGCCGCCTCCCCATGGGCGAGGCAACGGAAGACGAACCGACAGAAGCCCGCGTCGGATGAAAGCGATCGATCGAGGGTGATCCCGCCGAACCAAGGCCGGAAGAAACCGTCGATGAAGTCGGGGGAGAACCGGTGGGCGCGCAGGGCCTCCGCGAAGGACATCCCCGTGGGCGCCGTCAACTCGGCCTCCGACGCGAGGGAAATGCGCGAGCGGAATGTGGCGAGGCGAAGACGGTCGCTGATCCCGCCCGGGGGTCCGAACAGGCCGCGCGCTCCCTGGATGGGCCTCCGCCAGGGGTCGCACAGGGTCGTGCGCTTCCCGTCCCTGAAGACCATGGCGCCCGGAGCGAAGGCCTTCAGGTCGAGAGCGCGAAGATCGAGGGCCGCCTTCACCTCCGGATACTCGGTGAGGAGAACCTGGAAGCCGCGATCGATCCGGAAACCGTCCACGATATCGGTGCGCACCCGGCCTCCCGGCCCGTCGCTCGCCTCGAGGATCGTGACCTCCCGACCCGCCGCCTGAAGAAGACCCGCGGCTCGCAGGCCCGCCAGGCCCGCCCCGATCACGATCACGCGTTTCGACATCGCGGCAAGGATAAACGGGCGAGCCGATGCGGGGACGCCTGAACCCCGCGCGTGCTACCGTCAGGCGACGTCAAGGAGAAAGAGTCATGAACAGCAAGCACGAAGCGGCCAGAGCGGGAATCTCATTCGGGACCGCGCTCGCGATCACCATTTCGTGGAGCCTCCACAAGTCGCTCCTTTGGGCGGGCCTCCACGGGATCTTCGGCTGGTTCTACGTGGTGTACTACGCCCTGACGAGGTAGACGGCCGCCTGGGCGAGCGGCCAAGCCGGTTTGAGCTGATCGCGATCGAGGGTTACACTTTTCGCGCCTAAGTCGCCCCCGCAGGGCGGCACGGGGGACCCACGGGCGCATGGTGCGCCACAGGGGCGAATCCGGCCCGCAAGGCCGGTAGGGGAGTTTCAACCCCGAGCCCGACAGCTAACCTCGTCGGCTGGTTGAAACTCCCATGCCTGAAGGACTCGCTCTCAGCGCGTTCAAGCGCCTGATCGTGGGGAAGCCGATCCCTTCCCACCTCGCGCATCACGAGCGCCTGACCAAGACCACGGGACTCGCCGTCCTGTCCTCCGACGCGCTCTCGTCGGTGGCCTACGCGACGGAAGAGATCCTGCGCACCCTGTTGATCGCGGGGGCCGCGGGGCTCTGGCTGGTCACGCCGATTGGCGCGGTGATCACGGTTCTGCTGCTGGTCATCGCCTTCTCCTACCGCCAGACCATTCACGCTTACCCGGGCGGCGGCGGCGCATACATCGTGGCGCGCGAGAACGTCAGCAACAACGCGGGCCTCATCGCGGCGGCGGCCCTCCTGACCGACTACGTCCTCACCGTCGCGGTCAGCATCGCCGCCGGTGTCGCCGCGGTGACCTCCGCGCTGCCGAGCCTCCACGTGAATCGAGTCGAACTCTCGCTGGCCTTCGTCTTCTTCATCGCGGTCGGGAATCTGCGGGGCATCCGCGAATCCGGCCAGATCTTCGCGGTGCCCACCTACTTCTTCATCCTCTCGATCCTGAGCCTGCTGGTGGTGGGATTCTTCAAGGTCCTGACCGGGACCGCCCTGCCGCTCGAAACCGGCGACTCCCCGGTGAACCCGGCGCATCTTGGGGCGCTCACCACCTTCCTCGTCCTGCGCGCGTTCTCGAACGGCTGCACCGCTCTCACGGGTGTCGAAGCCATCTCGAACGGGGTGCCGGCATTTCAGCCGCCCGAAGAGAAG
Source organism: Vicinamibacteria bacterium (assembly GCA_044229175.1). Taxonomy (GTDB): domain Bacteria; phylum Acidobacteriota; class Vicinamibacteria; order Fen-336; family JAGNNV01; genus JAGNNV01. The sequence goes on along the minus strand of JBGATM010000004.1, from coordinate 132,417 downwards.
AACGCCGCGCAGACTCTGGTCACCATGGCGGCGCTCGCCGTGGTCATGTTCATGGGCATCACCATGCTGGCTCAGGCCTTCCACGTGATTCCCCAGACCGACGAAACCGTGATCTCCATGCTGGCCCGGGCGGTGTTCGGCGGCCGGGGAATTCCCTACTACCTGGTTCAGGCCGCCACCATGCTGATCCTGGTCCTCGCCGCGAACACGGCCTATGCCGATTTCCCGCGCCTTGCCTCCATCCTCGCGCGCGACCGTTTCCTGCCCCGCCAGTTCCTGAACCAGGGCGATCGCCTGGCCTTCTCCAACGGCATCGTCCTGCTCAGCCTGCTCGCGGGCGCGTTGCTCGTGGCCTTCGGCGGCGAGACCCACGCCCTCATTCCTCTCTACATGATCGGCGTGTTCATCTCCTTCTCGCTGTCCCAGGCGGGCATGGTGCTGAAATGGAGGCGCGAGGGTGGGGAAGGCTGGCTCGGGCATGCCGCCATCAACGCGTTCGGCGCGGCTCTCACCACCATCGTGCTCGTGGTCGTGGCGATCACCAAGTTCACGGAGGGAGCGTGGATGATCATCGCGGTGATCCCCGTCCTGGTCTGGCACTTCCGCTCGATCCGCCACCACTACGACACGGTCGCCCTGCAGTTGTCCCTCAGGCACTGGAAGCCCCAGCCACCGCGCACGAACATCGTGATCGTGCCCTTGGGCGGCGTCCATCGCGCGGTGGTCGAAGCCCTCGACTACGCGCGGTCCATCGCGCGGGACGTCCGGGCCGTCTACGTGAACGTGGACGCGAAGGCCACGGAGTCGGTGCGCGGCGACTGGGTGGAATGGGGGGGCGGGGCCGATCTGATCGTGCTGGAGTCGCCCTACCGCTCCCTCATGGAGCCCCTGCTCGAATACATCGAGCAGGTCGAGAAGGATCATCCGGACGCCTTCATCACCGTCCTGCTTCCGGAGTTCATAGCGAAGAGAGTCTGGCATCACCTGCTGCACAACCAGCAGGCGCTGCTCATCAAGGCCGCGCTGCTCTTCCGGCCCAACCTGGTGGTGACGAGCGTGCCTTTCCACCTTCGCCGGTAGGGCGGGCGGGACGGCTGTCCCCAGTTCAGATAAAGTCCCCGTTGTCCAAACACGGAGGCGCGACAATGAAGATCACACCACTCGGCAAACTGATCATGGTGCTGCTCGGGCTCACCATCATCTACTTCGGCGTGCGGAACTTCGGGGCCGACATCCGAAAGTGGGCGACCGGCGGCAAGGAAGCCGCACCGGCCCAGACCGCCACGAACACGGACGACTTCGGGGCGCTCAAGAACGCGCCTTCCGACCCCGGCCGGAACGCGGGTTCCACCGGAGTCACCGCGGCGGTGCTGGCAAGCGGCGGCAAGCTCTCTCGTCCTCTCGTGGTCGCCATCAACACCTGGGCCGGCCATGCCCCGGGCATCGTCGCGAATGGTGGACTCGATCCGGGTGCTGCGACCTCGCTCTACAAGAAGAAGTTCGGCCTCGACGTGAAGTTCGTCCTCCTCGAAGACCCCGCGGCGAAGCTCGCGGCCTTCCGCAACGGCGACGTCGACATCATGTGGAACACCGTCGACAACTGGGCGCGCGAGGCTTCGATCCTGGCCGAGCAGAACCAGAAGGCCCGCTCCATCATCATGCAGGATTGGTCGCGAGGCGGTGACGGCATCGTCTCCTTGAACTCCATCACCTCGATCGAAGGTCTCAAGGGCAAGAAGATCGCCTGCACGCAGTTCACGCCCTCGCACTTCCTGCTTCTCTACCTGCTCTCGCAGTCGGGCCTGTCCGCCGAGGATCGCGCCGGGGTCGAGAAGAACATCATCTTCACCCAGGACGCGCCCGCCGCCGCCGCCATGTTCAAGGCGAAGCAGGTCGACGCCGCCGTCACCTGGGAGCCGGATCTTTCCGGCGCGGTCACCGCGCGCGAGAGCGAGGCCCACGTGCTGGTCTCGACCACCGCGGCCACCAACATCATCGCCGACACCCTGGTCGCGCGCCAGGACATCATCGACTCCGCTCCCGAGACCGTGCGCGACTTCGTCCACGGCTGGTTCGAAGGCATCGAGATGATGCGCAAGGATCCCGCGAGCTCATACGCGGTGGTGGGGAAGGCGCTCAAGCTCGACAACGAGACGGTGTCCGGCATGCTCTCCGGCCTCAAGCTCACCGCCTTCGCCGACAACGCGCAGTTCTACGGGCTCACCGGCGGCCGCGCCCACTACGAAACCCTCTTCGACACCGCCTTCGTGATCTGGCGCAAGAAGGGCCTCGTGACCCGGCCGGTCAGCGCCAAGGACTGGGCCGACACCCGCTTCATCGCGGCGCTCGCTCCCGCCTATCCCGGCGAGAAAGTGGAAGAGGCGAAGGTCGCGGCCAAGGCCCCGTCCTCGCAGGATCGCGCGATCATCAACAAGCAGATCGACATCCACTTCACTCCCGGCTCCGACCAGATCATGCCCGGTTCGTTCTTCGTGCTCGATGCCCTCGGCGACACCATGACGTCGTTCGGCGCCACGTACCTCCGCGTCGAAGGCAACACCGACTCGACCGGTTCGCCCACCGCGAACATGACCCTGTCCGAGCGCCGGGCCCTGGCGGTGAAGAACTACATCCTGAAGAACTTCCCGAACATCGAGGCGGCCCGCTTCCAGACCATCGGTCGCGGTTCGTCGCAGCCGGTGGCGAGCAACGACACCGAGGCCGGGCGTCAGCTCAACCGGCGCACCGAGATCAAAGTCGTCCTGGCCCAGTAGGCCTCTTCGCGGGTTTCACTGAAATGGCTCGGGAAATTCTCGGCCTCCGCACGAACCTCTCCCAGGGCACGTCGTTTGCCCTGGGATTGGTCTCGCCCATTCTGCTCTTCGGCGCGTGGTGCGGGCTGACCTACGGCGGCTTCGCGCCGCCCGACTTCCTGCCCTCGCCTACGGAAGTGCTTCGCGGCATTCTGCAGCTCTTCATCGAGTACGACCTGTGGGACTCCATCCTCGTCTCCAGCCGGCGGATCGGCATCGCTTTCCTCCTCGCCTCCGCGATCGCGGTTCCGCTGGGCGTCCTGATGGGGGCGTTCGAGGCCATCAACCGGATCTTCGAGCCCGTGGTCTCCCCGCTCCGCTACATGCCGATTTCGGCGTTCATCCCGCTCCTCATCCTTTGGTTCGGCATCTACGAGAAGCAGAAGATCGCGTTCCTCTTCCTCGGCGTGTTCGTCTACCTTCTCCCCGTGGTGGTCACCGCGATCCGCGCGGTTCCCGAGGAACTCGTTCAGACCGCCCTCACCCTGGGCGCCTCGAAGTTCCAGGTGATCCGCACCGTCCTCGTTCCCGCGGCTCTGCCCGAGATCTGCGATTCGTTCCGGGTCATGAACGCGATCTCGTGGACCTACGTCATCCTGGCCGAGGCCGTGAACCCCGAGCACGGTCTGGGCTACATGGTCGAGCTCGCGCGCACGCACCAGAAGGCGTCCTGGTCGTTCGCGGGCCTGTTCGTGATCGGCGGCATCGGCCTTCTCACCGACGCGGCCATCCGTCTTTTCTGGAACATCGCCTTCCGCTGGAAGGAGAAGGCGTCATGACCGCGAAGGATCCCAAGGTCGCCGGCGCCGCTCCCCAGGCGGGCGAACCGGGGACGATCGCGGTCACGGTCGGCGAGGGCACGGCCCAGGCGAGCTATCGCCCCGAGCTCAAAGCGAAGGCGCCGAAGCTGCGGCTGTCGAACGTGAGCATCACCTATGTCGGTCGCGACGGGCACAACACCGAGGCGGTGCGCGACGTTTCCTTCGAGATCGAAGACCGCCCGGGCGTGGGCGAGATCGTGGTGTTCCTCGGCCCCTCGGGCTGCGGCAAGTCGACCATCCTCAAGGCGGTGGCGGGCCTCCTGCCGCCCACCAAGGGCACGGTGCACGTGGATGGCGAGCTCGTGACCGGCGTCGGCCGCGATCGGGGCATGGTGTTCCAGGCCTACACGTCCTTCGGCTGGCTGACCGTGCGCGAGAACGTCGAGTACGGACTTCGCCTCCGCGGCGTCGCCGCGAAGGAGCGGAGGGAGCGCGCGGACAAGTACCTCAAGGCGGTGGGCCTCGCCGATTTCGCCGAGCGCTATCCCAAGGACCTCTCCGGCGGCATGAAACAGCGCGTGGCCCTCGCCCGCACTCTCATCAACCAGCCGCGGCTCGTCCTCATGGACGAGCCCTTCGGCGCGCTCGACCCCCAGACCCGGTGGGGCATGCAGGGCCTGCTCCTCGACATCGCGCGCACCGAGGACAACACCACCATCTTCATCACCCACGACGTATCCGAGGCGGTGTACGTCGCCGACACCGTCTACGTCCTCTCCGCCCGTCCCGCGCGGATTCTGCACCGGGTAAACGTGCCCGTGTTCTCGAGCCGCGAGATCTCGGTCAAGTCCTCCTCCGAGTTTCGCGCGGTCGAGCGGCAGCTGCTCGACTTGCTCTACGCGCCGTCCGCGTAGACCGCGACGCCTCGCCGGCTACTTCGCTCCCGCCTTCACCTCGCGCACGAGGCGGAAGCCGATGCTGTACGAATAGATGTCGGCCGGCGCTTCGTGCCGGTGCGACAGCACGAGCAGGGCGGCGTCGTTGTCAAGCCACGCGCCACCGCGCACGATGCGCTGAGCACCGCTCGCCGGCCCCCGGGGATTGGTCACCGCCTCCTTCGGATAGGGCGCGTAGTAGTCGCTGACCCACTCCCAGGCGTTGCCGATGATGTCGTAGAGACCTGCGGGAGTCGGCGGGTAGGAGCCCACGGGCCGGGTCGAACTCGTTTCCTTGTCCTCGGCTCGCACGAGATAGTTCGCGCGTGACGGATCGATGTCGTCGCCCCAGGGCCGTTTGCCGAGGGCGCCCATGCGCGCGGCCCTCTCCCACTCAGCTTCGGTGGGGAGGCGATAGACCGCGCCAGCTTCCTTCGAAAGCCAGGCCGTATAGGCGACCGCGTCTTCGAAGGCGACCAGGACCACGGGATGCGTCTCCATGCCCGCGGGCGGGGTGTTTCCCGACCAGGCGAACTTGGACGCGAGTTTTCGAAAAGCCTCCGCGCGCTCCGCGGTCACGGCGCTCGGCAGGGCATGAACGCCGGGCGCGCGATGGCCGGTGGCTTTGACGAAGCGCGCGTACTCCTGGTTGGTCACTTCGTAGGCGCCGATGTCGTAGGCGGCGAGGGTGACCGGGTGCGCGGGCCTCGCGTCCTCGTCTCCGGCGTTGTCGCCCATGAGGAACTCGCCCGGGGGAACGCGCACCATCTTGAGCGGATCGATGGGGGCGGCGAGGGCCAGGATCAGAAGAAGGGAATGAAGCATGGGGGGATTATGCGCCGTTCCCGGGGGAACAGAGCGGTGGTATGGTTCCGGGCACACCCCGGGAGGAAATATGAACCCACTTCGTTTGTTGGCCCGCTGGCCGAGGCTTTCGGTCGTGATGCTGGGCTTCGTGTCGACCCTGTCTGCGGTTGCGCCCGTGACCCGGGCCCAGCAGGTCTCCGCCGATCGACCCACGCTGATCGCGAAAATGAGTCGCTGGCAGGGGGATCCGGCGAAGAAGAGGAAGGGCCCTCCCGGGTTCGATATCCAGTTCCGCCTCGTCGGCGCCCGCTTCGACGGCACCTTCGGCGTCGAGGGCGTTCCCCAGACCGTGCCCCAGGGTGAGCCCTTCGATGCCCAGGTCAAGCTCACCAACATCGGCACGGGTCACATCAAGCTGAGCTCGGTCACGGTCACCGGGGAGAGCGGCGCTCTGCCCACCGACCTTCTCACCAAGAAGGTCGAACCGAAGAGCTCGGCCACCGTCGCGACCTTCAAGGTGCCGGCGCAGTCCTCGGACGGATCCGCTTTTCAGATCACCGTGGTCCTCAGCAACGGGGACAAGCACCGCGCGACTTTGACCTTCTCGAAGCCTTCCTGATCGCCAGACAGTAAGATTCTGGGCTTCCCTTGAGCAGCCCAGGTCCCCGTCCACGCGTGGTTGTCCTGGGCGGAGGGCTCTCCGGAGCTTCCGTGGCCTGGGGCCTCGCCCGGACGAACGCCTTCGATGTCACCGTGATCGAGCGGGGCCCCGCGCTCGGCGGCCTCGCGGGCAGCTTCGAGCGCGACGGCCACTTCTATCCGCTCGGCTATCACCACATCCTTCATCGGGACAAGACGCTCCTTTACTTCCTCGATCGGATCGGAGCGCTTCGAAGGGTCTCGTGGCGGCGGATCAAGATGCTGTTCCGGGTCTCGGACCGCCTGTTCAACCTCGCGAACCCCGTCGACTTCCTGGCCTTTCCCATGTCCCTCGCCGACAAGGCGCGTTTCGCCCTGATGATGGCGCGGGCCTTCGGCAAGAGCGACTGGTCGGACTGGCGGGACAAGAGCGCAGTGGATCTGCTCGATTCATGGTCCTCGCCCGGCGTGCGCGCGGCCCTCTTCGAGCCGCTGACCCGGCTCAAGTTCGAGTTGCCCTGTGAAGAGGTGAGCGGCGCCTGGCTGGGCGCGCGCCTGCATCACCGTGAAGGCTCGGCGGCCCTTGGCTATATCCCCGGCGCCAACTGGACGACCGTCCTGTGCGAAGGCGTCACCCGGCTGGTAACGGAGGCCGGGGTCAAGGTCCGGACGAAGGCATCGGTGGCCGGGCTCTCCCGTTCCGGGGGCCGGGTCCGCTCGGTCGATCTCGCCGACGGCGAGCGGATCGAAGCGGACCTCGTGGTGAGCTCGATCCCGGCCGAGGTCTACATGGGCCTCGTCCCCGAGGACCAGACCGAGCAGATCGCCGCGATCCGCTACACCGCGCTCGTCTCGGTGATCGCGGCTTCCCGGAAGAAGGTGTCGCCCGACTTCTACTGGATGAACCTCGCCTCGCTCGACCGCGCGGCCTGCGGCGTGTTCCTCCTGAACTCCCTCAACCCCAGCATCGGCGCGCCCGGCGATTCGTGCGTCAACTTCGTGACCCATCTCAACAGCCGGTCCCGCCCGTTCTTCGGCAAATCCGACGACGAGCTGATCGCGGGCTATCTCGAGGATTTCCGCGCCATCTTCGGATTCGATCTCGATCCCCACTGGACGAACATCGCGCGGATTCCCATGTACTCGCCGGTCTTCACCCGCGGTTACCGTAATCCGCCTCCGCGGTCCTCGACTCTGGGGAACGTCTATTTCGCGGGCAACTATCGAACGTTCCCTTCGATCGTCTCCACGGGGACGGCGCTGTTGTCCGGGCTCGAAACCGCGGACGTGATGCTCCAGGAGCATGGCCTCCCCGCCGACCTTGCCCACGCAGCTCGGAGCTTCCGCGCGTAGGATCCGGTTCGGGGGGGCGCGGACTGCGCCGGTGAACCCCTACCGCGGCAGACGGACGTCCGGGTCGCCCAGCAAGACCCAGCCGTGGAGGAATTCGCGCTCCGTCTTATGGGTGGCGAGCATTTCGGCCTTCGTCTCCCGCACCGCTTCGCCGAGGGTCATCCCGGTGAGGAGCTTCGGATAGAGGCGAAGGTACAGTTCGCGCTGCAGCGTCGGCAGGGAAAGGCCCGTGGGGCCGAAACTTGCCACCGCGCCGCCCATGGGGACTAGCACCATCGCCTCGCTGAGCGCGGGACCGTAGAAGTAGCGGTAGTCGGAGGAGACGCAGGCCCAGGTCAGCAGCAGCGTGCCCTGATTCGTGTTGGCGAACGAGGTCGCGTCGTCGGAGCCGAAGATGCCTTCGTCCGCCCAATGATCCGGCGCGCCGTGGCCGACGTAGCTCGTGGTGAGGGCGCCTGCCCTGAGGCCTTCGAGGAGCGCGTCGCGGGCCGCCGAGGCGCCGAGGGAGATGTCCGCGAACGTGACCGAACCGTCGAGCATGGCCTCGATCCTCCGGCCTTCGCTCCGGAACGGCATGTCGTTGATGCCCTGGTTGTCGACCGCGACGACGTGGCGCCCGCGGTTTGGAAGGAGCAGGCTCTCCGCGTTCTCGATCTTCTCGACCATGGCGTCGGCCTCGGTCGCGGTGCTCACGGAGAGACGTCCGATGGCCAGGTCAGGCGAGCCGTCGTCGTCGCGGTCGGCGTAGAGGTTCTCGGACACCACGCGGCCGGTAAAGGGATCGAACCCGAGGGCCGAGGGAACGTACACACGGGCGCCCATGCTGTAGTTGTCGGCGGGGTCGATGGTGTCGTCGCCGATCAGAAGGACGGTCGAGGCACGGCGGGCCTCGGCGATGAGGGCTTTCACCGCCGACGCATCGGGGATGCCCGCGGTGAAGCGGTCGTAGGCGCGCTCGACGTCGACCACCACGGCCGAGCGTCCGGTCGTGTTCTTGAGCGCGGCGATCCGGTTGGCCTGAGGCTCGAAATCGGCGTGGGTGACGATCAGGTAGTCGGCCCGGGTCAGGCGGGGAAGTCCGGCGTCGAAGGGGGAGATTCGTTCGATCACGCCGGGAGAGGCGGGCAGGACGAGGCCGAGGTCCATGTAGTTCAGGTAGACGTAGGCGTCCGGGCCGTCGGGCGAGGAGTAGGTGAGGGTAAGGTGATTCCCCGAGGGCAGGAGCGATGAAGCGGCGATCGAGCCTTCGAGGGAGGCGACGCTTACCCCGCTGAAGTCGAGAGTGCCCACGAGAGAGCCGTTGACGCTGGCCTCCACGTGATGGCGGCCCTCGGTGCGGCCGAGAAGCGAGATCTTCACGGGGATGCTGCCTCCCGAGGGCGCGTATCCCGGAAGGTCGAAGTCCCCCTGGGTGGGATCGTAGCTCGCGGGCCATGTGTCGCCGGAGGCGAGAACGTCCCAGAGCCACGGGTCGGTACCGCGCGGCGCCGCCTGGTAGTAGATCCAGTTCTTCTGCACACGATGGTAGCCCGCCCCCACCGGCGGTTCCGATTGGCTCAAGGGTGCGGTCACGACCGGAACTCCGGCCCAGGTCACGACATAGACGTTGTCCCCGGTGTGGTCGGTGGCGAGGTCCTGGGCGGTGAAGGTGAGGCCCGCGGAGCCGGTGGTGAAGGGAACCCGGGCTCCCCGCGTAGTCAGCTGTAGACGGGCAGGATCGCGGGTGAATCTCTGCGGCATGCCTTCGGCCACCAGGTCGCTCCATGAGAGCTGGATGATCCCGGGTTCCGCGATCTCGATCTTCACGCCCGTGGCCGCCGCGCGCGAAGGCCCGCGTCGAGGCGCCTTCGGGCCGTGAACGCGTGATGAGTGCGGCGGTCGGAGAGATCGGGACTCCCGGCGTTCGTCGGTCGGCTGTCCCGACATGCGCAGTTCAACGCGATCGAACCGGCGGCGCAGCGCGTCATCGTCAGTGGCGAATGGTCCCATCATCCGGCCGGCATCGGAACCGAGCTCGACCTCCTCGATCCACAGATAAGGGGCGGTGGTGTCGGCCTCGGCGCGATAGAGAATCGGCGTCATGGACTCGGGGCGCGGCGACTTGATGAGCTCTCCGTTGAGGCGCGTCTTCCCGGCCCGACGTTGCGGGCTGTCCGCGGCGTAGAGATTGAAGCCGGCGGTTCCGCGCTGCCAGGAAGTCGCGAACTCGACGAGGCCGCCGCCCACTCGGAGTCCGGCGATCGAAGCGCGGGTGAGGGCGACATCGCGGACGTAGCCCTGCGCCGGATCGGCATCCTGGGCGCTGGTGGCGGTGGCGATGTTCACCACCGGGCCGGCGGTGTTCACGGTGACCTGGAAGGTGACGGTGATCGAAGCGCCCGGCGCCAGGGAGACGTTGTCGGCGGCCTGGACCAGGGTCGAGGGCACGCCGCTGGTGAGATCCTGGAAGGTACCGCCCGCGATGTTGTCTTTGGTCCCCAGGCAGGTGTTGGTGAGGGATACGTTATCCACCTCAAGGTAGTCGCCTGCGTCGAGCGCGCCGTTGCTCAGGAATCGCACCACCGTATTCGTCGCGACCAGCGCGGTCACGTCGTAGGACCTGGCCGTGAAGACCGTGGGCGCCGTGCCGGTGAAGGTTTCGAGGGTGGTGAAACTCGTTCCCCCGTTGCCGGAGACGGCCACGGCCACGCTTTCGCCCGCGCCGAAGTTCACGCGCCGGAAATCGAAGGCGAGGGTCGCGGCGCACGAGGTACCGCCGGTGATGGCGAGGTTCGCCTGCCGGGTCACCCCTTCACCCGCCGCCGCGTCCGCGTCGCCCACACGCAGGGCGTTATTGGTCACGCGCTCGCTGCCCGCGCCCGCGCCGTCCGCCTCGTTGATCTCGATCCACGGCCCCGCCCAGGCGTCGGTGCCGGTGGAGCCCGTGTACACGTTGTTGGTGTTGAAGGCGTCGGCGAAGTTCTTTGTGACCGTGACTCCGGTGACCGCCGTGCTGTTCGCGACGTAGGAGGTGCCCGCGGGAAGGGCGTCGTTCACCACGACCGAGGTCTGCGCGACCCCGGATGGATTGCTTATGGTCAGGGTGTAGGTGATGGTGTCGCCGACCTGGGGTCCGTCACCGGTGTCGCCCGGATTGGCCGAGGTCTTGACCAGCTTCAGACTCGGCAGCTGATCGGTGTCGCTCGCCCGCTCCTGCGGGTACCGGGCGCCGAGAACGTCCGTGTAGTCGAGAGTGGCGTTGTTGACCACGGTGGCGCCCGCCGCCGGGTCGTTGACCAGGACGTTCACGAGGATGCTGCCGCTCGCGCCTGCGGCCACGTTCTCGGTGACGCTGCAGGTGACGACCCCTGACGCGAACGAGCACGTTCCCGTGAACGGGGCCACCACCGAGGCGCTGTCGAACGTCGTGTTCGTCGGGATGGTGTCGCGGATGACCACGTTCGCGGCCACCGCGCCGGTGGGGATCGAGTTGTTGGTGAAGGTGATGGCGTACTGGAGGTAGCCTCCAAACTGCGCGGTGGTGACGCCGTCGGTCTTGGTGATGGTGGACCCGAGAGGCAGGGAGAAATAGGCGCCGAGGGGTGTGGAGCCTTCCTGGATGAACTGGTTGTTCGGGGTCGCGCAGGTTTCGATGCGCCAGAAGCCGACCTGGTCGGCGGCCACGGCGACCGTGTCGCCCACGCGCGTGGTGGCTGTCCCTCCGTTGTTCCAGACTCCGTTCCCCGACACTGTGCCGTTTACCGGTGCGCCGTTTGGGGGGTAATAGACGATTGTGGCTCCACCGTCCATGTCGAAGTTGTGGAAGGTCGTCGTGCCCGCCGACCCAATGTATTCGTAGAGGGAAATGCACGACGGATTCGGCCCGCTGTGCTGAAAGGTGCCGTAGATCTGGGTGACCGCGATCCCGGCGTCGTTCGCGGGGGGCGGGGCGTTGTTCGGGTTCCCATCGTTGTCCGAGCCCACGCGAAGCCGCCAGCCGTTGTCGTCGTCACCCTGGGTCTCGGTGCGAAGGATGTAGGTGCCGCACGCCACCGGGGCCGCGATGGTGTAGAAGCGGACATAGTTGTCGGCGGTGCCGACCGGCGCGTAGGTGGTCTGGAGGAGAGAACCCGCCGCCCCGGGCGCCGGAGTGGCGAAGGGCGCGACGACGGTACCCGGACCGTAGATCTCGAACTGGGTGTTGAGCGCGCCGCCGCGAAGTTCGTCAATGGCCGAGCCCGCGGTGTGAAGCTCCGGACTAAAGATGTCGATCTGAACCGGGGTGGCCGCGGGCCAGGTGCAGGGAATCACGATCCCGTAGTAGTGATCCCCGGCTCCACCGCCGCCGGCGGTGTCGGTGTACCAGTCGCCTATGCCGATGCCGGAGGTGGGACCGCTCGTCTGGAGGTAGTAGGGCGATCCGGCGAGAGGCACATCGTAGGCGTAGGCCCCTGACGTCAGGGCAAGTACTGTAGAAACAACGAGTACAAACGCTGCGCTCCGGGGCATGCCGGTACTCTGGCGGTAGTCAGTGTTCATCGATGGCGGAGCATAGAAGGTCCCGCCGTGCCTCTCCTAGCTTTGAGCGCCTGTCGAGTGACCGAGGTCACCCCGGGGTCCGAGGGCTAAACCCTGGGCCAGATCTCGCCCAGAACCCGGATGGCGTTGCCTCCGAGGATTCCCTTGATGTCGTCGTCCCTGTACCCGCGACGAATGAGGCCCTCGGTCAGGTCGAACATCCGCTTCGGGTGGTCGAGTCCCTTGACCGTGATCGCGCCGTCCGTGTCTTCGTGATACTGGTAACGCGAGAAATTGGGCTGGGTCCGCGGATTGAAGCTGCCGCCGATGGCGTTGGGATTGCCGACCACGTCGAGGTCGCTCCCGACCGCGACATGTTCGACCCCCACGAGCTTCGCCACATAGTCGAAGTGATCGAGGACGTGCTCGATCGTGACCGGCTCCTGACCGCGGTCCATGAAGCGGATGTAGTTGATCCCCATCACGCCCCCCGTCTTCGCCATCTTCCTGATGGCTTCGTCGGTCTTGCAGCGCAGATGCCCGGGGATCAGGGCGCGCGCGGTCGCGTGGGTGAAGACGATCGGCTTCTTCGCGGCGTCGAGCGCGTCGAGGGTGGTCTGGTCGCCGCAATGGGAGACGTCGACGGCCATGCCCACGGTCTGCATGCGTTCCATGATCGAAAGGCCGAAGACGGAGAGACCGCCATCGCGCTGTTCGAGGAAGCCGCTGCCGATGCGATTGTTGAAGTTGTAGGTGAGCTGGGACAGGCGCTGGCCGAGGCCGAAGAAGGTCGCGACATCGTCGGGAGTCCGGAAGTGAGTGGAATCCTGGAAGGAAAGGAGAATCCCGAACTTCCCGGTCGATCGCGCCCGCGCGAAGTCGGTGACGTCGTCGATGCGGGTGAACCAGTCCGGATAGGCGGCCAGGAACCCGTTCCAGTCCGCGTAGAAGCGGACGGCTTCCTCATAACTGCCGGCGCCATGGCCGAGAGCCACCGCGTTCAGGCCCGAGCCGCGGTAGACCGCCCAGTCTTCCCTGCTGAAGCTCCCTGGTTCTTTCAGCCACCGCTCGGCCCGGGGCGGCTTCTCCGAGAAGTCGGGAAACCGGAACTGATTGAGCAGGTCGACCACGGTCGACTCCTGCATCAGTCGAATGGCCCGGGCGGAATACGTCGCGGGGGACTGGGCGAAGACGGGATACCGGCCCCGAAGAATGGCGGGCGCGCCGAGGGCCGCGATTCCCGCGGTTCCGATCACGCGGAGAGCCTGGCGGCGGTTGAGGGGCGCGGGTGGGGTGGTCATGGGCTTCATCGTCCTCCCGAGGGCTGTGTCTGATGGACGAGTCGGCCGTCCTTGATCACGTAGCGGATGCGGCGCGTGTTGCGGATGTCGTCCGCCGGATTGGCGTCGGTGAGCACGATGTCGGCGGTCTTGCCGACCTCGATCGTGCCTCGTGCCCCATCGATCCCGATGCCGCGAGCGGCCCCCCGCGTCGCGGACACGAGCGCCTCCATCGGGGTGAGGCCGGCCGCGACCTCGGCCTCGAGTTCCTTGTGGAGCATGGGCAGCGCGTCGCTGCCCTGGATCATGGTGTCGGTCCCGGCGGCAAGGGTGACGCCCATCTCCTGCGCGCGCTTCGTCACCGTGTTCATCCAGGGTGTGCGAAGGGCGGCGAGGTCGTCCTTGGCCGGGCCCTCGGCGAAGATCCACAGGGTGGGGTTGAGCGCGACACCCCGGTCCTTCATCGACTGCAGCAGCCGGGTCATCACCGGACCGTCCGCCGGCACACCCGCGAAGTCGCCGCGGGCGCGCTTTGGAAAGTCCTGGCTCGGCGGGCTGCCTTCCCAGACCAGATACGGCGTGTGCGCGAGCAGCTTCACTCCGGCCGCGATGAGATCGCTCGGCTTCGCGGGGAATGTGGTCGCATGGGCCACGAGGCGGATCTCCTGTCGCGCGGCCTCCGCCCCGATGCGGGCCACGGTGGGCGCGTCGAGAGCGGCGTAGAGCTTGATCGCGCGGGCCCCTGCGCCTCTCGCTTCCGCGACCGCGCGCACCAGATCGGTGTCGGCGGTGATCGCGCGGTTCCACGGAGCCTCGCCGGGGGTGTACCCGCGCGACGAGGCGATGACCCGCGGGTCGGTGAAGAAGGCGGGCCCCGCCATGAGCGACACGTACTCGATGCCGGGGGAGAGAATCTCCCCGGTGAGGGCGGCGCGCGACAAGTGAGAGGTGTCGCGGACGTCGCCGGCCATGTCGAAGACGGTGGTGACGCCGCCGCGAAGCACGCGCTCGAGCTGCTCGGCGCGCTGAGCCCACGGCATTCCGGAGAGGTGCACATGAGCATCGATGAGACCGGGGATCGCGAAGAGACCTTCGCCATTCACCACCAGGTCGGCCGGTGGCTCCTGGCCCGCGGGAACGATGGCCGCGATCCGGCCCTCGCGAATCACCAGGCTCAGGCCGGGCCGGGCGGGCGACCCCGTACCGTCGATGACCGAGACGTTGCGAATCACGAGGGCCGCGCGCGGCGTCGTCACCGGCGATGGAGATTGAACGGCCGCGGCGCTCGTGATGAGGGACAGCAGGCCGAGGAAGAGTGTCTTCATGTGGGTGCGGATGTTAGACGCGGGCGGGAACGTACTGGGCCAGGACCGCCCGACCGATCCGGAACCGCAGGAGGACGTCCAGCACGCGGCGCGACACCACCAGAACACCGGCCGGGGCGAGGCCCATGTCGTCCCGCCCCGCCTGGCCCTTCACCTCGATTGCCCAGAAGACGGGCAGGCGCTTGCCCGGGCTGTGCTTTCGGTAGAAGCGCGAGGCTCGGATGCGAGCCCTGGTGACCTCGAATCCCGACCGGCGGTCGAGGGACAGGAGGGCGTCTTTGACCGGTGTCCTGACCAGCAATGCCGGGTACGCGCGCACCACGTCGTCGCCGAGCCAGGTGTCGAACACGCAGGTGACCCGGTCCGCCGACGCGCCGGGGACCAGGAAACCGGACGCCTCGGGCTCGACGGTCAGGAAGTTCAATGCGGACCTCGCCGGTCGTTGATGGGAACGGTCAGAGGCCGGTCAGCTTCTCCAGGTGCTCGGGGTAGCGGTCGCCCGACACCGGGATCTTCGAAGCGGCGCTGTCGATCTGCTGGAGATCTCCAGCCGTCAGGTCGAGGGAGACCGCGCCGATGTTCTCCTCGAGACGGGAGAGTCGGGTGGTGCCCGGGATCGGAACGATCCACGGCTTCTGCGCGAGCAGCCATGCGAGGGCGATCTGGGCGGGCGTTGCCTTCTTTCGAGCCGCGAGGGCGCCCAGCAGATCGACGAAGGCCTGGTTCGCCTTCATCGCCTCCGGCTGGAAGCGGGGAAGCGCGCTACGGAAGTCGCCCTTGGCAAGCGGGGTCTTCTCGTTCATCGTTCCCGTGAGGAATCCCCTTCCGAGAGGGCTGTAGGGCACGAATCCGATTCCCAGTTCCTCGAGGGTGGGAAGGATGGCCGCTTCGGGCTTCCTCCACCACAAGGAGTACTCGCTTTGCAGCGCGGTCACCGGCTGAACCGCATGCGCGCGCCGAATGGTGGAAGCCCCCGCCTCGGAGAGGCCGAAATGCTTGACCTTGCCTTCACGGATGAGCTCCTTCACCGCACCCGCTACGTCTTCGATGGGCACGTCCGGGTCGACCCGGTGCTGGTAGAAGAGGTCGATGGTCTCGATCCGGAGCCGTTTGAGCGAGGCCTCGGCCACTTCCTTGATGTGCGCCGGCCGGCTGTCGAGGCCCTTCCATGCGACCGCCTCGCCGGGTTGCAGCTTGAATCCGAACTTGGTGGCGATCACCACCCGGTGGCGCAGGGGCGAGAGTGCTTCCCCGACGAGCTCCTCATTGGTGAAGGGCCCGTAGACCTCCGCGGTGTCGAAGAAGGTGACGCCCCTGTCCACCGCCTTCCGCAGGAGCCCGATCATCTCCTGCCGGTCCTGGGGAACGCCGTAGGAAAAGCTCATTCCCATGCAGCCGAGGCCGAGGGCCGAGACTTCCAGTCCGGACTTTCCCAGGGTTCGCTTCTTCATGCGTGCCTTTCCTACGCGAGACGCAGTTCGATCTTGATCTCCTGAATGCGCCCCTGGATCTCGCCGCGGTCCATGTCCTTGTACTTCTCCGGCAGCAGCTCGCGGCTCGTCGACTCGAGGACCGCGCACAGGATCTGCATCTCGCGCTCGCGCGAGTTGTTGGGCGGAATGAAATCGGTGAACACCTTGGTGAGGTGAGCGTGCGAGACCTCCGACACGCCCTCGGCCTCCGCTTCGAGGGTGGCGCGAACGAGAACCGCCTCGAGATCCGAGCCCGAAAGTCCCATGAGCGCCTTTTCGTTCGCCACCGCCGACACGTCGGCGACCGACGTCTGGATGCCGAGCTTCTTGAGCATCACGCGGTAGATCTCGTCGTATTCGGCGGGCGTCTCGGGGTAGAAGAGGGGCACGTGCTCTTCGGCCCGGCCCTGGCGCTTCAAGTCGATGGGCAGCAGATCCGGGCGGCAGGTGATGAGGAACCAGAGGATCTTTCCGCGGTTGCGGGTGTCGCCCATGAACGCGGCGATCTGCGCGAAGACGCGGTTCTGGGTTCCCGAGTCGCCGCCCGCGTCGCGATTGCCGAGAGCAGCGTCGGCTTCGTCGATGATGACCCCCACCGGGGTGAGCGACGCGAGGATCTTGAGGATGCGCTCGAGATTCGCTTCGGTGGAGCCGACCCACATCGACCGGAAGTTCTTGAGCTTGACGCAGGGGAAGCCGATCTCGTTCGAGAAACACTCGACCAGGAAGGTCTTGGCGCTGCCCACCGGCCCGCAGATGAGATATCCCATCGGCACCGCCGCGGGGTTCCCCCGCGAGATCGCTCGAGCCGCGCGACGGAGCCGCTCCTTCACCGCGGGCATGCCCGCCACCATGGAGAGGTCGTACTTCGGTTCGACGTACTCGAGGAGCCCCAGGCCTTCGGTCTCGATGACTTCCTTCTTGATTCGCCGGACCTCGTCGCGCGTGATCTTCGTGGAACCGGCGTCCGCGCCGTCGAGGATCTGGCCGAGCTGGACCCGGGTCATGCCCGCGGTGAGCTCGGCGAGGCGGGCGGGCTCGAGCTCGCTCATCTTCGCGTACCACTCCGCGGTGCGGACGGCCTCCAGATACTCGATGCGTCCGCGCTGGTCGGGACGGACGATCTCCACCTCGCGGGCCGCGTTGGCGCGCAGGATCTTGGGGTCGATCTCGGCGAGCGTCTCGGTCACCAGCACGACCACGATGTTCTTGGCGAGGAGCGAGGGGTCCTGCGACCACTTGCGCAGGTATACGAGAACCGCGCGGTCCTCGGGAGTCCGATACGAAGCGTCCCCCGAGGGCACCACGGTGTCCGCGAAGGGCAGCATCATCACCACCGGCCGGGGCGGGCTGGCCATGGCGCAACTGCGGAAATAGGAGTCGAGGAGGGCGAAGGCGTTCCCGGGATCGCGGGGAAGGTTCTGCGCGTACGTCGTGCCGTGCACGGAATCGTACGTCCTCATCTTCTCCTGGAAGTGTCCCCGCGCCTCGGGCGACGAGAAGCCGAGACCCTCGGCCCGGTTGTACGTGATGAGGGCGGGCCAGCCGATGAAGAGCTCCTGTTGCAGGAAGGACTCGAGGGAGAGGAAGCGCAGGCCGGTCGATGACCGCACGGGCACGAGATCCGCGACGGTGCCGTGAATCAGGAACGTATTGGCCTGTTTGGCGCGGACCGCGCGCACCAGCTCCGCCGCCCAGCCGGGCAGGGTATCGATGAATGAATTCGTGGGAACGGTGCTGCTCATCGGGAACGTTCTCCTCGTCTGGGGGGCTTGAACGATTCCGTCGGCTGCGGCCGGTTCGGCTGCGCGTTTCGATTGACCCGCTGACCCAGCACAGGCTGCAACTCGTCCGGCGTCTCCACCAGCGACTTGCCGACTTCATCCGAGACCGACGGAACGCCCGCGAGTTCGGGCATCGAACCCAGGAGCTGCTCCATCTCCTGGACGCTCGCGGCGTCCTGATCGGCCTGGGAGAGCAGGTCATCCATCTCCTGGGAGAAGGCCTGGGCGTCGGTGGCGGCGAGCGACTTCTGGAGCAGGAGCTGAAACAGGGACTCGAGGGAGTCGAGCTCGGCGAGAAGCGCCTCGCGATTGGCGATGTTGCGGTCCACCGCGGCGAGGAGCTTCTCCTTGATCTCGAGGTTCTGCTTCCACGCCTCGGCCACCCGGGGCGCCACTCCCGGGGTCTCGATGGCCGCCTTGAGCTTCTCCACCTCGGCCTTCACCTTGTCGGAGTCGAAGGCGCGGATCATCGAGTCGTACTTCCGCACCAGCCACAGCCGCCGCAGGCAGGTGGCGAGGATGGCCTCGAACTTGTCGGTGTACTCGGCGAGGATGCTCTGGCTCGCAGTGGTGAGGCCCTGATAGTTCCCCTGGATCTGGCGGCAGAGCTTCTTGAGGCCGTCGTAGCGCAGCTTCTGGTCGGGGTTGAGCTGGTCGTAGCGCTCGTTCTGGGACAGGCTCTCGCTCTGTCGCGCCGCATACTTCTTCTCGATCTCGAGCCTTCGCTTCAGCCGTTCGAACATGAACGGCATCACCACGAACTCGCCCCCCAGCAGCACCAGGAAAGGCAGGGGCGAGATGGTGGCGACCGCGAGCGTCGCCGCGGCCGCCACCAGGATCACCTGGTATTGGTTCGCGATGGCTCGCTTGAGTACGGGGTACTTCTCGAGCAAGGAGCTTTACGAACCCGCCTGCGGTGTCTTCTGCGGCTGGCCGGGCGCGGCCTCAGGGAAGGGTGCGGCCACCGCGACCGCGTCCGGCTTCTTGAGACCCATCTCCACCTCGAACTCGTTGAGGATGCCCTGGGCCTGGATGGACCGCGCCTTGCGCTCCATCTTGATCCGGTCGACATTGAGGCCGCCGGTCGCGATCTCCACCGAGGCCTTGCTCTCCGCGACCTTCTGCTTGATCTCGTCGAGATACTTCTCGGTGGTCGCCGCGGTGCCGTAGGTGTCGAGCTCGGCCAGGGCGTTCGCCGCGCCGCGCATGACCTCGGCCTTCTTCGATTCGTGGATGGCCTGACGCGCCTGCTCGATCTTGGACTTGAGCTTGGCCTTGATGTCGTCCACCGTGAGGTTGGCGTTCTCGAACGCGTTGGACGCGGCCATGAGCTGCTCCCGGGTCGCGGTCAACTGTTCGCGGAGCTGCTGCAACGTGCTCGCATCGTCCTCCGCGATCCGCCGGGCCTCGGGGCTGCCTTCCTTGAGCGCCGCCTGGATGGACGCGACGAGCTGTTTCTCCTTCTTCTCGAGCTCATCCTTCTCCTGCTGGAGCCGGATCACGGTGGCCCGGGTGGTGACGAGGATCTGGTTCAGCTTGGGAAGGGTGTTCCGCATCTCCTCGATGGACTCCTGGAGCATGACCTCCGGGTCCTCGCCGAACGAGATGAAGAAACCGATCCACGACTTGATCATTCTGCCGAGCCGACCGAACATGGTGAGTCTCCTTGGTGTCGCGAGTTCTAGCGTCTTTGGGGCGGGGTTACGCGTTCTTGGTCTCGTGGGTCGAGTTTCCCACCGAAACCGGATTCTTCTCGACGAACGGGCCCACCGCTTCGAAGAGCTTGTTCTCCTCGATGCGCTTGCGGGCCTGCCAGGTCGCGAAGCGCTCCTGCTCCTTCGCCATGGCCTCGAGGTTCGCCTGCATCTTTTCCTTGTTCTTCCGGGCCAGCTCGTCGATGGCGGCCTGGAGCGAGGCGTTCTCCTTCTCGCGATCGGCGTTTCTGGCCTCGAGTTTCTGGCGGAGGAAGGCCTCGAAGCCATCGAGGGCGTTGTCGCGGGCGAGCGCATCCTGGATCACGTCCTCGATGGGCACCGGCCCCGACGGATTCATCCGGAGAAAGCCGGAAAGGGCGCCGGCCTTGGCCTTGGTGTCGAGGGCCGCGAAGTCGGGGGAGGAGAGGATCTCGAGGACCTTGTAGGCGGTGAAGCCGTGGGCCGGGTCCTTGATCCCGGAGGCCTTGTAGATGGCGGGGAAGTCGGGGACTTCCTCGGTCCCCGGCAGAGACTGTTCGTCGATCCGCGCGGGCGGAACGCGCTGGATGATGTCTTTCAGCGGAGGCGGGGAAGTGGGCGGAATTCCGGGCTTTCGGGCCGGCGTGGAAGAGGGCACGGCCCGGATGGCGGCAACCGAAGGCTCGGTGGCGGGCTCATCCGACTCCACCAGCTTCATCTTTTCCAGAATGCCTTTAAGACCCATAAAAGAAGCGTAGGCGTGAGGACGGCCTTGAGTCAAGGAGGCGCGCGTCGGGCCGTCTTCCACTCCTCCATCTCCTCGAGCGAGCCGGGCCAGTCGCCCCGCAGGAGCCGGGAAAGACCGCGGTCGGCGAGGAGTTTGCCGCCGGTCTGGCACGTGGGGCAATAGTTACACGCGTTGTCCGCGTACTTGATCCTCTGCACCGGCGTGCCGCACGCGGGGCAGGGCTGCTTTGCCTTGCCGTGGACGGCCATTTCGGGATGAAAGGCCGTGACCTTCTCGGGGAACTTTCCGCGCCACTGCGCGCGGAGGCGGTCGCACCACTCCCGCAAAATCGAGAGAGTCGCCTGGTGGAGGCGGGTGATGTCGTCGTCCTTGAGCCGCTGGGTCCAGACCATGGGCGACAGCTTCGCGCGGTGGAGAATCTCGTCCGAGTAGGCGTTCCCGATGCCCGCGAAGAGGCGCGGGTCGGTCAGCGAACGCTTGACTGTGTGATTCTCGACCAGGAGACGAGCCTTGAACTCGCCCAGGGACGCGCCGAGGGGCTCGATACCGCCCGGGTCGTGCGCGCGCAGCCCGTCGCGGCCTCGAACGACATAGAGGGACGCGCGCTTCTTCGTCGAGGCCTCGGTGAGGAAGAGGGAGCCGTGCTCGAAGTCCAGGGCGAGATGATCGGTGCGTCTCGAGATCGAGGCTCCCCGCTTCTTCCAGTGGAAGCGGCCCGCGATCATGAGGTGGATGACCAGGAACAGACCGCCCTCGACTCCGATGACGATCCTCTTGGCGATGCGCTCGACGGACACCACGCGCCGTCCGCCCGCCTCCGAGAGGGGCGGGTCCCAGGTCCGGACCAGGAACGGTGTCGCCTGGCGGATCGATTCGATCGTCCGGCCCGAGATGAAGCGATCGAGGGCCTCGACGTAGACGGTGAGGTCGGGCAACTCGGGCATGGGGAGATTATCGACCCGCCGCGCGTACACTCGCCGGCGGAACAACATGCCCACGATTGGCGCGATGGCGGTGGCGACGCTCGTGAGCTACCTCGTGGGCGATCTCATCTCGGGTTTCGCCGGCCTCCCGGTCCAACTCATCGTGGGGACGGTGGTCTTCTACGCGGTCTACTTTCCCACGCGGAAATGGCTCCGGGAGTTGCGGGGCGATTAGGGCGCGAGCGCCTCTCGCTCACCTTCGACCTCGCGGATCACTTCGCTCCCGAGCCGCGTCCGTCTAACGTCGGACTCGTGACGCGGATCGTGACCTGGCTCGCGGTGCTCTATGTGGCCCTGCTGGTGGTGGGGCGCTCGGGGCTGCCCATGAATGCGCAGTGGGGTGACCTCGTGCTGCCCTTGCTGGCCATGGCGGTGGCATGGGAGCAGCCCCTTCGTCGGTGGTGGCGCGCGCAGGACTGGCCCCTCGCGCTGTACCTGCTCGCGACGCTCGTCACCGCCGTGGTCTCCGCGGAACCGTCGACCGGGCTCAGGCATCTCGCGAAGCAGTTGTCGGTCGCGCTTATCTTCCTGGTTTTCCGTCAGCTCGCCACGGACAAGACTCTCACCCGACGCCTCCAGATCACGTTCGCCTCCGTGGTGACCGCGGTCACCACGGTTTCGATGATGGTCGTCGTCCTGCGTATCCCGGGTCCAGTAGCGCCTTCGCTGCTTGGCGAGACGCAGATGCTTCCGCTCTTCGGCACGGTCAGCCGATTGCGGGGCCTGTTCGAAGCGCCCGAGATGCTCGGAAATACCCTCCTCCTCGCCTTCGTTCTGGCTCTTGGCCTGAGCGCGTCGGGCCAGGAGTGGTCCCGGCGACGGTGGATGGCGATTGCCGTGATCCTGGCCGTGGGCGAGTTCTTCACCTACTCTCACAGCGTGTCCGGGTTCTTCGTGGCCGCCGTATTGTTCGTGGCTCCGAGCCTTTCTTCACGCTGGTCGAAGGCGCTTGCCGTGCTTGGCGCAACCGTGGTCGTGCTTGTGGTCAACGCTGCGTCCGTCATTGACCCTCGCCCGCCCGCGACTGGCACTCACTATGAAGTGGGCGTGGTTTCGTTTGACGTCGCCGGCGCCAGGGTCGAGGGACGGCTCATGAGCTACGCGGCGCTGAAGAAGGTCGCCTGGTCGGCATTTGTCGACCATCCGCTGGCCGGCGTGGGTCCCGGCCGCTTTGCCGTCGAGACCGAGCGCGCGTTCGCTGAGGGACAGCTCCCCGACCGCTATCGGCGTGTTCCGCCCCATTGCGACCTTCTCGGCCGGCTCGCCGAAACCGGCGCAGCCGGTGCCGCATCACTCATCGTTCTCTGGGCCAGCTGGATTTGCGGCCTTCGGCCGGGCCTCTTCACGGCGGCGCCGATGCGACGGGCGGCCATGACTGCGGTAGTCGGTCTGCTCGTGAACAGCGTGAATGCAGATGTGATGAACTTCCGCTTCCTCTGGCTGGCCGTGGCCTGGATGAGCGCGCCGATCGAGGGTGATAACGAGGGGGCGCAACCTGCCGCGGGCGAGGCTGCAGGCCTCTAACCCGCTGCCAGCCTGAGACGGTGCTTTCGTCGCCGCGGCAGCCGCACGGAGACGCCTTCCGGGGCCTGGCCGGCGAGACGCGCGAGCTCGAGGGCCGGGCGCGCGGTGCCGATCAGGTAGCCCTGGACGTGATGGCACCCCGCGGCGGCGAGGAAGCGAAGCTGGCGCGGGTCCTCCACCCCTTCGGCGGTGACCTGGAGGCCGCGGGCCCGCCCCAGGGCGATGACCGCGCGCAGGAGGAAGCGGTCCCGGGCGTCCGACACCAGATCGCGGATGAAGCACTTGTCGATCTTCAGGCGGTCGATCGGAAGTTCCTTGAGATACCCGAGTGCGGAGTGACCCGTGCCGAAGTCGTCCAGGGCGATGGTGACGTCCATCTCGCGCAGCCGCTCGAGGACGCGTCGGGCCTGGCTGATGTCATACATCGCGGCGGTTTCCGTCACCTCGATCTCCAGGGCCCTCGCGGGCAGGCCGGTCTCCCGAAGAGCCTTTCGAACATCGTCGAGGATCTCGGGATCCGCGAGCTGCTGAGCGGAGAGGTTCACCGCTACCGTGAAGTCGGCGCCCGAAAGCGCCCTGGCCTCCTGCGCGTCCTGGCAGGCGCGCCGCAGCACGAAGCGACCGATGGGCACCACCAGGCCCGTGGACTCCGCGATGTCGATGAAGGCGGCGGCCGCGAGAAGGCCTTCGTTGGGGTGCAGCCAACGCACCAGGGCCTCGAAGCCGTCGATCCTCCCGGTGGTGAGGGAAAGCCGCGGCTGGTAGTAGACCCACAGTTCGTCGAGCGAGAGCGCGCGCCGGAGGCGCATTTCCATGGACAGCTCACGCCGCGATCGTCCGGTCATCTCCGCGTTGTAGAGCTTCGGCTGCCCCGGGGAACGCTCCTTGGTCCGGTACGCGGCCGCGTGCGCGTGGTCGAGAAGAGTCGCCGCGTCCGCGGCGTCCTTGGGAAAGAGGCTCACCCCCGCGGTCGCGCTCACCAGCACCTCCTGGCCGCTCACGTGCATGGGGGCGGCGAGCGATGACGTGAGCTCGCTGGCCAGCCGTAGCGCCTCGGCCGAGTCGGACACCCCCGGCCACACCGCCGCGAACTCGTCACCGCCCACCCGGGCGGCGAGGGCGTCCTGGGGAAGGGTCCGGCGCATACGATCCGCGATCTCGAGCAGGACCGCGTCCCCGGCCCCGTGACCCATCGATTCGTTGAGGGTGCGGAATCGATCGAGATCGAGGAAGACCAGCGCGAGGCCTTCGCCGTGGAGGCGGGCCTGAACCAGGGCGGCATCGAGGCGGAGTTCGAAAGGCGCCCTCCGGCTGAGTCCGGTGATGTCGTCGCTCTCGGACTGGGCGCGCGAGGCGCGGCGGTGCGTGCGTTCCTCGAGCAGGCATCCGGCCATGGAAAGGGCGAGGGCGATCCACGTGAGGGCCGCGACGGAGTCGAGCCACAGAGTCAGCAGCGCGACGCTTGCCCCGCCCGTGCCCTCGATTCCGAGAGAGAGCGCGGAGAGGGCGGCGAGCGCGCCGAAGGTCCATGAGAGGACACGTGCGGAGAGGCTCTCTCCTCGTCGCGCTCGGCGGGAGAAGTGGAAGGCGATGGCCGTGACCGCGAGCAGGCGCAGGCTGCGAAAAGTGGCGATGGAATCGCTGTCCGGGCCTCCGACCACGACGAGGGTGGACTGGATCGCACAGGACAGCGCGAACAGGGCGTAGGCCATCGCATTCCCCGACCGGCGCCTTGCCCGCTCGGCCTCCCAGGCACTCGCGCCGTGAACCAGAAGCGCGCCCGCGGCCGCGCCGCTCAGGACGTCGAGGACGAGCAATCCGGGCTGGCCGACCGCCGCCCCCGGCCGCGCCAGCAGATGAACGGCGATCGCCGCCCAGGCCCCGGCGAAGGACCGGAACCCCGGAGCGGAGTCGAGCCGTGCGGCGCCGAGAGCGACGGCGGTGCCGGCGGCGGTGGAGATGCCGCCGAAGAGATCGACGGCCGACGGTGCGGGCGAGACAGGCATGACGATGAGAGAGATTCCTCGGAAATGAACGGACCTTGGAACTCGCCCCTGACTTTGAGTCCGCCGCCGTCGTGTGGCCCTCGCTTCTCCCGGAAGGTTCCGGGACCAAGGGGGCTGGTGGTGTCTTACGGCGGCGGCTTCGCGGTTGTTCCCGCGAAGTCAGATTGGCAGTCGCGCGTTCGGCTTCTTGAACGCGAGGGGCGGGATCCGCTGGTTGGATGCCGGCGAGACGAGCAGGGTTGCCGGGCGCGTCGCTCCTGCTCGAGTTCAGGAAGCCGGAACGGATTCCTGCTGCATCAATTCCCACTGGCCCATGAGGTCGTTCACTTCCCACATGAGCGATTCGCGATCCTTCGCAGCCTTCTCGGCGCGGGCGCGGTCGTCGAAGAAACCGGGGGTTCCCATCTCCTTCTCGATGGCCACCACCGCGGCTTCCTTCTCGGCGATCCTCTTCTCGATTTCGTCGAGACGCTGCTTGCGCTTCTTCTCGGCCCGATCGGCGGCGATGCGCGCCTGACGTTCCGCCTCGGCCACCGCCTTGGCGTCCCCTTCGGGCTTGCGGAGACGGGGAGCCAGCGGATTGGCGGCGGTCGCGGCCGCGGGGTTCGATCGCTTCTCCGGCATCGGGGCCGGAGGCGGCTTCTGGGGCAATCCGGGGGGGGCGATGGCCACGGCCTTCACCACCGCGGTCTTCACCTCGGTGAGACTCGGGGCCCTGGGCTTTGCCGGCACGGGCGTCCCCGTCTCGCCCGCCTCGATTCGCTTCTTCCAGTCGAGGAAGTCCTCGTAGCCGCCCGGGTACATCGAGGCCTTGCCGTCGCCCACGTCGATGACCTTCATGGCCAGCCGGTCGACGAAGTGCCGGTCGTGCGAGACGAAGACGATGGTGCCGGTGTACGCGGCGAGGGCCTCGAGGAGGATGTCCTTCGAATCGATGTCGAGGTGGTTCGTCGGTTCGTCGAGCAGAAGGAGGTTGCTGGCCTTGAGCAGCATCTTGGCGAGGGCCAGACGGTTGCGCTCGCCGCCGGAGAGAACCTGGACTTTCTTGTAGACGTCGTCGCCGGAGAACAGGAACCCGCCGAGGATCGAGCGGATCATCGGGACCATGGTGGTGGGGCTCGTGCCCGCCATCTCCTCGTACACGGTCTGCGAGCCGGTGAGGACGTCCGCCTGGTTCTGCGCGAAGTAGTCCATCACCACCTGATGCCCGAGGGTGACGTGACCGCTCGTGGGCTTGTCGGTGCCGGCGAGGACGCGCATGAGCGTCGATTTGCCCGCGCCGTTCGGGCCGACGAGGGCGATGCGATCGCCGCGCTCCACCGTGAAGCTCACGTTGTCGAGAATCACATTCGATCCGTAGGCTCGGCGCAGGTCCTTCACTTCGAGGACGACGCGGCCGGCCTTGGGCGCCTCCGGGAAGTGGAAGTGGATCTTCTGGCGCTGCGGCGGGATCTCGATCCGCTCGACCTTGTCGAGGAGCTTGATCCGGCTCTGGACCTGCCGGGCTTTTGTGGCCTGGTAGCGGAACCGGCTGATGAAGGCCTCGGTCTTCTCGAGCTCCTCGGTCTGGCGCCGATGGGCCTCGAGGAGGTTCTCGAGATTTGCCTGGTAGTCGACGAGGTACTTCGAGTAGTTGCCGTGGTAGTCGGTGAGGGTGCGCAGTTCGACCTGGGTGATGCGCTTGACCACGGCGTCGAGGAAGAACCGGTCGTGCGAGACCAGGACCACCGAGCCTTCGTAATCGTGGAGATACTCCTCGAGCCAGTTGCAGGCGGGGAGGTCGAGATGGTTCGTCGGCTCGTCCATCAGGAGGAGATTCGGCCGCTGGAGCAGGAGCTTGGCCAGAGCGATGCGCATCTGCCAGCCGCCCGAGAACTCTTCGCACAGTCGCTGGTGATCCGAGGGCTTGAAGCCGAGACCGCGCAAGACATTCGCGATCTGGATATCCATCTCGAAGCCGCCGGCCCGCTTGAAGTGGTCCATCACCTCGGCATAGCGATCGAGAAGGGCGAGATGCTCTTCCTCGGTGGTCCCGGGATCCTCGTGCTCGAGAGTGGCTTCGATCTTGTCCTGCTCGGCCTTGAGCGCGAGGAGGGGAGCGAAAGCCAGGGAAACCTCGGCGTGAAGCGTGCGGCCCTTGTGCGCGATCCCGTCCTGCGGGAGGTAGCCGATGGTGAGGTCGGAAGCCATCCGCACCTGGCCGGAGTCGTACTCTTCGAGACCGGCAAGGATCTTCAGGAGCGTCGACTTGCCCGCGCCGTTCGGCCCGCACAGACCGATGCGGTCGTTCTTCTTGACGTGCCAGTTCACGTTCTCCCAGAGAACGCGGGCGCCGTAGCGCTTGGACAAACCTTCGACGTGGATCATTTAGGGGATTTCGGGCCTTTGAAGAAGTCCGCGCGTCCTCGAGCGACGGAGGACACGCGACATCGGTGAGGGGCTCGGCGGTGTCCTTCGGGGGCGTCTCAAGAACGCTCACTCGAGGCCCGCGAGGCCGTCACAAAACGCGATTATAGACGCGCACCTCTTGCCGCCCCGAGCGCCGCCGATGGTTGTTTCGCGCGCACGCGGAATATTGATGCGCGAATCAATAGCCATCGTGCCCCCTTGAACGCTCGACCTGCGTACAGTCCGTTCTGCGCGAAGGATGTAGCCGCCCCTACAGCCTTCGCGCTTTTGCTTTTTCAGCGCCCTCGGCGCTGAAAAAGCATCCCGAGGAGCCATCGGAAGGCAACGCGACGAAGGGATCCCGTCGAGCCGCCAACGAGCCTGCAAGCCTAGTAGTGCTGGGACGGGGTTGCTTCGGACCACTACCAAAGCCGGTCGCAGTCGGCCCCCGCGGCTCCCGGTCAGCGCCGCCTTGTCCCCATCTCCCGCCGCACGTCCTTCTCGATGTCCCTGGCCTTGATCGCTTCCCGCTTGTCGTGCGACTTCCGGCCGCGGGCCAGGCCGATCTCGAACTTGACCCGGCCGCCCTTGAAGTAGACCTTTAGAGGAATGAGGGTCAGCCCCTTCTCCGTGACCTTCCCGCCGAGTTTGACGATCTCCTTCTTGTGCATCAGGAGCTTGCGCTGGCGTTCCTCGGAATGGTTCATCCGATTGCCGTGCGAGTACGGCGCCACCGAGGCCCCGGAAAGGAACAGTTCGCCGTTCCTGAACTCCACATAGCTGTCCCGGAACTGGAAACCGTTTTCGCGAAAGGCCTTGACCTCGGTTCCGCGCAGAGCGATGCCCGCCTCGTGCTTCTCGAGTATGTCGAACTCGTGCAGCGCCTTGCGATTGGTGGCGAGGATGCGGATCTCGTCGCTGTGGTCGCGCTTCACCGGGGCGGTCATGGCGCGCGATGATAAGCGGTCGACTAGACTCTACTCAGAGGTCAAAGAAGCGTGGACAAAGCAATACCCCCCAAGAAGGCCCTGGGCCGGAACGATCCCTGCCATTGCGGATCCGGGAAGAAGTACAAGCAGTGCCATCTGGACAAGGACGAAGCGGCCGCCCGCGAGGCCCGCGCCAAGGCCATGGCCGAGGCGGAGAAGAACGCCCCGGCTCAGGAGCCCGTGAAAGAGGGCGAGAAACCCGCGCTCAAGTCGCATGACAAGCCGACGTTCCATGAGCAGCGCGGGCGTGGCGGGGCGAACACGAAGGGGTTTCAGCGCGCCTCCTCAGTGCGTAAGGTCGGCGGCGGCAGCTAGGACGCGGCGGTTCAATAGCCGAACCGCTCCGAGATCATCGCCGCGGCCAGGCTCTCCGGTCGGCCGCCTCGGGCCGGCCGACCCGCGCCGCCCATCCGCGGGGACCGGTTTCCACGAACGCTAGTCGGGCGCCCCGGGCCGCGGGGAGGCCGGGCGTTTGACAACCGCGGCGAATCCCGGGCATCCTCCCATTTCAAGGCGAGCAAGTCCGCGCCTCACTCTCGAAGTTCCTCCCCCCGCGAGGATGCAACGAGGGCAAAGGGGTCACCAAACCTCGGGCGAGTCGGCGACGTGTTTCTTTTCTTCAGCTGCGGACTTCGAGGCGGGGGCTTGAAGGCCAAGGCTCTTGAAGAAGGAAGAAACGTCATGACTCAGGCAGCGAAACTCAAGACGGTCATCCGCGCGCGCGCCCTCAAGACCGGGGAGAGCTACACCGCATCGAGGCGGCAGGTCCTTGCCGGCAAGCCGGCCCAGGTGAAAGCCCCGGCCCGCGCGTCGAGCGCGAAACCGCAGGCGATTGCGGCTGAAGGCGTCCCGGCCGCGCGCGATCCCCGCGTTCCGCGAGGCGAGCTGTCCAACCGCGCCGCGATCAAGAGCACCGGTCACGACCTCGGGTACTGGTTCAGGATCCTCGACGAGTTCGGCAAGGAGCACGGGCACACGAAGGCGGCCGAGTATCTCTACGCCGTACACAAGGTGAGGCCCTGGCATGGCCAGATGATTACCGTCACCTGGGAACGCGCTCGCGGAATTCGCCAGGAGAACCAGAGCTGCACCGGGACCTTCCAGGTCTCCGTTTCGCGCGCCATCGGCGCGCCGGTGGAGTGGATCGTCGGCTTCATCAACGATGCGAAGTCGCGAAAGCATTGGCTGAAGACCGCGTCGCCCGCGCTCGCGCGGGCCCTCGAGGACGCGTTCGCTGCGGGCAAGTCGATGGAGTTGAAGAAACCCGGGTACGCGCGGATGCGCTACAAGTGGCTCTCCTCCGTGGTCGAGCTGCGGGTCACGGGAAAGCCCGACCATAAGTCGAGCTTCGTGGCCGACAGCTCGGACCTGCCGGATGCGGACGCGGTCGCGGTCCGGCGCGAAGCCTTCTCGCAGGCCCTCGACCGGCTGCGCGATCTGGCCCCGCCCGCCTAGGCCGCCCGAGGCCGGGCAAGGGCGGGTCCCCGGCGCACCAT
The DNA here is from genome assembly GCA_044229175.1 of Vicinamibacteria bacterium. GTDB lineage: Bacteria > Acidobacteriota > Vicinamibacteria > Fen-336 > JAGNNV01 > JAGNNV01. Next base: position 102,944 of record JBGATM010000004.1, on the reverse strand, counting down.
GCGGGTGCGATCGATCCGCCCCCCTGCCGGTGAGGGGCCCGGTCGCGCGGATTTCGGGGAACAACCCGGGCGCCCGCTCCGTCTCACCGATCAGCTATTGTGTGACGCACAGTAGGGGAGAGACAGACCTTTGGCGGAGACCACTTCGGACTGGACATCACAGCTGCGGCGCGGCGTTCTGGAGTTCTGCATCCTCCAGGTGCTGCGGCGCGAGGCGAGTTACGGCTACGAGATCGTGACCACTCTGGGCTCGCTCGGCCCCCTGGCCGCGGGAGAGAACACGGTCTACCCCCTGCTGCGCCGGCTCAAGGCCGAAGGCGTCCTCGAGACCTTCATTGAGGAATCGCCCTCCGGGCCGCCCCGGCAGTACTACCGGCTGTCGGTGGCGGGGCGAAAGCGCCTGAGTGTCCTGCAGAAGGAATGGGAGGCGATGGCCCAGGCGGTCGATCGCTGTGTGAACCTGAACAAGGAAGAACGATGATGAACCAGGAAGATCCGATCACCGGCCGCTACCTCGCGAATCTCGAGGCCGGGCTCGCCGACCTCGCGTCCACGGACCGCGAGGAGGTGGTGCGAGACATCCGAAGTCATATCTCCGAGGCCTTGAGTTCGGGGAAGTCCCTCGACCAGGTCCTGGGCTCGCTTGGTTCATCGGAGGGGCTCGCTCGCGCCTACTCGATCGAACTGCTCATGAGCCGGCCGAACGCATTCAAGACCCGGCGCAACCGGATGCTCCGGCTCGCCGGCCTCGTGATCTTCGGGAGCATCCCCACCCTGGTGGCGGTGATCGTCCTGGGCGTCGTGGGGATCGTGTTCGTGCTCACCGGCATCGTCCTTCTCCTGGCCGGTCAGGCGGCCCTCGCCGACGCCCTGCCATGGTGGCTCACCATGGACTCGGATCCGCGCCTCGCTTTGGTCGTGGGCCCGGCTCTCTCGATACTGGGCGCGGCTTTCCTGGCCGCGCTGTGGGTGTACATGCGGGTAGCCGCGGGGGTGGTGCGACGGGTGCTGCCCCCGAAGCAGGCCTGAGGGAAACCGGTCCTCCCGTATCCTTCCCACCCCAAATGGTCCCCGAAACATCGGAACGAAAAAAAGGTCGCCCCTGATGCAGAGCGGCCGGCATCAAAAACGAGTCAGCGAGCCGAATCCCATCCGCGTCGACGGTTTCGACCTGACCTGGGAGAAGCGGCACCCGATCTTCCTGGACTGGCGCAAGGAGCTCAAGGGCGTCTCCGTCTCGGTGTGGATTCGACCGGGGAAGACGAAGGAGCTCATCCTCGACGTGCTCTTCGACGTCTACGGCCTCGATCGGTTTCCCAATCCGGACCGCTGGAACCAGGTCCTCGCCCAGGCCATCCGCTCGGCCATGGAAGCGGGATGGGATCCCGAGTCCCGAGGCACCGCCTTCAGGCACACCCCGGCCTGATCCGTTGACGCGGGGTCAGGCCGCGACGAGTTCGGGCGGGCCGAAGTTCAGTCGGCGCTTGAACTCGCGCTGAAGCAAGGCCATGTTCACCACGAACTGGATGGCGACCGCGACCACGCCCATCTGCCAGACGTGCACGAGCTGGAAGCCCGGCCGGAGCGACATCAGGTAGGCGGGTACCGCGAAGAGCACCAGCCGCAGCGCTGAACTCGCGAGCGAGGGAAGGGTGTTGCCCATGCCCTGGAACACGCTCGAACTCACGAACACCAGTCCGGAGAACAGGAAGTTCCAACTGATCACGCGGAGGTACTCGGCGCCGTAGGCCACGACCTCCGGATCCGAATTGAAGAGGCGCACGAGCGCGTCGGGTGCGATATGGCACAAGACGGTGAGGATCAGCATGACGATGGAGCTCATGGTGGCGCCCGCCCGGAAGGCGCCGCGCACCCGGTCGCCCTGCCGCGCCCCGAAGTTCTGCCCAACCACCGGGCCGGTGGCGAAGGCGATGGCCACGGTGGGGAGGAACAGCGACTGCATGACCCGCGCCCCGATGCCGAAGCCCGCCTGTGCCGCCGCGCCGAACGGCCGGATGATGTCGTACACCAGCATCACGTAGACCGACATGAGCAGGAACTCGCCGCCCGCGGGGACGCCGATCTTGAGCATGTCGAACCACAGCTTCGGCTGCGGCTCCCACTGGTCGGCGCGGAACTTGAGGGGGCTCGAGGCGCGGCGGAAGTAGAGGGTGAGCGATACGCAGCCCGCCAGCACCGCGACGAGCGAGGCGATCGCGGTTCCCGCCACCCCGAGGGGATGACCGCTGATCCAGCCGAACATCAGAGTGGGGGCGAGGATGATGTTGATGACGAGGGTCCCGATCTGGATGAAGGTCGGGATCTTCATGTCGCCCATGCCGCGCAGGGCGGCCCCCATGGCCACCATCGGGAACTGGAGGAAGAGGGCGGGGATGAACCAGTTGAGGTATTGCTCGCCCTGGGCCGCGGTGGCGGCGTCCGCGGCCAGTCTTTCGCAGTACGCGTTTCGCAGGGAGAAGAACACGACACCGAAGATGAGGCCGGTGATGTTGGACAGGACCAGGGATTGGTTGAACGCGAGTTCCGCGTAATCGCGGTCCTTCCGCCCGAGGGCCTGGGCCACCAGCGTGGTCGCACCAACCCCGAGCGATTGAGTGAGGGCCAGGACCAGGAACATGACCGTGCCGGCGAGCGACACGCCCGCGACCGACTCTTTGCCGAGCCGGCCCACGAAGTAGAGGTCGGCCAGGAAATAGAGGGTCTGGAAGGCGGTGGAAACCGCGATGAAGCTCGCGAGCCGCACCACGTGTCCCGCGACCGGGCCCTTGGTCATGTCCTGCATGGCAGCTGGAACCCTAACCTTTTTGCCGGCATCCCTGGGATTCGCGGCGCAGCACGGAACCTACGCTCTCCCGCCACCGTCATACGAGGTAAGGCTGCGTCCAATTCGTTGAGCCTCCGGCCATGACGGCCCAGATCCTCGGAGAACCCCCATGCGCAAGGTAGTCATCATCCTCAGTGTTCTCATCGTCGGAGGCCTCGGCGCCGCCGCCTATTCCCGCTCCTTGAAGAGCACCGACCCCGGGTTCAAGACCGTGCTGGTCACCCGCGGCGAGGTGGTCGAGAAGGCCCTGGCGGTGGGCGCCATAAGACCCGACCAGGAGATCTCGGTCAAGAGCAAGATCTCGGGGATCGTGCGCAAGACGTATCGCGAGGTCGGCGACTACGTCCATGCGGGCGAGCCCCTGTTCGAGATCCAGCCCGACCCGACGCCGCTCGAACTGACCGAGGCGCGCCGCGAAGTGGAAAGCACCACCAACGCCTGGGACCAGGCCAAGCGCAAGTTCGACCGCCAGGACGCGCTCAAGAAGCAGGGGATCACGTCGAGCCAGGATTGGGACACCGCTCAGCGGGATCTCCAGGAGACCGAGAGCCGGCTTGGCCTGGCTCGCGAAAAGCTTGCGCTGGTTGAAAAGGGCCGGATCAAGTCGGATCGACTGAATGTCGAGTCGGTGATCCGCGCCCCCGTGAGCGGCACGGTTCTGGAACTCGCCGTCCACGAAGGCGATCCGGTCGTGCCCCTCACCTCTTATCAGTCCGGGACCGCGCTCGCGGTCATGGCCGACATGAAGACACTCCTCTTCAAGGGCACGGTCGATGAAATCGACGTGGGCAAGCTGACCGAGGGCCTGCCCGCCAAGATCAAGATCGGGGCCCTGCCCGAGGCGGTCATCGAAGGGAAGCTTTCGAAGATCTCGCCCAAGTCCAAGACCTCCGAGGGCGCCACCCTGTTCGACGTGGAGATAGCGATCGTGGCCAGCAAGGGCGTGGTCCTCCGCGCCGGCTACTCCGCCAACGCCGACATCGTGGTCAAGGAGAAGAAGGATGTGCTCCTGATCCCCGAGCGCCTGGTGAAGTTCGAGGGCGGCAAGGCCACGGTCGAAGTCCCCGGCGAGATGGGGAAGGAGCCGATCAAGAAGGAGATCAAGTACGGCCTCTCCGACGGTATGAACGTGGAAGTGGTCGCCGGTCTCAAGGACAAGGACGCGGTGGTGGAGCGCCCGCCCAAGAAGATCGAGTAATGAACTCTCTCTCCTTCCTGAAGCAGATGGCGCACGACGTGCGCCATCAGAAGATGCGGACCGCCCTCACCGTCCTCGGGATCACCTGGGGCACGGTGTCGGTCGCGCTCCTCGTCGCCTTCGGCGAAGGGCTCGAGGCCAAGATCCGGGCGCAGCAGAAGGGGCTTGGCGAAAACATCGTCATCGCCTTCCCCTCGCGTACGTCGATTCCCTACCAGGGACTCGGCAAGGGCCGACGCATCCGGATCAACGAAGAAGACATCCAGGCCCTGCGCCGGGAGATTCCCGATGCGAGCTTTTCCGGCGAGTTCTCGAGGCAGAGCTCGTCATTCAAGCGCGAGAAGGTGCGTCTCACCCCCGACATGTCGGCCAACAGCCCGATCTTCGCGGTCATGCGCAACGTCATTCCCGCGGCCGGCGGCCGCTACATCAACGACCTCGACATGGACCGCCGCCGCCGCGTGGTCTTCATCGGCAACAAGCTCAAGACCGACCTGTTCGGCGATGGCGAGGCGGTGGGGCAGACCATCATGATCGACAACACGCCCTTCCTCGTGGTGGGAGTGCTCGAAAAGAAGGCCCAGGACTCGAGCTATGGCGGCCGCGATGAAGACAAGGCCTTCATCCCCGAGACCTCGTATCGCGGCCTCTTCACCGAGCGCTACTACGAGAACGTGATCTTCCAGGCGAGCAGCGCCGAGGCGACCCCGGTAGTGACCAAGCAGGTCTACGAAACCCTCGCGAGGCGGCACAAGTTCGATCCCACCGACAAAGAGGCGATTTCGATGTGGGACACCACGGAGAGCGGCAAGTTCTTCGCGATCTTCTTCGGGATCTTCCGCGGTTTCCTCGCCATCGTCGGCTCGTTCACCCTCATCGTGGGCGGGATTGGCGTCTCGAACATCATGTACGTGGTGCTGGAGGAGCGGATGAAGGAGATCGGGATCAAGCTCGCGATCGGCGCCAAGCCGCGCTTCATCCAGACCCAGTTCCTGCTCGAGACTCTGACCATCACCGGGATCGGCGGCGCCCTGGGTTTTGTGATCACCCTCGGGGTCATGGCCGTCTTCCCCTATGCGGGCCTCGATGAATTCGTGGGCACGCCCAAGGCCTCGCCTCTCGTTCTCGTGTCCACGAGCGCGCTGCTCGGCCTCATCGGCTTCATCGCCGGCTACTTCCCGGCCCGCCGCGCCTCCATGCTCGACCCCGTGGTCGCTCTGAAACTCGGTTAGGCCCGTGCTCTCCCTCGTCAAGACCGAACTCGCCCTGGTGTGGAGCCTCTTCCGACAGGACGCGGGCCACAACCGCAAGCGGATGCTCCTCACCGTGGTCGCCATCGGCTGGGGCACGCTTTCGATCGTCATGCTGCTCTCTTTCGGCGAAGGCATGAAGCGCGCCTTCCACAAGGGCACCCGCGGAATGGGCGAGAACATCGGCGTGCTCTGGCCCGGCGCCACCACCAGGGCCTACGCCGGCATGGGCTCGGGCCGGACCATCCAGTTTCAGGACGAGGACGGCGAGATGCTCCTCTCTCGCATTCCCTCGCTCGCCGCAGTCTCGCGCGAGTACGCGCGGCGCCGGGGTCTGACCGTGGGGACGAAGACCGTGAACGCGCGCGTCCGCGGCGTCGATCCCTCGTTCGGCGAGATCCGTAATCACGTGCCCCAGCCGGGCGGCCGGTTCCTCAACGAGGAAGACATGCGCCAGAAGCGCCGAGTCATCTTCCTCGGCGAGGAGCTCGCCCAGGATCTCTTCGGCACCCAGGCCGCGGTGGGCCGCGAGCTCACCATCAACCAGTCGGTGTTCACGGTGATCGGGGTCGCCCAGAAGAAGTCCATGATGGGGATGTACTCCGGCCCCGACAAGAAGCAGGCGGCCATTCCCGCCACCACCTTCCGCTCCATGTACACGGACTCGCGGGTCGAGAACTTCATCTACCTGCCCACGAGCCTCGAAACCGCGGACCTCGCCAAGTCCGAGATCTACCGCGTCCTCGCCGCCAAGTACCGCTTCGACCCCGAGGACCGCCGGTCCCTTTCGATCTGGGACACCCGCGACAACCAGCGCATCACCGACAACATCGCGCTCGGCATCCAGATGTTCCTCGGCATCATCGGCGCGCTCACCCTCTTCGTGGGCGGCATGGGGGTCGCGAACATCATGTACGCGGTGGTCAAGGAGCGCACGCGCGAGATCGGAATCAAGATGGCCCTTGGGGCCAAGGCGCGCCAGGTGATGGCGCCCTTCGTGCTCGAGTCGATGGTGATCACGGGCTTCGGCGGAGCGCTCGGCACCTTGGTCTCTCTCTCCATCATCACCCTCATCGCCATGTTGCCGCTGCAGGGCGACGCCTTCGACCTGATGGGGAAGCCCACGTTCTCTCCGGCCATCGCCATCGCGACCTCGCTCATCCTGGGCGCGGTCGGGATGTTCGCGGGCTATTTCCCGGCCCGCCGAGCCGCGTCCATCAATCCCGCCGAATCCCTGAGGTACGAGTAATGATCCAGATGACCGCGATTCGCAAGGTCTACAGCACGGGTCGGATGGAAGTGGCCGCCCTCAAGGGCATCGACCTCGCCATCGGCAACAACGAGTACGTCTCCATCGTCGGTCCTTCGGGCTCGGGCAAATCGACGCTCATGAACCTGATCGGCTGCCTCGATACGCCGACCTCCGGGACTTACATGCTCTCCGGCGACAACGTCGCCGTCCTCGATCGCAACCAGCTCGCCGACGTGCGCAACAAGCGCATCGGCTTCGTGTTCCAGAGCTTCAACCTGCTGCCTTACGCGACCGCCCTCGAAAACGTCGCCCTGCCCCTCCTCTTCGCCGGTGTGTCCGACAAGAAGCGGAACGAGCGGGCGAAGGAGATGCTCGAGCGCGTGGGCCTCGGCGATCGCATGGACCACAAGCCCACCGAGCTCTCGGGCGGCCAGATGCAGCGCGTCGCCATCGCGCGCGCCCTCGCCAACAACCCCGCGATCATCCTCGCCGACGAGCCCACGGGGAACCTCGACTCCGCCTCCGGCCACGCCATCGCCGACCTCTTCGGCGAACTCCACGCCGCCGGCCAGACCATAGTCATGATCACCCACGACAACGGCCTCGCCAGGATCGCCTCCCGCAGCGTCCACATCCGCGACGGCGAGATCGTGGACGACAGCGCCGTCGCGGCTTGAAGCTAGGCCGGGGAACGGGTTCGAAACCCCGTCGGCGACTCGCCGGTCGCGCGCTTGAAGAACCGCGCGAAGTACGCCGGGTCCTTGAAACCCAGCGCGTAGCCCACCTCCGCCGCGCTCGCGTCGGTGTGGACGAGCTGCCTCTTCGCCTCGAGCGCGAGCCGTTCTCGGATCACCACGCCCGCGGTGCGCCCCAGGTGCCGCCGCGAGAGATGGTTGAGGTGGCCCACGGTGATCCTCAGGCGGCGCGCGTACTCCGCCGGACGGTGGTGCTCGCGGAAGTGACGCTCGATGAGGCTTCGCAGTCTCAGCGCGGTCGCGTTCTCCCGCGGCGGCTCGCCCGCGCGGTCGCCGTAGGCCCGGGAAAGCTGGATGAGCGTCTCGTAGAGCGCGGCGCGGAGCGCGTGGGGCGAGTCTGCCCGCAACTTGTGAATCTCCCGCTGCATCGCGTTGAATCGCTCCCCGAGCATCGCCGCTTCGGCCGGCTTGAGGCCGAGGCGCAGGTCCCCGCCCTCGCGATGGAAGTAGGGGAGGGTGAACAGGAACAGGGGATCCTTGAAGAAGTCCTCCACGAACTCCGCGGTGAAGAAGAGGCACAGGCCGTCGAGGTTCCGGACCAGCCACTGCCGCGGCTGCCCCGGGCTCGTGAAGAAGACCTCGCCCGGCTTCACCGCGTAGGTCCGGCCGTCGAGGGTCAGCACACCGCGGCCGCGGGTCACGAGGAAGATCTCGTAGAAGGAGAGAACGTGCGGTGCGCCGTGGGTCTCGAAGGACTTCACTCCCACGGTGCGGATCACATCGATGAGCAGCTCGCGACCGTACTTCGTCCGATGAAATTCAATCCGGCGAATTTTCTCGGGCGCCGGGGACGCGGTCTTCATGGGATCCACGAAAAGTACCAGCATCTTCCGCTTCCGTCCATTCCCTGTGGCGCCGCCGCGTCCCTACCATCCCCGCCATGCTGACAACCCTTCTCGTCCTCGCTGCCGCCGCCGCGTCCCCGAGGGACCTCCCCTTCACCGACGGCTTGTGGAAGACCTCCGATCCGAAGGCCCGCGTGGAGACCGTGGGCGGCCGGACCGCGCTGCGCCTCACCACCGCGACCTCGACCCGCCGCGATGTCGACTTCACCGACGGCACCATCGAGTTCGACCTGTGGTCGACGGGCGAGCGCGCCTTCGCCTACCTTCACTTCCGCATGCAGTCCGACGACGAGTTCGAGGCGATCTATTTCCGCCTTCACAAGTCGCGCCTGCCGGATGCGATCCAGTACGACCCCTTCTATCAGGGCCTCGGCAACTGGCAGCTCTTCCACGGCCCCGACTCGACGGCCGCGGTGGACCTCACCCCGGGCCGATGGATCCACGTGAAGCTCGAGCTGCTCGGCGAGAAGGCCGCCCTCTTCGTGGGCGACGCGCGCGAGCCGGTGCTCGCCGTTCCGAAACTGGCGCGCGGGAGCAAGGGTGGATTCATCGCCCTGCGTTCGTTCCTCGGCGCCAATATCAAGGGCGATGTCGAACCACCGTCGAGCTTCGCGAACGTGACCCTCCGCCCCGGCGTCGTCGACTACGACTTTTCGAAGATGGTCGAGGCGAAGACGCCCGCCCTCCAAGGCCTGGTCACGAAGCTCCGCCTCTCGCCCGCGTTCGTGCCCCCCGATGGTCCGGTGCGGACGCTCTCCGGGCCGGCCGGCGAGCCTTCGACCTGGCCCCTCGCCAGCGTGCTCCCTTCCGGTCTCGTCGTCCTGGGCAGTCAGGTTGAAGTTCCCGCGAAGGCTCGGCGCTACGCAACCGTCGCCGCGTTCAAGGTTCGCGCGGACGCGGACGGCGTGAAGCGTCTGCGCATCGGCTTCAGCGACGAGGTGAGCGTCTTCCTGAACGGGCAGATTCTCTTTTCGGGAGATCAGCGCTACATCTTCAATTTCCCACGGCAGGAAGGGCTGATCCATCTCGATCAGGCTTCGGTCTATCTGCCGCTGAAGAAGGGGGACAACGAAGTCCGGCTCGTCGTTTCCGAGGTCTTCGGGGGCTGGGGATTGATGGCCCAGTTCGAGGATCCTTCGGGGCTGACCGTGGAGCCTTGAACGTTCGCTGTGTCCGCAATTGGGACGGCCGGTCCCATCCGTGGCCCGACATCCGCGCCATTAGCCGCCGCAAGCGCACCTGACGGGTGGCACGGGATTTGTTACGTTTCGGTTCCATGAACGTTCATCAGATCCTCCAGGACATCAGGATGGCCCTGCGCGTCATGACGCGCGAGAAGGGCTTCACCCTCGCCGCCCTTCTGTCCCTGGCCCTCGGCATCGGCGCCAACACCGCTCTCTTCTCCGTGGTGTCGGGCGTTCTCCTCAAGCCCCTGCCGTATCCGGAGGCCGATCGCATCCTGCGCATCTCGGAGTTCCACCCCGGAGCCACCTCCGCGGTCTCCGGCGGCCTGCTGACGAACTTCACCTACCACGCCTGGAAGAACGCGAAGACCATCGAGGACATCGGCGGATTCCGGTCCCAGCGCTTTACGGAAACGAGCGGCGCCGAGCCGGCGAAGATCGCGGGGAGCGCGCTCACCCCATCGGCCTTTCGCGTCCTCGGCGTTCGTCCCGCGCTTGGCCGTCTCTTCGTCGACGAGGACGCGGTGGAGAACGCGCCCGGCGTCGCGGTCATCTCAGACGGAATGTGGCGTGAGCGATTCGGCGCCGAGGCCTCGGTGCTCGGGCGCAGTCTGATCCTCGACGGGAAGCCCTTCACCATCGTCGGAGTGGCGCCCCGGGATTTCTATTTCCCCGATCGCGAGGGGCGGATCTTCACCCCCTACCGCATCTCCGCAGGCTCGGCCGATCCGGCCCACCAGTCGGTCTCCTTCTTCGGCGCGATCGCGAGGCTGCGGGAGGGCGCCACCCCGCAGCAGGCCGCGGAGGAGGGGACGCTCCTCGCGCGTGCGCAGAAGAGGCCTCCGGTGGTCGACGCCGTGTTCGGCAAGGGCGGCCCGGTCACGGTGCGGGCGGAGAGCTGGCTCGACGACATCACCGCGCGGATCCGGCCCGCGCTCGCGGTGTTCGGCGTCGGCGCGTTGTTCATCCTTCTCATCGCCTGCTCGAACGTGGCGAGCCTCCAGCTGACCCGCGGGGTGTCGCGACAGCGAGAGCTCGCGGTTCGGGCCTCCCTCGGCGCGAGCCGCGGGCGTCTGCTGACCCAGCTGATGGTGGAGAGCCTCGTTCTTGTCGCGATGGGCGGGGCGCTTGGCCTGCTCGTGTCGCGGGGCCTTCTCGCCTTGCTTCCCGTCCTCGCGCCCGCCAATTTCCCGAGAATCGACGACATCTCCGCGGACGCCAGCGGCACGGCCTTCGCCGTGGTCGCGACCGTGCTCGCGGCCGTTCTCTCCGGCCTCCTGCCCGCGCTGCGGGCCTCCCGCACTTCGCCCGCGCCATCGTTGCGCGAGGGGGCGGGAGCGTCTTCAAGCATCGCCACCCAGAAGACGCGCGCCGGTCTCGTGGCGCTCGAAGCCGCGCTCGCCGTGGTGCTTCTGGTGGGCGCCGCTTTGCTGTTCCGGAGCTTCGGCGCGTTGCTCAGCGTCGATCCCGGCTATGACACGGGGCAGGTTCTCCTCGCGCGCCTCGATCCCGGCGGGGTCGAGAGGGAAGCGGAGGCCAGCCGCCAGATCGCCGAGCGCATCGCCGAGCGCGTGCGCGCGCTGCCCGGCGTCCTCGCCGTGGGGGCGAGCAACATGGCGCCCTTCGATCCCTCTACCGCGGTTCGAAGCTTCACTCTCCCTTCCCCCTCGGCCCCCTCCGGCCAGGTGGAGGCGCGCGCCACCGCCTACACCGTGACCCCGGGCTTCGCGGAGGCTCTCTCCCTTCGCGTGAAGCAGGGCCGCACCTTCGCCGCGGCCGATGTCGCGGGCGGCATCGAGCCTCTCATCGTGAACGAGGAATTCGTGCGCCTCTATCTGAACGACGGACGGCCGGTGGTGGGCCGCCGCCTTCCCGGGCTTCTCAGCGGGCGGCCGGGCGATTCGATGGAAATCGTGGGGGTGGTGGGAAACCTCCTCAAGAACGGCCTCGACCAGAAGCCGCTCTCCGAGATGTTCTCTCTGGCCCGGCCGGGACGCGGCCTTTCCGGATGGTTCCATCTCGCGATTCGCACCCAGGGCGATCCCGCCTCGCTCGCTCCCCACGTCCGGGCCATCGTCCACGAGGTCGATCCACTTTCCGCGGTGGAGACGGCCACGCTCAACAGCCGGCTCGAGGCCTCGGTCGCTCAGCCGCGTTTCGCGGCCTGGACGGTGGGGGCCTTCGCCCTTCTGGCCCTGTTCCTCTCCGCCGCGGGCCTGTACGGAACGCTGTCCTACAGCGTCTCACAGCGAACGCGCGAGATCGGCGTCCGCTCGGCCCTTGGGGCCACGCGCGGCGACATCGTTCGCCTCGTGTTCAGGCAGGGCCTCGTCGTGGTGGTCATCGGCCTGGGACTCGGGCTCACTGCGGCGGCGCTCGGCTCCCGCGTCATGTCCTCGCTCCTCTTCGGCGTGACCCCGCGCGATCCCGTGGCTTTCCTGCTCGCGCCTATTCTCCTGTTTCTCGCCGCCTCCATCGCGTGCCTCGTGCCCGCGTGGCGGGGCGCCTCGATCCAGCCGACCGAGGCGTTGCGCTGCGAATAGAACTGCTCAGGCGGGCCGGCTCAGGATCGACTTGAAGGCCGCGGCCGCCCGTCCCATCTCCTCGGGCGTCCCGAACGAGATCCGCGAGTGCGTCTTGAGGCCGGCGAAGGGCCGGCCCACCAGGACGCCTTGCTTGCGGCACGCGGCCTGGAAGTCTGCGGCCGGGCGCTTCACGTCCACGAGGATGAAGTTCGCATCGGAGGGGAACACGGTGAACCCCATCCCCTCGAACAGTCGCGAGGCGGCGGCCCGCGCCTCCTTGTTCCGCTGAACCGCGGTCCGGATCAGCCCTTCGTCGCGAAGGGCCGCGAGGGCCGCGGCCGAGGAGGTCACCGGGATCTGGCCCGAGGTGGTGGAGCGACGCAGGGTGGCGATGGTCTCGGCGTGGCCGATCGCGTAACCCACGCGCAGTCCCGCGAGACCGAAGGCCTTCGAGAAGGTCCGGGTCACGAGAACGCGCCTGTCGCCGACCGCTCGGGTGGCGAGACATCGATAGTCGTCGCGCTCGACGAAGTGCGCGTACGCCTCGTCCACGAGGATGACCGTGCCCGGCGACGAACGGGCCAGACGGTCGATCATGCCTTCGATGTCGCGGGTCGGCCACGTGGTCCCCGTGGGGTTGTTGGGATTGCAGAAGAAGACGAGGCCCGCTCCCGCGGCCGCCGCCTCCATGGCGGGAAGATCGAGGCGCAGCGCGCTGTCGATCGGTATGGCGCGGACCGGGTAGCCCATGGCCTCGGCGGTAGCCGTGCACGTCTCGAAGGTGGGCAGGCCCGCGACCAGATGCCGCTTCGCGTCGACGAAGGCGAGCACGGACGACTTCAGCAGCTCGCCCGAGCCGGCGCTCAGAAGGACGTTGTCGCGGGTCACGCCGTGGAGGGCCGCCACCGCGTCGCGCAACTCGGCGGTGGCGCTGTAGGGATAACGGTGCCCCCGGGAGATCGCGTCGGTCATGGCCTTGACGATCGATGGCCCGGGACCATACGGGTTCTCGTTCTGGTCGAGGTGGATGAGAGCCTCTTCGACGGCTGGCGGCGACGCCGGAACGGCGCCTTGAGCGACCGCCCGCCGTGTGGCGAAAAGGGAGACGCCGGTGGCGCCGAGGGTTTCCACGAAGTGACGTCGGGTGAGAGCCATGCGAGATCTCCTTGGTCTGGTTGAACCGGAGTCTGGCACGGTTTCACGACGCCGCGGCTCTACTTCGCTCCGCCGCCGCGTTCCGTCTGCAGGCGCTGCACGAGATTCTTCCGCGCGTTCGCCGCGTAGGCGCGGCACGCCCCCTTGTCGATCAACGGATCCTGGATGGGGGACGACTTCCGCCGCTCGAGCCTTTCGAAAAGGCCCGACGCTCCGGGGTGGGTGCTGAGCATGATGTCGCAGGGGAGCGCTTCCACCTTGGCGATGCTGCGCTCGAACTCCCCGCTCACGTCCTTGTGGGTCTTGTCGCCGGTGAAACGGAACCCGTCGAGCGAGATCGCGGTGAGGCTGTCCGCGTAGACGAGGTCGAGGCACTGCGAGTTCTCGCACGACTTCCACGTCCACGCCGTGCTCCCGGGCGTGTGGCCGGGGGTGAGATGCGGGGTGATGGCGGTGTCGCCGACCCGCAGTTCCTCTCCGTCCTTCACCACTCTCACCGTGTTCACGCGGGGGAAGGCGCCTTCGCGGCCGTCCTTTCCGAACTGCGGATCGTCGGGCACGGGCATCCCCGCCCGCAGCGCCGCCGCTCCCGAAGCACTCGCCGCGACCACCGCTCCGCTGTCCCGCTGGAGGCGCGCGATCCCGCCCGCGTGATCGTAATGAGCATGAGAATTGACGATCAGCCGGATGTCCTCGACCTTGAACCCCAGGCCCCTGAGGTTGTCCTCGATGAGGGGAGCGGACTGAGGGAGCCCGCCGTCGAGAAGGATCAGGCCGTCGCTCGTCTGGATGAGCACCGCGGACAGACCGCGCACGCCCACGTAGTAAGAGCGGCCGTGCAGCTTGAATGGCGTCTGCGGCTGGTTCCACTCGTCGCAGCTGTCGCACACCTTGGGCGGATCGACCGCAGGCGCTTTCGCCGGAGGGGCGGAAGCCTGGAGCAGCGCTATCGCGACGACAGGGGCCAGGAAGTTCATCGGGAGACTTTATGGGAAGGCGGCCACGCTCGGGATCGCCCGCGACCCTGGCCTAGACTGATTTCATGATGGTCACGGATACGGACGCGACCCGGCAGCTTGGCCGGACCGGACCGAAGGTCTTCCCGATCGCTCTCGGCTGCATGGGCATGTCCGGGATGTACGGCCACGCGGATGAAGGCGAGAGCGTCGCCACCATCCACGAGGCGCTCGATCGCGGCGTGAACCTGCTCGACACCGGCGATTTCTACGGCATGGGCCACAACGAGATGCTGATCGGCCGCGTGCTCAAGGATCGTCGCGATGAGGCTCTCGTCTCCGTGAAGTTCGGCGCGCTGCGCGGGCCCGACGGGGCGTGGATCGGCATCGACACGCGTCCCGCCGCGGTGAAGAACTTCGTGGCCCACTCGCTGACCCGCCTCGGGGTCGAGCGCATCGACATCTACCGTCCCGCGCGCCTCGATCCGGCCGTCCCCATCGAGGACACCATGGGCGCGATCGCCGATCTCATCAGGGCGGGCTACGTCCGGCACGCCGGCCTTTCCGAGGTGGGAGCCGAGACCATCCGTCGGGCCCACGCGGTCGTGCCCATCGTCGATCTGCAGATCGAGTACGCGGTGGTGAGCCGCGGGCCCGAGGCCGCGATCTTCCCGGTTCTCGAGGAACTGAGAATCGGGGTCACCGCCTACGGCGTCCTGTCGCGCGGCCTCCTCAGTCGATCGAAGACCACCGGTCCGGGCGACTACCGCGCCCATCTGCCGCGCTTCACCGCCGAGAATCTCGCGAAGAACCAGGTCCTCGTCGATGCCCTCGGACGGCTCGCCGCGGAGAAGGGCGTGACCGCGACCCAGCTTGCGATCGCCTGGGTCCTGGCTCGCGGGAAGAGCATCGTGCCCGTGATGGGCGCGCGCACGCGCGTGCAGCTGAACGAGACGCTGGGAGCGCTCTCGGTCGCGCTTTCGGCCGGCGATCTCGCCCGCATCGCCGAGGCCGTTCCCGCGGGGGCGGTCGCGGGCACGCGCTACGCCGCCCCGCAGATGAAGGCCCTCGACAGCGAACGCTGAGGCGCGACTCGAACGGAGGATGCATTTGGCCTATTCCCGCGGGTTTTCGGGCCGTGCGATAGTCGAAGAACCAGCACAGTCGCCGGCGGCCAGAGATCACCGGTCATGAGACCATCCTGATCGAGAAATCCAGATGACGAGCCATTCCCAGGCCGAGCGGACGCTCCGGCGGAGCGAACGCTGGCTCCGCGCCATCATCGAGAACGAGCCGGAATGCGTGAAGGTCCTGGCCTCGGACGGGGAACTGCTCGAGATGAACCCCTCGGGACTGGCCATGCTGGAGGCGACGTCGGTGGCGGAGGTGAATGCGCGCGGTCTCATCAGCTTCGTCCTGCCCGAATATCGAGCCGCCTTCTCCGCCCTCCATCGACGCGTGATGAGCGGGGAAAGCGGCCTGCTGGAGTTCGAGATCGTCGGCCTTCGCGGGACCCATCGCTGGCTCGAGACCCACGCCGCCCCGGTCGCCGAGCCGGACAGCAACAAGCCCCTTCTCCTCGGCATCACCCGCGACATCACCGAGCGCAAGCGCGCCGAACGGGACCTGAGCCTCGCCGCCAGCGTCTTCACCCACTCCCGCGAGTCCATCACCATCACCGACGCGAAGGGCACGATCATCGAGGTCAACGACGCTTTCACCCGCATCACCGGCTACAGCCGCGAGGAGGTCCTGGGCCAGAACCCCCGCATCCTCAGCTCCGGTCGTCAGAGCAAGGAGTTCTACGCGGCCATGTGGGCCGACCTGATCGAGAAGGGCTACTGGTACGGGGAAATCTGGAACCGCCGCAAGAACGGCGAGCTGTACGCGCAGATGCTGACCATCAGCGCGGTGCGGGACGCGCAGGGCCAGACTCAGCAGTACGTGGCCCTGTCCTCCGACATCACCGCGCTCAAGGAGCACGGGCAGAAGCTCGAGTACATCGCTCACTACGACGCCCTGACCACGCTGCCCAACCGGGTGTTGCTCGCCGACCGCCTGCAGCAGAGCATGACCCTCACCCAGAGGCGCGGGCAGCCCCTGGCCGTGGCCTATCTCGATCTCGACGGCTTCAAGAGCGTCAACGATCGCTACGGGCACGAGGCCGGCGACCAGCTGCTCATCTCGGTGGCCACCAGCATGAAGGAGGCCTTGCGCGAAGGCGATACCCTCGCGCGCATCGGCGGCGATGAGTTCGTGGCCGTGCTCGTCGACCTCGAGAACGTGGCCGCGAGCCTTCCCATCCTGGAGCGCCTGCTCGCCGCCGCCGCGCGACCCGTCAATGTCGACGGCCTGGTGCTGCAGGTTTCGGCGAGTCTCGGCGTCACCTTCTACCCGGAGGGCCGGGACGTCGATGCGGATCAGCTCCTTCGCCAGGCCGACCAGGCCATGTACCAGGCCAAGCTCGCCGGGAAGAACCGCTACCACGTCTTCGACGCCCTGCAGGACAGCAGCATCCGCAGCCATCACGAGAGCGTCGATCGCATCCGCCGCGCGCTCCGCGAGCGCGAATTCGTCCTCTACTACCAGCCCCTGGTGGACATGTTCCGGGGGACGGTCATCGGCGCCGAGGCCCTCATCCGCTGGCAACACCCCGAGCGGGGCCTGCTCCTCCCCGAGATGTTCCTGCCCACCGTCGAGGAGCACACCCTGTCCGTCGAAATCGGGGACTGGGTGATCGACTCGGCTCTCACCCAGATGGAGACCTGGCGGGAGAGGGGCTTCGACATCCCGGTCAGCGTGAACGTGGGCGCCCGTCAGCTGCAGCAGGCGGGCTTCGCCGAGCGTCTGCGGGAGATGCTCTCCGCGCACCCGAAGGTCCGGCCCTCCGATCTGGAGATGGAGGTACTGGAAACGAGCGCCCTCCAGGACCTGGTCCAGATCTCGGGCATCATCGCGGCCTGTGGGGAGATCGGGGTCAGCTTCACTCTGGATGATTTCGGCACCGGCTATTCCTCGCTCACCTATCTGAAACGCCTGCCCGTGGCCCGGCTCAAGATCGACCAGAGCTTCGTGCGCGACATGCTCGACGATCCCGACGATCTGGCCATCCTGGAGGGTGTGCTCGGCATGGCCGCCGCCTTCCGCCGGGAGGTCGTCGCCGAGGGCGTCGAGACGGTGGAGCAGGGCGCCATGCTGCTGCAGCTCGGTTGCCGGCGGGCCCAGGGCTTCGGGATCGCGCCTCCCATGCCGGCCCATGAGCTCCCCGACTGGTCCGCGGCCTGGCGCACCCATCCTTCGTGGGGCTCCCTGCCCGTGGTGAACCGGGACGACCTTCCCCTGCTCTTCGCGACCGCCCGTCATCGGGCCTGGATTGCCGCCGTAGAGCGGTACATCAAGGGCGGGGGGGAGGCTCTGCCGGCGCTCGACCATCACCAGTGCCACATCGGTCGGTGGCTGGATGGCAAGGGCCAGGCCCGCTACGGCGGGCATCCGGCCTTTCAGGCCATCGAACCGCTGCATCGGCAGGCGCATGCGCTCGTGGCCGAGCTTCTTTCCCTGCATGGCGCCGGTCGCAACCCGGAGGCGCGGGCGAGGCTCGGCGAGGTTCATGCGACGGCCGCCGCGCTGATCGAGCAGTTCAAGACGCTGTGCCGCGATGTTTCGGAGAAGACTCCCGTGCCCGGGATCAGGCGGCCGCGCTACGAGCCGAATCCCTAGGACGCCGTTGCCGCGCCGCATCCGATCCGCGTGGTAGAAACGACTCCATGAACGCCGCCGACGAGATGCTGTCGACCCGGGAGGGTTACGACCGATGGGCGGAGATCTACGACGAGGAGGCCAATCCCCTGGTCATGATCGAAGAGCCCGAGGTGACCCGCGCTCTCGGCGACGTCGCGGGCCTTGCCATTCTCGACGTCGGCTGTGGCACCGGACGCCACGCGGTGCGGCTTGCCAACGCCGGGGCGAAGGTCACGGGCGTCGATTTCTCGAGCGGCATGCTGGAAAAGGCCCGGGCGAAACCGGGAGCCGCCGCGGTCCGGTTCATTCACCAGGATGCGTCGGCGACGCTTCCCTTCGAGCCGCGGTCGTTCGATCGCGTGATCTCCTGCCTGGTCGTCGATCACGTGAGCGACCTTCCCGGGTTCTTCGGAGAGCTTCGACGGGTCTGCCGCGAGGACGGCTTCATCGTGGTCTCGGTCATGCATCCGGCCATGATGCTGAAGGGGGTGCAGGCCCGCTTCCACGACCCCCGGACCGGCGCGCGCGTCTTTCCCCAAAGCGTCGCGAACCAGATCTCCGACTACGTGATGGGCGCCCTCGCCGCCGGCCTGCGCGTGCGCGACCTCTCCGAGCACTCGGCGGGCGAGGACCTCGTCGCCCGCGCTCCGCGTGCGGAGAAGTACCTGGGCTGGCCCATGCTGTTCCTGATGGTCCTCGCGCCGCCCCGCTGACCACCCAAAGGGAACCTGCTGGTGGCCCGCGCGCGTTCACCCTTCATGGCTTCGGCTTGTCGTCGCCTTCGCCATGGGCCCCCTTGACGCCCCCGAGCATGAAGCCCACCACCGAACTGAGCAGGGCGATGGCCCCTTCGGTCAGCGAGCCCGCCAGGGCCAGGAAGCACATCACCAGGACCACGCCGAAGGTGGTGAGCAGGCGAATCGAATTCCCTCCGTGAACCAGACCCAGCAGCGCGGCGGTGGACTGTTCGGGACGGGTTCGCGCCACCAGGCTCGACACGATGGTGGCGCCGATGACTGCGAGACCCAGCAGGGTGGAAAGGCACAGCATGGCGAGACGCGCGTTGTCGATGTTCATGATCACCTCTGATGGCTGCCCGGGGCCGGGCGGGATTTCAGGCACTTTACCCCTCGGCCGATCCGCCTTGCCCTAGGCCCGGCTCGCCACCAGGTTCAGGTGGTGCGCGTTGTGATACAGGGTGAAGAAGAGCATCTCGCGCACCGTGAGCTTGCCGAGGGCGGGATGCGGCAACTGGCAGCGGTCGAGCGCCTTCTCGTCCCAGCCCGCGATGCGCGCGCGCAGGTCGGCGTTCGCCCCGCGCCAGGAAGCGAGCACCGTCTCACGGTAGGCCGCGGCGTCGTTCGGCGGCGACTGCGGTGAAGGCGTGAAGCGGCCCGCGGTGGCTCCGGCAGCGAGCCGCGCGAGATAGGTCTCGCGCACGACCTCGAAGGTCCGCGACGCGCCGGACCCGCGTCCGAAGCGCAGCCAGAGGACGAATCGCGGCAGGCCGAGGGCGAGGGCCAACGGGCGCACGGACTTCGAGAGGTGCCGGACGTGCTCGGCGGGGGACCACTTCTCGCCTTGCCGCTGCACGAACACGTCCGCGGGCAGGGATCGCAGGTACGCCTCGCACTCCTCGTGCAGCCGCAGAAGCTCGCCCGCGATCTGCGTCCCGCTCGAGGGCGTCCCCGTCTCGAACCTGTCGCTCATGGCTCTCCTTCATGTCCGGTGTCCCGCCTCATTGGATGATGCCCCGCTCTCGAAGCAGCGCGGCCACCGTCTCCCGGGTCCCCGAATACGCGGCCCAGACGGACGCGGCCCAGGCGTGGATCGCGGCGTCGCGTTCCGCCCCTTCGGGCGCCTTCATCACGTCGATGGCGGTCATCGTGCCGCGGCTCGCGGGAAGGGGGAAGCGAGGCCAGGTCTCCTTCCTCTGCCCGAGCTGCATGTGGATCCGCTGCACCTGCTTCCCCGAGACCTGCCGCTCCGCCATCAGGTAGAGGCCCACGAGCGCGAACGTGATCTTGATCGGCTTCGTGCTCTCGTCCGCGTGCTGCGCCGCGAAGGCGTCGACCGCGTGCTGATGGATGAACGCGGCATCGCGGCGGGTGAGCGTGTAGGCGCACAGCGCGTCGAACGCGTCCTGCTCCTCGTGGTTCATTCGAGCCCGTCCGCGCCGCCCGGGTCAGAACTCGCGGTCTCGATGGGTGTCGCGGCCGCCCATCACCGTGAGCAGGACCTTCGTCTTCGTGATGTCGGAAGCGGGGACGGTCAGGATGTCCTTCGAGAGCACCACGAAGTCGGCGAGTTTGCCCGGCGCCAGGGTGCCTCGTTCCTGCTCGTCGAACGTGGCGTATGCCCCGTCGCGCGTGTAGTGACGCAGCGCCGCCTCCACGGAAACGCGCCCGTCCGGGTACCAGCCCAAGGCAGGCGTGCCCTGGGGCGTCATGCGCGTGACCGCGGCGTAGATCCCCTTGAGCGGCGAGAAGTCGAACACGCCCCAGTCGCTCCCGAAGGCCTGCACCGCGCCCGCGTCGTCGTAGAGCTTGAACGAGTCGGCGCGCGAGGCCCGCTCGGGCCCGAGCAGCACCGCGAAATTCTCGAGCACGGTGGCGTCGGGGCTCGCGAAGAGGGCCTGGGTCGAAGCGATCACGCCCAGCTGCTTGAAGCGCGGGAGGTCCGAGCGCAGCGGCACCTCGGCGTGCTCGACCCGGTGCCTGCGGCCCGAGGTCCCGTTCGTCTTCGCGGCGTTCTCGAACGCGTTCAGGGCCATGTTGATCGCCTTGTCTCCGATGGCGTGCAGGAGAACCTGGAAGCCTTCCTTGTCGTAGAGGGCCACCGTCCGGTTGAGGTCGTCCGCTTCCCAGAACGGAATGCCCGTGCCGCCCCCGACGTAGGGCTCGAACATCGCCGCGGTCCTTGCATCCACGGTGCCGTCGAGCACCCCCTTGATGGAGCCGAACCTGATCAGCGGCCCGCGAAAGGCCTCGCGAAGCTCCCGGTAGGCGGCAAGGTCGTCCGCGGTGAGCGCCTTCTTGAGGTTGTGCTCTCGCGGCGCGGTGCCTTCGCCGGGCAGCATGGGTGTGGCGAAATGGAATCGCAGCTTCAAGGCGCCCGCGGCGAGAGCGCGCAGATACACGGGCTGGTCGCCCGGGTCCCACGATGCGTTCTGAACGGACGTGAGGCCCTGCGCGGCCGCCTCGTCCATGTGCTTCAGCAGGGCCTCGTACACGTCATCCCGGGTCCGCGGAGGCATGCGGGAGCGAATGAGGCGCTGGGCCGCCTCCTTGAGTTCGCCGGTCGGCTCGCCGTTCGCGTCGCGCACGATGTGACCGTTCGGCGGGTCGGGCGTGTCGCGCGTGATGCCCGCGAGCTCGAGCGCTTTCGAGTTCGCGAGGCCCATGTGACCGTCGCGCTCGCTCACGTACACCGGCCGGTCCGAGATGACCGCGTCGACGTACTTGCGGTGAACCGCCTGGTTCGGAAAAGCCGAGTAGCCCCAGCCGCCGCCGCTGATCCAGGTGAGGGCCGGGTGCGACTTCGCGAACTCCGCGAGCCGCTGCTGGAAGGCGGCGAGCGTCTCCAGGCCGTCGAGTTCCACCGAGTTGACCGAAGAGCCCGGGAAGTGAAGGTGAGAATCCTGGAACCCCGGCGTCACCAGCCGGCCTTTGAGATCGACCACCGCGCTCTCCGGCCCGGCCAGTGCCCGGATGTCGCGGGTGGAGCCCACCGCGACGATCCGATCGCCCCTCGTGGCCACCGCCTCGGCCATCGGGCGGGCATCGTCGCCCGTCCAGACCTTTCCATTGATGAAGACCCGATCCGCGGGCTGCGCGGCGGCGGGGAGGGCGCTCGCGAACGCCAGGGCCGGCAACAGGAACATCGATGCTCTGAAAATCACCGCGAAACTGTAACACCCGCGGCCCGGGGCATCGGACTCAGAACCGCACGGACAGTGAGAGACGCACGCCCCGGCCCATGGCGCGAGGGTCCGCAACGCGTATGCGCCCCGGATCTTCGGCGGCCCAGCGCTCCCCGGGCGCGACCGCGGCGCCGAGGAGCGCGCCGGGCAGCGCGAAGAGGCCGATGGCCCCGCCGCTCTGGCCGATCTCGTCGCTGCCCTGGCTTTGATGCAGCACGGCGAGGCCGGCGGCCGTTCCGATGATGGCCCCGACCAGGGCCCCCATCGGCCTTCGACTCCCGCGCACGCTTCGTTCAACCCGCGTGACCGACGTCCGGGGAAGGCTGAGCGTCTTGCCGTAGGTGCGGTCGAGGAAAGTGGCATGAGTGGTCCGGATGGTGATCGTCGCTTCGTCGGATGCCACGATTTCGCCCTGAATCGGGGCATCCGAGATTTCGGGTGCGACGATCCGCACCCGCGTTCCGCCAGTCGGTGCGGTCTGCGTGGACGGGGCCGCCACCGCGATCGGCTCGCCCGCCGGCGCCGGAGCACGCTCGGCAAGTCGGGGCCTGGCTGGCCCGGAACACCCCTCCAGCGGATTCCTTACGTCTTCTCCCTCGCAGGCGACCGGCTTGCCGGTTCGGAGCCGGATCACGGAAAGCACGGACTGGATGTCCTGCTTGTCGAACTCGAAGACCGCGACCTGGGGCCGCTTCCCTTGGTCCCCGAACGAGAGGGTCACCAGGTGCTTCCGTCCCTTCGTGAAGAACAGCGAATAGGGCGTGATGACGGCGAGCCCGGCCCGGCTCCGTCCCACCATCCCCGTCGGGCGGTATTCCGCGACCGTCACCGCCGCCCAGGGAATCTCGACCCGGCCTGTCGCCGGGGCGAACACCAGCTTCTCCGGGCCGTCGAGAGCGATGGGTGCGGCGGTGCCCGCGGCGACGCCGCTGAGAGTGCCGCTGACGTACCTCGCCTCCCCCTTGGCGACGGCCGCCGCGGACTGGGGCAGAAGGGTGGCGCAAACGAGCACGGCCCAGCCCACGGCTGGGCGGCGCGATCGGGTGCAACGGGGACGCTGGCGGTCGCGGGTCATGGTTTCTTTCTCCCTTCACGGCGCCGGGAATCGGCGGCCGGTTGGGTCGAACCATAAGGAGGGGAGCGCGGGCTCAGCCCCGCCCTTGTGACACTTGAGGCGGCGTCCTACCGCCATTGCCCCCGCCCGGCCCGTCGCCGCCGATCAGGTGGCCTTCGAGAGCCTCATCGCAGGACGTGACGGCCCCACGGCGGGTAGAAGGCCAGCGCCAGCGCCAGCAGGGAAAGCAGGAGGCCAATGCCCGCCTCCCGCCGACGCCCGGAGACGAAGTCCTTGATGACGAAGTAGAGGTTGAGCACAGGAAGAACCAGGCCCGCGACCGCAACCCAGGCCGCGCCCGCCGGGATGTCCGCCCGGCTGCCCTTCACCAGGGCCATGACGTCCATGAGCAGGATGAGAAGGCAAGCCGCGCCGCCACACCGGATCGAGTCGCTGATGCCGGGCCCGCGTTCATCCCCAGGGCCGCTGGCTTTCGCATTGGTATCGCGTGGTTGGTCACCCATCCTGGTCGCACCTGACGCCAAGCTTCCCATGGCCTAAGGTCTTTTGGGGAAGAGCCTCGCCGATACCTCACGATGGGCGCACGCGAGCGAGTGGCCCATGACTTTGGTGGTGGGGCGTGCCGCCGGGCTACGCGAACTGCAGGACGGTCTTTATCTCATCCGGTGTCCGCGTCATCGCCTCGAGAGCGCGGTCGTAGGGGAGCCGCCTGGTGACGAGGTTCGCGAGCCACCCCGGCCTCCGCCCTTCAATGATCTCGAGGTCGCGCACCGCCATCTCGAAGTGGCGCCGGCCCGCCTTCACCGTGCCGAGGATGACGCGGTTGCCGAGGACGATGTTGCGGTTCACCGTGGCGATGTCGACGGTGATCGGCCGCGACCCGCGGGTGACGCTCGCGAGGATGCAGATGCCGCCGGGGGCGAGCGCCTCGATGGCCGAGGGCACCGCCATCTCCGAACCGCTCGCGTCGATCACGATGTCCTGGGCGTCCGCTCCGCGGGTGGCCTCGGCGATCGAGGTGGTCTTGACGCAGAGGTACCGGATGCCCGCCTCGGCGAGGAGCTTGTCCTTCTGCCCCCCCTCGGGCTCGAGCGAGGCCACGATGACCTCGTAGCCGCGCAGGCGCAGGGCGGCCGCGCCGAGAATTCCCGCAGGCCCCGCGCCCATGACCAGCGCCTTCTTGGGCTCCCACGAGAAGCGCGACTGGATCCGCATGGCGTGGTCGATGCCCTTCTCCAGGATGGACAGCGGCTCGGCCAGGGTCGCGGTCTCGATCAACTGCCCGGGAACCTTGACAAGGTAGAACGTGTCCTCCGTGTAGGCCTCGGACATGAATCCGTGCAGGCCCACGATCCCGCGCTCCTCGAAGTTGCCGGTGATGCACATGTCCTGCTCGCCGGTGAGGCAGGGCCGGCAGTAGTCGCCGCAGGCCCGACGCAAGGTCGAGATCACCAGGTCGCCCGCCCGCACTTTCGAGCCCCGCGGCGCGTGCTCGACCGTGCCGAGGTTCTCGTGGCCGATCACCAGGTAGTCGAAGCCCGCGGGGGCGCGGCCGATGGAACCGTGGTGGAGGTCGATGTCGGTGGCGCAGACCCCCGCCGAATGAACGCGCACCACCGCTTCGTAGGGTTTCGGACTGGGATCCGGAACGTCGTCGCGAAGGTGGAGGGAGTCTTTTGTTCCGGGCTTTACTGCTACGGCTCGCATGGAGGGATGATAGCTTCACCAACCGTTCATGCCAGATTCAATCCTGACCCGCGGAGCGATCGACGTGGCCGCCCTCTCGGGCGCCGCGCCCGAGGACGGGGCCCTGTGCGTCTTCACCGGCGTCGTCCGCAATCACAACGACGGCAAGTCCGTCCGGTATCTCGAATACGAAGGTTACGAGGAGATGGTGGTCTCGATCTTCGACGAGATCGCCGCCGAGGCGAAGGACCGGTTCGGGGTCACCCGCGTGCGCATCGCCCATCGGCTGGGCCGGATGGAGATCGGCGAGACCAGCGTGGCCGTGGCCGTCTCCTCGCCGCACCGCAAGGAGGCGTTCGAAGCCTGCCGCTTCGCCATCGACACCCTCAAGCACAAGGCGCCGATCTGGAAGAAGGAGTTCTACGCGGACGGTTCGTCGTGGCTGGAAGGCCCGGGCGGGTGCGCCCATCCATGAAGCACGCCACCCACGCCCACGCTTTGAAGGACCGGTTCGGCCGGACCATCAATTACCTCCGCATCTCCCTCACCGACCACTGCAACCTGCGCTGCGTTTACTGCATGCCGCTCAAGGGCCTCACCTTCGCGCCTTCCGCGGAACTGCTGCAGGCGGATGAGATCGAGCTGGTGGTGCGGGCCGCGGTCTCCGTGGGTTTCCACAAGTTCCGCCTCACCGGCGGCGAGCCCACCCTCCGCGCCGACCTCGTCGACATCACCCGGAGGATCAGCGCCATCCACGGGGTTGCCGATCTTTCCATGACCACGAACGCGATCCTCCTGCCGCGTCTCGCCAAGCCGCTCAAGGAGGCGGGCATGGACCGGCTCAACATCCACGTGGACACCCTCGATGCGGAGCGGGTGAAGCGGCTCATGCGCTTCTCCTCCAAGGACGAGATCGAGGCGGGCATCCAGGCTGCCGAAGAGGCGGGCTTTACGCCGATCAAGCTGAACTGCGTGGTGACCCGCGACTACAACGAGCTCGATGTGGTCGACCTGGTGAGGCGGGCGGTCGATCGCGACTGGCACGTGCGTTTCATCGAGCTGATGCCCCTGGGCGGCGGCGAACCGTCGCACGTGGCGCTGGCGAACTACGTCCCGACGAAGGAAACGCGGGCGCGGATCGAAGAGGCTCTCGGCCCGCTGATTCCGCTGCCCGTGACCAATGTCTCCGACGAGTCCCGTAACTTCCGCTTCGAGCACGGCCGGGGCGTGGTTGGTTTCATCTCGCCGGTGAGCGAGCCCTACTGCGGCGGCTGCAACCGGATGCGCCTCACCGCGGACGGCCGATTCCACCTGTGCCTGCTCAACGACGACGAAATGGACGTGAAGAAGGCCATCCGCAGCGGCGGGGGAGTCGAGGCGGTGGCCGCGATCCTCGGCAAGGCGGTTTCGAGCAAGCCCACGGGGCACCGCCTCGACGAGGGCCTTTCCACTGAGGACCGGTCCATGTTCCAGATCGGCGGGTAGTGTCGGAGCCGGGACCGCGACCCGAGATCCAGTTTCTCCAGGCGGACTTTGCCCAGGTCCTGGACGCCTCCCCCCTCTCCGTCATGGTCATGCAGGCGGGAGGCTTGGTGTATGCCAACGCCCGTGCCTTGCGGATCCTGGGCTGGTCCCTCGATCAGGCGATCGGGAAGGACCCTGCCGACGCCATTACCGACCCGGCGATGCGCGAACGGTCGCACGAGCGCTCGCGCCGGGCCGAGGCCGGCGAGCCCCAGCCGCCCCTCGTGTATGAGGCCCGGCGAGCCGACGGAAAGCGCGCCTGGGTCCGGGTCGAGTCGACGCCGTGCGTGTTCAGGGGAAAGCCCGCATCCCTGGCCATCGCGCAGGACGTCACCGCCGAGGTCGAGGCGAACCTGGCCCTGCGCGAGAGCGAAGAGCGTTATCGGCGTCTCTTCGAGGACTCGCCTCTCCCCATGGTGATCAGCCGCGACGCGCAGCTCATCCTCGCGAACCCCGCCTTCGCGCGTCTCGCCGGCGCTCCTTCCGCGGAAAGCCTCCACGGCCTGTCCCTGCTGGAGGTGGGCGATCCGGAGAGGCGGGCGAGCACGATCGCTCGTCTGGCTGCGGTCCAGCGGGGGGAGGAGGTGCCGAAAATCTCCAGGCGTCTCAAGAACCTGGTCGGGCGCGAGATGGAAGTCGAGATCATCAGCCGGCCGTTCGTCCATGAGGGAAGGCCGGCGGCGCTGACCCTGGGCATCGACGTCACGGACAAGCAGGTGGCGGTGGCGGTGGCCCGGGAGACCGAGGATCGTTATCGCGCGCTGGTCGACGGCCTGCCCGACGGGGTAACCGTGCACATCGGGCGGACGCTGGTCTTCGCCAACCAGTCGATCGCGCGCATCCTCGGGGTGCCGCGGGCGCAGGACCTCATCGGGCGCGACGTGCTCGACTTTCTGCCGCGCGACGAGTTGAAGAGCGCCGCCGAGGCCCTCATCGAAATGGAGAAGGGCGAGCCGGCGCCTCCCCGGGAATACTTCCTCCAGCGGGCGGATGGCACCCGGGCCCTCGTCGAGGTCTTCGGGCGCCGCGTGACCTTCGGCGACCGGCCCGCGGTGCAGAGCGTGATCCGCGATATCACGGAGCGACGGCGCTCCGAACGCTCGCAGGCCGCGATCTATCGGATCGCCGACGCCTCCGCGCGCGCCTCGAACCTCTCCGACCTCCTGCAGTCCGTGCATTCGGCGGTGGGCGAACTGATGGACGCGCGCAATTTCATCATCGCCCTGGTGGATCCCTCGGGCGAGAACTTCACCTTCCCCTACTATCGCGACGAGGTGGACCCGCCGGTGGCGAGCGTGCCCATCAAGTCGACTTTCTGCCGCCGGGTGCTCGAGGACGGCCGGCCCCTGCTGGTGGACCGCGCGCAGATCGAGGCCCTGCGCGCCCAGGGCGTTTCCGTCTTCGGTCCCTCCTCGGCGAGCTGGATCGGCGTGCCCCTCAAGGTCCGGGAGTCTTCGTTCGGCGTCCTCATCGTGCAGAGCTATCGCGAGGAGGTTCGATACAGCGAGGCCGACCGCGACCTGCTGAACTACGTTTCGCACCACATCGCCGAGGCCATCGACCGCCAGCGCAAGGAAGACCAGATCGAGCACATGGCCTTCCACGACGGCCTCACCGGCCTGCCGAACCGACTCCTCTTCGAGGACCGCCTGACCAACGCGCTCGCTCAGGCCGAGCGCCGTCATGCGCCCCTGTGCATCCTCTTCGTGGACCTCGACCGCTTCAAGGTGATCAACGACTCCCTTGGCCATCCCACCGGCGACGAGGTGCTGAAGGTCGTGGGGAAGCGGCTCGCCGATGGCCTGCGCGACGGTGATTCGCTCGCCCGCCGCGGTGGAGACGAGTTCCTCGTTCTCCTCCCCGACACTCCACCCGAGGGCGCGGCGAGCGTGGCCCAGAAGCTCATCGACAGCGTGCGCGCCCCCATGCGGTGCGGCGGTCACGACCTCACCATCTCCGCGAGCTGCGGCATCGCGGTGTATCCGGAGAACGGCCACGATACCGAGACCCTCCTCAAGGCCGCGGACATCGCCATGTACCGGGCCAAGGAGGACGGCCGCGACGCGTATCGCCTGTTCAACCCCGAGATGAACGCGGCGGCGAAGCGGCGACTCACCGTGGAGACAAAGCTCCGGCGGTCCATCGCGAACCGGGAGATCGGCCCGCACTACCAACCCATCCTCAACGCCGCCACCGGGCAGGTCCTGGCCGCCGAGGCCCTGCTCCGTTGGAGCCCCTTCGCCACCGGCACCATGCCGCCCAAGGAGTTCATCCCCGTGGCCGAGCAGAGCGGCCTCATCGTTTCGCTCGGCGCGTTCGTGCTGCGCGAGGCCCTCGAGCACGCCTCGGACTGGCCCTTGTCCCACGGGAAGCCGATGAGGGTCGCGATCAACATCGCCGCGCGTCAGGTCCAGGATCCGGGGTGCGTGGAGGTGATTCTCCAGGCCCTTCGTGAAGCGTCGTTTCCGCCGGAACGCCTCCAGCTCGAACTGAGCGAGTCGACCCAGATCACCGAAGACGCGGCCGCGGTGGATCGCCTGCGCGTGCTCAAGAGCGCGGGCGTGAGCATCGCCATCGACGATTTCGGCGTCGGCTACTCGTCGCTGTCGCGCCTTCGTCACCTGCCCTTCGACACCCTCAAGATCGACGGGACCTTCATCAAGGACCTCACCACCGATGCGGGCAGCGGGGCGGTGGCGGGGGCGGTGATCTCGCTCGGCCAGAATCTCGGGCTCGAAGTGATCGCCGAGGGGGTCGAGACCCCGGCGCAGGTCAAGCACCTCCTGTCCCGCGGATGCACCCTGATGCAAGGGTATCTCTTCGCCGCGGCCATGCCGTCCGGGCTGTTCAAGGCGTGGGTGAAGGGTCGAGAGGGCTAGGACCCCCCGGGAGCCCACGGTCGCAAAAACACAATAAAACGGCCCCTCCGGGGCTTCCCACACCACAAATTGTGCTTTAAGATGGTTTTGTGACCCCTGAGGGAAGGATCTGAACATGATGCAGTGTCCTTCGTGCTCGGCCCCGCTCGTCTCGAGCGAGGCCCGCTGTGTTTCGTGCCACGCGCTGGTCAATCCCCAGGCCCAGGGCTCATCGGCCCTCGCCCCGCGCCTGGTCACGCCTCAGAGCATTGAGGGGCTGGCGTCTCCGTACGACCCCATGGCGACATCCGAGGCCCCGGCCGAGCCGAAGCCCGTCTCCGATGCGCGGGTGGTGGAGCCTTTGGCCTCCGAACCCAGAATCTCGGAAGACGACGCCTGGCGCCGCGAAGTCCTCGAGCGCGTGCGCAAGCGCCGTCAGGTGCGCACCCACGCTCTGCCTCTGTTCGTCGATGGTCAACCCGTTCCGGCCTCGCCGCCGGCTTCGGCGATTCCGCCCGCCGCCCCTCCCGCTCCCGCGATGTCTTTCGACGAGGCCATGCCCCTCGATGAGATGGTCGAAGAGCTTCCCGATGCCTTCGAGGATGTCGCACCGCTGCCCCCCACGAAGGCGCCCGACCTCCTCGCTTCCCTCGATGTGCCGATGGGGAACGCCTCGGCCGAAGACGCGGTCGGCGACCTGCCCCTGCGTCCCACCGAGTCCGCCTCGCCCTCCGTTTCACGGGCCCGCTCCGTGGAAGTCCCGAGCCAGAGCCTGGTCGAGCGGGCCCGGCCGACTCTGGTCGCCGGCCCTCCCGTGACCCGTTCGCTCGTGGGAGATCTTCCCCTCGTCGAGCCCTCGCGCCTCGATCCTCCGGTGACCGAACTCCCTCCGCGCCAGACCGCGGGGGCCGTCAGTTCGCGGGCCGCGTCCATGAGCGATCGCGTCCAGGCCGCGTTCATCGACGTGGGGATGTGGTCGGCCATGAGCGTGATCGCCTTCTATTTCGCGAGCCGGATCGCCCGGACCTCGATTCTCGGTCTCGGCCACGCCTGGCAGGGCCTCACCCTCTTCGCGGTGGTGCTCGGGGCCGCTTACATCCTCTTCTTCGGCGGCCTGTCCGGCGCCACTCCCGGCAAGATCGCGTGCGGCATCCAGGTCCGCCGGTATGACGGCTCCTCCCTCGGCCCGCTCCCGTCTCTCGCGCGCGGCGTGCTCGGAATCCTGGGCGTCGCCTTGCTCGGCATCGGCATCTGGCCGGCGTTCTGGGACAAGGACCGTCGCGGTCTCCACGACCGCGCCACGGATTCCCGCGTCACCACCGTCTGAGCCTCGATCGCCTGAGTCTCGGCGCGACTCTTCGCGAGATCGCGCCCCGCGTCGTCGGCCGCCGGATCGAGAAGCTCCGGCCCCACGGCAAGGCGTCGCTTCGCGTTGAACTCTCGTCGCGGGAGACGCTCTTCCTCGATGTCTCGCGAACCATCGCCGGAGTGTGGCTGCTCGGTCGGGCCGATCGCGTTCCGAACGATCCCCGCGAAGTCCTTGGCCCGTCGCGCACCGCGGCCCTGCTGTTCAAGAAGTATCTCGAGGGCGCGCGGATCGACGAACTGACCGCCACTCCCGACCGGATCCTCGTCCTCCGAACGTCGCGCGCCGAAGTTCTCCTGCGCCCCTGGGGCGCCCCCGGCGCCACGCTGATGCTCGATGGTGAACCCGTCGCCCACTTCGGCAACGGAGAGCCCACCCTACCAAGCTCATTGGACCTTACGTCATTGCGAGGAGCCAGTCCGTTTCGCGCCGCGACGAAGCAACCCCATCCCCCCACGACCAACTCCGAACCCCCGCCCTCCCGCGCCTCCCTCACCCCTCCCCCCGGCGACGACGCCGCGAATGCGGCGAAGCCCCCTCGACTGGTCCCCTTCGAACCCGACGAACCCGCCCTCGCTTTCCCGGACTTCACAACCGCCGCCGCGCGTCTCTACGTCGTGCACCGCCGCGCGGATCTCTTCCGCGAACGCGCTCAGTCCCTTCGCACTCGCGCGAAGACCGAAGTCTCCCGCCTGACCCGACTCAGGGCCGCTCTCGAAAGGGATCGCGGCCGCTGGCCCGACCCTTCCGAACTTCGGCATCACGCCGAAGCTCTCCTCGCCGCGCCCCCGGACCTTGCGCCGCCGATCACGGGCGGACGCGACGTGGCCGCGCTGAGGATCCCGGACCCGCGCACCGGAGAGGCCATCGAGGTCCGCATCCAGCCGGGGCTCTCCCTCCCTCAGAACGCAAACGCTCTCTACGCGCGCGCGCGCAACCTCGAGCGGCAGAAGGGCGCTTTCGAGAAGCGGTGGAGCGCGGTGATCTCGGATCTAGAGATCGCGGAGCGCGCCCTCGCCGGGGCGAAGGCGCTCCGATCGCTCGACGAGATCGAAGCTCCCGTGACCGCTGCGGGTCCGGACCCCCGCGGGGGCGGCGGGCGATCGCGCTATCTCACCTCGGGCGGCCTCGAGATCCTCTTCGGCCGGAGCGCTTCGGAGAACCACGACGTCACCTTCAAGCTCGCGAAACGCGAGGACCTGTGGTTCCACGTCAAGGACGCGCCCGGCGGTCACGTCATTCTTCGCAACCCGCAGGGCCGGGCCCGTTCCGAGGACATCGCGGAAGCCGCGTCCCTCGCCGCCTTCCTGAGCGAGCGCCGCACCGAGGCGAGCGTGGATGTGCAGTACACCGAGCGCAAGCACGTGCAGCCCGCGGGCGGAGGCAAGGGCCGGGTCCGGGTCGTCCATCCCGAGGTGATCCGGGTGAAACCCGAAGATCCCGCGGGGCGTCTGCGCGCGCGGTAGTGAGAATCCACTTCGTCCCTGCCTCCTGAGAGAATGCGCGCATGAGTTTGAAGCAGCGGCTGGCCTTCGTCTTCGCGACCGGTTTCGGCTCCGGTTATTCGCCGTTCGCCCCCGGAACCGCGGGCACCGTGGTCGGTCTCCTCTTCGTCTGGGGGATGGCTTTCATGGATCTCACCGGCCAGGTCGTGTTCACCCTGGTGGTGAGTGCCCTCGCCATGGTCGCGGCCGACATCGTCGCGAAGTCGATCGGCCTCAAGGACCCCGGCCTCGTGGTGGCCGACGAGATCGCGGGGATGATGGTGACCATGATCGCGGTTCCCATCACCCTGAAATCCGCGCTGATCGGGTTCGTTCTCTTCCGCGTGATGGACGTGGTCAAGCCGCCTCCCGCGCGCCAGTTCGAGCACTTCAAGGGCGGCGTCGGCATCGTGGCCGACGACCTGATGGCCGGCGTCTACGCGAACCTCGCGCTTCGCGGCATCCTCATGATGATCGGATAAGCGAACATGCAGGCAGAGCTTCTCGCCATCGGCAGCGAACTCCTGGTCCCGGGCCGGCAGGAGACGAACGCGGCCACCCTGACCCGCTATCTCCTCGAGCGCGGATGCAAAGTGGTCGCGCGCACCACCATCGCCGACGACGCGCAGGCCCTGACCGACTCGTTCCGTCTCGCCTGGTCGCGCGCCGACCTGGTCATCGCCACCGGCGGACTTGGTCCGACCGAAGACGACCTCACGCGCGAGTGCGCGGCGACAGCGCTCGGCGCCACCCTGATCCGCGAGGCGTCATACGTCGAATGGCTGAAAGAGCGTTTCAAGCGCTTCAATCGCCCGATGCCGAGCGTCAACGAGAAGCAGGCGGACCGCATCGATGGCGGACGGCTGCTCATGAACGAGAAGGGCACCGCGCCCGGCCAGATGATCGAGCGCGACGGGAAGATCCTCGTCCTGCTTCCCGGGCCCCCTCGCGAGATGCTCCCTTTGTTCCAACGCGAAGTGCTGCCCATCGTGGAGGCGCGTTCCTCGGGGGAGCGCATCGTGATGCGGATCATCCGGATCGCGGGCATGGGGGAGAGTGACGTCGAGCAGCTCGTGGCCCCCATCTACAAGACCTTCACCAATCCCGTCACCACCATCCTCGGCGGCGCTTCCGAAGTGGAGCTTCAACTCGTGGGCACGGGCCCGAGTGACGCGGAGGCGGGCGAAAGGGTGGAGGCCCTGGCCTCGAGAATCCGCGAGGCCCTCGGGCCCCGCATCTTCACCGAACGCGGCGAGACCCTCGAACAGGTGGTGGCGGCCTTGTTCATGAGCCGGGGCTTGAAGCTCGCCCTCGCGGAGTCCTGCACCGGAGGCCTCGTGACCTCGCGGCTCGTGTCGGTCCCGGGGGTCTCCGCGTTCCTCGACCGCGCCTTCGTCACCTATTCCGACCAGGCCAAGCGCGACGAATTGGGGGTGAGCGAGCAAACCCTCCGCGCCCATGGCGCGGTTTCCGAGGAGACCGCGCGTGAAATGGCGGCGGGCGCTCTCAAGGCGTCGGGCGCGGACATCGCCATCGCGGTCACCGGGATCGCCGGCCCGAGCGGAGGCAGCGCGGAGAAGCCGGTGGGCACCGTGTGCTTCGCCCTGGACGGCTCGCTGGGCGCCCGCTCCACCCGCCGGGTTTTTCCATCCGCGGATCGGGAGCGCATCATCCAGCAGGCGTCCAACTCCGCGCTCGAGATCCTCCGTCGCGCTCTCGTCGGGTTCGAAGGATGAGCCTTCCTCTCCTCGCCCTGCTCGGCTACGCGATCGGGTCGATCCCGTTCAGCTTCATGGTCGCGCGTCTTTTCGGGGTGAAGGACGTGCGTACCGTGGGGAGCGGCAACGTCGGCGCCACCAACGTGATGCGGTCGGCGGGGAAGGGTGCCGGCGTCCTCGCCCTGCTGCTCGACGGTTCGAAGGGTGCGGTCACGGTTCTGCTCGCGCGCGGCCTGGCCGCGTCGGAACTCGAGGTCTGCGTCGCCGGAATCTTCGCGATGATCGGTCACCTCTTTCCGGTCTGGCTCGGTTTTCGCGGCGGCAAAGGCGTGGCGACGGGGGCCGGTCTGTTCCTGCCCCTCGCTCCGGACGCGCTGGGCATCGCCTTCCTGACCTTCGTCGCGACCGTGGCGATCTTCCGCTACGTCTCCCTCGCCTCCATCCTGGCGAGCCTCGCCCTTCCCGTGGCCGCGCGTCTCCTGGGGGGAACCGCCACCGTGACCGCGACCGCCCTCGTGGCCGCCCTGATGGTGGTGGTCAAGCACCGCGCGAACATCGTCCGTCTCGCTCGCGGGATCGAGCCGAAACTCGGGGCGAAGAAGTGAGGATCGCGGTCCTCGGCGCGGGTGCTTTCGGGACGGCGCTCGCCGTCCATCTGAAGCGGCTTTCGCACGACTCCGTGGTGTGGACGCGCAGCGCCGCGAAGGCCGCGCAGATTCGCTCGGGATCCAACCACGAGGCGCTCCCCGGGGTTGAATTCGAGGCCGGGGTCCTGGCCGAGACCACGGTCGAGGCCGCCCTCGACGGCGCGGAGCTCGCGGTCCTCGCCACGCCCTCGATCGCGATTCGCGAGGCCCTCGCCATGGTGACGCGGGTGCGCGCGGGGCTGCGCGTGGTCTGCGTCGCGAAGGGGATCGATCCGAAGACGCTGCAGCTTCACTCCCAGATCGCCGCCGAGATCGCGCCGCTCTCGCCCTTCTGCGCTCTTACCGGCCCGTCGTTCGCGCGCGAGGTTCTCTCCGGACAGCCCACCGCCCTCGTCGCCGCCTCGAAGGACAAGGGCCTCGCGCAGGAGGTTCAGGCCGCGTTCTCCGGGCCACGGCTGCGGGTCTACGAGAGCGACGATGTCCACGGGGCCGAGATGTCGGGCGCCTTGAAGAACGTCATCGCCATCGCCGCGGGGATGGTGGCGGGCCTCAAGTGCGGGGAGAACACCCGGGCCGCCCTCATCACCCGCGGTCTCGCCGAGATCTCGCGCCTGGTCGTGGCTTCGGGGGGCCGCGCGGAGACGGTCGCGGGTCTCGCCGGCCTCGGCGATCTGGTGCTCACCTGCAGTTCGAATCAGTCGCGCAACTACCAGTTCGGCCGGCTGGTCGCGGAGGGGAAGGAGCCCGCGGACGTGCTTCATTCCCTGGGCACGGTGGAGGGGTTTCGAACCACGTCCGCCGCGTGTCTGCTCGGCGAGCGGTTCGGGGTCGAAACCCCGATAGCCAGAGAGGTTCGGGGAGTCCTGGTCCAGGGAGTTTCGCCCCAGGACGCGGTGGCCGCCCTCATGTTGCGCAGATTAAAAAGGGAAGTACACTAATCCCCCCATTCGTCCCACTTAGAGGAGCCAGGAACGCTTGCCCGCCTACTTCATCAAGTACTCTGATGAGACCGGTCCTAAGACCCACGAATTCTCGTCCGGCGAACTGATCCTGGGTCGGGCTCCCGACTGCCAGGTCGTTCTCAAGGACTTCGGCATTTCCCGGCAGCACGCCAAGCTCATCGCCGATCCCGGGGGCGTCCGGATCGTGGATCTGGGCTCGAAGAACGGGACCAAGATCAACGGCGCGCTGGTCACCCAGGCTCCGCTGCGCGAGGGCGACAAGTTCAGCCTCGGCAGCCTCGAAATCCTCTTCGGCAAGACCGCGGAGGCGAAGGTGGCCTTCGACGACGAGCCCATCGAAGCCTCGGGCACCATCGTCCGCAGCGTCGGCGACCTCTCCAAACTCCTCGCCGTCGAGTCGAAGCCCAGCAAGCCCGGCCAGGCTCCCTCCGCGCAGTCCGAGATCGCGCGCGCGAACCAGATCCTCAAGGTCCTGACCCGCGTGGCCGAAACCCTGGTGGCCTCGCGCCCCGTGGAAGAAGTGCTCCAGCAGGTCATGGACATCGTCTTCGAGTCGATCCCGGCCGAGCGCGGCTTCCTGATGCTCACCGGCGAGGAGAAAGACGCGAGCACCCTCACCGCCAAGGTCACGAAGTACCGCCACAAGTCCCACGACCGCGGAAAGATCACCATTTCCAAGACCATCGCCCAGCGTGTCCTCTCGGACCGGGTCGCGATCCTTACTTCCGACGCCCTGGCCGATGCGCGTTTCAACTCCGGCGACTCCATCCGCATCAACCAGATCCGCAGCGCCATGGTGGCGCCCCTGTGGAACCGCGAGGAAGTGATCGGGATCATCCATCTCGACACCTCCGCCCTCACCCACGCCTTCACCGAGAACGACCTCGACCTTCTCTCCGCCCTCGCGAACTTCGCGGCGGTGGCCATCGAGCGGTCGCGCCTCAACGAGAAGATCGCCCTCGAGGAGAAGAAGCGTGAACGCCTGGGGCGCTTCCTCTCTCCCCAGGTGGCGAGCCGCATCATCGCCACCTCGGACTCGCAGGGATTCGAGCTCGGCGAGCCCGAGGTTCGCGAGGTCACCGTGCTCTTCGCGGACATCGTGGGTTTCACCTCCATGTCCGAGCGTTTGACCCCCTCGGCCATCGCCCTGATCCTGAACGACTACCTCTCCCGCATGACCGACGCCATATTCATGTTTGAAGGGACCCTCGACAAGTACATCGGCGACGCCATCATGGCCGTGTTCGGCGCGCCTCTCGACATGCCCGATCACGCCGCTCGCGCGGTGAAGACCGCGATCGAGATGCGGAGCCGCCTCGCCGAGTTCAACGCCGAACGGAAGTCCGGCCCGCTCCTGCAGATCCGCATCGGGATCAATTCGGGCAAGGCGGTGGCGGGCGAGATCGGCTCGGTGAACAAGCGCGAGTACACCGTGCTCGGCGACACCGTGAACACCGCGTCGCGCCTCGAGAGTTCGGTGGCCAAGCCCGGCCTCATCGTGATCGGGCCCAACACCCACGAGGCGGTCAAGGATCAGTTCGATCTTCGTCCGATGGGCGAGTTCGCCCTGAAGGGCAAGGAGAACAAGGTGATCGTCTACGAGGTGCTGGGCGGTCGCCCGTCCGCGGTTCCCGCGACGAGCACGGTCAACGTGGCCAAGCTCGGGACTTCCTGAGGCCGTGCCCAATACCGAGCCTATCGAAGCCCTGAAACGGCTTGATAGCGGGAGGTCCCGCGCCTCGATCCTGTGGTCCCTGCTCGGTCTCCTCTTCGTGACCGCGCTCGTTCCCCTCGTGCTGACCTCCCGGTACCTGGTCAACCAGGCCAAGGCCGACCTCGAACTCGACCAGCGCTCGCTCCAGATCGCGAAGGTGCGCCACCTCTCCGAGTGGATCGCCCAGTTCCGCACCTCGACCCGGGCCGTGGTCCAGACCCTGGCCACGAGCCTCGCCATCGACGCCCCCGCCGACTACAAGAAGCGGATCGACAGCCTGGCCGCGCGCCGCACCCTCGAGCGCTTCCCCGGCGAGTCCTCTTCGCTGGTTTCCGTGAACGTGGTCGATCGGAACGGCTTCGGAGCGCGCTCCGGCCTGGCCCTGCCCGAACCCACGCTGCAGGCCGGGATCCAGGCCGCCTTCCTGGCCGGCCTCAAGGGTCAGAGCACCTCCACGCCTCCGCTGTGGTCGACCACCCTCTCGGAGCCGGTGGTCATCTCGGCCGAGCCCGTGCTGGCCGCGGACGGAACCGCTCAGGCCGTGGTCATCGCCATCACCTCGTTCGAGCGCGTGGTGAAGCTCACCCGCGATTCGGGCGAAGGCGGCCTCCTCGACGTGTACGTGGTGAGCGGCGAGGGCAATCTCGTCGCCCACTCCGATCCCAAATTCGCGGCCACGGGCACGGACCTGAAGAACATCGAGATCGTCCGGGAATTTCTCCAGACCGGCGGTAAAGCCACGGCCTCCATGCCTTTCGACCTGAAAGACGACAAGGGCGTGGCCCGGCACATGCTGGGCACCTTCGTCCGGGTGGCCGACGACTCGGGGTGGGGGGTGATCGCGCAGATCGACGAGGCGAAGGCCTACGCGGGGCCGAACCGCATGCTCCGCAACTCCATCCTGGTGGTGAGCCTGGTGAGCCTCCTCGCGCTCGGCCTCGGCCTCCTGCTCTCCCGGGAGATCACCCAGCCCATCCGCACTCTGCGCGATGCCGCCCTCCAGCTCGCCCGCGGCGACTTCAAGACCCGCGTCTATCTCACCACGAAGAACGAAGTCGGAGTCCTGGGCGAGACCTTCAACGTGATGGGCGAGCGCATCGAGAGAGCGGTCGAGGAGATCCGCGAAGCCGCGGACACCAACCGCGAGCTGTTCATCGGCACCGTGCGCATGCTCGCGAACGCCATCGACGCCAAGGACCCCTATACCCGAGGGCACTCGGAGAGGGTGGCTTTCTACTCCACCCTGGTCGCGAAGGAGCTCGGGATGAACGAGGCCGAGATCGCCAACGTTCACCTCTCCGGGCTGATCCACGACGTGGGGAAGATCGGGATCGAGGACCGGATCCTGCGCAAGCCCGCGGCGCTGACCGACGACGAGTACGAGATCATGAAGCAGCACCCCACCAAGGGCGCGCAGATCCTCGAGGCCGTGCCCAAGCTCAAGGCCCTCGCCGGCCCGGGCCTCCAGCACCACGAGAACGTCGATGGCAGCGGGTACCCGGAAGGCCTCAAGGGCGACGAGATCCCGCTTCTCGGGCGGATGGTCAGCGTGGCCGACGCCTTCGACGCCATGACCACGGACCGCCCCTACTCGAAGGCCATGACCTTCGAGGCCGCGGTCGCCCGTCTCCAGTTTCTGTCCGGCAAGAAGTTCGATTCACAATGCGTCGACGCCATGGCCCGCGCCGTGGCCTCGGGGGAACTCACCGCCGCCAAGGCCCGGGTGGCCGCGGTGGCGGCGCGGCGGGATGGGCCATCGCTCAAGGGTATTTCCTGAGGGGGATGCAAAAAGGAGCCTTCATGTTCAGACACTGTGTCGCACTAACCGCCCTGCTGGCCGTGAGCGCTTCGGCCCTCGCCCAGGACCCCGACGCGGAAATCCGGTTCGGCGCCGGGGTCAGATTGCTGCGCGACGGCTTCCCGGACCGCGCCCTGATCGAAATCGAGGCGGCGCTCAAGAAGGACCCGGACAACGCCTTCTATCTCAAGGGCATGAGCGTCGCGTACTCCCAGCTTGCGGACAAGTGCAAGCCCAGCGACTCCGGCTGTCGCAACAGCAACCTGAAGAAAGCGGTGGAGGCGGCGCAGAAGGCGCTGGTCGCGAACCCCGATTACGTGGACGCCCGGAACGACCTGGGCATCGCCCTGCTCCGGCTGGGCAAGCGCACCGACGGCAAAGCCGAGCTGGCCAAGGCCTTCGCCGATCCCCAGTGTCCTACCCCCGAAGTCACCGCGTGGAACCTGGGACAGGCGTTCTACGAGGAGAAGGAATACTCGGAGGCGATGACCTGGTTCCAGGCCGCGGTGAACAAGAACAAGACGCTCGCCGCCGGGTACGTGAGCATCGCCGATATCCTCATGATCCTGGGTCAGCCCGATGCGGCCATTCTCCAGCTCGAAGTCGGCGTGAAGGAAGCGGGCGGGAACAGCGCGGTGCAACTGGCGCTGGGCGACGCGTACCTGAAAGCGGGTCGCTTCCAGGACGCGCGCGCCGCGTACGAAGGAGTCATCAAGAAAGACCCCGCGGGCGCCTCGGGCCGTCAGGCGGCCATGAAGCTCAAGGAGATTTCCCGGTAGGCGTCAGCGAGGCCTTCCCCGCGGTTCCGGACTACTCGATCTTCGCGACCACCTTCGCGTTCACCTTGCCGTGGGCGTGGCTGAACACGTAGTTGTTCTTCTCCATGTTCGGCGTGCGGGGGGTCTTGAGCTCGAGGGCCACGATCTTGCCCGGGGCCACGGGTTGATTGAAGACCCGGATCGCGCCCGGAGCGGGGTTGCCCGCCTTGTCGTACCAGTACTCCTCGACGCGCAGTCCGGCGATCGACTGTTTCGACATGTTCTGCAGCTTGAAGGTGGTCACGACCTCCTTGCCCACGACTTTGGTGACGGGAGCGGTGATCGCCACTTCGGCGACCCCTTTGAGCTGAGCCGAGACGGTTCCGACGAGGACGAGGGAACTCGCGAGCGCGGCTGCGAGAACCCCGCGGAAATTCATTTTCATGGAAGCCTCCGTTTCTAGTTGGGGCGACGGTCGCCGCCTGTATCCACAGGGAATCATAGGGCCGAAAACCCTGCGCGCCAAGAACGATTTGCGCAGGTTTTGGCCGCGAAGCCGCACTCTTTCGGCTTCAAGAAACCGGATCGAGCGGAGACATATAGTCTCGGCTCCGACCAACCGCCTGGAGTTGACAATGAATGCTCGCGTTCCCGGCCGCGTTTCCGCGGTTCTCCTCCTCGCCTTCTCCCTCGGGGCCGCCGCCCAGACCAAGGCCCCCGCGAAGGAGGGAAAGCCTCCCGCCGTCGCACCCGCTCCTCCGAAGCGGCCGCTGGCTCACCGCGACTACGACGCCTGGCGGTCGCTCGCGACACCGTCGCTCTCGCGCGACGGGCGGTACTTCGCCTACTCCTACATGCCCCAGGACGGCGATGGCGACCTCGTGGTCAAGGACCTCAAGACCGGTAAGGAGCAGCGGTACAGGGTGGGGGCCCTGCCTCCTCCTCCCCTCCCTGATCCCGACGCCAACCCGGACGCGCCGCCGCCGGTCAGGAACGTCCGGATCTCGTTCACCGGGGACAGCCGGTACGTCGTCTGCACCTCCTATCCCCTGAAGGCGGACACCGAGAGGGCGAAGAAAGAGAAGAAGAAACCCGAGGAGATGCCGAAAGGCGGCCTCGTGATCGTGGATCTCGCCACCTTCGAATCGACGCCCATCGCCTCGGTGAAGAGCGTCCAGGTCCCGGCCAAGGCGGGAGAGTGGATCGCTTACCTGAAGGAATCGAAGGAGGCGACGCCGCCCGCCCGTCCCGGAGCCACGCGCAGGGAGTTCGGCACGGATCTCGTGGTGCGCGATCTCATGTCCGGCCAGGAGAGGACTTTCGGCGGTGTCCTCGAGTACGCGGCGGCCCGCGACGGGAAGACCCTGCTCTTCGCGGTGTCGTCGAAGACCGATTCGGAGAACGGTGTGTTCGCCATGAACGCGGGCGCCCGCCAGGAGACGCCGATCGCCCTCGCCTCCGGTCCCGGCCGCTACCTCAAGGTCACCTGGGACCGCGAGCAGAAGCGGGCGGCCTTCGTGAGCGACCGCGACGACGCCGCCGCGAAGGCGCCGAAGTTCAAGGCCTACCTGTGGGATCGCGGTTCGACCGTCGCGGCTCCGGTGGTCGACTCCTCGACCTCCGGCCTGCCCGCGACGCTCTCGGTTTCCGACAAGGGGCAGATGTCCTTTTCCCGCGATGGGAGCCGTCTCTACGTTCCCGTCGCCCCCCCGGCCGCTCCTCCGAGGGCCGAGGCCGACGACACGCCGGCCGACGAGAAGGTCCTCGTCGACATCTGGAACACCAAGGACGACCTCGTCCAGCCCATGCAGAGGATTCGCGCGGCCCAGGAGCGCGCCCGCACCTACCGGGGCGCCTATCAGATCGCGGAGAAGCGCTACACCCAGGTGGCGGACGCCACCCTCCGCAACGTCGTCATGTCCGACGACGGCAGTCGAGCGGTGGGCCTCGACGACGCGCCCTACCGCAGGATGATCGACTTCGATGGGACGTACAACGACGTCTATCTCGTCGATGCCTTGAACGGGCAGCGCAAGCTCGTGGAGAAGAAGTGGCGGGGCGGGGGATTCGGTCCCTCGTTCCAGTGGTCGCCCTCGGGCGAATTCGCCGTTTTCTACGCCGACCGTCACTGGCACGCCCTCTCCGCCGCCGACGGCTCGATCCGGAACCTGACCCGCACGGTTCCCGTGGCCTTCCAGGACGAGCGGCACGATTCGCCCGAGCCGCCGCCGAGTTATGGGGCCTCGGGCTGGACCCGGGACAGCCAGTCGTTCCTGGTCAACGACCGCTACGACGTGTGGCAGCTCTTCATGGACGGGCGGCCCGCGAAGAACCTCACCGAGGGCGAGGGCCGCAAGGCGAAGATGGTCTATCGCGTGGAGCGCACCGAGGCCGTCGATGAGGACGACGACGAACGGGGGATCGATCCAAGCAAACCCCTGACCCTGCGCGGCGAGAACGAAGTCACCCGGGAGACCGGCTTCTATCGCGACGCCTTCGAAGGAGCCGCCCCGCCCGCGAAGCTCCTCGCCGCGGACAAGAGCTATCGCTTCGTGGGGCGGGCCCGGGACGCCGACGTCTTCCTGGTCACCGCGCAGCGCTTCGACGAGTTTCCCGACGTCTACGTCACCGACTCCACCTTCAAGGCGCCCACGAAAGTCACGAACGGCGGCGCGCAGATGGCGCCCTTCAACTGGGGCAAAGCCGAACTCATCGACTTCAAGAACTCGGATGGCGTCGCCCTTCAGGCCGGTCTCATCA
Organism: Vicinamibacteria bacterium; assembly: GCA_044229175.1. Classification (GTDB taxonomy): domain Bacteria; phylum Acidobacteriota; class Vicinamibacteria; order Fen-336; family JAGNNV01; genus JAGNNV01. Next base: position 60,966 of record JBGATM010000004.1, on the reverse strand, counting down.
AGCCCGATGGCTTCGATCCGAAGAAGAAGTATCCCCTCATCGTCTACATCTACGAGAGGCTCTCGCAGAACGTCCACAACTTCGTGGCTCCCGCGCCCGGCACCAGCATCAACTTCGCCTACTACGCGAGCAACGGGTACCTGATCCTCACTCCCGACATCGTCTACACCCTCGGCCAGCCCGGACAGGACGCCCTCAAGTCGGTGCTGCCCGCCATCCAGGCGGTGGTGGACAAGGGCTTCGTCGATGAAGCGAACATCGGCATCCAGGGCCACTCGTGGGGCGGCTATCAGATCGCGTACATGCTGACCCAGACCAGCCGCTTCAAGGCCGCCGAGGCGGGGGCGCCGGTCGGGAACATGACCAGCGCCTACTCCGGCATCCGCTGGGGCACGGGACTCCCGCGTCAGTTCCAGTACGAGCAGACCCAGAGCCGCATCGGACCCTCGCTCTACGACGCGCCCCTCAAATACGTGGCCAATTCGCCCATCTTCCAGATCAAGCGGGTGACCACGCCCGTCCTCATCATCGCGAACGACAATGATGACGCCGTGCCCTGGTACCAGGGCATCGAGTACTTCCTCGCCCTGCGGCGCAACGAGAAGGAGGCGTATCTGTTCAGCTACAACGGCGAATACCACGGTCTGCGGAAGCGCCACAACCAGAAGGACTACACCGTCCGCATGCAGCAGTTCTTCGACCACTTCCTCAAGGGCGCGCCCGCGCCCGAGTGGATGGAGAAGGGCGTGCCCTATATCGAGAGGGAAGAGGAGAAGGAGCGTTTCCTCAAGGGCGTCTATAAGCCATGACCATGCGCGAATGATGCATTTGAAGGGGCTGCCTACGCGAAAAGGTTGACTAGAATCGCCGCGACTCGAAAGAGGAGGCCTCCATCCGGAACCGCGTCCTCGAATGAAAAGCCCGGAAGGAGTCCCCTGGAGTGATCGCGCCCACGAACCTCACCGAGATCTTCGGACAGATCGACATCTACCTGTTCGACCAGATCCTGCGAGGACGGATTCCCCGGGGAAGCCGGGTGCTGGACGCCGGTTGCGGTTCCGGTCGCAACATCCACTACCTCCTGAACGCGGGCTACGACGTCTCGGCCACCGACGCCGATCCCAACGCCATCAGCGAAGTGATGCGCCTCGCCGCCGATTTGAACGCCACCCTCCCGCCCACCAACTTCCGCCGCGAGCCGGTGGAGGCCATGTCCTTCAAGGACGAGTCGATGGACGTGATCCTGAGCATCGCGGTTCTCCACTTCGCGCTTGCCGACGAGCAGTTCGAGGCCATGCTGGAATCGATCTGGCGAGTGCTCAAGCCCGGCGGCCTGTTCTTCTGCCGCCTCGCCTCGAGCATCGGGATGGAATTCAAGATGATTCAGAAGAAGGGGCGGCGACACCTCCTTCCCGACGGCACCGAGCGTTACCTCGTGGATGAAGCCCTTCTGCTCGACTGGACCCGCCGTCTCGGCGGCGTCCTCGTCGACCCGCTCAAGACCACCGTGGTGCAGAACCAGCGGTGCATGACCACCTGGGTGGTTCGAAAGATGGAGCGCTGACTTGATCGCCATCGCCGGCATCCCCGTCCCCTTCATCCTGTTCGCACTGACCCTCTTGGGGGTGGCGCTCTTCCATCACCACACCCTCGCGGTCGCGGTCACGGGGCTCACCTCGATCTTGGCCTTCGGCCTGCTCACCGGGCAGCTCGACCTCATGGCGCACCTCGCGCACGAATGGGTGGTTCTCGCCAATCTATTCGGCCTGCTCGTGGGCTTCGCGCTGCTCGCGGACCATTTCGAGCGATCGAACGTTCCCGAACTCCTGCCGAAGTTCCTGCCCGATGGATGGTGGGGGGCCTTCACCCTTCTGGTGGTGATCTTCGTGCTCTCGAGCTTCCTCGACAATATCGCCGCGGCCATGATTGGCGGCACCATCGCGCTCACCGTCTTCCAGAAGAAGGTCCACATCGGCTACGTGGCCGCGATCGTGGCCGCCTCCAACGCGGGCGGGTCGGGCAGCGTCATCGGCGATACCACCACCACCATGATGTGGATCGACGGGATCTCTCCCCTCGACGTCGTTCACGGCTACGGCGGGGCGGTGGTGGCCCTGCTCGTGGTCGCGTCCATCGCTTCGACCCAGCAGACCCGGCTTTCGCCCATCCTCGCCAATCCGATCCACTCGGTGAAGGTCGACTGGACGCGGCTCGCCATCGTGGTGGGTGTGATGACCACCGCGATCGTGACGAACTTCGTGATGAACACCCAGCTCACCGAGATCTCCGACGCCTTCCCGTTCCTCGGCGTCGCGGTGTGCGTGGCCATCCTGCTGCTCGCGCCGGTGCGGAAGCCCAACTGGTCGCTCCTGCCCTCGACGGTGAAGGGGAGCCTGTTCCTGCTCTCCCTCGTGCTCTCCGCCTCGCTGATGCCGGTGTCGGCCCTGCCCGCGGCTTCGTGGCAGTCGACCATGACCCTCGGCTTCGTCTCCGCGGTCTTCGACAACATCCCCCTCACCAAGCTGGCCCTGACCCAGGGCGGCTACGACTGGGGCGCGCTCGCGTACTCGGTGGGCTTCGGCGGCTCGATGATCTGGTTCGGATCGTCCGCGGGCGTCGCAATATCGAACCTGTATCCGGAAGCCAAGTCCGTCGGCAACTGGCTGAAGAACGGCTGGCACGTCACCCTCGCCTTCATCCTCGGCTTCGCCGCCCTGCAACTCGGCCTCGGCTGGCACCCGCACCCGCCCCACAAGAAGCCGCCAGTGGCGATCCACGGAGAAGCCCGGCCGTAGTCCGTTCGACAATAGTGGGGGGCGGGGTTGCTTCGTGGCCCAATGCCAGGCTTCGCGCGCCCGGCACCAACGGACAGGGGCCTCGCAATGACGTAAGGGGGGTCCAGGACGGACAGAACGAACTTGGCAGTTGATGCGGAACTCGCCACTACCAGGTTAGCGCTTTCCGTCCCTGTATCCCCCTCACGTCATTGCGAGCTGGAGCGGTGTGCGCTGCGACCACGAACCCCACCACCAAGTTCGGGCTGGCCGTCCTGTATCCCCCTCACGTCATTGCGAGGAGCCAGTCCGTACTGCAGGGCGACGAAGCAACCCCCGCCCACCACTATTACTTGATTTCCCAGGTCTCCGGACCGCGGAGGAGCTTGCCGAGGTCGCCCCGGCCCTTCTTCGCGATGATCTGCTTGACCTGGTCGTTGACGCTGTCCTCGTAGGCGGGAGCGTCGACCGCGCGCAGGACGCCCACCGGGGTGGGGAAGCCGGGCCGCGAATCCATGCTCGCGAGCATGTAGGCGTAGGCCGGGGACGGATGCTGCTCGTCGTGGACGAGGAGATCGGCTTCCGAAACACCCCCGCCCAGCGTCACCACTTCGATGTCGAACCCGCTCTGGCGGATGCCCTGGCTCTTGTTCTTGCCGAACAGCAGAGGCTTGCCGTGCTCGAGGAAGAGAACCCGGTCGTCGCGCACGTCCTTCTCCGTGATCGCTTCCCAGGCGCCGTCGTTGAAGATGTTGCAGTTCTGCAGGATCTCCGTGAAGGCCGTGCCCTTGTGCGAGGCCACCCGCTTGAGCGTGGTCTTGAGATGCGGCTGCATGACGTCGACCGACCGCGCGACGAAGGTGGCGCCCGCGCCGAGGGCGAGGGCGAGAGGCGAGAAGGGGCGATCCACCGAGCCGAAGGGAGTCGACTTCGCCTTCTTGCCCACCTCGGAGGTGGGCGAGTACTGGCCCTTGGTCAGGCCGTAGATGCGGTTGTTGAAGAGCAGGACCTTGAGCCCCACGTTGCGGCGGAGCATATGGATGGTGTGATTGCCGCCGATCGAGAGCGAGTCGCCGTCGCCGGTCGCCACCCAGACTTCAAGGTCGGGCCGCGCCACCTTGAGCCCCGTCGCCACCGCGGGCGCGCGTCCGTGGATGGTGTGGAACCCGAAGGTGTTCATGTAGTACGGGAACCGGCTGGAGCAGCCGATGCCCGACACCACCGCGAACTTCTCGCGGGGCACGCCGAGCTCGGGGAAGACCGACTGGACGGCGGCGAGGATCGCGTAGTCGCCGCAGCCCGGGCACCAGCGAACTTCCTGGTCGGTCTGGAAATCCTTGCGGGTCAGGGGAACAGCTGCGGTCATTTCATCACCTCGAGAACCTTCTTCTCAATTTCGCTCGTCTTGAACGGCTTGCCCTCGACCTTGGAGTACGAGATGGCATCCACCAGGTAGGTGGCCCGCAGGATGAAGGCGAGCTGGCCGAGGTTGATCTCGGGAACCAGCACCTTCCGGTATCGCTTGAGCGCCGCGCCGAGATTCTTCGGCATGGGGTTCAGGTGGCGGAGATGGATGTGGCCGACCTTGTGGCCCTTGGCGCGCAGCCCGCCGAGCGCGGAGGTGATCGAACCGTACGTCGAGCCCCAGCCCACGATCACCACGTCGCCCTCGGGATCGCCCGCGGGGACGACGTCGGGGACGTCCGCGACGACCCCGGCCACCTTGGCCGCGCGCAGGCGGACCATCTTGTCGTGGTTCTCCGGCTCGTAGTTGATGTTGCCGGTGATGTCCTGCTTCTCGATGCCGCCGATGCGGTGCTCGAGGCCGGGCGTGCCGGGCACGGCCCAGGGCCGGGCGAGGGTCGCGGTGTCGCGCATGAAGGGCTTGAACCCTTCGGGCTCGGTCCGGAACTTCGTGGGGAAGGCCGGCAGCTCGTCGACCCCGGGGACCCGCCACGGCTCGGCGCCGTTGGCGAGGTAGCCGTCCGAGAGGACGATCACCGGGGTCATGTACTTGATGGCGATCCGGCAGGCCTCGAGGGCCACCCAGAAGCAGTCGCCGGGAGTGGCCGGAGCCAGAACCGGCAGGGGAGCTTCGGAGTTGCGTCCGAAAATGGCCTGGAAGAGATCGGCCTGTTCGGTCTTGGTGGGAAGGCCGGTGGATGGACCGCCGCGCTGGATGTCGACGACGACGAGGGGCAGCTCGACCGCGATGGCGAGGCCGATGGCTTCCATCTTGAGGGCCATGCCCGGCCCGGACGTGGTCGTGGTGGCCAGGCACCCGCCGTAGGCGGCGCCGATCGCCGAGGTGACCGCGGCGATTTCGTCCTCGGCCTGGAACGAGACCACGCCGAAGTCCTTGTGCAGCGAGAGCTCGTGCAGGATGTCGGAGGCGGGCGTGATGGGGTAGGAGCCGAGGAAGAGGGGCAGGCCGCTGCGTTCCGAGGCCGCGATCAGGCCCATGGCGAGGGCGCTGTTGCCCGAGAGATTCCGGTAGGTGCCCGCGGGAAGCTTCGCCGGCGCGACTTCATAGGCGACGGTCTGGTAGGCCTCGGTGGCGTCGCAGTACGCGTAGCCCGCCTTGAGGGTGAGCTTGTTGGCTTCGGCGATCTGGCCCTTGAACTTCGAGTCGATCCACTTCAACGTGCCGTCCATCGACCGGCCGAACAGCCAGTAGCACATGCCGAGGGCGAAGAAGTTCTTGGAGCGGTCGACCGACTTGGCGTCGAGGCCGGTGTCCTTGGTCGCGGCCTTGGTGAGTTTGAGGAGGTCGACCGGGAAGACGCGGTATCCGGAGAGCGAGCCGTCCTCGAGGGGATTGCTCGAGATCTTCGCTTTCTTGAAGTCGACCTCGGTGAAGCTGTCCGAGTTGACGATGAGGATGCCCCCGGTCTTCAGGTCGGCGATATTGGTCTTGAGCGCCGCGGGATTCATGGCGATCAGGACGTCGACGGAGTCGCCCGGGGTGTGGACCTCGGTGGACGAGAAGTTCACCTGGAACCCGGAGACGCCGGGGAGGGTGCCCTGGGGCGCCCGGATCTCGGCCGGGAAGTCCGGGAAGGTCGAGAGGTCGTTCCCGAACAGCGCCGCGGTGTTGGTGAACTGGCTGCCCGTGACCTGCATGCCGTCGCCCGAGTCGCCGCAGAAGCGGATGACCGCGCTCTTGAGGACTTCGCGCCTGGCCCTCTTCGGGGCCGCGGGAGGTGCTGTTGCCGTTGACATTATGGTTCCCTTCGTTCCTTGTGCGGGGCGGGAGTTTACGGCAAGGAAACGATGCGGGCCTATACAATCCGGATCCGCCCCTTTATGTCTCCTGACGGAAACCCCTTCGCCGCCCTCTCCCTGATCGTGGCCCCCGCGATCATGACCAACGCGTGCACGGTCCTCGCCATGAGCACCAGCAATCGCCTCGCCCGCACCGCGGATCGCGCCCGCGAACTGTCGAGGGAGATCGAGGGTCCCGAGGTGGTGCCCGACGATGTGGCCGCGCGACGCTCGCGTGACCTTGGCACGGCCGAGGCCCGTTCGCTCCTTCTCCTTCGCGCGCTTCGAAGCGTCTACGTCGCGCTGAGCGGCTTCGCCACCGCGGCCCTGGCCTCCCTGCTTGGGGCCACCTTCATCGCGGCCGGCCCCGGCGCCATCACGGTGTCCCTCGAATCCGTGGCGATTCTGGCCGGCGCGATCGCCGTGGCCTCGCTGATCTACGCATCGGTGCTCCTCGTGCGGGAAACGCGCCTGGCCGTGGCCAGCCTTCAGGCCCGCGCGGCGGCCGCCCAGTTGCGGGCCCGGCGACCCGACAAGGTCTAGGCGCCTCGATGTCCGACCTCCCGCCTGCCCCGCGCGGTGGGCCCCTGCCCCGCGCGGTCATTCCTTCGACCGGCCGGAGCGTGGCCCGCCTGGGCCTCGGCACCTGGTCGACTTTCGATGTGGGCCACGATGCGGCCAGAAGGATGGCGCTCTCCGAGGTCCTGCGCGTCTTCACCGCCGCGGGCGGAGATGTGGTCGATACCTCCCCGATGTACGGCACCTCGGAAGCCGTTCTCGGCGACCTGTTGCGTGACGCCGGGCTGCGTCCGAGGGTGTTTCTTGCGACCAAAGTGTGGACCGAGGGGGGAGCGCAGGGCATCGCGCAGATGAAGCAGTCCCTGGGGCTCCTCCGCACCCGGCGCGTGGAGCTCATGCAGATCCACAATCTGCTCGACTGGCGGACGCACATCAAGGAACTGCGCCGCATGAAGGACGCAGGCACGGTCTCCCACATCGGCATCACGCACTACAAAGCGGCCGCGATCGACGACCTGGTCCGGATCGTCAAGACGGAGAGGCTCGACTTCGTGCAGTTCGCCCTGTCCCTCGAAGAGCCCGAAGCGGCCGATGGTCTCCTGAAGTTGTGCGAGGAGAGGGGAATCGCGTTTCTCGCGAACCGGCCTTTCGGCGGAGGCCGCGCGTTCGGCCACGCCCGCGCCCACCCGCTGCCACCCTGGGCGCGGGAGCAGGGGATGGGCTCGTGGGCGCAGTTCCTGCTGAAGTGGGTCCTTTCCTTTCCCGAGGTCACCTGCGCGATCCCGGGCACGGGAAAGCCCGAGCACATGCGCGACAATCTGGGAGCTGCGGATGGGCCACTGCCCGATGCGCCGACCCGGGCCCGGATGAGCGCCTTCTGGAAGACCATGGCGGGATAGATTAGGCGGATGCGCGACCCGCGGACCTATCCCTTCGCCGACCTGGCTCTGTCCCGGAGACTGGAGCGCACCGAGGCGCAGAGCAACATCGACTTCGTGGAGGCGCGCGCCCGTGCCTTCCCGGACAGCCGGGCCGGGTATCTCGAAGTCGCGGGCACGCACGCGATGTTCGACGGCGTCGATTCGCCCCTCACCCAGACTTTCGGCCTCGGCATCGAGCAGGCCGTGTCGAAGGGCGACCTCGCTCGGATCGAGGCCTTCTTTCGCGATCGTGGCGCGCCGGTCTTTCACGAGGTCAGTCCGCTCGCCGACCCGACCGCCCTCTCTCTGCTCAACGAGTCCGGCTACGAGCCCTTCGAGTTCACGAGCGTGATGTACCAGCCCATCGCGGGGGACAGGTTCTTGAGCGCCCCGACGTCCGGGAAGGTGCGCGCGCGGGCCATCCGGGCGGACGAGAACGAACTCTGGGCCGAAACCTCGGCGCGGGGCTGGAGCGAATCTCCGGAACTCTCCGCGTTCATGCTGACGTTCTCCCGCGTGAGCGCTCAAAAGGCCTCCGGACACGCTTTCCTGGCCGAACTCGACGGTAAGGCCATCGCCGCGGGAGGTCTCACCACTCACGGCGGTGTGGCCTTGCTCGCGGGCGCGAGCACGGTGCCCGAAGGCCGTCGTCAGGGCGCGCAGAACGCGCTCCTCGACGCCCGCCTGCGTTTCGCGGCGGAGCACGGATGCGACGTGGCCATGATGTGCGCTCTGCCCGGGAGCGCCTCGCAGCGAAACGCCGAACGTCAGGGCTTCCGCATCGCCTACACCCGCATCAAGTGGCGCAGGTCCGTTACGTATACTGCCCCGTCGGCATCCTAGGAGTCATCATGCTTATTGGCCGCCCCCTCGATGTGAAGTCGTCCGAAATCACGCCGGAGTCGCTCTACGTCAACCGCCGCGAATGGCTCGCGAGCGCCGTTGCCGGCGCCGCAGCGCTGTCCGTGTTCGGCCCGGCCGCCCAGGCCCAGGATCCCCAGCCGGTGGGGAAGCCCTTCGGCCTTCAGCCCAACGACAAGCCCACGCCCTGGCAGGACGTGACCACCTACAACAACTTCTACGAGTTCGGTACCGACAAGGCCGATCCCGCCCAGAACGCGACGAAGTTCGTGACCAGCCCCTGGACCATCACCGTCGACGGCATGGCCGGGAAGCCCGGTAAGTACCTGCTCGAGGACTTCATCAAGCCCTCGAAGGTCGAAGACCGCATCTACCGGCATCGCTGCGTGGAGGCCTGGTCGATGGTGATCCCGTGGCGCGGCATCCCCCTGGCCGACGTGATCAAGCGGGCCGAGCCCCTGGCCTCCGCGAAGTACGTCGCCTTCACCACCCTGATGGATCCGAAGCAGATGCCCGGCCAGCGGCTGGGCGTCCTCGACTGGCCCTACACCGAAGGCCTGCGCCTCGACGAGGCGCTCCATCCCCTCACTCTTCTCGCCACCGGCGTCTATGGACGCACCCTGCCCAATCAGAACGGCGCGCCCATCCGGCTGGTGGTGCCCTGGAAGTACGGCTTCAAGGGAATCAAGTCGATCGTGCGGATGACCTTCACGGACAAGCAGCCGAAGACCGCGTGGAACGTGTCCGCGCCCCAGGAATACGGCTTCTATTCGAACGTGAACCCCGCGGTCGATCACCCGCGGTGGAGCCAGGCCAAGGAACGGCGCATCGGAGAGTTCCTCAAGCGCCCCACCCTGCCCTTCAACGGCTATGCGGACCAGGTCGCTTCGCTCTACGCGGGGATGGACCTCAAGAAGAACTACTAGGTGCGGGAGCCTCGCGGCCTCGGCGCCGTTCTCGTCACCGCGTCGCTTCTGCCCGCGATCTACGCGGTCTACGGCCTCGCGTCCGACATCCTGCACGGCACGCGGGTGCTCGGCTCCAACCCCATCAAGGAGGGGGAACACTTCCTCGGGCAGTGGACGCTGCGTTTCCTCATCTTCACCCTGGCCGTGACCCCGCTGCGCCAGATCTTCAAGTGGAACTGGCTCGCGAAGCATCGCCGCACCCTGGGACTCTTCGCCTTCGCGTACGGCTTGATGCACTGGCTCGTCTACATCCTTCTCGATGTTCAACTCGACGTGGATGAGCTGGTGACCGACGTGATCAAGCGGCCCTACATCCTGATCGGGTCGCTCGGACTCCTCCTCATGCTTCCCCTCGCGGTCACCTCCACGAAGAAGATGATCGCGCGCCTCGGCGGCAAGCGATGGAACCGGTTGCACAAGCTCGTGTATGTCACGGCGCTTCTCGGCGTCATCCACTTCTGGATGTCGGTGAAGTCGGACATCAGCGGTCCCCTGACCTACGCGGTGATCTTCGCGGCTCTCTTCGCGTATCGGCTCTGGAAGTGGCGCCGGAACGCCAGTGCCATCGTCTCGAACGGGCCTTAGGCGTACACTCGAACCGAGGCGTTGGGGGCGTCGCCAGGGCGAGCGGCTCCCAAGAGAAAGGCGACTGATGACGGCGACGGAGCGGAACTCGGTCTGTCCCGACAAGCCCGGGGATCCGGCGGCCCCGGCCGTTGCCGCCGAAGTCGGCGCGGAGACCGCGGGAAGCTGCCCGGTCGTCGGGGTGGGCGCCTCCGCGGGAGGTCTCGCCGCCTTCGAGGCTTTCTTCTCCGGCATGCCCAGGGACAAGGATCCGGGCATGGCCTTCGTGCTCGTGCAGCACCTGGCGCCCGACCACGAAAGCCTGCTCGCCGAACTCGTCCGTCGTTACACGAGGATGAAAGTCTTCGAGGTCAAGGATGGCATGGCCATCCGGCCGAACTGCGTCTACATCATTCCGCCCAACCGTGATCTCGCGCTCCTCAATGGCGCGCTCCATCTCCTCGAACCGGCGGAGCCCCACGGCCACCGCCTGCCCATCGATTCCTTCTTCCGCTCCCTGGCCGCGGATCAACACGAGCGCGCGATCGGCGTGGTGCTCTCGGGAACGGGGAGCGATGGAACCCTGGGGGTGCGGGCGATCAAGGGCGAAGGCGGGATGGTGATCGCGCAAACCCCCGGATCCACCGAGTTCGACGGCATGCCGCGGAGCGCCATCGCCACCGGCCTCGTGGACTTCCAGCTTCCTCCTGAGGAGATGCCCGCCCAGATCTCCGCGTACGCCGCGCGAGCCTTCGGGGCGCGCGTCCGCCCGGCGGACGCCCCGGTGTCGCCGGTCGATGAGAGCGCGCTCAACAAGGTGTTCGTTCTCCTGCGCGCGCTGACCGGCCACGACTTCTCCGAGTACAAGGCGAACACGGTCAAGCGCCGGATCGACCGCCGCCTGGCCGTGCACCAGATCGAGTCGATGGACGCCTACGTGAAGTTCCTCCAGGGAAATCCCGCGGAGGGAACCGCGCTCTTCCGCGACCTGCTGATCGGCGTCACCAGTTTCTTCCGTGACCCCGAGGTCTTCAAGGCTCTCGAGGAGCGGGTGATTCCCCGTTTCTTCAAGGACAAGGCCCCGGGCGCGCCGATTCGCGTCTGGTCAGCGGGGTGTTCGACCGGAGAAGAGGCTTATTCCCTCGCCATGCTCCTCAAGGAGCACATGGAGGCCCGCAAGGAGACCCACACCATTCAGGTGTTCGCCACCGATCTCGATCCCGACGCCATCGCCATCGCCCGGGCCGGGATCTATCCCGCGAGCATCGCCTCCCAGGTGCCGCCCGAACGCCTGGCCCGCTGGTTTCAGGCGGATTCCGAGGGCGGCGGCTACCGGATCCACAAGGGCATCCGCGACATGCTCGTCTTTTCCGAGCACGACGTGATCCGCGATCCGCCCTTCTCGCGGCTCGATCTGATCAGCTGCCGGAACCTCATGATCTATCTCGGCGGCGCCCTGCAGCAGAGGCTGCTTCCGATCTTCCACTACGCGTTGAACCCTGCCGGCGTCCTTCTCCTCGGAACCTCCGAGAGCATCGGGGACTTCGGAGATCTGTTCACGCCCCTCGATCGCGAGTCCCGGATCTACCTTCGCCAGCCGGACGCCCTGATCTCGAAGCGCGCGGCCCGCGGGCGATTCCGTGCGCCGCTGTCCGCGGCGGCTTCCTCGCGCCAGACCCCGGTCAAGGGGAGCGAAGGCCCCCGGGTCTCGCTGCGCGAAGTGACGGAACGCGCGGTGCTGCAGCAGATCGTTTCCGCCGCGGTCCTGGTGAACGATCAGGGGGACGTTCTCTATCTCCACGGCCGGACCGGGATGTACCTCGAACCCGCGCCCGGCGAGGCGCCGGTGAACAACATCCTCAAGATGGCCCGCGAAGGCCTGCGGGTCGACCTCACCGCGGCCTTGCGCCGGGCCGTGGCCTCCCACGACCTGGTTCGCGCTTCGAACGTAAGGGTCAGGACCAACGGCAGCTACAGCAGGGTCAATCTCAGCGTCCGTCCCGCGTCGGGCGGGGGACCTGAGGCCCAATCGGACCTGTATCTCGTGGTTCTGGAAGAGGCGCCCGGGAACCCCGAGGCCCCCGGGCCGGCGGCCCCGGCCGAGGCCGCCGCGGCGGGCGAGACCGAAGCCGATCAGCGAATCGCCGCGCTCAAGGACGAGCTGCGCACCAAGGAGGAATACCTCGAAGCCGCGAACGAGGAGCTCGAGACCACCAACGAAGACCTTCGCTCCTCCAACGAGGAGATGCAGTCGGTCAACGAGGAGCTCCAGTCGACCAACGAGGAACTGGAGACGTCGAAGGAAGAGCTCCAGTCGGTCAACGAGGAACTGGCCACGGTGAACGCCGAGCTGCAGACCAAGGTCGCGGATCTTTCGCGGACCAACAACGACATGAACAACCTGCTCGCCGGCACCGGCATCGCCACGGTGTTCGTCGATCAGGCCCTGCACATCCTCCGCTTCACCCCCGCGGCCACCCGCCTCACCAACCTGATCCCCGGCGACGTCGGCCGGCCCGTGACCCACATCGTCTCCAACCTCGTCGGCTACGATCGGCTCGCCCAGGATGCCCAGTCCGTGCTCGACACCCTGGTTCCGAAGGACGTCGAGGTCCAGGCCCGGGACGGGAAGTGGTACATGATGCGCATCCATCCCTATCGCACCCTGGAGAACGTGATCGAAGGCGCGGTCATCACTTTCATCGACATCTCGGAAGTGAAGCGATCCGAAGCCGCGCTCCGAAAGGCGAACGAGCTCGGGCGTCTCGCCGTGGTGGTGCGCGACGCCCAGGACGCCATCACGGTTCAGGATCTGCAGGGCCGCACCCTCGCGTGGAATCCGGGAGCCACGCGGATGTACGGCTGGACGGAGAGCGAGGCCCTGGCCCTGAACGTTCTCGACCGCACGCCCGAGGCCCTGCGCGCCGACGAACTGGCCCGCGTGCAGCGCCTGGCCCAGGCGGAAACCCTGGACGCGTATCGCACCACGCGCCTGACCAGGTCGGGCGCGGTCGTCCAGGTGTCGATCGTCTCCACCGCCCTGATGGACGGCAATGGGCGCATCTACGGCATTGCCACCACGGAGCGCGCCGCCGAATCCTCCGCGGTGCAGAACAACGAGGCCCCCCATGGGCAATGAACCCGTTGATCCCTTGAAAGATCCAGGCTCCCACCGCATGGCCCGGCCGGCTGCGAGCCGGCAGGGCGCGCCGGAAATCGCCGGGGCCATTTCGCCCGAAGAGACGCGGGTTCTCGTGCATGAGCTTCGCGTGCATCAGATCGAACTGGAGCTGCAAAACGACGAACTCCGCAAGACCCAGAGGGCCCTCGACCTGGCGCGGGCGGAGTACTTCGACCTGTACGACCTGGCCCCCGTGGGCTACTGCACCCTGAGCAGCGAGGGACTCATCGTCAGGGCCAACCTCAGGGTGGCCACCCTGCTCGGTTCCACTCGAGCCTTTCTCACCGCGCAACCCCTCAACCGGTTCATCCTCTCGGAAGACCAGGACGTCTTCTACCTTCACCGCAAGCGGCTGATCGAGTCCGCGGCGCCCTTCACCTGCGACCTGCGGATGGCGGGGAGCGGCGGCGCCCCGTTCTGGGCGCGCATTTCCGCGTCGCTCGCGCCCGGTCCCGACGGCTTGCCGCTCCTGAGGCTGGTGATTGACGACATTACCGAGTCCAAGAGAGCCGAGATCGCGCTTCGCGAGTCCGTGCTGGAGAGGGAGTCGCTGCTCAAGGAAGTCCATCAACGGGTCAAGAAGAACCTTCAGGTGATCAGCACTCTCCTGAATCTCGAAGTGTCGCGAAGTACGGAAGCGTCCACCCAGGGAGCACTCAAGGACATGCGCGGGAGGGTCCTGTCCATGGCTCTTCTTCACGAAACCCTGCATCGCACCGGCAACCTCGGCGAGGTCGAACTGGCCGCCTACCTTGGAGTCCTGGTGGCCCGGATCATCCAGGAACAAAGGGCGGTGCCGGACGTGCGCGTGACCCTGGACCTCGTGCCGACCGTCCTGACCATCGGTCAAGCGGTTCCCTGCGGGCTCATCGTCAACGAGCTGCTGACCCGCATCCTCAAGTACGCCCTCGCCTCCGGGCGCTCCGGCGAGATCAAGATCGCCCTGCACCAGGCGGATGGCCGGGTTCGGCTGGCGGTCAGCGACACTGGCGTCGGGCTGCCCGCGGATCTCGACGAGGGGAAGGGGAGTTCCTTCGGGGTGCGACTCGTCTCCGACATGGCCCATCAGCTGGGAGGGGCCCTGGTGGTCGGGCCGGCTCCGGTCTTCGCCGTGGTCTTTCCGCTGATCCCGCCGCCGGAGCCCCCGGCTCCGCCTTTCGGTTCGTGAGCCCTCCCGCGCGATGACTCTCGCCTCGAAATCCGCGGAGGAGCCTGGGGTGGTCGGTTACTTCGCGACCGGGTCCATCGTCCGCAGGACCGGGTAGAACGCGGGTCCGGGGCTCTGGCCCAGGATGGGGTCGAGGATGTTCCAGGCCATGAGCCCGTCATCCGACCGCGGGTCGAAAAGCAGGAAGGCGAGGCGCGCGAGGGGCTGGTCCATCGGGATGACGATCGACCCGGCGCGGATGGTCTCGTCGGACGGCTGCCACGCGCCGGTGAGGGTGCGCAGCTTGTGGCCTTCGAACTCGCGCTCCTCCACCTTGGAGGAGTCGATCCGGAAGCGCTCGGCTTTGAGCGAGATCTCGGCCGCGGTCTTGAAGTAGCGGATCCCGTGAGCCTCGAGCCGATCGATGACCGCCGCCATCATCCGAGCTCCCGGGTCCCGAGGCGGCGCGAAGGGAGGCCCGGTGGGCGCGGGAGGCGCCGTCGGGGCCATCGGCGCCGGGGCCTGGACGATGTAAGCGCGGGGCGCGGTGCTCGTCTCCACCGGCTCGATCAGCCCGTAGTGCGGCATGGTCTCCACCCGCTCGCTGCCGTTCACGCGACGGCGCATCGGGCGGTCGGGCACATAGGGGTTGCGCTCCTCTTTCGTATCCGCGAGGACCACGTCGACGGGGTCCTTGAAGCGTGACAGCTTCCCGCGCACCGCCTGCTCGGTTCCGATGATCGACTCCGCGTCCGCGGCGGCGGTCGCTTTCCGAATGGCCTCACCGTTCCTCGCCGCGAAGTTCACGATCTCCTCCACGAACCAGTACGCGGCCTTGATCCGGTCCTCGAAGGTCGCGTACGAATAGGTCTCCGAGAGAATTCCGAGACGGTTCCGGAGGCCGAAGTAGGTGTGGGTGTAGCGCGGCTTGTAGAGATCGAGGTCGCCATACCAGGCCCTCTCACCGCCCCGGGAGGAGGCGCCGCCGTAATAGAAGAAGTCCCAGTTGTGCTTCGTCTTCACCGCCTTCGTGACCGCGGGCAGGAGATCGTTCCGCAACAGGCCGGTGATCCCGGCCGAGATGTTGGGGCTGCCGCCGGGATCGTAGGTGAGGTAGTAGCCGTGATCGCTTCCGTCGGTGGTGTGAAGGTCGACGTCGACATGCGGGTCGTATTCGTTCAGCAGGCGCGCGAGGGAGCGCGCCTCCGGGGTCTCGAGCTTCATGGCATCGCGGTTGAGGTTCAGGCCCTGCGCGTTGGGGCGCGTGCCCATGCCTCCGATGGGGCCGAGCTGCGCGCCGCGGTTCGCTACGCTGATCCGCTCGTTGCCGTCCGCGTTGTAGATGGGGGTGATGAGCAGGACGACATCCTTGAACCACGCGGCGCGCTCGCCCTTCGCGATGGAGCGCAGCAGCCAGAGCAGCGCCTCCTTCCCCTCGACTTCCCCCGCGTGGATGTTGCCCTGGATGAAGACGCGGGTCTTGCCGGTCTTGAGGACGCTCGCGGCGGTCGCGTCCGGAGCGCCGATCACTGCGAGAGGCATGCGCCGGCCCTCGAAGGTGTAGCCGTAGGTCGCGAGATGGATCTGCGGCGCGACCGCGGCCATCTCTTTCATGAACGCCACCACGTCGTCATAACGGCTCGTCTCTACGTAGCCCGTCGACTCGGGGCGGGTGAGCGGCCAGATTCGCTTCGAAGGCGCCGGCGAGGGGACCTGGGCGGGCGAGAGGCCGGCCCCGAGCAGGAGGGCCGCGGAGAGGGCCACGCGGGCCAGACGAGGGGTGTCGCACTTGATCAGGGTGAGTTCACGCACGGCACGATCCTACCCCCGGGCTCGACGCGAACGCGGTAGGCTCAAGACCCGTGATTGTCCTCGAGACCGAACGGCTGGTGCTTCGCCGCCTGACCCTGAACGATGCCCCCTTCATCGTCCAGTTGCTCAACGAGCCCTCGTTCCTCCGCTTCATCGGCGACCGCGGGGTGAGGGATCTGCAGACCGGGCGTCAGTACCTGCTCAAGGGCCCGATCGCGAGCTACGAAAAGCATGGTTTCGGCCTGAACCTGGTGTTTCTCAAGGAGTCCGGCGAGCCCATCGGGATCTGCGGACTGCTGAAGCGCGACACCCTGCCCGACGTGGACGTGGGCTTCGCTTTTCTCCCCGCCTACTGGCGGAAGGGCTATGCCGCCGAATCCGCCGCCGCGATGCTCACCCACGGCCGCCGCGCCTTCGGTCTCGAACGCATCGTGGCCATCACCTCGCCCGACAACGTGGCCTCCATCGGCGTCCTCGAGAAGATCGGCCTGAAGTTCGAAGCGGTCACTCACCTCGGCGACGATCCGCGTGAGGTGAAGCTCTTTGCCATCGGTTTCTAGGCCCCGGCCTCGCGGGAGCGCGACTCTCGCCGACTCCTGTCGACTCCTCTCCCGACACTATGGCCCGCCTCGATCCCTCGCGCCTCTCGATCCATTCGAGCTGCTGATCTGGGAGTACGTCGCCTACCTGACCGACGATGCGGATCGCGCGAGCGCTTTCGCCGCCCTCGCGAAGCGCGTGGGCAAAGACCCCGCCTCTGTGGCCGCGGCGTCGCCGGCCGTGCTCGAAGCGGTCTGTCGGAGCGGAGGGGCGATCGGCTTCAGACTGCGGGCCGCCCGCATTCACGACGTGGCGGTGCGGGTGCGCGACCGGTTCAGCGGGACCCTGCGCGATGTGGTGCGCGAGCCCTACCCCGAGGCCCGCCGCATCCTGCGCACCTTCCCCGCGATCGGGCCGCCGGGCGCCGACAAGATTCTCCTGCTGAGTGGGGCCCATCCCGTCCTGGCCCTCGACTCGAATGCCCTGCGCGTCCTGCTCCGGCTCGGCCTTGGACAGGAGCACAAGTCCTACGCCGCGTCCTACGCGAGCGCGCAAAAGGCGGCGATGAGCGAATTGCCCCGCTCCATTCCCGCCCTTCGCAAGGCCTCGCTTCTCCTGCGCCGCCACGGTCAGGAGCTGTGCCGTCGGACGGATCCGGCCTGCCCGTCGTGTCCGCTCCGGCAAGGCTGCAACTTCGCGCGGCTCAAGTAACCTCCGCCCAAAGGAGAGACCATGATTCTTCAGGAAGATCCGAGCGTCGATCTCGACACCCCGACCGGGCCGATGCGGACCTACGTCTACCGCCCGGTGGCTCCCGGCCGCTATCCCGGCCTCGTGCTCTTCTCCGAGATCTTCCAGCAGACCGGGCCGATCAAACGCACGGCCGCGCTTCTCGCCGGCCACGGATTCGTGGTCGCGGTGCCGGAGATCTTTCACGACCTCGAGGCCCCGGGGTGCGTCATCGCCTACGACGCCGCGGGCGCGGACCGGGGGAATGCCGACAAGATCGGTCGGCCGGTGACCGCGTACGACGACGATGCCCGCGCGGTGATCCGCTTCCTGCTCTCCCATCCCGCCTGCAACGGCAAGCTCGGCTCGATCGGGATCTGCATCGGCGGGCATCTCTCGTTCCGCGCCTCCATGAACCCGGAGATCCTGGCCGGGGTGTGCTTCTACGCGACCGACATCCACAAGGGGAGCCTGGGGAAGGGCGGGGACAACACGCTCGCCCGCATGAAGGAGCTGAAGGCCGAGATGCTGATGATCTGGGGACGACAGGATCCTCACATCCCGAACGAAGGGCGGGCCCTGATCCAGAAGGCGATGATCGAGGCGGGCGTGCTCTTCAGCTGGCACGAGTTCAACGGCGCCCACGCGTTTCTCCGCGATGAAGGCCCGCGCTACGACCCCGCCCTCGCCCATATCTGCCAGCGGATGGCCATCGACCTGTTCAAGCGCAAGCTCACCGACGGCGATCTCCCGATGGCGGCTTCGGGCGGCGGCGAAACGAAGCACTGACCGCGGCACGCTCGTGACCAACGGTCTCATCATCCGCGACGCGCGGCCGGGCGACGCGAAGGCCTGTCTCGACACCTACGCGCCGTTCGTCACCGATACCGCGGTGTCGTTCGAACTGGTCCCGCCCACCGTCCCCGAGTTCGAGGCCCGGATCGCCTCGGCCCAGAGTCAATGGGCGTGGCTGGTGGCCGAGCGAGGGGGCGAGGTGGCGGGATACGCCTACGCCTCGGCGTTTCGAACCCGCGCCGCGTACCGGTTCACGGTGGAGACCTCGGCCTATGTCCATCCCGCCCATCGCGGCCAGGGCGTCGCGGCCGCCCTGTATCGCCGGCTCTTCGAGATCCTCGTCGAGAAGGGCTACTGCAACGCGTACGCGGGAATCGCGCTGCCCAACGACGCGAGCGTCGCCTTCCATAAATCCCTGGGCTTCACGCCGGTGGGCGTGTTCCATCGCGGTGGATGGAAGTTCGGGAAGTGGCACGACATCTCCTGGTGGGAGAAGGCTCTGAAGGACCGGCCGCGCGAGTAGCCTAGGGCTCCGCGTGCGAAGGCGGCTTTCCGCCCTCGGCGATGAAGCGGTTGATCCGCGTCTCGAGTTCGGGCAGGGTGACCGAGCCGAGCGAAAGCACGGTGTCGTGGAAGGCGCGCAGATCGAACTTCGATCCGAGGGCCGCCTCGGCCTGAGCGCGCGACTTCTCGATCTGCATCTGGCCGAGGTAGTAGGAGAGCGCCTGCCCGGCCCACGCGATGTAGCGGTCGATCTCGGTCCTGCTCGGCCTGGTGGCCGTCCTCGCCTGCTGGATCCCCGCGCGTCGAGCCACGCGGGTTGATCCCGTGACCGCTTTGCGCTGCGAGTAGGCGACCTCGTCAGCTTTTCCAGCGCATCCGTTTCAGGACCGTGCTGAACTGCTGCCGGGGCAGGGGCTCGAAGTCGAGATCCGAGGAGAAGGCGTAGAAGTCGTCCTGCACGTAGAGGGGCAGGATGGGACGCTCGCCGAGAACGATGGCCGTGGCCTCACGGAGGGCCCTGGAGCGGGTCTTCTCCTCCCGATCGTGGGCCGCGGTGGCGAGAAGGGCGTCGAAGCGCGGGCTGGAGAAGCCGCCGCCGTTCATCGAGCCGGAGTCTCCCTCATGGGTATGCAGCAGCCAGGCGTAGCTCTCGTGGATCTCCTCGCTGGGCTGGACCCAGCGCAGGAGGTAGAAGGAGGTGTCCATCTTCTCGATGCGGGGCAGGAACTCGGGGGCGGACCCGCCCCTCGCCGTCACCCGGATCGATACCTCGGCGAGCTGGCTGGTCAGAGCCTGGACCGTCGGCTCGACGGTGCCGCTCATGTAGTCGAGGGGGACTTCGAACCCGTCGGGGAAGCCTGCCGCGCGCAGGAGCTCTTTCGCGCGAGCGAGGTCGCGGCGGGTCGGGGGGCGACCTTCGTCGAATCCGATCTGGCCGGGCTGGGCCAGCTGCTCAGTGGCGCGGGCATGCCCGTTCAAGGGGCCATCGACAAGGGCCTGGCGATCGAGCGCGAGGTTGATGGCCTCGCGGACCCGCGGGTCGAAGAAAGGATTTCGCCCTTTCACATACGGGGTTTCCCTGCGGCGGGTGTCGAAAACCAGAAAGGCGGTGCTGAAGCCGGGAACGCTCATCGCCCTCACCCCCCGGGCGCCGCTCAGGGCCACCATGTCCAGCGGTGCGATCTGCTCGATGAACTGCAATTCGCCCCTAACCAGCCGCTCCGCGCGCTCCCGGGGATCCGGGATGATCCGGTACTCCGCGAGGGCGATGGGAGGCCGCCCGCCGTGATAGTGCTCGAAGGCTTCGAGCACTATCGCTCCGGTGGGCGTCCACGATCGGATCCGGTACGGGCCGGTCGCCCCATCGGGCTCGGGAAGGCCGGAGACGGCGACGTAGACGAGGCGGGCGGGAAGGGTGTCGATGGGTTCTTTCGTGGTGAAGACCACTTCACTCTCGCCCCGCGCGAACACCCGGTCGACGGGAGCCAGGGCTCCGGCCGCCCAGGCATCCTGTCGCGAGCGCTCGATGCTCATCACTACGTCGTCCGCGGTGAGGATCTTTCCGTCGTGCCGGCGCACGCCCCTGCGAAGCTTGAACACCCAGGTGAGGCTGTCCGGGCTGTACCACGATTCGGCGAGCAGCGGCCGCAGGCCGAGGTCGGGGCCCCGTTCCACCAGGCCCTCGTACACGTTGACCAGGACGTTGAAGGCGCCATTGTTGTGACCAGGGTCGTGCAGAGACGTGCTGGCGAGCGGAGCCGGATGGCCGATGATGAGCGGCCGCGCCTGCGGGGCCGGGGCCTTCTTGCACGCCCCGAGGGAAGCCAGGAGAAGGAGGGCAAGGCCGGACGCGGCCAGCTTCGCCGGTCCGCCCCTCGCTTCGTCGGTTATCGGGTGTCGCATCGGTCGGAACCCATGATAGCCCCCGGTTTTCGCGGCCTCAGGGCAGGGTGAAGCAGAACGTCGAGCCCTGGCCTTCGCCCTCGGACTCGATCCAGATGCGCCCGCCGTGCACCTCCACGATCCGCTTCACCACCGCGAGGCCCACGCCGGTTCCCTCGCTCTTGGGGTCCAGCTTGTCGAAGAGACCGAAGACGGTCTCGTGGAATTTCGGCGCGATGCCGATGCCGTTGTCCTTCACGAAGAACGTCCGCTCCGGCCCGCCCGGCCGCATGCCGATTTCGATGACGGGACGGGCGACCCCCTTCGTGAACTTGATGGCGTTCTCGATCAGGTTCTGGAACACCTCCACGAAACGGATCCGGTCGACCAGCACCTCGGGCATTCCCGTTTGAATGGTCAGGGTCACCTCGCTCGCGGACAGACCGCCTTCGCACAAGGCGCGGGCCTCTTCGGCGATCGCGGTCAGGGAAATCCGTTCCGACGGGTTGGCGATGCGGCCGGCCCGCGCCAGGCCCAGCAGATCGTCGAGGCGCTCCCGCATTCGTTCCGAAGCGCTCACGATCCGGGCGGCGTCCGTGCGAATGCGATCCGAATTCAGGGCCGCGGCTTCCCGTTCCACGAGACCGGCGTAGGAGCGGATGGTGATCAGGGGCGTCTTGAGTTCGTGGGAAGCGGTGTAGGCGTATCTCTCCAGCTCCGCGTTCTTCATCTCGAGCGCCTCGATCGCGCTCACGAGGTTCCGGTTCGACTGGCTCAGGGTCTCGATGTAGCTGTCGATCTGGGCGGCCATGGCGTTGAAGGCCTCGGCGAACACGCGCAACTCGTCGAAAGCGCCCGGGTCGATTTCCAGCCGCGAGCCGCGGTCGCCCCTGCCGATCTCCTGCACTCGCCGGGTCATCCCCGCGAGCGGCCGGGACACCCGTCGCGCGGTGAGCGAGCCGACCACGAACGACAGGGCGATGGCGGCGGCGCT
This sequence comes from Vicinamibacteria bacterium, assembly GCA_044229175.1. GTDB lineage: Bacteria > Acidobacteriota > Vicinamibacteria > Fen-336 > JAGNNV01 > JAGNNV01. Next base: position 39,513 of record JBGATM010000004.1, on the reverse strand, counting down.
CGTCGATCCGAGAACGAGGGTGGCGTAGCCGAGGCGATCGCGCAGCCGGGCGTAGGAGAACCGGTACAGGGTGGAGAGGTGGTGCCGGCCCCACTCTTCCATGTACGGGACCACCACCTCGAATTGCGCCCCGGCGATCGAGGGCGACACGCGTCGATCGCTGGGTTCGAGCCGGCGCACGGCCTCGATGACCCACGGATCTTCGGCCCTGGCCGGAGTGAGGGCCTTCGCCTCGGAGGAGGCTGCGGCTTCCGAGTCGAAGAGAACCGCCCCGTTCACGTCGAGGATCCGGGCCGAGACCACGTCCTCGGACCTTCGCAGCACCTCGGCGATCTGCTGCCGCATCTTGTAGACGCCCGACTCGTGGTAGCGCTCGTAGCTCTCAGAAATGCCCGGAGTGGAGAGCAGGGCGTAGTCGCGAGCGCGGGCTTCGAGGTCACGCTGAAGGTATCGGCCCGCGCCCCAGAGAAGCAGGACCAGCACCACCACGAGAGCCGAGGCCACGGTCAGCGCCATGGCGATGGCGGTCTGGGTTCTGAGACTCGTTCGCGGGCGGAGTCGTCCCCGCAGCAACCCGGGGGTCAAGGACGACGGAGCCTCACGCGCGCATTATCGCCCCCGCACAACCGGGACGACACTAGGGGGCGGCGTCGAGATACTTCTTGAACCAGCCCATCACTTCTTCCATGTGCTTCCGGCTGTTCGGTCCCTTGAGGATCCAGTGGCCTTCGTCGGGGAAGATCACGAAGCGCGCGGGCACCTTCAGCCGCTGAAGCAGCTTGAACGTGGTCATCGACTCGGAGAGCGGCACCCGGAAGTCCTGCTCGCCCTGGGTGACGAGCATCGGGGTCTTCCAGTTCTTCGAATAGCGGATGGGCGACTGATCGAACCACTGGCCCTTGCCGGTCTCCCAGATGGGCGCACCCATGCGCAGTTCGCGATCGATGCCGCCGTCGTTCAGGCCGTACTGCGACTCGTTGTTCACCGCGCCCGCGTGGTTGACCAGGCACTTGAACTGGTTCGTGGTGCCGTTGTACCAGTTCATCAGGTAGCCGCCGTAGGAGCCGCCCGCCGCGCACTGGCGGGTGAGATCCATCTGCGGGTACTTCTTCGCGGCCTCCGTGATCGCCTCGAGGGTTTCGAGGGCCGGTCCGCGCAGCACGTCGCGCTCGATGTCATCGGCGAACTTCTCGCCGAAGCCGGTGGAGCCCGTGTAGTTGGTCATGATCATGTAGTACCCGGGCGCGGTGAGGAGGTGGAAGTTCCAGCGGGTGGAGAAGCCGTCGGCCGACATCGAGTTCGGGCCGCCATGCGGGAAGGCGATGAGCGGGTACTTCTTTCCGGGCTCGATCACCGGCGGCGGGACGATGATCGAGTGGATCTTCTTGCCGTTCTTCGCGGTGAACCAGAAGTGCTCGGGCTTGGGAAGGTAGATCTGGGCGAGCCGTTCCTTGTTGAAGGAGGTGAGGGTCGTGTAGCTCTTCTTCACCGGATCGAAGCGGACGATCTGGCCGGGATCCGTGGAACCCGAGAACTTGCCGACCAGGATTCCCGCCTCGGACTGGAGGTCGGTCACCGCTCCGAAAGCGGGGGCGTGGACCACTTCCGGCGCGCCGCCCGTGGCCGGGAAGCGGAAGATCTTCGTCGTGCCATCGTCTTCGGCCTGGACGTAGATCTGACGCGAATCCGGGCTGAACGCGATGCCCGAGACCGAGCGATCCCAGCCCGCGGTCACGATCGAGACCTGCGACCAGTCGGCGCCGGTGAACCGGGCGAGGCGGCTCACGAAGTAGATCTGCTTCTGAGTGGGCGTGCGCGATTCGAGGGCGTAAAGCGCCTGACCGTCCGGCGCGAACTCGGGGTCCGAGTAGCTCGTGCCCGCCGGGGTGATGCGCTTCGGCGCCCCGCCGCTCGCCGCGACTCCGTAGATCGCGGTCTCGGTCGGCTCGTACATCCCATGATCGCGATTGGCGCTGGCCTCGAACACGATGGACTTGCCGTCGGGCGTCCAGGTCGGATTGAGGGTCTCGCCTCCGCCCCCGTCGAAGCTGCCGCGAAGGGGGGCCACGCGGATGATGGTCGGCGTCTTCCCGTCGATCTCCTGCCAGCCGATCATGGGCTCCTTCTTCTCGAGCCAGGCATTCCAGTACCGCACCGGGAAGGAGTCGTAGGTGCGGGCGGTGTCCTTTCGCGCCTTCTGCTCATCGGCGAGCTTCTTCTGCTCGTCGAGCGTGGAAGCGCCCGCGTTGAACGTGGTCTGGAAGAGGATGGCCTTGCCGTCGGGGCGGAACTTCGGTCCCGAAGCTCCGGTGGGGATGTTGGTGAGCCTCCGCGCCTCACCGCCTTCCAGAGGAAGGAGATAGATCTGATCGGCCTCGTCGCCGTCGCGGCGAGCCGTGAACGCGAGGGTCTTGCCGTCGGGGGAGAAGGTGGCGCCGCCTTCTCCGCCCTTCGTGTTGGTCAGCTTTCGCGCAGGCGCCGAACCGTCGGTCGGGACGATCCACAGGTCCGATACGTTCTGCGTGCTGTCGTAGGAAGGCTCGGTCACCGAGAAGACCGCGTGCTTTCCGTCGGGACTGAGCGCGGGCGCGCCGATGCGGTGGAGCAGCCACACGTCCTCGTGGGTCATGGCGTGCTGCTGGGCGAGGGCGGAGAGGGGAGCGAGCAGCAGGAACAGGGCGGGAATCATTCTTCGCATGAGCGAAGCATAAGACCGCGGCGAGCCGTCGCGTGCGCCCTTGGAGCAGACTCCTCGGGTCAGGCCAGATCCTGCGCTCGGACCAACTGCAGTTCCGAGTGCCTGCGAATGGCCTCGAAGTCGTCGTCGATGGAAAAAAGCGCATGGCCGCCGGTGATGGCGGAGGCGGCGATGAGGCAGTCGACGGTTGAGACGTTCACGCCTCGCGCGATGCACCGGGTCTTGAGCCTGGCGGCCTGAAGGTGGTCATCCACGGTGGCGGGGACGATGGCGAAGGCGGCCAGGAGCTTTCCCTGCAGTTCAGCCAACTGCTTCTCGGACTTGAGGCCGCTGAGGACCTCCTGAAGAACGATTCCCGGGAGGCCGACGGAACGGTCGCTGGACATCAGTCTCTCGAACGCGGAATGCAACTCGCGCTCGGCGGGGCCGGGACGTTGGCGCCTGAAGACGCGGGAAAGGACCGACGTATCGAGAAGGATCACCTCGCCCGCCGGTCTTTCTTGTAGTCGTACCGCGGGTCGTATTCGACCTTGCCCGCCAGTCGGAGCAGCCCGAGCCGCTCCCGGCGCTGAATGAACTCCCGCAGGGCCTCGTTCACGGTCTCGCGCTTCGTCTTGTAGCCGCCCACGCTCCGGGCGTGGTCGAGGAGCGAATCGTCAATAGCTAGATTGGTAGCCATACACAAGAAGTCTACACAACTACTATGTGTAGAATTTTGTCCAGCCGCGTGGGTGGGAAACCGCAGGTCTCCGGCCGTGGATGTGGCTTCAGTCAAGCAGTGCTCCGAGGCGAGGGGAGAGCAGGCCGACGATACTGGGATGGCGTGACGGATGGGGTCCTTTGCCCGAGGGGAACGCGTTCGAGGTAGGGGCCACGGCGGACACGCGCGGGCCCGCGCCGGTTTCCCAACTGGTATGGTCCGCGGCATGGCGACATTCAATACCTTGATCAGAGCAGTCGCGGTGTTCTCGCTCGCGGCCTTCGGCACAAGCCTGAACGCGCAGGAGCGGATCGACTACGAGGCGCTCGCGAAGATCCGCAAGGAAGGCCGGACGAACTCGCAGATCATGAAGACGCTGCACATGCTCACCGACGTGTATGGTCCGCGGCTCACCGGTTCGCCGAATCACAAGGCCGCGGCCGATTGGGTGGTGAAGCAGACCACCGCCTGGGGCTTCGAGAACGCGCATCTCGAACCGTGGGACTTCGGTCATCCCGGGTGGCTCAACGAGCGCTTTTCCGGGTTCATCGTTTCGCCGGTGAAGGACTCGCTCGTCGGTGAGGTCCTCGCCTGGACTCCGGGCACGAACGGAGCGGTACGCGCCCGCGCCGTCCGCATCGATCCGCCGCATTGCACTACGCCGCCTGCGCCTGGCGCCGCCGCCGCCCGCCCCGGCGCCCCCGGGGCTCCCGCCCCGCAGGTGTGTCCGACCCTCGATGAACTGAACTCCGGTCTCGCCGCGGTTCAGGCGAGGGTGAAGGGCGCCATCATCCTCGTGGGCGCGGCCACCAAGGTTCCCGTGACCCTGAACCCTCCGGCCACCCGTCGAGACGACGAAGAGGCGCGCCGCCAGTACGACCTCGACAATCCCGCCCCGTCGCCCTTCGGCGGCAACGCCGCGCCGACGCCCACCCCTGATCCCACCCGGCTCACCGCCAACAAGATCGCGGAGATCGTCGACCAGTTCCTGGTGACGAATGGGGCGCTCGTCCGCGTCAACGACGCCGGCCGAGAACACGGTCAGATCCGCGCCTTCAATAACCGCACCTTCGATCTCGCCAAGGCCGTCCCGACCGTGGTCCTGCGCAACGAGGACTATGGCCGGATCAGCCGCCTACTCGACGACGATCGCGCGGTCGAACTCGAATTCAACATCGTCAATCAGAGCTACCCCGAGGGCAAGACCTCTTACAACGTGGTCGCGGAGATTCCCGGCAGCGACAAGAAGGCCGAGGTCGTGATGCTGGGCGGCCATCTCGACTCGTGGCACTCGGCCACCGGGGCCACCGACAACGCCATCGGCTCGACGGTCATGCTCGAAGCCGCCCGCATCATCAAGGCTGCCGGTCTCAAGCCGCGCCGCACCATCCGGGTGGCGCTGTGGGGTGGGGAAGAGCAGGGCCTTCTCGGATCGAAGGCGTACGTGAAGGAGCACTTCGGCACGTTCGAGGAGCCGAAGCCCGAGTTCGCGACCTTCAACGGCTACTTCAACGTGGATTCCGGTACCGGGCGGATCCGCGGCGCGAACGTGTTCGGGCCGAAGGAGGCGGGCGCGATCCTTCGCGATGTTCTGGCCCCCTTCGAGGACTTCGGCCTGATGGGCGCCACCGTCACCGCGTCGCGCCGCAGCGGCGGCACCGACAGCACCTCGTTCAATGAGGCCGGGCTACCCGGCATCGGGCTCGGCCAGGATCCGATCCAGTACAACTCGCACACCTGGCACACCAACCTCGACACCTACGAGCGGATCCTCGAGGAGGACACGGTGCGTTCGTCCATCGCCATCGCGGGCGCGGTGTACCACCTGGCCATGCGGGACGAGATGCTGCCTCGCTTCCCTAAGGAAAAGATGCCCGCGCCTCCGCCTTCGCCCACTCCCACGCCGTAAGTTTCGAGGGCGTCGAGGCTTGCCTCGAGGTGTACCATAGTCACGGAAGAAACAAGGAGGGGGCGCGCACCTTCCTGCTTCCGCGAGTAAGAGCGGAACGCCCCCGCCACCAGACGGAAGGGGGAGTTATGAACTACCCGGCATCTGACTCGGTGGGGCGGCGGGTTCTTTGGGGCATCCTGGTCGCGGTCCTTTTCGGCACGACAGCGTGGGGTCAGGAACCGCCGGCCGATCCCAGGACATCCGGGGCGCCGTCGGCGAACCCCGTCTTGAAGCCCGGTCAGCGCCTGAGGGTCACCGCCGCCTCGCCGGGTTTCACCGGCAGGGCCGTCGGCAACCTGGTCAAGATCGGCTCGGACACCATCACCCTGGTGGATGTCGATCGCGGCTCGGTTACGGAAATGCCCCTGAGTTGGATCTCGCGGATCGAGGTCGGAAGCCTGCACCGCGAGACGAAGAAGGGAGTGCTGATCGGACTCGCGGTCGGCGCCGTCATGACCGCCGCGATCTTCGCCAGCGAGGAAGCGGTCTGCGGTCCCTCCGGACATGAAACCTGCAGCACCGGGGACAACGCCGCGCTTAGCGCCTTCTCGGTCGTCTTCTCGGTCGGCGTGGGGGCGTGGTGGGGTCATTCGAAGAAGTCGGAGGCGTGGGTGGAGGCGCCCATCCCGCATGCCCGGGTGGGGGTGCGGCCGGAGCGCGGCGGCGGCAGCGCGCGACTGGCCTTCAGGTTCTGAACGGGCGCCGCCGGGCCCCGGGTCAGGAACGGCCGCCTCTGCGTTCGATGAGGCGGGGCAAGGGTTGGAACGTTCCACAGAACGCGCTAGCATGCGCCCCCATGACCAAACCTCGCATCGGAAACGCCCCCGTGAGCTGGGCCGTGTACGAAGCCCATCTTCCGAACCCTCCCTTCGCCACGGTCCTCGATGCCATCGCCGCCGCCGGCTATGAAGGCACGGAGCTTGGTCCCTACGGCTATCTGCCCACCACGAAGGACGCGCTCGCCCGCGAGCTCGATGCGCGCCATCTCACCCTGGGCTCGTCCTTCGTCCCGGTTTCGCTCGAGGACCCCGCCGCGCGCGACGCGGTCATCGCTCATTCCCTGAAGGTCGCGAGCCTGCTCGCCCAGTTCGGGGTGAAGGAGCTGATCGTGGCGGACGACGAGGATCCCCTGCGAACCGCGCACGCCGGCCGCATCCCGAAGGACGGATCCAGGGGCTGGACCGCGGCCCAGTGGAAGGTTGCACTCGAGACCCTCGAGCTCATCGCCCTGCGGGTCAAGGATGCGCACGGCCTGAGCGTGGTGGTGCACCATCACGCGGGCACGTACCTCGAAACCCCCGACGAGATCGACCGCATGCTCGAAGGCACACGTCCCGAACTCGTGAACCTCCTCCTCGACACCGGCCACGCGGTCTACGGCGGCTGCGATCCGGTGGACATCGCCGTCCGGCACGGCGCCCGGGTCAAGTACGTTCACCTGAAGGACGCGGACAAGGCGCAGCTCCAGCACGTGCGCACCAGCAACATCTCCATGCAGGACGCATGGAAGCGCGGCATCTTCTGCGCCCTCGGGGAAGGCGTCGTCGACTTCAAGGGCGTCTGCGACGCGCTCGCGAAGCGCAACTACTCCGGCTGGATGATCGTGGAGCAGGACGTGGTGCCCGATGAGTCGGGCCGGCTCAATCCCGATCCCACCGAGAGTGCGAAGAAGAGCCGGAAGTACCTGAGGGAGGTCCTGGGACTGTGAGCGGCAAGCTGCGGGTAGGCGTTATCGGATGCGGCGGCATCGCGCAGATGATGCATCTGCCGACCCTCGCCGAACGGCCGGACCTCTTCGAGATTACGGCGGTCGCCGATATCTCGGAAGCGGTCCTGAACGCGGTGGCGGACCGGTACCATGTCGCGGCGCGGTCGCGCGACTTCCGGGACGTCGCAAAGAATCCGGACGTGGACGCGGTCTTCGTCCTTTCCTCGGGCCGTCACGACGCGGCGCTCGAAGCGGCCTACGCGGCGGGCAAGCACGTGTTCGTGGAAAAGCCCCTGGGCTTTGGAAGGCCCGAAACGGAGAAGCTCGCAACCGCGGCCCGTGCCGCCCGCGGTCTCACCATGGTCGGATATCACAAGCGTTTCGATCCCGCGTACCTCGCCGCGTGCGCGCTGGTGAAGTCGATGCCCGACCTCCGCTACGTGGAGGCCACGGTTCTGCATCCCGACGACGGCGCCTATCGCGAGCATCACGCGATCCTCCCCTGGCGGGAGCCGAAGCGGCCGGGCCCCGACGAAGCTCAGACCAACGCGGGGGCGCGGCAGGAAGCGCAAACCGCGGATCTCAAGGAGGGTCTCGACGCCACCGTGCGCCCGGGTGCTTCCGTCGATGAACGGGCCGCGGCCCTGATGCTGTGGCAGAGCCTGATTCACGACATCAACGCGCTTCGCGGCGCCCTGGGCGAGCCCGAGAAGGTGCTGTCCTCGTCGGTGTGGAACGAGGGGATGGCCCAGCACTCGCTGACCCAGTTCCCTCGCGGCGTGCGCGTATCGATGAGCTGGGTGTCGCTCCCCGGGGTCAAGCACTACGAGGAGCGGCTGCGCTTCGTGTCGCCGAACCTGCGGGCGACCCTCGTGTTCCCGTCGCCCTACATCCGCCACGCGCCCACGAAGCTCGAAGTCGAGCGCATGGACGGCGAGACCCTGGTGGTGGAAGACCGGGTGGTGAGCTACGACGAGGCCTTCCGCGCCGAGGTCCATCACTTCCGCGAAAGCGTGCTTTCGGGCAAGGCGCCCTCGATCTCCGTCGATGAGACGGTCAAGGACGCCCGCTGGATCGAAGCCATCGGCCGCAGCTACGTCGCCGCCCCCCCGCGCGACATCACCTAGTTAGCCCCGTTCAACGGAGGGAGCCGAAGGCGACCGAGTACCCCCTCGCGTCATTGCGAGGCCCCAGTCCGTTTCGCGGTGGGCCGAAGCAACCCCCTCCGACAGCTATTCCTACGCCTTCGGAAAGAACGCCGGATCCACCGGTGCATCCTCGAGCACCTTGACCATCAACTGCAGTGCCTCGTTCAGCGGCGTGGGCACGCCAAGCGCCCGACCCCGGCGGACGACGTAGCCGTTCAGATCGTCGATCTCGGTGGGCCGGCCATTCGCGATGTCCTGACCGGTGGAGGAGATCGCGGTGGGGAATCCGGCCGCGAGGTCCATCACCTGTTTCAGGACCGTGTCGAAATCGAGAGCCACGCCGTCCCTCTGTCCGACCGCCACCAGTTCCTCGACCACGGTCCGCATCAGCTTCCGCGATGCGTCGGTGGAGACGAGACGCGCGTAGCGCGCACGGCACAACGCGGAGAGCGCGTTGTACCCGCAGTTCATGGCGAGCTTCGTCCACAGGGTCAGGCCGATGTCCGGGGCCAGCGAGGCCTGGATGCTCCCGCGCTGGAGCGTGGCCACGACCGAGTCCAGCAACGCGCTGCGTTTCGCCGCGTCCCCTTGAGCGGGGAGCCAGTCGCCCAGCAACACGTCGCCCCGGCCGTTGTGATGGACGTGGCCGGGGCCTTGGATGTAGCACGAGACCACGAGCGCCGCCGAGAAGACGGGGTTGGGCAGAATGGCGGCCAGGCGCTCGGCGCCATCCACTCCGTTCTGGAATGCGAGGATCGCGGTGCTGGGACGCAGGAGGGACCTGAGATCGGTCGCGACATTCTCGGTGTCCCGGGTCTTGGTGCAGAAGAGGATGATGTCGGCCTGCGCGAGCGCGGCGAGGTCGGTGGACGCGTTCACCCTGACCTGGAAGTCGAAGTCGCGGCCGGTCACCCGCAGGCCATGGGCGCGGATCGCATCGACGTGGATCTTCCGTCCCACGATGGTCAGGGGAGCCCCGGCCTTCGCGAGCCAGCCGCCGTAGAGGCACCCGATGGCCCCGCCGCCCATCACTCCGATGCTCGGCCAGGGTTCCGATGAACTCGCCAGATCAGTCACGGGGTTGTGGCCGCTGCCTGCGGGCGGGAACGGGCATCCTGGTTGGGAAGTGGACCCCGGCATTCGCCGGGGTGACGAGCCGGAGCTTCGCTCGGCTCGTCACTTCGCGTATTTGGGAGCGTTCTTGGCGTCGACGTATTCGGTGCCGGTGTCGACGAGCTTCGGCACGGTGCGGCCTTCGGCGAGGGCGATGGCGGCGAGCACGCCCTGGCGTCCCATCTCGCGCGGGCTCTGGGCCACGCTGCCCGTCATCTTCCCTTCGACGATGGCGTTGGCCGCTTCCTTGGTCGCATCGAATCCAATGATCGCGATCTTGCCCCGCAGCTTGCGCGCTTCCACCGCCTCCATGGCGCCGAGAGCCATCTGGTCGTTCGTCGCGAAGACGCCCTTGATGTTCGGATGCGCGGTGAGCAGGTTCTCCATGACCGTGAGCCCCAGCTGCCTTTCGCTGTTCCCGGGCTGCTGCGCGACCACCTTGATGCCCGGGGTCTTCGCGATCTCGTCGAGGAACCCCTTGGCCCGCGCGTCCTGCGACTCGTTCCCGGGAACGCCGGAGATGAGCACGACGTCGCCGGAGGTGCCGATGGCCGCGACCATGCCGATGGCGGCCAGCGACCCGCCCTTCGCGTTGTCGGTTCCGATGTAAGAGGACTTCTTCGCGAAGGGCGCGTCGGTGTCGATGAGGACCACGGGAATGCCGCGCGCCACCGCCTGCTCGAGCGTGCTGTTCACCTGGGCCGTGCCCGCGGGATCCACGATCAGGGCCTTCACCCCGCGCCGGATCTGGTTCTCGAGGATGCTCACCTGCTGATCCACGTTGATCTCCCGGTCGGGCGCGGAGATCACCAGTTCGTAGTCCGGATGTTCGGCCGCCGCCGCCTTGGCGCCATCGGCGAGGACCAGCCAGAACTCCGAGTCCATGGCCTTGGTCACGAGGGCGATGCCCTTCTTCTCGGGTGGACGGTTGCAGCCGGGCACGGCGAGGGCGAGGGCGAGGGCAGCGAGGGTCAGGGTGCGTTTCATGTCTCTTCTAATCTCCTTGACGCGCGCGCAGCACGTCGATGAAAACCGCGGCCACGATCACTACGCCGATGACGATCATCTGCCAGTAGGCCGAAACGTCCAAAAGGTTCAGGCCGTTTCGCAACAGGCCGATGAAGAGCGCGCCGATCAAGGTGCCCGCCACCGTGCCCACGCCCCCGAAGAACGAGGCGCCGCCGATGATGACCGCGGCGATGGCGTCGAGCTCGGCCCCGGTGCCGGCGAGGGGGAAGCCCGAGTTCATGCGAGCGGCCAGAACGAGGGACGCGACCGCGGCCATGAGGCCGGACACCAGGTACGCGAGCTCGAGGCGGGACGACACGGGCACGCCGGCCAGACGCGCGGCCTCACGATTGCCGCCGATGGCGAAGAGGTCGCGGCCATAGACCGTTCGTTCCAGGAGGAGATGCACGGTCACGGCGGCGATGCCCACCACGATCACCGCCGCGGGAATCCCGAAGAAGTCGCCGTTGAACGGCACGCGGAAGCCCTCGGGCAGGCCGGAGATGGGAACTCCCGCGGCCAGGATCATGGCCGCGCCGCGCGCCACGTTCATGGTGCCGAGCGTGGAGATGAAAGGATGCGGCAGCTTGAGCCGGGTGAGGAGCAGGCCGTTCATCAAGCCCACGAGCGCCCCCAGGACGAGGGTGCCCGCGACGGCCACGAGGGGCGGCACGCCCGCGCGCAGCTGCATGGCGAGGACCACGCTCGACAGACCCAGGATGGACCCGATCGAGAGATCGATTCCCGCGGTGATGATGACCACGAGCTGCCCCAGGGCCAGCAGCGCGTTCACCGACGACTGCCTCAGGACGTTGACGAGGTTGTCGGCGGTGAGGAAGTGGGCGGAGGTGAGGGAAAGGACGACGCACAGGATCACGAGCCCGAGGAGCGGGGCCAGTCGTCCGAGCAGGATCCGGGCGCCTCCGCGGCTCACGCGGCCACTCCCGCGGCCAGGGCCACGATGCCCTCGGCCGTCGCCTCGGCTCTCGACATTTCACCCACGATGCGTCCCTCCCGGAAAACAAGAATGCGATGACACAGCCGAAGCAGCTCGGGGATCTCGGACGAGGCCATGACCAGGCCGAGACCGCGGGCGGCCATGCCCTCGAGGTGGCGGTGGATTTCCTCCTTGGCCCCCACGTCCACGCCGCGCGTGGGCTCGTCGAGGAGGAGCACCTTCGTCTCGGGGCGCAGGAAACGGGCAAGTACCACCTTCTGCTGGTTGCCGCCCGAGAGCGTCGCCACCTTCGCCGCGACGCCGCTCGCCTTGATCCCGAGCTCGCGGATGGCATCGAGCGCGGTCTTGAGGAGGGTCGGTCGGGAGAGAAAGCCGAACCTTTCGCCTCCCTTTGGGAGAACGAGATTCACGTTGGTCTGGACGCTCTGTCCGAGCACCAGTCCCTGGCCGCGGCGGTCTTCGGGCACGAGGCCCATTCCCGAGGCGAGCGCATCGCGCACGCTCCGGACGTCGGTGGTGCCGCCGCCCGAGTTCACACGCACCGTCCCGTGCGACCGCTTCTCGGAGCCGAAGATCGCATGAAGGGTGCGGGATCGGCCCGCGCCGAGTAAGCCGGCCAGGCCCACGATTTCGCCGCGGTGAACCTTGAACGAAACGTCCTTCACCCGAGACGACGCGAGGTTCGAGACGTCGAGCACCACGTCCTGCGAGGATTCGGTCCGGGGCGCGCCCGCCGAGGTGACGTCCCGGCCGGCCATGGCGCGGATCACCTCCGCGTTGGTCACGTCGGCCAGAGCGGCAGAGAGAACCTGCTTCCCGTCGCGGAGCACGGTGATCCGCTCGGTCATCGCCCGCAGTTCCTCGAGCCGGTGCGAGATCGCGATCACCGCCCGCCCCGACGCTTTCATCCGCGCCACCACCTCGTAGAGGCGCTCCACCTCGCGGGTGGAGAGGGAGGAGGTGGGCTCGTCGAGGATGAGGACTCGCGATCCGCGATGCAGGGCGCGGGCGATGAGGACGAGCTGTCGGTCCGCGAGGCGCAGGGAGCCGAAGGCCGCATCCACGGGCACGTGGACGCCGGCGAGCTCGAGCGCCGCGGTGGCGATGTCGTTCAGTCGCTTCCGGTCGATCACGCGCAGCAGGCTCAGGCCAGAAGGGGTTTCGCCGAGCGAGATGTTCTCCGCCACGGTCAACGTCGGCGCCCCCTGCGGTTCCTGGGGCACGAGGCCGATGCCGCGACGCTGCGCCTCGACCACATCGCCGGGCGGCAGGGCCACGCCGTCGAGCCGCACCTCGCCCGCGTCGGCCCTGAGGATGCCCGCGACCACCGACATGAGCGTCGACTTGCCCGCGCCGTTCTCGCCCGCCACCGCGTGACCTTCGCCCGCCGCGAAGGAGACGCTCACGTTCGACAGGGCGAGCTGGCCCGAGAAGGCCTTCGTGATTCCAGTGGCTTCGAGAAGTGGCTGCACTGGCGAAGGATTGTAGTAGGTCTCCCTCTCGCTCAGGCGACGCGGCGCCGCGATTTTGGAACGCTCCCACAAGGGTGCCCGGAAGGGGCCTTGGTATCGTGCGGCCTTCATGCCGGCCCCCTCGCGAAATGGAGAACTCATGACGATTCCCGTGCTCAAGACCCTGTCGGCTCGTTCCCGAACCCGGGTCATGACCCTCCTTCTGCTTTCAGCACTCGCCGTCCCGCTGGCCGCACAACCCGCGCCCCCGGCCTCGACGGCCGCGTTCGATAAGGTCCTGAAGGACTCCTTCGCCGCCGATCGGCCGGGCGCCTCGGTGATCGTGGTGAAGGACGGCCGCACCGTGTTCCGCAAGGCCCTCGGCATGGCGGACATGGAACTGGGCGTGCCTCTGCAGCCGGACATGGTGTTCCGCCTGGGCTCGATCACCAAGCAGTTCACCGCCGCGTCGATTCTCATGCTGGCCGAAGAAGGGAAGCTCTCCCTTCAGGATCCCATCGACAAGTTCCTTCCCGGCTATCCCACGCAGGGGTACACCATTACCGTGGAACACCTGCTGACTCACACCTCAGGCATCCAGAGCTACACCGGCATCCCGGGCTGGATGACCTCGAAGATCCTGGCGCCCATGACCGTCACGGAACTCGTCGATGGATTCAAGAAGGAGCCGATGCAGTTCGCCCCCGGCGAGAAATGGGCCTACAACAACTCGGCCTTCGTGCTGCTGGGCGCCATCATCGAGAAGGTCTCGGGCAAGACGTACGAAGCGTTCGTGAAGGAGCGGATCTTTGAGCCCCTCGGCATGACCTCCTCGTACTACGGGAGCACGGAGCCCATCATTCCGAAGAGGATCCCCGGCTACACCGAGGAGGGCGGCCAGGTGCGGAACGCGGGCTACCTGAGCATGACTCAGCCCTATTCGGCGGGGTCGCTCTCCTCCACCGTGGATGACCTCGCGCGCTGGGATGCCGCGTTGTACACGGAGAAGATCCTCAAGAAAGCCTCGCTCGACAAGGCCTGGACCTCCTATGTGCTGAAGAGCGGGGCTCCCACGAACTACGGCTATGGCTGGCAGCTTGGGAAAGTACGCGGCCGGCGCTCGATCGAACATGGCGGCGGGATCTTCGGCTTCTCGACCTACGCGCTGAGACTCCCCGAGGACCGGGTGTACGTAGCCGTTCTCGCCAACAGCGACTCACCCACGACCGACCCGAGCTACGTGGCGAAGAAGCTCGCGGCGATCGCTCTCGGCGACCCGTACCCCGACTTCGCGCCGGTGTCCCTGGACCCGAAGATCCTGGCGCGGTACGCGGGCGTCTACCGGATCGACGAGAAGTCGACGCGCACCATCACCGTGGAAGGGAGCAAGGTGTTTGCCCAGCGCACCGGTGGGCGGCGGCAGGAGATCCGGCCGAGTTCCGAGACCGAGTTCTTCTACGACAAGAGCTTTACCCACCTGCGCTTCGTGCTGGATGCGTCGGGGAAGGTCACCGAGATGCTGATGTACCAGGAAGGAGCGGCCGAGCCGGAGCACACGCCCCGGGTGGGCGACGCTCCAGCGGAGCGTCCGGTCGCGAAGGTCGATCCCGCGCTCTATAGCCTCTACGCGGGCGATTACGAACTCGCGCCCGCGTTCATCCTGACCGTCACCCGTGAGGGCGATCGCCTGATGACCCAGGCTACCGGCCAGCAGAAATTCGAGATCTTCCCGTCGTCCGATACCGAGTTCTTCCTGAAGGTGGTCGATGCGCGCATCACGTTCGTGCGGAGTCCGGACGGGACGGTGGACCAGCTCGTCCTCCACCAGGGCGGCCGGGACATGCCCGCGAAGAGGAAGAAGTAGCGGCTACTTCGACGAGAGCATCTTCACCAGTCGATACTGGAACTCGAGACCCTCGAAGAACTGCTTGACCCCGACGCGCTCGTCGCGGCCGTGCGCGCGCACGTCGTCCATGTCGCCGAACGTGCCCTCGATGCCGTAGGTCGGGATGTCCGCGTTGCGCAGGTAGAGACCGTCGGTGGCGCCCGTGCTCATCACCGGGATGACGACCACGCCCGGGAACATCTGTTTGGTCAGCGTCTCCACCGCGGAAACCACGTCGGGCCGCAGCACCGTCGGCTTGCTCGGGGTGGCCTCGCCCACGAAGGTCACCGCGATCTTCGGATCATCGAGGACCCTGACCAGCGTCTCCCGGACCGCGGTGGGAGGCACGCCGGGGAGGATGCGGCAGTTAACGTTCGCGGCCGCCAGTTGCGGCAGAGCATTGTTGGCGTGGCCGCCCTCGAGCCGGGTGGCGACGCAGGTCGTGCGCATCACCGAGTTCCAGTAGGGGAGGGCTGCGGACAAACGCGCCGCGGCGGCGAGATCGGGCTTCGCTCCGGCGACCGCGCGCATGTCGGCCGCGACCTTGGGATCGGCTTCGATGGTGGCTGACTTCTCGAAATAGCCGCGGGTGACGTCGTTCAGTTCCACGGGAAAGTCGAACGCGGCGAGACGCGCGAGCCCGGCGGAGAGGTGGTAGATCGCGTTGTCCCTGACCGGGAGTGAGCTGTGGCCGCCCGCGTTCTTGGCCTCCAGCCGGAAGTCCTGGTACACCTTCTCGCTGCCCTGGATCTCGTTGGTGAGGTACTTGCCCTTGCGCATGCTGCCCCCCCCGCCCTCGTTGATGGCGAACTCGGCGTCGATCAGGTCCCGGTGATTCTTGAGCAGCCAGGCCGGGCCGTTGAAATCGCCGCTTTCCTCGTCGGCGGTGAGGGCGAGGATCAGATCGCGGTCGGGCTTGAAGCCTTCTTCCTTGAGCCGGATGAGGTTCGCCACGAAGTGCGCGGCCATCGACTTGTCGTCGGTGGTGCCGCGGCCGTAGAAGAATCCGTCCTTCTCGAGGAAGGTGAACGGATCGAACGACCAGTCCTCGCGCTTCGCCTCCACCACGTCCAGATGAGCGATGAGGAGCATCGGCTTACGGGCCCCGGTGCCGCGATACCGGGCGACCAGGTTGCCTTTTCGCGGGTCGGGACCGAGCACCTTGACGTCGGCCTCCGGGAATCCCGCGGCTGTGAGCCGCGCCGCCATGGCCTCGGCCGCGGTGGTGACGTTGCCCCTCGGCGTGTCCGTGGTGTTGATTTCGATGAGCTGCTTGAAGATGTCCCGAGCCCGAGCGTCGTTCGGGCCGTTCTGGGCGTGAGCGAGGGTGGCGGAGAGGATGAGGGTGAGGACGGCGCCGTTTCCGGGGAGGTTTCGCATGAAGCGAAGAGTACAGGGTTTTGTTTCCCTATACTCCGCGAAGTCTGGAGGCCAAACGTGGCGAGCATTCACGGTGATCTGCACGAACGGTCGCTCCGCGATCCCGAGGGATTCTGGGGCATCGCCGCCGAGGCCATCCACTGGGACCGGCGATGGGACAAGGTGCTCGACGAATCACGGGCGCCCCTGTGCCGCTGGTTCAGCGGTGGGAGCCTCAACACCTGCTACAACGCGCTCGACGTCCACATCGAGCGCGGCCGGGGCAAGCAGCGCGCCCTCATCTACGACAGCCCGGTCACGAACACCGTGCGGGAGTTCACCTACAACGAACTGCGCGACCTGGTGGCGCGCTTCGCGGGCGCCCTCGTCCTGCAGGGGGTCAGCAAGGGGGATCGGGTCGTCATCTACATGCCCATGGTCCCCGAGACCGTCATCGCCATGCTGGCCTGCGCCCGGATCGGGGCGGTGCATTCTGTGGTGTTCGGCGGCTTCGCGTCGCACGAGCTGGCGAAGCGGATCGACGATGCCCGCCCCAAGATCATCCTCTCCGCTTCCTGCGGAATCGAGGTGAATCGCGCCATCCCCTACAAGCCGCTGCTCGACGCGGCCATCGACATGGCCGAGCACAAGCCCCGGCGATGCGTGATCCTGCAGCGGCCCCAGGCGACGGCCACTCTCATCGAAGGACGCGACCTCGACTGGGCCGACGCGCTCGCGAACGCGTCCCCCGTGGACTGCGTTCCCTGCGAGGCCACCGACCCGCTCTACGTTCTCTACACCTCGGGAACGACCGGCATCCCCAAAGGCGTGGTGCGCGACCACGGCGGCCACGCGGTGGCGCTCAAGTGGAGCATGCACGCGATCTACGGCATCGGCAGCGGGGAAGTCATGTGGGCGGCGGCGGACGTGGGCTGGGCGGTGGGCCACTCGTACACGGTCTACGGGCCCCTGCTGAAGGGAGCCACCACCCTGCTGTACGAGGGCAAGCCCGTGGGCACGCCGGACGCGGGCGCCTTCTGGAGGGTGTGCGAGCAGCACGGCGTGAACGTGCTCTTCACCGCGCCCACCACCTTCCGGGCGATCCGCAAGGAGGATCCGCGCGGTCACCTGGTGAAGGACTACAACCTCTCGCGCCTGCGCACTCTCTTCCTGGCCGGCGAGCGGTGCGATCCCGATACCCTGCTTTGGGCGGAGGCGGTGCTCGGCGTGCCCGTGATCGACCACTGGTGGCAGACCGAGACCGGCTGGCCCATCGCCGCGAACTGCGTCGGTCTCGGCATGCTGCCGGTGAAGCCCGGGTCTCCCACCCGCGCCGTCCCGGGTTTCGACGTGAGCGTGGTCGACGATGACGGACAGAAGACCCCCACCGGTCACGTGGGGAACGTGGTGATCCGCCTGCCCCTGCCGCCCGGCTGCCTGCCCACGCTGTGGAACAACGACGACGGCTTCGTGAAGTCGTACCTGACCCGCTTTCCCGGACACTACTCGACGAGCGACGCGGGTTTCATCGATCCCGACGGCTACATCTTCATCATGGGCCGCACCGACGACATCATCAACGTGGCCGGTCATCGGCTTTCCACCGGCGGCATGGAGGAAGCGATCTCCGGCCACCCCGACGTGGCCGAGTGCGCGGTCATCGCCGCCCCGGATCCGGTGAAGGGTGAAGTGCCGGTGGGCTTCGTGGTCCTGAAGGCGGGAGTGGCGCGCGACGCCGACGCCATCGCGGCCGAGCTGGTCCAGCGCGTGCGTGACGACATCGGCGCCCTCGCGTGCTTCCGCAGCGTCGCCGTTCTCCATCGTCTGCCCAAGACCCGCTCGGGCAAGATCCTTCGCGGCACCATGAAGAAGCTAGCGGGGGGCATCGACGTCGCCCCGCCCGCCACCATCGACGATCCCGCCATCCTGGATGAGGTGAGGGAAGCGCTACGGCGGATGGGGTACCCGAAGGAGTTGTGAGCCGGCGCCTGGATTCTGGGGCTTGACATGAGCGATCCGACTCTCTCCGGGGAACTGCCGCCGCCGCACCACGAAGAGCGGACCACCATGGCCGTGATCATTGCGGTCGCGGCCATCTCGACCGCGGCCGGGCTGCTCAACGCGACATCGACCACGCATACCGAGGTCGTGGCCGGCTTCATTCTCCTCTTCGGCGGCAACGCGACCGCTCTCGGCGCCCTCGTGCTGCTGAAGCGCGGCTTCGAGCGCGCGTCCAGCCTCGTCCTCGTGCTCGCCTCCATCGGCATCACTACGGCGCTCATGGTGCTTGGCCTGGGCCTTCATGACGTGGCCCTCATGGGTTTTCCGCTTGTCGTTCTCATATCCGGCCTGATGCTCGGACATCGCGCCTATGTGCTGTCGCTGCTCATGTGCGTAGGTGGTCTGGGGATCGTTGCGGTTCTCGAGGCCCAGGGCTCTATCGCCACGCCCTTCTCTCCGATGACCTCGATCGTCGACCTGCTCTCCATCATCATGGTGCTCGGGGCGGTGGCGGTCTTCGTGCGCATGCTGGTGGGCGGTTTCCGTCAGGCTCTGGGGCGGGCGCTGGCCAGCGAGCGCGCGCTCGCTCTCAGCAACCGGGAACTGGAAGCGCGCACGGCCCGCCTCGAAGCCCAGGAGATCGAGCGGGCCCGGCTCATCTCCGATCTCGAGGCCAAGAACGCGGAACTGGAGCGATTCACCTACACGGTGTCGCACGACCTCAAGAGTCCGCTCATCACGGTTCGGGCGTATCTCGATTCGATCGGCCAGGATCTCGATCAGGGGCAGCACGAGCGCGTTCGCCAGGACCTGCGCCGCGTGTCCGCCGCCTCGGACAGGATGCGGGAACTGCTGGACGGCCTGCTCCGGCTTTCCCGGGTCGGCCGGATCGTGAACACACCGGAGGCCATCCCGCTGCAGACCCTGGTCGAGGAGGCGCTGGCCATGACCGCGGGCAGACTCGCCACCCGCGGAGTGGTCGCCTCGGTGGCGCCGGGTCTTCCAATGGTGCGCGGAGACCGTCAACGCATCCTGGACGTGCTCGTCAACCTGATCGACAACGCGGCCAAGTTCATGGGCGGGCAGGCGGCCCCGAAAGTGGAGATCGACGCGGAGACGAGCGCCGGCCGGGTTCTGGTCCGGGTGATGGACAACGGTATCGGCGTCGAGCCGCAGCATCACGAGAAGATCTTTGGCCTCTTCGAGAGGCTCAACCCCGCCTCGGAGGGTACGGGGCTCGGCCTCGCGCTCGCGCGCCGCGTCGTCGAGGCTCAGGGCGGGAAGCTCTGGGTCGAGTCCCAGGGAGCGGGCCGCGGAGCGACTTTCTGCTTCACCTTGCCACCGGCATGAGCACGACCGCAGGAAAAGGCCGAATAAACTGCGGGTCCAGGTACCCCCTTGCGCAGTTCTTGCGCGCCACAGGCCTACTTTGCGCCTTCCTCCCCCTGGAATGGGGTGGCACCTTCGTTGCAGACAGAACCGCGGAGAAATGCGCGCCCGATCCAGCCGCTGTTACGATCCTACCGATATGACGGAGGAGATGGATCGGCTGCGGGACTCGTACGAGGCGCAGGTTCGGACGCTGGGCGAGCGACTGGCCCGTCGTGAGCGGGAGTTGTCCGCTCTTTCCGAAATGGCCTCCGAAGTCCACAGCACGGAGAGCGCTCAGTCGGTGTTCGAGATCGCTCTCGACAAGGTCAGGGAGAAGCTCGGAGTCAGCGCGGCCTGGATCCTGGTGGGCGAAGAAGGCGAGAAGAAGCTCGAGCTCGTGGCCGCGCGCGGCGTCTCCGAGGCCTACCTCGAGGAGGTGCGTCGCAACGGGCTCACCGAATGCCTGTGTCGCGAGGTGTTCTGGTCGGGGCACTCCATGCAGGCGAGGAACACCACCCAGTGTCCGCGCATGCCCGAGATCGTGGATGGGTCCGACCCATCCACCGCCCACGCCTCCATTCCCATGCGGTTCCGGGGCGGGAGCCGGGGAGTGTTGAACGTGGCCTCACGCGCCGGCACGATCTTCACCGACGGGGAATTGCGCTTCCTCGAGACCCTGGGCCATCAGATCGGCCTCGCGGTGGAACGGGCGCGCCGCGGTGAAGCCGAGCGACAGCGCCACGAGGAGGCGAGAAACGCCTACCGGGAACTGCGGGCGGCGCAGGAGAGGATCATCGAGAGCGAGAAGATGGCGCTGCTCGGAACCTTCGCGGCCGGCCTCGCCCACGAGATCCGCAACCCCCTCAATTCCATCGCCCTCCAGCTCTCGGTGATCGAGCGGCGCAACGCCCGACTCGAGACTGACATGGGCATCCGCGAACTCATCAGCATCATCCGCGAAGAGGTGAGCCGCCTCGACGCGCTCGCCGGCGATTTCCTGCAGTTCTCCCGGGCCGATCGCGTCCAGCAGGGCCTGGCCGATCTCGACGCCGTGATCGAGCATGTGATCCGCCTGCTCGAGCCGCAGTCGATGGACTGCGGCGTCTCCCTCGCCTACGAGAAGCCCGAAACCCTGCCGCCCCTGCCCATCGATGGCGAGAAGATGAAGCAGGTTCTCATCAACCTGGTGCGCAACGGCATCGAAGCCATGCCCGGCGGCGGCAAAGTCACGGTTCGCGTGGAACTTCGCGGGGATTTCGCCGAACTGAGCGTCGAGGACACCGGTCCCGGTCTGCCCGAGGGCGTCGACATCTTCCAGCTATTCGTGACCACCAAGCCGGGAGGCACCGGGCTCGGGCTGTCGATCGCCCGCCAGATCGTGGCGCAGCATGGCGGCGCCATCACCGCGCACGAGGGAGCCACGGGTGGCGCGCGGTTCGCCATTACCCTGCCGCTGGCGCCGAAGGAGGTCAAGCCGTGAGCACCAAGGCCCGGATTGTCGTCATCGACGACGAAGTGAACGCGGCAAGCGCGCTCGAGACCCTGCTGAAGGAAGACGGGTACGAGGTGGCGTGCGCCAACGACGCGAAAACCGGGCTTGGACTGGTCGAGCAGATGGACGCCGACATCGTGCTCACCGACCTGAGAATGCCCGGCATGGACGGGCTCGAACTGCTCAAGCACATCAAGCAGGCCCGCCCGCAGACCATGGTCATCCTCATGACCGCGTTCGGGACGGTGAAGAACGCGGTTCGCGCCATGAAGACGGGGGCGGAGGACTACCTCGCCAAGCCGCTCGATCTCGAGGAGCTCGAGGTCGTGGTGGAACGGGCCATCGAGAAGAAGCATCTCCTCGAAGAGACCCGCATCCTGCGCGAGCGCGTGGCCGACAAGTACCGCTTCGAGAACATCCTCGGCGAAAGCCCGGACATGCTCCACGCCTTCAAGGCCATCCGCCAGGTCGCGAGCTCCAATGCGTCGGTGCTGCTCCTCGGGGAGAGCGGCACGGGCAAGGAACTCTTCGCCCAGGCCCTGCACCAGGCGAGCCCGCGCCGCAACCGTCCGTTCATCAAGGTGGCCTGCGCCGCCCTTCCCGAGACCCTGCTCGAAAGCGAGTTGTTCGGGCACGAGAAGGGCTCGTTCACCGGCGCGATCGCGACCCGCCCGGGACGCTTCGAGGCCGCGGACGGGGGAACCCTGTTCCTCGACGAGATCGGCGACATCTCGCTTACCGTTCAGGTGAAGCTGCTGCGGTTCCTCGAAGAGCGGGAGTTCGAGCGCGTGGGAGGCAACAAGACCTTCAAGGTGGATGTCCGCATCGTCTCCGCCACCCACCGGGATCTCACCAAGAAGATCGCGGACGGCTCGTTCCGCGAGGACCTGTACTACCGCTTGAACGTGGTCGAGATCCGCATTCCCGCCCTGCGCGAGCGGCCGGCCGATCTTCCCGTCCTGGCCCAGCACTTCCTCAAGAAGTACGCGGCGCAAAACGCCAAGGACGTGCGCAGCTTCTCGGACGAGGCGATGACCCTGCTGCTGCGGCACCCGTGGCCGGGGAACGTGCGTCAGCTCGAAAACGCCATCGAGCGGGCGGTGGTGCTGACCGAGCAGCCGGTCCTGAACGTCAGCCATTTCCCGACCCTGCGCGGCGCCCTCGAGCCCGCCGAGCACGGCGCCCACTCCGGCATCTCCATCCCGGGCAGCAGCCTCGCCCTCATCGAACGCGAAGCAATCCTGCGCACCGTCGAATCGGTGGGAGGCAGCACGTCGCGCGCGGCCAAGATCCTGGGCATCTCGCCCCGCAAGATCCAGTACAAGCTCAAGGACTACCACGCGGACGCGCGCACTCCGGTCACGCGCTCGCAGTCCGTCAACCCCTAGTCCGGATCGCGGAGCCCCCGCGGCGGGGGCTTCCGCTCAGTCGTGCGCCCAGGTTGCGGTCAGCGATCCGTCGGTGTCCGACCATCGGTAGGAAGAGCGTCCGCCGAAGGCCTTCTCGATCTCACGCACCAGCCGATGGGCGAGCTTTTGGGAGGTGCTCATCACCTCGAGCCCGTCCTTGGCTCGCGCGATCTCGATGACCCGACGTTCGGGCTGAGTGTGACGGGCCCGGGCCTCGACGTTCCGGATGCGGTGACGCACCTCTTCCTCGTGGTCCCTGAGCCACGGCCCGCGAAGGACGACGCGACCATAGGCGCGGCCCTCGCCCACCTGGCGGCAGGCGGGACACCGACTCGTCAGGGCGCCCGCATCCAGGGCGGCGGCGGTTCGCTCTCCCGAACGTCTCCAGGTCTTCAGCGAGTAGACCGCGCCGCACCCGTCGCAGATCGTGCCGGTCCGGTACGCATGTTCGGCGGCCACCGCGGGCGACTTGTCGGTGCGCGTGCCGCGATGATCCATCGCGCGTTGGCGACCCACTTGCACGACTTTGAGTCCACGGCTCTTCATGATGACCCTTTCAACGCGGTTACGAAGATTCCCGAGTCGGAAGCGGTCCCTCTAGCCGTGAATCGCGTTCGCGACCTTCACCTTGGTTTCGTTCATGGTCTTCTTCGCCTTCCGGGCGAGGTCTTCCGCCTCCTCCTCGATCTTGCGGGCGATCTTCTCGCGGGTCTCCGACCCCTTCGCGGGGGCGGTAAGAGTTCCCGCCACGTATCCGACCGCGGCGCCGGCAGCCACCGCTCCGACGGTCTTCATGGCCCGTTTCGTCTCTGGCTTCATGGGGTCCTCCTCGACAAATGAAACACCCGAAAGGGTAGCAAGGAGCATTCCCAATCCCTCGGCCGGAGGGAGCGCGCGCGAGGTTCGCGCAACCGATTGAACACACTGCGGTAAACCGCCACGGCTCCCCTGGTTGGCCCGAGTAGGTCCGCGGCAAGAGCTGCGCTTCTTTGACCCTGGGCCGCAGCCGTTGCGGAAGAGCCGCCTGGATTCTTACTTCGCGAACTCGTAGGACGCGGACCGGATCACGCCCCTCCAGTAGGGCTTCCGCCCTTCCGGGGTGAGCCATGCGACTTCTCCGGAGAAGGGAACCCGCATGCCCCCGCGCTCTTGGTAGTCCGAGTACCGGCCTTCCCACGGGGTCATGACCACGGCCTTCCCCACCGTCCGGTTCCGACCCTCGGCGCGGATCGATTCGATCAGCCCGGCGGCGCTGAAGCCGAAACGAAGGGTCAGGCGAAGCGGCCCGTCCTCGAGGGTCGCGTCCGCGGTGCGCTCATCGACGGGCGACCACGAGATCCCCTGGCTGGGGAGGAGTGCCGTCGGGTACCAGGCGGTCTCGGCGAAGAAGCGCATCAGCTCGCCCTGGGCGACATCCGGAGTGCCGCGAAGATCGGTCAGGGTGAAAAGGCCCATCACCGCGGGGTGGAGGATGCCCTCTCCCGCGACGTAGGCGTCGTGCACGCGCACGCTCAGGCCCGGGACCATCGAGATACGGGCGTTCCACACGAATCCCGGGCGTCGCGTCACCACGCGTTGTTCGGACCGGAACGGCCGCCATTGCTCGGCCGTCTCGCTCAGATTGAAAGTGCCGGTGTGCTCGACGCTCACCGCGGTGATGATCGGCTGGCCGGGGGTGAGCGCGATGCCGAAGTAGCGCTGGACCGGAGAGGGTAGACCGACGAGTTCACCCGGATCGAATCGGGCCGGGGTCAAGGGCTGACGCGACGCCTCGAGCCGCGCCAGAAGTTCGCCGGTCTGCGTGGACCACCGCCACGCCCCCCAGGCGTTCAGACCCACGGCGAGCAAGAGGACGGCCGCGAGAGTCACGCTCACCCCCTGGATCCAGGTCATGATTTCTGCTCCATGCTTCGGGCTGGGTGGGCATGAACTGTGCCACCCAGATGGTCATATCCGGCCGCCCGAACCGCCGCGGGCAGAGGGATGAAGCGCGCAAATACAGCGGCCGCGGTCGGCGCATGGCGCAAGGTTTGCGGGCATGTGTCGATAAATGCGCGGAATTGGCCCCTACTAGATATCTCCATGGTGGCACGCGACTTGTTAATCAAAGACGCGGAGGTCCTGATGCCCCAGGCACGCCGTATTGTTGTTGACGGGAATGAAGCCGCTGCCGCTGTCGCCCACCGGGTGAGCGAAGTCATTGCCATCTATCCCATCACGCCCAGTTCCACCATGGGTGAGCTGGCGGATTCATGGGCGGCCCATGGCCGGCCCAATCTCTGGGGCGCGGTGCCGCAGATCATGGAGATGCAGTCCGAGGCGGGGGCCGCGGGAGCGGTTCACGGCGCCCTGCAGGCGGGGGCGCTCGCCACCACCTTCACGGCCTCGCAGGGCCTCCTGCTGATGATCCCGAACATGTACAAGATCGCCGGGGAGCTGACGCCCTTTTGCATGCACGTCGCGGCGCGGACCATCGCAACGCACGCGCTTTCGATCTTCGGCGACCATTCCGACGTGATGGCGTGCCGGGCCACCGGCTTCGCCATGCTCTGCTCCTCCTCGGTCCAGGAAGCCCAGGACTTCGCGGCGATCGCGCACATGGCGACGCTTCGCAGCCGGATTCCCTTCCTCCACTTCTTCGACGGTTTCCGCACCTCGCACGAGGTGGCCAAGATCCAGGAACTCTCCGATGACGATCTGCGGATCCTCATCAGCGACAAGGCCATCTACGAACACCGCCTGCGCGCGCTCACCCCGGACCGGCCGGCCATCCGCGGGACCGCGCAGAATCCCGACGCGTTCTTCCAGGCCCGCGAGGCCTCGAACCTGTACCACAACGCCTGCGCGGGAATGGTGCACGAGGCCATGGTCCACTTCGGCGCGCTCACCGGGCGCAGCTACGACCTTTTCGACTACGTGGGACATCCCGAGGCGGAGCGGGTCATCGTGATGATGGGCTCGGGTGCGGAGACCGCGCACGAGACCATCGACGACATGGTCGCGCGGGGCGAGAAGGTGGGCCTGGTGAAGGTGCGCCTGTTCCATCCCTTCGACAAAAAGGCCTTTGTGGCCGCGCTGCCGAAGGCGGTGCGCGCCCTGGCCGTCCTCGACCGCACCAAGGAGCCGGGGGCGGTCGGCGATCCCCTCTATCTCGAAGTGCTGGCCGCGCTGCGGGAAGCGGCCGACGAGGGCCTCACCGCGTTTGCGATCGCCCCGAAGGTCGTGGGCGGTCGCTATGGCCTGTCCTCCAAGGAATTCGATCCGCCCATGGTGAAGGCGGTCTTCGCGAACCTCGCGGAGAGCAAGCCTCGAAATCACTTCACCGTGGGAATCGTGGACGATGTCACCCACCTCTCGCTCCCCTGGGAGGTCGAACTCGACATCGAGCCTCCGGACGTGAAGCGGGCGGTGTTCTACGGCCTGGGCGCCGACGGCACCGTGGGCGCCAACAAGAACTCGATCAAGATCATCGGGGAGGAGACGCCTTTCTTCACCCAGGGCTACTTCGTCTACGACTCGAAGAAGTCGGGCGCCACCACGGTCTCGCACCTGCGCTTCGGTCCGCGGCCCATCCGCTCGGCCTACCTGATCAAGCAGGCGGATTTCGTGGCCTGCCACCAGTTCGAGTTCGTCGACAAGATCGACGTGCTCGAGCGCGCGGCCCCGGGCGCCGTGTTCCTGCTCAATTCGCCCCACGGACCCGCCGAGGTCTGGGACCACCTCCCCCGGGAAGTGCAGTCGACCATCCTCAAGAAGCGCCTGCGCTTCTTCGTGATCGACGCGGTGAAGGTGGCGCGCGAGGCGGGCATGGGCGG
Source organism: Vicinamibacteria bacterium (assembly GCA_044229175.1). Classification (GTDB taxonomy): domain Bacteria; phylum Acidobacteriota; class Vicinamibacteria; order Fen-336; family JAGNNV01; genus JAGNNV01. Next base: position 13,446 of record JBGATM010000004.1, on the reverse strand, counting down.
ACGCATCAACACGGTCATGCAGGTCTGCTTCTTCGCCCTCTCCGGCGTGCTGCCCCGCGAAGAGGCCATCGCCGAGATCAAGCGCTCCATCGAGAAGACCTACAGCAAGCGCGGCGCCGAGGTGATCAAGAAGAACTTCGCCGCGGTGGACGACAGCCTCGCCCATCTGTACGAAGTGCCGGCGCCCACCGCGGTGACGGCCACGCGCGGCCGGCCGCCGATCGTGTCCGATTCGGCCCCCGACTTCGTGAAGCGGGTGACCGCGGTGATGATGGCGGGGAAGGGCGACCTCCTGCCCGTGAGCGCCTTCCCGGTGGACGGCACCTGGCCCACGGGCACGGCGCAGTGGGAGAAGCGCAACCTGGCCATCGAGATTCCGGTCTGGGACGCGAAGGTCTGCATCCAGTGCAACCAGTGCGCCATGGTGTGCCCGCATGCCGCCATCCGGGCCAAGGTCTATGCCCCCGAAGCCCTGAAGGGCGCTCCCGCCACCTTCAAGTCCGACGACTATCGCTCGAAGGAACTGGTGGGCCAGAAGTACACCATCCAGGTGGCCGCGGAGGACTGCACGGGGTGCGGCCTGTGCGTTCACATCTGCCCGGCCAAGGACAAGTCGAATCCCCGGCACAAGGCGATCGACATGACGCCCCAGCGCCCCCTGCGCGAAGCGGAGCGGGAGAACTACGCCTTCTTCCTCGACCTGCCCGAAGTCGATCGCGCGGCCCTCGGCCGCGTGGACCTCAAGACCTCGCAGTTCCTCCAGCCCCTCTTCGAGTACTCGGGAGCCTGCGCGGGCTGCGGCGAGACGCCCTACATCAAGGCGCTCACCCAGCTCTTCGGGGATCGCGCCATGATCGCGAACGCCACCGGCTGCACGTCCATCTATGGCGCCAACCTGCCGACCACGCCGTACGCCATGAACAAGGACGGGCGCGGGCCCGCCTGGGCCAATTCGCTGTTCGAAGACAACGCGGAGTTCGGCCTCGGCATGCGCCTCGCTCTCGACGCGCACCTCAGGCAGGCGACCCACTTCCTGCAGCACCTCCGCGGGCAGATCGGCGGGACGCTGGTGGCCGAGATCCTGGGCGGCGGGCAGGAGGACGAGGCCTCCATCGCGGTTCAGCGCTCGCGGGTGCGCGAGCTCAAGTCGCGGCTCGCGAACATCAAGAGTCCGGAAGCCCGAAGGCTCGAGACCATGGCCGACTACTTCGTCCCCAAGAGCGTCTGGCTCGTGGGCGGCGACGGCTGGGCCTACGACATCGGGTTCGGCGGCCTCGACCACGTCCTGGCTTCGAACCGGAACGTGAACATCCTCGTCCTGGACACCGAGGTCTACTCCAACACCGGAGGCCAGCAGTCGAAGGCCACGCCGCTCGGCGCGTCCGCCAAGTTCTCGGAAGCGGGCAAGGAGATTCCCAAGAAGGACCTGGGGCTCCTCGCCATGAGTTACGGCCACGTCTACGTGGCGCGGATCGCCTTCGGGGCCAAGATGGCCCAGACCATCCAGACCCTGCAAGAGGCCGAGGCCTATCCGGGGCCGTCGCTGGTCATCGCCTACTCGCACTGCATCGCCCACGGCTACGACATGGTGAATGGCGTCGATCAGCAGAAGCTGGCGGTGAGCTCGGGCATCTGGCCGCTGTATCGCTACGACCCGCGCCGGGTGGCCCAGGGGCAGCCTCCGCTCCACCTCGATTCGGGCCCGCCCAAGACGCCGCTCGCCGACTACATGCGCGCCGAAGGGCGCTTCAAGGTGGTCGAGAAGACGGATCCCGAGAGATTCAAGCGCCTCTTGAAGAACTCGGAGAGGATCACCCGGCAGCGCTACGCGGTCTACCAGCAGCTCGCGGGGATCACGGTGCCGCTCTTCGAGACACCCGAAAAGCCGGCGGAGAAGCCGGCCGAGGAGGCAAAGTGATGAACCTGTCCACCCGCTACCTGGGCCTCGACCTGCCCCACCCGCTCATCCCCGGGGCCTCGCCCCTCGCGGACACCATCGATTCGGTTCGCCGGCTGGAGGACGCGGGCGCACCCGCCATCGTGCTCCGGTCGCTCTTCGAGGAGCAGATCGAACGCGATCAGATGGCCGCCCTCGAGGCGGAAACGCACGAGCAGTCCTTCGCGGAGGCGCTCACCTACTTCCCGGCGTCGCAGAGTTTCGTATTCGGGCCCGACGAATACCTGGAGCACCTGCGGCGCGTCAAGGTGGCGGTGTCCGTTCCCGTCATCGCGTCGCTCAACGGCGCCACTCCCGGAGGATGGCTCGAGTACGCGCAGCTCATGGAGCACGCGGGCGCCGATGCCCTCGAGCTGAACCTGTACCGCGTGGCCTTCGACCCCGCCTTGAGCTCGCAGGCGGTGGAGCGCGAGGCCGTCGAAGTCGTGCGCGAAGTGGTGCGGATCGTCCGCATCCCGGTGGCGGTGAAACTCTCGCCCTTCTATTCGTCCCTCGCTCAGTTCGCGACCCAGCTCGACGAGGCGGGGGCGAGGGGCCTCGTGCTCTTCAACCGCTTCTACCAGCCCGACATCGACCCCGAGACCCTCGACCTGAACCGCAGCCTGCACCTGTCCGACGCCCGCGAACTCCCCCTGAGACTCCGCTGGCTCGGCGCCCTCTCCGGGCAGGTCAAGGCCTCCCTTGGAGTGAGCGGCGGCGTGCACAGCGGCCGTGACGCGATCAAGACGGTGATGGCGGGCGCCCACGGCGTGCAGGTGGTCTCGGCGCTGCTCCAGCATGGCCCCGAACACCTGAAGACCATGCGAAAGGGCATGGAAGACTGGATGAAGGAGTTCGAGTGGGAGTCCCTCGAACCCATGCGCGGGAACATGAGCCTCAAGCGCTGTCCGGATCCGACCGCGTACGAGCGCGCGAACTACGTGCAGATGCTCCAGAGCTACCGCCCTCACTAGTCCGAAAGGGCGCGTTCAACTCGCGGTGCCGACCCCCACGACCCCGGCGAGGGCTTTAGGGTAGCTGACGTTGGATCGCGCGGAAAGTCCCAGACCCTCGATGACCGCGCGCATGGCCGCGTGGTCCTCGCTCTCGACGCAGGCCGATTCGAGGAGGGCGCCGTTCAGGTGAACCTTCGCGTATTCGCAGATCGTCCCGTCGATGGTGAAGCCCCAGCGCATCTTCTCGACCGTGACCGGGACGAGGTCCGGGTGCTTGCGGGCCGCGGCCAGGAACGCCTCGAAGGTGCAGGTTTCCAGGTTCTTGAGTTCGGGGGGCATGTCGGCCTTGAGCTGCGCCAGGATGGTGGCGAGATCCTTCTTCGAGACCGGGAACTTGAACTTTCCCCTGGGCTGGAAGATCTCGTAGCCCTCTTCGGTCTCCCCGGTCTTCACCTTGATGTCGAGCAGGCCGTCGCGCACCTTCACGTTGACCCCCTGGGTGTGGCGCGAGACGAAATACGTCTCGGCGGGCATGGTGCGCGCGTGCTGAAGGACGGTCTTCCCGTTCCACATGTGGGTGTTCACCGCATCGATGATGCCGTGGCCGAACACCCTGAACTCGGCGCGGGGCTTGATCATTGCCGCTTCTTCGGCGGTGGTGGCGACGTTCTTCGTGGGGGTGGCGGTCATGGGGGCTCCTTCAGCGGGCGGGGGGGAGGACAAGGTCGCGGAACGACACGAGGTACAAGACGCCGAGCGCGAGGCCGGCGAGGAGCCAGGCCATCGATGGCTCGGCCCGCGCCAGTTCGACCCTCAGCGCCGCGGTCTCGCCCTGGGGCAGCGAGTCGACCAGAAGCCTCACGCCCGAGCGCCCGTCGATCGCGTCGAGAACCGCGCGCGGTCCCGGCGCCGCCTTGTCCGGCGCGGGCCGTGCTTCGCGTATGGCGTGGCCGCGCAGTCCTTCGGGGAAGGTGATCGAGATGCGCAGGTCGCGGATCGGCTCGGGCTGAGTGTTGAGAAGAGCGAGGCGAACCGTGCGCGCGGGCCCGGGTTGGGATATCGCCTTCAGCACCTCTCCGGCAAGGCGGATGCGGATCGGGGGCGTCGCGCTACCGGGGAGGGTGACCAGGATCCGGCTCTGTCCGTTCGAGGCCGCGACGGCTACGAGCGTGCCCGCCGGTCCCTCGATGAGACTCAGGGCGCCGATTTCGGCGAAGGGGAAGGGGATCACCGCAACCTCGCCTTCGATGCGGTCCAACGAGAGGTCGAGGGTGGCGCGGGCGGGCCCGGTCGCGTCGGTGTCGAGGCGGAGGTCATAGTGAGAGATGCCGGCGGGATCGGCGCCGGCGGCCCGGGCGCAGATGACGCTCAGGATGGTGCCGAGCAGGATGATCAGGCGCCAGTGCGTTCTCATTGGGGCAAGGACCAGAATGCGGGAGTCACGCCCAGCCAGTGGAACCAGGTGGCGGCGGACAGGACCAGCAGGACCACGCCGATGGTGCACGTCATCATCCCGTACTTGAAGTTCTCCATCACCGAGTACTGGTTGGTGGAGAACAGGATCACGTTGGGCTTGCCGCTGATGGGGAGGCCGACCACCCAGTCGATGCACAGCGCCGCGGGGAGAGCGAAGGAGACGGGGTCCCAGCCGAGCGACCGGGTCAGGGTGATGATGATCGGGATCATGATCATGGTGCGCACCGTCTTCGAAGTGGTGAGCAGGTGGCTGTACATCATCACGGAGATGATCAGGGTGTAGGCGACGCCGAAGGGCAGGGCCTGCAGATCGAAACGGCCGAACAGCATCCGCACCGCCCATTCCGCCGCACCCGTGTCGTCGAGGGCGAGGCCCCCGGCGTAAGCGCCCGCGCTGAAGATGAGGAGGTGCCAGGGGATGTCCGCCTCCGCCCACTGAAGGACGCCCCAGCGTGGGAACAGGACGATGATGGCGCCGAGGAGCGCCGCGAAGGGCGCGGAGATCTCGACCCCGAACCAGCGCAGGTGGAAGATGTCGGTCATCCACAGGAAGAGGACGAGGCCGAAGATGGCGAGCGCCTTCTTCTCCCCGAGGGCGAGCGGGCCCATCTCGGCGTGCTTCTGGCGCACCACCTCGATCCCGCCCGGGATTCGCGGCGTCGACTCCGCGGGCTGGATCCTGAAAAGCAGCTTCGGGCCGAGGAACCACATGGCCACGGTGGTGAGAATGGCGATGGGCGCGCCCAGGCGCATCCAGTCCATGTAGTAGAGCTTGTGCCCGCCCATGGTCTGGATGAGGCCGACCGCGATGAGATTCGCGGAACTGCCGGTCATCGACATGGACGAGAGCACGGAGATGCCCACGAGGTTCAGGAGCATCAGGTTCTTGCCGAACGCGTTCGGGGTCTCCTCGGTGGATCCGTAGATCGCGGCCACCACCAGCATGAGGGGCAGGGTCATGACGCAGCGCGCGGCGGTCGCGGGAATGAGGGGCGCGAGCACGAGCTGCAGGAGCAGGAACGCGAACAGGGCCCAGGGCGCGGTCGATCCGAACTTCACCACCAGCCACAGGGCCATGCGCCGCGCCAGCCGCGTCTTCACCAGCATGGCGCTCAGGATGAAGGCGAGGAGGTTCAGCCAGATGACCTCGAGCCCGAGCACGTCCATGATGGCCTTGGCCCCCGCCGCCCGCGTGGTGAGAAGCAGGAACATCAGAGCCAGCGAGGTGACGTAGGTGGGGAAGGGCTCGGTCACCCACCAGATGAGGGCGAGCACGAAGCACGCGATCCCGGCCTGGGCGGCCCCGCTGAGGCTGGGGCCGAAGGGAAGGTAGTACAGCAGCAGGAAGGCGAGGATGCCTCCGGGAAATCCGAGGTACCGCATCCACCGCTCGGACGTCCCCTGCGCGGCTCTCGCCGCGGAGGAGAGCGTCATCTTCTCCATGTCGAGGAGCGCCAGCAGGCGCTCTTCACTGAAGGGTGCGGCGACCGGGGCTCCGGTCGGCATGGGGACTACGTCTTCGGCCAGGTGGTGTAGGGGTTCTGGAGCAGGTTCGAATTGAAGTAGCGAGGATCGCTCGACACTTCGGCTCCGACCCAGTCGGGAAGTTCCACTTTCGCGTCGGCCGAGGGAAGCTCGACCTCGGCGATCACCAGGCCCTCGTTCTCGCCGTGGAAGACGTCGATCTCCCAGGCGCGGCCGAGGTGGTGCTCCACGTGACGATGCTTGTCGATGAGCGGCCGCTCGCAGAGCTGGTTGAGGATCACCCCGGCGTCTTCGAGCGGTATGCCGTATTCGAACTCGGACCGGCTCAGCCCTTTGCTGAGGCCCTTGATGGTCAGCTTGGCCACGCTGCCCTCGATGCGGACGCGGACCACGCGCTCCTTCTGCGAGTTCAAGTAGCCCTGCTGAAAATGGGTGCCCGGCCCCTTGGGGACCCAGGCACCCGGGCGGACCAGGAATTTCCGTTCGATTTCGATGGCCATCGTCTGGTGGCTCCTTCTAGAAGGCGATCTGGTAGCGGACGGAGAACGTCTTGAAGTCGTCGCCGTAGACGACGTTCTGAGCAGTGCTCGTGCCCGCGGGAATGGGCGCCCAGTCCTTGCCCGGCTTTGCGTTGGCGTTGTTGTCGACGTTCGTGAAATTGACCATGATCTTGTGGTTGGTGTTGAAGTACCAGTTCAGTCCGACCGTGAAGTTCTTGGCCTGGCCGCCCTTGATCGGGTCGATCGTGGTCACGTCGTCGAGGTTCAGCATGCTGTAGCGAAGCGCGAATTCAAGAGCGCCGGCCTTGCGCTTCGGGATGAGCCGTCCGAACTCCCCCTCGGAGACGAGGTAGGGACGTCGCTCGCCGGTGAGGAACACCGAGCCCGCCACGTAGTAGCCGTCGAACGAATGATCGGCGACCACCGCGTTCGTGGTCTTGACCCGATTCATGTCCGTCTTCTGGTACTCGGCCTGGAGCGTCCCGGGACCCGCGGTGGCCGCGAGCTCGAAGCCGATCTGGGTGAAGTGGTCCACGTACTTCATGTCGCCGGTGCTGAGGAACTTGGCGCGGCTGACGTGGGTTTCCGCGCGCGAATCCAGCTTCACGATGCGGGCCGCGTTCACACGGTCGGGGAGATCGGAACCGCTGGTCGCGAGCTTCTGGCGCTCGGGCTGCCGCCAGGCGCCGGCCACGCCGAAGTGGATCATCCGGCCTTCCTTGTTGACGGGAGCGATGGTGAAGCGTCCCACCAGGTTGTAGTCCTGGCTCGTACCCGCGCCGCCGCCCGTGATGGTGTCCTTATCGTCGAACGCGCCGCCCGCCTCTCCGAAGACGCCCGCGGAGGCCTGCCAGAGCTTGCCCCAGTGGGAGACGCTCAATCCGAGCAGCCGATCCGGCGACCACGAGTCGAGATACGAACGCTCGATGAACATGATGTTCTTGGACGAGGTCAGGGTCTCGAGGCCGAAGGGCGCCTTGTGGTTGCCCAGGCGGATGATGGTGTTGTCGATCCCCGCGTAGCCGGCCCACAGGTCCTTGATCTCGATCGCGTTGTCGGCGAAGTCGAGGTCTATTTCGGCCAGCCAGTCCGTGAACAACGTGGCCTTGACACCGATGCGCGCGCGACGGACTTCGAAGCCGGTGGGCAGGCGATTCTCCGCGCCCGAGTACTTGGCGAAGTCGAGGTTCACTCGGCCGTCGAGCCAGTACTTGAAGGCGCCATCCTTGCTGGTCGCGACCAGGTAGCCGTTGTCATAGAAGCCGGCGAGGCCTGTGGGTTCCTGAACGCGCTCCACCTCCTCGGCGCCCATGGTCTTGGCGTCGGGGGCCTTCTTCGCGTCCATCAACTCCTGGATCTTGAGTTCCAACTCCTTGATGCGCTTCTCGAGGTCAGCCGTGCTCTGTTCGGCGGGGGCCGCGGCCGGCACGCTGTTCGTGCCCTCGAGGGATGCGAGTTTCTGCTCCAGCTGCTGAATCTTCGCGGCTGCGTCCGCGGGGTCCTGGGCCTGCGCCGGTATCGACAGCAGGGCCACAGCGAGGAGGGCGGCGACCATCGTGGAGATGGGCTTCATGGATATGCCTCCGAATTCATCAAGAACGCACTTGCGGGGCGCGTCTCGGCCGGGCGAGGCAGCATCAGGCATGCCACCCCCGACCGCGCGGCCCCGTGCCTGGGTCTCAAGCCGTTTGTCCTGATCGGGTACGAGCGCGGCGTGGGCGACGACCCCGCGCGGGCAGGGCGCCCTTGTCAGCGCAAGGGTTGCGGCAATTCTGAAAGGTTTACGCAGTAGCTTCGTTCCCCTCGGGGTCGTTGCATGCGCGCGGTCCGGCTCGCCGGCTCAAGGGCCAGCGTAAAAGCCACTTAGCACCCCCAGGGTTACACCTGGCCCATGGCATCGCGATTGCTGCTCCCTGCGTGCGAGGTGACGCCCATGATGACCACCCGGACGCCGATCCAACGGATCCTGTTTCCCACCGACTTCTCGTTGTTCTCCGCCCACGCTCTTCGTCACGCCATGGCGCTGGCCCACCGGTTCAAGGCCCGGCTCAAGGTCGTGCACGTCATCCCTCACGTGTTTCCCTCCGGCGACTCCGACTACTTCGCGGCGCCGTGGCTGATGATGCCCGAGACGCGGCAGCGGATCGACGAGGAGATGCACCGCTTCCTCGCGCCCGCGCGCGAAGCGCGCGTCGATCATCTGACCGAGGTGTGCGAGGGCGATCCGTGGCGGGAGATCGTGTCGCAGGCCGAGGAACTGCCCGCGGATCTCGTGGTGATGGGGACCCATGGCCGCGGCGGCCTCGAGCACCTTTTCCTGGGCTCGGTGGCGGAGAAGCTCATCCGTCGTCTCCCCTGTCCGGTGCTGACGGTCTGCCACGAAGAGGGACGGACCTGGGAGGCGCCCGGGCTCATCACCCGGATCCTGTGCGCGACGGACTTCTCCGAGACCTCGGCGGAGGCGCTGCAGCTCGCTCTGGCCTTCGCGGATCAGCAGCAGGCTCACGTGACGCTGCTGCATGTGATCGAGGGCGTTCCGGACTTCGGCGACCCCACGTACATCGCTTTGCCTTACATGGGGCCGATGCGCCAGGACCTCGAGAAGGAGGCGCAGGCTCGACTGCGGAGGATGGTGGAAGTCGCCGCGGAGCAGGGCGCGAGGATCGAAGCGCGGGTCGCGTTTGGGCGCGCCTATAAGGAGATCCTGAGGATTGCCGCCGACGACCGGGCCGATCTCGTGGTGGTGGGCGCCCAGGGCCATGGCGTCATCGAGCACATGCTTTCCGGCTCGAACGCGCAGCAAGTGATCCGCGGCGCTACCTGCCCGGTGCTTACCGTCCGTCCCCTCCGGATCTCTCGCCGGCCCGGGGATCGACCGGCGGGCATCACCCTCGCCGCCACCGCGGCGTCGCATTCATGAACGGAGACACCGCCATGTCCGGCAAGCACCTGTCCACAAGCGCCCAGCCGACCCGAGAGTTGCCGCGGCCGGAGCCCGAGGTGACGCGGGTGAAGCACATCATGACCGTGGACGTGGTCTCGGTGTCGCCCTCAGCCTCGGTGGGCCGGGTGGCCCGCCTGATGCACGAGAAGGCCATCAGCGGCCTGCCCGTCGTCGATATCGACAAGAGGGTCGTCGGCCTGGTCACCGACCTCGACCTGATCGTCCTCAACACGCGCATCGAGGCCCCGCACTTCCTGCCTCTGCTCGATGGCCGCATCCCCCTCGAGACTCCCACTCACTTCAAGAAGCGCATTCAGCACGCGGCCGGGACCACGGCTAAGGACCTGATGACCGAGGAGGTTCTCACCGTGGGGCCCGAGGAGGACGTGGAGACCCTGGCCGCCCTGATGGTGAAGGAGCGCGTGAACCCGATTCCCGTGGTCGAAGACGGTCGACTGATCGGGGTGGTGAGCCGTGCCGACGTGGTTCGCTGGATGGCGCGCGACGACTAACTCCGCCGCGCCAGGAATTTGAGGAGGCGCCATGAACATGACAAGCGCAGGTATCGATCGCATCCTCTGCCCCACCGATTTCTCGGAGTTCTCGGGCCAGGCCTTCCGGCACGCGATGGCTCTGGCGAGAACCTTCCACTCCCGCCTCCGGGTCGTCCACGTGATTCCCACCGCGGTGCCCGGGGTCGACTCGGTCTACGGAGGGGCGCCCTGGCTGCTCACCCCGGAGGACCGGGGGCGTGTGGAGGAGGACCTGCGCCGCTTCCTCGGACCGGCCCGCGAGGCCCGCGTGGATCACGAAACCGAGATCAGGGAAGGCGATCCGTGGCGGGAGATCGAGCGCGCGGCCGCGGAGATGGAAGCGGACCTCGTGGTGCTCGGCACCCATGGAAGGAGCGGCATCGAGCGCCTGGTGATCGGCTCGGTGGCCGAGAAGGTGATTCGCCGCCTGCCCTGCCCGGTGCTCACGGTGTCGCACGAAGAGGCGCGAACCTGGGCCGCCCCCGGGCTGGTGAGCCGGATCCTATGCGCCACCGACTTCTCGGAGATGTCGGCCGAGGCGCTGCGCGTGGCACTCGCCTTCGCGGAGAAGCACCGCGCCTCCATCCTGCTGCTCCACGTGGTCGAGAGCGTGCCGGACCTCGACGCCGCGGCTCATCGGGCGCTCGTGGACATGGGCGGCCTGCGCCGCGAACTCGAACGCCGGGCCACCGAGCGCGTGCGCAGGATCGTGGCAGACGCGGCCGCGCCGCACATCGGGATCGAGACCCGCGTGGTGACGGGCTGCGCCTACAAGGAAATCCTTCACCTCGCGGTGGAGGAGCGAATCGACATCATTGTGATGGGCGCGCAGGGGCACGGCGTCTTCGAGCACCTGCTCTCCGGCTCGAATGCCCAGCACGTCATCCGGGCGGCCACCTGCCCGGTGCTCATTGTCCGTCCCCGGGGCGCGAGGCTGCAGTCCCACGACCCGAGGCTTTCGAGCCTCACCCTGGTCTCGGAGGGGGCAAGGCAGAGCGCGGCCGGCCGGCCGTGATGCGGAGCGAAGCGAGGACGACCAACCTGAAGGAGGCCGAAGATGATCCGGAAACGGCGATCGACTGAAGTGCGCAGACCCGCGCCCCCGACCACGGTGCGGGAGATCATGACCACCGATGCGGTGACGGTTCCTCCCGATGCCACGGTGGCCCGCATCGCCCAGCTCATGGACGGCCGCGCGATCAGCGGCCTGCCCGTGGTCGATGCATCCCGAAAGGTCCTTGGCATCGTGACCGACGCGGACCTGGTCTCGCGGAACACCCGGATCGACATGCCGCCCCTCACCGCGGTGGCCGAGGATGGATCCGTCGCGGAGCTCCCGCCGGACTTCAGGGCACGGCTGCGTCACAAGGTGGGCACGCAGGCGAAGGACGTCATGACCACGAGGGTGCTCACCGTCGGCCCGGACCAGGATGTGGAAACGCTCGCCGAGATCATGGTGAGAAACGGCATCAACATGATTCCCGTGGTCGAGAAGGGGCGCCTCGTCGGGGTGGCGAGCCGGGCCGACGTGATCCGCTGGATGACTCGCGAGGAGTCGCCGGCAGTCAAGGTCGCGTCCTGAGGGCGCGCCCTCGAGTCGGCGGGCAGCCGCTCGAGATGAGGTCGTATGGCTGAAGCCGTCCTTCGCGCGCGCGGTCTCAACAAGACCTACCGGATGGGTGAGGTGGAGGTGCAGGCCCTTCGCAATGTGGACCTCGACCTCAATCGCGGGGAGATGTTCGTCCTCCTCGGTCCTTCGGGGAGCGGCAAGTCGACCCTGCTGAACATCCTCGGCGGACTGGATGTGCCCACGAGCGGCACCGTGCACTTCTTCGATCACGATCTCACCGCCGCGGACGAGCGCGAGCTCACGCGCTTCCGCCGCGAGCACGTGGGCTTCGTGTTCCAGTTCTACAACCTGATCCCGAGCCTCACCGCGAAGGAGAACGTCGCCCTGGTGACCGAGATCGCGGAGTCTCCGCTCGACCCTTCGGACGCGCTCCGGCTGGTGGGTCTCGGCGACCGCATGGATCACTTTCCCGCCCAGCTCTCGGGCGGGGAACAGCAGCGGGTGGCGATCGCGCGCGCGGTGGCCAAGCGCCCGGACGTGCTGCTCTGCGACGAGCCCACGGGGGCCCTCGACCTCGAGACCGGCAAGCTCGTCCTGGATGTGCTCGCGCGGGTGAACCGCGATCTCGGCACCACCGTCGCGATCATCACCCACAACGCGGCGATCGGGCGGATGGCGAACCGGGTGGTGCGCATGCGCAGCGGCGTGATCGCGAGCGTCGAAGTGAACGAGCGGCAGGCCTCGTTCGAGGAAATCGAGTGGTGAGATGAGGGCCCTCCAGCGAAAGCTCTGGCGCGACCTCTGGCACATGAGGGGTCAGGCCATCGCGGTGGCCATGATCGTGGCCTCGGGGATCGCGAGCTTCGTCACCGCGCGCAGCGCCTACGACTCCCTCTGGAACTCGCACATCGAGTATTACCGCGATTACCGCTTCGCCGACGTCTTCGCGAACCTGACTCGCGCCCCCCTCTCGGTGGCCCCGCGGATCGCGCGCATTCCCGGGGTCGAGGCGGTGGAGGCCCGGGTGGTCCGGGGCGTGACCCTCGACGTTCCCGGCCTCGACGACGTGGCCTCGGCCCGGCTGATCTCGGTTCCGGACCGAGGTCAGCCGAACCTCAACCGCCTTCATGTGCGGAGCGGAAGGTACCTCGACCCGTCGCGCTCGGACGAAGTGCTGGTGAGCGTCGCCTTCGCGGAGGCCAACGCCCTGGGGCCCGGGAGCACCCTCGACGCGCTGATCAACGGCCGGTGGCAGCGCCTGCGCGTGGCCGGCCTGGCCATGTCTCCGGAGTACATCTTCGACATCCCCGAGCAGGGTCTGCTTCCGGACAAGCGCCGGCTGGGAACCTTGTGGATGGCCGAGCGCGCGGTGGCGCGCGCCTTCGACATGGAAGGTGCTTTCAACGATGTGTGCCTGAGGCTCGGTCCCGGCGCCAGCGAGAAGAAGGTGATCGAGGAAGTGGACATACTGCTCGAGGCCTACGGCGGACTCGGGGCCTACGGCCGCGCCGATCACCGGTCGCACTCCCGCTTCACCCAGGAGTTCGACGAGCTCCGCGCCTGGGGCAGCCTGATGCCCGCCATCTTCCTGGGCATCGCCGCCTTCCTGCTGCAGATCGTGACCACGCGGCTGGTGATGAGCCAGCGCGACCAGATCGCGGTCATGAAGGCGTTCGGGTACGGCAACGGCGCGATTGCCGCGCATTACCTCGGCCTGGTCCTGGTGATCGTCGCGGCGGGCGCGCTGCTTGGAACCATGGGCGGACTCCGTTTCGGTCAGGGCCTGATGAGCACGTACGAGGAGTACTTCCGCTTCCCGCGGATGCGCTACGGACTGACCCCCGGGCTTCTGGTGTGGGGGTTCGGAATCAGCGTCCTCGCCGCGGTGACGGGCGCCCTCAGCGCGGTTCGCCGCGCCGTCCGGCTCCCGCCCGCCGAGGCCATGCGGCCCGGCCCTATTCGCGACCGCAGCGGCCGTGTCTATGGCCAACATGGGGGGCTGCCAGGCTACACTATCGGCCAACGCAAGGGCCTGGGCATCAGTGG